>CAZGFD010000067.1:0-2621 GCA_964525045.1 uncultured Nitrospiraceae bacterium | reverse complement strand
TGCCCTACCCCTTTGCTCCAACGATTGTGTAACCTATGTGTCCGGTATAAAGTGTTACCTATGTCTCCGGAATGGACCAGCGAAAGCTGGAGCGGGTGAGGGGATTCGAACCCCCGGCCAACGGCTTGAGAATATGGAGACATGGGATTACTCAAGTAGTTGATAGGACGGGTAAACCTCTTGTCCTTCTTGGCGTTTCACAATTTCGCTGCTTGTCTCTCATTGTCTCAATTCACCGAATTTCGTTTTGGCTTGTTTGTATTCCAAACACCAATCTAACACCACTCAAAATGGAGGGTGGAAGGGCGGACTCTCCCCTACCCTGGTAACGGATTCGTTTTTTTTTTGGCGGAGGGGTGGTATCCCCAAAATTGCGTTGCTGGGAGTAGGGGCCGAACCCCTCGAAGCATGAAGTAACAGTTTTGAAATCGATATAGATAATATTGCTTATATGTGTCAAGCAAAATTATCCAACATTGGGGACATTTCCACACTGTTTCGGAAACTTATTGGCGAATGGGACGCAATCAAGGGGGATGATCACATACCACAAGCGGGCAAAGGAAAGACTACCAGAATTTCCACCAAGGTCTGTCCTCCTTGTTCGGGGAGGTGGCGACCATTTGTTTTTGCTGATGAAACCATGGGTCGGTCAGTTCCACGGCTGCCTTTACGAACTCGACGATCTCCTGGGGTGGGCCTTGAGATTTGGAGCCGTAACTGAAGACATACCCGTTTTCTTTTGCATTGGCAAAACAGAATCCAATAGACAATTTGGACGACACGCCCAATTTTTGGGGTATTTCATAAGCACCCAGGTACATCAGCATTCTATCGTCGATGTGTGCCATTAATCGGTTGAATAATGGTTCATGGGAGATACCGATAAATAGATCGTTGTCTTTATTATTGACGGTGCCTGTGCCAAGCCTATTGATCGTTCCGTCAGATGCAATCAGAATAAATAGAGACTGTTTGTCGCCTGTCTCAAGGGTGATGTGAACAGCTTGGATGTCGGATACTGTTGGCATTGATTCTTGCCTCGCAACTATTGAGTCCTTTTGTCTTGATAACTCTTTCTAGGAGTCAGAAGATTCAATCAATGCTTCACCATTTTGGCCAGGATTCCTTTCTATTATCGACTATCCTGGCAGCGAATTACTTTTTTGCGAATGAGGTCTAGCCCCATGGAGGGATTGCCAGGGACTAGAGAATATCCTGGGCACATCGAAAACCGTAATGGCTTTGGCGAAGTTTGGGCGGACAAAAGGACCTTACAGCCGATCGAGCGCTTTTCCGTGCCTCTCCTCGAATTACTTTTGCTTTACCCATAGAAGGACCCTGGGGATTGTTCTGGGGGCTGCGAAAATAATAGTCCCCCGCATACCAATCTGCCACCCACTCTTCCACATTTCCCACCATGTCGTATATGCCATAAGGACTTTTCCCCCCTTCATAACTACCGACGGCTTTGGGGGGCAATGAAGACCTCATATGTCGACTTTGCCTTGGAAAATCATTCCCCCAAGGGTAAAGCCGCCCATCGGATCCGCGTGCAGCCTTCTCCCACTCGGCTTCAGTGGGAAGACGCTTGCCATAGTACTCGCAATAGGCGTGGCCGTCATCCCAATTGATAAACGATACAGGTCGATCGCCCTTACTTAAGGGGTTATATCGGTTCCATTCTCCTAAATCCTGTTGTCTCCCAGTAGCACGAAGAAACTGAACATATCGAAAAATCGTCACTTCATACTTATCCATGTAAAATGCATCTAGGTTCACAGTATGAGCCGGCAACTCGTCGGGAAACGGCTTCTCCCATCTAAACATCCTCTTGCGCTCCACGCTCCCCATCTTAAATTGTCCTGCAGGTATTAGAACCATTGGCGCACCATCAGCGCCTGTCACTTCCCGCGCAAGGGTGCGCGATGCCTTAAGGACTTCGTCATTCATTGGTGAGCTGGCCAAAGTGGGTAATGCCAACAGTCCTAAGAGAAGCAAAATGCTCAGGTGCAAAACCGCGTATGGGGAAAAGCGCGAGACCTTCATCCGCGGGGAAAGATATGTGTGATGGTGATTTGTCAATAGTCGGATTGTCATAGAATTTTCCCTAATTTCTGAAAGGCTGTCTAAGACTTCAACTAATGAGAGAGCAAACACGATGCCAATTCGCGAAAATGGGATTAAGCGGGAAGGTGGGAGGTTAAGTGCTTGACTTAATTGAGGAGGATCGCAGGCCCCAGAAAGATAGTTACTAGAAATGTGTCTACATAATATACATCTAGTTCCGTGTTGTAGCCACGGTGTCCATCCCCCCAAAGGCAGAATCTATGCTATCTCGAATACTTCAATCAGGGCGGCAACTTTCCCTAACTTTCAGATTCACAGCGGAAGCCAAAAAGATTTAGGATGGAGTTTTGGGGACGGTAAGGGGAACGACCGAACTAAGAAAGTAAGTTCAGAAGATTTTTTTCTCCGCCAGGGTGGCACCCCCACAAATCGCGTTCGAGGGGCGAAGGGGCCGGAGCCGTTGGCCCACGGAGGAAGAAATTTGAATTCGCAGAATTGGGGTCACGTATGAAAAAAGCTGTCAAGGGGCCAGACGAGTCGGGTTGCGCGTG
>CAZGFD010000066.1:0-2751 GCA_964525045.1 uncultured Nitrospiraceae bacterium | reverse complement strand
GAAAGGGTGGTTCATGAAATGGCCCCTGAGGGTCTGCCTGAGGGTTGACTCCATTACCTCTGAAATACTGAAAGTTGAAGAGACTTATGCCATTGACTCCCTGCCTGTAAGCCAGATCAGCCGTTGTATAGAATTGTTCATCCGTAGACCGGAAGAAGTCTAATTGAATCCCTCTGCCCTGGGGGACCCATGTCACATGGGTCATCTCGAATAACATCGGTGTATCAGGAATCAAAAGGCGAATCTCAGCCAGATCTGTTTGCTGGACGAGTGGAAAGCTGGACGAGAGATTCACAAAATCCACTCCTGCCGCCGTCACGGCCTGCAAATCGATGCCCATGTCGCTGTAATTTTGCAAATAAGGTTGTCCTTGGGTTTCCAGATAAACTGGGACACGGATACCTAACCATCTATGCTGCCCGGGGTTGGCGGTGGCGTCGAGCAAGTTCCGTATGTGCGAAATGAAGGCCGTCATCACAGCTTCACGCTCTGCTTGCGTGGTTTCAGAAGTCCTGAAATACCCATCCCATCTGAGAAAATCTAGCTCCACGCCATCTATGTCATAATTCTCAATTATTTCCCTCAGAAACTCGTACTTCTGTTCCCTCACTTCCGGCACCATCCAATCCAATCCTCGACTGCGGAAATTAGTCAGATAATCATCGCCAAGACGATCGTCGAGATGAGCCAAATAGAAATCGCTTATCCATTGGGAACGAGGATGGTAGATGCCGGCAGCGAAATCATCGGCATGTTGCTGCTCGTGAGGATCATTCATACGCAACGAAATAAAGGGAATCTCACCTATCTCACGGCATCTGTCAATAAAGACCTGCAGGATGTCTCCACCAGCTAAAAGGAATTGACCGAAAGTATCAGCCTGCAATCCCGTCGTTTGCTCCCAACGTTGGTAATGTTCGGATGCAGGGTATATCTGGCTATCCCACACCGGTATCCATCCCAATCCAGGAGACAGCAGATGAACATCTGTCAATTCAGCCACCTCGTCCACGGATCCATGTAGGACATCAGTCGTGAATGGGGCGCCCGTTGGATGAAAAGGGCTGGTTGTATTTACCATATTGGTCATGTCGTTGTTGTAGAGTATTCGGAACGGAAAGGGCTCAGGAGGGGGTGGAGCGTTCGTCGATTCAACCACGACATCATCTATCAATATTTCGGTCGATTCGCTTAAAAAGGTTTTTTGGTTGTTGTACCCCCCGATGGTCAGGCTATGATCCCCGCCCGCCAACGTGCCCAGGTTGAGTACCACCTGCACCCATCCCGTCGTAAGTGGGGGCCCGCCCTCGCCATCCCCCACCAACTGCCCCACATAATAATTCGGGGCAGCCCCAACCGGCGTGTCATCCACCGCTACCAAGACCTGGCTCAGCTCATCAAGCTCATAATCCGTCCCCTGGGTTAACTTATAGCGGAGGGTCAGGCTCACCTCACTGTCAGTTGCCAAGGTGAAGGTCTGCCGCCACCCACCAGACATATGCAGGATGTCCTCATCGTCGATTCCTCCAAGGAGAACTTGCAGCCCGCCGCCAGAAAAGCCTTGATCGGGGTCATGGGACCCGCTGGCATAGGCCGGTTGATTCGTCGCAAGGAACGCATCATCGATATAGGTAAACCCATCCGCACCATTGTCAAAAGAGACATCAAGGATGGGCGGGTCCTTCAAAACCTCGAAAAGCTGACCGGTCAACGCCTCCCAGGGCGCAGTAGTGCCGACGTTCCTCGCCCGCGCTTGGATCGTCCAATTGCCAACGTCAGGCGGCGTCCATGCGAAGGTGTCCCCATTCCCATAGTCCTGCCCTTCCGTCCACACGCCTTGCGGATCGCGAACGACGAACCGATAGTCGTAGGCCCCACTGCCCCCCGCCGCGCTTGCCGTGAAAGTCACCGTGCCAACCGTCGAGAGAGCCGCAGGACTCGGCTTATCCGCCTCCAGCGTCACTGAACTCACGAAGCTCGCCAAGACCTCGAAGCCTCGGCCGGTCAACGCCTCCCAGGGCGCAGTAGTGCCGACGTTCCTCGCCCGCGCTTGGATCGTCCAATTGCCAACGTCAGGCGGCGTCCATGCGAAGGTGTCCCCATTCCCATAGTCCTGCCCTTCCGTCCACACGCCTTGCGGATCGCGAACGACGAACCGATAGTCGTAGGCCCCACTGCCCCCCGCCGCGCTTGCCGTGAAAGTCACCGTGCCAACCGTCGAGAGAGCCGCAGGACTCGGCTTATCCGCCTCCAGCGTCACCGAACTCACCAAGCTCGCCAAGACCTCGAAGCCTTGGCCGGCCAACGCCTCCCATGGCGCGGAAGTCCCGACGTTCCTTGCCCGCGCCTGGATCGCCCAATTGCCAACGTCAGACGGGGTCCATTCGAAGATGTTCCCGTTCCCGTAGCCCTGCCCCTCCGTCCACACGCCTTGCGGATCGCGAACGACGAACCGATAGTCGTAGGTCCCACTGCCCCCCGCCGCGCTTGCCGTGAAGGTCACCGTGCCCACGGTCTCCAGCAGCGCCGGGCTCGGCTTGTCCGCCTCCAGCGTCACCGAGCTCACGGGCGGGTCCGCCACAACCTCAAAAAGCCGACCCGATAACGCCTCCCAGGGCGCAGTAGTGCCGACGTTCCTCGCCCGCGCTTGGATCGCCCAATTGCCAACGTCAGGCGGCGTCCATGCGAAGGTGTCTCCATTCCCATAGGCCTGCCCTTCCGTCCACACCCCTTGCGGATCGCGAACGACGA
>CAZGFD010000065.1:0-2891 GCA_964525045.1 uncultured Nitrospiraceae bacterium | reverse complement strand
ACTCAATTTTAGATGTCGCCAAACCCCCGTGGAAAGGAAAATTGGGCATCCCCACTGCGGGTAGTGAATATTTGCAAGCGGGCGTTTCCGTCATCAGTGCCGCTAATGGAGAAGAAGTGGCAGAAACCTTTCTGAGGGGAATCAAAGCCAATGCGGGCCTTTTTGTCTTCGGAAAAAACCGCCAAATCGTCGATGCGGTGGCCAAAGGAAAGGTTGCCTTGGGCCTCGTAAATCATTACTACATTTTCCGCCATTTAGAAAAAAATCCCGAGGCTCCCATTGCCCTGCTGATAACCGATCAAGGGGCGGGCGAAATGGGGACGATCATAAATGCTGCCGGCATTGGAGTCACTGCTCATACCTCACATCTGCCTGAAGCGAGGCGACTCGTTCAGTTTCTGATTTCTCACCCCGGCCAAAAGATGTTCGCGGAAGTTAACAAAGAATATCCTTTGGATAGGGCGGTCGAAACGGACCCATCCCTCCCACCGTGGGCAAGTATTCGGGCTGCTGAAGTCCCTCTGACGAGGTTGGCGGAACTTCGTGAACCCACGATGACACTTATCGAGCATGTTGGTCTTCGCTAACTTCCCAATTCAATCACTTCGGTCTTCACCAACGCCGTTGAGCCTTTGGACCTGGAAGGGACGGAAGGGGGGGTAACTTCTGATTTTCATGCAACGGGGTTCGCTCATCTCTTGGATGACGGGCCTGCGGACGTCGTTGCATGGCAAATAGGATTGGGAGAATGCCGCTACAGGAGTGATCAACGGGAGGGAGGGAAAGAGCGTATGAACCAAAGAAAAAAAATGTGACCAAAAATTTCCACCAGCCAGAATTATCGTACTCATCGTAATGAATGGAATCCGCGCAACCACTTGAGTTTGCGAGAAAACGGGAAACCCATCCGACAATCTGGCAGTTAATAAATAGCCGTCATTGGTTTCCCAAGGCGAGGGTCGTGGGTCCAAATCGCGCTTCCCGCTCCAACCTTCGCTAAAGCTTCGGCCAGCAAGCCAGTCAGGCCTTTGCAAAGGCTGTTCCCCGTAGCCAGGCGGAAACGGGCCCTCAACTTCTTTTCAACATCCTCTCAAAACTGCAAAGGGATTGGAATCCCCGTCCGGGGGATGTGAAGGGGGTATGCTCCTTTATGAGGTGACCGCAGCGAAACGCAGGCACGAAAGGGCGTGGCCCCCTAGTGGGAGCATTGTCCACCTTACGGCCTGAGGAAAAAATGGAGCCGCTTGGAAAAGGCGGCTCATGCACAGAACATTTCCTGCCAAACTTTAAACGCCCTCGGCCGCCATATCCGGTAGTTGACCACCTGCAAAAGGTGGGGGCCAAGTCGAAAAAGATTCTGTGTCAGTTCCTGCAACGTGAGTAACCGTTGTGTCTGAGTTGATGACGCAAAGCCTCGCAAATTATACTCACGTCCCCGCATCGGCTTGTGCGACACCTCCACGCGGGTATTCGCATAGACGCGGGTGAGGTGCGTGACGGTCGGCAGGTTCGTGCGATGAGTAGCCACATAACTTGCGAGCTTTTCAGTCGAAGCCAGCCGGGTTCCCCACCTTATCCTTTCAGTAAGTGGCGAAAAAGGCGTGCTCCTGCCAGTTGATTGCGACGTTCTTGTACCAAGATATCAATCACATCACCGTCTTGATCGCCCGCCCGATCGAGATATTGCCGTTGGCCTTGAACCGTGACAAAGGCTGCGTCGATGTGCCACATGTCGCCCGCCCGTCCTTGTGGATTTTTCAGTTTGGGTGCTTGTCCGGTCCAAACTTCTGACACCACGGACGAACGGTTTCGTAGGTGACGATGATCCCAGGTTCCGCGAGGAGTTCTTCGACCTCACGGAAACTGAGGCAGAACCGATGGCAGGGCCAGACAGCGTGACTAATAATTTCGGAGGGGAACTGGTGAGGTTGGTAGCCGGCCTTTGGGGTTTTCATGAGGCCCAGTCCGCCAAAGGTCAGTTAATTTGACAATGCCATTTATTATTTGTGACTTTAAGATGCCGAAAAAATTAAGGCGAAAGGATTCAGGGTCTGCCGGATTATTGAGGGAGTTGCTTATAAACAACCAAGATAGAAAATAAACATCACTTTGTCTTGGAGGGAATAGGAGTTAAATCGTCATGAGTAACCATATGAGACGAGCTTCTGTGTATGCAGGATCTTCCGCTGAACAGTGTGCGCAACAAAAATTAGGGACTGTGGAGCGCGCCCAAGCCTTTTATCAAAAACAATGGGTGGACCAGTTGAATGATGAAATGAAAGTTTTCATTCATCGTCAGGACATGGTCTTTATTGCAACAGCGGATGAACACGGAAAACCTGATTGTTCATTGAGAGCAGGCCCGGCTGGCTTTGTACAGGTATTAGATTCAAAATGGCTCGGTTATCCGGAATATCGGGGCAATGGAGTGCTGGCGAGTGTGGGAAATATATTGACCAATCCCCATATTGGCATGATCTTTGTTGATTTTTACCAGAGCACGGTTGGCCTACATGTTAACGGGAAGGCACAAGTTTTAGAAAATCATGAGCTGGCCCAGTGGCCAAATGTCTCCACCCTTATGCTGGAAGAGATCAAAACAAAGGGGGGCCGACACCCCTTCTGTTGGGTAATGGTAGAAGTTGAAGAAGCCTATATTCATTGTTCCAAACATATTCCTCTCTTAGCCAAATTAGAGAAACAAGTACATTGGGGGACGGATGACGAAGGCTTTAAGGGAGGCAACTACTTTCGTGTTCAGTCCTAACGGGGTATTGTCAACTTCAGTCAATTTGGGTTGATTTTCTGCCTTGAGCCAGCAACCTGAATTCTGAACCCTCAATAACTTATGAATTTCCGTATTGCCAAATTTTTGGGCAGATTCACTTTAC
>CAZGFD010000064.1:0-3388 GCA_964525045.1 uncultured Nitrospiraceae bacterium | reverse complement strand
CTTTGTCGTCGGTCGCGATCGCATTGATGCTGATCGTGCCCGCTGTGGTGTCTTCGGTGGTGAACGGACGTGTCGCTTGTTCCGCCGCGTTGCCCGCCGCATCGCTCACATCCGCTTTCACGGTGTAGCTCGCTTCATCATCCCAGCCGCTCATGTCCACGCCGCTGATTGACCAGCTGCCGTTTTCTTGAACGTCCGCTGTGCCGCTGTACACCTCGGTGCCAGACGCATCGACCACGCTCACGTTCACGGTTTGACCCGCTTCGATGCCGGTGGTGCTGCCGCTGAGCGTCACGCTGTCGTCTTCGCTGTCATCCACTTTGTCGTCGGTCGCGATCGCATTGATGCTGATCGTGCCCGCTGTGGTGTCTTCAACATTTATATTGACAATGATCTCGTCCACACCGCCATTACCATCATCTACGATCACAGTAAAGCTGTCAGAGCCATGTGAATTGATGTTAGGCGTATAAGTCCAATTCCCTTCATCGTCTAGAATTACGCTACCGTTTTCTGGTGGATTACTGATTACATAGGTAAGTTCATCACCATCTACATCAATTGCATTAAGTTTTCCAGTTACGGGGGTATCGTCTTGAGTGATTACACTTAGGTCTTCACCTATTGGCGTGCCGTTTTCATCAATGAAGATTGGATTATCGTTCGTAGGCGTTACCCCAACGTTAACAGTTATGATGTCTGTGCCGCCTTTGCCATCAGACACAACGACTGTAAAGCTATCTTCACCATTAAAGTTTGGGTTAGGCGTGTAGGTCCAATTACCACTTTCATCAACGACTAGTGAACCATTGACTGGGGGCGTTCCTTCTGAAAACGTGACATTGTCACCGTCTATATCATTTGCAGTGAGCTGACCACTTAGAGGTTGGTCTTCTGATGTTGTAAGGCTTAGATCTAAACCATCTGGATTCGCGTTAGTTTCAACAGGAACTAGGTTTTCTTGAAGCTGTGGGTAAAGTGTAATTAAAGAGAGGCTTTGAGTTTCAGAAAGACCAAGGGATAAGAAGCCTTCTGTTGAGAATTCAGTGGATGCAATCGTTTCTTCAGCATTTCGTGCAATAGTACCAGTCAAAGTGGCACTTGAACTAACTTGTTGCCCAGCGGCGGTAGCGAAGTCCTCACTAAGTTGCGTCGGATCTTGTCCTTGCTCAAGAGCAGCAAAAATGGCTTGAATATCGTCAGAAATAATCTGAGACACTCCATCTTCACCAATAAAGTCAACATTTACCGTTGGTTCATCGCTAAGTTCTAAAGCTCTATCCAGTATTACTTCTCCTGGTTTTGGAAGTTCACCCTCCAACAAAGTCCGAACTAGTCCGTTAGTATCAACTACTACTTTTTGACCATTTGCTAAATTAACTAAAGCCAAGTATGCACTCATATCCACGCCTATAACCTTTTACAACACAATCGCCCAAGAAAACGGCGACAATATCTTGTCATTTCTTATATTCTCTAACCTTATAAAATAACATTTTCGACCTATTATCTGAACTAGTTTTTCTTTATTTTACTTATTTTCTTTTAAACCGTGTCACAACTTTCAAACCAAAAAAACAGTAAGTTAGCGTTAAAAGTTTGCAATACACTGCTAATTTCGTCATTCTTTTGTTTGACAATGAAGATTCTGTCCTAATTAAAATTCTGGTAACCAAAAGCAAACGTTTATTTCCACATTTTGGTTAGTCTTCTTACTTAACTAATGTTATTTTATTGACGATTAGCACTATTTTTACTCAAAAATGAGACACAACATTTGGTAGTATTCACTAGAGTAAAAGTTTATAGGAGAGTTGGAGTGAAGTTGATTAAGTTGAAAGTACTAAGTTGTGCAGTTGCACTTAGCTTTCCTGCCTTTAGTCAAACATTGGAGCAGTCAGTCGCGTATACAATTACCCATAGCCCTGAAATTAAGGCTGCCTACAATGAATTTAAAACAAAAGTTTATGAGTCGAATGCTTCTACAGGCGCCTACTTGCCTCAATTAGATTTAGATGCTGGTATTGGTTACGAAGATGTTGATCTCGCATCTGGAACAGAAAATGAGTTAACTCGTAAAGAGGCAACACTTTCTCTCACTCAATTGATTTGGGACGGCTCAAATACCATAAACGATATCGACCGCACCGCTGCGGAAGCGGAATCGGTACGTTTTCAACTATTATCTGATGCGCAAGACATCGCGCTCCAAGTTGCTAAAACATATTTGGATGCCATTAAGGCGGAAGAAGTACTCTCTTTGTCAGAAAACAATCTTGCTGTACATGAAGATATTCACCGCGACATAAAAAGGCGCGTCGAGTCAGGTATCGGCTCCACGGCAGATATGTCTCAGGTTGATGGTCGTCTAGCAAGAGCCAAAAGTAACCTGATCGCTGCGCAAAACAACTTACTAGACGTACAAACCCAATTTAAACGCCTTGTTGGCCAAGCTCCTGATAACCTTATATTTCCTCGTGCTGACCAAACTGCACTACCTCTATCTGTAGAGCTAGCAACGCAATTAGCGTTCCAAAATCACCCAGTATTTAAAGTCTCTCAAGTAGACGTTGATTCCGCAAGATTTCAGCATCAGCAATCAAAAAGCGCCAATCTCCCAACATTCTCTATAGAAGCTAATCAGACATGGCGTGAAGACGCAGGCGGGATTGAGGGGACAAGTGATGAGCTTTCCGCAATGTTGCGTATGCGTTACAACCTGTATAATGGTGGCTCTGATGCAGATCGTTCTAAGAGTACCGCTTATCAATTAAATAAAGCCAAAGATTTACGTGACAGAACATTTCGCTCTGTAGAAGAAGGACTTAACCTTTCTTGGAGTGCGCTCTACATGACCACGCAGCAAAAAGAGTTTTTGGCCAACCACGTAGATTCTGCTTCAGATACCGTTGTTGCGTACAGAAAACAGTACCGCATCGGTAAGCGCACTTTGCTTGATCTATTAAATACAGAGAATGAATTATTTGAAGCACGTAAGAATTATCTAGATGCAAAATACGATGAACAATACGCCAAATATCGTGTAATGAATGCAACTGGTAATTTACTTGACGCGTTGAGAGTAGATACACCTGAAGAATGGAGCGAGGCATTAGAGTATTAATATGAACAAGTTCTCTTTTTCTTTACTGATTAGCGCTTGGCTTTATAGCAGTTATGGAATAGCTGAAGACAAGTATGACTATATCGCAACTCCCGTTGCCACACAGATTGATGATTTGCGAGATGAAGATAGTGATGGCGTTATTAACGCTCGAGATCTTTGTCCGAAGACGCCAATAGGCGCTGAAGTGGACAACGATGGGTGCGGAACATATATCAAATCATCAGATAAAATGAATCTGCATATTTTGTTTTCAAACGACTC
>CAZGFD010000063.1:0-3542 GCA_964525045.1 uncultured Nitrospiraceae bacterium | reverse complement strand
CAGGTGGAAGAGCCGATTTACGTTCGGCCCGCCGAGCGGGTGAGCTGGCTGTAACCAAGCCAGGAGCCTGAAGGTGTCGAAAAGGCCGGGAGCTGGGTATCAGCTCCCGGCCTTTTTCTTTCCTAACAGGATGTTGAAAAAGGCCACCAGCGGCGTTCTCGGCCCTTTGTTGGGCACACGTACTTCTCTGTATGCTCTGCTCGCCCAACAAGGGTGACGCCCTGCGGGACGTAGCAGGCAATGCGTGGTCTTGCTGGACCTGACTCAAGAAAAAATATTTGTGCAGGTGCATGGCCATTTTGAAAATCCTGCCAGGATTTTTTAAATGGGCGCGTTGAAACAATTTCAGGTTTTAAGTTTTAGGTTTCAAAAAACCTTCGATTCCTCATTTGAGAAAAGGGGAAGGAAATGCGATCGCCTTTCCTGTAGAAAGGCCAGGCTCGGCCTTCATGGCTTTAGAGGGTCAGAAATAAGTCATTTTGAACATTCTGACAGGTTTCTTGTATGATGGTAACTTAGCAACATTACTGAAGGGTTACTGAAATCGTTTTTCCGAATAAAGTTGTGAAACACCATCAAGTACCAAAAGAAACGCCATTAGCCGCGCGAGCCATTCCATTTGATGAGTTCCTCGAAAAGGGTGAGATCCCTCAGGAATATATGGCCAGCGACTACATTGCGCATCAATTTGTTGAACGACTGGTTCACTATGTCGTAAGTGTTCCAGCCGGGAGTTTTAAAATGTCTCAACTTATAGCCTTGTTGGAACAGCTTGATCCACGCCACCAGGTTTTTTTCTTTAAAAGACTTAAAGAAACCAGCCCTGATAGCCTCAAACATTTTAAACAACTCTATTATGGCTTTATGGCTGAGTTTCACGCTCTCCTATTCACCTAATTCATAAATTCCGAGTCGGTCATCGGTAAATGTCCAACGTTTAGAGCCTAAAGGGAGGATTATTCCTTTTTCTTCTATGCTAAAACATGATATGGAAACCCTCATGAATTAGTAACCAAGCGAATGTAATAAAAGAAAGATGTTAATCGAACGTAAAAAGAATGAATTAGGCGGCAATTTGTGGAAGAACTCCAAAAAGCCCGCTATAATGGTTACAGAATACTCATGATCTTAAAACGGGAGATGTAAAATGAATTCCACCTTACATAAGGCCGTGGCAAGTTTTTATAACCTGATTTATGAGGGCCAAGCGTTTGCGACCAGCATGGGCCGAATCGATACCGCTGATCAAGACCGGTATTTCGGTCGAGTCGAAGGACTCAATTGGGTCTTGGACCGATGCCAGGAGTTGGAAGATGTCGATGTCAACTTAACCACGGCGTCACTTCAAAAACTTCTTGGTGATGTGAAGTCTGATCTAGAACACGAACTTTCCATTCAACGGCGGGAAAAAGGGCGTCGCGCAGATGGTAGAGAAGAAGCCTTACTCTTTGTGAGCGATTATTTAGCCAGTCTCATGACGGCTACCGAAATTGAATCGACGAAAAGTCCGGTCTGATCACTTCCCGCGATTGAACCTGTTTCGCCATATCCCACTTTAACCTTGGAAGTATGGATTCCAACTCCTTGTAGGGGAGAAATTCCTCCATCTTGAAATGGAAGAACAAACCAAGAAAAAAGTGATACGGGAGTGGATTATCCTGGCCCTATGTGTTGGCCTTGGAGCCCACATCACGCTAGGCCTGGTTTTGCATGGACAAGAAGGGTGGTCTGGAGCGACTTTTGCTCTATATGGAATCCTGATCAGTGGATCCCTTTACGTTCTGGTACAATTGGGTCGATCGGTGTGGTGGTGGTTGAGGGCGGAACGATCAGCAGAATAAATGTTGGAGTAAGCGGCCGTTCGGCCGGGTTTGGGATTCTTGTTTCGGGTTTCGAGGTTCAAGTGGAGGAGCTTAGGGGCTCTTTGAGAACTATTCCTTCTTCAATGAGCATGATGGGGATTTGGTCCCGAATCGGATAGACAACTTTCCCGTCGTTTCGGATGAGGCCTCCGTCAAGTTTTTCTTTGACAGGATGCCCTGCCTTATTTTGAAGTTCTCCCTTCTCGATCTCGGCATTTAATTGATTCAACGTTTGGTTGTCTAACAAACTCACCTCCTGCTTTGTCTCCGGACAGCACAGAATGGTCAATAGTTCCTTGCCTATGGTCCCTTTTTTTGGTGTTTCTTTTTCCTCTACCATGGGTGTCTCCGTCGGGAAAAGTTCAAGGTTTCTGTTTCAGGGGGAGAACTTTGAAATTTGGAACTGACAAGATGTACATTGGGCAATCCTAAATGACGCCCGTTGCCTAACTGTAGCATCCGATCTTCAGAGATACAACAAGTCCGAATAGAATATGATCATAGAGAGACTATCATGGTGAAAGACCCTCATGGTTTTGATACACTCGTGACTCAACCTCTAATTGGCGAATGATGACCATATGTTAGGAATGAAACGCTATTTTGTGACGGGCCTGTTGGTTATTGTTCCAGCCTGGGGGACATTCCTTATTCTGTACACATTATTCGACACGTTGGATCATATGACTGTCGATGTGTTTCAAACGATGTTTCATGTCAAAGTGCCTGGCTCGGGCATTGCCTCTTTTTGTCTCCTGGTGTTCTTGGTAGGGATGGGGATGACCCATTTGATTGGTCATCAAATTCACCGGATTGTGGATGAATCGTTTGGGAAAATTCCCCTTGTCAGGAGCATTTACAACACCCTGAAAGGCATGTCGGATCTTTTTAACTTTCGTGAGCGGTTTGATCATAGCAAAGTGGTAGCTTTCCCCTTTCCTCGAGACGGTCTTTGGGCGTTGGGTTTTGTTATGGGGTCACCCCCCTCCTGGCTACAAGTTTCACCCGGGGATCACCTCGTCATGGTCTTTGTTCCGACAGCGATCCATCCCTTTACCGGTTATTTGGCTTTTGTTCCCACGCAGAACCTTCGCCCCCTCAACCTCAGGCCTGAAGAGGCCATGAAGTTGGAATTTTCAGCTGGGCTCTATCGCCCCAAACGTGGATGGTTGAATCCTGTTTTTCGCCCTCAATAAAGTGCGACATCTCGCCCCCCTCTTTATGAATCGGACAAATCTTGAGAACATCTTAGTCCGGAAAGCGTTATGGTCTGATCTGGAGCACCTGGTTGAATTTAATGCCGCGATGGCATTGGAAACAGAGGGAAGACTTCTCAAAAAAGATCGTCTTCGATCTGGGACCGAAGCGGTCTTATCCTCCCCTTTACGCGGTGTGTATGTCGTTGGGGAGTTCGAAGAGGGGCCCCAGGAACGCCATGTGATTGGACAACTGCTCATTACGTATGAATGGAGCGATTGGCGAAATGCCAATTTTTGGTGGATCCAGAGCGTTTACGTTCATCCCGATTGGCGAAATCGAGGAGTGTTTCGGGCCATGTATGAATTTGTCTTGCAACAAGCGGAATCTCGTTCAGATGTTTGCGGAATTCGACTCTATGTTGAACAGAACAATGCTCAGGCCATCGCCGTCTATGATAAATTGGGCTTGAGACCGACCCCC
>CAZGFD010000062.1:0-3770 GCA_964525045.1 uncultured Nitrospiraceae bacterium | reverse complement strand
ATGCCGTATAGCGATATCGCCTTCGAATACGAATACGCTTTATTCAAGATACCTTCGCTTACCCTACCGCACCGCCTTTCTTATCCTTTCCGCCCGCCCCCGTTTCCTTCAATTCTACTGTTCCCTTGACAAACTTGCCTTATGATGTAGACTTCCCTCGTGCAGGAAGGGAAATTTAGGGGTCGCTTCTGAAATTTAGGGGTCGCTTCTTGACTTCATACTATCCAGTTACCCAAATTTTTCTTCTTTACTAATGCCAGGTCAAAATATGGACAGAGATCTCTGTTGCTTGAGAGAAGGGGTAAACCCGATGGCTCCCCACAGAAGGCCCAAGGCCTATGCAATGGAGGGTGATGGGGTTGTTATCCTGACAGAGGTTGCTTGGAAGAGAGGGCGGTAGAGAGACGGAAAGATACGAACCAGAGAGATGACGTGAGACGACAATGAGATTCAAAGCCCTTGTGGTCGAAAAGATTGGACAAGCAAAGGTTTCTGTTAGCGTGCAAGAATTGACTGAAGATCAGTTGCCATCAGGCGAGGTAACGGTCGCAATTGAATACACCACGGTCAACTATAAGGATGGACTGTGCCTGCAGCCGAACAACGAGCTGGTTCGCGAGTATCCACACGTGCCGGGGATCGACTTTGCGGGAACCGTCGAGACCTCGGAAGATTCCCGATACAAGGCCGGCGACAAAGTTGTGTTGACGGGTTGGCGTGTGGGTGAGACGCATTGGGGTGGCTATGCGCAGAAAGCTCGCGTCAAGGCCGATTGGCTGGTCCCACTGCCATGCGGTCTGTCATCCAGGCAGGCGATGGCCATAGGAACGGCCGGCTTCTCCGGGATCCTCGCGATTGGTGCATTGGAAAATCACGGGCTGAAGCCGGATCAGGGAGCAGTACTCGTTACCGGAGCAGCGGGCGGAGTCGGCTCGATTGCAACCGCGATTCTCGACAACCTCGGCTACGAAGTCGTCGCGGTGACGGGTCGACCGGAGACAGCGGATTATTTGATGTCGCTTGGTGCGCATCGGATCATCGCTCGCCAGGAAATCGACACGGTATCCAAGAAACCCCTTGAAGCGGAGAGGTGGGCGGGCTGTGTCGATGCAGTGGGCGGCGAAATGCTCGCGCGGATCATCGGTCAGTTGAAATATGGCGCGTCGGTTGCTGCGGTCGGACTTGCCGGCGGAGCGGCGCTGCCAACCACCATGATTCCCTTTCTGCTTCGCGGGGTCAACTTACTGGGAATCGACAGTGTGTTTCAGCCTATGGCACAACGCTTGAAAGCCTGGCAACGTATCGCCACCGATCTTCCACTGGAGAAACTCGATGCCATGATTCGTTCAGCGAGTTTGGCCGAGGTGCCAACACTGGGCGCCGAGATTTTAAAAGGTCGGATCAAGGGACGAATCGTGGTCGATGTGAACGCCTGACAAGACCAGAGAATTAACTGTCAGACAAAAATGGGGTCAAAAAATGGGGTCGGGCATGAATATTGACTCATTGGTAAGATTTCAGTTCATCCAGTCTGGAGGAGACGTTGCCTCATTAAATCCCATCATCCTGCGGTTGCCACTTTCGACCATCACAAATGAACTGCCAATAAGTTTTATGCGTGGTTTCTGTCCTATCTCCCAAAGGGAAGGCGGGAATTGAAAATTAAATTAATAGTCAGGTCTGAACCCAACTTGGCCTCTTCCATATTTTTGACCTCAGGTGAAGATTGAAGTGCCAGAAAGATCAGGTTGCAGGGAAAGCGGCCTGATTTCTACGTTGAAGACCGCCAGGGTACTGTTTTCCTCGTCGAAATTGAATCCTTCATCAAGGCAGGACCACCTCAACCGGACCCCCATTCCCGTTCTGAGATTTAAGAAGGCCAAGTCTTACTCTCAACAAAAAATTTGACCCCTTCTCTCTTCTCTTAATTTCTCGGCAGAGGGTTGAGGGGTGACGGCCTAGAGTCTTGGCAATCTGCTTTTGGGTTTTCCCTTCCCGCAATGTTTTCCAGATAAAAAACCGTTCTTCGTTACTGAGATGTTTGTAGAATTTCATGGATGCAATTCCTCCGGTGACCAAAATTATTTCAGTCCATTAGCATACCCCATCGGGGTACCCTGAGAAATTGCACTTATTGTATGAATCCGCGCTCTCCTTCTCCATTCCTACAAAACGTTTTTTAGAAGAATCCGTAGTAGAGACCGGATTACACCTCTCACCTCAAAAGGTTTTAATTCAAGGGGTTGAACCCCTATCGTGACGGGGTTATCCATCCTCTACGCCTGATTAGCATAGAAGTTCAGACGACAAAGCAATAGGTACATTTGCCCCTTCTACCGTTAAGACAAACGACCCCATTCCGACCTGGCGCGTAGGGACAAAAAAACGGACATATGTACCTAACGGTTCCGTTGGATTCATGATATTTTGATTATCCCAATTTTCAGGTCAAGGGGTAAATACAATGGGAGCAGGAACCCTTGGCCATTTTCTGAAGGCGAGTCTAAGGAGAATAAACCAGGTGCATAAGATAGCAAAATACGGCTTTGTGAATTCCAAACATTAAAAGGTACGCGGCGGAATCACGTTTGAGGGGACCCCGGAGGAGTGAAGGTGAGGCTGGTAGGAAGTGCGAATAAATAAATCCTATTCTCTTGCAATTGTCCACACAAATCCTCTTTCAAGGAGGGCGTGATGTTTACTCCCAGAAATGAACAACAGATTCACCTAATGAAGTGTTTGTGTTGCTCCTTGAGGCCATCAATCTTATCTATAGGAGGTCTCATCCTCTGCCTCCTTTTAGGTATGTACAGCACTGGGCTCGCCAAACAGGCAAAGGTGGACGTCTGTCACCGCCCCCCTGGCAATCCCTCCAAACACAAAATCTTAAGCATTGGTGCTTCTGCGTTGCCAGCCCATCAATCCCATGGCGACAACCTCGTCGGTCCGGAACTATGTGATGGCATTGATAACAATTGCGATGGGACGGTGGATGAGGGCATCCCCGATATCGTGAGTGGCTCCGAGGTTGGCGTGTGCCAGCCCGAGATTCAAGCGTGTATCAGCGGAGTGTTTCAGGTCGTACAAGCAGCCATTACTCCAACGACTGAAATCTGCGATGCGTTAGATAATGATTGTAATGCCAAGGTGGACGACGGCATTTCCACTTTGGTGAGCGGCTCGAATGTGGGAGCCTGCCAAGAAGAAATTCAGCAATGTCAGGGCGGACAATTCGTGGTCACTCAAGTAGAGATTGGGCCCACCCCCGAGACCTGTGACGCGGTCGACAATGATTGTAATGGCATAGCCGATGACGGCGTTCCTTCAATTGCACAGGGATCGGATGTGGGAGCCTGTCAACCGGAGATTCAGGAGTGCCAGGGGGGCCAGTTCGTGGTCACCCAAGCCGCCATCGAACCGACCCCCGAGACCTGTAACGACGTCGATGATAATTGTAATGGCACCGTGGACGAGGAACTGACCACCATCGGAGCCACGACCGACGTAGGAGCCTGTCAACCGGAGATTCAGGAGTGCCAGGGGGGGCAGTTCGTGATCACCCAAGCCGCCATCGAACCGACCCCCGAGACCTGTAACGACGTCGATGATAATTGTAATGGCACCGTGGACGAGGAACTGACCACCATCGGAGCCACGACCGACGTAGGAGCCTGTCAACCGGAGATTCAGGAGTGCCAGGGGGGGCAGTTCGTGATCACCCAAGCCGCCATCGAACCGACCCCCGAGACCTGTAACGACGTCGATGATAA
>CAZGFD010000061.1:0-3878 GCA_964525045.1 uncultured Nitrospiraceae bacterium | reverse complement strand
CCCCAGTCAAACTACCCACCAGACAATGTCTCTGCTCTGGATGACAGAGCCAGGTTAGAATGTCGGAAAAATAAGGGTGGTATTTCAAGGATGGCTCCACAAAAGCTAGCGCCTCTGCTTCAAAGCCTCCCACCTATCCTACACATAGTCGCCCAACACCCAATGTCAAGTTGTAGTAAAGGTGCACAGGGTCTTTCCGTCTAGTTGCGGGCACCCGGCGTCTTCACCGGGACCACAAGTTCACTGAGTCACTCCCCGAGACAGCGCTCCAGTCGTTATGCCATTCATGCAGGTCGGAACTTACCCGACAAGGAATTTCGCTACCTTAGGACCGTTCAAAATTGTTACTATCACAAATCAATTTAGTGATGGTCTGGACATTTCTGCCAGACTCTGTAAGTCGCCCTACAGTTCGGACTATCTCATCCCACCTTCATTTCTGTGGGTCCGGCGTATAGTCTCTGAGGATTCTCAAACTGCTTCAGAATTTCTGCATCACTGTAACGACGCTTGCCTCCGTCATTCATTGCTTGTCGAATCCGAAGGATCTCTTTGATTCCTTCTTGCGTCAGATGATGTCCCTGACGCATGAGTTCGGCAAGTTGTTTGAATTTGGCAAAATCGCGCTTCTTTTTTGCAGAGAGAAATCCGAAGCGCTCAAAGAACGGGATGACATTCTCACGGATGGCGGTGAGGTTGTTCACTTCGTAGTACCAAACACCATCGTGCCTCTGTCTCATTGTCCCACATCCGAGGTGACGCTTGAACAGGGCCAAGATCACTTCATCACGTTGGGAGATATTGAAACAAAGAGAGACTTTCCAAGGAAATTTGTAGTCGCTCCTAGATCGGAACGATACGTTGAAACTTCCTTCTCCGTCAGTAAAACCCGCCAAGTAATGGCCGATTTGCGACGGAATCTCATTAATTTTGAGCATGATCTGAGTCTTTCCTGCTGATTGCCCGCACCTCTCGGATTTTCACTGCCACCAACTTCGTGACGAGTACCGGAGGATTCAACGGGTTTTCCAGCATTTAGCCAGATTTATTACGGAACTACAGTGGTCCGGCTCTATAGTTACGGCCGCCGTTTACTGGGGCTTCCCTTTGGAGCTTCGCACTACCGAAGTAGCGCTAACCCCTCCAGTTAACCTTCCAGCACCGGGCAGGCATCAGACCCTATACATCCTCTTACGAGTTAGCAGAGTCCTGTGTTTTTGGTAAACAGTCGCCAGAGCCTTTTTACTGCGACCTCGTTCGGCTCGGGGAGCAAGTCCCTTTACCTAAGCGAGGCACCCCTTCTCCCGAAGTTACGGGGCTAAATTGCAGAGTTCCTTAGGGAGTGTTCTCTCACGCCCCTGGGTGTACTCCACCCACCCACCTGTGTCGGTTTGCGGTACGGTCACCATGATGACTCACTACGAGGCTTTTCTCGGCAGTGTGGGATCAGTCCGTTTATGGCCTAATGGCCTCCCCATCACGTCTCGACGTTAATAGATTCGCGGATTTGCCTACGAATCCCGCCTACACGCTTGGACCGGGTATTCCAGGGACCCGGCGGTACCTACCCTTCTGCGTCCCCCCTTCGTTCAAACGCCATCATGACGGTACAGGAATGTTGACCTGTTTTCCATCGGCTACGCCTTTCGGCCTCACCTTAGGGACCGACTAACCCTGACCTGACGAACATTGGCCAGGAAACCTTGGGCTTACGGGGACGATGATTCTCACATCGTTTAACGTTACTTATGCCGGCATAATCTCTTCTCTGGAATCCAGCTGTCCTTGTCGGTCAACCTTCAACTCCCAGAGAATGCTCCCCTACCACTTCTATCTTGCGATACAAGTCCGCAGCTTCGGTTGTAAACTTAAGCCCCGTTAAATTTTCGGCGCAGGCGCACTCGACCAGTGAGCTGTTACGCACTCTTTAAAGGGTGGCTGCTTCTAAGCCAACCTCCTGGCTGTCTGAGCATTCCCACAACCTTTCCCACTTAGTTTACGATTCGGGACCTTAGCTGGCGGTCTGGGCTGTTTCCCTTTCGACCACGGACCTTAGCACCCATAGTCTGACTCCCGTAGATCCAGTAGCGGCATTCGGAGTTTGGTTGAGTTCGGTAGTGTGGGAACACCCCTAGCCCATCCAGTACTCTACCTCCGCCACGGTTACTACGAGGCTAGCCCTAGAGCTATTTCGGGGAGAACCAGCTATTACGAGGTTTGATTAGCCTTTCACTCCTACCCACAGCTCATCCGAGCATTTTGCAACATACAACGGTTCGGGCCTTCTCCGCCTGTTACGACGGATTCACCCTGGCCATGGGTAGATCACCTCGCTTCGGGTCTATTCTACGTAACTCAATCGCCCTATTCAGACTCGCTTTCGCTACGGCTCCGTCTTTTCAACTTAACCTTGCTACGCAGAATAACTCGCCGGCTCATTAAGCAAAAGGCACGCGATTAGGCATTGTCCTTGCGGACCATAGCCCTCTCGCTGCTTGTAGGTATACGGTTTCAGGTTCTATTTCACTCCCCTCACCGGGGTTCTTTTCGCCTTTCCCTCACGGTACTGGTTCACTATCGGTCATCAGGGAGTATTTAGCCTTGGAAGGTGGTCCTCCCGGATTCCCACAAGGTTCCTCGGGCCCCGTGGTACTCAGGAATTTTACCCGACGAGCCAGCTTCCTTTCACTTACAGGGCTATCACCTTCTTTGGCTGGCCTTTCCAGGCCATTCAACTAGGAATCTGGTTTGTCACTCGCCGACACTTCCGTAGCAGTGTCCAGTAAAACCCTACAACCCCCCATATACAACGCCCACGGGCTTGACATATATGGGGTTTAGGCTATTCCCGTTTCGCTCGCCACTACTCAGGGAATCGCAATTGCTTTCTGTTCCAGCAGGTACTGAGATGTTTCACTTCCCTGCGTTACCCTCTCTCCACCTATGGATTCAGTGGAGGATAGACGGCTTTCATCGTCTGGGTTGCCCCATTCGGGAATCCCCGGATCACGGCCTGTTTGCGGCTCCCCGAGGCTTATCGCAGCTTACCACGCCCTTCATCGGCTCCTGATGCCAAGGCATCCACCGTACACCCTTAGTAACTTAACAACATTTGCTCTTGATACACATGGCCTTTTTTTTGGCCTATTCAGTTGTCAAAGAACGACGGGGGTGAGTCAATCAACCCCCCTTGAGTAACTTTAGGATTCAAAGATCCATGTTCTGACTGTAGCTGCGCCATCTTATGGCGCCTCTTCGGCACACCAGTTACTTTAATCCTGATCCATTGGTGTGTCGGCGCACGGTGGCCAACTTTCTACCACCTTTTTTAGAATCCTGACCTCGGTCGGGGAGGCAGCATGAGATGCTGCAGCTACAATAATGTAGGATGGGCTTCGCCCACCGCTCCTTTTCCTTTTAAGACACTTTCCCTAGTTCCTCTCCCGTGTTCTGGCACGCACGGGACCAAGACTTCTCCGTCCTGCCAGCCGAAGCCCTGGCGAAGGCTGGTGGAGCTGAGCGGGCTCGAACCGCCGACCCCCTGCTTGCAAAGCAGGTGCTCTCCCAACTGAGCTACAGCCCCTCACTTGCAAGCAATGTTAGACCTCACACGTAGAAGCTCGAGCCGAAGACGCCCCCGATGAAACTTACCCAAATGGTGGGCCTAGGTAGAATTGAACTACCGACCTCACGCTTATCAGGCGTGCGCTCTAACCAGACTGAGCTATAGGCCCAGCCTTTCCAGGAAGAAACACGGAATCAAGGAATTAAAACGAAAATGCGTTGAAATGGCGGCCCTCGTGGTTTGTCTTGAGGAGCAGAGCTCCTTAGAAAGGAGGTGATCCAGCCGCAGGTTCCCCTACGGCTACCTTGTTACG
>CAZGFD010000060.1:0-4285 GCA_964525045.1 uncultured Nitrospiraceae bacterium | reverse complement strand
CGGAGATTCAGGAGTGCCAGGGGGGCCAGTTCGTGGTCACCCAAGCCGCCATCGAGCCGACCCCGGAGACCTGTAACGACGTCGATGACAATTGTAATGGCACCGTGGACGAGGGCCTGGATCAGGTTGAGACCGGCACCGATGAAGGCGAATGTCAGAAGGGTATCAGCGAATGTCAGGATGGGGTGTTGGTAGTCGTGCAATCAGAAATTGAACCCAGCCTCGAAATCTGCGATGGCAAGGATAATGACTGTGACGGAACTACCGACGGTGCGGCCGCCAATTCGGATTGTGACGACGGTGTTTCGTGTACCAACGAATCCTGTGTAGCAGGCAACTGTGAGAACATCCCGGACGATTCCCAGTGCAACGAATTATTGGTTTGCAATGTGGACTTGGGCTGCACTTTTGATGAAGGCGATCCTGGAGATGGTGGCTGCAATACGCTGGTGTGTGACGAAGAACCACCTGTTGTGGTACCTCCGATTGCAACCCCTCCAGTTGCGGGGACAGTGGATGACGATCCGGTCGTCGAATCACCGGATCCCAATACCCCGATTGCCGACTCACCAGATGAAAATACCCCGATTGCCGAGTCACCGGTAGCTGAATCGCCAATCTCGGCAGAGCCTGTTGAAAATAGGAGACTATAGAATGACGTCCAAAAATAGGTAAAGAAAGCCACTCGTTATATCTTATTCACCGTCTTCAAACGAGGAGTTAAAAAATGAAACATTTGTCTCTCAGTGCTGCAATGATCTCGCTGGTCCTTACAGGATTTCCCCTTCCGGCTTTCGCGGATGATGATAAGGGCAATCATTTTAAAAACAGTGACCTCAAGGGAAGTTACATCTATTCTTTTCAGGGTCCGACATCCGGAGGTGACATAAGCGAGATTGGGATATTTACCGCAGACGGAAAGTCTCCTGTCGGAAAGATCACGGCAGTCGCGCATACATTTCTGAATGGCGTAGAGTTCGCACCCCTCAACACACTCGTTTGGGATTGTGAGTACACGGTGGCTTCTAACGGTTTTGTCGATATCACTTGCGAGCGGAAGCCTATTGGAATCACAGACATCAAGTGGAGCATGGTGATCGACAAAAACAAGAAAAATATCAGATTCCAAGCCGGTGGTACCCAACCAGGTTTTGGAGCCGTAGATATCCAAGGCTCAGGGTCACACCAATAACGTACTGGGTAATGAAAACACGGAGAAGTGTGGACCATTTATTTTAGTATAGTCTTAGGGACTCCAAAGGGGGAAAATAGTTTCTTACCGAAATCGCCTTATTCCGAAGTCAGTTGGGCGACGACGCAGATCGAGACCCCCGAAGTTTAGTTGGCGTGGATAGATTTTAGAGGGTTGATTTCGAGAGGACCACGCGGACATCCGACTGATCCGGGCCAATAACGCGTTCCAAAAGGGTGCCACGATACCCTTCAGCGCTCACATTTAACGTATGAGGGCCAGTCCCGAGCTGGGTAAAGCGAAAGACGCCTATATCATCGGTGGATGTCGTGCGAATCGCCCGACTTTTCATTCCTTCTTTTTCTTGCATCCATATGAGGGAGATGGCAGCTCCGGGTATAGGGAGGCCTCCGGCATCAACGATCTGGCCGTTTAGGACCTGCGAACCCCAATCAACCACCAACTGCACTGGAAGAAATTCTCCAGGCTTGAGATTGAGTCCGGTTATCCGAAGATGAGGCTCGGCTTGAGTGGACAATTGAATCTCACCACTCGGGACATCGTAAACCTCGATATTCCCACTTTGGTCACTGGTCACTGCTTTGCCCGCGAATGTTCGGACGGAGAGGCTTCGAAGCCATAGCGTTAACCCACGAACCGGTTGACCCTCGGGATCCACCAACTGCCCCCTCAACACCCCCACGGGAGAAGGCTCCAGCCGGATCTGAATATCTTCGATCGGGCCTTCTCCCACCACCAGGTTTTCTTGTTTGAAATCTTTGTGCCCTTCTGTCGGAGCGACAACAAGGGTATAGGTTCCCCAGGCCACGGATGAAAATTGGAATATTCCTTCATTATTGGTGAGCGCGTCTAATTGGCTATATCCCTTTACCGGGGCGAGAAAAACCCGAACGCCTCCCAGGGCGTCCCCGCCATACAGGCTCTCAACCGTCCCTTTCAGGGATGAAAAACCCTGAATTGGCTTCAGAAGAACGTCTGAAAGGGCAATCGGACTCTCTAAACTGGTACCCTGCCTGGGCACCGTGACAAGCTCCTGGTGATAGTCTTGGTGAATGAATCGAAGAATAGTCGAAGCCTGTCTGCCGTTCTGACGAGGTACGGAAATTTGATAAAATCCTTGTTCGTCAGAGGTGACCATTTGGCCGGCCGCCGCGATCGAAACCCCAGGGAGGGGGTATCGCGTGCCGCCGTCTTTGACAAGCCCATTCACTTCCTGCACCCCCTCTGGGATTAGTACAAGAATAACCTGCTTTATACCGGCACGAACACGCCTGCTTGCAGGCCGGTAGGACGGTGTCGCCTCGGTGCGCAGCAGGTACTCCCCAGCAAACAAGTTTTCAAATTCATAAAACCCAACCTCATCCGATTGAGCATACCGGTCCTCAATTGAACCGACTCTCACCTTATCGTTGTCGAACAGACGGTGGACGGATGCCTTAACCCTAATGCCGGGAATCGGTTGACCCATGGCAGTCAACACGACACCGTTGATGGTGAACTCTCCCCCTTCCCGAAGAGGTGGATTTTCCGCCTCAACCAGGTCTGCGGGTAATTCCCTGACATTGGGATCGGCTTTCAAAGCCTGCTCTTCCGAGGGTTTCGATGCCACAAGGGGCGTAACCATTGGTGATGGTTCCTGCGGAGTGGACTCAGCTATGCGAGCAGAGGGAGTTACTTGAGTCATAAGAGTCAAAGAAGAGATCGCTTCGTTAACCTGGGAAGAGTTTAGTTGACTCGAGTGGATGGCCGTACCTTTTATAGAGGGTGGTGGACCTGGCAGGCCTGCCTGCAGCTTTGGAGTGGATCCCTTGGCTGGGGATGTCCCGTGGGAGCTGGATGGGAAAGAGGAAATCGATAAGGGGTATTCCGGAACAAGATTTTGATCGGGTAGCTTTGTAAATACCAAAGGTCCCAGGAAATAGATCCCCCCTATTCCAATTAGGGCACTAAGGACCACCAGGGATGCTATCTCCCACACAATTCGCCAGTCGAATACACACCGATTTCGCATGCCTAACCTTGCCATGAGATCGGTTTGGAAACCTGCTGCCCACTCTAACCTGGGCTCAGCCGAGTCGATTTATCCGATATGTCGAGCAAGACTCCAACTTGTTGGTTCAAGGTCTAACCGTGCTGTGCCCTAAAAACGAGAACTTGAATTTTTTCTTTTCAATTAAAAGCCCGTTTTCGGATATTTCATTCTAAAGAGAAGAAATTATTACTCGAAAAGGCAGAAGGTTAAAAGAGTGCAAATAGACTTAATAAATAGGTCCATTCATACCTAGGAAGCTGATCTAAAAAATATGTTTGCAGGTTGGAAGGTCCTTCTCGAGAAAGTTTAAGGGGGGCAAGCCTAGTTTTATTAACTTCAAATACTTTTGCAATCGCCGATCTTGGGCCAAGCGGGTTTCAATCTGGCGAATCCCGCTAATCGCACTGGCATGTGATAGGGGGCGCTTCTTGACTTCCTACTATCCAGTTTCACAATTTTTTCTCCTTTCCTAATGCCAGGTCAAAATATGGACAGAGATCTCTGTTGCGCGAGAGAATGGGTAAACCCGATTGCTCCCCACAGAAGGCCAAAGGACTATTCAAAGGAGGTTAATGGGGTTTGTATCCTGACAGAGGTTGCTCGGAAGAGAGGGCGGTAGGGAGCCTGAAAAATATATGTACTATCAAGCAACGACCCTCTCTTTTTCACACCCTTAGCTATGAATCCTATGCGAAGGGGATTCTCAAGGGATTTAGCAAGTCAAAAAGAGAAGGAGAGTGAGAGAAGAGCAGATAGCAAATCCAGAAATGTCAGGGTTACCGAATATCCGGCTCGCAAGAATCGGAAATGCCTAACCGCGGAGAGACATTCCTTCTTGATGGGACTAAGGACTGAAGTGATTGACAACCCACGGCCGCTTCGCTACGTTTCCGATTTCCCAACAATACCGTTTGAAATTCTCCTTCTTTTGATCGATAGATTTCAGACAATTATAATTTTAGTACTTTTGTGGAGATAGGGAATCTGCAGCATGGATGATTTGCAAACTTTAAAGAACTTAGTCCTTGCCCCTTATATTT
>CAZGFD010000059.1:0-5174 GCA_964525045.1 uncultured Nitrospiraceae bacterium | reverse complement strand
AGGAGTAATACATGAGTACCATTCGGTTGCTTGTCGGGACCCGGAAAGGGGCGTTTCTCCTCACATCAGATGGAAAACGAAAAAAGTGGGACATCGGCGGGCCGTTTTTTGGCGGTTGGGAAATCTATCACATCAAGGGCTCGCCAGTGAACCCCGATCGATTATATGCGTCTCAGACAAGCAGCTGGTTCGGCCAGATCGTCCAACGATCTGACGACGGCGGCAGGACGTGGGACCCACCCGGCGGAGAAAGGATGCCCGATTCCTCTGACCCCCCGGCCGGCGTCAGCAACAAATTCGTTTACGACATTTCTCCTGAATCCGGCCAACCGCTCACCACGCACCAGTGGTATGACGGGACGCAACAGCCCTGGGAGTTCAAACGAGTGTGGCATCTCGAGCCATCATTGACCGACCCGGATGTCGTTTACGCGGGAGTCGAAGATGCCGCTTTGTTTCGCTCAGCCAACGGAGGCCAAACGTGGCAGGAAATTTCCGGATTACGGGATGCGAAAGGACATTTGTGGCAACCGGGCGCCGGTGGGATGTGTTTACATACCATTTTGTTGGATCGGACGAATCCGGACCGTCTCTATGTCGCCATTTCGGCGGCTGGCGTCTTTCGTAGTGACGACGTCGGCAAAACATGGCGGCCAATTAACCGTGGCCTGAAATCCCCATATGAACTTCCCGACCCCGATGCCGAGGTCGGCCACTGCGTCCACCGCATTGACAACCATCCCTCACGTCCGAACGTGCTGTTTATGCAGAAACATTGGGATGTCATGCGCAGCGATGATGCCGGCGAATCATGGTACGAAATTAGCGGGAATTTGCCGACCGATTTTGGATTTCCCATTTCCGTACATGCCCACGAACCAGAGACCGTTTACGTGGTACCGATCAAAAGCGATTCAGAGCATTTCCCGCCGGATGGCAGGTTACGGGTCTATCGCAGTCGTACCGGCGGCAACGAGTGGGAACCCCTGACGAAAGGCCTGCCGCAACGGGACTGCTATGTCAATGTGTTGCGCGACGCAATGACCGTCGACTCGCTTGAGCCCTGCGGCCTGTACTTTGGCACTACCGGTGGACAAGTGTATGCCTCGTCTGATGCCGGAGACAGTTGGAGCCCGATTGTCCGGGACCTTCCTCCCGTTTTATCCGTCGAGGTTCAAATGCTGCCATGATCAGGGTCAAACTTCCAGCCCATTTGCGGACGCTTGCGCGGGAAGATGGTGAGCTACGATTGGAAGTGAAAGGGAACGTGACTCAAGCCTCAGTCCTCGACGCCCTTGAAGACCACTATCCCATGTTAAGAGGAACAATCCGCGACCACGTGACCAAGCAACGCCGCCCGTTCATCAGAATCTTCGCATGCGAACTGGATCTCTCTCACGAATCACCCGATACGCCCCTGCCTGACGCAGTCGTAACCGGGGAAGAGCCTTTATTAATCGTGGGCGCAATGGCCGGGGGATAGGAAGAGTTGCGGAATGAAAGAGGCGAATCTGATCCCCTCTCCCGTTTCGGGAGAGGGTGAGGGTTCCTTTCGCCGGCGGATCAAGCAGGACAATAGAAAACGCCGTCGTCAAAGATGTGGAAAAGATTTTACGTCGCCTGCTCCAATAATTCATCTCTGACCGGAAAGGAGATCTTTCCGGTCAGGGGGGGAAGGTTTTTCGTCTTCACCTCATCTCTGGCGGGCAATTCATTGCCCTCCCCTGAATAAAACGGCACTCGCTGGCTTTCTCTGCCATTTACGCCTCGGTAGACCAGTTCATCAGTATCAAGATCATAATCCGGGATGGCATGACTTTCCCATTTTTGATTGAAATATTGATAAAAAGCCGTATAGAGCCCGTGGTGATTTGGGTGGTATTGAAATAGGAATTCGGGCATCCTCAGGACATCAAGATCCGCATGGTAATGCTGAAGCCAGAGGTAATCGCCTAAAATGACCATTTTGAATAGCGGAGGGTCAGAATACAATTTGAGCTTGACATTCTTTCCCATCGCCTTGAGCCGTTTGAGCAATTGAATACTTTGAAAGACCTCATCACGAAAGCGTTCCAGTGTAAATTCCGGATCGGCCACCGCCTGAACCCGCCGACTCGCCGCCAAAGAAAACGGGTTCATTAAAAGAATTTCAGCACCCAGACATCTTCCGAGCAGGTTGGATAAGTCTCCCATTTGATCCACAAAAGTGGCGTATCCGCTTGAACCCAGAACCTTGACGATCCGGCCCCGGCCATTTTTCTCTTTGAGTTTTCGTATTTTTTTTCGTCCGCTTTCTCCACACGTAGCGGTAAACGAGACGAAACCCGCCCAGGTCGCCATTCTGGCAAGTTGCCGATCATGGTAGCTTTGTCGCATGAAATTAAAGAAAAAGATAAGGAAAACGGCCACGCCAATTTCTATGGTCAATAGACTGATTTTTCCGTTTGCGATAGCTGACCACCTGGCCATAAGATTTCCAGCGACCCAGGGGAGGGAAAAGGCTATCGTCGCACTGAGCACCAGAATGGCGACGTGGTACCCTATTCCCGAGGTGGTTTTCAAACTATCCTGGACATTCAATAGAATCTTTTCAACCATTCACAACCATCCTTTGTATAACAATTTGACTGGTAGACCTTCCGCATCCACCAGATCGGTACGTTTTTAATACAACTTGTAACTGAGAGGGCACTACATCATGGAGTGAAACCGGAGTCGACCAGCAAAAAGATCTAGTGGTCCACCCCAGCCGAAATAAGGCAAAACGGAGGGCAAGAGGAAGCTCCATTGAATGTCATAATAGCCTATGGGTATTTCAGCGTTATGACATCTGAGTAAATTCTCTGGAACGTACTCAGAAAGGGGGGAAATAGACTTTCGTCTTACAGTAAATTGCGATTGAGGCGACATCACATTAAGTCTTTCTTTTTACTCAAATCCCTGTACGATCACATTTCTTTTCAGTTTAGGGCCCACTACCCTTTACTTTTCCTTTCGGAAAATCCTTCTCTGAGGTCATCCCTCAGAACTTACATGACCCCTATAGCAAAGTCTTCCACGATGGGGGTACAAACAGGAAGAATGGGACTTCGAGGAGAGGACTGGTTACCTGGTTTCTCGATCAAAAAATATGGTAACGAAGAACCAATGGTGTGTCAATTAATCCGTTCGGTGATGCAAAGGGGAGCTTTAGGGAGCCGGTGGGGACCATTAGGCCTAGGGATGTTTGTCGTGTTCCATGTTTCAGGGCATGAAGTGTCCCGGCTCAGGCCATAAAAAAATGGCGTCCCAGACCTTGACATTTTGCAAAACCATGTCCGGGTGCGGCACATAGTCAGACCGCTAATTTTTGTATTGACCTAGGTCTCAGAAGATATGCGTTTTGGTTTAACTGCATTCCTATTGATCACGTCATTGGTTACTGGATGCTCACTCGTTCCCAAGAAGCACATTTATACAGAAATAGACATTAATGCCAAAACTGCCACCGTATGGGGGATTCTCGTGGACAATGAGCAATACCCGCAATGGAATCCCTACCACGTCCGGGTCGATGGGAAACTTGAAATAGGAAAGGCTTTACAAGTAGAAATTCATAAGCCAAATAATGAGGTCGTGAGAATTGAGCCGCATGTCATGAGAATCGTTCCTTTAAAAGAACTGACCTGGGGAGGTGGCTTACAAGGTATTTTCTTCGGAGAGCACGTATTTTCTCTTGAAGCACGAGATGGCATGACAAAATTCATACACAAGGAAAATTTTTGTGGTATCGCTGTGCCATTTGCATCTCTTGACGCAATTGAGGAGGGTTACAACCTCATGAATCAGGCACTGAAAGTTCGAGCGGAAACATTCGAACGAACAACAAGATAACAACGTCAGGTACGCCGATTGCCAAAAAAAAGCACGCCGGTGATATCTGGCGTGAGACCGATAAGAAATCATGATTTGCAAGACCACCAACGATAGAATTCATCGCACAATCGATGGGTGTGGAGGGACGGCAAGTCCAATCGACTGACCCCTCGAAACACGCCCCCCCCATAGCAATGTCGTTGTCGCAATTCTGAACTGCTCATTCCCTGAGAGTCTGCAGATGAAAATTGAAACATTTTTCGATTCTCCAAAGTTCTTTACAATCAAATTCTACAAGAGAGTTCTGTGGCACAAGAACTGTTCGATTGTGTTCAAATTCATGGCTTCAGCATCTCTTCCGGAGTAGCAGTCCGCTTCCCATAGACAATAGGCTTCTCTTGGACATATTTCCATTCCTGATTATGAGTAGGGTCACGGAGGCCAGACAGTAGAGCATCGAACGTTTCTGCGTCATTGTCGCCATATTCGAAATAGGTCATAAAGTCCTGCTGTGGATCGGTAAATCGTGAATGATACAACTTGCGGAAAATTTGTTGTATATACTTGAACCCTACCCCATTGTGGCCAAGGTGGTCCTTGCCGAACAACGCCGGATTGGCATAGAAATAGTCCTGGCGTTTATCCGTCGGTAGGGTCCACCACGCTGAAGTCTTTGATAGCGGAAACACCACGGCGTTTGGTTGTTCCTTCCCGGTGCCGCGTTTCGGCGCATGGTCCCTGAGGCGCTGGAGCGTCTCCGCATCCGTGTAATTCAACTCCCGGGTTACGGCAAACCGTGTTTCCAGTCGAAAATGATCCTTTACAATCCGGACAAGTGACTCGACATATTCATCCAACACTTTCCGGTCGGTGGATTCGGCACGGATGAGTGCGGCCGGTTTATCTGAAACCGGTTTACCCTCCAGCAAATATTTGGTCACGCGAATGTACTGGACGGTGTCCGTTTCATTTTTTTGGGGGGTAAAGTCGTTGGAAAATCCCGCGGAGGCTTGCGAAATTTTATGACCAAGTCGAGCCTGGGCCGAAGAATCATTCATAGAAGCCTCGGATTTTGGGAATAGATAAATGAATGCCGCCCATTGACCTTGAACAGCCCAGGCATTGATGGCACCCAAGCTCACCAGAGCGGCCAATAGAACAAAAGCTTTAATGTTAATAATTTGCATGACGCCCTCCCAAGGTATGTGATTTCTTGATAAAATGAACTCCTTTAAACCATGTACATACATGTTACCTGATCTTAAGAGCTATTTTCAAATCTGGTGTCTGAGCAATTGATCACGCAGCGACCGGATCAC
>CAZGFD010000058.1:0-5670 GCA_964525045.1 uncultured Nitrospiraceae bacterium | reverse complement strand
ATTCATTCCTGCCGTTGTCCTAAGAGACACCATGAGATGGTGCAACTACATAAGCAAAGCCAGATGGATGACAAGAGTTCGGTCAGTTAAATCCCTAAATCAAGCCGGTTGACCCTCAAAAAAACCCTGTGCTACCGTGAATTTCCTTCTTCCGAATCGTTTCTGCTTTCAACGAGAAACCCGAAACATGAAACTCGAGACTCTTCGCAACAGACCTTTGCTGGGCTTTGTCGCGAGTCCCGTAGAGGAATGAAAATTGATGGCGGACAGTGTAGCCGAACATATTGCGGCCCTCCGCGACCAGGATTGGGGTGTTCGTGAAGATGCCGCAGCCGCCCTGGGAGCCTTCGCTGATCCACGAAGTGTGTTACCCCTCATTTATACTCTCAAAGATTCAGATCGAGCGGTTCGTACAGCCGCGATTCATTCGTTAACCGCCATCGGCGAACCGGCCGTTGTTCCACTCGGCCATTGTCTTCAGGATCCCGACCTCAATGTCCAGGAAAGCGCTGCCTGCATTCTCGCCGAGATCGGCGATCATCAGGTGTTGGAACCTTTGATTGCCGCACTCCTTAATCCCAATTGGATCGTCCGAAGCCAGGCCGCACGAGCGGTAGGCCGTATTGGCGACCCTCAAGCCATTGACACACTCATTCTGTTACTCCAAGACAAAGTCCCGGCTGTTCGAGACGAAGCGGTGTCCGCCCTTCACGCGCTGGGAGAACGGTCGATTCCCCCTCTGTTGGAAGGGCTTCAAGCCAAGGAATGGAAAGTTCGACTCCGGGCAATTGAAGCACTCGCTTTATTAAAACCCCAAGCCGCCACCGAGCCTCTTCTGGCACTATTGGATCACGATCCCGACACGGCCGTTCGTCAGGATGCGATTCGAGCACTCGGGGAAATTGGCGATTCTCGATCGGTTGAGCCACTCTTCAACGCCATGAATCAGACATCGCTGAAGACGCATGCCATTGCCGCGCTGGGAAGAATTGGTCATCCTCAAGCCGTCCCTCGGTTAATGGCCATCGTCAACGCATTGGTCACGGAGCAATACGAGGGCCGAATGGCGGCTTGCGAAGATGATCGATATCAGGAGGAATTACCCCCTGTAGAGGCAGCCGTGAAAGCCCTTGCTCAGATCGGCGATCCTCGTGCGATTCCGACCCTTATAGAAGCCCTAAAAAGTACGCTCATTCGGGTCGAAGCCGCCGAGGCGTTAACCCGCTTCGGAAAACATGCTACCCCTCGGCTTATTGAGATGTATAAAAAAGAAACCGACGACAATATCCGATACCATGTCAAGGAAACCTTGGCCCGTTTAGGGTGGAGACCCAATCAGGTCCGACTGTGATGAATTGACGGAATCTATATCGTGCCCAAAGAAACGTTAGAAACCCTCATCTCCGAGCTGGCCCACGAAGAAGATTGGCGGCGAATGCGAGCCACGGCCGCCTGCTTGAAAGGTGGTCCCAAAGCCGTGGATGGCATTATCCATGCCGTAGCCCACGGAAGTCCCAAGTACAAAGTCGAAGCCATTAGAATGTTGGCACGAATTAAAGATTCACGTGCAGGCATTTCACTGGTCAAAATGATCAATGACGAAAATGAAGAGGTATCCAACACGGCCATTTCAGCTCTGGAACAGATGGCAGGGATATTGGATGAACCGACGGCGGCCGCACTGGTCGAACGACTGAAAAATGAACAACATCGGGAAGCGATCACAGGGTTGTTGGGAGCGATCCCCACGTCCATAGGTCCCCTCACGGCCATGCTTCGTGATTCCGAAGAATCGGCACGATTGACCGCAGCCGGGATTCTCGAGCATTTACTTGATCCCCGGTCTGCCGATGCACTGGTGGATGCGATGGCTGATCCGGTTCTCCGGGACTTCGCAGCCCGAACCCTGAGAAAATTAGGCGCCATCCGTGATCGTATTGACGAAGTCATGAATGAATTGAGTCAGGTCGAGGAATCCGAGCTCCGGGAAGGGGCGCGACAGGAAGCGGTGATTAAACTCCATCCCATTGGGAGACCGAGCGTAGAAATTTTGATTGAATACCTGGAAGACGATGATTGGGTGGTTCGGGAAGCCGCGGCGGATGTGCTGGGGAAAATTGCGGATGTCAGAGCGGTCGAGCCATTAATGGAACGACTTCGGAGGGATCCAGACACGGGAGTCAAAGAATTAGCCACCAAGTCTTTGGGACTTCTCGGAGATTCCCGCCCCGTCAATCTCCTCATCGACATGATTCCCATTCGGCCACTCCGTGTGCTCGCGGTTGAAGCCCTGGAAAAAATCAAGGATGTGGAAGTTCTCCGCCCACATGTAGAGATCTTTAAGAAAATGAAAACAGACCGCGACGGCTTGGTGGCCTATAATTCAGGGATCATTCTTGACAAACTCGAAGCCGCTGACGCACAAATGGACGAAACGGCCTGGGCAGGAAAGGAATAAGTGGAATGAGTGAATCCAATCGAGTCGAACAATTACTGGCCTCGCTTCGGGATGACAACGAGGCCCTAAGAAACCATGCCGCCACCGGATTAAGTCAAATCGGCGAAGCGGCCGTCCCCAAGTTAATTGAATTATTTTTGGAAGATGATTTGGTCATTCGCGAGGCTGCCACCAATGCGATTGTCCAGATTGGAGAAGGGGCTGTCGATCCTCTCATTGAAGCCTTATCTGATGAAGAATGGAGCGTCAGGGAACAGGCCGCGTCCGCTCTCGGAAAATTGAAATCCCCTCGGGGAGTGAAGCCGTTGATGAAAGCCCTCCAACAGGATAAAGACGGTGCCGTGCGAACGGCCGCCGTGTGGTCTTTGGAACGCATCGGTGATCCGGAGGCCGTTCCGGCGCTGGTCGATGCCCTCATGGATGCCCTCCTTCGGGAAGATGCCGCGAGAGTGCTCAAAAAAATCGGAGATTCGCGGGCAACCGATGCCTTAGTTGAAGGGCTCCAGGGAGCCAACTGGATTGTTCGTCGACATGCCGCCGAAGCCCTTGGGAAAATTGGTGATCCGAGAGGCATTGAACCTCTCATTCAAGCTCTGGGAGACGAAGATTGGTTGGTTCGCCGAAATGCCGCGGAGGCACTGGCCCGTTTAAAAGATTCGCGGGCCATCCAACCATTGGTTCCACTCCTTGAAGATGAAAATGAAATGGTTCGAGATACCGCCGAAGGGGCCCTATCGAGCCTGGGGTGGACCTCAGAGTCCAATCCGTCATCCAACACAGCCTTGTGAACACCTACGAGATTCTGATAAAGGAGATATCATGGCAAACGAAGCATCCGCACCCCTCATCCAAATTGGCGCCAAAGGGGGAGCCAAAAAAGATGGATTCAATTTGGTCACGGAAAACGTGACCGCGATCAATATTGAAGAGAAACAAATTGAAGTCGAATTATTGGCTTACGATGGAAAGACCGTATTGCTCGATGTTGCGGAGGAAGCGATCGAAGACTTGCAGAAAATCAAAGTCGGAGATGGGGCAACGATCCGTGTCGTTGAGGAAAATGGGAAACGACTGGTTAAGCAATTCCGGATACGTTCCAAAGACCCAAATATCGCCAAGGTTGAATCGGCGTTATTGGACCTGGCGGATACTCATTGGTTGAACAGAAAGTATGCCGTGGAGCTGTTGGGGGAACTCAAGCCCCCTGAGGCAGTGAAACCCTTGGTGGAAGCGCTCAATGACGAAGTGGGAGACATCAGGCAGCGGGCGTATGAAGCTCTCATCAAGATCGGAGCCCCGTCCGTCCCTGAAGTCGTGCCTCTTCTCGTTTCCGAAGAAGATGACCTCCGTCAATCGGCTACGGAGATTCTTCGAAAAATCGGCAAGCCGGCTGTTGAGCCGTTGGCCAGTGCGTTAGGAGACGCAGACCAGACCTTACAAAAGCGGATCATGAAAGTTCTGGATCGAATGGGGTACAAGCCCAAATAACATCCTGACGAGGATAGGATCCCTTCATCACACTTCCGAGACTTTCAAGGACGAATTCCCACCGGCTTTCGCCCCACTGAAACATAATAGTATCCCAATTCCGCTATCCGGTTCGGCTCATACACATTCCGCAAATCGATCAAGACCGGCGCGCGAAGCAGGGTTTTCATCCGTTCAAAATCCAAGTTCCGAAAGAGATTCCATTCGGTGACCAGAATCAGCGCATCGGCCCCTTCTGCCGCATGGTACGAATCCCGGCAAGGGGTCAGCCCGGGAAGAACGATACAGGATTCCTCCAGAGCCTCCGGGTCATAAGCGCGAACAGTACATCCCTCTTTCATGAGAGCCTCGGCAATATCAATAGCTGGGGAATCTCGAATGTCATCCGTATTGGGTTTGAAGGACAATCCCAAAAGTGCCACCGTTTTATTGTGAACACCCCCTAAGGTTTCACGAATCTTATCAACCATGCGCTTTCGTTGCTGGTCATTGACGTGTTTCGTCGCCTGTGCCAATTGCATCTGATATCCCGCCCGCTCACCAATATGAATTAACGCGGCGGTATCCTTACCAAAACATGATCCGCCAAAACCCGGGCCGGAGTGAAGAAACTTTGGCCCAATCCGTTTATCCAACCCCATGGCTTTGGCCACTACCTGCACGTTGGCATCGACCTGTTCACAGAGATTGGCAACTTCGTTGATAAAGGAAATTTTCGTGGCCAGGAAAACATTCGAGGCATATTTGATCATTTCAGCAGTGGGGACATCGGTAATCACAACAGGCGTTTCAATTAAATACAGGGGGCGATAGAGATCTTTCATAATCGCGGCCGCTTCGGGACTATCCGCCCCAATCACCACTCGATTGGGCCGCATAAAGTCTTCAATAGCCGAACCTTCCCGCAAAAATTCCGGATTGGATACCACTCCGAACCGGCAAGGGGTATTTTGATTGGCCTCAATGAGATCACGCACACGTTTGGCTGTTCCAACAGGAACGGTGGATTTGGTCGCGACGACTTTATAGCTATTCATCCTGGATCCGATACTTCGTGCGACTTCGTCCACAAACGAGAGATCAGCAGAACCGTCTGACCCGGAGGGAGTCCCGACCGCAATAAAGATCACCAAGGCTTGATCGACCGCCTCGGTCAGATTGGTCGTAAACCGAAGACGCCCCGCCTGAGAATTCTTACCCACCAGTTCAGCCAATCCCGGTTCAAAAAAGGGTATATTCCCCTTTTCCAGGGTCTCAATTCGATCGGCATCGGTATCCATGCATATGACATTGACTCCATACTCCGCAAAGCAAGCGCCCGTTACTAACCCCACATAGCCCGTCCCTATTACGCTGATATTCATAGTTCTATTTCCGAATTCTTTGGTTCAAAAATCAAATTAATCTTATTTTAGAGAAATCTTTTTCTATGGCAAGATACTAACAAAACAGGCGGAAAAAATGAACTTTGAGCAATTTCCACCATCCCCGTTTTTGCTTGACAGCTTAGGGAGTCCACACTAGAATCGAAATCACCTTCCATTCAAAGAGAGCGGGAATAGCTCAGTGGTAGAGCATCGCCTTGCCAAGGCGAGGGTCGGGGGTTCAAATCCCCTTTCCCGCTCCAAATTTCCTCAGGTCCATTCCGGAGACATAGGTTACACAATCATTGGAGCAAAGGGGTAGGGCAACGGCTCAAACCTCTTGCTTGTTTCATCGAAATA
>CAZGFD010000057.1:0-6167 GCA_964525045.1 uncultured Nitrospiraceae bacterium | reverse complement strand
CAGAACACTGGGTTGGAATACTATTCACATATGCCTCTTAAGATACAAGGGTGAAAACGTATGGAACGCAATGAGACCACAAAAATTTGGCCAAAAACCTCATTCTAACAATTTTCCGTACCTACAATCTGACAATACCTTCAGACAGGCCACAAAGCCAAGTTCAAAACCTCGGCTCTGAACTTTCCAACTTGGAAAAAGGGTATAGGTTGAGGATGTCGTAAATATCCTTGTACTTTTTCATCAATCTCCAGTAGGATTTTTAGAGAACACAAAACGATCATCCGGAGAAGCGAAATGAAAAACGACTCATCCCAGAAAATGTTATTCCCGGTCCTCTGTATCAGCGTGGTTTTCCTTTTAGGATGTGGCTCCCCACCCAAGAAAGAAGGGTCGGCATCCCTGGATCCGGTGGTCATTACTGAATGGCAGGTACCCTGGGAGGAAACCCGGCCACGTGACCCCTATGTCGATCAAAACAATCAAGTGTGGTTTGCGGGGCAAAATGGGAATTATCTGGCGGTGCTAAATCCTGAAAGTGGGGATTTTAAAAAGTACGATTTACCGGAAGGCACGGGTCCGCATAATCTTATTGTGGATACAGACGGACAGGTCTGGTTTGCGGGGAATCGGGCGGCCTATATTGGAAAACTCGATCCGGATACCGGCAAAATCAAAAAATATGAAATGCCGGATCCCGAAGCGGCCGATCCGCACACCCTGATATTTGGCAAAAACCGGGAAATCTGGTTTACGGTGCAACGGGGAAATTTTGTCGGACATTTGGAAATGGACACAGGACGGATTACCCTGATTCCGGTTCCCACCGCCCTCGCCCGCCCCTACGGCATCGTGGTGGATGAGAACGGCATTCCATGGTTCGCGGAATTTGGCTCCCATAAGCTGGGAATGATCGCTCCGCTATCCATGACCGTTCGAGAAATGATGCTCACCCGGCGCGAAGCCAGGCCACGCAGGCTGGCCGCCACCGGAAATGACATCATCTGGTTCGCGGATTCGGCTGAGGGATATCTTGGCCAAATCAACACTGAAAACGGAAAGATTGAAGAATGGCGAATGCCCGGCGGCCAAGATTCCCGCCCCTACGGAATGGCCGCTGATGATCAGGATAGGGTGTGGGTCGTCGAGACCGGGGCAATTCCCAATCGGCTCATCGGCTTTCACACACGAGTCAAAAGGTTCATCAGTATCACCCCCATAGCCAGTGGCGGCGGAAGTGTCCGCCACATGGTGTACCACCCGCCTACCCAAACCCTCTGGTTCGGGACCGATACCAATACCATCGGACGAGCGAACGTTCCCTGAGAGCCCTCTCTCTGCTCATGCGTCAGCTCTACTTTGCTGGTTGTCTGATATTCCTGCTGTAGGTAACGTCAATTTGTGCTTCAAATCCCAGGTAGCAGGCTCAGGGGGAGCTTCCCGGTGAAACAGTAACTACCACCTCCTTGCCCCGGAGGGACCGAATGATGGGTTAACGTTGCTCACCAGGCCATGGCCCCGGATACCTTGACGATCATTTCCCTCGACAGTAATCATTTCTTAGCCGAAGACCCGAAAATGGATGAAAAATCCTGGCCTGGGCGAAAACGGTCATTTCATACTTGGAAAAAGATACGGATGGGGTTACCCTTATTCAAGAAGCGACAGAGGAATGTTTCCGGTACTTTTATAATCTAGGTTGATCAACAAAGGAGAGATACCATGAAGATAAATCATAAAATGATAATCCTTGGACTCAGTGCCTGTCTGACGATTCTCGCCCTCATTGGCTGTGAGCAACAAGGGCCGGCCGAAAAGGCTGGAGAAAAAATCGACAACGCCGTAAGAGATGCAGGGGAAGCCATGGAGGAGGCAGGGGAAAAAATCAAGGAAAATATGGATGAATAATATCCCTAGCGAATACCGGGATGCACAAGGAGGTTTGTATTGAAAAATACTTTCATTCAACGGTTGAAAGAAAAACCGGGGACGGTGACGGGGGCGACCCTTCTCGCACTCATGCTCATGACCCCTAGCGTTTCAAAAGCTGTGGCTGATGCCGATAGCAGAGTACGGACCTGTAGGGAATTTGTGGGGACTTATCTTATCACCAATTTCGAAGACGATGGATCGATTGATTCCCGCAGCCTGATTACGTTTTGGAAAGATGGCAACTTTACGTTCATTGATTCAAACCAGGGTGGGGTTGAAGGAGTATTCAACCCATTCACGGAAGCAGCGGGATCGTGGACCTGTTCCCGGAATGAAAAAAGAGAAAGGGTTGCCACGGCGGTGACCCTCGATTTCACCCTTCCCGGAACCGTAGAGGGGGACCAACAAATAGCCCGGCTCGATTTCTTCGATGTCACCGTCAATCGAACAACAGGAACAATCAAAGGCTCCGCCAAACTGCGATTTTTCCCCTTTGACTCAAATCCTCTTGGCCCCCCAGGCATCATCGAAGACCCATTTCACTTCGAAGGAGAACGAGTCCAGGCAAAGCCCATAGGAAATTAAATACCTTAAAATAAACTCCCTCGCTACTTTGGGAAGATCCGCCCTCGCAATACTGTTCCTGCGGACTGGGGGTTGGGGCGGGGGAGGAGTGGGTTAGTGATTCATTAAAGCTAAAGTACTACTTTAAATATATATTTCTTGAATAAATACATTCTACCGTCACCATATAAGCTCCAAACACACCATTCTATTTCCTCTCCCTTCCAGGGAGAGGATTAAGGTGAGGGTGGAAGCCCCATAATGCCGTCACGCTTCAGTTGTTCAGTCTTAAAGTTTGGAATATCCCGACGAATCTTTCCCCTATTTCTTTTTGTTCTCCTAACCCCCGCCTGCACAGACATCAAAAAGTGGGCCTACGAAGGATTCAACCGCGATGAATGGCAAAAGCCGGAAGAAGTCATCAAGGCCCTTGCAATACAACCTGGAGATCATGTTGCAGACTTAGGATCGGGCAGCGGCTACTTCACTTTCCGAATAGCCGATGCCGTGGGGCCAACCGGCAAGGTCTACGCAGTCGACATCGATAAAGACATGAATGCCGAACTCGCGCTGCGAGTGCAGGACAAAGGGTACCAAAACATCGAAGTCGTGTTGGCCCAAGCGGAAGATCCAGGTTTACAACAAAACAAAGTCAATTTGGTTTTCTCCAGCAACACCTACCATCACCTGAAAGACCGCACAGCGTACTTTGCCAACCTCCGCAAATACCTTCATCCCCAGGGCCGAATCGCCATCATCGATTTCAACGGCGAAAGCTGGTTCGTATCCTTTATTGGTCACTACACCCCAAGCGAAGTCATCCAAAAAGAATTGCAAGAAGCCGGCTATACCCTCGAAACAGAGTTTGATTTTCTGCCCGACCAAGTCTTCCTAATCTTTTCAGACAGCCTGCTCTGAAGTCATTAGCCAATCGCGCTGCCCATTCAGCAGTTTCCAAGTCAGCAATCCAGCCCTTCACATTGATATCTTTTCATCAGAATCTCCTCTCGTTTGCCTTTTCATGGTATTTTGTAAATAAAAGGGAAAAGCGATGGGAAAGACCACACTCTATACCCGGCTCGGTGGCTACGACGCCATCGCGGCAGTGACGAGCGAGCTTTTGACGCGACTAAGAGCGGATGCGCAAGTCGGGCGCTTCTGGCAGCATCGAGGGGAGGACGGCTTAAAGCGGCAGAACCAGCTTCTCACGAATTTTCTCTGTTCCTGCGCGGGGGGTCCCATATACTATACGGGACGCGATTTGATGAGCACCCACCGAGGAATGAATATCAGTGAAACCGATTGGGCGATATTTATAGATCATCTCAATGGCACGTTAGAAGACTTTAAAGTTCCGGAGACCGAACGCCAAGAGATTCTTAAGTTTTTCCAAAGCACGAAACCAGAAATCGTCGAATCCTGAATGTAGCATGACAATCAGGTCCCGCCGCTGCTGGCTTAAGAAAAAAATACCGTGAGGAAAGAAAAATTTTTCCCGACCAATTCATTCTTGCAGTGTGCAAAGTCTAGAAGTGACCCCCTGATTTTTATTGGTCGGATCTCTGCCTGCGTTTAGGTTAGTCTGAGGCAGGGGTATGTTGGCTATAAAAGGACGCCGGGTCCTGAAGAAATTGCTTGACCTCCCTTCTCCGCTTCTCGGCAGGGTGACTTTGGTCGTTTTCTCCCAAATGAAACATGAGTGTCGAATGCGCATCCTCGGGGATGTTGGCTTCTTCATATTCACTTTCCCGAATTTCAGCGTCGATGAACCCTCCTTTGCAGGTCTCGCAATTTAATTCCTCAATCATTCGTTCGTGTTTCTCCCGTCGAGCGACCGAGTCCTTCTCGAACCGAACGCCATAAGCATAGACCGGACGCTCCTTAAACTGTTGTTTGGCTGTTTCCCACTCGTCATCCGAAATATCGAGCGAGGCCTTTTTCTTAGGAAACCAACGCCAGAGGGGAAGGGATGGTTGGGCGATCACGACCGCATGGACCCTCTCGTCGTCGATGAGCGCCAAAGGCATCCCACCAGTGAGGCACATACCGATAATGCCGATGTTCTGTTGAGGATGCTGTTCGGCAATGTCTTTAATGGCCTGACCTAACCATTGCGTAATTTTGCGGCTTCCAGCCGGTTTATAAAGCTTCCACCATTCGCCGTTGAACATATAGGCATGCCACCCCTTGCGCTTGGATTGTTGTCCGTAGGACCCAAACAAGAGCGGAACGTAGACCGTGAATTCATCTTGGAGCGATTCCGCATATTTGATGGTGGATGCACTCAGTCCGGGCAGTTCGTGTAATAATACAACGGGCGGTTTGGAGAGGGTGTCATTTTCGGAAAAGACGTAGACCTCATGACTGACCGAATGTTCAGGCAACGAAATTGTTTGCACTCTTTGATACGTTTGGGGGATTTCCGGCAGGGGGATCTCCTCCTGGGGTGGTTCCTTGTGGGCACACCCAGTGACAAAAGTCAGACCGAACATGGACAAGCATGTGAGTACCATTAAGAGCCGTGTGGCCCTCTTGAAGCTAGACAATGTCCCCATGAAACCCTCCACTCGATTGATCGTATGGTATCGGTTGGCGTAATTTGCGGAGCTTACCATATTCAGGTTGTGTTTCAGAATGTTTTTCCATTGTTCACTGATCCCCCGAACAACAATGTTTGTAACTTTTCCCACTCCCGCACGGGCAGGGGGCGTCTGGGGCACGGTGTCCGGCGTTGGGTGTTACCATAGACACCAGAGCTTTTTTCACCCGGGCCTGAGGATCCTGGTGAAAGATCCGTTCCAACATGGCATAGAGCTCAGGATGCTTCCGCTCCATTTTCTCCGGATTTTCAAAAAAGTATTCCGAGACGATCGCAAAAAACTCGCCTTCATTTTCCAATCCATAAGGATTGATATCCGACTGGCCGGCCTGAATCTTTTCCATTTCCTTGTGAACCAGTTTGATCCAAGGCATGATCAGAGATGGGGGCAGTCCCAGGCTGGGCACCCCATCCACCGCGCCGTCGGACTTATCCAATAAATGTGCAAATTCGTGAATCCCGACGTTTTTCTGATCCTGGGAACCGCGAAATCCTTCCAACAGATCAGGCTTAGAGAGAATCATCATCCGCTGCATCGCGCCGGTACCGACCATGCCCAACACATCCTGGTCCTCACCATGCCCGGTCTCGTAGTCATGATTGAAGGAGGTTGGATAAATCAGAACCTCACTAATTTGGTCCCACTCCCACCCGGGAAAACCAAAAATGGGAATGATGGCACTCGCCGCCACTAAGACGCGTACTTCATCATCGATTGTAGTCTTGATCCCGGTGATCCGTTTTTCAGATAAAAAGATGCGCACCTCCTCCCGGAAGCGGTCCTGTTCCGAAGGATCGAGTGTCTGAAAAAACGGGACTTCAGTCTGGAGAATGGTTTCCCACGCCGGGGGAAAGGGTTGTTTTCGAAGCGCCATTCGCCGCCTGTCCTTCCGAGTTAAAAACCGATACAAAACAATAGCGATGAGCAACGCCACGAAGACACGGACGACAATTTCAGGAGTGGTCGGTTTCCAAATCAACAACATCATCAGGACAAACAAAAACACCACGCCCGAAAGAAAAAAAGATAACCAACGGGTGAGACGTTCCTGGCGAAGACGGGCATTCATAC
>CAZGFD010000056.1:0-6493 GCA_964525045.1 uncultured Nitrospiraceae bacterium | reverse complement strand
GTTTTGGTTCCCGCTGGTCCTCGGGTTACCCCGTATTTAATTATTTCTTCTCCCCCGTTTTATCATCTGTAAGGAAAGAAGGGGTCGTTTCTTGACTTTCTACAAACACGCTCCCTGAGATTTTTGCTTTTTTCCTTCCTTGGGAAATAATCCCAGAAAATCGCTTTAGTTTTGGCCTAGAAAAGAGGGTGACGGTCAATCTACTGATTCCTACTGACGGTTGCACCAAAAATTAATCGTGATCTCTTTAAAGGTGCGAGCCCTTGGTCTTTTTGACAGAGTATTCCCAACACATGTTTTAACCGACCTTACTCAATCACCCACGTGAGCCCCCCCATGACCATACGAGGGGTGCCGGGGACAAAGTGAAGATCGCCCACCGGCCCTGATTCTCTTGGGAGTTGCGAGTCAAAAAAGAATTGGGCCGCCCGCCAATCGGTATCCGTAATATTCCGAATGCTAAAGAATGCTTCAAGGTGACCGTGGGACAATGTAACGGGAATTTCCTGACGCATCACGAAATCAAACACCGTGAAGGGCTCGAGGTTCACGCTCCGATCTTCCGTTGCCGGTCGCACCCCCACGTGGATCATCTGGAAGTTGGTCGAAAGGCCAAAGGAGGAACGGGTGGTAATACTCGCAAACCCTGTCAGAATGGGTGCCAGGGGGACGGATTCGCCTGTTTCCCGAAATTTAGCCGAGGTGGCCGTGACATCTCCTCGAAACACCAGCCACTCCCAGGGCCTCAGTCGCAGACTGACCTCGGTTCCGAATCGCCGGGTGGGCCCCCGGATTTCTGTGGTCCCCTCATCCCCCACAAAGACTAATTCAGATTCGAGATCCAGTAGCCACCCTGTCACCAACCATTCCATGGGCGGCCAGGGGGTAAAGCGCAGCCCCACTTCATAGCCCGTCGCCCGTGGTAACGGATTCACTCGTGGATTCGATACGACAGCCCGGGCGTCATTGCTATGAAACCCTTGCCCGAAATTGAGATATAATTCGCTTTTGAGCCAGGGCCCCAGCACCATGGAGACTTTGGGATTGACGATGCCATCCTGCGTTTGGCCTTGAGGATTAAACGTGCAGTCCGTGCCACAGGTATCGGTGACATCAAACGTAAACAGATCGGCCCGAAGTCCGGCAAAGAAACGAAACCACGAGTAAGGCTGGAGGTCGAGACTGGCATAGGGAGAATACGAAGCTTCAAAAATATCTGATTCTTCCGTGACCCCTAGTCGTTGGCGCTTCTTTTGTCGCCCGAGTCTGACCTGCGCATCATCCCCCCGAAACATAAATCCAAAAGTCCCGATGATCGGGATGTTCAGCCATTCTTGAGTATGGCGATACCCCAGATGCCCGCCATAGATCCACCGCTGATCATTTTGCTCGATGCCATCCCCATTCACGCGGTCATTCAAAAAGAACGTGAAGTTGGAAAACAAATCGAGTTTGTAATATTGCCCCCAGAACTGTGCAAAGGCCTGGCCCCCACTGGGAAACAGATATTCGGAATTGAGGTGGAGAGTCGTGCGAGCCGTCTTCCCTCCCTCCGAGTCGTCAATGGAGCCAAACCGATCAAGGCGACCGGCCATGACTTCCCGAAGCGGAATTTGTCCTGACCCGTTCCAGGATCCGTACAGCTGGGAGGCGGTGAAATTCAGTTTGGACGAGGGGGTCGGCTTGAAGGTCGCTTTGGCGAGGCCATTAAACCGAATATTCCGATTTTCACTGAGGAACGGCCCATCGGTGTAGTACACCTCCCCAGCCACCAGTGTGGGCACCCGTTCTTTGGTGGGGGAAACCATGGTGATGTAGCGTTGGGTGTTAAACTGCCCCCACGCGGTCTGAATAATATCGAGGGGAGCCACCTCCCGGGTGACATACCGGACGGCACCCGCTGTGGTGAAATCGCCAAACTGGACATAGTAGGGACCTTTGTGGGTTTCTATCCGTTCAATCGTTTCGGGAATAATAAAATTCAAATCAGCATAGCCTTGCCCATGGCCGTGGCTCCGAAGATTGATTGGCATGGCATCGAAAAATAACGCGAGGTCCGTGCCATGATCCGCATCGAACCCCCGAATGAGGTATTGATCAGCCTTGCCGTTCCCTCCCGAATGTTCAATCGGAACTAAACCCGGAACGAGCCGCAAAAGGTCGCCGGGCCGCCCTTGGGGTTGCAGCAGGATTTGCTCATCGGGAATCACTCGTTCTGATGAGGCGGCCAAGGGGCGCTCATCTTCGATCACGATTTCTGGGATGGTCAGAATTTCCTCGGCCGGCTGGCTGGCGTAATCGACGGGTGAATCTTGTGTCGGCTTGCCGGAATCCTGCCCTAGGGTAAAGGACGGCCAGAGCCAGGACGCCAGCCCGACCATGACCAGAAAGAGTAACCGAACCCAGCACCGTCGGGCCACAAAAGGTTTCATCGTGGTGTCGCAAGGTCGATCAGATTGGCGGAGGTGGTGATGAGGCGCCGGGAGGCCTGCGCACCAAGAGAAAGAAGTTTCTTAAATAGTAATACGTTTATAAAATTCGTAACACGAATGAAGGGAATACTGCAAGCGCTTCCAGGTCATTTTAAATAGGATAAATATGCTGAGGGAGGGGAAGGCCAGACGATATTCTTAAAAATGGAACTACGAGGGAGGGCCTTCCTTGAACCCGGCCATTCAGAAAGGGAACGGTTAGAAGGAGAAAACCAGTTATCGTAATCCTTTACCGGTTGTGGTCATCGTGAGTTTTCCATGAATTACACCTTTTGTCCCGATCAAACGATTCGCTAACTTCTGGACGGTCGCACTTGCCCCCTTCACCACGATCACTTCCAGGCAATGGTGCGCATCCAGATGGACATGTAGGGAAGAAATAATTAATTGACCAAAATGGTGCTGGGCATCCGTCAGCTTCGCTAGCAGCTCACGTTGATGATGGTCGTAAACGAGGGTCACCGTGCCGACAATCGATTTATTGTCCGCCCAGCTCTGGTCTACCAATTCTTGGCGAATGAGATCGCGAATGGCTTCCGAACGGTTCGGATAATCCTTGCGATGAATAAATTCATCAAAGGCGTGAAGCAGCCCTTGTTCTAATGACACTCCGAACCGTACGAGTTCTGCCATAACAATTCCTCCTTTTTCGTTGTGTTACGAATCCTAAGGCACATTCTAACAGTTCGTTGTTTTTTTGTACTGTCATGCAGGAGGACCTTGTCTACGGGAATGCCGCTAAAAAAAGTTCCAATACCTGATACAAAGAATTTGCAAGACCGTGTCGTAAGGAGTGATGAATGGAATCAACTTTACAAAGTCGCGGCACCTCACTTTCGTCCTATACTCCTAGTTGCCGCCCAGCTTGGTCAAAGGTTAGGGGAAATCTTGAAACCCAGGTGGGATCGGGTTGACCTGCAGAGGGGTTTTATTACCCTTCGTTCATCCCTTCGGCAGCTACGCTGCCCCTCACGTTCTCCCCATGAAGGGGGCGTACCCCTTTCAATACCCCCGGTCGGGGAATAAATTCCCCGACCCTGGCCTTGGCAAAACAAGGACAACTATTTTGGAACTGCCTGATTTTCTGATGGTTTTCCTGTTTTCTTCCACAATCAAGGGGCTGCCCGGATTCTATTAATTACGATGAGTACGAGAATTCTGCCTGGTGTGAAATTTTTGGTCACAAATTGGTCACAATTTTTTTCGTAATTTCCGTTGGTGCTTACCAATCCCGATCTCAGGGTTTACCTTGAGGAGTGTTCGGAACAGTGACTCTAGATTTGTGACAGCGGGGACCCAGAACCTTCGGTCAGGAGGCGTGAGATATGGCCTTTGGGTAGATCGGTTCAACACCGCGAGCTTTTGCCGAAGGGCGAGAGTTTCGAGGATGAGTTTCTGCCGGGTCTTGAGAATTGGTAGAGGGGTGTCTTTAGCCAATTGAAGCAGAATCACCAGGACCCGCAAGGCTGCGTGGGTTGCTTGCAAAAATCAAGTAATTGCATGCGGATGAATTAATAGAAGGGGCAGGGCATTCTCCAAAAGCTTCTTAAATGCCATTATCCGAAAAAACATGCATATTCGTCTCGGCCCACAATATCCAGGAACTCTTCGAGGCTTCCAACCTCTGGGTTGGGATCATAGCGATGCCATTTCAGATCAGCTCGCTGCCAATAAACCTTCCAGACATTCTTCGTTTTAACAAATGTTGTCTTTGCAACAGCTTCTTCAATCTTTTCATCCGGACATTGCCACCTCGGGCGAATTTCAAATATTTCTATACTCTGCCCTTTAACACGAAATCCTACATCAAGGTCATGGCGGATATGAGCAGGCGGCCGGCGTTTTTCAACAAAAGCACCAACCAACTTTTCGCATTTTTTTGTTTCGAATTCGCTTAGTGGCATTTGTATTGATTGAATAAAAAACCGCCCGGCCCCGAGGCTTTTTCGAATACGGTTGGTTCCAGCCCACATTCCAAGGCAGCCTTTGTCTCTGCCAAACTGTTTGGCCTCGCCCCTATTATTGCCATTGTCGTCATGAAAGAGAAGTCGTCATATTGAGATTTATAATCTTAGGTGGCGTCGTTGCACAATTGGCCAGTGATGTAGGGTGTCGTTACAATGGCGCATGGCACAAAACGCATACACCTTCCGATACCGTGTTCGTAACTGGCTGACCTATAATCAGGCTCTGATCGCCCGCGGTGGGCTGACCTTCTGGATTGACGAAGCCGCCCTGACGAGGTGGCGAAACACCCAGGCTCGTCTTGGGGCTGGCGCCCCCAGGATCTACTCAGATACGGCAATTCACTGCGCGGTGGTCGTCCAGAGTGTCTACCGCCTCAGCCTGCGAGCCGCTCAAGGGTCTGTGGCCTCGGTCATGAGTCTTGTGAGCCTTGAATTGCCGGTGCCGAACTATAGCACAATTTGTCGGCGGCAAGGAGCCCTCACCGTCCCGAATTTTTCATCATCCAATACCCGGCCCCGCCCTATTGTCATTGATGCCACTGGGTTTCGGGTCTACGGCGCCGGGGAATGGCAGGTTCATAAGCATCGTGGGAGTCAACGGCGTCGTTGGTGCAAACTCCATCCGGGGGTTGATGACCAGACGAAAGAGATTGTGGCCGTTGAAATGACCGCGAGCCATGTTCATGTTAGCCAGATGCTTCCATCGTTGTTGAAGCAGATTCACGGGAAGGTCGGTCAGGGTTCCGGCGATTGGGCCTACGACACCAAAGCCGGCTATCAATCTATTGCCCAGCGCAGGGCGAAAGCGACAATTCCCCTCGGCGTAACGCGAGGCAGAGGAAGTGTGAAAACTTCCTTGAGAAGCTGGACACCCGGAATGCCCCTCTTCGTGAGATTCATTCGCCAGGCCGGTATGCCTGGCGCGTGGACAGTGGGTGAACCCGACAGAGCTTGGCAGAGAATGCGGTATTTCGATTTACAGGCTTCCTCGGTTCAAATCGACGAGCCCGGCGGCTTGAAAATCAGAAGATTGAAAGACTGATTAAGGGCGACATTTTAAATCGAAGGACGAGCTTGGGTATGCCGAGGTCCGAAAGAATTTTAAGCATTGACATGCTGGAGGAAAGTCGATTGGTTTTGGAATTATGCAACAACGCTCCTCTAGGTTGAGCGGATGGTTAGGCGTGACTACACAGCTGCGAGCTTGGCAACCCGAAGGTGTTTGCGACGTTGCTCGGCGTGCCACAGGTCATACTGCGTTTGCTGGTTGAGCCAGCTCTCAGCCGAAGTTCCAAAGGCAATGGAAAGGCGGACCGCCATCTCAGGACTAATGCCTGCATGACCATTGAGAATGGTGGAGAGTGTCTTCCGACTTACGCCTAGAGCCGCCGCTGCCTGCGTGACGGTCACACCGAGTGGTTCCAAGCAAAGGGTTTTAATGATTTTCCCGGGATGAGGTGGGTTGTGCATGCGCATCGTTATGCCCTCTCAGTGATAGTCCTCGTAATCAATGGATTCAGCGTCCTTTCCAACAAACTTGAACGTTACTCGCCAATTCCCTCTGACCGATACGGCCCAGCTGCCTTTTCGGTCCCCTTTGAGGGAATGTAGACCTAAACCCGGAAGTGCCATATCTTTGGGGCCAGTGGCAGCGCTTAGACGGCCTAAGATGAGGCGTAGCCGTTCGGCGTGTTGTGCCTGAATGCCTGCTTTGGAGCCGGTCTGGAAAAACTTGCCCAACCCCTTGTGTTTAAAGCCACGGATCACACCTCTGAACTGTAACCCATGGCGTTACAGATTGCAAGACGCCTAAGGCTTGTCCCTTCGATTAAAAATTAGGTGGCAAGTCTTTTGTTGACTAATTAGATATTCTAGCTGGTCCTCCCCATGAAGGGGGCAAACCCCCTTCAGATCCCCCGGTCGGGAGTTCAAATCGTGAAGTCGGTTGGATAACTGATGCTGGACTGAAATTGAAGGGCTAGCTGTCCTTCCTTAGACATAGGTAACACAATATTCCGGAGACATGGGTAACAC
>CAZGFD010000055.1:0-7322 GCA_964525045.1 uncultured Nitrospiraceae bacterium | reverse complement strand
GTGTTACCCATGTCTCCGGAATATTGTGTTACCTATGTCTAAGGAAGGACAGCTAAAGCTTCGGCTCGCAAGCCAGTTCAGGCTTTTGGAAAGGCTGGCGCCGTAACCAGGCTGAGGTGGACCCTCCGTGTCTTTTCAACATCATTTCCAAACTGCAAAGAAATTCGATACCCCGACCGGGAGATCTGAAGGGGGTATGCGCCTCGCTCAAAGGCCCCACGTGATGGGTGAGAGAAAAAACAAAGATCAGAGAGAAGCAACTAGCCATTGCCCCAGTTACCCTTGACTTCTCCTACCGGTCCACCGCCCCTCCATAATGACCCGCAGCGCCTAACATCTATCCGCCCCTTCTATACGACCGAACCCCGGGCTAACCTGTAGGCGTGAAGATACAGACCTGCTCGTGAAGAGAGGGGGTTCCCTGCACTCCTCGTCCCTAAGTTCCTAAAAAATCAGCCGTTCGGTAAGGGCATCAATTTTGCTCCTCCTCTGCCCATGTACTTCACGGTCAGTGAATCCTCAAAATCCCTTTTTTTAGAAGTCCGCCAAGGTGGCCCCTGGGGGTGGGGCCAGCCCAAACGATTTGGGGTAGGGCCATTATTCACTTCCTATCTGCACCAGGCCCAAACCCGCGATGCTCTCAGGCAAAAGAAGGCTATGCCAACTCAGGCAATGCGCCAAGTCGGCATTGTTGACGCCGCCCTGGAATACCGCCATTTGTTTACAGGGCGTGATGGTCGGACACTGGATTTTGTTGATTTGAGGATGGTTCTTGAGACTGCAGATCGGCTTACCGGCCGCATGGTTCGGTCGAAGGTCCACCAGAAAGTAACCCTGCGGTTCGCAGAAGCGTTAGGATTCAAAACACCGGGGTGGGCATTTGAGACAGCCATGGAACGGTGCGTCAGGGAATATTTGACAAAATTCTCAGAGCGAAACCAAGCCGACATCCCACAATGAGAAACCGTACCTCGGCAGTCTCCTCCCCAAGCCTGTTATGGAGATGGCTGACGATGGGCCTAGGCTGACAGGAATCCAGGGGGCCTTCGGGCTCCACTACCAGACGCGAACGGGTATTAATTCTGTTCTCACGGTATAGATGACCAATTCGCCCGACTTTTCGGGCAGTACCATGAGAAGAAGGTGGCGTTTATTAATTTTTTGTCTTCAAAGGAGGGTTTATGGGTAAACACATGCTGACAGCGTTGTTCAGTGGACTCTTGGTGGTTGGCGTGGCCACCGCCTTCGCCGAGGAACCACAAATGTCAGATCAGGAGGTGCTCAAAGGGTGGGGAGTAACAACCGGGGTTAAGCACGACGGGGCCGGACAGTTAGCCGCCGAGCTTAAGCCGGGGCTCACCCCGCTCACCGATGAGAGTCTCGAGGAGATTACCGGCGCGGGTCTTGGGATGATGCCGACGCTTCCCTTGAATCTTCAGCTTCCCACCCTGCCGTTTTCTCCCCCTGCGAAACCAGAGAAGCCAGGGTTACCTACGTTACCGCTCGGGCTGAAGTTCCCGGACGTTTCTCAGTTGAATTTGGAGCCCGGGGCATCGGCACTGCCTTAATACATCGACCCTTACTGACCTCATAACATAGGAGCAGGCACACCGGAAGGGGCTTCCCGCAAGGGATGCCCCTTCTTTTCTAGTCATTCACTTTCGCATCATCGAAACCGACCGCTCACTTAACTGCAGAGTCTTGGTGACATGACGACATTATAAGGTTCACGATTTTGAGCCGTGATTCACGGCACTGCCGGCCAGGCTGGTCCGGTGGTAGCTGCCGTGGCAGGTCGGCGAGAGGAAGCCAATGACCGGTGTCCCAACTTCCTCCATCTGACTCCTTTATTCACACTTCAATACGCATTGGCATCCATGGCACCCCGCACACACCATCCGTGGAGAGGGCCGCCGGTGAGTTCCTTAAAGGCGGTGGTCACATTGCCGTTGCTGAGGGTCACGCCCCACGCGTTCGTGGGAATATCATCAAACGTCGTTGCAGAAAAATAGGTCTCCGACGACACGTTACTGAAAGGGTGGCCATCCGGGAGACAAGGGCCTCCTCCGGTGCACAGCGTCGAGGTGGTATCCACCAGGCTCGCCAGTTCGGGAATAGACGGCAACCGCCCGCCCTTCTGCCCGTTCCAGCTCACAGTTCGATTAATACAATGGTCCCGCGCTTGGAGCCAGGTGAATGAGGTGTCCACCGGCGCCGCCTCCCACACCACTCCTGTTTGCCGGTCACAGTAGGCATGCGCCACCCCGTCCCCATCCACAAACGTCGGGACAAATCGTTTGTCCCCGGGAATCACCCCGCCCCAGGTCGGCGGCACCGCACAGGGCTCCCTATTGGGTGGATTGGCCGCTTGGTCATTGGGCATGAGATCCAAATCTCTGCGCTCTTTGTTTGTAACAAAGTGGTCTTTCAAGCTTTTCTTGACCGCCTGGTCTTTGAGCATGAGAATCAAATCCTTGAGCTCTTTGTTCGTGACAAATTTGTCCTTGAAGAAATCGGCGGCTACACTGTTCGCCGGCTGCAGGATCCCGACGATCCCGCACAGGAACGCCACGGCCAGCAGCCCCATCAATAGAAATTTAGATTTCCGCATAACTCCCTCCGTGTAAATGAATGAAACAATTAATGAAATGCCCAGCTGCCTAGAACCCGCAGAAGTAAAACGCGAAAAATTGGCCCCACCATAAACATTTGGCCAAAATTGTCAACCCGATGCCGGTGGCTTTGACCGCGGCGTGAGGCTGACAAAAAGCCCCTGGTTTCTTCGCTGGATTTGGTAGGCTTAGGCGGCAAAGGAAACAAGTGCCTTCCATAAAGCGCAATGGTGGGGGTACTACCCCTTCCGCATTAATACGATCCCTGGCAGGGTAGGGTATAGACCGCCCTTTCAGCCAAACATTACGAGTGGTGTTAAATAGGTGTTAGAAATACAGTCAAATAAGGGCGAAGAGCAGCAAAGTGAGGCAAAGAGAGACAAACAGCGTAATGGCGAATCGCCAAGAAAAACGAGGGGATTACCCGTCTTATCAACTACTTGAGTAATCCCCTGTCTCCGTATTCCCAAGCCGTTGGTCGGGGTTATGAAGGGGGTATGCCCCCTTCATGGGGTGACCGCAGCGCTCTCCTTTCAACAATAATTAGATTCTCCATTTATTTCATTTTTTGATGAGAAAGAAACCAAGTGTTTTCCAGATAATGGTGTATGTAAAGTCAAGAAGCGACCTGTTTAACAACCTCTTTCCCTTGATGTCTGAAGAAACGTGATCGTTTCACCAGTTATGGGATTATGAAGGATTCGGTCATCCATAACATGACCATAAGGCGTCTTCAAGAAAGGTCGCCTCCCGCTTCGGGAAATTGCAGGTCCCGGCCATCTGGTGGCCAGCCAAGACAGATTTACCCCTAGCCTCGTGGTAATTCCAGGGTCGTCACCTTCCCTTCCGCATTAATCTGGCAAGACCACCGCCCTTTCTGAAACACAAATTCCACTGGCGGATCTTCGTTATCTAAGAGCAACAGGCTGGTGGTTAATCGAGTGCTCCTCAGTGGACCACATTTGGAGGGTTGTAGAATTTCCGCCTTCTCCACCACCATATCCACGTTCAACAGGTTCCCTTGCCGAGTGACCTCGACGTGAACCTGAGGCTCTTGACCCTCAAGAGTTTCAAACACCACCTTTTGTGATGCATTGAGAAAGCCTTGAGGCTCTTCTTTAGCAAAGAGAACGAGCGGTTGCCCGGTTAACGTATTCACTCCCGGGATGAGTTCCCCGGTTCCCCGGTTTTCATCGAGCACATTCCCGAAGATCAAGGTTGAGTCATTGAGATCCAGTTTGCCGGTATACCGGAATGTTCCCGAAATGTGGAATTGACCTTGACCATCCTCAGAGGTCAGCCCCGTGGCGGCCCCTTGATCGACACTAGATCGCACAATCGGTCGACGGGCCACTCGGACTCGCAACGTGTCAACGGCATTCCCCACTTCCCCATCGATCCGGGTCTCCAGAACTTGTGCGTACAAGGTATGATGCCCAGACCTCTCCAATTGAAAATCTGTTTTCCAGATACAAGTCGGTTTGCCCTGGGTAAGGCCCGGCAGCAAGGCGTCAGCAATGAGGGTACCCCCCCGATCTGGATTCCCATCATAAATTAAGACATGATGGTAGCCCGTTTGCGTTTGATCGGTCTCCACGCAGACGCGCAGCGGGGTTCGTTGCCCACTGGTGACTTGAACATCTGATGTTTGCAATTGCCCCTCCACTTCAAGGGAAAGGGCGACGGTATCCAAGTGGACATCAGCCCCGTTAGGAACCTCGGCCGTGGGAGTAGGAATTCGATAGGTCAATTCCGGATCGGCCACCGTAAATAAGGCCCAGCCCTGATTGTTTTGTCCCGGGCCTTCCGTCCCTTCGTAGAGTTCCTCAATTTGATTTTCGGGATCGAGGGTCACGTACATGCGATAATTTTGTTCGCCCGCGGGGATGCCAGGCCCAAAGCCGGTCGTATCCCACACGCAGCGGGCCAGTTTCCTTTCCAATGGGTCCAAGCTCAGTAAAAGGATACTTCCCGCCTCACACACGAGGGGGACCCGAGGGCCCTCTGTATTGGTTGTTGAATCATAGGGTGCGGCTTCAAAGATAATGGGCATCCCCGTCAGGTCCTTGGAAAGACTATAATTGTGCACCTCGACTTCCAAACGCACTCGAGTCCCCTCGTCAACAGCCCCGGGCGTCAGGGGAAACGTTCCTGCTTGATCCGGCTCTTCGAACCTGGTGAAAAATCCACGGATTTCCTTTCTATCATCACTCGGGTTGGGAATCCACGTGGTATCTCCGGTCGGATCTTCGAAAGTAACGAAACGCCGAGGCAATTTGAGTGCGGCATCCGGGAGTTGGCCATAAATTTCTGCCCAAAATGGTCGACCGGCCCCTAAGATATCCACCGCATGTTTCACTTTGGTGGTCCCATCCTCGGCAAGGTAAAAGGTTGGGAAGAAAAAATAAGCCTGACTCGGATTGCCTGCCGGCTTACTGAGTGTAAAGCCCCTGGTGGTATTCGTATTGGCATCCGAGGACGACATCGTGGACCAGCTATTGGAATTATTGAGATTGGCGGTGACCGTCGTTTCGGTTTCCACACTGGTTCCAAAGACTTTGGTTTCGGTCTTATACCCCACCTGCACCTCGGCTTCTTCAGATAGCTTGTTCTCGTAAGATTTTTCTTCGCCGCTTCCCGAGGTTTCCGAGAATTCCAGATCCAAAACGATGGAAGTTTCGTCGAATGCCAACCGCTCATCGTCCAAAAAGGGAATACTCTTAGTGACTTCTTGATCATTCTCCAGGAAGGTATATTCCTGACAACAATCGGGTGGGGTATAATTATTATTTGAGGAGATAGGGTAAGAGAGGATATTGCCGTTTTCGTAAGAAGGCGTATACCAGTCGAACCCCAACCCTCCACCAGTGGCATTATCTATAGAGCCAGGAAAAGAAATTTCCCAAAAGGCCTGAAGGCCGTTTTCGAGCGGGACCCCCGAAATAGGATATCGCCATATATCAAACGTCTGGATCTGGGCCCGAACAAGGTCGCCTTTTTCTGTCGAGGCGGTTAACGTCTGCGTTTGCGAGCGGTAATCTTGTTCATAGGAGGCTTTGTTTTCGTTATAGTCATAGCCCACTTTCCCACTGACTTCAATTGACCCCGTGGCAGAACTTTTGACGATCCCCACGTCCACGCCAATTTCGACCGAGGCTTTGGCCGAGCCGCCCACACTGCCCCCGATGGACCAGTCCGTCTCATTTTTTTTGGTGAACGAATACGTCAAGTTTTCGGTGTCTTTGAGCGAAACGAAAAATTCATCATTCCGACTCACATTGATCACCTCTCCATCGGTTAGGGGCGCGTTTGGCGGCCACCAGTACATATGTTTTGGTGGCTCCCCAATGAGATATTCCGGACGAACTAGTTGGTATACTGTGATCCGCACAGGGGCCCCTAGATACAAGGAGGCCCCTTCACGATCCCAAGCAACAGCGGGTAGTCGGGAAGAGGTGAGGCCTCTAATCTCTTGCCCATTCAGCAGGGCCTGGTCCCAAACAAGATCCAGACTGCCTGGAGTGGTATCTGCATCCGTGGGGAGGGGCTGAACCCAGAAGCCATGAAATTGGCCGGTCGATTGGAGGGTCCTATTGTTAGGGGTGGTGGACTCCCAATTGGTCACCGCCAGTGACGATAGAGGATTATCGATATCTCCTCCACCGATGTACCCTCCAGCGCTGACGGAAAACCGCTGAGCAGAGGGGCACAAATTTGTGTTACAGGTTTGCTGTGGCAGTTCAAGTGGATCTCCCAGGGGCGTGATGGTTTCAAGATCATCGGAAATTTCCAGTGTTTGGGCTCGTAATCCCCCTCCATTCAAAAAGGGTAGGTTGTAGACCACCGCCAGTTGACGACGATCAAAAGGAAATCCGCCCGAAGGATCAAATTTGAACAGCCCGGCCACCACACTCGCCCGCATCGACTCGCAGGGTTGGATTGATGGGACCGTAAGGCAAGCATAGCTCCCTTGGCTTGTGTTAAAGTCCGCGAGACTCGTCACGCCGGATTGGAAGTTTGCGAAGTGACTTTTGACTGTCAAATTCAAGTTGGTATCGCTCTCAAGAATGGAGATCACGGGATAGGTACGAAAGCGAATCGTTCCCTTGCGAGCCTGGACAGTTGAGACCGCAATATCCATGCGCCCATCGGCGTTAAAATCTCCTGTCGCTACGTCGATGCTGACCCACAGCACGTGACTATTTGGCGGGGAAAAGTCGAGTCTCGGATTTTGAACGATTGGGAGGAGTACGGGATCCCCTATGGCTCGAAGCCGCGGGTTGGTGCCACCGTTTGTATACTGAAACACCTGAACTGTCGCCGAAAAGTCGCTGGGATCCTTAGGACCCGGTTCTGAAACAGCCGCCCAGATTATTTCGTCCACCCCATCCCCGTTAATATCGCCCGTCGCACACCCGATTGCGGTGTCGGAACCATAACGACCATATGTATTGGCAGCCTCTGAAGGCGCTATAAATCCTGGAAACCCTGGAGCATCGCTCGTCCTCTGAACCACCACCCCATTTTCTTGGACATTCGTGTAGTCGAGAACCCGGACTACTCCTCTTCCGGTCCAATAACACACGACGACCTCATCATGATCCTTGCCCTGTTCGTCCAAGAGATTGTTGAGATTGCCGGTGGCAACGGCCAAGTAGTTTGGGTAGGGGAAGCTGGGAGAAAAAAAAGCGCTGGACGAGGCCACACCGA
>CAZGFD010000054.1:0-7329 GCA_964525045.1 uncultured Nitrospiraceae bacterium | reverse complement strand
CGCCCGTCCGGAATACACGGTAAGGGTGTCAGCCCCATGCACAGGAGATCCAATGGAAATCCCCAAAAGTGAGACCAAAGCGAAACACACAGGAAACAGGTGGCGTCCAAGGCAATGTTTAATCATAAAAAAGTTCCTCTCAAGGGGTTCTGTCTGTTGCAGAGTGAATAAATCCTGGGTCCTATCCTTAGGCCGACACCGGCCATACAAGAGCTGCGCGCACCCCCCCACCTCCCGAAGGGCTTAAATGCAGAGTCCCATTGTAAAGGAGGGCGATATCTCGAACGATGTCAAGCCCCAACCCGCTGCCCTGGGTTGCTTCATCCAACCGTCGTCCACGGTCGAGGGCCAGTGATTCTTGCCCTTCTGGAATGCCCGGGCCATCATCTTCCACGATAATTCGTACGTTTTCACCAATGCGCTCTCCATACACCTCAACGGATTTCTTCGCCCATTTGCAGGCATTATCCATCAGATTCCCTAGCATTTCCTCGAGATCTTGCCCCTCTCCCGGAAAATAGCATTCCTCCAGGTTCTGCAACGTGATGCGAAGATCTTTCTCCTTATATAAACGATCCAGGGTAAATCGAAGGTCTTCGGCGACCTCCCGCACATTCGTTCGGGTTCCCCGAAACCGGCCGGCTCCAGCCACCCGCGCCTTTGATAAATAGCGGTTGACGGACTTGGTGATATTCATGAGTTGTTCGCTCATAAGCCTCCCCTTTTCACTATTGATCTCCCGGGCTTCGTTGGTAAGGACCATTAACGGGTTCTTTAAGGCATGGGCCATATTCGCGGTCTGCGTGCGCGCTCGTTCTAGCAGGGCCGCATTGTGATCTAATAGGCCATTGAGTTCTGTAACGACCGGTTGAATTTCAGTGGGGACCTTTTCGGGCAATCGTTCGGATTGACCCGATCGGACTTCCATTAAGGCATGCTGCAACCGGCGAAGAGGACCCAAGCCATACCGAATCTGGACGAAGACCGCTCCGACGAGACCCGTGCCCAAGACGGCCAGGGAAATTATTAACATGGTGGAAAACTCTTGTACGTCCTGATCAATATCTGAAATCGGTCCCGCGACCACAAAAGTGAATTGGGCGTCGGAACCGGGAAAGGTGACATTTTCACGTACAACCCGTAAAAGGGTTCCCGCTGGCCCTAGGCGTTCTTCATATTGAAGGCCGGTACCCGGTCCGGGATCAGTGACATCCAGATGGTGTCGCCACAACGATCGCGACGTGGCAACCGGGGTCCCATTTTCAAGAATTTCCCAATACCAACCGGAAAGGGGACGGTGGAAACGAAGATTGGAAGGACTCCACGTCATATGGAGGGCGCCCGTCTCGTGAGCTATTTCGCTGGCCGCAATATTCCCTTGTAATTGGTCAACCAAAAACGCATCAAATCGTTGTTCTAAGTAGGATCGAAATAACAGGCTTAAGAGGATGCCCACGATAACCAGCGTCACCACCATCCAGAGGCTCGAGGCAACCAGCAACCGAAACGTAAGCGTGTTACGCATCTGGGTCCTGGGGAGCTAACTGGTACCCCTTACCTCGATGGGTGCTAATAAGAGAGGCGCCCAACTTCTTTCTCAAACGGTTGATCAGCACTTCAATCACGTTGGAATCCAGATCGAAATCTTGATCATACAGATGTTCGGTGAGGTGGGTTTTGGAAAGAATCGCCCCGGGATGATGCAGAAAATACGAGAGAGTACGGAATTCCAGGGCGGTGAGCTCGATGGGCACATTCTCACAGGTCACCCGTTGACTGCCCGGGTCCAGCCGCACCGGTCCCCATTCGAGAACAGGGGTGGTATGGCCGGAAGCCCGACGAATTAAGGCTTCCACGCGGGCCACCACTTCTTCAACCTCAAAAGGTTTGGTCAGGTAGTCATCCGCGCCAGCTCGCAGGCCGGTGACTTTTTCCCGCCAGGTATCCCGTGCCGTCAAGATCAGGATGGGCATCTGCCGCCCTTCTTGTCGCCAGCGTTGTAAGATGGTGAGTCCTTCAGTCTTGGGAAGCCCCAGGTCGAGAATGACAGCATCATAGGGCTCACTTAGACCGAGGTACTCCCCTTCTTCGCCATCCTTAGCCAGATCAATCACATAGGCACTTCGCTTGAGAGCAATGAATATTTGCCGGGCGATCTGTGGATCATCTTCTACCACTAGGATTCTCATACAAAAGTCCTCTGTCTAAAATTTCTAATCAGTCGTCCAGGTGATCGCGTCGCCCTTTTACGGCGAGGCGATTCATGGTTTTGGCATCATACTCCACTTCGAGCACGTTCCCCTGGGGAGTCAGCAGTTTGACTTCGTAAACCCATTGCACACCTTCTTGTTCTAATTCCACTTCAAGAATAATGCCTTCAAATTCTTCTTTCACTTGCTTGATCAGTCCTTGAATCGGAGTCACCTCGGTTGTCAATTGGTCATACGCGACTCTCTCGTCATCGGCCAAGGCAGGCAGATTAAGCCCCAATATGCCCACGGTGGCTATTAGGATCCATCTCAAAAAGCCACGGAAATTGGGGAATTTCTCCTGAGGGTCTTTTACCATCATACCAATCTCCTTCCTCTGTAACCTATTAGGATGAACCATTCACCAATCCTAAAAAATACTACCACAGGGAACCTGAACACAGGCTTAAATTCCTTATCAGCGTGGGTTCAGGAGGGGTGCCGTATACTCTGCAGAACAAAGGGTGTCGTCAAGGTTTCACAATTATTTAACAAAGGAGAAAAACCATGGACACACGCATTTTCGTCATGATTGTGGGATTGACCCTATTAGCTGGTTCCACCCTCTGGGCACAATTCCAGGATCCTGAACACCAGGGACATACCACCGTCTCGTCCGCGAAAGAGGCGGCGGATGATTCGTGGGTTTCCCTCACCGGATCCATTATTCGTCGGGTTGACGGAGAACGATACCTGTTCCGAGATGCTACAGGGGAGATAGTCGTGGAGATCGATGACGACGATTGGGGCCAGGTGACGGCTAGTCCGGACACCGTTCTACGAATCACCGGGGAAGTTGACCGAGATTGGTGGACGACGGAAATCGAGGTCAAAACGATTGAAAAGGTAAATCCAAGCCTGAAGCCCTCAGCGAACCGTATGAAAAAGGGAAGATTGAGCGCCGCACAAGACAAAGAACCCTCCACCAAGAAGACGTATTGGGTGTTGAGAGCTTTCCATTGAAAGTAGGATATGAGGACTCGGAAATTCACCCGAGGGATGAAACGATGCGTTATAGGGAATTAGAAAAGTTTTTCTGAATCCCCCTAGCAAAAATTAATGTTTCTTGTTGAGGATTGGATCCGAAATTTCCTGAAAAAACAAGATACCATCCTCATGAGTTTTGTTATTTAGGTGAAACCAAAATTATCATGGCGATAAGAAAGGAGAGACCATGGATACCTTAAGTTATCCAACAGGAATTCATACCCGGCATTCTTCCGGAGGGATTTGGTCCGTTCTCCAACAAGAACAATATCAGGTCTACAGGATTGAACTGGTTGGGCACTGCTATCTTGTCCAAGCGGTCGATCCGGATGGAAAACAGGTAGAGATAAGGGTGAATCCCCAAACTCAAACGGTGTTTGCCTGGATATTATTCGGAAAAACGCCGTCGCATTGGAGAGGTAACTAATATGAACCATCAACATGTTTCCGGCCACTTTCAGGGTGGTACGATGCCATCAGCCGGTTTCTCGGTTAAAACGTGAAACAAAGGGGTTGCTTCTGGACTTTATTTAAACACTCTCATTGAGATTTTTGCTTTCTTCCTGATCTAAACGTGAAATTAATTGAGCCCCCACTTAGGGGGCCAAGTCCCTACCTGTCTTCACTTGACAGCGGGCACACCCCCCTTCAGATCCGCCGGTCGGGGATTCAAATCCCTTTGCAGTTTGGAGAGGATGTTGAAAGGAAATTGAGGGTCCGCCTCCGCTTGGCTATGGCGGACGGCCTTTGCAAAAGCCTCAACTGGCTCGCCAGCCGAACCTTTAGCAAAGACTGGAGCGGGAAAGGGAATTTGTACTGCCGACCCCCGCCTTGGCAAACCAAGGACAGCTATTTGGCAAGGGCCTGAAGATCGGTTGGTGGTCCCGTCCTTTTTGCAAACTCAAGGATTGGACGGATTCCATTAATTCCGAGGAGTGCGATATTTCTATCCGGTGTGGAATTATTGGTCACGTTAAAGAGTCAGCCTGGTCGGGGGAGAGAAGTTAGGAAAGGTTATATCACGTAAGACTAAAGGCACCGTGAGGTGATCATGGTCCTCAAAGCGCGGGCCAACGCGTGCACACTACTTTGGCTAACTAGGGCTCTACCTCCTTACAAGCTATGGAAATTTCTCTGCGCGAAAGCTTTGGCCACTGCATTCGTGAGTTTTTCTTTTTCGACCGGTTTCACTAAATAATCCACGATACCTTTTTTGAGAAAACCGATAGCCATCTCCATATCTGGGAACCCTGTCAGGACGATGATGGGAACGCAAGGCCATAGGGTTTGGAAATAATTAATGGCTTCGACCCCGTTGATTTTTGGCATTCGGATATCAGAAATAATGACATTTAAAAGGAGAGGATTTTCTCCTTCATTGATTACCATAATAGCCTTTTCGCCATCTTCAGCTTCGATGACATCATAGCCAGCTTGAGTCAGGATTCTCTTTACGACATGTCGGACAGCAGGCTCGTCATCGACTACCAACACTCGCCCTTTTGTCGAGTGTCCACTGAACATACCTCCTGTTGCTTCCGACATAACCCTTTTCCTTTCATTCTTCCGGGGGGGTGTTATGGATGGTAGCAAGGTGAATTGGCTGGTTCGCGTCCAATTTTCGGTGAGTTGACAATTCTCCAGTAATCCTTCCATGCAGGATGACCACACAGTGTTTTATCCAGCACTATGCCTATCTAATCGGGGTGCTTGGGGCTTACTGGTCTCAGAGCATGCTTGGCTGCCCTACTTTGCATTTCCTGGAGCGGTTGCTGGGGTAAGCCAAAATTTTCGTTTGTCGACATACCCTCCCGTGTGGTCTCGCCGCTTTTCTGTCACAAATACCTGTCCGCCTTGGTAAAGCTGGACAAGGTTAAAATGGAATCCTTCGCAATAGGTCCCACTGCTTCCTGCCCCGAGGATGGATATCCCGTGGGTATCATCTGCAGTCAATGGGTAAGTGGTGTAAGAAAAACCGCTATAGTGCTTGTGGCCGTGCAGCACGAGATGAATTTTTGCTCGAACCAATTCACGCATCACAATCCCGGTGTTTTGTACTACGAGAAAAGGATCGTTCTCGAGAATTCCTTCTCGCCCTCCGCTTAACGGGATGGGCATGGGATGGTGATGCATAAGGACAATTTTTGTCACTTTTTTAAATTCCGGATAAAAATTATCAAGGGTTCGCAATTTCTCCAGGTTTTCCTCTGAAACCTTTCCTGTCGCAAAATTGCGAATGGGATCGCTGGAATTGGAGTTAAAGCAAAGGACGGCCACATCGAAACTGGGGTTGTCTGTCTTTTTCGGATGGGAAAAATTCAGCTGCTGGTCACCTGCAAAATCCGAAAATATCCGTTGAAAGGTGTTATCGGCCAGGTCAACTACAAGCTCGATAGGATTTTCTTTACGACTGAAGAAGCCTTTGGGTTTTGGGAAAAAACTATCGGGATGAATACGGAGGTCATGGTTGCCTGGAACCACGCGAAGACCCGCAGGGTAATCGACCCCTGACGTTTGACAGAGTCCTTGAAAAAAGGAGTGAGCCAGATTAAACGTTCCTTCTAGTTCCTTCAGCCAAGTCTCTGTTTCCGCTTTCTTGAGTTCCAGAGCGTTTTTCAGGTCTGTGGGTGTTGGTTTCAGGTCCCAACACGAGACGAAGACATCTTTAAGTGGACAAGTAGCTATATCTCCTGTCACTACGATCATATCGACGTTTTCGTTTGCTAATTCTTCCTGGAGGCAAGCTAAATGAGGGGCTTCAAGAGATGTCTTGGAAGTAAAGTGTAAATCGGACAGGTGGGCGATCGTGACAACTTCATCCTTTTTCAGGAGACAGGGCTGCTTGGGAATAGGGTCCGTAATCATACGAGCTATTCAAAACCTTTTACGCCTAAATATCAAGTAGGCAAGGTACATATTGCGTGATCGGGATAGGATTTACGAGAGAGATTTTCAGCGTTGGGTGCCTGGGGTGGGGATCGAGGAGGTGTGGAAAGAAGGGGTCGTTTCTTGACTTTATACAAACACGCTCCCTAAGATTTTTTCTTTTTTCCTTCCTTGGGAAATAATCTCAGAAGCTCGTGTTGGTTTTGGCCTAAAAAAAGAGGGTGACGGTCACCTGAAACAGGACCGAGTGAATTTTACCTAGGAGAAATCAGCGGTGAAGAATTTGTTAACGACTTCTGGCTCAGTTCTTGAAAAAGGGCATTGGATTAATCTAGCCAATCAAGGAATGGTTCCAGGGGGAGGAGATCGCGGGTAGCTTGATATTTAATAAAAGCTTGTAAATCTTTTAGTTGCCGGTCACTAATACGTTGCAGCGGATAATTCGGCATATAGCCTTTTCCGGGGCTCGCTTTGATTCCGTTTCGCACCGCATCAAAGACTGAAAAGTTTGCACCATAATCAGTGTGGGCGTTCAAAAGCCGATATTTCACGGGAGAATTTCCAAAAATGAATGAGGTTATTCTCCCCGTTTTATGACAGCTTAAACAACTCAGAACATAAATCGCTTTTCCTTTCTCGATATTGGGCGTATAGGACTCCAGTACTTCTTTAGGGTTCGGTGGCGTAGAGAAAGTAGCGGGGGAGGCGTCCAAATAAAATCCTTTGAGCCAGGAGATCAGTCCTTGGTTTTTACGGGATCCAGTGGAACCACGCTTCAATTTCGTCCAATCCGACTCGGAAAAGTTCAAGTCTTGGAGCTTTAATTCAATGGACCAGAAATATTCGAGCACGGCCTGTACTTCCCAATCCTCGAGTTTTCTTCCCATCGCACATTGTGTGGCGCATAGTTGAATCGATTTCACTAAGTTGGTATTGGCTTCCCCGATCGAAGTCCCATATTTTCTCAAATAGTCGCCGTTGAACCAAGTGGTTCGGTTCACAATTCCATAAAAGGTCGTCCCCGGCAAAAAAGGAAGCCGATTTTTCATCGCAAAGTCCAACCGAGCCTCCGGGTCACTTTTTCTAAGATCGGGATCCTCGCGGCCAAGATTGTGGCAATCCGTACAGACAAAGTAATTAGATTGAACAGTTGTTTTGGTTCCCGCTGGTCCTCGGGTTACCCCGTATTTAATTATTTCTTCTCCCC
>CAZGFD010000053.1:0-7674 GCA_964525045.1 uncultured Nitrospiraceae bacterium | reverse complement strand
CAGCCTCGCGGGTGCAGCCTTTTTCATTTCATCAGGCATGAGTATTGACTTATTGTCAATATGAAGGTCATTCTGCTCTGAGAAAATTTCTGGCCCCTACGATGCGTTGAGAAATTCGCGGCTCTATGAAAGTTCATAGTCAATGGGGAATCGTGGAAATCTTTGAAAGGTTGTGAGGATAGCTAATAAGCGAATTAGTTGGAATAGATATAAAAAGGATCAGGTCGCTGGTTATCTAAAATAGAATTTTGCCCCTTTAGTCTGAGTCTCCTCTCACCCGATTCAAAGAGGTGGGCACGACAAGAGTAACTTGTTCTCGAGTTGGGGAGGTTGCTTTGTTAGGCCCTAGGACGCCTTCAAATCGAGTGTGGAAATAAGAATAACCATGTATCATGGGTGACCTATTTAAACTGCTCCGCGGTATAGTCGCGAGTTAATAGCTCCAGTAAGTGACCATTCGGATCGCGAAAATAGACTCCCTTGCCGCCATTCCAGTGGTTGATTTCACCATCTTCAGAACTACGTGGTCCGCTACCATAGGTTAAGTTGAGGTCTTTTATCCGACCGAAGATTTCATCGAATTCTTTCTCAGTCACTTTGAACGCATAGTGCTGCGGATAAAATGTCTCTTCCGTATCAAAGTCGAGCGTGAGGCCCTGGTTTGGAATTTGAATAGGTGCGAAATGTCCCATGAGCCCTTTGTATTCGAGACCGAACACATCCGCGTAAAATCGGGCGGATGCTTCATTGTCATGAGCCGGAACTATCATGTGGTTTAGCTCCATTATCCTTCTCCTGCGGTGTATCTCCCCGATCATCGCGAGACGGTTTCGCGTAGCGCTGTTTGTTCCTCGGGGAGCATCTTTACCTATTTTATCCGATTAAATCCCTCCTCCAACAGGCCTATCTATTCTTATGTAAAAGGAGTCAGGTTACGTGCTTTACAATATAGCCGTTGGTAGGCTTGTGAAGTAAAATACCAAACTCCTGCAAAAGAAAAAGGGGCAGATTTATTTTTTGCAAGGTCTTAAGGGATCAAATCTAGTTGTATGAAGTTCAGGCACTTTTGCGATCGCCGGTCTTGGACCAAGCGGCTTTCAAATTGGCGAATGCCGTTGCTCGCAGGCTGGCCCTTCTCAAATTAGGACCTCGGACATACCTGATTGACATCTTTTGACCTCTTCGCTACGTTTGCAATTCTTCAAAAATACCGGTTGAAATTCTTCTTCTTTTGATCGATAGATTGCAGGCAATTAGTATTTTAATACCTTTTTTGAGATAGGGAATTTGCAGCATGGATGATTTGCAAACTCTACAGAACTTAGTCCTTGCTCCGTATATTTTGAAGGCGACCGCGTTGACGAGTGTGAATCGGAGAGTCGGAGGTAACCAGTTCCGACATGCGTTTTCCACTTTAGGGATCTTGCTTGATTATAAGTTCTACTCGGACAGTATTTTGCTCAAAGCTTCACTGATTCATGATTTGTTGGAGGACCTTCCAGAGATGGATATTGAGGAAATCCGGCATCTTGATAAAGAAAGCCCTCAGGTCGTGCACCTGGTCTTGGAAGTGACCAGAAAATTCCAAGAAATAAGCATACTTGGGGTCGCTTCTTGACTTTATACTATTCAGTTCATCAATTTCTTTGCCTTTCCTTATTCCATGGCAAAATATGCACAAAGATCTCTGTTGCGTGAAAAAAGGGTATATGCAATCGCTCTCCACAGAAGACAAAAGGATCATGCAGAGGAGGTTGATTGGGATTGTATCCTGACAGAGATGACTCGGAGGAAATGGCTGAAGAGAGCCTTAAAAAATATATGTGATGTCAATCAACGACTTCATTCACTCGCCTTAGTATCCAAATTGATTCTCCCTCTATAGGGTTTTCCTACACTAATTTTTCCAATATCGAGACCGATTCTCTTGCATTAGACCTGTCCCTAGTTCAGGGGAGGGACCATTTCACCCGGTCTTTCTTAAGGAGCCAAGTTGGAAAGGAAATTTTTTTTAGGTGGACAACAATGGTAACCCTATTTACACATAGGGATTATGTTAGATGGCATATAACCATTATCTGATTGATTATTGGATAATTTTTAAAAAGGCACAGTTTATGCATTTCAACAAATATAGGAAATGTCAAAAAAGAAGGTAGAAACAAATACGGATGGCAATTTGGATCACCCCTTACTTAGAGTGGTGGATTCCATGATGAATTGTTCTCGCCTAACAGGTAAACAACCCCACAAATTAATGGTAATGCCTCCGACCCTCATATTTTTAATCCTGTTTTTATTTGTATCGACTTCCGGCCCTGCGATGAGCGACCAATTGTACGACCATGTAACCCTATCCTTTAATTGGCCCATCGGGATGAAACTACGAGTAGAAAATGAAACTGAAAAGGTCAAACGCGTGCAAGGGGAAAAGGAAGAAATATGGACGGCGACGGGATCCTACCGCATGCAAACAAAGGATCATGAGGAAGGACTTTTTATTGAATTTCTCGATTTTGAGATACCCAATCATGCTTTGGGAATCCCGGATAACCAGCAAGATTTAGATGAAATAACCCAATACCTTAGTTCTTTCCAACCAAATTTCATCCTCAGTCAAAATGGTCAGCTACTCGCAATCGAAAAACCTGAGCAGTTTCGTCTTACCATTAACAAGTTATTAGGATCAGATTTTGAAACACGAATGAACGAAAATCCCCGAGCGCAAAAGCTTTTTGATCACATACTCAGTAACGAGTACCTGTACTCGAATATAAAAGGAGGGTGGGATGTGCTCGTAGGCCAGTGGGTGGATAGTAAAATGATCCTTGGCGCTACCTATGAGATAAAGGCTGAAGAAGAGGTTCCTATTTTCCCAGGTCACCCAATAGAATATATCTCTCTGATTTCATTGGTTGGCCGGGTGCCCTGTCAAGAATCTGAAAATTGGGAACGGTGCATTAAGTTGGAAATAGTTTCCTATCCTAATGAAAAAGACTTGGACCAAATGGTTAGAAATACTCTGGATTTGGCTGTCGAGATAAACAAACCATCTTTGAATATCATGATTGACCAAATTCGCTTTGAAACAAGAGTCACACTTGTAACAGAACCTCAAACTCTTATACCTCATTTCCTCGAAATTTGGGATACGAGGGAAGGTCTTGGACGCGAAGGAAACGACGAACCAAAGTCTTTTCATCAAAGGAAAATTCGCCGGTACCGTTTTTATCAAGACCAAAACACCTAATCATTAATGGGATAGTAATGGACTATTGGATTTACCAGAAAAGAAATGGCGTTGGTAGTTGGTTTGGTTCTTTTTAAAATTCCTCAGGCTGCCAAAACCGACCTAAATTAACAATACCCAACAATGATATGATCCAAGAAATAGACAGCTTTTCGGAGTATGCCGAACGAAGAGTTCATTTTATTAGGCATGTTCCAGAAGTCACTTTAGTCCGGCCAAGTTATATAGATGAATATTATCCAGCAGCATTCCTGGAAACGAAAAAATCGATTGAACGCGTTACTGCTTTGGGAGAAGCGGTTGCTCTGGGTCTCGAAGCAGTTATTGCCACGCTTGAAGCAGCGGAAATAACCCAACTGACAGACGAGGTAAGGAAGACTCTAGAGTCCTTGCGATCAGTTCCATACGTCAATGGTCTAATTCGTCCCGATTATTTGTTGGATGACGAAGGCTTACCTCAATTGTGCGAGATTGGCACGCGATTTATCTTTAACGGGGTTCTGGCAAGTTATCTCATAAACAAAGAAGCACACAAGCTTTTTTCTGCTGAGCCTTTAGATGGATTATTCCAATGCGAGCAAACGCTAGCAAGACATATTAGCGGAAACATAGGCGTCGTTAAGGAAAGCGAGCCAGGCTACGACATCCATTTTCTCCGCCTGCTCAATCCGGCGGTGCAATTATACGGTATTGGTGAACTACATACGGCAATGAACCATCATGATCACTTAATCTTAGAACTTCATCAGCATGAATTAGTAGAGGTGTTAGATGATATTGTTGCTTACATGCTCGATGGCGGAATAGTATTAAATGATCCTAGATCCATATTGATAGGTCATAATAAGAGATTATTACATGTGCTAGGAGATGAAGCGGCCATGACGAGGCTTGTAGAACCTTACACTGCTACTCTCTTAGGAAGCAGCATTGTACCTACTTTTCTGCCCGATAAGGATGTAGAAACAAAGGAAGTGGCATTACGTCATAAAGATGACTGGATCGCAAAAAATGGGATCTCTGGAAAGACTTATGGATTGACGATTGGGAAACTTGTTGATGAGGAAACGTGGAAGCGCGCGCTCGACGAAGATGATCAATGTGTGCAACCGTATGTGCATCAAAAAATTTTTCACTATGTTGATTTTGAAGGAACGCAAGCCTGCCATTTGGTAGGAACATTACCTATCTTCAATATTCAATCTTTCGGTCCATCAGTCTATCGTGCATTTAGAGCGGATGATAATAAGTTTAAGGCAATGATGCATCCGGTGAAAATATGAACATAGCAGCCTACGAACGAAACATCCAGACCAAAGGATTTTACGTCGAAGAGTTTAGCGAACCGATATCGCTTGTTGATCTCGTCTCTGAAGTGGGAAGGCCCGTCTTGCAAGATCATGCAGGAACGGTTGTGTGGGACATTCGTCCTCTCGTAGCGGATAAGGTTGCAAGATCTTTAACCATGGAACCCTTTCCCTTGCACACAGATGCATCTTTCGAAGCGCCTCCTCCGAGATATGTTGCAATGTACGTCGTTCGGGAAGATAGATGGGGTGGAGGTATAACAGCGCTTGCAGACACACAGAAGATGTCTGTACCTGCATGGGTTGAAAAGGCATTATCTGGTGAAGTCCCTTTATACGTTCCTGCTGAATTTTGGAAGGGTGAAGATGTAGTAAGACTTCCTTTACGGATAGAAAACGGTTGGAGATATAGAAGAGAAGTGGTTGAGGAGGTGCAGTGTACGCGAAACCAACGGGAAGCGTTAGATTATTTTGATGCTGAGAGTAAACGTGTGAGTAAATCGTTAACGCTTTTGAGACACAGTGTAATCTTCATGGATAATCATCGCATGCTGCATGGAAGGACGAGAGTGCATGATCCAGAAAGACGTTTGCAGCGTGTAAGATATGATGTATTATAGTACGCATGCAACAGAACACTTTTAAATTCTAATTCTTTTTCAAGACCTTCGCGGATTCAAAAAATTAATGCATTTCTTCAAGTGTTCCGATGTGCGGCACATTCAAGGCTGAGGACTAATAGGGGGCGCTTCTTGACTTTATACTATTCAGTTCATCAATTTCTTTTCCTTTCCTTATTCCAAGGCAAAATATGCACAAAGATCTCTGTTGCGTGAAAAAAGGAGTATATGCAATCGCTCTCCACAGAAGACTAAAGGACCATGCAGAGGAGGTTGATTGGGATTGAATCCTGACAGAGATGACTCGGAGGAGATGGCTGAAGAGAGCTTTAAAAAATATATGTCGTATCAAGCAACGACTCTATTCACTCTGTGCATAATAGGGCCATAATGGTCAGAATACCCGTTCTCGCAGTCTTCGCCCGCCCTTGTTGAGACTTCGGACAGGCCTGATTGACTTCTTTTGACCTCTTCGATACTTTTGCAATCCCCCAAAATACCGTTTGAAATTCTATTCTTTTGATCGATAGATTTCAGGCAATTATTATTTTAGTATTTTTGTTGAGATAGGGAATTTGCAGCATGGATGATTTGCAAACTTTGAAGAACTTAGTCCTTGTCCCTTTTAATTTAATCAACCAATAGCCAGTCCGGACCCCAATTTGCTGCTGCACACTTCCCTGCTATTTGTTTCAGATTAATCCTTCTGGCCAGTCTTTTTAATGATGTGATAACCAAATTGGGTAGATACGACTGGGCTAATTCCTCCATGCCCAAGTCGTTTGACGGCATCTTCAAAAGCTTTGACCATTTTGCCTGGACCAAACCACCCAAGATTGCCTTTACTGGATTTGCTTGGACAGGTAGAAAATTCTTCCGCCAAAGCTCCGAAGTCCGCTCCATTTTTAAGACGGTTTCTCAGGTCCTCCGCCAACCCTTTTTCTTTTACTAAAATATGACTGGCTTTCCACTCCATAAGTCCTCCTTGAAAAATCTCACATGGCAATCCCAAAGAAATTCATGTTCTATGTGATTAAATCATGCCGCATGGCCAATCAGATTCTCAAGCGCCTATCGCTCCAGACTTCCCTCGCTTTTTCCTATTTAGTTGGTCTTGTTCAAAAAAATTAGGTCAGGCATGAGCAATAGAAATGGGGTCACCTATGAAAAAGAATGTCAAGTGGGCATACCATTTCTTTCGATCGACTTGCCCTGGAAGCGTCTCGGAGGACGACAGCGTCAGTCACCTATAGGTGCTTCGTAGCACACGATGAAATGGGAAGCCGGTCGCGCAATCAAGTCTCTGGGTCTCACTACCGATAGGGGTTAGTGGCCCATGACCCCTCGGCGCTGACTGGCGTTCCCCTTTGCACTCGATCGAAATGCTTTCTGGTGTTTCAACATGGCATAGATGGTCTTCAGCATGGCTCGGGCCACTGCAACCCGCCCAACATTTCTTCCATGCTTTTTGGCTACCCGATAATACAAGCTGCGAAACTGCGGCGCGCCATTAAAGCAAGTAAGGGGTCAGTTCTTGACATACCACACCCAAAAGGTCAAAGATCTGATTCTCAAATTAACATTAATGGGTGGTCAGTCTGAGGGAAAAAACGAAATATTGAGAACAGGTTGGCGCTTAGAATGTGGTTGCACAAGAACTGACTCCAAATTAGTACTATTTTACGGCCCCCCACGGAGCAGGGCTACGGAATCACCTGCTGATTGCCGTTGCATTGATCGTCCCCATGGTCGCAGGAATCGTCGGTGATCTTGTTTAAATACCCATTGCAATTGTTATTTCCGGTATCGCAGGAAGAGCCACTTATGGTATTCCCATATCCGTTACAGTTGTTATGCCCCCCATCGCAGGATGATTCGCTGACGGTGTGACGGACCCCGTGACAGTTGTGATCCCCTTGATCACAGGACGAGTTGGAGATGGCGAGCCCATTCCCAATACAATTGTCATTGCCCTCGTCGCAGGAGGAGCCACTGATGGTATTCCCAGACCCATTACAGTTGTTGCTCCCTTCATCGCAGGAGTCATTGCCGATGATGTGGGCGCGGCCATTGCAATTCTTGTCTCCGTCTTTACAGGACCTATTCCCTATGGTGAGCCTGTGGCCATTACAAAGATTCTCTCCGTTATTGCAGGAGTTCTCGCCCACGATAATACGCGATCCATTGCAGACATTCGTGCCATTACAGGAGTTCTCTCCGACCGAGATCTCCCGCCCCTGACAGGAGTTCGGGCCATTGCAGGAGGAGTCGGGAATGTCTGCCACTGCGAGCGACCCCAGTCCTACACTGACCCCCACTATCAAACTGAAAATAAGGATGAATCGGTTCATGGCTTTCCCTCCTCTGTGGATAAAATGAATGAGGATGTCTTCCCCATCCTATCTCTGACAGGATGATGGGAAGATCGACGACCGAAATCTTAGCACTTGAGAGGAAATTTTCAAGTTTTGTTGGGGGTTGGAGAAGGGTTTAGGGG
>CAZGFD010000052.1:0-7775 GCA_964525045.1 uncultured Nitrospiraceae bacterium | reverse complement strand
TGTATGGATTGGCCACTCTGAAGTAATTTTTGGCCTTCCCAAATTTTCCACAAAATAGTAGGATAAAGTGAACTGCGTGTCAGATTGTGCTTAAATCCACAAATTTTGAAACTTTATCCTAAACGACTTCATTTATAAGGTCTGTTTGTAAGGGGTTTTCGCTTCGAGGCGGTGAGACATTGATCGCGGCAAGGTTGTGGACTGGGATGCAAGGGCAGAGCGATTCGTAGGCTAGGGATGGGACTTGATATTTCAGATCGTACAATGAGTGGGGAACGGGAAACCCTCCAAAGAACCATTCTGCAAAAGACGGTACAAGGGCATGCACTGGACGATGTGTTACATGACCTCTGTGTACACGTCGAGCAAATCATTCCCTCATCCATTTGCACAGCCATGTTGCTCGATAAAAAGACGGGCGTCTTGAATGTCGTCGCCGCGTCTCAGGGGCTGAAATCAGCCTGCGAGGTTCTCAACGGTACCGTCCCTGGAGAATTTTCTGGGGCTTGCGGAACCGCCGCATTCACGGGAGAGGCTGTCATCATTACGGATACCGAGCAAGATCCCCGTTGGGACCCGATTCGAGATGCGGCCAGATCTTTGGGAATAAAAGCCTGTTGGTCCATCCCAATATTTTCGGAACAGAAAAAACCGGTTGGGACCTTTGCCATTTCCCACCCCAAGGTCCGTCATCCCTCGAAATTCGATATCCAGCTTCTCGAAACGGCTTCCTACCTGGCCGGGGTGGCAATCCAATGTGCTCAAGGAAGACAGGAACTAAAAAATAGTGAGGATCGCTATCGAGACCTCTATGATTCAGCCCCCTTAGCCTATATCACAAGTGATATTGACGGAACCGTGACCAGTGCCAACGCAAAAACCGAACAATTGCTTGGATACAAGATCGATCAAATAATCGGACAGTCGGTTCTGGGATTTTACGCACCAGGCAAAAATGGCCTTGAGAAAGCCAGGCAAATCCTCACCCAAACACAAGGGGGAAAGGAGGTCGAAGGAGAACAATTAGAAATGAGGCGGGCTGATGGCACATCTATCTGGGTCAATCTGAGTATCCATCTTCGCCAAGATGGAAAAGGGAATCTCATAGAAAGACGTGGCATTCTCCAAGATATTACTGCTCGAAAAAAAGCCGAAGAGAAACTGCTTTTATCAAAGTTTGTGATTGATCATGCCGGAGACGCGGTGCTCTGGGCCGGACCAGATAAGAGAATTCTTTATGCCAATCAAGAGGCTACCCGTTCCCTAGGCTACACTCACGAAGAGCTCATCGGATTACCCATTTCAGAAATTTCTCCAACACACGACCCCGAAGAATTCAAAAATAAAATCAGGACGCTCTCCCATAACCTTCCCCTCCATTACGAATCACTTCACCGCAAAAAAGACGGAAAAGTGTTTCCCGTCGAGGTCACCCTGAGCGCTTTGGAAAACGATCAGAAAATCTACACCTGTGCCATCGTTCGTAATATCACTGAACGTAAGCGCCGAGAAGCGTTACTCAACGGGCAGAAGGCCACACTCGAGATGATTGCCACAGGCCAGCCCCTTCAAAAGATTTTGGACCATATTTGCCGGATGGTTGAGCAACAAGCCGACGGAATGCTGTGTTCGATTTTATTCCTCGAGGGGGTGAAACTACGGACCGGGGCTGCTCCTAACCTGCCAAATTCCTACTCGCAAAAAGTTGACGGCCTTGTAATTGGTCCAAGGGGGGGGGCCTGTGGAACAGCCGCCTACCGGCGGGAATCTGTCATTGTGAAGGATATCAAAACCGATCCTCTCTGGGAGCCAATACGGGAAATAGCATTAGCCCATGGGTTACAGGCCTGTTGGTCGACCCCGATCTTTTCCATACAAGGAAAAGTGTTGGGAACATTTGCCATGTATTACCCCCACCCCCGCACCCCCAACTCAGAAGAATTAAAACTCATCGAATTTTCTACCAACCTTGCTGGGATTGCCATTGAACAACGAAATTCCGAAGAAGCGCTTCACAAAAGTGAAGAACGATATCGGCTCCTCTATGAAGATAATCCCACGATGTATTTTACCGTCTCTTCTGAAGGAACCGTGCTGTCGGTTAACCAGTTCGGCGCTCAACAACTCGGGTACACGGTCAATGAGCTTGTCGGCCAATCTGTGTTGAATGTTTTCCTCAATACCGATAAGTCATTAGTCCAAGAACAAATGAAACAATGTTTGCAAGATCCCGACAATCTTGGGCGTTGGCAAGCTCGCAAGACCCGAAAAGACGGCAGCCTGCTATGGGTGCGGGAAACCGTGAAAGTTGTGAAATTGGGAAATAACCAAACCGTTTTCTTCATTGTCTGCGAGGATATCACTGAACAAAAACGCGTGGAAGAAATGCTCCACTCAAGTAAAGAGGCCCTTCGGGAACTTTATGAAGTCACTTCCTCGCCCGTCTCAAACTTTGAACAACGCATCCGGGCCTTGTTGGAATTGGGATGTCGTCGGTTTCGTCTCCCCATGGGTCTCGTAACTCGACATCATGAGGATAACCTGATCGTGCAATATACCCACCCTTCTCCCGGATATTTCGAAGAAGGATCGTTGGTCCCGTTATGCGACAGTTTTTGTAGGCAGGCGCTACATTCTTCTGACCCCATCATGATCCAGCACGCCTCCTCCTCAGGATGGCGAAATGATCCGGGATATACATCGTTAGGGCTTGAATCCTATCTGGGAACGAGACTCCTAGTCGGGTCCAAGACCTATGGGGTCCTCTGTTTCACGGGTAAAGAGCCCCACGAAGGGCACTTTTCGGAAACGGATCAAGACTATTTGATGCTCATGGCGCAATGGCTGGGAAATGAGTTGAAACGTCAACAAGACGAAGCCTCGATCAGAAATATCAACTTAGCCCTGTCTAAGGCCATGCCAGGTATTTCCAGGCTCAACAAGAATGGGCAGTATGTTGAGGTCAATGGTGCCTATGCCGGGATGTTAGGGTACGAACCTTCAGAGCTTATTGGACTATCATGGGAATTATCGGTTTATCCGGATGATCTATCGATTCCCTTGGCGGCTTATCAGGCCATGCTTGATGAAGGCCAATCAGAATTCGAAGCAAGGGCGGTCAGAAAAGATGGCTCCGTTTTTTTTAAACATGTCCTGTTGGTCAAAGAATTTGATCTCCATGGAAACCAGGTTGGTCACCATTGCTTCATGCGGGACATCACCGACCGAAAGAATTCCGAGGATGCCCTCCGTGAGAGCGAAGGGAGGCTGCAGGCCATTCTGGATAATTCGTCAGCGGTGATTTACGTCAAAGATCTCCAAGGGAAATATCAGCTCATCAACCGGAAGTTTGAAGCACTCTTCAATATGACCCGAGCGGATGTGAGAGATAAGACGGATTTTGATATTTTTCCTCTGGAAATTGCCAAGGCCTTTAGAGAAAATGACCAGAAAGTCATTGAACGCGGGGTACCCTTGGAATGGGAAGAAATAGCTCCTCACGAAGACGGACTCCACACCTATATCTCAAACAAATTCCTTCTTCAACAGGCCGATGGAACACCCTATGCCCTATGTGGCATTTCCACTGATATTACCCAGCGCAAGGAATCCGAAAAAAACACCAGGCTTCACAATCACATCCTTGAAAGTTCCCCAAATGGCATCCTCATCACCGATTGGCAACAATCCGACAACCCCGTTATTTTTTGCAATGCGGCGTTTGAAAAAATTACCGGATATTCGTTAAACGAAATTTATGGTCGAAATTGCCGGTTTTTACAGGGAAACGACACTGATCAGGAGGGTCTCCACCAACTTCGTCATGCCATAAAAGCCAAACAAGGATGTCAGGTCGTCTTACGAAACTTCAAAAAGGATGGGACCCTTTTTTGGAATGACCTGAAATTAGCCCCGGTTTTTAATGACCAGGGTGAACTCATCAATTACATCGGGGTGTTGGTCGATATCACGGAACGAAAAAATATTGAAGATGCCTTGCGAACGCTCGCAGAAACCGCTGCTACCCTGACCGGAAAAGATTTTTTACAATTTATTGTCAAAACATTGGCCATCTGCCTCAATGTCAAATACGCCTTCATCACCGAATGTGTGGACTCGTTAAAGCAAACACTACGAACCCTGGCATTTTGGAATGGAACAGCCTTTGGTGACAACTTTGAATACGGTGTGGTTAATACTCCCTGCCAAGACGTCATAGAAGGTGAGGTGTGTTTTTACCCCTACGATGTTCAACAACATTTCCCTGCTGACGACGACCTTAAGAGGATGAACGTAGAAAGCTACGTAGGATATCCCCTCTTCAGCAAATCGGGAGAGATCCTGGGGCATTTAGTCGCGATGGATGTACAGGAGCTCTCGGCAGAATCCGGTGCCATTCCGATCATTAAACTTTTTGCCTCCCGTGCAGCAGCCGAACTCGAACGCAATCGGGCTGAAATGGCTTCACGACGGAGTGAAGGACGTCTCCGCCAGGTCATTGACCTGGTCCCCCAGTTGATTTTTGCCAAGGATACAGAAGGACGATTTATTCTCTGCAATGAAGCCTTAGCCAACTTGTATGGGACAACCGTTCAGGCTTTAATCGGAAAATCGGATGCGGATTTTGCCGTATCACAAGAAGAGATCAATAAATTCCGGAAGGATGACCTGGAAGTGATTGAAAGTGGAAGAGTCAAAATCATCAAAGAAGAGCAATTGACTGACAATTCTGGGCAATTGCATTACCTGCATACCACGAAGATTCCCTTTGTATTTGCCGACACCACCCTTCCGTCGGTATTGGGGGTATCGACCGACATTACTGAACAAAAGATGGTGGAATCACAACTTCGTGAATCCTATGAGCGAACCCGAGAGCTGACTGCCCGATTGGAAGCTGCGGAGGAATCAGAACGGAAACGGATCGCTCGAGAGCTCCATGACGAGTTTGGACAAATGCTGACAGGATTAAAATTTGATACGGCATGGTTGAACCGACATCTTGCCAAAGAAAAGGGAGTGGGGTCACTTCAACCGTACCTGAACAAATTAAAAGGGATGTCCACCTTACTGGATCAGACCATTCAATCCGTTCGCCGTATTGCCACTTCATTACGTCCAACCATATTGGATGACCTTGGCCTGATCGCAGCCCTGGAATGGCAAGCGCAAGAGTTTCAAGGCCGCACCGGCGTTCAATGTCAAGTGACCACAGCATCGGATATGACGAATACCACTCTGGGAGCGGAACGGGCCACCGCCTTGTTTCGTATTGCCCAGGAACTCTTGACGAATGTCATGCGGCATGCTGAAGCATCCAGCGTCAATCTGGACCTTCGCCAAAAGGATAACTTTGTGATGTTAACCATTCAGGACAATGGTCGTGGGATTACTGAACGCGAAATTGGGCATGGCCCCTCACTTGGGTTACTTGGAATAAAAGAGCGACTCGCCCCATTCGGTGGGAAACTTCAAATCCAGGGGGAATCCGGGAAAGGGACTCGCGCAACCGTTTTCATTCCATTATCGTCGTGATGAAGGGAGAATGCCCATGCTTCGGATATTAATAGCTGACGACCACGCCATTGTTCGAGAAGGCTTAAAACAAGTTCTTTCCGAAGAATTTGAACAAGCGACCATATCTGAAACCTCAACGGCAAAGGGAACCCTTGATTTAGTCAAAGCCCAGAAATGGGATATCCTGATTCTCGACATTCATTTCCCGGATAGAAACGGAGTCGAGATTCTCAAAGAAGTGAAATCGTTGCAACCGGATCTTCCCGTTGTTGTTTTAAGTCTTTCGCCGGAGGATCAGTATGGAATCCGGGTGCTCAAAGCCGGGGGTGCCGCTTATCTTAATAAAGAAAGTGCTCCGGAAGAATTGATTTCTTCGGTAAAGAAGGTGCTGGAAGGGGGAAGATATGTCAGTGCTTCTTTAGCCGAGCAGCTCGCGGCCAGTATCGCCCCCCCTCGTACCACGCCTTTATACCAAACCCTGTCAGACCGAGAACTCGAAGTGTTGGAACATCTTGGGACTGGCAGTACGGTCTCGGATATTGCCGAGTCGCTAACTCTGAGTGTCAAGACGGTGAGTACGTACAGATCACGGCTGCTTGAAAAGCTTCGATTGAGAACCACTGCAGATTTGATACGATACGCAATTGAACACAGGCTCTCCAAGTAAGAGCTTCTGGTTTTCCCTGTTCTGGGCCTGAACCCTTTCTACGAAGTTTATTTTCCGCACACCGATTTTCCACCAGGTTCAATTTCACACCTCAGGCGGAAACCATCCCGATACCCTGAAAAACCCACCATCTCATCCCAAGTCTGTTCCCAATACTCTCATTTTAGAGAAAAAACCGCCATCCAAAGTTTTGTCGGCCTTCCTCTCACATTTCTTTAATCAAATAGAAAACGTTGGGAATGAGAAGTTTGCTCACCTCTCGAGTTTTATTTACGGAGAAAGGCACTTTGAGAGAAATAATTAAAGAATTCATCCTCACCGCATCGAAAAATAGGGTAGGAGAAGGATTATTTATCCAAAGTCGAAAAACCGGTGCTCTATGGCTGTCATAAGGGGACCGAATCAATTATTAGGGGATATATGCTTGCAAAAGTACTGAGTGCAGGGCTGGTAGGGTTAGAGGCCCATTTGATTGAGGTGGAAGTTGATATCGGTGGAGGACTCCCGCAGTTTTCCATTGTAGGTCTTCCCGATACGACAGTTCGCGAGAGCCGAGATCGGGTTCGGACGGCTTTAAAAAACACTGGCTTTTCTTTCCCCGCAAGGAAAATTACAGTCAATCTTGCGCCGGCTGGGATTAGAAAAGAGGGCTCAGGATTAGATGTTGGGATTGCGATTGGCATCCTGCTTGCCAGAGAGATTCTTTCCCCAGAAGAGGTGGCTTCATACGTTCTTGTTGGAGAATTATCGTTGGATGGCAGGGTCAAGTCGGTAAGGGGGGCCCTCTCCTTTGGTATGGAGTGTCGTACAACTTACTCACTTATTCTTCCGGTTCAAAATGCCGAAGAAGCTGCAGTCGTCGAAGGCGCGACCGTTTATGGGGTTCAGACCCTCTCTCAGGTAGTAGGTTTTTTGAAAGGTGAGGTCCATGTAGAACCCACCCAGGTTAACCCTTCTTCGTTGACGTTTTTTTCCTTTCCCCTTGAAGAGGATTTTGCAGATGTGAAGGGACAAATCCAGGCTAAGCGAGCCCTCGAAGTTGCGGCGGCCGGAGGTCACAATGTACTGATGGTGGGACCCCCTGGTTCCGGCAAAACTATGCTGGCACAGCGGATATCCGGCATTCTCCCTCCCATGGACCATCAGGAGTGTTTAGAAGCCAGCCAAGTCCACAGCGTCGCTGGCACCCTTCCGGGAAACTCTCCTCTTTTAAAGACTCGTCCCTTCCGCTCCCCTCACCATTCTATTTCCGAAGCGGGGTTGATCGGTGGTGGAACGATTCCTCGTCCGGGAGAAATTTCCCTTGCCCACCATGGTGTGTTGTTTTTAGACGAGGCACTGGAATTTAAGCGATCCGTCCTGGACGGTCTTCGACAGCCAATGGAAAATGGGACAGTCACCCTGACTCGCGTCAATGCCTCGCTGACTTATCCGGCTCATGTCATGCTCGTGGCAGCAATGAACCCCTGCCCTTGCGGGTATCTTGGCGACTCGGTAAAGGAATGCGTGTGTACGCTCCATCAAATTCGTCGTTATCGGGCTCGGCTATCCGGACCATTGATGGATCGGCTGGATATTCATCTCCATGTTC
>CAZGFD010000051.1:0-8239 GCA_964525045.1 uncultured Nitrospiraceae bacterium | reverse complement strand
AAACAGCAGGAGATCCATCTCGGGATTCAGGCGTCGCAATCTGAGCCTGTTAAATATCCTAGAAGATCCTTTCCGACACTTGTGCACAGGATATTTCCACCAAATCCGACATGGTGGAGAAAGGGGAGGTCTGGGAAGACCAAGGAGCAGTGTGAATGAATAGGTAGGGGGCAGGTTGCTTATTTTATAGATTAGAGTTTAACCTCTTCTCGAGGTGAGGAGGTTCCTCTGTTAGGACCAAGGACCCTATAGCTTTTCCGTCATTTGGGAAACATTTGCTCCATCTCATGTAGGCTTTCAAAGGTTCACTATCCTCCGAATCGGATATGTAGCTCAAAACGCCCGCCAAGGTCTGCGCCCCATTACTTTTCCTAAAACTCTATCATCAAAAACAAAACCTGACCCCTAAAGGTACCTGGCAGAGGCGGGGAATCGGGAACTCCTGTTGAGCTGGCTGACCGGGGAAATTGACGTGCCGCGGCCTCTGCGGTACCTTTCTCATTTCCAGAAAACAGCGTGAAAAACCCCTATGAACCTTATCAGCATTTCCTTCCCTTATCTGACTGCCAGTCCATTCGCCCCGCCCGGAACTGGGACTGATCGTCTCCCTAGTAAACCTCCATCCCTCCGGACCGTGAAGGCCTGGATTTCATTGTCCCCGGAGTTGAGCGAATATACGTTTTCTCCATCTCTTGTGATGACCAGGTCTATGGGTCCTGCTCCTGTTCGCGCACTGAACCGGCCATCAAGTAATTGTAATGTTCCATCGAAATTTATTTGAAAAATCGAAATCGTGGAACTGGCGGTATTTGTCGCATAACCGATGGCTCCATCATTGGAAATCACCACCCAACAGGTTGCATTTTCTGCCTGCAAGATGCTCACCGGGGGACCCGTGACAATCCCCGTTTCTGGATTGACCCGATAGGAAGCTACGACCCCGGCATTTCCACCATTGGCTTCAGAAATAAAAACAGTGTCTCGATCACCAAAACTAAACCCAAATGGTGTGGGAACAGCCGCTGTTCGAGTATTGAAGGTCCCGGGAGTCCCGTCTGAATTTACGGTATACGTTCCAATAATCCTTGTCGCTTTTTCAGTAATGACAAGAACCGTCCCTCCCCTGTTGAAGCTGATCTGAGCTGGCGCCGTTAAATCTTGGCTGAGAGGCTTGGTAGAGCCGGGAATAGGTGTGAGGGTCCCGTCTTCACCAAGACGAAAGCCGGAAATATTGTCCGGATTGGAAACCGGATTTTCAGGATTCCCGGCATTGACCACATACACCAATGTCCCGAAAACCGTTATACTGACAGGTGAATATCCTCCCGATGCCTCCGTATTAATGAGATTCAACCCGTTTTCTTCGACTTCGAAGCTGGAGATCGTCCCATCTCCTGCATTGACCACCAGGAGCCAGCGAAAACTCGGATCGAGAATAATACCTCCCTGATTGCCCAATGCTTCTCCTGTCCCCAATCCACCTGTTGGGAAGTTCCCGACTGGGGTAAGAATACCCCTAGTATCCCGATCAAAGACCAACACTTCATTTCCTTCAGGACTGTTGCTCATCGTGTAAACCTGCCCCTCTGGATTTTCGGCCCCTCTGGCTATCGTAGCCGTGATGCTGAGTAAACCTGTGACGATGAAGATTCCGCCTACCACTAAAAAACCAATAATGAGTTTATTACGCATAGATAAATCCTCCTTGGGGTTATTGAGCAACATAGTTTTCCGTTGTCGGCGCAGGAGCAGATGTTGGTTCATGCGAGATTCTCCTACAGAAATTTGTTTTTCGGAATCCTGAAATGGCGATCAAGCTAGTTCCCCTCATGAGCATTTCAGAAGCAACAATCTGGCTCCTCGTGAGACTATGCTATGAAACGAAGGGGGGGGTCTTCTGAGACGATCCTGGTGCCCCAACCACAAGGGCGCCATCAAGTGACTTCCGAATGGCTTCCCTGGCCGTTTGGAGTAATTTTCTTTGTTGGGACTCTTTAATCTGTAATAGATGCACCACATCTTTGGAAGAAAACCGTTCTACATCCCGAAGGTACATCACTTGCTTTTGCTTAAGGGGTAATTGATACAGGGCAGATTTCAGTTTCTGAAGGATTCCTTCGGGAACTAGACTCTCGGGAATAATTCCTTCCTGCCATCTCTGGCGGGAATAGCTTGAACCCAGAATGTCAGAATTTTGCTGGATGTCAGGAATCCTCCTCTCTACATGCCTTTTGGTTTTTTTCCTGAATTGGACGTATCGTTCCCTGAGGGTGACAGGATGAGGTGTTTGGGTAAGATGACATCGAATTTCGTTTATGAGTATTTCGAAAAGCCAGATTTTTAGGGAGTAATGCCCCTCAAAAAGGTGGAATGTGTGAATAACCCGTTGCCATGTCTTCATCACGATTTCCTCAACCTGTTCTTTTTCAAAACTAAATATATAGGCGAAACTCCAAAGAGCTGAATGGTATCGGTCTACCAAAGTCATAAAGGATTGTTCATCTCCCTGAATGATTGCACTCAAAAGGTCTAAGTCTTCTTGAGCAATCGAGGACAGCGGCGCAGATGTCTTATTGATTGGGAATTCAGGTTGTGTTGGTCGGGAAATAACGAATTGGGAAGATGAAAGAGCTTTGAAGCCATGGAAAAGAGAACTGGTGATGTGAGACTCCCGACTGTTCATGGACAACCTCCTTCGTTGACGCGTAGTAATGACACGATAGCGCTACACTTGCCGCGCTTATATAATTAAGAGTCCAAAAATTATATGAAATCGTCCAGGGCGAGGGATTGGAGGGATTCGTGGATGTTCTAAGCGAGATATTGTCTCAAATTCGGCTACGAGGGAGTGTTTTTCTAAGCGCGGAATTCAGCGAGCCTTGGGGAATGGATATCCCTCAAGGGAAACTCGGCATATTGCACATCATGACCCTCGGTTCTTGCTGGCTAAAAAAAGCCGATGATGAAAAGCCCATTCACCTTCACCGAGGGGATCTCGTGTTATTGCCCAGAGGCGATGCCCATTGTTTGCTGGACCCTGCGGATGGAAGTGCGGTTCCGGCTGAAGAAATCTTGACAGCCGCCTCGCCGCTGGCGAAGGGCCCTTTACGGTACGGGGGAAAGGGGGAAGTGACGAATTTTCTCTGTGGGGCATTTGAATATGATCCGCATATGGTGCATCCGTTAGTTGAATCATTACCTGATCTGATTCATATCCGTGGAGCAGATTCGGAAGAATTTGCCTGGCTCAGCAACGCCAGATTCTTGTTACATAAAGAAGCGCAACATGAATTACTTGGCTCTTCAGCCGTTATTGACCGATTATCTGAAGTCATTTTTAGCCAGATCCTTCGAGTGTATATACAACAAACCCCTTTCCAAAAGGGATTCCTGAACGCGTTGAAAGATGAAATCATTGTGGAGGCTTTAAGATTGATCCATGCCAATCCTGGAAATAGATGGACGGTGGCTGACTTGGCTCAATCTTGTGGAGTGTCAAGGTCTGGCTTGGCGGACCGCTTCAAACACCGATTGGGAGATACGCCAATGAATTATTTGACCCTTTGCCGAATCCAAAAGGCCCAAGGGTTACTGACTCATTCAAAGTTTTCGACTGCTGAAATTGCCGAACAAGTTGGATATCATTCCGAATCGGCATTCTCGAATGCGTTTAAGAAAGTGACCGGGAAGGGTCCCGGGCTTTTTCGGCGACAGGTGAAAGAAGAAATGAAATGATGGCCGGTGGCTGGATGGTGGGATGGAGCATTCGAAGCCCGCACGGGAATATCGCCCCCTACTGGTTGGCCAATTTCAGGGAAAGTTCCATGAACTCTGTTGCGCGAGAGAAGGGGGAAACCCGATGGCTCCCCACAGAAGGTCAAAGGACGCTGCAAAGGAGGTTAATGGGGTTTGGATCCTGACAGAGGTTGCTCGGAGGAGAGGGCGGTAGAGTGCCTTAAAAAATCAATGTAATGTTAAGCAACGGCCCAACAAGGATAAGGAACAACAGTTTGTTCTTCATGGGCTCTGTGCCCCCGTGAATTGGATGGATAAAAGGGGTCGGGAAACTTTATATGAATTACCAACAATCACTCAGGCCCAACTAGGATAAGAAGCCTGAATAAGCTGAGAATTTTCCCAAGAATTACTGTTAGAAATACTGGCTCCGGACTGACCCCTCATTTCCAATCTGTCAGAGCTTACTGGAATATCGCCTCGGCAAGAAAGCCGGCAGGCTTCCAAATGGATTGTGTACCCGGAAATACGAAGAGTACAATGCCAATGATGGGTAGGTAACAATTTACCACAAGGAGGTTGGTATGAAGCGGTACTTCTGGATAGTCGGTATTGTCGTAGGTTTTTCCCTTGGCTGGGGAGCCTCATTCAGCCAAGCCTATGAAGTTTGGTTGGCCGATCAGTCGGATTCTGCCAAGGAAAGTGGCGGATTCTTATATGTCTATGACGGCGCCAAGCTTGCGGCCGATCCCGCCAAGGCTCAGCCTGAGGTTACCCTGGACCTGGGCAAAGAGGTCAATGACTTTTGCCAAAAAGCCACACAAAAAGCGGTGCGGCGTCCCCATATGATCTTTGTCACCAAAGACCAGACGCATGCGCTCCTGTCCTTTTTATCCGGTCACGTCCTGGTCATGGACACAAAGTCCCGAAAGCCGGTTGCGTGTGTGTCCACCGGGAAAAATGTTCACGCGGCCTGGCCCACACCGGATCAATCGATGGCTCTCGCCGCCAACATACCGGAAAAGAAGCTGATCCGGATCTGGACGGATTATCAAGCCGGCACCTTCACCTATGATCCGCAAAAGGATGTGCTGGATTTAGCCGCCTTGGAAGGCGTGGAACGACCGGATAATGCGCCCATCTGCCCCATTACCGAGGGAACCAGCACGTACGGATTTGTCACCTTACGCGGCGGCGGTCTGTTGGTCGTTAACGTGAAGGAGACCCCGATGTCGGTGACGGCAACTCTGACGGACGACCAGGTGCATCCAGCGGGCTGCGGTGGCTACCAAGTGGGCAATACGATGTATATTAATTCTGGTGGCGGGTGGCCGATTGCCCCGCTGGCCTATGATGTGTATGCGGTCACCCTGTCAGGTCTGCCGGGGTCCGTCGAAGCGAAACTCGTCTCTACCCGTGACATGCAATTTTCGGATTCCCACGGGTTGGGGGCGGTGGGGCGCTATCTGTGGAGCGTAGATCGAGCGGGGAATATGATTGAGGTAATTGATTCGATGTCCAATCTCATCGTAAATAGGATTCCGCTTGTCGGACCACACAGCACCGATCCCGCCCCGGATCTGATTGATTTTGCTCCGGATGGGAGTCATGCCTTTCTCAACCTGCGGGGACCGTCTCCCCTGACGGGAAACCATAAGGATGTCAATAATGCCAAAGGGTCCACCCCGGGTGTGGCGGTCCTCAAGGTGATGCACGGGGGGAAGGGGGGAGAAGTCGTAGGCATTGCCCCGGTCTCCAATATGGTCGAGGGAAAGGAAACGGCCGATCCGCATGGCCTTGCGGTTGTGAAATAATGCTGATTGGAATGTGCCGGGATGGTCTCGCCCTCGTAGGAAAGGGGCGGGGATGGGTGTTTGCGTAATAGGGGGTCGCTTCTTGACTTCATACTATCCAGTTTCCCAATTTTTTCTTCTTTCCTAATGCCAGGTCAAAATATGGACAGAGACCTCTGTTGCGTGAGAGAAGGGGTAAACCCGATGGCTCCCCACAGAAGGCCAAAGGACTATGCAAAGGAGGTTGATGGGGATTGTATCCTGACAGAGATTGCTCGGAGGAGAGGGCGGTAGACAGTCATAAAAATGAATGTAATGTCAAGCAACGACCCCCTCTTTTTGCGATCTCAGCGGAGCGGACCTTCGGGATATGATTTCACGCGAATGGATTTCACCAAGACCAATCTGACTGGCGCGGACCTTTCTGATGCTTACTTGCTCCAAGCGAATTTTGAGGAAGCCAATCTCACCGAAGCCGATATTCTAGAAGCCAACCTCATTAAGGACAACTTCTCGAAGGCCACCATGGTCATGGTCGATCTCAGTACCACGGGCATGATCCACGCGAATCTCGAAGGAGCAAATCTTTCCCGAACCAATCTCACTCGGACATCACTACCTTGGAGAATACTCCGTCAGGAAAAACTGGCTCATGCCAATCTGACCATGGCGGATTTACGCGAAGCCGATTTGACGGAAGCTGATCTCTCTGGAGCCAATCTTCCAGACGCCTCACTCACCGGAGCGATATGTGAAGGCACTAAACTTCAAGATGGAAAAAACATCAATCTTGATTTAATTGGCAAGGCCAAATCTCTTCGTCAGGCCATTCTCGATTCTGAGATACAAGACCAAATTTCAAAAACCTATCCACACCTTTTAGTTTAAACGCGGATGACTTCTCCCTCGGGTGCCTCTAGGGGGTGGCCGGTAGCAATGGTCGTGAAGGTAGCGTACAATAGACTCAACACGGCCCTTGTAGAAAATGTGCAGAGACAGAATCGATTCAAGTAGAGCATCATGCCCAAGAGCCACGTAGCCAGATACATGAATCCCCATTCACATAATCAACATCCCTTCTTGGCATTCACCCTCTTTTTGACTCTGGGTTTGCTGCACTCAGCTATTCTTCATGCTCAAATGAGCCCACCACCTGACAGTCAACATTCCGAAGAAGATCTGCAGGTCCTCAAAGGCATTCAAACCATTTTCATCGGAGGACGGATTAAAACCTGGCTTGATCTGGGATACCCTCCCTATGATGCGGTGTCCCTGGTTAAAATGCGTTTGGAGGAAGCTGGGTTCCAAGTCGTCTTTCATCCCAACGATCCCCATGATGCGACTCTGGTCATTGAATACACGGAAACGCCAAGCGGGGTGTTTCGACTATTAGAGCAGGCAACCTCTGTAGAATTCAAAACCACGCTCTATCATGAAAAGGTCGGCGTGATTTACACGAATCATTTCACGGCCGATCCTGACCAGGTGCCGGTGGGGAGTCTGTATTGGGACACGATTAACAAGCTCGAAGAAAAGCCCCGCTATTATTATCAAGGCCACATTTTAAAAGCGTGGCTGATGAACCAAGCCAACTCCGGGTCGGTGTTGATCCGCATGGCTCGCCGTCCCTATACCGATGCAAACTACGTGAAACCAGACGAACGACCAGGCAAAGCGTTTCTTCGACGAAGAGTTCGATTCAACACCATCCGAGAGATTGGGAAAATTGATGATCCCCAAGCCCGAGAAACGTTGTGGGAATTGACGAAATTGGCCACCCCAGAAGAGCGAAAACTCGCCGTGGAAGTGTTGGGAGGTTTGGGCGATGCGACTTTTATACCCAAACTGTCGGACATCGCGAAAACTGATCAGGATCCCGACGTTCAACTGGCTGCGAAAAACGCTATCCAAGCGATTGAGGAAAAGCCCTAAAGCCACAACTCCGTTAAGGCAAACAAAATATTTCCAAATCAACTTGAAGAATACCGCTTCAAGTTTTTGCCGAGACCAATCCTATTGGCCCCATACCTTTTATTAGTGCCTCACCCTGCACCCTCCCTTTGACGACGATATCTTTCATCAGGTTGTCACCCCCGACGTTAGATAAGGAATCCAGGGTTTCCCTCTCACCATCAGCAGGAGAAAGAGGCTGGACTCCCAATTACAGACGTCGGGGATGAGAGAGCTAGGATGCTCAGGTCACGATAATGTCCATCAAGATTCAGTGAATCTCTTTGATGAAAAAAATTTTTAAAAATGAAATACGGGGTTTCGACCCCGTGCGACGAGGCACTTTTGTTTCGGCAAAAGCAACTAATAAGGGTCGCTTCTTGACTTTATACTTTGCAGTTCTTCAATTTCTTCTTCCTCCCTGACACCAGGGCACAATAAAGACAGAGCTCTCTGTTGCGCGAGAGCAGGAGTATCCTCAATCGGCGACCACAGGAGGCTAAAGGATCATGAAAAGTAGGTTGTTGGGATGAGTATCCTGACAGAGATTGTTCGGAAGAGATGGGTATAGAGAGCCTTAAAAAAAATATAAGTCATGGCAAGCACCGACCCTCTCTTTTGGTTGAGGCCGCTCACTGGCGGAATTGACATCTCCAGGCCTCTTCGGTACGGTTCCGATTGCCCCAAAATAGCGTTTAAAATCCCTATGCCGTATAGCGATATCGCCTTCGAATACGAATACGCTTTATTCAAGATACCTT
>CAZGFD010000050.1:0-8737 GCA_964525045.1 uncultured Nitrospiraceae bacterium | reverse complement strand
ACCAGGATAGCGATCGCTGTCAGGTAGATGACCACGCGAGACAAAGGCTCATTGCCCACTGCGATGGAGTCCTCTGCGCCTTCCGGCACATCAGTGAAGAACATCAGCACAATGAGGCGTACGTAGAAGAACGCCGCCACGGCCGATGCGATCACGATCCGGCATCATCGTTATGACAGTGTCCGATTTGAAGATTTTGTCCGGGCTCTTGCTGCTTCCCCCCTGCCGGCTTTCCCGAATCTCCCGCTTCCGAAAGACGACAGGGTTTCATTTGAATCCCCGGAACCGGAAACACCCGTGACATTAAAAAGCCTGTTTGGTTTTTTGGACGGTCTCCTCAACGAAAAGACCATTGTCATTGCCGATGTGGGGGAATGCCTTCTAGCCGCTGTAGACTTACATGTTCGAAAAAGCGCCGAGTTCCTTTCGCCGGCTTATTACACATCCATGGGCTTTAGTGTCCCGGCCGCACTTGGGGCCGCGTGCGCCGATCCATCACTACGACCCATTGTGCTGGTTGGGGATGGGGCCTTTCAAATGACCGGCACTGAACTCTCGACCTGTCTGCGAAATGGACAAACCCCGATCGTGATAATTTTAAACAATCGGGGATATTCCACCGAGCGTGAAATTATGGACGGCCCCTTTAATGACCTTCATGAATGGCGATATGAGAAAGTTTGCGAATTGATTGGCGGTGGAGTCGGCCATCAGGTAAAAACCTATGGAGAACTGGTACAAACCCTCAACGCCTCCATCACCGATTCAGAGCATCTCCACGTGTTGAATGTCTATCTCGATCCCGCTGACCGTTCCATCGCCATGGTTCGACTGGCTCATCGACTCGCCAAACAGGTATCCAAAAAGGAGTCCTAATTCCCTCAAGATTCCTCTCCGCTCCCTCCCGCTCTCCACAAGCCGGCTGGGCCCTTCAGGTTCAATTCAAAATTACGAAAAACAGGGTGAATGTCTTTCTTTCCTGGAAGATTATTGGATAGACTAATACAGGAGTCGAACCTCGTGAATGGTCACAGACCGTGAAAATACTCTTCTCTGATTTTGATCCGACAAGATTTTCCTTCAAAGTCAATCCTGTATTAATTTTGGAGAATTTCTGGTCTCCTTCTGAAATGGCAACTTTTCGTGAAGCCATGGAAAAATCCAAATGGACGGCCTTGGCGGAAATGCCGCTCGTTGCCAAAGCCTTTTCGAACACTGGAAACTGGTTGAAAGCTGAGGTAGGCCCAAAGGAGGGAGGAGCGTTTATGCAACGGGTGGGCCTTCCCTGTGTTGCCGAATACATGGAATCGTTCCCCAATATCAAGGGGAGACATGTCAATTTCAATTATTATTCCTACCAGGCCGGTGACTGTCTCCCAACCCATGATGATACGGACGATGCCTATTCTTATTCTCAAGGGCATCGACCGCCGACGCGCCGGTTAGCGCTTGTCACGTATTTTCATCGAGAATGGCAAACGGATTGGGGCGGTGAACTCATTCTGTATAAAGAAAAAAAAGATCCACAAGGGAACCGGATGTTGGAAGTGTCCGAGTGTATTGCTCCAACGCCCGGCTCTTTGGCCATCTTCACTGTTCCACGATTCCATCGAGTGTGCCGGGTGGATCCCTTAGCGGGAGACCACAAGCGCCTCTCCGTTGCAGGATGGTTTATGACAGAACACTGAACTATTGCTTCCACGATTTTCCACACCCGCAAACCCTCTCTCCTTATAGTTAACCATGACCGATTTTCATCGAATCTCTACCATCGACGTCCACGTCGCGGGGGAGCCGCTTCGGGTCATCACAGACGGATTCCCGGAACCCGAGGGCGCTACCATTCTCGAGAAGCGTCGGTTTTGCCATACCCATCTCGATCATTTTCGCCGAGCCCTCATATGGGAACCCAGAGGACATTCCGACATGTACGGCTGCCTGTTGGTTTCCCCATCGGACCTTCGGGCCGATTATGGCCTTCTATTCATGCACAATGAGGGATATAGCACGATGTGCGGTCATGGCATCATTGGTTTGGTGACCGTGCTCATTGAACATGGAATATCCTCGCATGCTGATCCGGCCACGAAAATACGATTGGAAACCCCAAGTGGACTTGTCACCGCCATGGCCTCAGTGGAGGAAGGTCGCGTTCGTTCGGTGGCCTTTCATAACGTGCCATCATTTGTAAGTGGTCTTGATGAAACCATCGAGGTCCCTGGAATTGGACCGGTTCGATACGATCTCGCCTTTGGAGGAGCGTTCTACGCTTTTTGTCAGGCAAAAGAATTAGGTCTTGAACTTTCTCCCCGGCAGGCACAAAAAATCACAGAACTGGGCGTCACAATTAAACAAGCCATTAGTGCCCAACGGAGCATCGAACACCCGAATGAGCCCGATCTTGGCTTCCTCTACGGCATAATCTTTGTTGACTCTCCCGTCAATGTTCACGCGCACGGTCGCCAAGTTTGCATTTTCGCAGAAGGGGCGTTAGACCGTTCCCCAACCGGCACGGGCGTGAGCGCCCACCTCGCCATTCTGGCCGCTCGAGGGTCCCTTGCTGATCAAACGCCATATGTCCTAGAAAGCATCCTCGGAACCACGTTTACGGGAAGAATAGTGGAAAGAATCAATTATCACGGTATTCCAGCTATTATTCCGGAAGTCACCGGGCAGGCATTCTTAACGGGCAAACATGAGTTTGTAATCGATGAGGAGGACCCGCTCAAAGATGGTTTCCGAATTTTCTAGCAAAGAGGTTTCGACTCGAAAGATTGACCCATCCCGGTGTATATGTCATTTATCTATTTATCAATTTTTAACCGAAGGAGCATGACTTACGATGAACGAGGAAAGCAAAACCGTTGTTCTCAATGCGGTCAAGAAAGCGAGTGCACAATGGCAATCGGCCTTTAATGCTGGAAATGGGGCAGGGTGTGCCGCCGAATATGAAGCGAATGCCGTCATGCATGCCCGTCCTTTTGGGACCTTTACCGGGAAAGCCGAAATTCAAGGATTTTGGCAAAAGATTATTGATGAGGGATTTGCTGGGGTTGAATATATCAACCCTTCCATTGAAGTTCAGGACGACAAGAGTGCCATTCTAACTTCAGGCTGGAAAATGAACAAAGCCAGCGGGGTCATTCACAAAGAATTGTGGGTCGTACAAGGGGACGGGACTGCAAAACTCCGTGAAGATGATTTTGAAGCCAAAGGGTAGGACTATTCATTTTTAGATAGGCTTTCCATGTTCCTGATTTATTGGAAATTGTTCTTGGCGACGATTGGGGTCTGCGCAGTCATCGCTCCCACCGTTTGTGCCGCTGACATGCAAAAGGAAATTGATCATTTACTAGGGTTTGTCGAAAACACCGATTGCCAATATGAAAGAAATGGAAAATTCCATACGGGTAAAGAGGCGGCTGAGCATATTAAGAATAAATTTAACTACTTTAAGGATGACATCGATAGTGCCGAAACGTTTATTGAGCTGAGTGCGACAAAAAGCACAATGTCAGGAAAGTATTACCTGGTGCATTGTCCCAACCATCCAACAATTAGAAGTCAAGAATGGCTGCTTCGGGAATTGAATAGCTATAGAAAAGAGACCAATAGTTAGACAGTGTCCGACATATTTTCACACTGGTTCTAACGGATGGAAGTACATCGCTAATCGTGAGGCTCAAGGTTGGTGGGATAGGTTCTTCGTGGCCAAATACACCGCTTGCAGACCGACAATAGTTTTGGCATCTTGAACGGTCCGATCTTGAACTCGAGCCATCGCGACGTCCAAAGGCCATTCTATCACTTCCAGGACTTCATCCCGGTCTAATTCTTGTTTGCCGGGAATTAAGTTTGTCGCCTTGTAGATGTGAATGACTTCATCCGTGAATCCAGGTGCTGTAAAGATCTTCGTCACAAATTCCAGAATTTTTGCCCGATACCCAATTTCTTCTTCTAGCTCCCGCGCGGCACAATCCCGGGGATGCTCACCGGGATGAAGCTTGCCTGCCGGTATTTCGTAGATATATCCTCCTGCCGCATGCCTAAATTGTCGAATCAGCACGACTCGCCCATCTTCTTTTAAGGGAACAATCGCCGCGGCCCCCGGGTGGCGAATGATTTCGAGGTCCGCGGTTTCCCCATTCGGCAAGAGGACCTGGTCAAGGTTTAGCGTCAGAACTTTTCCTGTAAAGATATTCTGAGAACTCATGCCTCCCTCTTATAAAATGGGGGCTGGACTACGATGGCAGGAACGAGCCGTTCCCTCACCTGAATTTGGAGACTCGTGGCTACCTGGGAAAATTGAGTCGTCACATACCCTAAGCCAATTCCCTTCTGAAGGACTGGCGACAGGTTTCCACTCGTCACTTCTCCGATTCTTTTGCCTTCACAGCAAATGGCCATTCCGTGACGCGGGACCGCCTTTTCAAGTAATTCAAATCCAACCAATCGACGAGACGGCCCTTCCTGTTTTTGCTGTTCTAAGACAGCAGACCCGACAAAATTCCCTTTGTGGAAGGCCACCACCCATTCGGCCCCGGCCTCAAGCGGCGTGGTTTCTTCCGTCAGTTCGTTTCCATAGAGAAAATACCCCATATCCAATCGCAGGAGGTCGCGGGCTCCGAGCCCGGCAGGCTTCAAACCAAAAGATTTCCCCACCTCCATGAGATGATGCCAGAGAGAAAGGGCTTGATCATCGGAAACATACAACTCATACCCGATTTCACCGGTATACCCCGTTCTGGCAATCAGGGAGCGAGCCCCCAGAATCGAAACGTCTCGACTCCGCCGAGGCTTCAGACGCTCATACCCTTTCCCCACAGCCTCCCGGAGGATGGATTCCGATTGAGGCCCCTGAAGGGCAAGCTGACACAAATGACTTGATTGATCACGAATTTCGACCGGTTCGGGAAACTGCTGGTGCTCTCGGGCCAGCCATTCCACAATCTTTGTTCGATTGGAAGCGTTCACGCAAAGAAGATAGTTGTCCTTTTCAAGCCGGTATACAAAGACATCGTCTTTTACTCCACCATTGGAGTTACAGACTATCGAGTACTGTGCCTGGTGTTCGTCGAGCTTAGCCGCGTCATTGGTGGTGACGGTTTGAAGGAAATTCAACGCGCCTTTGCCGGAAATCGCAATTCGGCCCATATGGCTGACATCAAAGAGGCCGGCCTGACGGCGGACCGCTTGATATTCATCCAGTACGCCGGAGTACTGCACCGGCATAGACCAACCGGCGAAATCAACGAACTTTGCCCCATGGGCAACATGCGCGTCATAGAGAGGGGTCTTGGACACTTTGAGCACGCTTCCAAATTCCAGAAATGATGAAAGGAGATAAAGACATTTTCGGGTGGACCAGCAAATTATTGAAGGTCTAACAATTCAACTTCAAACGTCAGGGTGGCATTGGGAGGAATCACTTGCCCCGCACCTCGGGCACCATAGCCTAACTGGGGAGGGATGATCAGTTTGCGTTTCCCGCCAATTTTCATTCCCACCACGCCTTCATCCCAACCTTTAATGACTCGCCCTGCCCCGAGTGGGAATTCAAACGGCATGTTGCGATCCTTTGAACTGTCGAATTGAGTTCCATCCTTGAGCCACCCGGTGTAGTGCACAACAGCCAGGTCACCCGTTTTCGCAACCCTCCCCTTCCCCGTCACGAGATCAATATACTGTAAGCCTGAGGGTGTCGACACCATCTGCTCCTGCTCCGCCTGTACATTCCCTTGAAGCAGCAATAGGACGAGTCCCAATCCCAGGATCATCATCCCTGCTTTTCCTACCCACAACGGTAAAATCATTGATTCGCCCTCCAATACGTTAAACTGTGGTTAATCCTTTTTTCATAAAGAATTTAAGAGCGGGGTTCGTCACAAAAAAGTGCCACACTGGCGGTATAGGCATGCAGATAATTTTTCCCACCAACGGGTCCGATTTCTCCACCAGCAAAGAACCCGGCGATGGGAATGTCTCCCGCCCTTTCTCGAACAGTAGAAATGTCATGATGCGGCTGCGTAAAAAATTGACGGCCTCGGCCGTTGCAACTAAACAACAGAGCACCTTTGGGGTGTTCCAAAGGATGCGCGATTCGATCTTGCGCTAAGAGCAAGTTCAAATCTTCGCTGGCTGCCTTCATGTCCCGGATATGAAATTGAACCGTTTGTCCTTCTTGGACCACATCGGAAAGGGCAAGGCCTCCTGTCCGGCGATCCGCTCCCATTAATCCACGAATCAGGAAGTCACCTCGTTCAAACTGGGCTCGATGCTCATCGATGGCAATCCCGACCTGGAGAGCCATCGCGGCTTGCTGCCCCCGTTGTTGCACCAACGATTGAATGGTCTGTTGAAGACAATTTAAAGAAGGGACTCCGCCCATTTCATAAATGATGTTTCTGTCCGCTCTCGTCACTACAAACCTTTCCCCTATCGGCTGACAGCCTTGTGAGACAATCGTCCGAATTGAAACGGGGCCCGATAAAGCGACCCCAACTATCCCACTTTCATACGTATCTTGATTCAGGACGAGACGGTTTTCACCTAAGTCCATGCCACCACTCGCAATCCCCCCGATCGCTTGAGCTCCGGGACAAAAGTTCTCAATTGTCGAGAAGACTTCTTCAATGGGTGTCGAAAAAGGATCTGCCAAAAGAATAAAAAAGGGATTGTCTGACCGATATTCCAGTTCCTTTGGCCAACCCTGGACCGAAAGTTCTTCCCCCGCTTCATTGGAAATCAACCGGATTGGGATAAGAGAAACTCCCGGAAGCCGTGCACCCCAGAGAATAACCGCCGAACTCCCTTCAATTTCCTGTTTTTCCCCTATGACGCCTTGGGCCATGCATCCAACTATGACCTTTGGGGCCAACCCTTCATGAATTTTCGTAACAAAAGATCGTGCTTCATCTGCAAAATTGTCTGAAAAAAACAGAAAAACAAGATCGATTGGGTCATTTCCAAATTTCGACTTGAGCGATCGAACGACGGCCTGGCTGGCTAATTCAGCGTTGTTTTCTTTTGAAGTCGCGACGAAACATTCCATCAGCACATTCTCAATTGGAAAAACTCCGCAGTCTAACAGGCACGTGTAGGCTTGTCCATGTAAAAAAAGTTTCGAGTTTCGAGTTTCTGGTTTCGAGTTCCGAGTTCTAAGATAAACATCTTTCTGTTTTCCCCGCGAAACGCGAAACCCTGAACCCGAAACTGAGGCTCCCCTCCCTGCTTTAATTATCGCTCAAGTTCTGAGTGTCGGGAGCCCCCCGATAGGATTGAAGAATGGTTTTCAATCGTGAGATGGAGATGGCTTCCGCTCGTCGGTTGTCCCGACCCACAACGGTGGTCGCCTGAAGTAAGGCATTGAGAATGGCTTCTTCGGTGGCTTCCACTGTAGCCGCAAGAATGGGATTGAGATGCGTATCTGCCAGATGTGTCATGCGGAACGTTGGTTGTTCGGGATAATGGGGAATAATATTGCCTGTCGAAAAGGCCAGAATGAAATCTCCGCTACCATGGTGGGAAATAGAGCCTGTGCGAGCTAAACCTAAGGCCGCGCGACGAGAGAGTCGATTGAGCTGGCGTGAATCAAGCGGGGCATCAGTGGCAATGATGATAATGATCGACCCATAGTCCCCGGACCTCTCCTTTGACGCTCCCTGCTCTGATGTTGTGGAGAGGTAATCATTCGAATCATGAGACGATGCTTCTGTGGTGGAATCATAGAGCCGCCCAACCGGAACCCCATCGACCATTAATTCATATCGGCGACCATGATTGGCATTGACCAGCACCCCGACGTGATATCCCCCCTTTTCGGGAGGTAGCCGACGGGAAGCCGTGCCAATTCCCCCTTTGAATTGATAGGAAATCATCCCGGTTCCCGCCCCAACGGTCCCCTCTTTGACAGGTCCCGATGTGGCTTCTTCTAAGGCCGTGATCACATCTTCCTCTGATACATGGCGCCCCTGGCTATCATTTAAACGACTATCATCACATTCAGCGACCACCGGGGTAAGGGTATCATCCGAGATGCCAATGCCAGGATAATGTTTGATCATCCACGACATAACCCCATTGGCTACTCTCGGGACATTCAACGTATTGGTCAGCGCAATGGGATATTCCAAAAACCCCGCCTCGGCTATCCACGCCAACCCGGTCATTTCACCAGTTCCATTGAGGACAAACGCGCCAGCAGGTACCTTGTTATTCCAGACATCCTGCCTTGGTATCACAACCGTCACCCCAGTCCGTACGGGCCCTTCCCCAGGCCTGAGAGTCCCCTCGCCTTCAGACAGAGTGACCTGACCGACCGTGACACCCGAGACATCCGTAATCGCATTCCATTTACCGGGTTCATAGTTTCCTACAATGATGCCCAGGTCTCTGGCACGAGGACGAAGGTTTGTTTCATTATCTTGAGCTGAAATCGGTCCAACACTAATGCCATGGAGCAAGCTTACCACGCCGACCGCAAGTGTGAAGGACACTAGATTGAGATTGATCTTCATCACGAAGCCCTATTAAATTGTAGTCGCAGCATCTTATGCTGCTCCCCGTATGGACATCATTGGTCGCGGAGGGCGCCATTAGATGGCGCTCCTACAAATTGTAGCCGCAGCATCTCATGCTGCTCCCCAACAACGAATCTTAAAATTTGCACCGCTCAGCCAACAGAAGGGGGGAGAGTAAAGTCGACCTCAATGACTCGATAGGGGGTCGGTCTCAAGCC
>CAZGFD010000049.1:0-9555 GCA_964525045.1 uncultured Nitrospiraceae bacterium | reverse complement strand
CCAGAACACTGGGTTGGAATACTATTCACATATGCCTCTTAAGATACAAGGGGGGTAATGCACAAGAGGCCACAAGGTTCATGAAGGGCCCCTATAAGGAATTGGAATTTGAGTCAGGTAGGCGGGGGAGGGAGTTTCCTGTTGAGGGGCCTTGGAGATTCTTGGGTGTGTCACCCTCACCCCCGCCCTCTCCCTTTGAGGGAGAGGGAGTACAGATACCTTTACGAAATTGAAAAATACTCTCGCTCTCTATTTTTCCCTCGCCCCTGGGGGAGAGGGTAGGGTGAGGGGGGTAATGCACAAGAGGCCACAAGGTTCATGAAGGGCCCCTATAAGGAATTGGAATTTGAGTCAGGTAGGCGGGGGAGGGAGTTTCCTGTTGAGGGGCCTTGGAGATTCTTGGGTGTGTCACCCTCACCCCCGCCCTCTCCCTTCGAGGGAGAGGGAGTATGGAAACCTTCACGATATTGAAAATAACTCCTGTCCTCTATATTTTCCTCGCCCCTGGGGGAGAGGGTAGGGTGAGGGGGGCAAAATCCAAAAAGGGATCATCCCAAAAGTCATGAGGGCGGTTGGATTTTTATGTCATTAAATGATGGATATGAAATTGTTTTCCTCCTCAGCCTTCTGGTCCATTTATATCCCAGTTATCTCCTTGTGGGTGGGTTTCCGATGATGGTCGTGACCACCTGGCTCGGTAGAATGGAGGGCCAGTCTCATTTGACGGACCTTGCCCAAAAGATGAGAAGGGTTGGGCCAAGGGTCATGATTCTGTCCCTTGCCTTAGGGGTCCTGTTAGGACTCGTCGTGTATGGCAGGTATGGGAGACATGTTTTTTATATCATGGATGTGTTCCAGGTTGGCTATGGACTGTTACTGATCCTTCTCGCGTTAGCGTTTTGGGGGATCTATGCCTATAAAACTAAATATGCCTTGAGCAACACCACCTTCAGTACTCAGATACTGATGGGAGGAGGGATAGTTGTCTGTTTATTGGGCGTGACCTTGTTGTTCGTGGTTGCGCACGTCATGATGTTACATCCGGACTATTCAGAATCAATGATCCAGAAGGGCCTGTCTGGCTCCCTGACCTTACCGACGGTGTGGCCAAGATTTTTCCATATCGTTTTGGGAAGTGTGGCGGCAACGGGAATGATGATCACGCTGTACGGATCGCTTCGGCCCTTTAACTTTCAAATCACCCGTTATGGGGTCGGTTGGACATTAGCGGGAACCCTTCCCCAGATTGTCGTGGGCCCCTGGTTATTAGTGGCGCTTCCGGATGAAGTTCGAACACACTTAGTCGATGGAGCCAGCCTCAGTTCTTTAGTCTTTTTCGCCAGTTTAACCTTTGCCCTTATCGCGCTGGTGTTACTTAACGCGGCCCTGATGGCCCCTCACGTCAGAGGATTAGTGTGGACAGGCCTGGGGAGTCTGTTTCTCACTTTTGTGTTCATGGTGATGGTTCGGGAAGAAGTCCGCACAATGTGGATGCAGTCGTACAATGGAGCCGACGCCTATCAAGAACTATCGTGGCCGGTGGTGTTGGGTGTGGTGATCATGATTGGACTTGGATTGTTGGCCTTGGGATTGGTTTCCACTAGAAGGTGGTTGAATAACTCATCATTGCAAAAATTTTGAAGGACCCGGAACCAACCCCTGCAAGACCAGAAGCCAGGCAGGGAACCCAAGCTGGCCTGTCAGCCGAAGCTTTGGCGTAGGCTGGCGGATTTTTTAATATCCTGCTAGACAAATTAGGAATTGTTTACTAAGGTAAGACCAATGCATATTGCCGATATTTTGAAACAACACAACCCCGCAATCAGTTTTGAATTTTTTCCTCCCAAAACGGAGGCCGCTTCACAAGAGCTGTTTAAAACCATTGCGACCTTGATGCCGTTAAAACCGGCGTATGTGAGTGTCACCTATGGTGCCGGAGGGTCAACCAGGGAACGCACCCACGACCTCGTCGTCAAACTCCAAACAGAAACGGATTTGACCATTGTCTCGCATTTGACCACCGTCGGTTCCGGAAGAGACGAAATTTTTAAAATCCTGTCCAAGTATTCCGAAAGCGGCATTCATAATATCATGGCCTTGCGCGGAGACCCGCCAAAGGGAACGGACTGCGTGGAAACACCAACGGACGGGTTTCCTTATGCCACGGATTTGGTCAGTTTTATCAAAAAACACTTTCCTCACATGGGTGTGGGGGTCGCGGGTTTTCCCGAGGGTCATCCGGCCACACCCAATCGCCTCGTTGAGATTGAACATTTAAAGAAAAAGATTGACGCGGGGGCTGATTATATCTGCACCCAACTCTTTTTCGACAACCGGGATTTCTATGATTTTTGTGAACGATGTGAGGTGGCGGGGATTACAGTCCCCATCATCGCCGGGATCATGCCCATCACGAGTCAAAAGGGCATGGTGCGAATGGCAGAATTGGCTTTAGGGGCGAGATTTCCGGCCAAGCTTCTACGAGAGATGCATCGAGTCCATTGCGATGAAGATGCCGAACAGGTGGGATCCCACTGGGCGACCGAACAGGTCATGGATTTGATCGAACATAAAGTACGCGGCATTCATTTCTACACCCTGAATAAATCCCAGGCCACGTTACGAATTTATCGATCCTTAGGCATCCAGAGTTCAGATCGCTTCCAACCGCATATTCCTTATTGATCCTAAATTCAGCCTCTTCTTCTGTAGCTGCCGCATCTCATGCGGCTTTTCGCCAGGGCGCAATGATATGGAACGATAGGTTCAGGGATTCAAATGGGGTTCCTGCATCGACCCCTTCTTTTTTCGATGTGGGTATCTCTGTGGGGGGTCCGAAGAGGCAGCATGAGATGCTGCAGCTACAAATCGGAAATCCGAAACTAGAAACGGTCTGGCAGGATGTTCAAAAGGGCCGCTCGCCCAAGCGATGCCCATTGGGCGGAGCCGGGTCCAGCAAGGCCACAGGGGCTTTGGCGCGCAGAGCGTACACGGGAGTACGTGAGCACGACAAAGAATTGAGAACGCCGCTGGCGGTCCTTTTCAACATCTTGCTACAGGGCGAGTTTATTGGCTGCATCCAGGGCAGCCACCTTGTAGCATTCCGCAAGAGTAGGATAATTAAACACCGTGTTAAGGAAGTAATCCAATCCACCACCCAACCCCAGCACGGCCTGACCAATATGGACGAGCTCGGTGGCATTCGTCCCAATCACGTGGACCCCAAGCAGATGTCGGTCCTCTCGATGAAACAACATTTTGAATAAGCCGGTGTCATCTCCCAAAATCTGCCCACGGGCAATTTCGCGGTATCGAGCCAGTCCCACTTCGTAAGGGATTTTTTCCGCGGTCAAGATATGCTCGGGCCTGCCCACCATCGAAATTTCGGGGATGGCATAAATCCCAATGGGGAAATGTTCGGCCATTGGCTCGGCCGGAACCCCAAACGCATGGCAGGCCACCAGCCGGCCTTGGTCGGCGGAAGTGGCGGCGAGGCTCGGGTAGCCGATCACATCGCCGGCGGCAAAAATGTGTGGTATCTTTGTCCGGTACTGGGCATCCACAGAGAGTCGCCCACGGGCGTCGGGTTCTATTCCCAGGGTCTCGAGATTCAGTTCTTTCGTGGCTCCGATGCGCCCAATAGAGAAGAGTGCCAGATCGGAGACCAATCGCTTCCCAGACTCTAAATGAATGACGGCCCGACGGGCGGGGCTCTCTGAAATCTCAATTTGTTCCACTGCCTCACCTAAGCGGAACGTGACATCACGCCTGCGCATTTGGTGAATCAACTCATCAACGATTTCATGATCGAGAAATTCCAGTGGCCGATCCCGCTTATCGACAAGCGTGACCTCGACGCCCAGGGCGGAAAAGATTGATGCATACTCAATGCCGATGATTCCTCCACCAATAACCACCAGAGATCTCGGAAGGCGTTTCAATTGCAACAGGCCGTCACTCGTCGTGAGGGTCTGTCCGTCTTCTTTCGCCCCCGGAGGGGGAGTCGGGATGGATCCGACCGCAATGAGAATATTTTCGGCAGTCACCCGACGTATGCCGGATTCGGAACCCACCATCACGGTATGAGGATCGTGAAATCGGGCTTCGCCACGAAACAGCCTGACCTCATTTCGACGCAGTTGCTGTTCGACGACTTTGGCCTCAGTATTTAAGACTTGCTCGATACGACCGAGTACCTGTGCAGCGGAAACTTGGATATCTTGGTCGAAACTCGAGGTGGGTTGAAAGGCTTTCGTATAATCAGGCAGTGAAATGACTGCCTGGCGAAACGTTTTGCTCGGAATGGTCCCGGTATCAACGCATATGCCTCCGACAATGCGCCGCTTTTCCACCACCGCAGCCCGCTTGCCGAGCTTGGCGGCTTGGACGGCGGCGCGTTGACCGGCCGGGCCACTGCCGATACAAAGAATATCGTAATCGTAGGTCGGTTGATTCATGAGGGATTAATCGGGAATCATCACCCGGAAAGAACATGTGTGACAGAATGACCGTACGCCATGAAACGATATTTGTAAAGGACCCTTGAAAGGAGTTGATTGTATGGAATGGTTGACTGATCCACAAGCCTGGGTGGCGCTCGCGACACTCACAGCTCTTGAAATTGTCTTAGGCATTGACAATATTATTTTTATTTCCATCCTTGCGTCAAAATTGCCTCAGTCCCAACAAGCTAAGGCCCGGATGCTCGGACTCACGGTTGCCATGGTGACTCGGCTCCTGTTGTTGTTTTCTTTATCCTGGCTCATGAGCCTGACGGCTCCGTTGTTTGAGGTCTTCAGCCATGCAATTTCAGGAAGGGATATGATTTTAATTCTCGGAGGACTGTTTCTCCTCGTTAAAAGTACCCTTGAAATTCATGATAAACTTGAAGGGGAGGAAAGTCATGGGCCAACCCGTACAACGGCGACCTTTGCGGGTGTTCTCGTGCAAATAGGGTTACTCGATATCGTTTTTTCCTTGGATTCCGTCATCACTGCCATCGGCATGGTCAATAAGGTGAGCGTCATGGCGGTGGCCATTATTATTGCGGTCCTGGTGATGATGGCGGCCGCTTCGTCCATTAACCGGTTTATCGATCAACACCCCACAATCAAAATCCTGGCCTTGAGCTTCCTGCTCCTGGTCGGAGTCATGTTGATCGGAGAAGGACTGAAGTTTCACATACCCAAAGGATACATCTACTTTGCCATGGCTTTTTCAGTCTTCGTGGAAATGTTGAATACCAAGATCCGAAAGCGGATGTCCCCGCCGGTAAAGCTTCGACAGCGGATTGTTGAGGAATGAAAAACCCTGTTTCGAGTTCCGGGTTTCGAGTTGTGGGTTCCGGGGTGGCTATTATCTGGTCTCTGGTTTCGGCTTTTTATTATGACCACCCCGGTTTAAATTTACTCTCTGGAAGGGGAAAGAAGATGAGCAAACGGGGAATATGAAAATTTAAAGTTTAGGTTGCGCTTTTAGGTAGTTAACTTTAAACTTCGAAACCCGAAACCCGAAACCCGAAACCCGAAACCCGAAACCGGGCAGTTTCTTACCGCTCAAATCGCCCCGATTGTCTCCGGTCCTGATGTCGTCCCGGTCTGTGGGGCTTGAATCGGCCCGAATCGTGGCCCCTCTGACCTTCCGGGCGCCTTCGGCGAAATGCAGGACGTGAATCCTGGGGAGGAGAAGGGGCTCGACTTCCGGGAGCGCAGGGGACGGTCTGGCCCAATAATTTTTCGATCGCTCGAATTTGCCGGATATCTTCCGAAGTCACGAAACTCGTGGCCGTGCCTACCGCTTTCATTCTTCCTGTCCGCCCAATCCGATGCACATAGTCTTCGGGAACGTTGGGAAGGTCATAGTTGATCACATTCTCAATGTTCGCCACATCCAACCCACGTGCGGCAATATCGGTGGCAACTAAGATCCGGAAACGCCCTCGTCGGAATCCTTCTAAGGCGTTTCGACGTTGAGAAAGTCGGCGACCTCCATGCAGAACCGCCACGCGGTGACCGCCTTTTTCCAGGGCCTCCCATAAACGTTCGGCACGATGCTTGGTTCTGGTAAACACCAAGACGGAATTTCCGGCATCTCGCAGCAGGGTATGTAAAAGCGGGGTTTTGTTCGCATGTGTCGTGTGGTGAACCGTATGGGTGACGCCGTCGGCAGGCTTGCCTCGCTTGTCCACCATCGCCCTAACCGGATTTTTGAGAGACATCCAGGCCAGATCGCCCAAATCGGTCGGCATCGTGGCGGAAAACAGCAGGGTTTGCCGTTCTTCGGGCAACGCATCCAGAATTTGATTCAACTGAGGAGCGAATCCCATATCGAGCATCCGATCGGCTTCATCAAGCACCACAATTTGGAGGTCCGTCAGGCGAACGGTTCCCCGCCACATGTGATCCAATAAACGGCCGGGTGTCGCAACCAGAATTTCAGGGCGTTGACGGAGGCCGCGAACCTGGGCATCCATGTCCTCACCTCCTACAATCGTCGTTCCAAAGATTCGACGTGACCGACCGATCCGATCCACCGTTTTTTGAATTTGAAAAGCCAACTCTCTTGTAGGAGCCAGAATTAATCCACGAGGACTTCGTTTCGGCCCTTCGGCCAATCGCTCGATCATGGGAATTAAAAAGGCTGCAGTTTTCCCGGTTCCGGTTTGGGCACAACCTAAGACATCGTGACCCTCCAGAGCCGGTGGAATGGCTTTCGATTGAATCGGAGTGGGTTCAGTTAACCCTGCTTTTTCAAGGGCTTGGACCAGGGGAGTGGATACACCAAGAGCACCAAATGTGACAGGCACAGATTGAGACATAAAGATATTCCTTATAGTTTTAGAAGGGATCGTATTGACACGGGGTCAGAAAACTGAAGCGAGACAGAATCAGGAGGGAGTCTGTAACGAGCAGGATCTGGTCGCGATACGATCGCGGGGCCCGGATTCTTGATGGTATCACCGTCGCCGGACCGAATCGACCATGATGAGTGATACCCTACCGTACTGACCCTAAGTTGTCAAATGCCCAAAAGACCTACCTATCGAAGCAAAGGGTATCACGCCCCCCAATCTGAAATGCTAAACTCAGTCTTATTTTTATCCTTATTCCTATCTCTATTTGTATCTTGATTCCCTCTCCCTATAAGGGAGAGGGTGAAAGCTCACAATTGTTCCCGATACCAACCCAGGAGGACTCACACATGACTATACCCATTTCAGTCAGTCTTTTTGTCTTAGCCGGACTCTGTGAAATCGGTGGGGGATACCTCGTCTGGCAATGGCTGCGAGAAGGAAAATCCATTGGGATAGGAATACTGGGAGCCTGTATTCTGGTCTTATATGGCGTCATCCCGACCTTACAGGCACCCCATTTTTCCAGAGTCTATGCGGCCTATGGGGGCGTGTTTATTATTCTCGCTCTGTTGTGGGGATGGGCGCTCGATGGGACCCGGCCTGACCGGTTTGATATGATCGGAGCGTTCATGTGCCTGGGTGGCGTTGCAGTGATTATGTATGCGCCTCGGGCATGAATGGGATAGGAAGCCGTCTTTCAATGAGTCCACACCATCGTGACATCGGGTAGACCCTTCATTTCCTCTTCAGTTCCAATCCAATCCAATCCGATTCTTTTCCCTCTCCCAGTCTCACCCCTCTTCAAACCGTCGTCGCTTTTCCTCAAGCTCTGTCCATCGCTTATATAACTGTTCTACGGTATGTTCCGCAGCGGCAAGAGCCACATGGACCTCCTGAATTTGAACATAATCACTGACAATATCAGGATCTTCACTTTTTTTACGCCATACGTCACGCACCGTTTCAGCTTCAAGAATGCGCGATTCGATCGTCTCATATTCCTGTTGTTCCCGATACGAAAGTTTTTTTGGAGTGGTTTTCCGAGAAGAGCGATCCTTTGTTGGGGAGTCAGCCAATGGAGCCGTGGACGGTGAATGCCGCTGGCGCAGCCAGCTTTCCCATTGGCCATACTCCGCAAATGTGGCATGTCCTCCTTGACCATCCAGGCCAATGAATTGCGTACAGACTTTTTCCAACATATACCGGTCGTGAGTGACGAGAATCAGGCCGCCCGGAAATTCCCGGAGACTTTCCTCTAACACTTCCCGGGTCGGGATATCCAAATCGTTGGTCGGTTCGTCGATCAGGATGACATCGGCAGGCTTCAGCATCAACCGGGCCATCACCGCTCGCGCCTGTTCACCTCCTGACAAGAGTTCAACCGGAAGGTCAAGCTGTTCTGGAGAAAATCGAAACCGCTTGGCCCACGCCGCGAGATGAAGCGTACGGTCACGATGTGTCACCGTATGTCCGGTGTCAGAGAGCGTTCGTCTTAAACTCATTTTCGGATCGAGCTGCTCACGATGCTGCTCAAAATACACGAGTTGTAATTTGTCGGCATGCGTGACCATTCCGTCATCGGGGGTGAGCTCGTGGGCCAACAATTTTAGAAGGGTAGATTTTCCTGAGCCATTATAACCAAGAACCCCGATCGCCATACCGGGTGAGAGTATGAGATCAAGATCGTGGAACAGAGGGGTCGTGCCAAACGCTTTCGATACCTGTTTGGCCACGAGTAACTGTTTCGTTTTGCGACCAGAGCCAACAAAATCCATCGCGGTCTCATCCTGACGCAAACGATGTTTGGTTTCGGCGAGTTCGCTCTGCAAAGCATGGGCCGTGTCCACCCGATATTTGGCTTTGGTGGTTCTGGCTTTCGGTCCCCGTTGGAGCCACGCTTCTTCCCGTCGGACTTTGCCGGCCAGGGCTTGGGCCTGCTGGGATTGGGTCTGTTGAAAGGCCTCCCGAAATTGAAGGAACTCCGAGTAATTTCCCGGAACGTGCAACATGCCGTTCGGATACCGCGGGTTCAGCTCCATGATCGTATTGGCGGTTCGTTCCAATAGCCACCGATCATGACTAATGATCACCCAGGGCCAGGATGCTTGGGCCAGAAGCTGTTCCAACCATTGCATCCCTTCCAGATCAAGATGGTTCGTCGGTTCATCCAACAACATCAGATCCGGTGCCTGGACTAAACCACAGGCAATGGCCAACCGTTTCTTCCATCCCCCTGAAAGGGGACCGGTGAGCTGATCTGGATTTTCAAAACCTGTTCTTCCCAATGTTTCCTGAACACGGGCGACCTGTTCATTTAGTGCCACCTTCGATGCAGTGGCGGAATCTTCAATGACCGATAGGATCGTGGCCTCCGAATCAAATTGGGTGTCCTGGGGAATATAGGCAATGCGTACATGTTGACGTCGCGTCACCGTCCCCTCATCGGTCTGTTCAAGCCCGGCAAGAATTTTGAGAAGAGTAGATTTTCCTGATCCGTTCGGCCCAATCAACCCAATCCGATCCTTATCCGAAACTCCAACGGTCAGATTGGTGAAGAGAGGACTCACCCCATAGGCTTTAGTGAGATCCTGCGCATAAATCAGTGCCGACATAATCCTCGTTTTCCATAGTTCTTCCCTCTCCCTTAGAGGGAGAGGGCAGGGTGAGCAACTGTGATTAATGTCAATGGGTATTAATACGAA
>CAZGFD010000048.1:0-10179 GCA_964525045.1 uncultured Nitrospiraceae bacterium | reverse complement strand
CCGCACTATTACTCACGACTACGGCAAATGTCGCGCCCGAATCGGCCGGGGCCGTCGGACTGAGGGTGTAACCCGCACTCGTCGCCCCGGCGATCGTGGCTCCATTGCGTTGCCATTGATAGCTCAACGGCGCGGTCCCACTGGCGGTCACTGTAAAGGTCGCCCCATTCGGTTCGGTCACGGTCACGTTCTGCGGCTGGGCCGTGATACTGGGAGGCGTCGCGCTTGGCGGGGGGCTGCCCGCCAAATCCGCAATCTCCGCGTCGGTGAGGGCATAGTCGAACAGGCGAACTTCATCAAGGGCTCCCTGATACCGTGTGCTCCCATCCCCGCCCCAGAAGGCTCCCACTGACGAGGAGCTTCCTAACGCCGCATCATTCCGGCTGCCGGTCAAGGGATCAATGGATACCGAGGTGGCATTCACGAGGGTACCATCGAGGTAAATCGCCTTGCGCTGGGCGCTGACACTGTACACAAAGATCAGGTGATGCCAGGCCCCGAGCGCCCCACTCAAATCGGGTAGGGTAAGGGTATTGTTGGGAGTTCCCGTTGTCCCGGTGGTGGTATCTCGCGTCACCCAACCACTCGGGCGAATGGCGAACTGGCCATTGAAGGTTTCAAAAGGGAATGACCCTTCACGGAGATCTTCAGCATAAAGCACCATCATGTTTCCCCAGGCCTCCGGCTTCACCCACATGGCCAGCGTCACTTCGGATTGATTCGCCGTCAGGCTCCCGGTCGGTAGGCTGACGTATTCCTGATTGCCATCAAACTCGAGCGCTTGGCCATGTTGGCCGGTGACCGTCAGGGGTGTGCCGATGAGAACCCCATCCTGGCCCTGTCCGGACGCATCGCTGGCATTCCCCTCTAACGGCCAGGACGCGAGGAAGCGCCCGAAGGTGGCTGTGACATTGTACGCCTGGTCCATGGTCACGACACAATTTCCCGTGCCACTGCAGCCGCCGCCGTTCCAGCCCCGGAAGGTCATGCCAGGTTGGGGAGCCGCGGTGAGTGTCACGGCCGTGCCATGGGTAAAGGATTCGGAACACGTGCTGGAACAGGAAAGACGCGATGGATTACTCGTGACTGTCCCACTGCCTGTGCCCTCCATCGTGACGGTCAGGGGATAGGTCGGGACGACGGTGAGCGTCGCCCCGGCACTCGTGACATGGCCAGCCGGGTTGGCGACCTCCACGGTCAAGACCGTCCCGGAATCATTCAACGTCGTCGAAGCCAGCCGATAGCTGGTTGCAATGGCACCCGGAATGTCCACGCCATCGCGCCGCCACTGATAACTCACGGGGGCGGTCCCCGTCGCCACCACGGTAAAGGTGGCCGATCCCCCGACGGCCACCGTCTGATCGGTCGGTGGCGTCGTGATCGTCGGCGCCACCGGTGGCCCCCCATAGCCCGTACTGGTGATCGTGATCGGGCGGTTGTCGTGATCATACTCGATCGTCCGGTTGGCCCCGGTGGTCAGATTCCCATTGGCGTCATACGTATACGTGTAGGGCCCGGCGGTCGTCACCGCATGCGGGCGCACACTCGAGGGCCCACTGGGTGGGTACGTGTACGTGCCCACCTGCGAGTTGCTGAGCATGTTGCCGATCGCATCATAGGTATACGTGCGTGTCACCTCTCCCACCGTCGCCTGGGTGAGGCGATCACGGGCATCATAGCCAAAACTCTGATGGCTATGCTGTGGATCTAGGATACTCGTCACATTACCCCCCGGATCATATCCATAGGTGAACTCTTGCAGGGTCGTGGGGTCCAGCACACCGGGAACACAGATCGTCCCGTCGCACCGGGTGGTTTTCAGCGTGGTGAGCCGATAATTGAAATCCTCGTAAGCATAGGCGGTGGTCACCCCATTGCCCGTGGCGAGGTTCTTGGGTTGCCCCAGCTCGGTATAGCCCAAGGGATTCGGGGAGACAGCCACCGTGGCATATGGCTCCCCCCCCAGCTCGCGCACCTGACTCAGATAGGCCCCATAGTAGTCCTTCTCCACCACACTCCCATCCGGGTAGGTCATGGATGTCTCGCGGTCGAGGCCATCGTAGGTCTGAAGGAAGGTAAAGGTTTGAGCGCCAATGGTCTCCGTCTTGCTGGTCACCCGGCCGCGCCCATCATACCCATACTCCGTGGCTGATGGGAAGGACGCCGTGGGATGCTCGACCTTCGTCAATCGGCCCATTCCATTGGGGTTCGCACCATCATAGCTCCACTGCACATCCCCACTGCCCAGCGCCTTCGCCGTGTCAAAATCTTTCTGCACGCGACGATGGAGGAGGTCGTACTGAAAGTGGAGGACTTGGCCCTTGGCATCCGTTTGGCGGATCAGATTGACCCCCGCATCGTAGGCATAGGTCCAGATCCCCATATCCGGATCATCCATCTGGATTTTGCGCGACAGGCTGTCATAGTCCATGGCCGTGATATTGCCTTGGGCATCGGTGACCGTGGTCAGGTTGCCCAGGGCATCGTAGGCGTACGCCGTGGTGGTTGCGGAGCTTCCTGCACCAGCCGAGCAGCTCGTCACCTCGCCGTCATATTCCTGGACAGTCACGACCTGCCCATAGGGATCCCGCACCGTGCGCCGTTTATGCCCGTTGGCATCGACCGTGGCGGTGGCCCCGCCCTCATAGCAGGTGTGTTCCACCCGCCCATCCGGATACGAGACCGTCTTCACCCGCCCCAGCGCCTCGTAGGTGTAGGTGATGAAGGCCTCTCCAAAAGGCGGAGGCACCGCAAAATGGGGGAGACTTTGGGTCACCAGTAGGCCTCGGGCATCATAGGTAAAATCGGTGGTGCGTTCATAGTTGAGTTCCGTGCCCGGTTGCTGATCCTTGATGACCCGCCCCAGGCCATCAAACCACTGACTGGCAAGTTCCCCGTATGGGGAGTTGGGATACACCTGATCGTTGGGGGCATTGGTATGTTCCCAATAGGTCTGCACCCGCTGCGTGCCCACCCCCTGGCCGAAATACTGATAGGCCGTGTCGGTAAACAACCCATCCGGATGCGTGACTCGCGTGACCCGCCCCAGCCGATCATAGGCAGTTTTCGTGACGGCCCCATTGGCATCGGTCACGCGTTTCAGTTGCCCGAAAAGTCCGGTATCGATGGCCTCGCCATCTACCCCATAATAGGCGGTCCGGATCGGGGGGTGGGAGAGGGCATTGGTTTCCGTCACCACAAAGGTCTGCGACGCATCATAGGTCCAGGTGGTGGTGGCCCCCGTGGCCGCCTCCCTCCGCGTGAGCCGGTTCCCGTAGGCATCATAGGTCCACTGGGTCATCACGTCCGCGCCCTGGTCGTGCCACCGGATCTCCGAAGTGAGGTTCCCCTGGGTCGGGGCGCCGCTTCCCCCATCGTAGAAGAAGTCCGTCTGCGCCACCCGCGTTCCGGGCCCCACGCCCGCATACCGGATTTCCCGGTCGGGATAGGCCACCAGCCAGTCGCTGATATTCGGGGAAAAACTCCGCGACACCGTACGCTCATCCCCCGAGACCGCCACGTCCCCATGGTGAGCCTCCTGGAGGGGGTTGCCATAGGCGTCATAGACCCAGTCGATTTGCGACACTTGACAGGGCCCGGCCTCCCCACACCGCCACTGCGTTTGCGTCTGAGGAGGGGTAAAGAAGGGGGCATGGCTATCCGTATCGTCAGCATAAATGGTCTCGGTTTTGGCATACACAATCTCAACCCCCTCTCCGAAGCCACCTTGGTTGTTGGGGTCGGGGCCGGTCACCGTCTCCCGATACCGCGCCCCTTTCAAATAGCCATCCGCGACCGTGGGGTCATTGACGTCCACCGCCACATCGTTGCCTTGATGAAACCAGGTGCGCGTCGTGATCCCGCGCGGATCACGCATCTCAGCCCGGTGAAAGCCCCGGAAGTCCCGCTCGCCCAAGTGATAATAGCCCCCCGTCACGCCATAGGTGGTTCGGCTCAGGTTGCTGTAGCCATCGTCAACGAGCACTTCCTGTACAATCGGGAGGGCGAATGGGAATTGGGTCTGCTCGGCCGCATGCGCCGAATCCGCCGTCGACACATACGTGAGGGTCCATGTCCCGCCCAGCCCATTTTCCACGCCAACCAGCAAATCCGGCTTCTCGCCGCCTGCCCTAAGAATGTTGACCTGTCCGCCCCAGCCTGAGGCGGTCCACCCATAGAAATCGGCCAGCCCATCGCCGGTCATATCTGCAAACCCAAACGGCCCATCGTTCCCCGCATTCCCGGTCCACCCCACGGTCTCGCCGGTGGCACTGATGGTGCCATCCTTTTGGGTTAAGTGCACGGTAATCCCAGGCACGTCGGGTTTCCACCCATAGACGTCGGCTTTCCCATCGCCGTTCACATCCGCAAACCCGATCCGCCCCAAGAGGGAGAGGTCGGTCTCGGGGTCAGGGGGGCTACTCTCGGGCGGCGGATCGGCCCAGAACAGGCTCTGGGGAGACCCAAAGCTCCCATCCCCCTGGGCCATCGCATAATAGAGATGCCCCGTGACATAGGGCCCGTCCGTCACGACCGCCCAGCCCCAAAAATCGGCCAAGCCGTCGCCATTAATATCGGCAAACCCTAAAGGTCGCTCCCGATTCGAGTCATTGACCCACGGCAAGATGACGGGGGACCCGACCGTCCCATCTCCTTGCGAGAGCCGGATTTCTACATCGCCATCCGCCCGCCACCCCCAAAAATCGGCCTCGCCATCCCCATTCACATCGACAAAGCCCATAGGGCTCCCCAGGGGGCCCATCTCCGCCCACGTGAACGTCTTGGCCGGTTCAAACGTCTGCTCCTGATTGGCCGCATCGTACTCGCTGGCAAGATGCACCTCCACTGTCAACCCCTTCCGACCCCAAAAATCGGCCTGGCCATCGCCATCGATATCCGCAAAGCCAATTCGAAAATTGAGTTCCTGAGGATCGGTGGTCTCCGAAAAACTGTCCCAGGTCAGGACGTCGGGCAGCGACACCCAACTCTCCAATACCCGCTGATCAGCCGCGAGTTGCGGAATATGGAGATCAATCATCCCATCAAAGTCCCACTGGTACACTTCCGTGGCCCCATTGCCCGTGATATCCGCAAAGCCGGTTGGCCCTTCGGCCAAGCGATGGTCCGGTGTTCCCCGGACCGGCGCCGTCACCTCTAATTGATTGAAGGGTGCCCAATGATTGGTCCGCTCCTCCGGCAGCTCGAGGCCATAGTTGGTATGGGAATCATAAAACCAGGTGCACAAACTGCCATGCGTGAACCCGGGAATGCTCGCGCTGACCACGCAATTGGTATGGGCATCGGGGGTCTGCCCTTGAGGATCGGGGTCCGGCGGGGGCTCCTCACCCGTCTTAGGCAAATGCGAGAGGGCTACGAGTTCCAGGCGGCCGTTTCCATCTATATCCGACGGACCCACGGGCCCCTGGGGGACATCGGTCCGGCCCCGACAGCCGGACCCCGTTGAACAGGAGGTGCCCTCCAGCGGGAGGGACTGCAGGTATTCCGAAAATGAGACCCCTTGGGGCGTCGTATACGTAAAGGTTTGGGCCGGCAAACACGTCTCCGTCACCGTCCCATCCCCATTGTCCCGTGGGCGGCCACACTCTTTCACCGATTGGAGAAGTGAGCGCCCACTGGAGGAGAGGGTCGTGTGGTAGGCCAGCTGGTACGAGCGCATCGCTTCGCCATTCGGCGCGTTCATCACAATTTTTGTGAGGCGTTTGGAGGTCCTCATGGGAAAGTGGGACGTATACAGCGTGGGCGCATCGGGGCGATCTTCCAATTCAAAAGCCACCGTCGTCGCGGGGGCCAGCCCTTCGCCCTCATGCCCGGTATAAGCGATCGTGGTTAAGTAGGCTTGATTGTCGCCGTCTGGGGTCTCATAGGTGAAGGTCATATAGTTGCCATTTGGGTCTTCCACCCGTTCCAGACACCACCGAAACACTCGCGTGGTGTCGTCGGGATCTGCCACGCGCGCCCTTTCGCCAAAGATATACCGGGTGCCGTAGCGGTCGGTGGCTTCAAAATAAGGCCCCTCCGCTCCCGTTTTTTTCTGAATGCGCGTAAAGCCTCCTTCAATCTTCGCCCGGTATTCATCATTGCCGATGTTGACCAGTTCGACATTGACGCCATCTAAGCGAAACACGTAGTCATCAGCCTCATAGTCCACCCCAAATTTCAGGTTGCGTTCGATCACCCCTTTTTCCAACTTCCAGCCCATCCCCACCCAGCCATTGCCATTGGCACTGCCATAGACCAACGCCAGCTCCGGTTGCAGGCCCTGGCGCCCAGGGAGCACCGTGAGTGGCACACTCAACGTGGCCTGACCGGTGAACAGGTCCCCGTGGACCGTTCCGCCCACCTGGACAATCGGCACGTCGGCGTCGGCCTCTTGGGCTAAGACCCGCGGTGGCCCCATAGGAAGGAGCCAGAGACTCACGAGGATTCCCAGGCAGAGCAGGTTAGAAAGGACTGGTCGATTGTGAGAAAGCATGAGAAAGCTCCTTGACGTATTGGAGGGTGAAGCTGGTGGTGAATGCGGCATCGTCGGACACGTGGTCGGTGGCATTGGCCAATCAATTTTTCTGGGGCCTATTTTTTTTGGTCATGACACAGGTTTTCGGCCCCCGCGAACCCGAAGTTGAGGGGGAACACGAAAAAAAATAAAAAAATTTGCTTCGCGTGGGAGAATGCCTCGGTGGGCAAGGGGGGCGGGAGCAGGAAGGCGGTATTTCCCCCCCTCAAGTTTCTGCGTACCTCGACCGAATAGGTTAGTTAGGCTGCGGAAAAGGAACCCGAGAACAAAGGTATTTTCCCCCCCCCACGCTGGTGAGGCTCCCGGTCCGTGGGTTTTGAGCGACGCTATCGGTCACCGTGCAATCACCGGTGAGGAGAGCTACCACAACACTGAACCATTTTGGACACGGGGTTCCTTCCAGCGATGGACTCGCCTTTTTAGTTTTCCGTGCTAGGCAATGGGTGTATTGCCAATTACCCCTATGGGCGCTGTGAGGGGAGGAAATTAGACAACACGAATGGGAACTTGAGGGGACACCGAAGAAAACCCATTCAGGTGATCCTAATCATCTCGAGGTAGACCGGATTGTCACATATTTCTTGTAAGCCAACTCGGTGGACACCTTAGGGCATGATCAGGGTGTCCGGAAGGCAGTGCCGTCCAGTTCCGGCAGGCAAGGGAAGGTCTCACCCCTTTGGGAAACGAATTGTGGACTACCCCGTCCGGATTCCGAAGGAGGAGGCAATTTGTCCCAAAGTTAATGCCGATTCACTCACCGAACATACGAATAAAAATGGAGGAGGAAAGGATGAAAAAAGAAGTCCAGGAATTGTGTCTCATGGCAAAGAAGGGAATTGTTTCGGTAGTTATCTTGTTAGGGGGCCTTGCTCCAAGCTTAGTATTCGCGGAGTTTTACGTTGCTGGCATGGGGGGGTATGTTGTTCCGAATGGCTTTAACAATACCCAATTTGAGCTTGCTCCCGTTGGTGGCGGCACGTTTGACCTTGAATTAGAAAACTCCGCGATGGGTGGAGGCAAAATTGGCTATTACTTTCCGAGTTGGGAATGGGTTGGAGTTGGGATCGAGACAGAGGGAGTATTTGCCTGGCCAAATCTCAAAGAGCAAACGGTTATGGGATCCGGATGTCAGTGCTCTTTATTCACAACAGAGAGAGATATTCAGGTCATTACCTGGGGCATCAATGCCTTGGTACGGTATCCCGGAAAACGAATTCAACCCTATGTGGGAGCAGGCTTGGGGGTCTTTTTCGCATCGGAAAGTTTTAAGGGTTTTCCATTGTCGGCGGATAACTGGGTTCCAGGCCTAAATTTCTTGGCGGGGGTCCGGGGTTTTATCACCGATCACCTTGCCTTGTTTGCGGAGTACAAATATAACCGGGCGACCTTCAATTTGGGTTTTTTAAAGGGGGACTATTCCGCCAATATCGCCGCTGGAGGCCTTTCTTTTCACTTCAATGTCGATCCTCTGTGATTCAGTGACAAGAGTCGAATGGTTATGGAACGGACCCTTGCACCCAATCTACCTGTAGAAGGAGCCATGAATGCCTGAATAATCGACACTGCATATTGCATAAAACGATCAATCCGTCAGATTTCCCGTTCAGGGCTCCCCCAATTTTTAATATAAGGTCATTTTGACGCTTAATGGGTACCATTTCACCGCCCATTGTTTTTGGACTTCTGGTGAGGTGGGGCCATAATGTCAGTACCGGCAGGAAAATTAAAGGGCGACATAAATGGCATCGTGACGGGGGAAAAAGAAAAGGATGATTGTGAATATGTTTATACATGTCTTTATGGGGATCATGAACTCCGCATTTTACCGGAAATGCCACGCCAGACCGGCGGCAATGATATTGGCCAAATACGTCCCTTCAAACCCAAAAGGCAATCCGAATATTCTTGTACGGAAATTGAATTGGACATAGTTAAATTTATATTCCAGGAAGAGGGCGAGCGAATCGGTGACAAAGCCTCGCACTCCCCCAACGACATTCAATCCGGGGACGGCGTTATTTGTTAAGGACGGGCCCGGAAGGTCTGAGTCGATTTTTGCCCAAAAAATTCCCGCTCCCGCGCCGAAATACGGTTGAATTCGTTCACCGGGATACCGAAAGAGGACATTGAGCCCTAACGTGGTGACTTCTAAATTGGCATCAACGCCCCGATCGACCCAGGGAGTATATTCCGGCGCGGAATAAAACCCTTCAAATTCAAATCCCACCCAGTCGTAGCTGGGTAAAAAAAACCCGAGCTTCGCTCCAGCCATGGGAGCCGTGCCTAAGTCGCCATCAGGAATGGGCACATTCGGAAATTGTCCCGTTGAATGCACATTGCTAAAGTCATTCGGGATGTTGATCCCGCCCATGGCGCCGACATAGATTTCGGCGTGAACGGCGCCAGCCCAAAAAAGACCGGCGAAAAGGGGAAAGAGATGGAAGAACGATTTTATGATGATCCCACGCATGATTCATTCATCGAGGGTTGGCGGACTGAGGAGTAGGAGGCGTCGGGTCATACTGAGTCCCATTGGGATTGAAATAATCGACCAAGGGGAGGGGCGCGATCGAATGGAAGGGTTGATCGTATGGTGAGAGGAAGGTTTGCCCCGACCCCACCAGTTCTTCCAGCTCCGCGTCTGACATGGCGGGAGTCGGTTCGGGAGTCGGTGCCGCAAGGGCTGGGGATTCTCCCTTCGCATCGATGGCATCCATCTCGGCCTCATCCAACAAGGACTTGCTGTGGCTCACATTGCCATCGAGTAGAAGGATTCCCATCATCACTATCCCAGCGGTTATCAGGACAAGGTTCATACCCGGTCCTTTCTGTTTGGGGTTTGAACGGGGGCCGGCGTCAGAAGTTGGAGCATCCCATAGAGAGCGCTCACCGTGAGGAGCACGGCGAGCATGAGAATGGCGACTCCCCAGTAGGGAGCCTGAAGCGTGAGCTGTACCCACCAGACAATGGGCCACAGGGCTCCACGCATGAATCCTTTGAAGGGCGGATGCTCCCTAATAAACGCCGCCACAGGAGGACTGATGGCATAATAGGCTTCCACAATCAGTCGGCCAGCCGGAGACGGAAGGAGAAACCGATCACGAAATTGCCGTAACCGTTCCACTTCCGGAGCTAACGCTGAGCCATAAGCCGCGGTGGCAATAAAACAGTGTTCCCCACTCCCTTGATCGCCTCCCACTCCCCCTCGCGTGGGATGGCCGGCGGGTACGGCGACGGTGGTGACCGCTGGTGATTCATTGGAACTGGGATCGGGATCAAAGGTTAACGAAGTGGCCTCGGCGGTACTGGGATGGATCCCTTGTGTCAGATCGAGGGAAAAATCGAGGAGGAATTTCTCTTCGGAGTGCAGGGTCCCAATATTACAGCTCAGGACCAGTTCGTCATCGTCCGATTCTTCTAATTGAGTGAGGACGGTCTGGGGAATGATGTCTTCTGGTTCGACATGAAAAAATGATACTAAAATTTTTCCTGTTGGTTCCCTATTGTCATCCCGTTCATTTTCGGTGCGAAAGGCCTGTGAGATATTGGCGCAGTCGTCTCCCCGACAGAGAACACAGTACGGGGAATACTCTTTGCACAGGGTACACTCAAATCGGCCGTCAACTTCACATTCCTCTCCCTCC
>CAZGFD010000047.1:0-13408 GCA_964525045.1 uncultured Nitrospiraceae bacterium | reverse complement strand
CAACGTGTAAAGGATGTGCCCGGTCTAAAATGTAAACCATGTTCGGCTTGCACAGTGAGGGTGTAGCCTGATGATTCCGGGGTTAAGGTTCATGGGACGACATCCAATGGGTTCCGGAGTTGGTTTCACTTTTTGCAGAACGTGTCATAAGGTTATTGACCGCTTGAAGCGGATCAGTCCCTTCAAAAAGGACACCATGGATCCCTTGGACAATGGGCATGTCAATGTCATGATGGCGGGCTAAGCTCAGGGCGGCTCGTGTCGTACCAATGCCTTCTGCCACAGTATGCGTACTGGAAAGAATTGTATCCAAATTGGATCCTCGGCCGAGATTGAGCCCGACGGTGTAATTGCGGCTCAATGATCCTGTACAGGAGAGCACAAGGTCACCCAACCCGGAAAGGCCATACAGAGTGGACACATCCGCGCCTATTGCCACGCCCAAGCGGATCATCTCTGCCAATCCTCGGGTGATGAGGGCGGCTCGTGTGTTGAACCCGAGTTCCAATCCATCGGCAATGCCGGCGGCAATCGCCATCACGTTCTTGAGCGCACCCCCGATTTGGGCGCCAATGATATCCCTCCCAGCATATACGCGAAAATGGGGCGCCATGAAGACCGGCTGGAGGGCCAGCACGAGGTCTGGATTTATCCCGGCCAGTAAAATGGTCGTTGGTTTTCCCTGACATACTTCAAGGGCAAAGCTGGGACCGGAAAGCACCGTCACATAGGGTTTCCAAGGAACCGATAACGATTCCTCCAGGACTTGCGACATCAGTCGCAACGATTCTTCGTGAATCCCCTTTGTCGCGATCGTCACCGGAACGGGCCCTTTCAGGGTTGGCTGCAACTGCTCCACGATGTTCTGCATGGCATGTGACGGAACTGCCAACAGGATTAAGTCGGTTTCCCGGACTGATTCGGCTAAGTCTCCGGTCACTTGGAGGGATTCGGGCAGTGGGAATTGGGGAAGGTACACAGTATTTTCTCGGGTTGACCGAATCGTTTCCACGACTTCCTGTTCGTAAGCCCAGAGCCGAACAGACAGGCCTTTGGATGCGAGGAGACGGGCTAAAGCGGTGCCCCACGCGCCAGCGCCGATGACTGAAATAGATTGAATTGGGGATTTTTGAATGGTCATGACCGGTCTACCACTTTATAATACCAACCGGGCCTTTCTACTTTTTCATTTTGCTTTCTGAATTCAACACACGATGAGTGCATTCAAAACCTGTCCATCCTGTTCGTCGCAGATCCCCGCACATGGGCGTTTTTGCCCTCAATGCGGGAACAGAGTCGATGCCTCTCATACCAAGGGGAAATCCTCCGAGACCCTGAATATACGAATCCTGTATTGGATGGTGGCTCTGTTGATTCTGGCCCTTCTCTTTCCCCCTTGGGAAACCCCACCGGAGGATCCACCGGAATTTCTGGGATTCCACTTTATCTTATCCCCTCCTTCACCGGTGGCCGTCGTGAGTCGAATCCTCCAAACAATTCAACTTGTGACGATCGCCGTGGGCGGAATGTATTTTTCTTGGTTGTTTCGTTCGAAAAGTCCGTAACATCACGAATTCCTTTACGGCATCGTTCCCTTCACTCCTTGACCCGCAAAATGCGCTTGATTTCCTTGGACTTTTCTTGTTTGAGGGAGGCATAGACTTGCGGCCCATTGACCAAATGGTAGAGAACATCTTTCGTTTCCACATTTTTACACTTGCCTTCTTTCTGCTGGTAGGCAACGAAGCGCGTAACGGATTTTTGTTCCCGGTTCATTCGTAAAATGATAATGGTGCAAGGGTCCCCCTCGTACGGAGCACTGACCAACTTTTCCTCATCCCATTCCTTGATGGAATAGACGTGGGTTAGCACCTCGAGAATAGGGACGTTGATACCCGTAAGCACGGCGGTGGATTCGATGCATTGTTGCTCTTCCCGGAAGCAGGTAATTTTTGATGTCTGAACGGCGTCCATCGTCAGGCCACCTTCCCCCGCCCAGGTGCCCTGGACTTGAAGGGCCTTATCCCACTGGTCCAGATGAAAGGTGGCTTTAGGGAGGAAGGGCAGGGGCTGGTCCAGGATTTGGTTGTCTGCGGTAAGGGATTTGAGTGTCCGGAAATCAACTTCACCGGTTTCCGGAAGTCCCACGTACTGTTGATAGGCTCTGAGGGCCGCTTGGGTTTTTTCGTCCAATTCCCCGTTAAATGGTCCGGTTCCATAACCGAACCGTCCAAGAAATATCTGCACACCCAAGAGCAGCACTCGGTATTCCTCGGGTCTGGATTTAAGAGCTTCCAGTTCCTTCTGTGCTTGTATTTCCTCGGGCGCCAAAGTTGGGAATGACTTTGGGGGTTGTCCGCTTGGTGCGGTGTCTGTTTTCTCCTCTCCGGTCGTTGGTTGAGATTGCTGGGGCGACTGAGCGAACGCCCCGGACGTGGCTAGGCAAAAAGAAAGAAGGGTAGCTACTGATAAACGAATCGACATGGTCGACTTGGCCTCCTCAAAAATTCGTTACAAGGAAAACTTGTCTCAATATAGGGAGGCCATATTCACAATCAGAATGGCAAGAGTCAAGTGAGGGGCAACCGGAACGATCTGTCCCGACAAGGCAAAGGGAGAACCTTTAGATCAGAGGATTTCGCACGGTGAGAGATGGGAAGCGCCCAAAGTCTCGGTCGACCGACCAGAGTTCCTGAATTCCGTGGTGAACACAGAGAGCAGCAATGCGGGCATCATGGACCCTGGGACCGGAAACTTTTCCTTCTTTCAAGGCTTTTCGAAACCTCTGCCAGTATCCGCCTGCTTCCCCTAATACAACCAGGCTGGGCGATTCGAGCCACGCGTCCACTTGATCAACTGCAGCCTCCAAGGGTGTTGGTGGGTCGTAAATTCTTGGATGGGTAATGATGGCAAGAAATTCATGTATGCATGGCCACGGAATCGCCCATGATGTTCGACTTTCGGCCAGATTGGCGAGCCTGGGGTACGCGGCCTGATGCCATGGAGAGTCTTCACGGTGAGCATACACCAGAATATTCGTGTCGACCGCAATCACCCGCCTCGCCCTTCATAAGCCAATTCCCGGATCCGATCCCACGCATGCCCTTCTGCAGAAGGGTGAAGTCCCTTTCCTTTAAAGGTCACTTTCCTTAATTTAAAGGGGCGAGTTTCTTTATCCTTCCTAAGGACCTCTCGAAGTCCTTGTTCTATCAGAGATCGAACGGTAGTCCCCCGTTTTGAAGCGACGTTTTTTGCTTCCTCTAAAAGCGCATTAGAAATATCTACGGTTGTCTTCATACATATACCCATATCATATTATATGTATTTATGGCAATTATTTTTCTTTCTTCATTCAGAGCACTACTTTTGAGGATTTGAAAATTTTTTGAAATCTAAGAAAAGGCCGGGATAACCGATAAGGATTATGGAAACAATTCCTGGAGAGGGAGTTCCCACCCTGGGAACAGGGGGCTGGTAAGCCGATCTTCACCTTCAAGGGTCAGTTCAATGGCTTGGGGGTAGGTTTTCACAGCCAATCGATAGATTTTTATCGTGTCGACTTCTGGATCAATAATCCAATATTCTGCGACGCCATGCTTCTGGTAAAGTTTGCGTTTGATAATTTCGTCCGTTCGGCGGGTTGATTCTGAAAGAATTTCTACTACTAGGTCAGGTGCTCCTTGAATATTGTCGTCAGTAATGATGGATTCACGACCCCTGGAGACGAACAGGAGGTCAGGTTGCACCACATCCATGTCGGAAAAGACGACATCGGTGGGCGCAGATAACAAAATTCCCGATTTATTTTGCCTAACAAACTCAAATAGTAGACCGTAGAGATTTCCGGAAATTTTTTGATGCTTGGTCCTGGGGGAAGGGGTCACGTACCGATCTCCCTCGATGAGCTCATACCGCTTCCCATCATTGGGGAACAGGAGATAGTCCTGGTACGTAAATTTTGTTTGAGGAGTGGTTGCCGACATCCTTCACCTATACAGGAACCGGATCATGCTAACAAAGACTTTAATGGCCCTCAACCTCATGGTCTGAGGCATTCCCCGCCGAGATTTTCAAGATCATGTCGCCCATGGTTTGAAACTGATTTCGGGTGTATTTGATACTGTTCCCTTGGAAAATGGGCTAGCACACGGTACACTGAGTAAAGACAGCTCAATAAAGAATAAATATTCAATAAGGGGGTGATTGGCTTCGACGGGGATCAAGAGGTCAACGAAGCGTGTCGAGCTCTCGGGGTCTCGTAAAACCCTCGGGAAAACATTAAGTGCCAACGAACCATTGGCTCTCGCGGCTTAATTGACCGCGACGTTTCTCCACTCCTCGCCTGTGGGTGTGGAAGAAGCGACGATTAACGGGCTGGTCCAAAGCTGGTGCTCAGCGGCAGCGGACGAGAACTTTCTGGGCTAGCGGACGTTCTAAGCCGGTTGGTGGGCGTGGGCGAACGCGAATAACAAATCATCAACTACACACGTAGGGTCGTTGCGCTGAAGGTCTTCGGACGCGGGTTCGATCAACATTTGGTCGCTCCGGGGAGCAATCCTCGGGTGAACACGGGGCTCATTCGGTGAACCCTAAAGCCTGGTTTCCCAGGTCATGGCAACGCCGAGGGGTAAGAGGAGGCCAACTTCTCTTGCCCTGTAGAGACTTAGAGATTTGCTGGCCGATCATCGGTGAGCAGACACTCGGAGCATCATGATGGTGCTAAGACGCCCCGCACCCCACGAGGGTGAAGGCATAGTCCGGGCCAGGCCGAAAGGCTTGGAGCAACCGTCCCGCCACCTCCACCAATTGGCCTCTGGGACAACATACTCAGGGGCCAATTTTTTTAGTGGGTTGGTTCCCATAAATTTCAAACCCACTAAAGTCTCAATTATATGGAATACAAAAAAGTACAAGCTCTTTCTCCAGCGCAGGCCGCCTACCTTGCGCCCAGCCCAGTCACACGCCAAGTTATACGTATCAGGTAACAAATCGGCAGCCTCTTGGACTCCTAGAACAAATTACCCGCTATATGCAGTCACATAAAGCGGCCCGGGCTCGATTAGCTCTCAAAAAATATTTACGATTGACTCCTCGGAATGGCCGATACACGCAAAACCAACTAAACGAACGCGAGACTTTTATTAATGAATTTTTCTCAATTGGCCCCAGCATTCCCATAGCTGCAAAATCTTTGCATGGATCGCCAGAAGGCTCATTCCAACTCAATAATTGTGGGTTACCAGAGGGCGAAGGCGGCCCGCTGGAGCTTTAGCGTAGGAGGGCTCTTCCACTGAAAAGTCTTCCTTTGGCGGTAGCTTTCTAGAGGTAATAATCCGAAAAGATTTTCGAATTCTTTGTTCCTGCCTGCCTCATCTATGTGATTCCTGCAAGGTCGCTGAAAGTTCCGTAATTGATATCTGCGGTATTTGTGGTTTTCATTTCAGCACCACGACCGACCCCTCCCTCTTATTTTTGAAGCGAAGCCCTGAGCGATATTGATAGGAGCCGGTCGGTTCCCAATCTATCCGGCTCTTCAATTTAGCTGGCAAAGTGAAACGGGTAGAGCGGGCCAGGAAACGTATCTTGGTAGATTTAGGAATTTTCCCATGAAGTTATGGGTGGTGGCATCATTGGCCAGAGAAGTCCGCTGTCGTTAGAATGGGACATGCCGGAAATGAAACAAAGAAGACCCGTCGTGTCTTTTCGGAGAAAGTTCCTCCGGGGGGTCATTCAATTCTTCATCGGTGGGATTATTTTTCTCTCGGCACTCGGGAAATCTCTTGATATGCCTGGTTTTATCGAGGTGTTAAAAACCTATCAGGCTTTTCCTCCTTCCACTCTGACGGTCCTGGCTCTTTTCGTCACCGGAATCGAGTATTTCTTGGGATTTTGGATATTGTCTGGCTATCGATTGTCATTGAGTGGGTGGGGGGCCGCCCTGTTGAATACCCTCTACACTGGTTGGATGGTCATGACCCTACTCAGGGGCTTGACCCTGTCGAATTGTGGATGTTTCGGAGTCTTTTTCCCCCAACCTTTAACATGGTTCACACCGATTGGGGATCTCGTGTTGGTGGGCATGTGCGTCCTGTTGGCCTATCTTGCTCAAACGGAGGAGTACCCTCACCGCCGACTTCGCACAGCTTTGCTTAATTAAGGGCTGTTGGGTCTATTTGCTCGATAGCCCATTGAGCCCAGATTTTGACGGTGGCGCTAGAATCGGATTTCCCAGCTTTTTTCAGCGAGGAAAGGTCAGCGGTATCTCCGAGTTTTCCAAGGCGAAAAGCCGCTTCGGTTCTCACCCCTTCATCAGAATCTTTAATCAGCCGTTTTCGCAAAAGCGGGACAGCCCGTCGATCGGCTAATTCTCCAAGGCCAGACACTGCCACCTGTCGAACCCGAGGATCAGGATCATTTAAGGAGGGAAGAATGACCTCATAGGCCGATGGGGTATCAAAAGCCGTGAGGACTTGGATCACCGCTTTTCGCGTTTCCACTTCCGAAATGGCCAGGACCTCTTTCAGGAGCTGAACCCGGTCTGTATCAGGTTCAACCCAGCCGAGAGCGGAGGCAACGGCATGCTTCACGGCTAGGACGTTATCTCCCAATGCATGGATTAATCCATTCACGGCCTCATCTGACAAATCAGGTCCGATTTGGCCCAACGCCCATGCGCTGTGCTCTCTAACCTTGGGGTCTTCGTCCTTCAGAGCATTGATCAAGGGGGGAATACCGTCAGGGTGGGCAATTTTCCCCAGCGAAAGAGCTGCCGTTCGCCTGACATCGGCACTAGAATCTTCGAGGAGTTGTCCCAATGTGGACACGACAGTCGCCTGCTCTTCCGGTGGGGAATCGTTGATGCAGCCGACCGAGGAGATCGCTACGAGGCCGACCATGAAAAGTTTTCGCAAATTAACAGGAAGAATCAGAAACAACCTTGTCCTGTTAGGTTGTGGAAGGGGGATCTTTAGGCAAAATCGGCTGTTTGGCGGACTCGATGGTCTCCTGCATTTCTTTTTCTGCCGACTCGAGTTCAGCCTGAATGGTTTTCATTTCAGGGTCAATGGAACTTCTCACGTCATTGGCGGCCTCTCGAAAGGTACGCAGCGCACTGCCTAACCCCTCCCCAAGGTTTTGCATATCTTGAGGGTTGGCCCCTGCTTTTTGCTTTTGCTTTAACGCAGCTTGTTGCGCCTGGACGCGGGCGACGGCCTGTTTGTTGACTACGGCGGAGGGTCGTTTGGTTGTTGGTTGAGGGCGCGCGGCAGAAGGCAAGGGAGGATATTGGGGAGCTGCGGCTTGATTTGGTTGCGCGGCTCGTTGTTCCATCGTAACGGGAGGAGGCACCGAAGCGGCTGTTCCTTGAGATGGTAAAGGGGGAGCTCCTTGGGTGCCCTTGGATTGTTTAGGGGGCACGGTCTCGGGACCTGCTCCTTTATATAACAAAGCGGCCGTCGTACCCGGGGTAAGTTCTGGCCCTGGTTGGTACGGCTGGTTTGTGGGTTTCCCCCCTGTAGACGATTCCGGTTGAACCCCCGATGATGGCGCTGGAGAAGCGGTTTCCTCGGGCGCACTGCTGATTTGGGTGGTAGCCTGCTGATCCGGAGCATTGGGATCGACGGGAGGAGGCATTTCATTGACTTCCTTTTTGAAGCCTTTCAAGGCCTTGCCCACGCCTTCTCCTATTTGTGGAAGGCGGCCTGCCCCGAAAATGATCAGGACGATCACCAAGATAATGATTAGTTCAGAAAACCCCATTGTTCCAAACATATCGGCAGTCCTTCGGTTAAATCCGATTCATATTCCGTGTAACCTTTAAGACTCTATCCGTCATACTGATAAAGTGTCAACCCAATTTGGAGGACCCCCATTCTTGGGTCTCGATGAGGTAAAAAATGATATCGGAATCTGCAATTGGGATTTCATGAAAGGCAGTGAAGAGAATTGCCCGTTTGCCATTTGAAAAACGGAATCCGGGACAATTGAGTTTCTTGCGAACCATGATACAATCCGAGAACCATGTCCTTTGTGTCTTCTCCTCAAGTCCCAGTCTATCGCATTACCCTTTTTTATGGTCCGGAGTGGATACAAGGCGTTCCCAAAACCCTTCAGTGTGTGTTTAATGTCAAAAAAAGAAGTTGGAAGGGTGGCGTTCAGATCGTTGTGGCGATAGAGGAATCTCAACTGGCCACGGCAAAACAATCATTGCAATTCGATCATTGGGTCGAAGAAGCCCTGGCACACATCCCTCATGAAGAGCATGCCGATTATGCTCTCCGTGCACAAGATCTATTCGTTCAGCAAGTCTGCCATCTCAAGCTTCAATTGGCGATTCAACAGGGAATTCGCCAAGAAAACAGCAAATTGGATTGTCAGTACTTGTGTAAGGAATTGGACCAGGCCATCGTCCGCGAAGAGAGCTTCATCAAGAACCAAGTTTTGACTGAGCTCGATATTCATTCATGTGAAGAATCCTCGTAATCATCTTTGCAATCAGGCACAATTCTTGCCCAAATCACATGCAGTTTAGAAGTGTCTTTCTTTGGATCTCTTTAAAACAACCCATTTGAGGAACCGTTATTCCTCTCACTCAAGATCTCGCTGTTTAACATTCCACCATTCTTTCTAAGGAGGTTGGCTACGATGCAAGAGTTATTAACCTTGACCCCAAATTGGAATTGGAAACGAGGTATGGTAATCCTGGTTTTGGTGACCCTCTCTACCTTGCTTGTCATCACCCCCACAATAGCCTCTGCGGATGAAGGAGAAGATAGCCAATCCAGCGAGGCAGGTTTGGGAGTAGCTAGCGGGTTACTTACCATTGTATATCTCCCGTTTAAGTTGGCCTATGCTGTCGGAGGTGGTGTCGTCGGGGGGCTGACCTATGTCTTGACTGGTGCGAACATGGATGTCGCCAAATCTGTTTGGGAACCGAGCTTTTATGGAACGTATGTGATTACTCCGGATCATTTGAAAGGCAATGAGCCAGTTCGGTTTTTTGGGATTTCTCCATACGAGGATGAGAGCTATGAAGAACTCAGGTATGATGAAGAGCCCTACGAACAAGGTAGTAAAGGGCAGTTGCCCACGGAAAATCCAGAGGCTGAAAAGCCCTAGTTGACCACCCAAATGAAATAAAACCGAATGAAGGAGTAAAATGAATCGGCCAAGGAGGCCCCAAGGGGAATGGCATGAAACCGATCATTGGGGTGACACCTGATTTCAACGCAGGCGACAGAAAAGATATGGGTGGCAAGGAGCCAACCTATTTTCTCCGTGCCCGGTATCTGGAAGCGATTGAAGCGGTTGGGGGCCTCCCTCTTGTTCTTCCATTGGTCAGTGATCCCTTAAAACTGCGCCTCTTGTTGAAAAAGGTCGACGGGCTTCTCGTCACCGGTAGCGGATCAGATCTAGCCCCTGAATTGTATGGTGAACGCCAACGATTTAAGTTTCGCCGAATGAGTCGCCAACGAAGTTCGCTGGAATTGGGAATTGCCAAATTAGCCTATCGATCGGGTGTTCCCACATTAGGGATCTGTGGGGGCATGCAATCCATGAATGTTGCGCTTGGGGGGACCTTGATTCAAGACATTTCTTCCCAAATTCCAACCTCAATTTCCCATCAACCGTCCTTTCCGGCTACAAAACCCGCACATTTCATTGAAGTGGTGCCGCAGACTCTCATGCGGCGAATTGCAGGAAAGGCTACCCTTGAGGTGAATAGTTCACATCATCAGTCTGTTAAAAAGCTGCCTCGACAGTTGGTGATAAGTGCTCTGGCGCCGGATGGAGTGATTGAGGCGATTGAATCCTGTTCACATCCTTTTTATTTAGGGGTCCAGTGGCATCCGGAATGCCTTTATTTCAATGACCCTATCCAAAAAAGGCTGTTTCAGGCTCTTGTAAAGGCTTCTAAGAAGGTTTCCCCATAACATAAAGGCAAAGTTTCAAGTTTCAGGTTTCAATATAAACATTCTTGAACTTGAAAAATGAGACTTGAATCGCAGGATCATTTTTGACAATCAATTTGAAAAAATATCCAATATCGAACAAGGAATGTCGAATTATGAAGTATAGGGTAGGAAGCACCCCTCGGTCGGATTCACAATGCTTTCTTGTCCTTCGATATTCGTGATTGGGTGTTCGATATTCGAAATTCCCCTCGGTTTGCTACGCACCACCACAGGACGGGAGTACATTTCCCACCTTACATCCGTTAGCGCATACCAGGAATCGACCTTTTAATCCGCTGCAGGAGGAGGGTCTTTGGGTTTGTCCGGCTCTGATGGTGGAGGGGCAGGCTCGGGACTGGTCGCTGATGGTTGGGCCTCGGGGGATGGTTCGGGTTTCGCCTCGGGTTTTGGTGCGGGGGCTGCCGGTTTTTTGGGTGGAGGAGCAGGCTTGGGTTTTTCAGGTTTAATGCCGCCTTCCCAATGAGGACCTGAGTACATATCAGGCGAGAGACCGTTTTTCTTCCAATTATTTTCGAAATCTGCCGCCGCCTTGTTTGGATTTTCTCCAGTCCCAAAGGTTCGATTCCATGGGTAGATTCGGGGGGAAATTTTATACAGACCCGATTCTTGCCGGATGTATAGGGCAATGGGATTTCCCCTATAGGGCCCCAGGAAAATATGCACGGTTCCTACAAATTCCGGAAGAGATTCCATAAACGCCTCGAAAGGGAACCAATAGTGCCATACCACCTGTCCAGACGCAAGACGGTTATAACCCGAGGTCGCTAGTTCAAAATCTATGGTCGGGAACTAAAAGTCCGTGACCCTAGGGGACAGGATGTCTTTAACGTAAAACTCGAATCCTGAATCCCGATACTGTTTTACATGGCGCTCGGTTGTGTCTCAGAAGTTTCGCATTTGCGGATAAGAAAGAGGGCAACCATCAGGACCAAAATAATCACCACATGAAGACCGAGGTCCATCAGATAGTGACGAAATGTTTCTTCAGGGATGTCGTGGAGATGTGACAACTCAGCGCCTGCGGTGAGAATTCTCCTGACGGACGCAATGATGCCCACATGGAGGAATGGTTCGAGACGGATCCTATCTGATTGCAGAAACCCCAGGACGGTACGAAAAAGCTCCAGCAATATAATGACGAGGAGGAGATCATTGATCAACGAAATCGTAGCTGGCCAAAACCCCGCGTATACGTCTTGGACAAATTCCACCCACGCGAAGGTAAACACGAGCATGCCCAGAAACAAAAAACTGAGGCAGGCCGTGATATAGCCCCACCGATCGAGCCATTGCATCCATCGGACCCACTGTTTCATTGACTCCGGTGTCCATCCTAGCATTCGCCAGCCCTCCAATCAGGCATTGCCTTCCTTCGTTAATGGGGATGCACCCGTTGAACCCGCTTGTCCAAAACTGAGATCCTGCATGGCACTGACTGTGACAGAATGACCACAACACACAATTTCCTTGAACCCAGCCCCCCCAGCCATGATCATCACCCGAAATCCGCACGAATCAGGGTAGTTCTTTTTTTCGTCGATCGTCATTCCCACAAGCAATTTCCCTTTTTTTCGTCCTCGACTGGTTCCGATTGAGGAAACCACGTCTTCTTCCGTCAACTCATAACCACAGCAAATCACTTTTTCGAACCCCTCACCCCCACCCATCACCTTGAGTACAAGACCGCATCCATCCGGGTGCCGTTTACGTTCGTCAATAATATCACCTTTCTTTAAGCCCATGTTCCTCTCCTTTCCGGAATAAATAAGTATCGGGTTCCGCGTTTCGAGTTTGATAGGGAAGAGTTCCCATTCTTGAAACCCGGGTTTATGACATATTCTCTATTTTGCCCCTTGTAAAAAGATTTCCATTTTATTCAGTCATTTCTCAAGCTGGTGAGCCTAATCAGGGCGTAGCTAATCAAATCTTGAAAGCCAATGTCCAGGATTATTCTCCTTACTTTATGAAATAGCCAAATCTATAGGTATTGTGAACCTTCAGGTTTTCCATCTCTTTCTCCTAAATATTAGAGAACGGCTCCTAAGTTTGGGAGAGAGGTCCAAAATTAAAAAAGTCTAGGTTTTAGCAGAAAGTGTTTCAATCTTATGGAGGATTTCCAAATGAGATGGGGATCCGACGAGCTGGGGAATGGTCAAAGGATCCACTGATTGGTAAGGACTAAGGAATCGTTGTTTGATTTCAGATAGACGAGCCAAGCTTAACTTAATAGACGACAGGGATAGTTCACCTGAAGAAAGCGCGTGTTGAATCGCCTCGATAGCCTCGGTTTGACGATCAAGCCTATGACAAATAAGGAGAAGGTCCACTCCGGCCTGCAAGGAACGCACAGCCGCATCCCCTATCGAGAGGTGATCGACGATGGCTTGCATTTCAAGATCGTCACTGAGACTGAGTCCCGTAAATCCCATTTGATGACGAAGCAGAACGGTCATGACCGCATGAGATAATGTGGCGGGAGCGGTGTCATCGAGAGCTGGATATCGGACATGGGCGCTCATGATCGCACGGAGGTCATGAGAAATTGCGTGGCGAAACGGCTTGAGTTCAATGCGTTCAAGATGTTCTTTCGACAGTCTCACAATAGGGAGTTCTTTGTGGGAATCCGTCGTGGTGTCACCATGTCCGGGGAAATGTTTGCCACATGCCAATACCCCATGGTCATGAAATCCCGCAATGGTGGCTTCCCCCATCATACACACCTCATCCGGATCTTCGGCGAACGCTCGATTGCCAATTATGGGATTCGAGGGGTTGCTGTTGACATCCAGCACCGGAGCCATGTTCATGTTGATCCCCACAGCTCGAAGTTCTTGGGCGGTCACTGCCGCGGCTTGGTAGGTGAGGTCTGGCGAATGGCAAGCGGCCACGGTGGCCGCGGGGGGGAAAATGGTAAATCCTTTCGGAAGGCGAGAAACCCGCCCTCCTTCTTGATCAATAGCGATCAAAAGTGGGGCCTGGGTAGCCTGTGCTTGAAGAGAGGTGGTCAGTTCGGCAATTTGGTCTCGATCAATCAAATTACGTGAAAACACAATGATGCCCCCTGGCTGGTATTCCTTCAGCCAGGCGATCAATTCCTGAGAGAGTTCCGCCCCGTCAAAGCCGATCATCAAGAGCTGACCGACTTGGGTGTGAAGGTTCATAAAGAAATTAGAAAGGAAATTATTATGTCCGGCTCTTAAAGATTTGGTATTAATTCTTAACTCCCTCTCCCTCAAAGGGAGAGGGCAGGGGTGAGGGTGACGCACTTGAGTGCTCACAAGGCCCACCCAACTTGCCGACCAGATCCTATGAAGAGCTAACTCAAATTTGGCTTTCTTTAAAGTTCGACACCATAAACCTCTTTTGCCTCTTGAACATTCCCCCCTTGTATCTTAAGAGGCATATGTGAATAGTATTCCAACCCAGTGTTCTGG
>CAZGFD010000046.1:10147-13979 GCA_964525045.1 uncultured Nitrospiraceae bacterium | reverse complement strand
TGAATGTCGTGTCAGAATGAAGGGGCCAAGTGTCCCAGGCGGAACGCCTCTGCCTGGCTTTAGCCTATTCACCTTGTGAAGACCGGGAAAAGGGCAGCATTAGATGCTGCAACTACAGAAATGGATGTAGTTGCGCCATCTCATGGCGCCTCTTTGGGAAACCGACACCTGAAAATCGATCTTGGAGGAGGCCAGCATGAGGTGCTGCAGCGACAAAGTACGTCAGATTTTAGGGTTGGACTTGGAAGCTCGGACTTCCTGTTTGAAGGATTTCAACAGGGAGATGATCATGATGATCATGACAATGGCAAAGGGGAAGGCGGCGATTATCGACCCGGTTTGAAGCCCTTTGAGCCCTCCTGACCATAGAAGAATGGCCGCCGCGACTGATTGGATAATGCCCCAGGTGAACTTCACGGGGTTGGGCGGGTTTAAGTTTCCATGGGTGGTTAGCGTCCCCAGAACGAAAGTGGCGGAGTCAGCGGAGGTGATGAAAAATGTGGCAATGAGGAACATGGCAATGACGGACATAACCGTTCCAAGGGGAAACTGTTCAAGAACCGTAAATAAAGCGACTTCCCTGCCCTGAGTATTAATGACGTTGTTGATGCCGGCGTGATCGACCATTTCTAATGAAATCGAGGTCCCTCCAAACACGGAAAACCAAAAAGCACAAAATACCGTAGGGACAAGGAGAACTCCGAGGACAAACTGCCGAACGGTGCGTCCTTTAGAAATCCGGGCGATAAAGGTTCCAACGAACGGTGCCCAGGCAATCCACCAAGCCCAGTAAAACAGGGTCCAATCATGGACCCATGTAGAATCTGAAAAGGGAACCAAATTCAGGCTCATGGTAGGAAGGTTTTGTATATATCTGCCTAATGTGGTGACGAAGACATTGATGATGAAATGGGTCGGCCCAAGGGTTAAAAGGAATAGGAGCAGCGACAGGGCCAGGACCATATTCAAGTTACTTAAATATTTAATGCCCCGTTGGATGCCCGTTTGTGCTGAGAGCATGTAGAGAAATGTGACAACGGCGATAAGGAGGAACTGAGTGGCGAGGGTATTGGGAATCCCAAATAGGTAGGATAAGCCACCACTGATTTGAACCGCTCCGAATCCCAAAGAGGTGGCCACTCCAAAGACCGTGGCAAACACGGCAATGATATCAAAGCTGGCACCAAATGCACCCTCGGCACGCTTCCCCAATACCGGTCGACACACCAGGCTGATGAGTCCGGGAACTCCTTTTCGAAACTGAAAGTAGGCCAAGCAGAGGGCAACCATAGTATAGATCGCCCAGGGGTGGAGCCCCCAGTGGAAAAAGGTGAATCGCAACGCCAGCCCGGCGGCTTCGGGGGTTTCACCAGGACCCATCGGAGGGGAATAGTAATGTGAATTGGGTTCTGCGACTCCCCAAAACACTAAACCGATTCCCATGCCTGCGCAAAAAAGCATGGCGAACCATGTCAGGAGTGGAAATTCCGGTTTAGCGCCATCCGGGCCCAAAGGGATGTTCCCATACCGGGAAAAAACGAGGCTAAAGGCACAGAGGAGGAATCCGGAGGCTGCCAAAAGATAGAACCATCCGAAGGTATCGAGTAAAAACCCTTGAATGCTCCCGGTGACCTGGCTCAGGTGTTTGGGAAAAAAGGCACCCCAGGCCAAAAAGGCCAAGGCCAGCAAGGAAGAGATTTTAAAAACTGGGGTTGTGGAATTCATGCTTGCAAACTTTGAAGGAAAGCGAGATAGGCCATAGCATATTTGATACCTTCGTACAAGAAATAGCTCTGTTTTTTATTTTTATGTCATCAAACTCAATGATCTGCGTCATCGTAGTGTTTTTTGAGAGTGAGTAATGGGATTTTTTTGTATCTCATTGATTTTAAGAACCTTTAAATAGCATTTAAAAGAAATTTCAATTCGAGAAATCAAGAAAGGTTGCCATCAGGAAATAGAACGGGTAGACTGGCTTTCTCTATTCTGAGGGGCTCTCTTCCACCTCAAACGAGCGTAGGGAGCCCCTTTGTTTTTTCTGGCCCGACGAAGTTCCTGGGCCAATCTAATGGGAGGCAGGTATGGGTAAGGCTCAACAGTATGGCGATAATCCTATTGCCCAACGAAAAACCGATCTGTACAAGCAGGAATATGTTCAAAGCTTTGTCCGGAAGTGGGATGACCTCATTGATTGGGACGCCCGGGCCACCAGTGAGGGAGATTTTTTCATTCGGATTCTTCAGGAGCGAGGAGTCAGGCGAGTCCTTGATGTGGCCACGGGTACAGGGTTTCATTCCATCCGCCTTCTGAGGGCTGGGTTTGACGTGACCAGCGCAGATGGAAGCCCGGAAATGCTTGCGCAAGCTTTTGATAATGCCCGGAGGGCAGGGTTCATTATGCGGACCGTCCATGCCGATTGGCGATGGCTCAGCCGGGATATTCACAACAAATTCGATGCCGTAATTTGTCTGGGGAACTCCCTGACCCATTTGTTTTCAGAGCAGGACCGTCGAAAGGCCCTCGCCGAATTTTACGCTGCCCTTACTCATGATGGCGTTTTGATCCTTGACCAACGGAATTATGACGGCATTTTGGATAATGGATTTACTTCCAAGCATATTTACTATTATTGCGGAGATAATGTCAGCGCACAGCCGGAGTATGTGGATGAAGGACTCGCCCGCTTCCAATACCGGTTTCCGGATGGGACAGAGTATCATCTCAACATGTTTCCCCTTCGGAAGGAATATGTCCGAAAACTCATGCATGAAGTGGGATTCCAACAGGTGAAAACCTATGGGGATTTTCAAGAAACCCACAAGGTCGAAGATCCCGACTTTTTCGTGCATGTGGCGGAGAAGCTATATAAAAATGAAGAACGGCTGTCCACGTCTATGACCCCTTTGACCTATTCCCAGACGGTGGACACGGCCAGAGATTATTACAACAGTTCTGATGCGGACCGATTTTACGCAACGATTTGGGGGGGAGAGGATATACACGTTGGGTTGTACGAAAAAGAGACGGATTCTATATTTGATGCAAGCCGGCGGACGGTTGAAAAAATGACTTCCCTGGTTGAGGGGTTGGATTCCAAAAGCCGGATTCTTGATATTGGGTCAGGGTATGGAGGATCAGCCCGATATTTAGCGAAAACATTTGGTTGTCAGGTTGGCTGTCTCAATTTGAGTGAGATTCAAAATAAACGAAACCGGCAGCTAAATGTGATGCAGGGGCTGAGTCTGGCTATCAATGTGGTTGATGGCAGTTTCGAAGATATTCCCCTTCCGGATGGCGGGATGGATGTCGTCTGGTCGCAAGATGCCATTCTCCATAGTGGAAATCGAAAAAAAGTGTTTGAAGAAGTGTACCGTGTGCTGGCAAAGGGAGGGCAGTTCATTTTCACTGATCCGATGCAAAGTGATGACTGTCCGTCTGAGACCCTACAACCTATTTTAGATAGGATTCATTTGGATTCACTTGGATCCGTAACCGTATACCGGCAAATGGCCTCGGAACTTGGTTTCAAGGAGATGCAGGTTCTGAATCTTTCCAAGCACTTAGCCTCTCACTATGCGAAAGTGCTGAAGGAAATTGATGCGAATTACAACAACCTGATCCGGGTATGCAGTGAAGACTACATTCAAAAGATGAAAGTCGGTCTCCAACACTGGATAGACGGAGGGCAAGCCGGTCACTTAACGTGGGGAATTCTGCATTTTAAAAAAGTTTGAACCCTCTCCGCATTTTGTAGTGGCGCCATCCCATGGCGCCCCATCCAGACCATCCCACCCAATGCTGATTGGTAAAAAGCAGCATAAGATGCTGCCAC
>CAZGFD010000046.1:0-10047 GCA_964525045.1 uncultured Nitrospiraceae bacterium | reverse complement strand
TCTTCCAGACCATCCCACCCAATGCTGATTGGTAAAAAGCAGCATAAGATGCTGCCACTACAGAGAGGGTGGTAGTTGCGCCATCTCATGGCGCCTCTTCCAGACCATCCCACCCAATGCTGATTGGTAAAAAGCAGCATAAGATGCTGCTACTACAGAGAGGGTGGTAGTTGCGCCATCTCATGGCGCCTCTTCCAGACAGGGAATGTGACATGCTGCAACTTAAAGATGTTGATTGGGGAGAGCAGCATGGGATGCTGCGGCTACAGGGCAATCCTACCGTTCGATTTTTGGAGCTTTGGCCGGTTGAGCGAAGTCTCCGGAGGCGCCGAAGCGCCCTTCCAGCCCTAAAACCGTTGATGTGTCGGTGTATTCCGGCTCTTTAGAAACTTCACTGTCCTGAGTGGAGGGTTCCCACCCCAGTTTATCAAGTGTGTCCTTAATAATTTTCTTTAACGCCCCTGAAGCCGTCATTCGTGAAGAAGCAAACGCCAGCACACGCTCGCTTTCTTTTCCAACTTTCGAGAGGTCCGGATCGTGAAGAAATGTGACGAGGGGTTCGATTGCGGCATCCCCAATAAGGACTAACGAAGATGCCGCGTAGTCCCGTAACACGATGTCCTTCAACAGCAGAATAAGGTCTGGGATGACTTTCGGATTCCGAAGGTGGCCCAATGCCGTGGCCGCAGCCTCCTTGATGAGCTGTTCTTCGCTAATAATGCAACCGGGAGTTGGCGTGCCTTTTTGCTGAAATCCCTTGCCCTTGAGAGCGTCCAAGACAGCCGGAAGTGCACGCGGATCACCAATCATGCCTAAGGAAGCAATGGCATGTCGCCTGACTGTGCCGTCTTTCATGGCTTCAATAAGACCTTCGACCGCTTGAGAATCACCGATATTACCCAGAGCAATCGTGGCATCTTCTCTGACAGCCCGATCAGGATCTTTCAAACATTCAATGAGGGCTTCAACAACGCGGGGTTCTTTCACCCAGGCTCGGCCAATCTGGTAATCCGTCGTCATCCCTCCCAAGGATCGGACCGCATGGCATCGCACCACAAAATGGGGATCTTTTAAGGATTGCAAGAGGGCATCGACCGAAGATTCTCCGATATGTACGAGAGCGGTCCCAGCGGTTTCCCGAACAATTTTCGAGGTGTCTTTAAACAACTTGATGAGCGCGGGGACGGCCTTGGCATCTCCAATTTTTCCCAAAGCCTCCGCGGCCGCACTCTTGACGGCTCCATCTCGATCTCGACAGGCAATAATTAATCCCTGGACGGCTTGAGGATCTTTCAGGTTTCCTAAGGCTTTCGCGGCCTGTTCCCGGACTTTCCATCGCTCATCTTTTAAACAGGGGATTAAGTCCGGAACGACCGAAGTTCCCATTGAAGACATGGCGTTCACTGTCTCGCTTTGGACTTCCATCATTGTATCGTTAAATAACCTGATCAGCCCCTCAATGGCTTTGGTTCCACCTATTTTGGCTAATGCCCACGCTACCTGAACTCTAACAGCCCAATAATCGTCTTCGATGGCATTTAATAGCCCCTCGAGGGTGGTCGAATCGCCTAACTCAGCCAGGGCTTTGGCGGCCTCTTCACGAGTCGCATCATCCACATCGTCTAATGATTCCAACCAATCTTGGACGGTTTTTGACATTTCAATCCTTCAGTTTTGAGACTCGAAATAGTCGGGTTCTTGAGGGTACGGCTGGGTATGGCTGCACTTAATGATCAATACACGGGTTCCTCTCCCTTTCACACATTGGTCCAAAGTCTCATCAAATTCCAACGTTCCCGTGAGGTTGACCCTGAACGCAAAATCGAAAGTAAAAGTCCCAAACCTGTATTCACCTGGTTTCAGCTTTACTTCCTGTGCTTCCGTAGTGGGATAGGCTTTTGCGCTTATGGGATCCATGGTCCATATCAAAGGGGTCACTCCGGGAACATGCCAGGAAGTCGGTGGATTCAGGGCCGTAGGGTCAACTTTGATGGTAAATTCCCTTAAAAGAGGGTTGACGGGTTCTTTGGCGATGGACCACGAACCGAACGGGAGAATGGCAATCACCACCCACCCTCCAACCAAGAGGGTGACATACCTTCGAAGTTTCATCTTTTTAGTGAATAGTGATAGAAGGTTCGTTTCCGGTCGTGCGTCGTTTCGGGACGGTAAGGAATATTTCATTAATGGCATGGCTATCCCACTCGGTATATGTTTCCAATCCAAGAGCATAAAGAATTGTCGCTCCGGTATCCAATATTGAGACGGGTCCTGCAATAGAATGGTTCGGCTTGATATTCGCTCCCCAACTGATCCATGGAATCGTTGGACTCATCTCCAGCTTGGAGGACGATTTAGAACCGTTGGCAGAACCGGTGGAAAGGGGAAGTCCATTTAACCCTGTAACAATAAACATGGTGTTATCCAGAACCCCGAACTCTTGATAGATGGTGACAATTTCCCCAATGGCGGTATCGATTTCACGGACAGCGTTTTTATAGTTACCTGAATTCCAACCCTTTTTTTTCCCGGCACGTGATGCTGTTGGCAAATGGACTAACAGGAGGTTGGGGACATGGATTAACCGAAACCCATGTCCTTTATCACTCGTGACTTTCTTCAAATAATCCTGAATATAGATGGAAACGGTTTTCGGCGTACAATCGGGCTTGGCCATTCCGCACATTTGGGAATCCACGTAAATTTCCGGTCTCGACAATTGATACAAACGTTCATCCATAAAAAACACGGCACTGTCGCTCCCCCCGGCTAAATCCATATAATCAAACACCGTAGGCGATCTCATAAAAGATCTGGCAAAGTCGTATTTTTCCCATTCAGGAGTAATCTTATGTTTGGCTATCGGTAGACCTGTCAGAAGGGAGGCCATGGCCGGAACTGTGAGGGGAGGGGAAACAGATGTTGCTGACCATTTCGCCGCACCTTCTTGAGCGAACTGCGCCAGATTAGGCATTGAACCTGATTTGATGGTGTCAGGATCAATCCCTTCCAGTACTACCAAGACAATGTGGTTGGCCTGCTTGGTGTCATGGGCCGATACGGAGCCCATAAGGCAAAAAAGAGAAACCAGGACGAGAGAGGAATTCAGAAAGATTTTCTTCATTGGGATAAGCTGACGAAAAAGGTTCATAAAGAAATGGGCCACTATATAGAGTCGAATTAGGCTAAGGTGTTGATGAGTCCTACGTTTAAGCGTATGAACCTTAGCATGCAATTTTTCAGGCGGTCAACAAGCACGGAATTAAAAAAGTTTCAGGTTTCAGGTTCCATGTTTCAAGTTATAAGGCCAGACAGTACTCTAGGTGAAACCTGAAAGTTGGAACGTGAAATCTGGGTATACCTCAACACGTCAGAATTAATCAGAAATACCTATATAAAGATTGATATCACGCTATTGCGCCCCGGAGGCTATTTAGGTAAGAGATCAGATGTATTGGAATGAATCACCTCAAGCCGGATTAGGGAACGATGCCTTTAGAGAATAATTTTCAACATTCAAAATATTCTCGTGCCGACCCGGGAGATCGGGTGGCCTGGTTGGAGTTTGAACCGGGGGCCTCTCCGGAGTCGCCTGCCTGGCAGGGGGCCATGGGTAAGGCTGGTGTTCAATTAGCCAGTGCAGGGGTCCGAGCTGTGTTGTTTGTGAGTGGCCTGTCCTATACGGATCCGTTTGGCTCGGAACGTCTTGATGAAGCCGGAGGGCTGAAAAGAGGGTATTCTCGAGGAATTCCTGGCTTGGAGTCATTGTTGGGATTACTTCGAGTTGAGACCAATGGGTTGCCTAAAAAGGGGGATATGCCTCAACCGCCATTTGAAAATAATGAAACGACCAAACAAAAGCTTGATGGCCTTGTCGGGGAAGTGGGCAATTTTTCCGATGGCTATATCCAGAAATTTGTCAACGCGGTTAACAGTGGCCTCTCGAAATCACTTGTCTGTAATCGATACCTCTGGTCTTCTCTGAATCATCACCTGGGTCGGGTGGAAGCGGCCCTGAATCTTATCCGCTTCCTTCAAGAATGGGCAGAACAACTGTCGCTCCAAGAAGGGCAACGAATATTAGTTCAAGGACACGGACATGGAGGGCAAATACTGGCGCTCGTTTCGAATTTTATTGCTACGACTGAGGCGTCCAATCGGCAAGCGATTTTTCAGATTTTAGCCGGCCATTGCGATCGCATGCAAAGGAGTGGCGAGGCGATTGAAAGCTTAGATCGATTATATCAATTACTCGAATCGCAATCTTTTTTAAACGGAGCTGCCCTGGATATTGTGACCTTTGGGACTCCTGTACGATATGGGTGGGAAACATCCAGAGTAGAAAAATTGCTTCATATTGTGAATCACCGACCGATTAGAGGAGACGCCAAGCGGTGGTTGGCGAAGATGGAATTACCTCAAATTGCTTGGGAAATACCGATGCTTGCTGGAGGGGACTACATTCAGCAATTGGCTGTAGCCGGAACTGATGCGGTGCCCGATTCCGAGGAAGAGCAATTTGTCAACAAGGAACTGGCTGGACTGGTGGAGCCCTACGATGGGTTTGAACGATGGTTAGAATGCGCACGCCGTGGGACACGGTGCGCAAATGATGGGCAATGCCTTTTGGTCGATTTTAAGGTTAGCGCGGACAGTCCATCCCCGAAGCACCTCTATGGGCATGGGTGCTACACCGGTATGAATGCTATGCACTTCAATACCCTTCAGATCCTCAGAGCACTTTATCCGGGTTAATGGATAGCTCAACGAAAAAGCTGCCATTGACTGGTGAAATATTACATTTCGAACTATTGCTGGCTGTTACCTTCAGCTCCGTTCTCTCGGAGGTCCCGTCCCATTGCCAAGTAAGTTTGCATTGAAGCCACTATCGCCCTTTTCCTTCCAAATTGAGAACTCCCTGTTCGATTTTTTCTTAGGTAATTTCAAAAAAGTTCCTCGCTCCCAAACGGTCGGGTCACTCCCTTCATTCACTGTAAGCCCCCTTTTTCAAATTCGAATAGGTCTTTTGGACTAGTGAATTTCCTCAAGTGGAACATTGATTCTTTTGAAATACCTATGGTATCACCTTACGCCTTGTCTGGACTTAGAATTTCTCAAGAAAACGGAAGGCCATCCTTTGAGAAACAGTCACGGATTGGGATTGGGTTTCCTGAGTCTCAACTCTTGCCAGGTACGAGGATAAGACTAGCCTGGGAAAAATGCCGAGATAATTGAATAAATTTTTTTTGACCTATTTCTGTTGAATGATGATCATTGGCGTCCCCAAAGAGACCTACCCTGGTGAGCAACGGGTTGCGCTGATACCAGCATTGATCCCTTCTCTTCAAAAAGCTGAATTGGAGGTGATGGTGGAACGCAATGCCGGAGCTGAGGCGGGATATCCTGATTCGGTATTTACCGAAAAGGGGGCCAAAATTGCCTCATCTCGTGCCCAGTTATTTGAAGCAGCCGACGTTGTGGTGCAACTTCGATTGCTGGGAGCCAATCCTGACCAGGGTCAAGCTGATCTCACCTATCTTCGTCAGGGCCAAATTTTGGTTGGTATGGCAGAAGCCCTGTCAGGCCCCGAATCCGTAAAGGAGCTAGCCAATAAAGGCGTCATCACGTTTGCCATGGAATTGATTCCTCGGATCACCCGGGCTCAAAGCATGGACGTGCTTTCTTCGATGGGAACGGTAGCCGGATATAAAGCCGTGTTACTCGCGGCGGACTCATTACCCAAGATGTTTCCCATGTTGATGACCGCAGCCGGCACGGTGGCACCTGCCAGGGTGCTGATTATTGGAGCGGGGGTTGCCGGCTTGCAAGCCATTTCGATGGCCCGCCGACTGGGGGCCGCTGTGGAAGCTTACGATATCAGACCGGCGGTGAAAGAACAGATTCTTAGCCTGGGGGCGAAGTTTGTTGAATTGCCTCTCGAAACCACCGAGGCCGAAGATAAAGGCGGATATGCGAAAGCCCAGGATGAATCGTTTTACCAACGACAACGAGGCCTCTTGGCTCGAGTCATTGCATCGAGTGATGTCGTCATCTCAACCGCGGCGGTGCCCGGCAAGAAGGCTCCCATATTGATAACGGCGGAAATGGTTTCTTCAATGACTCCTGGATCAGTCATCGTAGACTTGGCAGCCGAGCGTGGAGGGAACTGCGAATTGACCAAACCCAATCATTCGGTTGTGGCTCATGGTGTCACTATTCATGGCCCGGAAAATTTAGCTGGGACGGTTCCCTATCATGCCAGTCAGATGTATGCCAAAAATATATCGACATTTTTACTTCATTTAATCAAAAAGGGTGAGATCAAGATTGATCTCGAAGATGAAATAACAAAAGAAACACTTTTAACCCGTGATGGAGACGTCGTTCATCCGAGAATACGGGAAGCGTTGTCTCTGCCCGCCAAAGGTTAACAGAACAAAGGGATCGCGTAATGGATATGTTCATCATGGGATTTACCGTTTTTGTGTTAGCGATTTTTGTCGGATTTGAAATCATTACGAAAATTCCGCCAACCCTGCATACCCCTTTGATGTCAGGATCCAATGCCATTTCCGGTATTACCATCGTTGGAGCCCTTCTTTCAGCTGGATTCCAACATTCTCTTTTAACGACCATTTTGGGATTGTTGGCCTTGATTTTTGCTTCGATCAATGTGGTCGGCGGGTTTATGGTCACGAATCGAATGCTCGAAATGTTTAAAAAGAAAACTTAGAACATATCAATCGATCCCATGCCACCTGTCATTATTAATATCGGATATCTGATTGCCTCGGTCCTGTTTATCTTTGGCCTTAAGGGCTTAACGCACCCCCGTACTGCCGTCCGGGGAAACCTGCTGGGTGCCACCGGCATGTTGCTGGCTGTCGTCCTCACCCTCATCAATCAGAAGATTCTCAGTTATGAAATGATCCTGGTGGGTCTGATTATTGGTGGAGCGATCGGGGCAGTTCTGGCCATAAAAATTCAAATGACCGAGATGCCGGAATTAGTGGCCTTGTTCAATGGTTTCGGGGGAGCTGCGTCCGTCCTCGTTGCCGGGGCTGCGCTTGTAGAAAGCTCAGTTGGCGTAGACGTTCCAATGGTTCAATTGACGGTTGCTACGGCAGCATCGGGTCTTATTGGTGCGGTGACCTTTTGGGGAAGCCTGGTCGCATTTGGGAAATTGAAAGGCCTTGTTAATGAAAATGCCGTTCTGTTTACAGGGCAACAAGTCATTAATGCCACATTGGCCCTTATCGCCTTGGCCTTGGCATCGTGGGTGGTTGTTGATCCGACAAGCATCATAGCTTATTGGTTGTTAGTGGCGGTGGCCTCAATTCTCGGTGTGTTGTTGGTCATCCCCATTGGTGGCGCGGATATGCCGGTTGTCGTCGCTCTCCTGAATTCCTATTCAGGTTTGGCTGCTGCGGCAACCGGGTTTGTCTTGTCAAATAATATCCTGATTATTACCGGGTCCCTCGTAGGAGCTTCAGGTCTGATTTTGACCCAAATTATGTGCAAGGCGATGAATCGATCCTTGACCAACGTGTTGTTTGGAGTCCTAGCGCCCACTGGCGACGGAGGAGCGACTGCGGATGAAGTCTATACCGGGCGTGTTAAGTCCGCTTCCCCTGAAGAAGTGGCCTTGCTTTTTGATGCGGCTCGACGAGTGGCTATTGTTCCTGGTTATGGTATGGCTGTTTCGCAAGCGCAGCACCCTGTGGCCAGTTTAGCGGGCATTCTGGAAAGTCGGGGAATACAAGTAGATTATGCCATTCACCCTGTCGCAGGCCGTATGCCTGGCCATATGAATGTGTTGCTTGCGGAGGCTGATGTCCCCTATGAGTCCCTCATGGATATGGATGAGATAAACCCTTCCATTGATCAAGTCGATGTGGCACTAGTCATTGGAGCCAACGATGTGGTCAATCCATTAGCTCGAACTGACCCGTCAAGTCCTATTGCAGGGATGCCGATCATTGATGTGGATAAGGCAAAGACCGTGGTCATCATCAAAAGAAGTCTGAGCCCTGGATTTGCCGGTATTCCCAACCCTCTTTTTGCACTCGATAATTCATTGATGTTGTTTGGAGACGGCAAAAAGATGGTTCAGGACATTATTACCGCGTTGAAGGACGCCTGATACCCTTCACTCCCATTTAAGATACTTAAGTCGTTGTTTTAATTGAACTTTACAAAATTAATCGCAAAACACTTTTTGCCCTTGCTCAGGGTTCAGGCACATGCTAAAGTACGCCCCTTGGGGATTTGAACGAGAGGAGAAATAGGTCTTACGTTATGGAAGTCAAAGTTATCAATAACAACGTTGAGAAGGCTCTAAAAGTTGCCAAAAAGAAGCTGGCGGCTGATGGATTGTTTCGTGAACTTAAGCGTCGCCGTTTTTATGAAAAGCCAAGTGTAAAACGAAAAGCTAAAGAAAGAGAAGCCGCTCGACGACGTCAAAAGTGGCTTTCCAAGCACAGAGTTTTTTAACGACTTCGTTCCTCATCCTTCTTCCCCCTACGCTCCCTCCTGTTTGCTTTTTAGTTGGTTCTCGCCTAGTCGTTCGTAAGATTTTCTTCAGGTCTTTCCATCTAGTGGTGGCCATTGCGTCACGAAGATATTCATACTGTCTTGCGCATAGTCCGTCGGGACATCAAGCAATGGTCCGAACCGGTTGTGGGGATTGTGGCAAGTCAGTCGTCGAGTCCTTTTTTAATCCTGATTGCCTGCGTTCTCAGCCTTCGAACTAAGGATCAAACCACCAATGAGGCTTGCCAGCGATTATTCGCACTGGCTCATGAACCGGCTACCATGAGGCGGTTGTCGTTGAGGCGGCTAGAGCAGGCCATCTATCCTGTTGGGTTTTACCGGACAAAAGCCAAGCAAATCAGGCAAATTTGTGACCGGCTTTTGAAGGCTTATGGAGGGAAAGTACCTGATTCAATTGATGAATTACTGACATTGAATGGGGTGGGGCGAAAGACCGCTAACCTGGTGGTGACGGTGGGGTACAAGAAGCCGGGGATTTGTGTAGATGTTCATGTCCACCGAATCTGCAACCGATGGGGGTATGTGAACACGAGAAAACCGGAAGAGACGGAGTTTGTTTTGCGAAGCAAGCTTCCTCAACGGTATTGGATTACGTTTAACGACTTGCTTGTTCCTTTTGGTCAAAATCTTTGCCGGCCGATTTCTCCAATTTGCAGTCAATGTAAACTTTCAGCCTTTTGCCAACGGGTTGGGGTCAATTCTAACCGTTGAGTTTTCCCATTTCTTTCCTCTGAATTACCTCATTTCTCTAATTACGGTCATTTCTGTAGCTGGGCTCACTCACCTGCCTGCTGGTAGCCGAATTCGGTGAAGCAGGTACGCCTCTATGGCCCTATCTAACGAAAATCCCCGATCATGAGGTGAAAATTTCCCCTACCTCGAATGAAGCTGGTCTTCCCGTGATTCGGGTCGACACGTCAGGTCTACAGGAAGGGCAGGATGAGATGGTGCCACTAAAAAGAAAGGTTTAGTGTGGACATCACTGACCTTTTTTATCGACCCCGTGAGACGTCAAAATCGTCAAATTTTGCGTTACCAATTCATATCATGTTACAAAAACGTAACATTTTAAAAACTAAAATAATTCAAAAAAATCAATTATTTCTGAAAAATTTCATTACACAAGATTAAGCGCTACCAAAAGGTTACGAATATAAAAAAGGTGGAAAAATAAAATTATGAGGAAATGTTTTTTTATACTTATATATTTCAAGTATTTATGATCGTGATTAGCTTCCCTGAAGGGAACGGATTGGATTTTGCTATATAAGATTGGGTGAATACCTGGGATTCTTCAATTATGTGCCTTTTTGGCAACATTCTTAGGAGGGGAGGTGATAAAAAATTTACGTGGGTGTCGTCAGAATTAGCACTTATTGTTGGGCTGATTGTTCAGCCCCTAATTTTAGGAGGTGTAACAAATGTTTCTTTCTAGACGGCAATTTTTAAAGGTATCTGCCGGGACGGTGGCGGCGGTGGCCTTGGCCGACAAAG
>CAZGFD010000045.1:0-15189 GCA_964525045.1 uncultured Nitrospiraceae bacterium | reverse complement strand
CCTCGGGGACTTGTAGCTTTTCTTGTGCGGTGGGTGGAGTAATTTTTGTCAATAAGTCCTCTTCGATGGCTGGGTCAGAAAGATCCATCTCTTTCAATATGGCCGAAAGTCGTTGCAGAGCAAAAATGGCGCGTGACTGGGATTTCCACATTCCTGAATGTTCAGTGTCATGTAACTTAATAATCTTGTTCCAAAATTTAGCCTCTTCCTCCTCAGACATGGCATCGGTGGCGAACGCCCTGAGTTTTTCCATTAACGCATCCTCCGTGCGTTCAAGACCGTCGTACGGAACTACCGAGCGCTTCACTGGCTGGCCACGTAACGTCACAAAGGCCTCTTTCCAATAGTCAGGCCTGTTTGGGGATGGTTGAACGGTTGATTGGGTATTCTCCTGGAGCAGTTTTTCAGAATCCAAAAGAAATTGATGTAAGGCTTTAACTTTTCTGGCTGCGAGACTACCGAGGGGAATGCCCCATATATGGGCAATTTCATGGTCTTGAAGCGGTGTTTGCCCCGCTAATTGAAAATCTTGTTTGGCTGAGATTAAACGACGTCTCACCCGTTCCTTTTTTCGAAACAGTAATTGGTACTCTAGAAGAAGTCGTTGTTTTTTATAGTCCTCCTCTGAAATCTCTTCTTGCTCGAAAGCTTTATCCAGTTTACGACGGATTTGTTTTGCAAGAATCGTTGGAGCTTGGGACTTTCTGTCCTGAAGGGTCGGCTCTTCAACGCCGAATTGCTCGGTCAACAGTTGTTCTGCGATTCGAATGGTGAGGTCCGTGATCTTGTTCATTTGTTGGAGGCAATCAAGCTGCAGGGCAGGGCGCTCCCGCTTTTGTCGAGAAAATTGTTGATATTGCTCAATTCGGCTTGAAATGTCCTGAACAGCTTCTCTGGTAAAGAGCTTTTCTTCCGGCTGGTTTCCAGCCATAAAGCGGGAATCGGGTTGATCGGTCGCCATGTATTCAATTTCATCCGGGGGGATATCGAAGTATTGAATTAGTAATAATCGAATCATGGTCCGATTTTGGATCCCAAGCCCATTGACCAGGGATTCAATTTGGTGAAAAGTAAGGGTGTTTGTCATAAATATAATTCCAGCCTTTGGGTATGGTTAGACAGAGGACTCCTCTGAATTTTCAAGATTTTCCAGGTAGGTCGCCACGTACTCCAGTAGTTGTTGACGGGTTCCTTCCGCAAAAAGCTCACGAGGGATTTCCACAGGAGTCAGTTGGGAAGAGTCAATTCCCCGCTCAGCGGCCCAATCTTCATCAATATAGAGTCTCAGATCTCCCTGTGGGTCTCGAAAGGCATAAAGAATGTTTTTTTCTTCGTCCATGGCCGGTATTTTCTCCTCGATCAATATGGTCTGTTACCATACCTTCTTTGAAGCTGTCAAAATCACCAATGGCTATGATTGTGCGGGATTTGAGCGAAAAACCGGACGGCGAACGAGCACGTAAATCGTAAAGGCGAGCAACGTGAAAAAGAAAACCGTTCGAATGCGCCCATAGCCTTCGCAGGCAAAATTTGCCGTCGCATTTATTAATCCATATCCGGCGTATACCAGGTACACGAGCAATGCCCAGCGGCGACGGCCGAGGAATCCATAACCAATGGCAACATGAAATGTGGGTGATTGTATTTTGGCAATGGCTCCAAGCACTCCGGTCGGTCTTGTGCAAAACACGTGTAGACTGTATTGAGGATTGGCCAAAATAATATATGTGTCCATGATGGCCGCTAGGAAGAACAACCCTCCCAAGTATTGGATATCATGCCCGTGCTTCCAGACAATGTTCCAGGTGTCTTTCATGCCAGTGGGAGAGGGGAGGGAGGTCTGGAATACTTGAAAGACCCACCAGGGCAACACGACCAACATGGCAAAAAAGATTGATGCCCCGGCTCCGCCCCATAACCCAATTCCCCATATCGCTGTTCCAAGAATACTGCCAATACAAAATGTGACAAGACCTTGATTCGGATAGCCCCTCAACCAAAGACCCAGTCCGGGAATCAATCCGGAAATGAATGTGCCTCCGGATCTGGTTCGATAGAAAGGAAACCTTCCCATAAAGGGTTCAACCCCGGGTTAACGTGCAATTCTTATAGTGACCAAGTGATGCGTTGAAGATCGCACTTCAATGGCTTTCTCCATCATGAAAGTGGACGCGAAGCGGCCTTGGTGCGTGAGAGAAACAACAGGAAAGGTGGGGGTAGGGCCTGAAAGTCAGAAGAAGAAATGGGAAACTAACCCAAGGTTACCCGCCAATGGTATCGACCATTTCTTTCAAACTTTTCATAATGCAGGTAAAAATGGGTATGTCGCGTTTGGTATACCGGCTTCCCTCTGCCTCACGTAGGGCCATGACTAAATCCAGAAAATCTTGTGGTTCGTCCGTCTCAAATGCCACCACAAATTCCTGGTCGTCCAACCCGAACGAGTAGGTGGTATTGAGCTTAACGGAAGGATAACGATGACCAATTTCAATGTGCTCATCCATCATCCCTTGGCGGGCCGCTTTCGTCAGAAGATACCATTCGCGCGTTTTCTCAAACGGGTAAACAAAAATGTACTTTGAACGGCCTGGTGTAATTTTAAGGCGTCGACTATCCTGGCCTTCATGAACATGGTGATCGACGTAAACCGATCGTTTGGTCATGGAAAGATAGGAATAAGGGGTCGTGAGGTAGTTCCCCAAGCCCGTCGCAAGCATCTTGGACATCATTTCTTGAAACAATTCAAGTTCATACCCGATTCGCCAGAGCATGAAGTCGCAATCACCGCGAATGCCGACCGTGGTATAGGGGACGACAATGACCTTACCGGCATATTCTTCAACCGCGCGGATAAACTCCTGCTTTCCCCTATCGCGTTCTTCCTTAGGAAGCCGTCGCCACTGAGGGTCAACCTTATGAAAACTAAAATTTACAAATTGGCGTTTTGCTTTTTCTTCGGCTCCGGCCATTCTCGTACTCCCTTCACAATCCTTAAAGATATGAATAAGTTAGGGGAAAGATCTGCCTATTTATCAACTCTTTATCATTTTTGTCAATGATGAACCAAGCCGAGGCAGGAAATAATGTACACTTTCCAATAGGCATTGGAACAAAAGATAAATAAATTAAAGTAAAAAGTTAGAAAATATAATATTGACAGGACCCGGAGGATTTGGTATCGGCGGTTGGTGATTTTCTTTTTATGTACAATCTAATACAAAGCGGCCTCACCATTTTTCAATTTTTTCTTGTCCTGATACTCATAAGGACAGGGAATTCGGAAGCCATTGTGCTTAACCCCACCGAGACTCAAATTCAGGAAGCCCTCCAAGCAGGTGACGCGGCGGCAAAACGCAAAATCCCTCCGAATAAATTATATCGGCAATTTGGTTCTGGTGCAGAATTAAAATCGCACGGGTTTCTAATGACCAAAATGAATGGGTTAACGGTCATGTCTGCTCATTTTGCCCTTCGTTCTGAGATACCAACCAAACAAGATATAAAACAGATTCTGGCGGCGTCTGAGCTTCAAATCGTTGCAACGGTATATGGTTCAACACAACTATTTGCAGTTGACAGCTATATGGTGATGAAGCAGAGTAATCGGTTAATCAAGCCCCGTCAGGTACGGTCGGATGCTCGAGCTGTCCGTAGTTCCGCCTGGCCTGAGTCTCCTGCCTATCAGGCAAAAATTGTAGCTTCCTTCCCATATGATACTTTTGATCCTCAGGCCGCGACGGCGGTCGTGATTTTTCCCGGTGAAGGGGGCGAGATCATTTTTGAAATGGATTTCGCTGCGATTCCTTAGGTAATGAATATTTCGGCTTCCTCCTCGGATCGATGAGGCTTACTTTCAGTATTTAGCGCTAGGTCGCTCAGGTCTTATTTCTTGCCAGACTGACAAATTTTTTCTTATGAAAGTGATTTTAGGTGAGATTATCTCTGTTGGGTCAGAACTGCTTGGAGGGAGTCACCCAGAAACCAATTCGTTATTTCTCGCTGAGAGGTTGGCGGAAAAGGGTATTCAGGTTCGTTGGAAAACGGTTGTCGGTGATGTTCACACCGATATGGCATTTTCTCTCAACCAGGCTATCGGCCGGGCTAAAGTGGTGATACTGACAGGCGGGTTAGGTTCTACCGTGGATGATTGTACGAGAGAGGTGGTTGCCACCGTCACCGGTCGACCGCTTCGACGGAGAAAAAAAGCTGTTGACCTTTTAAGAACACGATATGCTTCCCATGGTAGAGAACTCACATCGAGTCTGATGAGACAGGCGACCATCCCGTTAGGGGCCAAAATGTTAAAAAATCCTGTCGGTTCCGCTTTTGGTTTTTTGGTTCAATATCAGCGAGGATTCATCATTGCCCTACCAGGTGTCTCTCATGAAGCCAAAGCCATGTTTGACCAACAAGTAGCCCCAGAGCTTGATAAACATTGTAAGCCAACCCATGTATTGAATCGGCAAGTCTTTCAAACATTTGGGCTGACAGAAGCTCAAATTGATGATCGGCTCAAAGCCGCTATTCAAGCATTCCCAACCATGACATTTGGTCTATTGACTTCGCCATTTGGCGTGACGGTGACCGTGAGTACATGGTCTCCTTTACAGTTAGGAAGACAGCGCAAAACAGAAAATCAGGTCTCTTCTCAATTTGAACAGGCCGTGGTTCATGTCCGCGGTTGCCTGGGTGAATGGGTGTATGGGGAGGGATATCGAAGCATGGAAGAAATTGTTGGCCAGCATTTATTCGCGAAGGATTTGACGTTGGCCGTCGCGGAATCCTGCACAGGGGGGTTAATCGGACATCGATTGACCCAAGTTCCCGGAAGCTCGAGTTATTTAGACCGAGTCTTAGTTTGTTATAGCAACCAGGCCAAACAGGAATTATTGAAGGTTCCCAATCACCTGTTCCGTCGTTTTGGGTCCGTCAGCTCCTTAGTGGCCAGAGCCATGGCTCGGGGAGTCAGAAGGATCAGTAAGACAAATTTGGGCCTTAGTATCACCGGCATTGCAGGTCCGGGTGGTGGTTCAATACAAAAGCCTGTTGGCTTGGTTTTTATCGGCATTGACGGACCAAGTGGGACGAGAGTTCGACAATTTCAATTTCAGGGGGATCGCCAATCCATTAAAATGCGAGCCTCTCAAGCCGCTCTGGATATTCTACGGCAATACCTTCTTCATCGGAAGTGGAAATAATTGCACAATGCGGGCGTTTTGGGCCATCGACCTCAATCAGCAAGTCCGATCCGCATTAAGAGAATTTCAAAATCGCCTTCGAACGCATTTACCTCCAATTGCTTGGGTCAGACCGGAATCTTTGCATTTGACGGTCAAGTTTTTGGGGGAGGTTGACGAAGAGCAACTAGCTTCCACTCAGCAGGCTGTTGGAAATGCCATAAAAGACCTCGCCCCGTTTACTCTCCAAATTGAACGTGTAGGAGGATTTCCCAATTTGAATCAGCCACGAGTGTTATGGGCCGGGGTTTCAGGGCAGATAGGCGATTTGCAGAGACTGGCTTTGCAAGTAGAGGAAGCTCTCATTCCGCTCGGCTTTCCCTCCGAGTCTAAAGCCTTTCGAGGCCATCTGACGTTGGCCCGAATTAAACAGGGATCCCGAGAGGTTGGAAGGGGCCTTGACAGATCACAAGTCCTAGACCAACACCCGGGCTTTGGGATACTCCCGGTTCATCAACTTTGCCTGTTTCGCAGCGAACTGAAGCCGACCGGAGCCGTCTATCATCAATTGGCAAAGGTCCCGTTAAAGGAAAGCTGAGGAAAGCCACAAAAAGTAGCTGCGCCATCTCATGGCGCCTCTTCGGAACACCAAATGCCTTGATCGAAACAGATTTGTTGGTCGGCATAGGATGGTAAACTTCATGACGCCTTTGGAAAATCTTACATCAGTCGGAGGCAGCATGAGATGCTGCAGCTACAACCCGAAATCTGAAACTCTCTTCCTGTGTTTACCTCCCAACGGCGGTTCGGTATGATAGGATTCGTGGCAAAAGTACTTTAAAAAATTCAACCGAGGAAAATTGATGAGTGAACGTACAACAGAAAAAGATGGGAAAAAACGGGCTCTGGATCTGGCCTTGACCCAAATCGAAAAGCAATTTGGGAAAGGGGCAATTATGAAGCTCGGAGGAGCCGAGGTTCAATCGGATATTCCGGTGATCCCTACGGGATCCCTTGGGTTAGATTTGGCTTTGGGTATCGGGGGCATGCCTCGCGGCAGGGTTGTGGAGGTCTATGGGCCGGAATCCTCCGGCAAAACGACCCTCTGTCTTCATATGATTGCGGAAGCCCAGAAGGGCGGGGGAGCGGCCGGCTTTATTGATGCCGAACATGCCCTGGATACGGGTTATGCCAAGAAGTTGGGGGTTCAAACCGACGATTTGCTCGTTGCACAACCTGATACCGGCGAGCAGGCCCTGGAAATTGCCGAAACCTTGGTACGAAGTGGCGCACTTGATATTATTGTCATTGACTCCGTTGCGGCACTGGTTCCACGAGCCGAAATAGAAGGTGAGATGGGCGATTCCCATATGGGTCTCCAGGCGCGACTCATGTCTCAAGCCCTTCGAAAGCTTACCGGGGCAATTTCCAAGTCGCATTCTACCGTCATTTTCATTAACCAAATTCGAATGAAAATTGGCGTCATGTTTGGAAATCCTGAAACCACCACGGGAGGGAATGCCTTAAAATTTTACTCCTCGGTTCGATTGGAAATACGGCGGACCGAATCAATTAAGGAAGGGCAGGATGTCATGGGAAGCCGGGTTCGGGTTAAAGTGGTCAAGAACAAGACTGCTCCTCCATTTAAGCAGGCCGAATTCGATATCATGTTTGCTGAGGGTATTTCCAAAGTTGGCGAATTGGTTGATTTAGGTGTGGATCGAAAGATTGTTGAGAAGGCTGGCGCTTGGTACTCCTATAAAAATGAACGTCTAGGGCAGGGGCGAGAAGCCGTGAAAGGTTTTCTGAAAGCTAACCCGGACATTGCGGAGGAGATTGAAAACCGGATCCGTGAAGCTGCCGGCCTGCCTCGTCAAGGAAAAGAAAAGGCCATCGAACCGCAGACAGGGCCTAAAAAACCGGTGGGGGGTAGGAGTTAAAAGCAGTTCCGGGTTTCGAGTTTCGGGTTGAAAAAATCCTTTAGGATTTCAAACATTAGATTGGACTCTACCATTCAATCATTGATTTTTTACGTGGCCATGACGACTTTGATGAACTGATCGGAATACAAATGCAATCCAAAGAACTTCGGCAATCCTTTTTTGAGTATTTCACAAAAAACCAACATACCTCTGTGCCCAGTGCGCCTCTCATTCCTCAAGCAGATCCGACTCTTCTCTTTACGAACGCCGGTATGAATCAATTTAAGCGAGTGTTTCTTGGAGAGGAAACTCGTCCCTATACCCGTGCCGTCACGATTCAAAAATGTATGCGTGCCGGAGGGAAGCATAACGATTTGGAAAACGTTGGCTACACCAGCCGTCATCACACATTTTTCGAGATGCTTGGAAATTTTTCCTTTGGAGACTATTTCAAGGAGGAGGCCATTGTTTTTGGGTGGGAGTATCTGACCCAGGTCGTGAATCTCCCGGCCGATCGTTTATGGGTCACGGTCTATCGAGAGGACGATGAAGCCTATGATTTGTGGCAACGGCGGGTCGGTGTGCCAAACGCGAGGATCGTTCGTCTTGGTGAAAAAGATAATTTTTGGCAAATGGGCGATACGGGTCCCTGTGGACCCTGTTCGGAAATCCATTTGGATCAAGGCGAAGCCCTGAGCTGTGGGAAAACCACCTGCGGGGTGGGATGCGACTGTGACCGGTACCTTGAAATTTGGAACCTGGTGTTTATGCAGTATGATCGTGATACGTCCGGCATGTTGCATCCTCTTCCCAGGCCCAGCATTGATACGGGGATGGGTCTCGAGCGCTTAGCCGCGGTGGCTCAGGGAGTGACCTCAAATTATGACAGCGATCTATTTCAACCTATTTTACAGGCTATTGGAGAACGGACGGGACATCAGTATGGGAGTGCCCAGGGGGAGGATCGTTCGATGCGGGTTATCTCCGATCATCTCCGGGCCCTCGCCTTTTTAATCGCTGACGGAATATTGCCTTCCAATGAAGGTCGTGGATATGTTCTTCGTCGCATCTTGCGACGTGCTTCCCGTTACGGACGGTTATTGGGGGTCTCTAAACCCTTCCTATACGAACTGGTTGATATTGTAGTGCAACAGATGGGGCCGGCTTATCCCGAGTTATCACAGGCTTCCTCCGTGATTTCCGAAATAGTGCAAGGAGAGGAGGATCGATTTATCGGGACCTTAGATCAGGGCCTTCCATTGCTGGACTCTTTGATCAGCGAGGCTAAGGCGCAAGGGAAATTCCTACTTTCAGGAGAATCGATTTTTAAACTGTACGACACGTACGGATTCCCCCTGGACCTTGTGGAAGAAGCCGCTCTGGAAAAAGGGCTCAGTTTGGACCATGACGGTTACCAGGAGGCTCTGGAAAATCAGCGGGAGCGAGCTCGGAAGTCGGCAACCTTTTCGGTTGCCAGCACCAAACCCCATATATCCGAGCTCAACAAGGTTGTTCAACCGACTCAATTTGTCGGATATGACCGATGTAAGGCAGAAGGGGTAGTCCAAGCTATTTTGAAGAATGAACGGACTGTGGACGAAGCTGTGCAGGGTGACGAAATCGAGTTGGTGTTAGACAACACTCCATTTTACCCTGAAGGCGGAGGACAAGTCGGTGATCAGGGAATCATCCTCGGCCCGGCAGGTCGAGTGCAGATTCACGATACCACAAAGGTTGGAATCGAGGTGTGTTTGCATAAGGGTGTGGTCCTCGAGGGACAAGTACACGTTGGTGATCTTGTAAATTCGAATGTCAATCGGACCACGCGACAAGATGCTGCCCGGAATCATACCGCCACTCACCTGGTCCATGCCGCGTTGCGGGATTTGCTAGGTCCCCATGTCAAACAATATGGGTCACTGGTGGCGCCGAATCGGTTGCGATTTGATTTTGCGCATTTTAAACCATTGTCCTCACGCGATGTCGAATCTATCGAGTCCTTGGTCAATGAGCAGATTCAAATCAACACGGCTGTGGAAACCCAAATCATGAACCAGGATGAAGCGATTAAAAGGGGGGCGTTGGCTTTTTTCGGCGATAAATATGGGGATCAGGTCCGTGTGGTGGGAATTGGGTCCTTTAGTAAGGAATTATGTGGGGGGACGCATTGTGAACATACAGGCGAGGTCGGTGAGTTTCGTATCGTTTCTGAAGGTGGGGTTGCGGCCGGCGTCCGTCGAATTGAAGCACTGACAGGAATGCGCTCCTTGAATCATGCCCAGCATGCTGATGCCAGTATCCGGGAACTGGCGGCTTTGTTAAAGACCAGTCCAGGCGAGGTGGTTAGTAAGACGAAAAAGATGCTTTCCCTCATGAAGGAAAACGAACGAGAACTCGAGCGCCTCAAGCTCAAGGCACTGGAACAGGAGAAAAGCGAAGCCTTGGTGGTGACCCGAGAGTTTCAGGGGGTGCAGGTTCAGGTCCACCGAACGGATGGACTCTCCATGCAGGAATTGCGGGCTTTATCGGATAAGGTTCGAAACACCCTATCAAGTGGGGTCCTCGTGCTAGCCTCAGTGAAGGAAGAGAAAGTTTCACTCCTGGTCATTGTGACAAAAGACCTCATTTCCCGGATTAAAGCAGGAGATCTTGCCAAATACATGGCAGAGGAAGTCGGGGGTTCCGGAGGAGGGCGGCCTGAGATGGCTCAGGCCGGAGGCAGTCAACCAGAAAAGTTAGAGAGTGCCGTTGAAAAGGCCTTTGAATTTGTCGAGAAACGAATAGGCAAGGGCTAAATTTTTTGCGTATAACCTTTGCAACTCATTGGTGGTGTACCGGGTCCACTTTACAGGTGTCGAAACGTTTTAAGGTGAAAAAAATATCGAATATCGATAAAAGAATCATGAACGTCGAAGGAAAAAAGGATGGGCATGCTTAAGGACATCGACACTCCTCCGACCACTTTGTGATTCGACATTCCTTGTTGGATATTCGACATTGAATTGATTTTTTCCGAATTTCCCGCGGGTGAAATTGCCTCGAAAGTATTAATAAGTTCCCCTGCTTTGTGACGAGAGGCTGGGAGAGAGGCCCTCGGCACTCAACTTGAAAAATAAAGTAGTCAAAAGGCTATGCGTCCAGAAATAAAGGTTTTGGCGAGTCTTCTTCTGGTAGCCGGTCTTAGTGGAGTGCTTTTTCTGCTCCTGAATCAACCTATTGGAGAATCTTCTCAAGCTCGAATTATTGAGATTCCGAAGGGGTTGTCCTTCCATCAGATTGCCGAGCACCTTCAGAGTGAAAACCTGATTGCCCATGAATGGTTTTTTAGTGGAGTTGCTCGGTTAAAAGGTGAGGATAGAAAAATTATCCCGGGCGAATACGAGTTGCATGCCGGGATGCGGCCTACGGAAATTTTGTCCAAGCTGGTAGAGGGTCGGATCTATTATCATACGGTCACTATTCCCGAAGGCTTCACGATTGAGCAAATCGCCAATTTGCTGGCTGCCAAAGAATTAACGGATCGGGCAGCCTTTCTTCGACTCACCCGAGACCCCAATCTGATCAGGAGTTTGAAGTTACATGTTTCCTCTTTAGAAGGGTATTTATTTCCGGATACGTATTTTTTTTCACGCCCAACTTTACCAGATGTGATTATCCGCACACTCGTGCGTCGTTTCTGGGAAGTGTTTTCCCCGGCACTTCAGGCTCGGACGAGGGACTTGGACATGACAATCCAGGAAGTGTTGACCCTGGCCTCTGTAATCGAAAAGGAGACGGGCCTGTCACAGGAACGACCTTTGGTTTCCGGAGTGTTTCATAATCGGTTGCGAAAAAACATTCCGCTTCAAAGTGATCCGACGGTGATATATGCCTTGAAAGATTTTGATGGCAATATCCGAAAGGAGGATTTATTGGTGGAGAGTCCCTATAATACCTATTTGGTAGCGGGCCTTCCTCCTGGCCCCATTGCCAATCCGGGTGAAGAAGCCATTCGTGCCGCTTTATTCCCCACTCCCACCGATTTCGTGTATTTTGTTTCCCGAAATGATGGCAGCCATGAATTTTCCTCCACACTTGCGGAACATAATCATGCCGTTGAAAAATATCAGCGGAGCCGAAAGAAACAAGCGTCTTAGCACTTTTTCCTATGCCTGTCCTTGACACCCTTACCCGATTGGGGCTGACACTGCCTCCCCCTCCTACGCCCCTTGCGACGTATATTCCAGCATGCCTGGCTGGGGACCTGTTATTTGTCAGTGGCGTGCTGCCTTTTCGTGATGGGAAGCTGAGCGCGACTGGAAAACTCGGCCACAATCTTTCCGTGGAACAAGGGTACGAAGCGGCACGTCAGGCTTTACTCAACGGCTTGGCCATTATTCAGGAGGAATTAGGTTCTTTCGAACGCGTGAGAAAGATTGTTCGAATGACAGGACATGTCGCGTCCGCCCCTGGGTTTGTGGAGCAACCGGCGGTGCTCAACGGAGCCTCGGATTTATTGGTGGAGCTGTTTGATAAACGAGGACGCCATGCTCGATTAGCGCTTGGTGCTGCCGAACTCCCTCTTCATGCGCCGATTGAACTTGAATTGATTGTCCAGGTTTACGAAGTGCCTCCTTCCTCATGAACCTATCGGGTATAATAGTTTTGGGTACAAGAGTTGGTCATCACCCCGTCTCTGCGCAGTTGCGGAGGTAGGAACCAAGTCATGATGGAGAGAGCAAAAAAAGGAAGTATGGGAAGAATTGAATTTTACTCACTAAAGAACCACCTTTTTTAGTGGATAGAGATTGTTGAACATGCGTTCACTCATCCTGACCCTCACCATTATTCTGCTGGCTGGAGTGTTTCCTGGTTTATCTTTATCTGGAGAGGGGAATCCCGTAGACCTCTGGCCCGAGGCCCCGTCAATTCATATTCAGGTTGAGGCGAGCACTTGGAAGACCAGAGGGCGTTTGTACTGGGATGTGGAAGGTTCCATGATCAAAAAGTTGTCCGCCACGGGCTTTAAAATCGTCCGAAATCAGGAAAAACCGCATCAATTAATTCTCCAAGTTTTCTATAAGGAAGAGAGGGGAGAACGATATGATATCAATTCCTACGGGACAGTCATTCTTGGGACATTTTTATTAGTCAATCCCTCAAGTAGTGAACCATGGGGACTGGAAATCTCGGAATCTTCCATTAATTCAGTTTCAGGAACTCCTCCCTATCTTGATGTGCTCAATAAGTTTCAAACCAATCCGTATTATTATTTTTTGGGAGAGATTCTTCGCGGAAAGGTAGAAAAAGGATTGGATCCAAGGGGTGGGTTGATTTATGGTCTTGAACTCGTCCTCCGGAATGAAAATCCGACAGGTTGGAGATCAGGGACGAGTGGTCGCGATGCCGGATCGCATCTGCATACCATGGATTCGGATCGGGTGTTCTATAAAAATCGGGCTATTCGTCGGGCAATAGATGATTGTGTGAAAGCCAATGATCATCGCATTGTCCCGGTACTCTCCAAACTTCTCAGTTTTCCAGATTCGTCCGTGCGGATTCGGACCATAGAAGCCATAGGCAGTTTTGACGTAGAAGAGTCTCGTTCGCGCCTCTTACAAATGGCTCAAAATGATCCAGATAGTCAAGTTCGTGAAACGGCAAAAACCGTTGAACAAAGGATAGGGTCGATCAACCCCGGTCAACGTATACAGCCGTGAAACCTTGATTTGACTCCCTGAAAGACCGCTTGATATATTTCTTTTATTCAAATTTGTGAGTGATATTGACCCACCACAAAGTTTAAATCCCCAGCAAAAGATTGTACTTCCCGTTGTTTCTTTATTTGAAGTTGTCGGAAGCGAATTACGAACTTTTTGTTAGGATTGTCTTATGACGAAGATCAAATTGTTTTCTAGCCTTTTTGCCATAGCCATTATGATGTGCCTCGCTCCCTCCGGGTATGCAGAACTTCTCCCCGAAGCTGGCCCCCCCGGCACGACCGTGACCATTAGTGGGCAGGACTTTGGCCCCTTCCAATCAACGCAGGTTAATGGGGTTGAGTTCAATGGTGTTCCCGCACTTATACAACTTTGGGAACCAGATTTCATCATGGTGAAGGTCCCGTTAAAAGCCACATCCGGTCCAGTCCGGGTGACGAATGGACAAATGCAGATGGAGCCTGGAGCGTTTACGATACAAGACGTTCAAATCACTCAATTGGACCCCCCTGAAGCGGAGGCAGGTTCTACCCTTGTCATTCATGGTAAACATTTCGGCCGGACAGCCGGTTCACGTGATCCCAACACGATGTTTGGGGTCAATCAAGTTCTGATCAATGGGATTCGGGCGGATATCCGAAAATGGCGTCCTGAAAAACTAGAGGTCTCCGTTCCAGCCAATGCCACCACGGGAAACGTGGTCGTTCGATTGGCGTCATCGGACCCACTTCCCGATGGCTCCTGTTGTGCACCGGTGAGTTATGTGGTGAGCAATCCCATGCCCTTGAAAGTCATTCCACCCGTGGCTGTTCAGCCAACCGAAGGACCACAGGGTACTAAAATAGTGCTTTCCGGACAGGATTTCGGTGAACGTAAACCGCCTGACGCTGCTGTGACTATAGGTGAAAGCCTCACTACCATGGCTCAATGGTCCAATCGGACTATTGTTGTGCATGTTCCGTTCAATGCCCAATCGGGCGATGTGGTTCTTCACCAGAATGGAAAAAAACGTACAGTTGGTCATTTTGATGTTATCCCCAGTCAGATTGAGCAGATCTCTCCATTACGCGGTCCGATTGGAACCCTGGTCACCATCAAGGGCAAGCATTTTGGGGTGTTATCAGAAAGTGGTAGTTCAGCGTACGCGTTTGATTTTAATGTCGGATCCAATGGTGTGGAAATTGGCGGTGTGCCGGCCGTCATTCATCGCTGGCTTGACGATCAAATCGACTTCTGGATTCCCTTTAGCGCCAAGGGTGGGCCTATAGTCGTGAAACGTGGGGCCACGGTTCCCAATTCCGATGGAACCTGTTGTGCGAAACGAGAAGTGGTGAAGATCGAAGCCGATACTTTTACGGTTGAAGTGCCACGGGTAGAGTCGTACGCTCCGCACGAAGCTGGCTTGGACGAAATTGTCACGATTAAAGGGTCTGGATTCGGAGAATTTTTAAAAATATCCGAGTCGACAGGAATGAGTCTACACCGGGAGGGCCATGATTGGAAAAATTATGAACTTGGTCCCGACGTCTCGAGAACTGAGGTCCTCCTGAATGGGATTGCTTCGATTGTCGTTTCTTGGACAGCGACAGAAATACAAGTCAAAGTTCCGCGGCGCCCGGTTTTTGGAATTGGAAATCCGACAGGTTTTGACCCGGATCTCACCAAGGGTGAACTTGTGGTAAAACGTGGATCCTGGGATTTGTTGGAAAACGGTGAATGTTGTACTCCCAAAAAATGGGTGACGGCAGTTGGTGGACCTTTTACCATTCTTAAACGGGGGCTGCCAGATCCTGAATACTTCAACATACCGAATCCACGCAGGGATTAAGAACTGCCATGCTTTCATATTTCCAACATTGTAGATCAAAGACGCTCGGCATCGGAGTGAGCCTTGTCTTATTGTTTATCGTGGGGGTAGAAAGGGCACCAGCCGAGGATGTCTCAATTCCAACTCATGTTCAGGATAGTGGAACCCACGTGACCCTCCTAGATGTTCACTTTCAAGATGAAAATAGGGGATGGGCGATTGGTGCGGCCGGGACCATGCTACAAACCAAGGATGGCGGGAAACAATGGTCATCTCTTCCACGTCGCACAAATGTCCTGCTCACGGCCTTAACCTTTGTCGGTGATCGACAGGGATGGGTTGTTGGTCAGAACGGAATGATCCTCCATTCGTCGGACGGCGGGAAAAAGTGGCGGCCTCAGATTAGCGGGACCAATTCGACCCTTTATGGGGTATTCTTTTTATCTCCATCGGTCGGTTGGGTCGTTGGGTCGCGTGGAACGATTCTCCAGACCCGGGATGGAGGGGAAAATTGGGATGATCAGACTAGTTTAGTGACAGCCGATCTTTTTGGTATTCAATTTGTCAATGAGAAAGTTGGCTGG
>CAZGFD010000044.1:0-15868 GCA_964525045.1 uncultured Nitrospiraceae bacterium | reverse complement strand
GTTTGCTACAAAGTTTTGGAAAAGGACCGGAAAACATATATTAGAGATCCAGATTTGTATGGGCCATATGAAGAATTAAAGGAATTGTACCTAGCGAGTCCCAATGTTGCCGAAGGAGACTTCTCTGAACGCTTACTGTTCCTGTCTGAGAATCTGGCCCAAGTATACGCTGAGAAATTTGGAACAAATACCGAGACTCGTTTGACTGCTGAGAATGTTACCGAACTTCTCCATACAAAGGACATAAAAACCCTCCAAACTAAACTGTCGACCTATCTAGACAAGAAGGGAGAAATTTGGATTCTTTTCGACAACTTAGATAAAGGTTGGTCTTCACAGGGCTTAGCCAAGGGGGATATTGTAATTTTGCGATGTCTTATAGATGCAACGCGAAAAATCCAAAAGAAAATGAGGAAAGATGGTCATGAATTTTTCGCAATTGTTTTTATCAGAAATGACGTTTTTCAACTCTTGATGGATGAATCTCCCGATTTTGGGAAGGAAACTCGTGCATCTTTAGACTGGAGCGATCATGATTTGCTCCGCGAATTATTGCGAAGGCGATTGGTTCAGAAAGAGCTGCCTGAAACTGCGACGTTTGAGCAAATATGAGCTAAGGTTTGTGTGAGTCATTTCAAAGGTGAAGAAACTTCTCAATACTTCATTGACCATTCTTTAATGAGGCCAAGAAATCTATTAAAGCTTTTTACTTCATGCCGTGGGTTTGCAGTTAATCTGCAACACGAAAGTATGGAAGGTCCTGATATTGAAAAGGGTTTGAAAGCGTATTCGAATGACTTAATTGTTGATGCAGACCAAGAACTAACGGATATTGAACCCCAGGCAAAAAATCTGATTTATCAGTTTATTGGAGAGGGAAATTCTTTTACTTCTGACGAGCTCGGGATATTCCTAGAAATGAACCAAATTAATCCTGAGAAGAGGAAAGGTGTAATAGAATTCCTTCTTTATTATGGGTTCCTAGGGATTAGATATTATGAACAGGAGATTCAGTACATTTATGATGTCGGATTCGATTTGCAAATGTTAAAAAACGAGAATTAGTAAAAATGAAAAAGCAATCAAATATGTCCTTAATCCTGCCTTTTGGTCAGGACTAGGAATATCGGTGGATTAAGGAGGTTCTTAAAAATGCAAAATAATAGGGTGTAAGGCTCCTTTTATCCAGAATTGAGACACTGATATCAGATCTGCTTCTAAGCTCAAGCGGGAACAAAAGGTGAAATTTTGATCTTTCCCGCCTTTTTTCTCATTTCGCTGGCATCATGCCATGCCTGCATCCGTAAGAGCATATCCATGTTGAGATTAAACGCCTTTTCCAGGCGTAGGGCCATTTCCGGGGAGAGCGCGGCTTTCTCATTCAACAAGTCGGAAAGTGTCGCGCGCCGTACTCCTAGCGCTTCTGAGGCTTTGGTCACACTTAAGTCAAGTTCGTTAATAATCTCGGTTTTGATGAAGGCGCCAGGATGGGAGGGGGTCATCCCAACTTTCATGCTTTTCTTTTTCATCAGTGATAGTTCTCCAGATCCAATAAATCTACAAAACCATCTTCCTCTTCAAATGTAATACGCCAATTTCCTGACGTAGAGATGGTCCATGTGTCCTTTCGGTTCCCTGAGAGTTGATGGACTCGCCATCCCGGTGGTGCGGAAGCTCTAAACCCTGCCATATCCTCAGCGAGAATGAGCACGGTGAGAATATTTCGTATCCGGTTCACCAGATCGGACCGAATACCCCTAGTCTGATCGTCTTCAATGAGGCGCTTCAGCCCTCGGTGTCGCACGGTACGAATAATCACCAATCAGTCTTTCATAGTGTACGGTAAAACAGTACGCATTGCAAGGTGATATTTCACCTATTTGCCAGGCAAATAGGCCCCTCTGAAGATCATGTTTCAAAGGGTACCTATTCATGTCCCATTACACCATGTTGCAATGCCGCGAATTAAATATTACTCAGCTACCTCAATATGTCGGCTTTGAAAACTAAAAGCATGAATATTAATAAGAGAATTGGGGGTAGAAGAAAAGATGTTCAATTCCAGACATTGAAACTTCTTCTCTTTTAAGAAATTCCATAATGAATCCTGTTTGCCTTGGCGGTCCGATGACTCCGATTTTTCAGGAGGGGTATTCTCATCGCGAACTTGATTCAAGGTGGATTTGTATTTTTTTCCTTGAAGAGCTTCTTTGCTGAATGACGCTATTGTTGCTAGATTTATTTTTTTGTTCATAAAACTATCTTTCTAACTGATTGAAAAAACGATGACAAAAAATTTTCATTGACATCGAAAAAACTCTGCGAGATAATCGCCTTCTTTTCTTCATTCACTTTTTCTTTTTTACATCGCTTATAGAATGCCTCATCGCCACTCGCAGGTGTGTATTGTTGTCTTGAGTCGAGATTCGACGCTGGCTGGCCGTCTGAATAATGACGACAATCGTGAAAACATTACGGTCGTGAAAAATCTCCCGGAATTGCAGAAGGCGATGGCTTCCCGGTCTTACGATGGCGTCATTATTGAAAGCAACGGATGTAAGTTGGAAGAATTTTGCGCGCTGAATGGTAGCATTGATCTCTCAACAAAATTCCTGTTGGCAGGGCCCTTACCATCCGTCGAAGCTCTCGATCATCTGATGAACCAAAACGGCGGGCGACCCGCCGAAAGCCCAGCCCCATCCAATGGTGATCCCAATCTCGTGGATTATGTGGAAGCCAAGTTTTCAGGATTTGTTCGGGCGATGAAACGCGGGTCGGCTCGGGATCTTTATCCAACTCTCATGAGGACAGTGGAACGGCCACTCATTGAATTGGCCTTAAAAGAAACCAAAGGCAATCAACTTCAGGCATCCCAGCTGTTGGGCATGAACCGTAATACCCTACGAAAGAAAATCGGAGAGTTTAAAATTTCTGTGGATCGGTATAAAACCAACCCTTCCCCCTAACCGGCCACATGAATAGAGTGCCTGGCTCAAAACCCTTGAAAATCATGATCATATCCCTTCTTTTCGCGGCAGAGGCTTCTTGACTTCCCCTGTAGGCTCAACTAGCATTAATCAGAAACATACAGGAGGCGCGTAGCTCAGGGGGAGAGCGCTACCTTGACACGGTAGAGGTCGGCGGTTCAATACCGCCCGCGCCTACCATTTTTTCCATCGAGGCATCGACGCCGAGGAGGGTGTGATGCCTTTTCTTGTGTTTTTTTGAGAAACGGTTGTCATCGTGGAGAGTTCACCTCAAGCACAATTGACCCAAAAAGCGGTTCAGATTTCATTTCCTGACGGGGCGAGCCATGATTTTCCTGAAGGGATGACCGCTCGTGAGGCCCTGACTCAGGTCATGGGGAACATCCCTCCAGAGGTGTTTGCCGTCAAAATGGATGGCACCCCAAGAGATTTGGATTCCCCCTTACAACAGGATGGCTCCTTGGAACCCGTGACGTTCGACTCTGAGGAAGGGAAAGAAATTTACCGGCACAGTAGTACCCATATTATGGCCCAGGCAGTCAAAGACTGCTTTCCAACCGTGAATCTGACTATTGGTCCGGCGATTGAGGAAGGATTTTTTTACGATTTCGCTTTTGAACGGCCCTTTACCCCCGAAGATCTTGAAAAAATCGAGAAGCGGGCGCATGAAATAATCCAATCTGATTTCCGAATCAAGCGCTTAGAGATGTCGAAGGAAGAAGCCCTGCAACTCTTCAAGGATAAGGGCGAGGCGTATAAGGTCGAATTGATTGAAGGATTCGAAGACCAAATCGTTTCGATGTATCAGCAAGGGGATTTCATTGATCTGTGCCGAGGGCCCCATGTGGGGTCGACGGGTCAGATCCATGCCTTAAAGCTGCTCTCCAGTGCCGGCGCGTATTGGCGGGGTGATGAACGAAACCCGATGCTTCAGCGAATTTATGGGACCTCCTTTCCTTCTCAAAAGTCCCTTGATCACCATTTGACCAAATTGGAGGAGATCAAACGTCGGGACCACCGAAAATTGGGGAAAGAGCTTGATTTATTTAGTATTCAGGATGAAACCGGTCCGGGGTTGATTCTCTGGCATCCCAAGGGAGCCTTGGTCCGGCTACTCATTGAGAACTTCTGGCGTGAACAACACATTAAAAACGGCTATGAGCTCGTCTATTCCCCCCATGTGGCCCGTCTGGATTTATGGAAGACCAGTGGACATGTTGATTTCTACCGCGAAAACATGTTTGCCCCCATGACCGTGGAATCCAGCGAATACCAACTTAAACCGATGAATTGCCCCTTCCACATCATGGTGTATAAGTCACACCTGCGGAGCTACCGGGATTTACCTATTCGCTATGGAGAATTGGGAACGGTCTATCGATACGAACGGTCTGGCGTGCTGCACGGATTGATGAGGGTTCGCGGATTTACTCAAGATGATGCTCATTTGTTTTGCCGGCCCGATCAATTGGCCACGGAGGTGAGCCGGGTCTTGGAGTTTACCACCATGATGCTTCGAACCTTCGACTTCACCGATTTTGAGATGTTCCTGTCAACCCGCCCTGAAAAAGCCGTGGGATCGCTGGAACAATGGGATCAGGCGACATTGGCCTTGGAATCGGCTTTGAAGGCCGGGAAGTTCGATTATCGCCTGGATCCCGGCGAAGGCGTGTTTTATGGACCGAAGATCGACGTGAAAATCCGTGATGCCCTAGGGCGCTCGTGGCAATGCTCCACGGTGCAAATTGATTTTAATAATCCTGAGCGATTTGGGCTCACCTATATTGGTGAGGATGGGAAAACGCATCAACCCATTATGATCCACCGAGCCTTGATGGGATCGATTGAACGGTTTTTCGGTATTCTCGTTGAACATTTTGCGGGGGCCTTCCCAACCTGGCTCGCTCCCGTTCAAGCGCGTGTTCTTCCCATTTCTGAAAAACTACGCGATTACGGGATTTCCGTGGTTGATCAACTGGTTCAAGCCGGGTGCCGAGCCGAGTCAGACTTGCGAAATGAGAAAATAGGGCTTAAAATCCGTGAGTCTGAGAAGACCAAAGTGCCTTACATGCTGGTCGTTGGTGAGCGTGAAGCGCAGGCCAATTCCGTTTCAGTTCGAAAGCGAAATGGGAAAAGCTTAGGCGAGATGTCCGTCACGGAGGTTGTGAAACTGATTCGACACGATGACCCACCTATGGTGCCCGAAGGTTCCTTTCATTTGGAATGAGCCGACCGACTGTCACCAAACAACGCATTAATCAGCAGATCCGGGTTCCTGAAGTTCGAGTTATAGGCCCTGAGGGAGAGCAGATTGGAGTGCTCAAAACATCAGAGGCGATTCGGCAAGCCATGGAACAGGGATATGATGTGGTAGAAGTGGCTCCGAACGCAGAGCCGCCGGTCTGTCGGATCATGGATTATGGGAAGTTCAAGTATGAACAAAGTAAGAAGGAACACCGAAGCCGGCAACACCAGAAATCGACTCAGGTCAAAGAGATCAAATTTCGGCCTCGAACCGATAAACATGACCTCGAAACGAAAGTCCGGCAAATTCGAGGGTTCCTGGAAGAAGGGAACAAGACTAAGGTGACAGTCATGTTTCGAGGGCGGGAAATGGCCAACCAGGAATTAGGGTGGGCGGCCATAAAAAAGGTGATTGAAGAATTACAAGGTCATGGAACTTTGGAAACGTCGCCTCGGATGGAAGGTCGGAACTTGAGTATGGTCGTGGCCCCGAAAACATGAACGGGACTGATCTCCGATCGATTTCAAATCTCAAATTTCAGATCTCATATAAAAACCAGATTTTTTGAACAAGTGAGGAATAGATGGCAAGGCAAAAATTAAAAAATCATTCCGGTGCCAGTAAACGATTCAAACGGACTGGGACAGGAAAATGGGTGCGCCGCAAAGCTAAAATGCGTCATATCCTGACCAGCAAGCCTCCAAGGCAGAAACAACGTTTGTCGGGTCCGGCTATCGTGAGAGCCGAGGACACGTATTCCCTTGATCGAATATTGCCATATAAGTAATCCCCTAACAGGACAGAAAGAGAGAAAAATATGCCACGCGTAAAAGGGGGTCCACAGACCCGTCAAAGAAGGAAGAAGCGGCTGAAGTTGGCGAAAGGACAGTACGGAGGGCGAAGCCGCTTGTTTCGGACCGCCACGGAGTCAGTCGATAAAGGGCAACAGTACGCCTACATTGGTCGGCGGCACAGAAAAAGAGATTTCAGACGTCTGTGGATTACCCGAATCAGTGCGGCGCTCCGGGCCCAGGGCCTCACCTATAGCCGGTTTATCAATGCCCTGAACAAAGCGAATGTCGGCTTGAACCGGAAAATGTTGTCTGAAATGGCCATTCATGACCCGGAAGGGTTTTCCAATCTTGTGAAGACGGTGCAAGAGCAACAAGGAACACCTGCCTAAGCCGGACTATTCCCTCCACTCACCTGAAACTCGAATGCGGCGATGGGCATCGTAATCTGCCAGGCTTCGAGGACTTCAGGATGCAATTCGCCGATAAATCCTGCCGGTGTGTCTCCACGAAGAATTCTCCCTACCCGTCCGTCTAAATAGGTACGGTGGTTGGTGGGTTCCAGACGATAGTCCCAAGTCAAGTAATACATCAGCAAGTCCAAATAGGAATGCATTTCTGAAAAGCTGGAACCGGGGTAGGCGATGATGGCCGCCACATTGGTCACGGTGCGGGATCCCAGCTCAACTCCCATGTCGGGAATCACGACTTCTCCAATTTCGAACACATAATGAGGGTAAAAGGCCCGAGGGGATGTGGCCTCCACCCGGAGTAACGAAGGGAGAATGGAAGGACGAAGACAGGAATAGTTGAGCGACATCGCATTGTCGACTTCGACCACGTACCCGTAATCGGTTCCCGCGAGGTTCATATGATCAATGAGTTCTTGGCGGGATGCCAGGATATTGGAAAATATTTCTTGAAACCCGAACCCAATCAGTAAATCCCGAATCTGGTCGGAAACCTGGGCAATCGGAGCCACGGTTCCGACCGTAAAGGCGGCGGGCATGATTGGACTGAAGGCGTCATACCCTCGACTGATGGCCACATCCTCCGCAACGTCCACCACATGCATCAGGTCGTTTCGATAAGCCGGCAACTTCACAGATAGGGAATTCCAGGTTGATTTGACGGTGTACCCATAGGCCGTCAACGTGTGTTGAAGGGTTTTCGTGCTTAGAGGGGTCCCCAAGGCCTGTTCGATCGCTTTGGGTGAAATACGTTGCGGTTGGGAAAAATCAATCGGGGTTTTTAAGGTTTTTCCAAACTCGGTGGCGTTGGGGTAGGAAACCTCAATCGGTTCGATCGATGCCCCCCGATCGGCCAGGTTCACCGCCAGAATATTGAGTGTCAAAAGGACCATGTGAAGATCCGTGCCGGTCACCTCCACCAATAACTCTTTGTCGCCAACACGGACCTCACCGATTTCCCGACTGTTGATGATGGGAGGAAAAGACAGCACTTGGCCTTCTTTGTCCCACAATAACGGTACGTGGTCGGAACCAGCCAGTATCGAACCGTATTCCAAACCCTTAGGATGAACAGTGAGGATTTCCCGAGGGGTCATTTTTTCGGAAAATCCAAGTGGGGTGAATCGGGTTTCCCCAGACTTTACCAACCCATAGGTGATGGGAAACGCAATAGAGGACAACCGGTAGACGCCGATGGAGACCGTTTGGCGTTTTCGGCCAAAGATGTCCGATAATTTTTCTTGCGTTTGAATCAACTGGGCCAAGCCATCCTCGGTCATTTCGTGTCCGATGGCCGCACAGGCCGCTACAAATGGTCTGAGCTTTTCGATCCCCGGAAGAACAAGCAGGCGGCGCTTGGTACGTCCTTTTCCCGAAAACAAAGGGTACGAAAGGGGTTTGCCGGCCAGGCTGGTCCGAATTTGTCGAGCAATGCCTTCGACGCACCAGGTATCCGGCCGGTTGCTGTCTTGGAGTTCAATCCGTAATTCGCCCGTTGCCGGCGTATGATCTTTCAACTCCCCTTTCACGAGAGAGAGCCAAGACTCGATCTGATCGACGGAAGCCGTTTGCCCGAGAAGTTGTTCAAAATCCTGGTGGAAGATAGAAATTGTCGGCATGGGGTCCGTTAAAACTTTCGGCGCATATTGCGAACCATCTCAAGGTCGGATGTGAATAGATCGCGGATATCGTGAATCCCTAAAGCCACCATGGCCATTCGATCAAGTCCGAGTCCCCATGCGATAACGGGCACACTGACTCCCAATGGCAGCGTAACCTCTGGACGAAACAACCCCGCCCCACCCAATTCCATCCACCCCAGTTTCGGATGACGCACATGAAGTTCCACCGAGGGTTCGGTAAAAGGAAAATACGCAGGCAAAAACTTTATTTCCTTAGCCTCGGCCATTTCTGAGGCAAACAGGTTGAGGAGTCCGAGCAGTGTCCGAAAATTGATGTCTTGTCCCAGAACAATGCCTTCAACCTGAAAAAAGTCGGTGGCATGGGTCGCATCGATCTGATCGTAGCGGAAGCATCTCGCAATGGAAAAATATTTCCCTGGGATATCAGGTGTGTTGGCGAGCATTTTTGCGGAGACTGCGGTCCCCTGGCTTCTGAGGATCAGACGTCTTGCTCGTTCACGGTCATAGGAATAACGCCAGCCCTTCGATCCGGTCGTCCCACCCTTTTCATGGGCCTCCGCCACCTGGGATAAGAACGGTTCGGCAATTGATTTGGCATGAGTAGGATTCTTGACAAAATACACATCGTGAATGGCCCGGGCCGGGTGAAACTGGGGCATAAACAAGGCATCCATATCCCAAAATTCCGTTTCCACCAACTCTCCCCGCATTTCCTGAAATCCCATACTGGCCAACTTGCGTTTTACTGAGTCGAGGTAGCCCCGATAGGGATGACGGCGGCCAACGGCCAATCGAGGTGGGCGCAGGCTAATACTGTATTTTCGAAAGGTATGATTACGCCACGTCCCGTCTTTTAGCAGCTCGGGGGTCAACTGGGAAATTTCCTCCAATGAGTGGGACGGGAGCAACTCGCAGAGGCTTTTGCCCTCGTCAGTCAAGACATAGGCTCGAAGGATCTCATCTTCGATGCGAAACGGCTCTTGTGTATTCCCGCGCTTAATGGCGTATTGTCGAAGGAGTGCTTGGGAAGGGGAAGGAAAGGTTGACAGGTTATGAGGTCCCTCATGCAATTGATTGAGTAACGACCGTAGGGCCTCCGTCGTTGAACTGGGAGTTTCGGTGACCTCCATGGCGCCACCCGATGCCATGCGAATGGCACCGTCTTTTTTCAAAAGACCGACAGCCCGGCTTAGTTCCGTTGGTTGGAATTGGCCTTGGTCTTGAAGGTTCTTGACGGTAACGGGTTGTCCATTCTGCTGCCCCTTCTGAATGGATTGAAGGATCCATTCCGAGGGGGAGGCGGAAGCGTAAAAGCGTTTGCCCGTTTCGGTCAGCGACACGACCGGCGTAATGGTTTCCGAGGACAGCATCAACAGACCTTTGGTCTGGAGCCAGCCGATCGCCATGCTTACTTGGGATGCCTCAAGTTGGGTTGCTTCCAATAAATGGGGGTCCGTGACCGGATCTTGTGAATCCTTTAAGGCGGTCAGAACTTTCACTTCCAGTGGATGTAAGCTGTCTAACGTGGTTGTGGTGTCTTCCATGAAGAAGCCTACACGGTCACGGTTTGACTGGATGTCCGCAACGAGTGAATGGTCTGGGCGAAATTATTACTGTTGAAAATCGCCGACCCGGCCACGAGGACATCCGCGCCGGCTTTTACGATTCGGCTGACGTTTTCAAGATTCACCCCGCCATCGACTTCGAGGAGGGCTCGACTTTTTGCCTGATCGATCATGTGGCGAACCCTGACAATTTTTTGGAGGCTCGTTTCGATGAAGCTCTGCCCGCCAAACCCGGGGTTGACCGACATGATGAGGATCAGGTCGGCTTCCGGCAAGATTTCTTCTAAGGTGGTTGCCGAGGTCGCCGGGTTGAGGGTCACCCCGGCTTTTACCTGTCGTTCTTTGATTGATTGAACCGTCCGATGCAAATGAGGACAGGCCTCCACATGAACCGTGAGATAGGTCGCTCCTGCCTCAGCAAACTCTTCAATAAAGGAATCAGGGTTGGTCATCATCAAGTGAACGTCGAGGGGAAGTTTGGTCACTTTGCGAAGAGCTTCCACCATGGGCGGACCTACGGTTAAATTGGGAACAAAATGCCCATCCATGACATCAACATGAATCCAATCCGCACCCGCAGCCTCTACCTGCTGAACGGCTTCGGCCAGACGACCAAAGTCCGCCGAGAGAACTGAAGGTGCAATGAGAGGCGCTGGTTTCGTCATCTAAGAGCCAACCTTTCTGAGGCGAGCGGCAAAAAACCCATCCATGTCAAAGGGATTGACGGCGGTGAACAGATTGCCTTCCTGATCAATGAGAGACTGTCCGGCAGGGGGCATGCATGGCCCGACAGATTCGTGACGAAACTCTGGATGTTGCCGACAAAAGGTCGCCAGGACCTGATAGGTTTCCTCCGGTTCAGTTGAGCAGGCACTATAGACTAACACTCCACCTGGTCTCAAGAGTGAACAGACGTGGCTCAGAATTTCAAGCTGTCGAATCTGAGCCCGGGTCATGACATCCCGGTCTTTTGCCCATTTCCCCTCAGGATGCCGGCGAAGTACTCCTAGTCCGGAGCAAGGGGCATCACACAAGATGCTATCAAACCCTTGGGATAATGCCGATGACCCGGGACTCGAATTGTCGACGCGGAGCAATTCCTGCGAGGCATCAGCGACGAAGCTGGAGACGTTCGTCACTCCGAGGCGCTGGCAATTCGAGATCAGGGAACGAAGGCGACGGGGTTTCTGGTCTAAAGCCACAATGGTTCCCTGGTTCTGCATTCGCGCTGCCACATGTGTGGTCTTTCCGCCAGGGGCCGCACAGACATCCAAGATATGCTGTCCAGGCGAAACATCTAAGAGTAAGGGGACCAATTGCGCCGCTTCGTCTTCTATATAACACCATCCATCCTGTAATGCTTTGACATCACTCAATTTACCACATTTTTTCAGGACCAGCCCGACCGGACTCACCAGCGTCTCTCGTACTTCGTACCCTTCATTCCTGAGTCGGGTGGCCAGTTCTTCCCGGGTACATCGTAAGGTATTGGTTCGCAAGGTGATGGGGGGAATCTTGAGCGTCGCTTCACAGAGCCATTCTGTTTTGGTCGGTCCAAAGAAGGAGAGCCAGCGTTCAACCAGCCACTGGGGACAGGAATACCGGATTGATAAGAATACCAAGAGATTTTTTGACCGGTCGGGCCAGGACGGAGGAGTCTGACGAATCAAATTTCTGAGAACCCCATTGACAAAGCCAGTCCAATCCCGGCCGCGGATCGATCGGGATAGCTTAACCGACTCATTGACTGCGGCGGAGGGCGGAATTCGATCGAGGTACAAGATCTGGTAAGCTCCCAATCTGAGGGTCATGGCTACCGGAATGGGCAGGCGTGTCATCGATCGATTCGCTACCAGATTCAATCTCCAATCCAGGGTCTCCCGATATCGTAAGACCCCATAAACCAATTCAAAGATCAGTCCCCGATCGAGTTTGGTCGGGGATGCTTTTTCAATCAATGGATCAAGTGCTTCATCGGCAAATTGGCGTTGTCGCTCGATCTTCTGCAAAATCGCCACAGCCACCGAGCGGGCGAAGTTTAAAGACGTTTCGGGTTTCAAGTTTCGGGTTTCGAGTTGAAGGGCAAAAAGTCCCGGGTATCAACCCGCAAGGCGGGCCGCCAGGGTGATGGCCTCAATAAGGCTGCTGGGGTCGGCTTTTCCTTTGCCAACAATGTCATAGGCCGTTCCATGATCGACGGAAGTTCGAATGAATGGAAGCCCGACTGTGAGATTCACACAATGCCCAAACGCGACTGTCTTCAGGGCCACTAGCCCCTGGTCATGATACATGGCTACGATGCCGTCGTACTCTCCGCGCATGGCCTTTCCAAATAGGGTGTCTGCAGGATGGGGTCCACTACAACGGATCCGGGAAGCCCGTGCCTGCTTCACGGCTGGTGTAATGACTCGTATTTCCTCATGGCCGAACAACCCGGTTTCTCCCGCATGGGGATTTAAACCCGCCACCCCAATGCGGGGATGGCGAATGTCAAAAAATGCCCGAAGCCCCCGGTGAGCTAATCGAATAGCGCGCGTCACTCGGCCTTTGGTGATGGCGTGGGAAAGATCACGAATAGCCAGGTGGGTGGTTGCAAATAGTATTTTCAACGGACCTCCAAGAATCATCATTCCCACTTCTTTTGAACCGGTCAGACTGGCTAACATTTCGGTATGTCCTGGATAGGCATGCCCTGCTAACTGGATGGCTTTCTTATTGATTGGTGCCGTCACCATGCCTCGGGCACAGCCCATTCTGGCCCATTCAACAGCAGTTTCAATGCATTGGACAGCGGCCGCTCCCGAAATCGCACTTGGCTCTCTCTGACGAAAGCGCTTCAACGGCGGAACGAAAGGGTCAAAAATCGGAAGGGTGCCTCGTTTAATGACTTTCATTGTTCCTGTATCATCATGCCCCCTGATCCTCACCGGTGTCATCGGTATGTTCAGGGCAGCGGCCGTCCGCTTCAGGATTGGAAGGGACCCCACCACCACGGGCCGGCATACACGCCAAATACGCTGTTGAGCTAAAGCCTTCACGATAATTTCCGGACCAATCCCTGCGGGATCCCCCATGGTCAAGGCCAGAATAGGTCGTTCCTGTGAGGGTATGGAGTTCATGGTTTTTGGGGTTTCCGTTTGGTTGTCCTGTTGGGTTGCATGTAAAAGGCGTGACGAACCTGTTCAAGAATTTCCCGGACAGGCTGTCCGGTTTTGTTGGCCACCTGCCTGCAGTCCTGAAATTCGGGCGTCATTTTCATGTTTCCGTTTCCCATATCGGCAACCTTCACGCGCACTTGGCCACCAGGAAGTCTGACGGAGCGTGTATCGCGAGAAAGCACCTGGCGTTGTAGTTCACGCATCCTCACTCCCAGAGTCGTGGTTTCCTGAAAAAGGATTCGAGTTACCTCTTCGACTGCAGAATGGGGCGCGAGGGCAGTGACAATAGTCCCCGGTCGGCTGCGTTTCATAATCACGGGCGTCAAGGTGACATCGAGAGCACCGGCCTGAGCCAAGCTTTCGATCAACGCTTCATAGACTTGGGGGTTCAGGTCATCCACATTGGTTTGAATCTCAATAATGGACTCGGTTCTACCCAGAGGTTTTGATGACCCGAGGCTCAAGAAAACCCGGAGCACATTAGGCCATCCTTTCGGGTCGGCCGTGCCGGCCCCGTATCCAATTTGAGTGGGGCGCATGGGGGGTAGTGGGAAAAAATCGCTGGTGAGAACGGTGAGAATGCACATTCCGGTCGGTGTGGTCAGTTCGGTAGATGGCCCTCTGGCAAAAATTGGGACTCCCTTGGCTAAATGCGCAACCGCTGGCCCGGGGACGGGCAAAGTTCCATGGGCTGATTGTATAGTTCCGGAGCCGACGTTGACGGCGGAAGCTGAAACCGTTTCGATATCCAAATAGGCGCATCCGAGGAAAGCTCCCACGATATCAATAAATGAATCGACTATCCCGACCTCGTGGAAGTGGACTTTTGAAAAAGGAACCCCATGAACCATTCCCTCAGATTCGGCCAAGGTATTGAAGGCCTTCAATGAGCGTGATTTGACGACTGATGGCAGCTGACTGGTCGAAATAAGCCGCCGAATAACGGGAAGCGAAAGGGGTTTAGTGAATCCCTTCCGTATCAGGACATCGAGTTTGGTGGCATGGATGGTCCCACGGTGAACCTTGTTGGCTTTGATCTGATACCCCTTGATCTCTATTTTCTGCAAACCTCGTTTCAAGGCTGCTAGGGGCAGACCGGCATCCATCAGGGCTCCCAAAAACATATCCCCGCTAATTCCTGAAAAACAATCAATGTGAAGATGGTTCATGGCGTCCTTCGGACCCGGTTTCTAGTTTCAGGTTCCAAGTTTCAAGTTTCAAGAAAAAAGAATTAAAGCATATTTAACCTGAAACCTGTAACTTGAAACCTGAAACTGACCCCAGAACTTGAGGTAGAAGTTCTGGGGGCATCATAGCAGATGAAGAATTCTTCATAAATGAAGGGCCTTCTGGAGGGGTGATTGACTGGTTCCCAAAGCTATGGTATTCGACGGCTTGTCCGGATCAGGTTAAGATCTATCGATTCTTAGGGCAAGAGAGGAAGGGCTGGTTGTTTAGGGCGACAAAAACATTCAATCGAATAAGTGCGTGCGTGGTTGGGGCATGGGCCATCCTGTGTTTCCTCCCGGGTCCAATCGCCGAAGGGAAAAAGAGGGGATCGGGCCGTTTCCTTCCGCTCAAGATCGTGGAGATCACCACCTCCCCTTCACCGTATGAGATCGGAAATGGAGATTTGAGCTTATCTATTGTTGTGCGATTACCCAGACAGCTCAAAGGCGCTGATCTACTGGAGTTCACAGCCTTAATAAGTTCTCCCTCGCGAAGCTCGATGCGCTTTTTGACTCAACGCATGCCGATACCCCCACCAAATCCTCAGGTGAATTCGCACGTCCATACGACGTTATTCTGGGATGGAAAGGATCAGACTCAAAAACTTGTGGGCTCCGGAACGTATCGTTATGAAGTCCGCGCGAAACTTATGGTACAAGAGAGTGATGGCCCCAGAACCAAAATTGAATCTCCACGTTCCCATGGAACCGTGGAGGTCATTAATAAAGGGAAAAAATAGGGACCCACGGAAAAGGAAAATGTCGAATATCCAACTAAGGAATATCGAATCACCAACTCTTCGGAAAGACTTCTTTACTATGTTCCATCTTTTCCTTGGACATTCATTATTCCTTGTTCGTTATTGGATATTCTCTTTGGTTTTGGTCATTCCCATTACTGATTCCGGGAAGATGTTGGTGCTTCTCCCAGAAGGTTGATTCGATGGGCTAAGCACCCCGCTCCGAATCCGTTATCGATGTTGACCACCCCAATGCCACTTGAGCAGGAGTTCAACATTGTCAGTAACGCGCTCAATCCCCCAAAACTTGCGCCATAGCCTTGGCTGGTCGGCACGGCCACGATTGGACGATCCACCAAGCCTCCCACCACGCTGGGTAACACACCATCCATTCCCGCAACGACAATCAATACGCGAGCCGATCGGAGGATATCTTGACGATCTAATATTCGATGAAGACCGGCGACACCCACATCGTACAGAGACTGGACCCGGCTGCCCATGACCTCGGCAGTGATACGGGCTTCCTCTGCAACCGGAATATCCGCGGTGCCGGCGGTGACAATGACGATATCCCCGATTCGCCGCCTTTTGGGATCAGTCACTGAGACCAGGCGAGCGGCCTCATGATACACGGCCTTGCTGTTGAGCCGCTTTAGGGCGCGGGCGATTTCTGGTGTCACTCGGGTTGCTAATAAAGGATTTCCTTTTTTCAGGAGTCTGCGTGCGATATCCATGATTTGGGGCTTTGTCTTCCCCTCACCAAAGATGACTTCAGGAAAACCCTGTCGAAGGGAACGGTGATGATCAATGGACGCAAACCCGATGTCTTCATAAGGCAAAGTCTTAAGCTGGTCAAGGGCCGTTTGAATAGTGACCTTCCCGGATTGAACCTGTTTCAATAGTTTTTTAAGTTGCGTCGAATTCATATATACAGCCCAAAGCAATAGCCTAGAATTCCCCTCTCCCTGCCAGGGAGAGGGCCAGGGGGTACAAACCGGTAACATGGTTTACACAATAAACCGGGCACATGGTTTACA
>CAZGFD010000043.1:0-16398 GCA_964525045.1 uncultured Nitrospiraceae bacterium | reverse complement strand
AGGCACCATGAGATGGTGCAACTACAAATCGGGGGGATCAGGCACCATGAGATGGCGCAACTACAAATCGGGGGATCAGGCGCCATTAGATGGCGCAGCTACTTTAATTTGAACATAATATACAATTAACGATTAATGGATCTCTCGACAAACATTGCAGGCGTACAATTTTCAACCTGTCTGATGAATGCGTCCGGGGCCCGTTGTGTGACGCGGGAGGACCTTGAGCAGTTGGGAAGGTCGTCTTCCGGTGCGATTGTGACCAAGTCCATGACGCCCCAATCTCGGACAGGAAATCCGGAGCCTCGATATGTTGGGTTCGAAGGGGGGTCGATTAATTCCATGGGACTTCCGAATCTGGGCTATGCCGCCTATGCCAAGATGATCCCCGAACTCCGTCAATTTGGGAAGCCGATCATTGCGAGTATTGCCGGCTTGCAGATGGATGACTTTGTCGAGATCGCGAAGGTCATCAATGAAGTCCATCCGGATTTGTTGGAGGTCAATTTATCCTGTCCCAATATCCCGGGAAAACCTCAAATCGGCTATGATGCCGAGGCCTCGGAACGACTGCTTGACAGGATTCGAAACGTCGTGTCCGTTCCTATGGGTGTCAAACTGCCCCCCTATTTTGATCCGGCACATCATGACATGATCGCCCAAGTCCTAGACCGCATGCAGGTGTCCTTTATTACCGTCATCAATTCCGTTGGGAATGCCCTCGTGATTGATCCGGAAAAGGAATCGGTTGTGATTAAACCCAAAGGGGGCTTTGGCGGCTTAGGCGGCCGAGTCATCAAACCGGTGGCGTTGGCTAATGTGCGAGCGTTTTGGAAATTGTTAGGGGATCACATTCCCATTATAGGCACTGGGGGAGTGGAAACGGGTCGTGATGTATTTGAACATGTCCTGTGCGGAGCCTCTGCTGTCCAGATCGGGACGGCCCTGGTGGAAGAGAATGTTTCAGTATTTGAACGTCTGGAGGGTGAATTGAAGCAATGGCTTCAACAAAAAAGCTATACTTCCCTGATGGCCTGCCGAGGCAAGTTAAAGGAACTCTAGATAGAATCTGAGATTTGAAATTTGAAATCTGAAATGTCCCCCCTCGGGGGACTACTTGGCGACCAATCCTTTGGGAATGAGTCGAAGAGCCAAAGCCTGGCGAAGGAGCTGGGCAACATTTCTGACCCGAAGGCGTCGCATCAAATTGAAACGGTGAACTTCCACCGTTCGGACGCTAATATCAAGTCGTTCCCCAATTTCTCTATTGGTGTACCCCTGTGCCACAAGTCGAAGAATTTCTTTTTGACGGGCTGTGAGGGAATGAGCCTCAGAATGTCTTAGAGGAGTCACTTTTGATTCCCGCCCCCTGGATTTTGATTTGGCCATTCCTGCCCTCTTTTACTCACGCATCTTTGTTTAGTTAATTTACCATAAGCTGATATCCTGATACAACTGCTATAAAGCTATGTTAAAAGCCATTTTTCTCCTTCTTACAGAACACATTCGTCAACGTCCTATTCGTTCCGTCTTGGCGATTCTGGGAGTGGCCATCGGTGTGTCTGCCTGGCTGGCCATTCGGTTAGCCAATGTGGAAGTCTATCGGGCTTTTGAGGAGTCGGTGGATACGGTAGTTGGAAAGGCCTCCATTCAGGTAACAGGAGAAAGTGGAAGACTGGATGAACACATTCTGCCCACAATCCGAACACATTCTGCCGTGATGACGGCGAATCCTGTTCTTCGGATAGCAGGAACGGGTACTGGCGAAAACTCTCAAAAAAAGCCCATGATGATTGTGGGCCTGGATCTCCTTGAGTATTGGTCAAGGGAACCCATGGTGATCTCCGGTCAGGAAAGAACCCGTATCAACCTGAAAGATCTGGTGGCGGAAAACTCTGTGTTCATTGGCCATGCCTTTGCGGCTGATTGGAATGTAAATGTTGGTGATCCCATCGAGGTCGAAGTGGATCATCGACGTTATCACCTTGTGGTGCGAGGGATTCTGACTGCATCCAAATCGGACCATCGGCGATTTGACCATCTTGTTGTTATGGATATTGCCGCCGCTCAATCTCTCTTTGGTCTTGAAGGTCGACTTGATCAAGTCAATTTGATACTGGGTTCCGACTACTCAGTTCAGGAAGTCATGCAGCAATTGCAAGTTCTCCTGCCAGCCAATATCAACGTCGGTCGGCCCATTCAGCGTAATCAGCAAGTGGAGTCGATGTTAAAAGTTTTTCAGTTCAATCTTACTGCGCTCAGTACGGTGGGGTTGTTGGTTGGATTATTCCTTGTCTACAACACCATTTCTTTTTCTGTCGTTCAACATCGGCGCGAGATCGGGATCTTGCGAACGGTGGGGATGTCTCGGACGCAAGTGAGCCTTCTCTTCATGACCGAAGCGGCAGTCGTGGGATTGATTGGAAGTGTTGTCGGATGTGGGCTTGGATTCATGATGGCTCGATTGATGGTCTCCTTGGTCAGCCAAAGTGTGACGGATCTTTACGCCGCCGTCACCATTGGCTCCATGTCCCTGCCATTCGCCATGATTGTTGAAGGCAGCGTAATAGGTCTGGGGGTGGCGCTTGTGGGGGCCCTCAGACCCTGTTTGAACGCCAGTGGGACACAACCCGTTCGAGCCCTTGCTCCTGGAGATTACGAGGCGGAGACTAAAACCAAAGAGGGCTTCTGGGCATGGGGAGCCGGCGCTCTGTTTCTTCTTGCTGCGCTCATGAGCGTCCCGGGCCCTGTTCAAGGCATTCCCGTATTTGGTTATGGTGCGGCGTTATGTCTTTTGTTGGGGTGTACCCTGCTCGGTCCCATTGCCATTCGAGGATTAACAAGGATCAAAATGTGGGCGTTTGGCTCTCGTTTACCCATCATGGGAACTCTGGCAGTCGAACAGATTGCGCGATCCCCGGGGAGGAATAGTGTGACGCTGTCGGCCCTGGCGATCGGACTTGCCATTATGGTTGGAGTCGGGGGCATGATCGGAAGTTTTCGTCATACGGTTGAATTGTGGATTGATCAAACGATCATTGCCGACCTGATTGTCGCTCCCAATTCATGGATGGATGGGTCGGACACCGAGGAGAGAACGGTGGCCTTATCGTTAGAGTTCGTCCCATTTGTCCAGGCTGTTCCGGGAGTGTTGGCCGTGGATCCGTATCGTCAAGTTCAGGTTCCTTATGAAAAGGGGACGATTGCTCTGGCCACGCGAAACCTCAATCTCCATGCGACGTACAGCCGATATCTTTTTGAGGAAGGAGATTCGAGTGAGATCCTGAGGCGGGCTGTGGCTGAGTCCGGGGTCATCGTCTCAGAGGTTCTGGCACGACGACTTGGGTTAACGGTTGGCGACCACCTTCAATTAGTCACCGGGAAAGGGAAAATCAGTTTTCCGGTTTTAGGAAAATTTTACGATTACGCTACCGATGGAGGAAAGGTGGTGATGGATGAGACCGTGTATCATCAATTTTGGAATGATCGTCAGGCCAGTGTCTTGGCGGTGTATCTCGAGCCACAGGAGGACCCGGGAGAAGTGCGACGCCGGATTGAAGAAGTTCTGGTTGCAAAACAGCCGGTCGTGACAATAAGTCAGACTGAGCTCAGAACAGACATATTGGCTATTTTTGACCGGACCTTTCGTGTCACCTATGTCTTGGAATTTATCGCCCTCAGTGTGGCCTTGCTTGGAATTGTGAATACTCTCGTGACCGCGATACTTGAACGCCAGCGGGAAATTGCCACGTTACGGGCTATTGGGGCAAGCGTGAGGCAAATCCAACGAATGATCTTATGGGAATCAGGTTTCCTCGCGTTTTTAGGGGCGCTTCTTGGGGTAGCGGGAGGATCCGCCCTTTCCGTTCTCCTGGTCAAAGTCATCAATCGACAATCATTTGGTTGGACGATTCAATGGATGATTCCTCCCATGACTGTTCTTGAGGCCGTGTGTGTGGCAGGAGTGGCCGGCATTCTTGCCAGCTATTTGCCCGCTCGATGGGCAAGCAAGCAATCAATTGTGAACGGATTGCGGTATGAGTGAGAGAAGAGAGTTTCAGGTCTCAGGTTTCAAGATGAGGACCTCCTTTTCCCTCGCCCCGGAGAGGAAAGGGTTAGGGTGAGGGGAGAGGTGCACGAACCCTAGAGAGACTTCAAATTGTAGATTCAAAGGCTAGGGGAGTGGGGTCAGAATCCTTTGGAGTTGGATTGGCGCGGTGGCAGGCCGTTTTAGTTCCTGGAGCGCGCACCCTCACCCCAGCCCTCTCCCTTCGAGGGAGAGGGAGTATAGGGGAACTAGGTATTATTTTGAGAACAGGAAGGTTCCGCCCCGACCGTCGTTGGTGCCTGGTAGTCCACCTCAACGGTAAATCCGAGATCTTCAATCATCTTCCAGACTTCTGGGGCCGGTTGACCGGGAGTGGTTAAATACCCATCGACAAAGAGGGAGTCTGCGACATAGAGGGCCATGGGTTGCAAGGTACGAAGATTCCATTCACGTCCCCCTGCGGCCCGAATTTCTCGCCGGGGGTGAAGGAACCGGAAGAGGCAGAGGATTTTTAGGCACCGGTGCGGTGTCAGTTCGTGCTTATCTTCGAATGGCGTCCCGGCCACGGGATGGAGCATGTTCAATGGGATAGAGTCCGGATTGAGGTCGCGCAAGGCAAAGGCCAAGTCAACCAGATCCTCATCGCGTTCCCCCATCCCGACAATTCCTCCCGAACAGAGTTCAAGCCCGGCCGCTCTCGCATGTTTAAGGGTCATTAAACGGTCTTGAAAGGTGTGGGTCGTGCAAATGGATCCGTGATAGGCTTCGCTCGTGTTGAGGTTATGATTAATGCGGTCGACTCCTGCAGCCTTGAGCTGTAAGGCCTGTTCCTGAGTCAACAGTCCTAAAGAGCAGCAGACCTGAATCGGCATCTCCTTCTTGATCTGGTGAACCGCAGTGGAAATTTCTTCCACTTCCCGAGCCAAGGGCGATCGACCGCTTATGACGATACAATACCGTTGGGCTTTTGCGCGGGCTGCACGTCGAGCTCCCTCTACCATTTCGGTGGGGTTCATAATGGCGTACCGATCAATTGGAGCCGTCGAGATGGAAGACTGCGAACAGTAGTGACAATCCTCTTGACAGGCCCCGCTCTTGGCATTCAACAGCATTTGAAGCCGAACCGTATTTCCAAAGTACTGACGCCGAATACGAAAAGCGGCAGCTAAGAGGTCCAGGAGGTGTTCGTTTGAAGTCTGCAGGACTTCAAGGCTCTCCTGTCTGGTTGGACAATTGCCCTCAAGGATGCGATTGGCTAGGTCGTTAAAGTTCATCATGGGGTTTCCTTATTGTTTGTCGCGTCGGAAAGTCAGGTTATCCGAATCATGAGCCGTAGCGTGCTCCGCGAGTCTGTGCTCCCTTGGCGTATTGAGGCTGGAGTCTTGCCGGCGACTCCTGTTCCGGTATCGGAATCTGCGGGGCATCGGACCACATTTTTTCGAGGCCATAGTATTCCCGGATGTCCGTTTTGAAAACATGAACGATGATGTCCGCATAGTCTAACAAAATCCACGTTGAGGTGCCGGCCCCTTCGATTTGAGGATTCCGGTGAAACTTGGAAGAAATGAGTTTTTCAATGTTCTGGGCAATGGCTTTGACCTGCCGTTCGGACTCCCCAGAGGCAATCACAAAATAATCCCCAACGGACGTCAATTCGGCCACTTCCAAAATGACCACCTCCGAGGCTTTTTTCTCCAAAGCCGCTTGGGCAGCAGAAAGGGCTTTCTGTTTGGAATCTTGAAGGATTGATTTCACTGAAGAGGGCATTGATATAAGCGGTGCTTGATTATATAGGATTCTACGGGAGCGGGCAACCACCGTGACACGGATCGGCCTGCTGAAAGCTCATTTCGAATGGTGGAAGCCGATGCCTCGCATGGGGGAAGTGAGAGGAGGGTCAGCTGTTTTCCCGTTGGCAATTCGATATCCAATCGATGGGATTGCCCGGTATCCAACCCTTCAAGTTCGGTAGGGGATATGGCTGGAAAGCCTGTGGTGAATGTGAGGGAACGAAAGAGGGTGCCTGGTCTCGAGCAGACGATGAAGTGACAGAGGCCGAGCAGCCGTGGGGCTTCTTTCCAGGTGGGGAAATCCAAAAAGGCATCAAGACCTATGATAAAGGACCATTCGGTATCGAAAGAATGTTGTTGTTTCAATAACGTGACGGTATCGAACGAGTAGGAAATGCGTGATGATCGAACTTCCACATCCGAGGTCGTAAATGTTGGGTAGCTTTCCAGGGCAAGGTGGACCATCGCCAGACGATGAGATGCTGGGGCTAGGGCGGCGGATTCTTTATGTGGGGGATCTCCAGTAGGAATGAAAAGGACTTGATCCAATGTCAATTCAGCTTGAACCTTCGCGGCAATCAACAAATGGCAGGAATGGATGGGATTGAACGTTCCTCCGAAAATTCCAATATGCATGTGCGCGTTCCGCGGTTCCGGGTTTTACGTTTCGCGTTCCGGGTTTAAAGAAAGAGCGTTTGTGTCCTCGAAACCCGAAACCCGAAACCCGAAACTTTCACCCTTTTGGTCCGCGGGGTAATTAAATCTGTTGACTGTTCCATAGCTATATTTACGTGAGGATAACGAGATTATCCCGATGAATCACTTCTTCATATTCCTGGTGCCCGGTCATTTTTAAGACTTCGCTGGTTTTTTGTCCTTTAATGTAGCGAAGAGTGTGGGAAGAATAATTGACAAGGCCTTTTCCAAATTCTTTTCCGTGTTGATCTGCGCAGATGACAGAGTCGCCAGGTTGGAATTCGCCTTTCACCTCGAGGATTCCTGAGGGGAGAAGACTTTTTCCACGATGTTGCAAGGCCTGGACGGCTCCATCGTCCAGGATAATATGGCCTTTGGGCCGCAAGGTAAACGCAATCCACTGCTTCCGGCTTTGCAGGCGTCGATGGTTGGGCATGAACAAGGTGCCGGAAGGTTCACCGCTCAACGCACGAGGGAGCAAGCCAGGTGTTTCACCATTGATGATTAACGTTGACACCCCGAATTGGGCAGCCTGTTTCGCAGCTTGAACTTTCGTGATCATTCCGCCGGTGCTTTCTTCGGACCTTGACGTTCCGGCCCGTTGCTCGATGTCTTTTGTGATTTCTTCCACGACCGGAATGAGGGTGGCCGAAGGGTCCTGGCGGGGATCAGCCGTGTAAAGGCCGTCAACATCCGAGAGGATGACCAAAAGATCAGCATCGACCACATGGGCAACCTGGGCAGCAAGAGTATCATTATCCCCGAATTGGATCTCATCGACGGAGACCGTGTCATTCTCGTTGATAATGGGAATCACCCCAAAACGAATAAGAGAAGTGAGGGTATGGCGTGCGTTCAAAAATCTTTTTCGGTCGGCCAGATCTTGATGGGTCAGGAGGATCTGGGCAACCTTGAATCCGAGTTCCTCAAAAGATTTTTCGTACGCCCGCATCAGTCGGCTTTGCCCCACTGCCGCCGCGGCTTGTTTTAAGGGAAGCGCGTGGGGATACGATTTCAACTCCAATCGTTCAATTCCGGAAACAATCGCTCCTGAAGAAACCACCACTACCTCTCGATTCCCGGCTTGGAGGGCCGTCAAATCTTTGGTTAAGGAACTGATGTGGTCGGGTCGAAGTCCTTTTCCCCGAGAGGTGACGAGGCTACTGCCAATTTTTACGACGAGACGTTTGGTGCGAGTCAGGAATTGGTTTTGCATGTCTGTTTGGCCTTCATAACCTGCTGTCCGAGATAGGCGAGGAGATCTGACAGCCCCTCTCTTGTGACTGCCGAAATGGGGAAAAACGGCCAGTGATACTGCTCGCAATAGACTTGAAGTTTCATGAGATTCTCTCCCCCGCCTTGGCTATCGACTTTCGTCGCCACCACAGCAAAGGGTCGTTGAAGCATGGACGAATCATAAGATTCCAGTTCCTTCCTCAAAATCAAGAAACTGGACACGGGATCTTCCTGGATCCACTCCGAGATGTCGATCAGAAACAGGAGAAACGCCGTACGGTGAATGTGTCGAAGAAATTGAAACCCAAGCCCCTTGCCCTCATTAGCTCCCTCGATAAGCCCCGGAATGTCTGCGACCACGAAACTGTCATCATCTTCAGACCTGACGACTCCCAGATTAGGCCGCAGCGTAGTAAACGGATAACTGGCAATTTCCGGACGTGCAGAAGAAATCGAGGCGATCAGGGTAGACTTTCCGGCATTGGGAAATCCTACTAATCCGACATCAGCTAAGAGCTTGAGTTCCAGGATGAGCCAGCGTTCTTCTCCGGGAGAGCCTGATTCAAACTGTTGAGGCGTTCGGTTCGTCGGCGTCGCAAAGTGGGAATTCCCCCGTCCTCCTCTGCCTCCTGCTGCAGCGACGACCCTTTGTCCATCTGACGTCAAATCGCCGATAAGGGTCTGAGTGGATTCGTCTTTAATCAACGTACCGATTGGGACCGGAATGACAATATCTTCCCCTGTTCGTCCATGTTTATTCTTGCCATCCCCATGATGTCCGGATTCCGATTCGTACTGTCGTTTATAGCGGAAATCTAAAAGGGTAGACACTCTGGTTGAAGCCGTAAAGACTACATCACCGCCGTTCCCGCCATCGCCGCCATCGGGCCCGCCACGGGGAACGAATTTTTCCCGTCGGAATCTACATACGCCGTTCCCGCCCGAGCCAGCTTTAACAAAAATGCGAGCCTGATCAACAAACATAAATGAATCTCGTGCTCATGAGAGTGGCAGTTCGTTGGAGAAGATCCTTGTGGCCAATGTTGGACAAGGCCACCTGGTAATAGTTTCAGGTTTCAAGTATCAAGTAAACTTCTCAGAACATCCGGATTCGAACCCCAAACCTCGGAACCCGAAACCCGAAACTCTTAGTCTACCATATTGGAAAGTGTGAGACTTGGCCAGTTCGATGGAGAGGAAGAGTAGACAAAAAAAGATTAGGCGGGGGGATGTACACTGACCCTACGACGTTTGGTGGGGCCTTCAAATTTCACGATGCCTGTCACTTTGGCAAACAGGGTATAATCCTTACCAAGACCGACGTTCATTCCGGGATGAAATTTGGTCCCTCGTTGTCGAACGATAATGCTGCCGGAGTTGACCGACTCGCCCGAAAAAGCCTTGACCCCTAAATATTGAGGATTACTGTCACGTCCATTCCGGGAGGATCCTCCTCCTTTTTTATGTGCCATGCGTTTTCTCCGTTATGAGTTCGACTTATGATGGGGAGACAATTTCAGAAATACGGATTTGCGTAAACCCCTGACGGTGCCCTTTGGTCCGTCGATAGTTCTTTCGACGTTTTTTCTTAAACACTCGAATAGATCGTGTTCGCCCCTGTCGAAGAATTTCGGCTTTGACCAGAGCTTCAGGGATAATGGGATATCCGAGAATGGGGGTATTTTCGTTTTGAATGAGCCGAACATTGGAAAGCTCAACCACGCTTCCCACATCCCCAGAAAGGGATTCCACCTGGAGAATTCCTCCGGGTTCAGCCCGGTATTGCTTGCCACCTGTTTCAATTATTGCATACATAGACGTTCTCCCTTACAAGTATCGCTTGTACCATGCGAATTGAAAAACTGTCAAGAATATGGCTCACGGCCCCGTAAACCGATACTGTCGTTGACAGGGTATCTATCCACTGATATATACCTGAGTAGTGATTAAATCCCTGTCCGATTCTGCTTTATGTTGAACTCCAGCCAAAAAATTTGGATGAATGGTCGTTTTGTCGATTGGGACGAGGCCTCTGTACATGTCCTCACACATTCTCTGCATTATGGGCTGGCGGCGTTTGAGGGGATTCGTTGTTACCAGGGCCAGATGGGATCGGCAATATTTCGTTTGAAAGAACATGTTGATCGCCTCTTCGACTCTGCCCATATCACCCTGATGGGGATTCCCTACAGCAAAAAAGAGGTCAGCGATGCCATTGTGGAGACCGTCAAGATTAACCAGCTTGAGTCCTGCTACATTCGACCCATCGTCTATATAGGCTATGGTGAAATGGGATTGTACCCTGGAAACAATCCCATCTGTCTGGCCATTGCGGCCTGGCCCTGGGGGACATATCTAGGTGAGGATGCGTTGACAAATGGTATTCGAGCCAGGGTTTCTTCGTTTAACCGCCACCATGTGAATGTGTCTATGACTCGGGCAAAGGTCTCCGGGTATTATGTGAATTCGATCCTCGCCAAATGGGAGGCTAAAAAATCGGGGTATGAGGAATCCATTCTCCTAGATCCGGATGGATATGTCGCCGAAGGGACAGGGGAAAATGTATTTATCGTCAGAAACGGAATTCTGAAAACCACTCCCCTCACATCCATATTGGATGGAATTACCCGAAGTTCGGTCATGCAGCTTGCCAGCGAAAAGAAGATTCCCGTTTCCGAAGAGCGGTTCACTCGTGATGACATGTACATTGCCGATGAGATTTTCCTGACAGGAACCGCCGCCGAAATTACGCCGGTTCGGGAACTTGACGATCGCCAAATTGGCGATGGGAAGCCAGGACCCATCACTAAGACTCTTCAAAAAACATTCTTTAGAGCCGTCAAGGGTGAAGAACCTTCCTATGCCAACTGGCTGACCCCGATTGGGTAGCTAGCCGCACTCTCTACCCCCAATTTTCTGCCCTGACGTCTATCCTCAGTACTTTGTGATCCCCTTTTTGCTATTGCTACGAAAGAGCAACCAGTTTCGGGATTCAGGTAATAAGTAGCTGCAGCATCTCATGCTGCCTCCCAAAGACATCATCCTACAAATTAGTTTACAGATAGTAGGACGACGATGGCTGCATCCCGTTTTTTTACAAGGGGAAACCTTTTTTGCTTTTTCTCAAGGATCGGCAGAAGGCAGCATGAGATGCTGCAGCTACAACAAAGGGGAATTGATTTATGGGGTGGCTGGAGCTGGTTCAGCCTCGGTTGGGGCCTCCTCGACAGGGGCGGATGGCTCCACGGGTGCCGCTTCCTCGGTAGATTCGACTGGCGTGGCCGTGGAGGATTCTGTCGCCGGAGATTCTTGGTGGGCAGGTGTATGCAGGTCGATCACCGTCGAGGAGGTATTTTCTTTCTTTGAGAGAAGGGCCAACGATAGGGAGCTTAACATGAAGATAACCGCCGCCCCAACGGTAATTTTGCTGAGAAAAGTTCCCGGCCCTCGACTTCCAAACACCGTCTGGCTTGACCCTCCAAAGGCCGCACCGATTTCCGCTCCTTTTCCGGCTTGAAGGAGAATGGCTGCTATCATCAAGAAGCAGACGATAAGGTGGATGACAACGGTGAGGGTGTACATAAAGTTTTTTTTCTATAAGGCGCAAAACCTTACTTTGAAAGTCATGGTGCCAAAGAAGCTATATTAGCAAAGGATTCCGGATTGAGACAAGCTTTTCCTACCAGAGCCCCATTAATCTGAGAAGATTGGAAAAGATCGCCCGCATTTTCCGCAGTCACACTTCCTCCATATAAGATCCGAAGTCCCTCTTGGGCTATCCCCCATTTTCCGGCAATGGTTGACCGGATATGAGCATGGACCTCGGCGGCTTGCTTGGAAGTGGCAGCCCGACCGGTGCCAATGGCCCAAACCGGTTCGTAGGCGATGGTGATGGTCTTCATCTGTTCTGATCCGACCTCCTGTAACCCTTCAATAATCTGACTGGATATGACCGATTCGGTGAGACCTGCTTCTCGTTCTTCTAGACGTTCTCCCACGCAAAAAATAGGCTGAAGGCCATGGCGAAGGGCGGCCAGGATTTTCTGATTGATCAACTCATTGGTTTCCTTAAAATGCTGGCGCCGTTCGGAATGTCCAATAATGACATAGGTACACCCGAGCTCTTTTAACATAGGGGCGGAGATTTCACCGGTAAATGCTCCTTCGTCTTTCCCGAAAAGGTTCTGAGCGGCTAGTTGAATTGGGCTAGATTGCAAGGCGTGGTGGACCGCCGCCAAAGCGATAAATGGGGGGGCCATGACAACTTCGATGCCCTGTTGGGGTTGGAAGATTGTCAGGAAATCCCGCACAAACGACTTGGCTTCAGAAATCGTTTTATGCATCTTCCAATTGCCGGCAATGAGTCTTGGTCGCACACGAACCTCAGGACGAAAAGCAAAGCACTAAGTATTCATAGCAAGGGGGACAAGGAGGTTACAGACGATCGGGTAATGCTGCGAGGCCAGGCATGTGTTTACCTTCAAGAAGTTGTAGCGCAGCTCCTCCACCGGTGGAAATGAAGGACATACTTTCCGATTCTCCGGCCCGATGAACCGCAAGAGCCGTATCTCCTCCGCCAACAATGGTCTTGGCATAGGCATTGGCCACAGCGTGGGCTAGGGCAAAAGTTCCTCGGGAAAAGGCATCCCGCTCGAACACTCCCATGGGCCCGTTCCATAGGATGGTTTTTGCATTTTGCACCGCTTCACTGAAGAGTTTGACCGAAGCAGGTCCGATATCCATCCCATACCATCCATCTGGTATTTCTTGCATGGGGACAATTTTTGTGGCCGTTTCAGAATCCGGTGATTCGGTCACGACGCAGTCTACGGGCAAATAAAATTTTACGCCCCGGCTCATGGCATGTTCCTGGATTCCCTTGGCGAAGTCCAGCATATCGTCTTCAACCAGTGAATTTCCGATTCCCATTCCCATCGCTTTGATAAAGGTATAAGCCATCCCTCCGCCTATGATGACTTTATCGACTCGCTTGCCAAGATTTTCAATCACTCCGATTTTGCCCGATACCTTGGCACCTCCTAGAATGGCAACAAAGGGACGAGTAGGATTTTCCACAGCCCCCTCGAGTGACTCCACTTCGCGTTTCATTAAGTAACCGGCGGCGGCGATTTTCACGAATTTAGGTATACCGATGGTGGAGGCATGGGAACGATGTGCGGTGCCAAAGGCCTCATTAATGTAGACGTTACCTAAGGAAGCGAGTTGCGAGGCGAAGGCCTCGTCATTCGCTTCTTCACCAGGATGAAACCGAAGGTTTTCCAATAGGAGTACGTCTCCAACCTTCATTTGACTGACAAGAGATTGGACGTCGGGCCCTATGCAATCATTGGCAAAGAGCACCGGTTTGCCCATGAGACGCTGCAAGCGTTTAGCAACCGGGGCCAAACTCAATTCAGGACAAACTTTTCCTTTCGGTCGTCCGAGATGGGAGCAAAGAACGACGCTTCCCCCTTCGTCAATGACGTGATTGATCGTGGGAAGAGCCGCTCGTATTCTGGAGTCATCGGTGATTTGAGAAACGTCATCGAGGGGGACATTGAAGTCGACCCGGATGATCACGCGCTTATTGCGGAGATCAAGTTGGTCAATTGTCTGTTTGGTCAGGTTCATGTGGTCCCCTATCCGCAAACTCCAGGATAGCAAGGGAGGCGGAATGGTTTTTTTAAAAAACCGTTGCGATTACGCCTGTCTCGACAAATACTTTACGAGGTCATGGAGTCGACAAGAATAGCCCCACTCATTGTCGTACCAGGCGAAGACTTTGACTAACCGGCGGTCCATGACGGAAGTCAACGGAGCATCCAGGGTTGCCGAGAAAGGACTTCCATTCAGGTCTGAAGATACAATGGGTTCTTCGGAATAATCGAGGTACCCCTTTAGACGTTCACCGGAGGCCTTTTTAAAGGCTGAGTTCACGGCCTTTACGTCACAATCCTCCTCAACTTCCACGGCCAGGTCGATCAAGGAGACATTAGGGGTAGGAACACGAATCGCGATGCCATCCATTTTACCCTTCAATTCCGGGATAACTAAATGAAGAGCCTTGGCCGCCCCTGTTGAGGTTGGGATCATCGATAGACTGGCGGCTCGAGCACGGCGCAGATCTTTATGGGGAAGATCAAGAAGTTGCTGGTCATTCGTATAAGAATGGATGGTGGTCATGAGTCCATGTTGGATTCCAAAATTGTCGAGGAGCACTTTCGCAACGGGAGCCAGGCAATTGGTCGTACAAGAAGCATTGGAAATGACGGAGTGGTTGCGAGGATCGTATTGGGACTCGTTCACCCCCAGAACAAGAGTAATATCCGCATCTTTCGCTGGTGCGGAAATGATCACCCGTTGAGCCCCCGCCGAGAGATGCTGACTGGCTCCCTGACGATCGGTAAATCGCCCGGTTGATTCAATCGCAATATCGATTTGGTGTTGTTTCCATGGTAATTCTTTGGGATCTTTCTGGGCGAGAATCTCAATTGACTGATTATTGACGACAAGCCGATCAGGATGAGCCTCCACCTGCCCCTTGAACCTCCCATGGATGGAGTCATAGGTCAGAAGATGGGCGAGTGTTTTAGAGTCAGTCAGGTCATTAACCGCAACAATCTGAATGTCAGGATCATCCATGCAAACGCGAAAGAAATTCCGACCTATGCGGCCAAAGCCGTTGATGGCAATACGGACTGGCATGATAAAGGATTACCTTCTGGAGGTTTGATTTTTGTCAGAAATTACTCAGGACGAAAAGTGTTTCGATGTTACTGGGGGGTGGGTTTTATGTCAAGTCTAACCAAAAATCGCTAAATCTTCATAGCCTCTTTGACTTTCAACAGGGTTTGGCTTGAGAACTGAGAAGCTTTTCGGCTTCCTTCCTGAATGATCTCCTGGACAACCGCGGGCTTGGCTTTTAGGCTGGCGCGTGTGTCCCAAGAAGGTTGAAGCCGTTCTATCATGGCATCGGCTACCTGTTTCTTACAGTCGATGCAGCCGATAGCTGCTGTCCGACAGCCCACATTCACTTCTTCGCGCACGGAAGAAGATGAAAAGATTTTATGAAAATCAAAGACGGGACAGACATCCGGGTTTCCTTTGTCTGTCCGTCGGACCCTGGCTGGATCGGTGACCATCGTTTTGAGCTTTTGGCGAACGACCGGTTCCGTATCGGACAGGTTAATCGTGTTGCCGTAGCTTTTGCTCATTTTACGGCCGTCTGTTCCCAACACCTTGGGAAATTGTGTCAATAACTCCTTTGGTTCGGGAAAAACGGGCTGATATAAGCTGTTGAAGCGCCGAGCCAGCTCCCGGGTTAATTCGAGATGGGGAAGTTGGTCCTTTCCGACAGGCACGTAGTCTGGTTTATACAAGAGAATATCGGCCGCCTGGAGGACTGGGTACCCCAGGAACCCAAAGGTCGAAAGATCCCGTTCTTTGATTTCTTCCTGTTTTTCCTTGTACGTCGGGTTGCGTTCCAGCCAGGGAATAGGAACGATCATGGAAAGCAGAAGGTAGAGGATCGCATGGTTAGGAACTGTTGATTGTACGAACACCGTCGAACGATTGGGATCAACCCCCGCGGCCAACATATCAAAAAGGAGTTCCTGCGTGAATTCCTTGATCCGGGTGGTATCGGCGTAGTTTGTTGAGAGCGCATGCCAGTCCGCGACAAAGAAAAAACAATCATACTGATCTTGCAGCGATTTCCAGTTCTCAAGCGCCCCGAGCAGATTTCCTAGATGCAATAACCCGCTTGGCTGCATACCACTTAACACTCGATTGGCCATCGATCGCTCCTATTCGAAAAGAAGAAGTTTCGGGTTTCGGGTTTCGAGTCCATCGTGTTTAAGAGACGATGGGGGCTAACAAGGTACTTGTCATCACGTGAAAAACTGTCCCAATGAGGGTACTGATGATGGGAACATAGGGATCTAACATAAACAATCCTAAGATAATGAGCATGCCATAGGGCTCTAAACGCGCCAACGCCAAAGCTGGTCGGAGGGGCAGGATGCTGGTCATAATTCGACTCCCATCCAGGGGAGGAATAGGCAAAAGATTAAAGGCGAAAAGTAAAGTATTAATGACAACGGAAAATAATGCCATGGCGGCAAGGGGAACTAAAAACATGCCGAGCAGATCCTGGCGCGGTTGGACCCCTGGTTGCGGTGGCCAGTGGTGCTGGACAGTGGGATCCATTACCAGAAATAGATACAGGAGAGCTGAACTGACCAGGGCCAAAAACAGGTTCATTCCTGGTCCCGCCGCAGCGACGAATGCCATGTCCCGCTTAGGATTGAAGAGTTTTCTGGGATCAATGGGGACCGGTTTAGCCCAGCCGAATAGGAAACCCCCTGGGAAAAGAAAAATTAAAGACAGGGGCACAAGGATACTCCCAACGAGATCGATGTGAGGGAGAGGATTCAACGTGAGGCGTCCCATAGATTTGGCTGTCGAATCTCCAAAATAATTCGCCACCCAACCATGGGCGTATTCATGCAACACAATGGCCGACGCCAATGGGATGAGGACGTATGAGAGGGTATATAAGAAGTTGGTGAGAGCATCCATGGGCTAATCGATTCGAATAAATTTTCCGTTCGTCACTTGGATTATATA
>CAZGFD010000042.1:0-16570 GCA_964525045.1 uncultured Nitrospiraceae bacterium | reverse complement strand
ATTTTAGGGGGAAATCCGCTGAATGATACCAACTGGAATACTGGTCCCAGAAATCCTCACAGGTAAGGGTCGCAATATTACCCACCGCGATAATCTCATTGATTGCCAGCGGGACTTTCACCCGTATCCCGTGTAAAAACCCACTCTTGTACGTCGAAGCCACCCGATTCAGCTTTTCAGCAGAACCTTCCCAAAGATTGGCAATCACCATTCCATCCGGTTCCAAATGGGATCTTAACGTTTTTTGGAAGGACTCTGTTTTAAAGACATTGGGCACCCCATTCGGCGTCGCGGCATCCACCCAAATCACATCATACCTCTTCCTCGACTGATGAAGAACCAAAGCCCCGTCTCCCGTGGTGATGGAATGGTTCTCATGCTCAACCTCAAAATATTCTTTTGCCAGGGCCACCACTTTCGGATCCAGTTCTACCGTGTCGACTTTGGCATCCGGATATTGAGAGAAGTGAAAACGAGGGAGGACGCCACCGCCCAACCCGATATTAAAAACTTGTTCGGGACTTTCAGAGAGCGAGGTGATTAAGGACATGATGCGAGCGTAATTGTCCACACAAAAAATCGGATCCGAGATCTTAAACGAGCTGTGTAATACTCTTTTTCCCCCAATCTTCGCGGTCAGGGTACGGACCCCGTTGGTTTCCGTCACAAATAATTCCCCGTTATATTTGGACACCTCATGCTCTAGCACATACGCATGGCCGGACAGCGGTATCAAAAACACTAAGAATGCCAACAATATTTTCATGTCGCGTCATGCCCTCAATATAATCTCACTTCTTTCATTCCGGTAATAGTGCAGTCATTCCCTTGATACTGTAGTCTATTCCTCCGCCCAATTCATCTCTTCATCCACATTTCGGACTGCGAGAGCTCGTCCACTTTCATCAGTATAGGCTTCAATCCAGTCCCCCACATGGGCAGGACGGTCAATGGTGGTATTTTGGTCGATGGGGAGGCGGGTGACCGTACTCTTGAGATCTCTTACCACATAGGCCGCCCCTTCGATTTTGATAATTTGTCCTCGTAGTGTTTGAGAGGAAGGCCACGACCGCCATGGCCCAAAAATGTTTGAAGGTCATCAGGGATTCCTTTGCAATAGAAAACCGGGACAGATTTATTCATGTGGGATCGTGGACTCTGAATTTCAACTATTTATCTATTCATCACTGTTCGGTGCCACCGTGGGGGGGGGGAGAATCCTCGTCCCAATCCTCAGTCTTTGTCGTACTCGTCACGTCGTTGAATCCATGCCTGGTTCCAGGAAAGCCCGTCTTCATCCCGGCCTTTCGGAACCCTATCCAACAGATGATACGCGCCATTAATCATGTCGGTCCCTCGACCATATGACGAGTAGGTGTGATATACGTCACCATCATCATCCTTGGCGAATACGCTTAGTCCCGGCATTTCCTGAGCCGGGGTTCGCTGAATCTTGTAGTTGTAATAGCCGTTCTCATTCGCCATTTCTTGGTCAGTAAAGGACACGTGATAGTCCCGATTGAATGTGTTGTCGTGCGAGGACAGCCACTTCAAGGACCACCCCATGCGTTTCCGATAGGCCTCTATTTGCGAGAACATGGCTTTTGATATCAAGACGAAACTCACGTCGCGGGCCTTGAGATGTTCGGAAATGCCATTAAAGTTGTCTGCCCAAAACGAGCAACTCAGGCAGGGCTGGTCTTCCCAACTCGGGTGATACATAAAGTGATAGACAATTAACTGATGGCATTTGCCGAATAGGTCCGACAGAGATTCTTTCCCGTTTGGCCCGTCAAAAATGTATTCGGTGGTGACTTTGACCCACGGCATCGCCTGCCGGGCCCGAGTTAACTCATCCCGTTGTTTGTCGAACGCCTTTTCCCTGGCGAGCAGTTCGAGGCGCGCTTCAAGCCATTCCTTCTCGCTCACGACCTTTTTTAGTTTCATGGTGAGGCCCTCCTAGGGTTGTGACTTTGAGCTATAAGGTGTTGTGGCGTCCCATCCGGGTCGGTTGCGGACATTTCCGAACAGGTTTGCGGACATTTGAATTCGGCAAAAAGCAGACTCACATGCTGCTATGCTAATGCAGCTTTATATGCTTTTACAGCCGCCGTGAATCCGTGTTCTAAGGCGTCGGCCGTTATGGCGTGACCAATGCTCACTTCCGCAAGCATAGGAATGTGTTGTTTAAATGGTGGTAGGTTATCCAAGGTCAAATCGTGGCCAGCATTTACGCCAATACCCAGCTCGACAGCCGCTTGAGCTGTCGCTGAATAGCGATTGAGTTCATCCTCGTAATTCCCTGATGCATAAGCTCTGGCGTATGGCTCTGTATAAAGTTCAATTCGTTCCGCTCTTATGTTGCGTACCTGCGCCATCTCTTCCGTTTCGGCGTCAATAAACAAACTGACTCTTGCCCCGGTCTCGTGTATTTGGGCAACCACCGCCTGTAAAAATTCTCGTTCAGTTGAAATGTTCCAGCCGTGGTCGGAAGTTCGTTGGTCGGGCGCATCCGGAACGAGAGTGACTTGAGTTGGATTTACTTCACGTACGAGTTCTAGGAATGCATTCGACGGATATCCCTCAATATTGAATTCAACTGAGTTGTTGTACTCGGATTTGAGAAGGCTACTCAAATCCCGGACATCCGAGGGTCTAATGTGGCGTTCGTCAGGTCGTGGATGGACCGTAATACCCTCAGCCCCGGCAGCAATGACTATTCGAGCAAAATGAGTCACACTCGGATAGAGTAAGTCGCGCTGGTTTCGAAGCAGCGCAACTTTATTCAAATTGACACTGAGCTTTGTTTTCACGTTGATGATCGTCGATTTCTCACGAATAGGAGGCAATCAGTGGCGTTTGGTGGAAAGCAGGCATTGACAATTTTCTGAAGGACGATTATTACACGACAAAGCGGACCTTCGTGGATCGCAGGATTTTGGGGCACAAGCCTCCAAGAGCTGTCCCGAGCTTTGAATGTTGCCAGCGTTTTAAGCGATAGGTCAAATCGTTTGAAAGTCGAAGCCATCCATTTTGATTCACACCTTCAATGAAAATCGAACCCTATGACGAATCTCAAATAAATGCAATCGTCCAGCTAGCACTGCGCGCCTGGGAGCCCGTCTTTAAATCACTCGAGAAGGCCATGGAGCCGGAGGTCTATTGGGAGCAGTATCCTGATTGGCGTGTCTCACAACAGAACGCGGTCGAAACGGTTTGCGCAAATGTGGACGCTCACGTTTGGGTCGCTTCAGAGGGCACCCAAGCCGTTGGATTCGTTGCGCTGAAGCTCCACCACAAGGATCGTATGGGTGAGATCCACATGATTGCGGTCAATTCTGGTTTTCAACGACAAGGAATCGCGACCGCCCTCATTAACCACTCGCTCGCCTGGTTTAAACAGGCCGGGATGACCACCGTGATGGTTGAGGCCGGTGGAGATCCCGGACATGCCCCCGCGCGTCATACCTATGAATCCACGGGATTTGGGCTGCTTCCGATCTCCAGATATTTCAAGAAATTATGAAGCCGTATTCATTTCGGCCTTGGGTTGGCAGCAGACATATCTGCATTCGGCCAAATGCTGTTACTCACGCGGAATATTGTAAAGAGAATGAGATTCCATTCTTCTCAGATCCCCAACAGGGGATCCAACGTTTCTCTTCAGAATTATACAATTTGTTATCACGATATCTAATCAATGAAACTATATTCATGATGGGTATTCATGTTCCCGGCAAATCAGTTGCACGTCCCGGTTACTTAGTGGTTCTTTCGTCAAGCCGCAAAAATATCCCTTCTTTTGACGTTCATTGAAGCGGCACGTATGGCAAGCGGCAAACGTCCTCCGGTCATGAAGTTGCTGCATCTCACGTAATAATGAGCGCAGCGTTTCCTCAATTCTATTCTCCTGGCCAGTATTTGTTTTAGCCAGGGCCGCCTGCAGGCTTTTGGCGGGAAAGGCCTGCTCAATCAGTTTTTTCCCCTTCGCCGTGACAGCTAAATGTGTGATTCTTTTATCCTCCGTGTCCTGTTGCTTCCGTAACAACCCTTTCTGCTCCAACACTTTTAGGGATTGCGAAACCGTCCCCTTTGTCAGCCCCAGATATTCGGTGACCGCTTGCGGAGTGTCTGAATAGCGATTGCAACGTGTCAGGTAAGTGAGTGCCTCTATTTGTACAGGCTGCAAGCCATACTTCACCCCAAAGGCACGCACTTCCATCCGTAGGAGGTTGTTCAGTCGCTCTAACAGATCCTGCCCCTCGTGCACATTCATACGGCCATTGTATCGCCTCGAAACAAAATTGACAAACGGAAATCGTTATGTCATAGTCAAATAGTTTCGAGTCAATACTAATAACTTTTCACTTCCAAGGAGGAACCTATGAAGAAAGCTACGTTTTTCCATGCAGGGTGTCCCGTGTGCGTTGAGGCTGAAAGAATGGTGGCGCAGGCCAATGATCCCACTCAATACGAGTTGGAAATTGTCCACTTTTCCCAACAACCCAAACGGATCGCGGAGGCCGAATCGGTCGGCGTGAAATCAGTCCCCGCATTAGTGCTTGATGAGCAGGTCTTTCACATCAATTTTGGCGCATCGATGGAAGATGTGAAAGGGACCGGATGAGTATCTGCAGTTCACCGCGTCCTTCGGCGCCCTCCTTTAGCCCCCGATCATGGATCATCAAATGGTCAGGGTGGTACCAAATTCCGAAAGGGGGGATCGTCCCACTTTGGGAGTGGCCGTGGTCAATTCAAGAAGGCGGAAGCTATTCAGGAAATTCCTCGTTTCATACGGAAAACTTTTCCTTGAATGGCACACCGCATCAATCATCGTCATCGCAGAAGAACAAAGGCCTGGGTTGAAGCCTCAAGGCATTTAATTTTTACATGAACCATGAAAGGAAAAAACATGCTTGCATGTATGAAGAAGTCAATTCAAACCAGCGTCATCCTGGGCATGTGGTTGGCCTCCGTCGCCTGTGCCATAGCGGAACCTCCAATTGGAAAAACGTCGGATTCCTTATACGACAGGTTAGGGGGGAAGCCCGCTATTGTGAAAGTCATTGATGAGTTTGTTAGCAATGTTGCCAAAGATGATCGTATCAATGGCCGCTTTGCCACGACGGATATCCCCCGCTTTAAAGGCCACATGGTTGACCAAGTATGTGCGGCAACCGGTGGGCCGTGTACCTACACGGGCCGAGATATGGTAACCACCCATAGGGGGATGCGCATCACCAATGCAGAGTTCTCCGCCGTCGTGGAAGACCTTGTGACAGCGCTCAATACCCTTAAGGTTCCGGAAGCCGAACAGGAGGAATTGCTAGGGCTGCTCGGTTCTATGAAATCGGATATCGTTGAAATTCCATAGGCGAGTTGTGGCACAATCAAGGCCAAATGGACATCTTGCGGGATGCAACATTTCGCAAGATGTTCTTTTTTGTCCAACGGTATTCTTTGAATTCAATGCGTCTTTATAAACGGTGACGAACGAGGAGGTGTCCATTTGAGTCTTACGTCTTCAGAGCAGGTTGGGTCCATTGCCTCGGTTTGGCGGTACCCTGTGAAATCCATGATCGGGGAAAAATTGACGGTTGCTCAGGTGAGAGAGAATGGATTGGTTGGTGACCGATCCTACGCGCTTGTCGATACCACCGATGGCAAGACAGCCACCGCCAAAAATCCCCGTACATGGCCAACCCTGTTTACATTTAAAGCGGCCTGCATTCAACCATTGGACAGTGATGAGAAGAGCCCTCCTGTCCGTATCACCCTACCGAATGGCCTAACCGTGACTAGTGAACAACCTGGTGTCGATCAGACTCTGTCACAAGCGCTAAACCGTGAGGTCCGGTTGGTGGTTATCCGTCAAGGTTGGGTCAACGGGGTCCATGGGTCGCTTCCCTCGTCCTGGACAGGGCGATCAGACGAATACTGGCCTGATATTGAAGGTCGTGATCATCGAGACACGATCACGGAATTTGTGCTTCCAAGTGGAACTTTTTTTGATGCGGCTACGATCCATCTACTGACATCGGCCACATTAAGGCAACTTCACGAGTGCTACCCCTCCGGGGAATTCGCCATTGAACGTTTTCGTCCCAATATCGTCGTTCAGCCTTTGGAAGAGACCACGGGGCCAATAGAAAATTCTTGGATTGGGCATACCATCGCTATCGGAGAGGATGTACGCCTCACGATCACCGATTCCTGCGGTCGGTGTGTGATGACCACCTTGCCTCAGGGCAATCTCCCGAAGGACCCTGGAATCTTACGTACTATCCTAAAACACAATGAGGGAAAGGTTGGGGTGTATGCGAGAGTAATACAGGGTGGAACGATTCGACCAGGCGATCGAGTACAGGTTGAATGGTAAGACCTAACACCGGTAGAGAAACAATTTGGGGGATAATCTATTCTCAAAAGTTAGCATTTCCCAAGATATTCATTCCGATATTCATCATCGTGGAGATTGCTCATTAAAAACCTCGCACCATGGCGGACGCTCTTGGGACCGGGGATTGAAGGCTATCAATAAATACTCCACTAGAGGGGTGATGGATTATACATAATTCCCAATGGCCGCACGAGGTGGTTTCCGGCCAATAACGGAAATGCACGATTTGGACTTGTAGGCGCTTCCCATTTTCTGCAACCGGTAAATTCCGCTTGGAAAACCGGTAGTGATTTTTGGGTAGCCGAATTGGCGCCTGCCAAAGTGCTGATGATTAAACACGCAAACTCAGCAATCGCTCCGCTTCCTCGCAAATATCAATGATAACTTCCGATGCCGGGCGAATCGCGTTTATGAAGTCGACCGATTCACCCGCATATACAGCCGTTTTTGATACATCATTCTGCCTCATTGAATATTTGTACAAGGGTAGGACTTCGCCAATCTTGGATCTTAGCTCAGTTTCTTTGCCATGCCATTTAACCACAAGATCGTTTGTTATGGCGCGCCCTGCGATTTGGTCTGGCCATGGTGGTATGCCAAAAGCGGCTTCATCGAGGATATCGAACACTTTTGTGAAGATTGTGTCCTCGCTGTGGGCTTCAATGATTCTATTTTTGTACGATTGTGCCACCTCGACACACTCGGGTGTTGCGATCAGAGAGGTCCCCAGCCACGCGCCATCAGCACCGGCGGCCAACACTGCCGCGAGGCCTGCACCACTCGCAATACCTCCTGCCGCAAGGACAGGCAAGTCAGAATACTCACGTAGTACACGCAATAGGAGAGGCATGAGATTGGAGCGTCCAGTATGTCCGCCGGCTTCGTTTCCTTGTACAACCAGGATATCAGTCCCCGCAGCGACTGCTTGTCTGGCGCCCTCCATAGATTGAACCTGACAAATCACGGTTGCACCAACTTTTTTAGCTCGCGAACACCACGGCGATGGGTCAGCGAACGAAAACGCGATGACGGGCACGCGCTCTTCAATGGCTACGTCATACAAGGTGGGGAATATTGGTATCAAATGTGTAACGAATCCGAGACCGAATGGTCGATTGCAGCTCATTTCTCTTGCGAGATTAATCTGGTTCCGAAGCCATATGTCTCCTTTCGGATTAGTCGCACCAAACAACCCCAAACCGCCCGTTTGCGTCACTGTTCCGGCAAGTTGTCCGCCGCTGTGTCGACTCATTGGGGCAGACATCACCGGATACCGCAACCCGAATTTCTCTGTAATCCGTGTATTCAGCATTGTGTATCTTGGAGCTGCCTACTCAGCTCAGGAATTCTCCTCCCGGACCTAGACGCCGTCCAATAGTTGATCTGCTAAATTTGGTAGTTGCCAAGCGTCCGCTTTCGGGTACTCCAGCCAGTCATCACGTACCCGAATCAAATGCAAGCCCGAACGAGGAATGATGGTAACGGGTCGAACTCGGAAATTTGCTGTCCAGGAATAGCCTCTTTGTCTGTCGTTTAATCCGTTCGACAAAATTCCGCGAAAAGCGGTCATTTTATAATTTAGCCAACGGACCTGCGTGTAATGCGGATCCGGGTTGAGTAAGTTTGTTACGCCTTCTTTTTACCTATGAACTGTACGACCGAGGCTATGCCGGTATGGAATTTCCCCTCGCAAACATATCGCTCGAGTTCTTGCAATAGAATTGGCTCAAGGTTCGGGAACTCGCGTTCGATCTTCGCAGGTGTCATCAACATATCGGGGTTCTTAGGACCTCCAGTATCACGACCAAGCTGGTCTGGCGTGTATGCTTCAAGAATTATTATACCGCCAGGCCTCAAACATCGTTCCACCAACGGGTACAGCTTTCCTCTAATTGCACTCGGCAGGTGCGCGGAAATCGACACAACCGATCCGTAGCGATTCCCGACTGGTTCAAAAGTTCCAAGGTCAGCGACTTCGGTTTGGATTTCTACGCCTTTTGATTTTGCCAAAGCTTGTGCTTTGGCAAGTCCCACTTCTGAACCGTCAACGCCGTGTACCTTCAAGCCCAGGGAGGCAAGAAAAACTGCGTTTCGACCCTCGCCCTCTCCTAGGGAAAGGACGGGATCACTAAGCATACCTGCATGTTCGACAAGAAACGAATTCGGCTCAGTTCCATAGACATATTCCTCTTCAGAATAACGTTCATTCCACATATATCCTCCTAGAGTCAATCAGTTTTATTCTGACAACGTTTCTCTGAAGGTCGAATAATAAATGTATGATCCAGATTGCAAGTTTTTGATTACAGTGGGAGTTTATAGATGTAAGAATAATAACGAAAACCGTAATTCTGGACTCTTATCAATTAAAAGAATAATTGGCCGTTGTGGGTGGTGAGTTCAATTGATCAACGCAAAAACGGCCGCTGGGGGGTGCCAATTGCAGTGATTTGTTATCCGGCGTCGGCGTTAGAGGATAGAACGAAAGGCTGGAACCCGCCGTATGCCATCCGTTCAGCATCAAAACCTGAATTCGATGAATTGATCAAATCCGCCATTCTTGGGTCAGCCGCAACCCTTTCATTTGCTAAATCACGTGCCTCACGAGATTCAAATACCACCCATCCAAACACGATGGCTTCACCCTCGGTTGCGGCTGCGAGCTCAGTGAATGAGCGCGTTCCCTTAAGTATCAAGTCGTCGCTGATATATTCCCTGTATTCGAGCGCGCCGTGTTCCTTCCAAATATCTGCAACGGCTTCAACAAGACGCTTATACTCATCTAGGCGATCGCGCGAAATGGGGAAAACGAATCCATCGATATAGTGAGCCATACTTGTTACTTTAGTGAGAACAAATCTTAACCGGAAAACTACCTTTTGTCTCTATAAACTTTAGCGAAAGGCACCTATTTCGAATAGGTCACGAACGCCCGAGCAAAACGTTAGAAGACGAAACACCAGGTCGCGCATGGCCCGGGGCCTCCTTTCAGAGTCCCAAGCATAGCGCACAAGAAGTTAGTTGCTCACACAATTTCCTGATGAGCCTTAAATATATTGAAAACATGTTCTGGCGATTCTATCCTGGCCGACTACCTTTTTAGTATTGTAACTTCCTCGGTCTCTTTCATTTCTTGAATTGCGAGTTCTAGGTTCACAGCTTTTGGATTGTCCGGGCTGTTTTCAAGCAATCGGGATATAATCTCTTCCTGTTCTAATACAACACACTGACGATTCCGGTCTTGGATGAAAGCTGCCCAGGGTACAAACTTTGTTGAGGGAAAGGACACCTCTTTGTGGGGTGAAATATCGATATTTAAGCCGGAGATAAACATTACCTGTTTGCCTTGATAGGCTTCGGCACCCACTAATGTTCTAAAGGTACGGTCAAATTCCACTTGAGTATTGGCTTGTGCGGCGGTTAGAAGAGGAAACGACGAGCAGACGATCCAAGGCATCGGCGGCAGGAGATTTTCCTCCAGAAGCCCATGGGTTTCCGGGTCCCCCGAGATATGGCGTTTAAAACCGAATAGGTCGGGCAAGAGCCTCTCGCCTATCGGGTCCTTTCCAAGGCTTGGCCATGCGGAATCTCCCAAAAGTTTCTGAAGTTCCTCTGAGGCACGGTAACATTTTGACGTACTATAGGACTTGATGGGGATGAATTTCCCAGGACTGCTCCTCTCAAGAAGCTTATCAAGATGGAGAAATAAGCCCTCTTCCTTTTTCTCATTCAGAATTTGATTATCAATGGTAAGGAGCAAGTTATGGTCATCCCGATGGAGAAAGATGTTCTGTTGAGCAAACCTATATTGTCGAATATACCACTCCAGTATACTGTCAATTTTTCCACAGGAGGAGGTTTTTTCGTTGTGCGCCGTATGGCTACGGTTGTAGAGGCCAAAAGACATATTTTCGGGTTCATATCCTACATGGCTCGCATGGATAATCACTAAATCCTTGCCGTGATGAGCGTGAGGGCCATGCCGATCGGTCGCGACAATCCCTCCCACTCTTCCGTGATTAAACGGAAAGGCTCCAAAATTTTTCGCAATGAGAATGATGGGATAGCCTTGATTTTCGTCGGAACAAAAAGCGCGGGACGGCAGAATTTTCCCGGGTTCAAAGCCTAGTGTCTGACAAAAATTGTAGAGCCGTGCAATAAATTCGTTGTAGGGGAACGTTGTCCCCTCGAGAATAAAGTCTTTCAGTGTGCTCCTGATATCACTATTAGCCGTATACATGTGCTGCTCTCCTTTTCTTCATATATCCCTGCTTGCAGGTAGCTGGCGTAGCCAAACTGAAGAGCGCAACCAAATCCATTCGGCCGCGCGAATGACTGCTTGAGAGGGCCTCTGCTCCCAGGGGTGGCGTTCGGCTCGAAAAGGAAGAAGTGCAACTATATGGCTGAATGTTCAATATCGATAGCGGGGAAATTTGATGAAATAATCGTGAAACGAAATTCTTTGGACCACTCCCGGCGTTTCCCAAAGGCGAATAGATTTTGCCCTTCTTTCGATGGTCTTTTCCTCTTGGGGCTCTCTCCGAGAAGCCAACCGTTTTTTCCTTTTTATGAAATGATTAAAGGCTATTCAAACAAGATCAGGGACTGTTCATTGGGAACGGAAATATTCCGGTACTTATAAGGGACCAAAATCCTCTGTGGTGGTAATGATTTTTCATGTGGTCCAGGTTTTTTTGCTCCCACCCCATTACGGACGATATTCGCATCCGTGGGGATTCCGACGAACGTCCCATTTTCTTTCTTGATAAAAGATCCAAATGTGGTTATATCCGAACATCATATCATGGCGTGGTTTATAAGATAAAAGGCAATAGCTGAATGCCTCACTACCAATGGCTTTTGGTTCATTGTCAGGCAGGATGGTCGCTTACCGGTAACTCCCGGACATACGCTGATGAGCTATACTTATGCCGAAATACCTTAACGGTGCCCCAACTGTTGGGTTCTGAATAAAGCCCCATTCTATTTGAAGAGTTCAATGTTGGAAAAACTGGAAATCCGTGAAAGCAGACGAGACGATTGGGAAGCGATTGAATCTCTCTATCCGGAAGCGTTTCCGGACGAGAATCTGCTTCCCCTTGTCCGGGACCTTTTGAACGATGCGGCCGTCACCATCTCGCTCATCGGGACGATTGACAGGCAGATTGTGGGACATGTGATCTTTACGAGATGTGGCGTGGCCGGAATCAATGTCAATGCTGCGCTCCTTGGGCCACTCGCGGTCTCGCCAACCTGGCAAGGACAAGGGATCGGGAGGGCGATTGTGCGCGCCGGCATACGACGGTTGAAGGAAGCGGAGGTCAACCGGGTCTTTGTCCTGGGAGACGCTGCTTTTTACCGGCGCCTCGGGTTTGTCCCGGAATCTTTGGTTGAGCCGCCATTTCCCTTACCGGCTCAGTGGGCTGGGGCATGGCAATCACAGGATTTAGTCGAAACGACGACGACCTGTACGGGGAAGCTCTCCGTACCCCCCCAGTGGCAACAGCGGAAATTGTGGACTCCTTGAAACGTCCGACTTTGGCCGGTCCGGGACCGTCTAGCTTCACAGGAATAGAACGGAAGCGCCAGGGTTCACTCTTTTTCTTCCTTTATTCCACAGCTAATTCGAAAGACATGACCGTCCGGGTGTCGGACGTGCACCTCCCTCACATTCCACGGCATATCCATGGGATCCCATGTAATTTCTATATTTTGTTCTAAACAATGTTGATATACTTCATCGACGTCGTCTACCCATATTGACATCCAGACTCCCTTATCTTCAGTTTCCTCTCCATCTTTTCCGAAAGTAGTCTTACTTTGCCCCTTGCCACGGCCACCCTGACCATCCTTGCATAGAAATATTTCGCATTCCCCTGCACAAACACAGCCGAATCCCACGGGTTTACCCCACTCCCACCTCTTTTTCCAACCAAGCTTCTCAAACCATTGAAACGACTGATGAATGTTTGAGACATTAAGAATTGGTGTAATCGCCTTAACATGCATGAATTGGCCCTCCAACAAGTGTACATAAGAATCTCAGGCACATCATAATCCGGGGGGCGATTTTATTCCAAGGGGTTGACGCTTTTTCTCTTTGGGGAGTATGCAGAATCATTCTATCATTCATTTTGGGGACGTGATAACTCTGCCCCCTAAGCATGACATGAGGCAGAACGTATATGAATATTAAGATACGGAACGCAGTGGTATCCGAGGCAAAGCTTCTCAGTGATCTCGCTATGCGTTCAAAAGCCTACTGGGGTTATTCGAAGGAGTTTATGGAGAAATGTCGAGCTGAACTGTCTGTGCAGTCATTGGATATGGAGAACCGTAAATTTCAATATTTTGTTGGGGAATTAAACAATACAATTGTTGGATATTATGCCCTCCAACGTTTGTCAAAATCAGATTTCGAGCTTGAAGCCCTATTTGTTGAGCCGAATTATATTGGAAGAGGTATTGGGCGAGCTCTATTACGTCATGCAAAAAATCAAGCGTCAGCGTTAGGAGGGCACGTATTAATAATTCAAGGTGATCCCCATGCAGAAGACTTTTATCGTGCAGCCGGTGGTGTGCTAATTGGCACTCAAAAATCCGCGAGTATTGAAGGACGCTCTCTGCCACGATATGAAATCAAATTAACATAGAGCCCCATCGCCATGATGATAGCCGAAATGAATTTACCATGAGCCAATTTCTACGGTTCCCCGGTTCGGTCAAGCGAGATCCAGCTATCGAGGTGTGGATGCATGAACATTCGGATGCGTTGGGGGCGATCGCGCAGCGCTGGTTTGAAGTGATGCGCAACTGCGGTGACGATGTGCGAGAAATATTGCATGACGGCCATCCGACCGCGTGCGTCGGTGATGGGGCCTTCGGGTATGTGAATGCCTTTAAAGCTCACGTCAATGTCGGGTTTTTTCGTGGTGCCGAGATTGCGGATCCTGAGGGCTTGTTGGAGGGCACGGGCAAGTTCATGCGGCATGTGAAACTCAGGTCGGGACGTGAGGTCGATGCCGTGGCTCTTACCCAGCTTATCGTAAGAGGCTACAACTATATGAGAGAGCGGGTGAAGGAGGAGTAATGGATCAATTGGAGCGAAATAAACAAATGGTGACAGCCTTCTATGATCTCATGTTCAATCAGAACAAGCCACGGGAGGCCGTCGAGCAATATGTCGGGGGAGAGTATATTCAACACAATCCAGACGTAGGCGATGGGAAGGAGGCCTTTATTGCCTATTTTGAGCGCATGGCCAAAGAGTACCCCGGCAAGCGGGTGATCTTTAAGCGAGTGCTGGCAGAGGGAAACTTTGTCGTCTTGCATTGCCACCAGGATTGGCCCACCTGTCAGGACCGCGATTGGGCTGGGATAGACATTTTTCGTGTGGACGACAAGGGGAAGATTGTGGAACACTGGGATGTGCTGCAAGTTGTTCCAGATAAAGCTGCCCACTCGAATACGATGTTCTAAGGGTAGAAAGGCAGAATCACCAGTTTGCTTGATCCATACCTCCTTAGTTTAAATGAAATTCCCATCCGAACTTTCATTTTTTGAATCTCTCAAAAGCGAATCACGCCGGTCTTTCTACCAGCGACATCCACGCATCGCGATCGCGATGATCGTGATCGTGTTTTTCGCGCCTTTGGGTGGAATCGTAATAAATGGGTTGCAGGGGGCCGTCTGGGGAGTGGTGTTTTCGGTTCTGGGATTTGTTCTCACACCATATGTCCTGCTTAAGCTCGCGGAATTGTGGAGCCGGTCGACATGAGGGAGGCATTGGGTAAAAATGAGGCAGGACTATTGAGAAGAAAACTAGAGAAGGTCAGGGTTTTTTTAAGAGAAAATAGGGTAATCCTTTGATACACTATCACCAGGAGAATAGACCCCTTTCACCTTTCACGGAGGTAATGACACCATGAAGGCTCAACCGTTTGTTGTAACACCCAAAGACTACGCCCCCGCGTTGGATGTGCTCGGCACCAAAGTAACTGTACTGGCGTCAAACGCCGCAACACAAGGTTATGAGATTACCTTGCAGCAGGGCGACGAGGGAGCGGGTCCGCCGCCCCATAGCCATAACTGGGACGAGTCCTTCTATGTCCTCAAGGGCAAGGTCGAGTTCATCTGCGACGGAAAAACCCTTCTGTGTTTGCCCGGTACCCTGGTCCACGTGCCCGCGGGCACGGTGCATGGCTTTTGTTACGGGACCGGCGGCGGCGAGATGCTCGAACTCACCGGCCAGGGAGGCTTTGCCACACAAATGTTCACGGCCATTAGCCGGGAGATTCCCCAGGGTCCCCCCGATATTCCCAAGGTGTTAGAGGTGCTTAAGCAAAACGGAGTGACCGTCGAAGCGTAAGGTCACGTCGTCACCATTTTGTTTGACCCCTTCTGGCGACCGGCAACCCTCAGCCAACAGCGAACACTCATGCGGGAAAAAGGGAAGGGTAGGACCTTTCTCATTTTGGATCAATGCCGAATTCGGCTCGTAAGACCTCAACAGACTTGTCAAAATAATCCCACGGCTCAAAGTCGGACCACATATCCTTTTTGACTCGGCAACCTCTGGCAAACGCAGCAATCATTTTCTCAGGATTGGCCTGTAATTTTTGAGAGAGTGCCACGGGTGCCACCTGAACATCCAAATGATACTGAGCTAGACCAAACAATAGCCCATACATCGGATCATTGGAATGGCAGCCGGCTTGAAATGCTGCCACCTCAATTTCTTCAGTGGCCGTGGTTCCGTAATCTCCAAGAATATGCAAACAGTCATGAACGACTATTGGTTCCGGCCCGGCCCCTCTCTGCCCTGGAAGAGGAAACTGATTGCGCTCAATGTAATGTGTAAATTCTTTTCCGAGCGTGCCGGGAGGAAAATCGAATAACTGTTTATACTTCGCCGTCAACTCGGGGAGCTCAATGCCGGCCAGTGGGAAAAACTTCTTGACCGTTCCGAGAAATCCCTCATTGGTGAAAGTTTGTTTGACTTTTACCCCTGCCAACGATTTGCGAATGATGTCAATTCTAGCCAGGATGAGGTTCTGATTAGCCAGCTTCCATGCGGTGTGCACCGGCTTCATATCAACGTGCAATGCCTCGGCAAAGTGCTCGATCTGAGAGACTTCCGGCGTATCGACGGTTCCGTCAATGCAAGCCGTGATAATACAGGCCCGAATGATTCTCTCCTTGAATTCCTGTGCCTCAACCAGTGTTGCCAGCTCTGATGGTGTCATTGACTCTAAGGAATCCAATGCAAAGTCCGTATGTAGAATATGCTTTTGCACTCCCATTAAGAATTGGGTCTCAAGGTCCGACAATGTTGAGCGTGGAGGTGATAAGCAGACGGTTTTGAGCGCGCGCAATCCTGCATGCGCGATTTCTTTTGGAACTGGACTCAGATGCATCGGTTCTCCCAATCTATGAAGTCATCATTCCTGAATGGCGAATCACTGCCGAAGGCAAAGGGCGGGACGATCCGGCACCATTGACTGTTCTCATTAAAACCCAAAAAACTGGGCGAACACCAGGTAGGCCCAGGCTGCGGCAAAGATATAGGTGATCTCTTTTTCCCCAATCTTTTTGTACAAAATGTAATAACCCACGATCGGAATCGCCGCTAAGATTGCCGCGGAAAAGAAATGCCCCACGACGTCTCCGATAAAACGCTGGAGCGTTGTATTGCCCCCGGTTGCGAGTAACACGCTACCCCCGAGCATGCCTACCCACAACCATCGAATGCCAAGATTCATTGTACCCTCGTCCTCTTCAATGAGATTGCTCCGTTAATATTACATCTAACCTGAAACCTATGGCGAGATGGTTTGCAAGGTTAATCCCTCACCCGTTACCCCTTTCTTAAAGCGGGAGAGGGGATCGGGTGGAAAGTGTTACCATATGCGCCGGAATCTTAACCCCGGCTAATTGAAATATGTAAGGCGAACGCTTCAAGACTACCAACGGTATCGAGAATATCATGCGCCTGGTTGAAATATATACCGACCGAATTGGCTACTGAAAACCCGGCAATCAGGGGCAAAGGTAGAGGGCACGGCTGGAGTGCCGCATAAGGTATTTACCATACGACCCACCCATGATTAAGATCAGAGCTATACTCGAAAGTAGTGTTTAGGGTGAGTTGAAAAAACGCGGCGTCTCGGG
>CAZGFD010000041.1:0-20324 GCA_964525045.1 uncultured Nitrospiraceae bacterium | reverse complement strand
AGGAACCGGTCGCCGCGTAAGCAACGTTCCAGACACCAGATTTGACAATAGCTCTAATTTCTCTCAGCTGAATTCTATTGAAGGGATGTCAGTGAGGTTTTTGCACCAAAATAGTGAAAAAAGAACGAAAGCCCTTTAAAAGAATGCGGAGTAGAGGTTTGATTTCTCCGATATATATAGGGTACGGTCTGAATTCTCAGGAAGGCCTGGAGTTGGTCATCACGGCATTCCTGATGTCTAATCCATCCTTCAGAAAGCGGTAAGCACTCCATTTGCCGGGTTTCCCCACAAAAAAGAAAGGGCCGGGGTATTGCGCGCGCTGGTAACCGGAGGGTCAGGGTTTATTGGCGGGCATGTGGTCAATACCCTCCTGCATGAACAGGTTGACGTTCGCATTCTCGTCCGTCCCACTACCGACATCTCGATCTTCAAAGAGTTAAATGTCGAAATCATGACCGGCGATATCACCGATCCGGCCTTTCTTCGCAAAGCCGTGAAGGGTGTTGACCTACTGTTCCATGTCGCGGCCGACTATCGTTTCTGGGTTCCGGATCCACAACGGATGTACGCAACCAACGTTGAGGGGACGAGCCAGATTCTCCGGGCAGCCAGTGAAGGAGGTGTGTCGAAGATCATTTATACCTCAAGCGTGGTCACCGTGGGGGGGTCGGGCGAGACTCCTGGAACCGAAGCAGATTTCATGAAACTCGAAGAATGCCGGAGTACGTATCAGCGGACGAAGGTGCTTGCCGAAAAGGCTGCTTGGGAGATGATCGGGAGGGGAATGCCCATTACCATCGTCAATCCGTCCACTCCGATCGGCGCAGGGGATCGTCGACCGACTCCCACCGGCCGTCTCATCGTTGATTATCTGAACGGGCGACTTCCCGCCATTCTCGATACAAATTTGAATTGGGTGTCGGTTGAGGATGTGGCCGCTGGACATTGGCTGGCTGCCCAGAAGGGGAGTATTGGCGAGCGATATATCCTTGGCCATGCCAATTTGTCGCTTGGAGAGTTTTTTGTGATCTTAGCGGAAGTCAGTGGGAAACCAGCGCCGAAGGTACGCATTCCTTATGCGGTGGCATGGATGGCTGCCGTCGTGGGGAATTTCTCTGGACGTATCACCGCACGAGAACCTCAAGCGACATTGGAGGGGGTCCGGATGGCGGGCCTCCCGATGCAGTATGATAGTCGGAAAGCCATCGAACAGTTAGGATTTCCCCAAACCCCTCTCTCCAGGGCTGCGGCCGAGGCCGTGGAGTGGTTTAGAAAAAATGGCTATGCAAATACATAAAGGAGTTACGTCATGAGAATTGGACTAGTCGCCGAAGTGAAATGGGAGGTTCGTGAAGTCTGTCGTCAACTCAAAATGAATTTGGTTGATCCAGACGATCAAATATGGGGGGCTGCCTTCAATGGACATGAAGTTCGACTCTGCCTGTCAGGGATGATTCCTCACATTGCCAAGGAACGGGTCACCCGATTTCTTGATAACCATGTTCCCGAACTCATGATCTCGTGTGGCCTGGCAGGGGCCCTCTCCTCCAAGGTATTAGTCGGAGACCTGATCGTGCAGTCTCAGGATGCCTCACTGTCCTCCCATGCGGGCGAAGCCCTGAAAAAACGAAGTATCTCTTATCATGTTGGCCCCTTAGTCACGGTTTCCCAACCGGTCCTGACTCCGGAAGCCCGGAAAAAAGTGTCCTTGAGCAGTCAGGCCATTGGTGTGGATATGGAAAGTCAAACCATCGCGGAACTCTGTCGCAAGCGAGGGATTCGGTGCATGGCGATTAAGGGTGTATCCGATGGCATTGAAGATGATTTGTCTCCGATCCTCGGTGGGTTTGAGATCATCCATATTCCCAAAATTGCCAGACATGTTTTGGCTTCTCCTTCCACCTGGGGACTTGCTACACGAATGGCTCGACAGAGCTACTCGGCCGCCACGAATCTTGGCCAAGGCGTCTGGGCGACACTTCAAGCCATACATTAATAGGGCAGTCGGTAAGTGAGGTCCTGGCTCTCGGGGAACAATTGTTTGGGTCCCCGGGGTGAGTTCCCTTTTAGACTCAATCCCTGGCTATGGGTCGTGTACGTTCCGATGACTCCCTTACACATTGGAGATTACCGCCGCGATGCCTATAGCGGGCCCTCCCTTCCATAAACCTTTTCAGCTTGACCAGATCCGTAAGCGGGGGCTTGAGATCAGGCCTCATGAGCCTGACTCGTCTCTGCTAAAACATGCTGGACCTGACGGGAGCTCGATCACACCCGTGACCGGTTGGCCATGAATTTTTTACGTCCCGGGCTTAGGGCGGGTGATCGTGTGGCTTCTCTGATGCCAAACCATGCAGCCTTGCTTGCCTTTTCCCTCACTTGCATGAAAGGAGGGATGATTAGGACGAAAAAGATTTTATAATAGGTATATGATGGATTTCCTCCACCTACTCCGGTCAATGATCTCCCGTCAGTCCTTCCGGCCATTCAACACTGTGCTTACCGTCTTAAGCCTTCTTGTACTTTCTTCGTGGGCGGGGTGTGGAAATTCCCCTTCTGATTTAGCGGAACTGATTAAAGAAGATGGTTCTAAGCAGACAGGTGCCGTTTTTGGCAGGGTCCAGCATGAAGCGGGAGCCCTGGGCAGGAGGGCTTTGACCGGGGTAGTCCACATCCAACTACACAATGAATGGACTGGAGAATTGGCTGCTCAATCGACAGGGGAGGATGGCACCTACCTCTGGAACCTGCCCGAGGGGCGGTACGAGATGACGCATCTCCGAATGGGTGCCCGCAGTGTAAATTTCCCCAAGGGTCATGGATTTCGATTCCGCGTAGTCTCTGGAAGGACGGTGTATCTTGGAAGCCTCACCTTCCTTCCACCAGCCTCTCATCGATACGGGGGATTGGATATTCTCGACGAATATGCCATAGAGACCCCCCGACTTGCTAAGCAATATCCTGTTCTTGAAAAAAAACCTCCTCTCAAGGGGCTCATGTTTAGGCTTCCCGCCGGGGAACATGGAAGGATGTTTGTTGAGGCAGTGGTCAACGAGCAGGTTCTTGTGCCGTTCCTGTTGGATACGGGGGCTTCTCTCACCATTATTACCAGGGCCACCGCTCTTTCGTTAGGGCTGGATGATTGGGAATCCCTAGATTGGAGGACGTTCACCACGAGTGGGGGAAGGATCAGAACACCAGTAATCGAACTGGATTCCATCCGTGTGGACGATATTGAATTGGAAGATGTGGATGTGGCCATTGACGTTGATGAACACCTGCCGTTCGGCCTCTTAGGCATGAACTTTCTCCGACATTTTCGAGTCGTGGTTGACCACCAGCGTCAGCAAGTGCAACTTCTTCGCTGAGAAAGACTGTCACGTTAAATTTATCCCTTTTCATTTTGAGGACATTAGACTGTTCCCAATTTTACCATGGTATCCCAATACATTTTTTCAAATCCTTGGCACAGGTACGCAGCACGTTGTATTTGCCGGGGGGCCACGCCTTCGTCGAGTCCATCCTGGATAATTTCTAATGCCACCGGTTCAAACGAGGGAATGGTGGCGAACATATCTAAAAACCTGGTGTCTTCGGACGTAAACCCATAATGGCGCCGGAGAGACTGGCTCATCTGGCCACAATTATATCCCCAAGTTGAAACGTTCACCAGGAAACCAGCCACAATTTCTGCAGCGGACCCGTACATGGACAGCCAACCCATATAGGCGGCATAGGCAAATCCTTCATGAGTAATAGGATAGTGTTCTAATTCTTCTTCAGACATTCCAAGCTTCTGAGCGAAGGGGAAAAGGTTGGTCAGGGCTTCAGACCCTTCCTGAATTGCCTGCATAAAAAACGATTGGGCCGATGGTACGCTAAAACGGTGAAGCATCATCGCCATCGACCGGAGATGACTACGAAGAATGTGATATTGATGTCCGGGAAAGGCACGAAGGGTGGGAAGGTCCACCTTCTTTTGTTTCAGCATACTGATATATCGGTGATCTCGAATTTCCTCATCCAGATAGCGGAGCTCAATACGAATTTTTTCCATGACCTCCTGCGATGTCACAATTTCATTTTTTGAGCCAATGAGAAAATTGGGGGGACACACCCCGGCACCATGGTCTTCTATGTTGCTTGGTTCATGAGTAAAGGGAGCGGGATTGATGGTTTCTAGTGTCATCATTTTACCCTCCATAAATGTTGGTTGATTCGTCTTACCCTATATTTTGTCCTGAGCTTCTGAATCCGAGTTCTACTGTCTTGTTTAGCAACTTTTATTCCAACACTTTGGCAGTTGTCGCAAAAACCTATGAGATCTAAGTCAGCGGAAATGCATCATATTAGGACCAGTCCTAGTGCTGAACCCAATATGATCCATTCCACAAATGTCGTTGAACTGCGAAATGTGGTGGCCCACTCCGTTGGTAATTGATGAAAATACCTTAGTCTGACAGGAAAGCCTTTCCCATCAGGTGAGTAACTTTTTCGATTGTAAATAAGATTGAGGGGTAAGATAATAGGGGTTTGGAGGGGTGCAGGGACTATGAGTTCCTCTTCTCACAACGTCATGAAGCGATCCATTCTGGTTGTCGATAGTGATCCGGACATCGGCATCGCCTTAAAGGACCTTCTTGCCAGCCAAGGATATGAGGTCGCTGTCGTTGAAAAGGGTAGTGCAGCCATCACCGCAGTCAGGGAGTTCAAGCATTATTCTGCCGTCCTGCTGGACATGGGAATCCGTGATACGGATGGACTCTCTGTTCTCTCGACCATCATCCAGTTGGATGCGAACCTTCCGGTGATTGCCCTCACGGCTTATGGCGAAACGGAAAAAACCGTGGGGGCTCTTGAAATTGGCGCGTTCGCCTATTTGAAAAAACCCTATAACAAGGAGGAACTCATCACCACACTCGCTCGGGCCATCGCTGTCCAGGATCTGACGGTGAAAGCGCAACGGGTTGAACGACAGTTAACCAAAACAGAAAGTCGTCTCCGGAGTGAACGGAAATTTGCCAAGCAAGCCGTGCAGGAAAGCGAGGGCCGGCTGCAGGCCATTCTGGACGGGTCCTCGGCCGTCATCTATGTCAAAGATCTTCAAGGCCGGTATCTTTTGGTCAATCGGGAATACGAATCCCTGTTCGATATAGACCGTGAAGAGGTGAAAGGGCAAACTGATTACGACATCTTTCCGAAGGAAATTGCTGACGCATTTCGAAAGAACGATCAAATGGTTTTGGCGGCAGGGAGGCCCTTGCAATCCGAAGAAATTGCTCCTCACGGAGAAGGCCAACATGTTTATGTCTCAAACAAATTTCCCCTACGGAATGCCGAAGGGAAGATCTACGCCGTATGTGGAATTTCCACAGATATCACGGAGCGGAAACAAGCGGAAAAAGCCTTGCAAGAAAGTGAAGAACGCTTTCGCCAGGTTGTGGAAATTATAAAAGAAGTTTTCTGGTTGTCGAATCCCGAGAAATCAAAAATTCTCTATGTCAGTCCAGGCTATGAGACCATCTGGGGACGTTCCTGTGAAAGTTTGTATGCTTCTCCACAGACCTGGCTTGACGCGATTCATTCGGAGGATCGGGGCCGCGTCCTTGAAGCCGCTCTCACCAAACAAGTCAGTGGAGATTACGATGAAAAATATCGGATTGTACGACCGGACGGCTCGATTCGATGGATTCGAGATCGCGCCTTCCCTGTAAGAAATGAGGCAGGGAACGTCTATCGGATAGCAGGAATTGCTGAGGATATCACCGCGCAGCGTTGATCCCTTCTGATTACAAACACGAATTGGCACCCACCCTGTATTGCAAGATAACGGAGTGACCTTACTGCCCGGATAATATCCGAAATATTATCCACTCCAGGCGTATTCCTACAATTCAAAAAGACACTCGAGTTCGAGGCCGATTCTTATCATATGAGATGTGGAGGATTCGTCAATCATGAAAACATTCCTTACTCAATGGCGGAGGTTAGCCTGCGTGGCTCTTTTGGTGGGAATGTTGAGCAGCGGATGCTCAGAACTTGTCATCAAAGAGAATGATGATGGCTCGGCCATCATTGGAAAAATGGCGTATCGAACCGTCTTTGCTATCCTGACCCTGGGCTACAGCGAAGTGAAGATTCATGAAGCCAATCAAGAATACGAGCGAGAACAAAAATTGAAGGCCTTCGAAGCTCGAGTAATGGAATTTTTGAATAACGGGGAAATCACCAAAGCCCAGGCCGACGAAATGATCCGTAAGGAAAAAGAACGGATCTGGACAGAAGAAGCGCACGTTGATTAATTGGAGATAGAGCCGAGTTTTCAATAAACGGTGAATCTTTTAACGTCAACAAGACAGATTCTCCAACAGGCTCTTCGTCCCCGGTTTTAGGTGATAGTCGAAAAAACTCCTTCCCCTTGGTCATAATTCATAAAAATACCCTCCCGTGCTTGCCCTCCCGAACTTTTGGCGATAACGTTACCCTTTCGTTTCATCTGAGGGACTGAATCTGGCTCAATAGAATTTAACACGTGAGGGGAGCTTCGATGCCCCGCGATGAACCTACAGAAGCGTCCTATTTCCTATCGAACACCTCATCATGGATAAACAATCAAAACCTCCAATGAGCCTATCAACCAAAGTGCTCCTGGCCTTGGTGTTGGGCATTGTCACAGGTCTGTTTTTTGGAGAGTTGGTGGCACCGTTAAAAGTCGTCGGAGATGCGTTCATCAAGTTATTACAGATGACCGTGCTTCCCTATTTGACGGTGTCTTTAGTCGCAGGTTTGGCAAGTCTGACCTATACGGAAGCTCTTTCCCTGGCCAAAAAGGGTGGGATCGTGATGCTATTTTTATGGGCGGTGGCCTTTAGCGCCGTCTTGCTGATGCCTCTGGCCTTCCCCAATTGGGTCTCGGCCTCCTTCTTCAGCACCTCGTTAGTCCGGGAAGTTCAAGAGTTCGACTTCCTGAACCTTTATATTCCCTCCAATCCCTTCAATGCGTTAGCCAACAACACGGTTCCGGCTGTCGTCCTCTTTAGCATGGCTGTGGGGGCCGCGCTCATTGGAGTTCGGAACAAAGACATGCTGAATCAACATCTCAACATTGTGGTCGAGGCCCTGATGCGAGTGACGAATTTCGTCGTGCTCCTGGCTCCTCTAGGAGTGTTCGCGATCGCTGCGGATGCGGCTGGAACCATGAACGTGGCGGATTTTGGTCGCTGGCAGGTGTATCTGGTGACCTACCTGGCCGCTTGGGGGGTCCTGTCCTTCTGGATTCTTCCCGGTTTAGTCACCAGCCTGACCCCGCTGACGTATAAAGAGGTCGTGTGGTTTACAAAGGACGCGCTCATCACGGCCCTTGCAACCGGGAACCTGTTAGTGGTGCTCCCGGTCATGGCTGAAAAGAGTAAAGCCCTCATTGGACGGTACGGGCTGAATACCAAGGAAGATGAGTCAGCGGTGGATGTCCTGATCCCGATTTCATTCACTTTTCCCAGTACCGGCAAGTTATTGAGTTTAAGTTTTGTTTTATTCGCAGGCTGGTTTTCGGGGGGGATGGTTTCATTGACCCAATACCCCTCTTTTGTCTTTTCAGGGTTTTTTACTTTCTTTGGAGCACCGCAAGTCGCCATCCCTTTTTTGTTGGACCTTTTGCGCATTCCCGCTGATCTCTTTGAACTGTTTGTCCTCAGCGATGTGTTGATCGGCCGTTTCGGCGTCCTGCTTGCAGCAATGCACACCCTGGTCATTGCGATACTTGGAACGTTTGCCATGGCTGGCCGACTAAAATTTCAATGGCGAAAATTGGCGTGGTACGGGGTTGTCAGCATCATGCTTGTTGTGGGGAGCCTAGGAGCGGTACGCCTCTTATTTACCGTTGGGTTTGAACCCGTTTATACGAAGTACCGGTCCTTTATTGAAATGGATTTATTGGGCGAGGGGGTTCCATCGACCGTCCAGACTACTATCTCCGATGTCCCGCTTTCTGTCAGCACAACCAAATCCCGGCTGGAGACAATTCTTGAACGTGGACACTTACGAGTCGGCTATTTTAAAGACCATCTTCCCTTTGCGTTTACTAATGCGCATTCACAGCTTGTGGGGTTTGATATTGAGATGGCCCACCGATTAGCGAAAGAACTTGATGTCACCCTGGAATTCGTCCTGTTGGACAAAGAAAAAATGGCAAAATCCTTGAGTAACGGCCAGGCGGATATCGTCATGTCTGGGCTGGTCATTACCGCAGAAAGAGTGCGGACCACGGCTTTCTCCCGATCGTATATGGATACGACGCTGGCGTTTATTGTCAGGGATCACTGGCGAGATGAGTTTAGTCAATGGGAAACGATTCAACAGCTCAAGGCTCCACGGATTGGGGTTCCGAAGGCTCACTATTTCACATCTGTCATCAGTGAGCACCTCCCCAACGCCAAAATCGCACCGATGGATTCGGTTCGAGAATACTTCAGAGGAGAATGGGAAAATCTCGAAGCCTTTGCCTTGGGGGCAGAAACGAGCGCTGCATGGACCTTGGTGTATCCCGAATTTCAGGTCACGGTTCCTCTTCCTAATCCGGTGAAAATTCCTCTGGCCTATGCGTTGCCTCGTGAAGAACAAGAATTATTGGATTATGTCAATACGTGGATCGATCTAAAGAAAAAAGATCACACCGTTGATGCCCTCTTTGAACATTGGATTCTTGGAAAGCATGCTCTTCAGAAAGAGCCCCGTTGGTCGGTGATTCGAAATGTGCTCCATTGGGTAGAATGATTTGGAATGGAAATACCAAAATCATTTCATTAGATTGATTTTTCAGTCTTGACGAGAAGTTAATAGTGAGCATAATCCTACCACGTGCTCTTCATATCAAGAAGGTTGCACCCCCGTTCCCCTTGGGAATGGGGGCTGGAAACCTGAAAAAAGTATTTACCCACCCAACCTCCTGAGAAGGGAGATTGATTATGGCCACCATGCCACTTAAACAGGTTGATAGTGTTGAGGTTCTCACCGTGTTGGACAACAACATCGATATTCTTATGGCGAGCACTGAGCATGCCAAACGCTTTCCCCTCCCCACAGATCTGTTCGCTCGCGAGAGCCTGGTTGCCGAACACGGATTTTCAGCTTTGGTAAAAGTCAACTGTGGAAACACCTCTGAATCCCTATTGTTCGATGCCGGACTCAGCAAGTTTGGACTCACACATAATATGGACGTGCTCGAAGTGAATCCCAAAGAACTTCATACCATTGTGTTAAGCCACGGTCATGCCGATCATACCCAAGGGCTCATGGGAATGCTTGGTCGGTTAGGAAAACGGAAAATGCCCTTGCTACTGCATCCAGATGCCTTTCTTGAGCGAAAGCTGAGATTTCCCGATGGACATGAGATCAATCTTCCCCCTCCTGACCGGCGGTTGCTTTCTCAAGACGGCATTGAGTTGATCGAAACTCGGGATCCATCGTTCCTTCTTGAAGGACTGGTTTTGATTACCGGACAAATTCATCGATCAATCCCCTTTGAAAAAGGATTTCCCCTCCATTATGCACGACTCAAAGATGAGTGGCAGCAGGATCCCTGGATCCATGACGATCAGGCCCTTGTGGTTCATGTGAAGGACAAGGGGCTGGTGATTTTGACGGGTTGCGGGCACGCGGGAGCGATCAATACCATTTGCCAAGCCAAAAGCCTCACGGGAATTGATTCAGTATATGCGATCCTTGGGGGGTTTCATCTGACCGGCACCATATTTGAACCGATTATTGAGCCCACGGTTGCTGCGCTCAAAGAACTCAATCCGGCTTTGATTGTCCCGGCACACTGCACGGGTTGGAAGGCCACTCATAGAATCGCACGAGAATTGCCAGATGCCTTTGTGCCCAACAGTGTGGGGACGCGGTTCATCATTTGATAATGACTGAGGTGGAGGGAGTGGCACATGGTATACACATTGGTCGTTGATATCGCATTACCACGGGCCAAGGTCGTGGGGTTATTCGACAATCCGGCGAAATGGCCGGAATGGCAAGATGGCTTCATTCGTTCTGAGACCTTGGAGGGCCCCCGGGGAGTCAAGGGGCAAAAACCAAGCTTATTCACAAGTTCGGTCGGGGTGAAATTGAAATGATTGAAACGATAGAATCCAAAAATCTCCCGGAAGAGATGACCTGTACCAAGGTTGCACCTAGAGCTTGGAATCGTGTGATCAATCGTCTTGTTGAGTTGGGGCCGAATGAAACCCGATGGGTATTTGAAAGTGAATTCCGGTGCACGGGATTCTTGAGAATATTGGCGTTTCTCATGCCGGGAATGTTTTGCAAAGCCTCGCTCAACGACATGAAGAAATTTAAGAAATTCGCAGAATCCCAACCAGGATTTCTTAAATAAACCCTATTCGGGCCAGACTATCCTGTGTACCATGGTTGGTCGGGAGAGAAAAACAAGCCTCGCCCGGGGAGGGAGGCATGGAGGTGGCAAATGAGTCTCCTACTTCGTCCAGGCACTATTGACGATGCCGAAGCCTGCGGCGAGATCTGTTACCAGGCATTCAGGAATATCGCGGAGCACCATCGATTCCCTCCTGACTTCCCCTCGCCTGAGGTTGCGATAGGATTACTCTCCCAACTGTTTTCTCACTCCGGCTTTTATTCTGTGGTCGCGGAAGATAGGGGGCGCATCGTCGGGAGCAACTTTCTCGATGAGCGGTCCCGAATTGCCGGAGTCGGTCCCATAACAATTGATCCAGAAGTACAAAATCGCGGAATCGGAAAAGCCTTAATGGAAGATGTCCTGGCTCGTGTTACAAAAAATGAGTACCCTGGGGTCCGCCTGCTACAGGCAACCTATCACAATCGTTCGCTCTGTCTTTATGCCAAACTCGGCTTTGAAATTCGCGAATTAATCTCCACTATTCAAGGACAACCCACTTCGCGGGAAATGTCAGGATTTCCCGTGCGTTCGGCAATGGAAGAGGATCAGGAATCCTGTAATCGTCTCTGTATGAAGGTACATGGGCACGATCGAGCAGGGGAACTGGCGGACGCGATAGCCCAAGGGACCGCAAAGGTGGTCGAACGTGAGGGGAGCATCACCGGGTATTCCACCTCCCTGGCATTTTTTGGTCATTCCGTCGCAGAAACCAATAACGATCTCAAAGCCCTTATCAGCGCTGCCCAGGAATTTCAAGGACCCGGGTTTCTTCTGCCCGCTCGGAACGGAGAGATATTACGGTGGTGCCTTTCACAAGGTTTGCGCGTGGTACAACCCATGGCGCTCATGTCTATCGGTTTCTATAACCAACCTGACGGAGCCTATTTGCCGTCAGTGTTTTTTTGAAATTTCGGGAATCCCGACTAGAGTTTCTTCGCGACCATATATCCCGAGAGGCCGCCCAATCCGGGACCGGGATGAGTACTCGCCCCAATATGGAACAGGTTGCGCACCGGTGTATCATGATTTTTTGTTGCCCGCAGAGGCCTCCGCAAAAGGAACTGGTCAAGGGAACAGGCACCGGAGTAGGGATCCCCCCCAACCAAATTCATATTATGCGCTTCGAGATCCCTTGGAGAATAGGCTCGCCATTGAAGTGTGGCTGATTTCACATTCGACACATGGGAGGCAATGCGGTCGAGAATACGTTTGGCATATGCGTCACGTACCTGCTCGGTCCAATTGCCACTTTCAGGCGCATCAATAGTCCCGGCGGCGTCCCCCTTAATGATGGATGGCAGTTCCTGTAGCTGAACCCACAATATGGCCTTTCCCTCAGGGGCTCGACTAGGGTCGAGGGCTGTCGGTTGGGCCAGTACCACAGTCGCTTCCGCAGGGAGAAGACCCCATTCGGCTTCGTTGACGGCTTTGGAAACTCCGTCAAGCCCAGGCGTCAGGTGAATCATCGCAACATGAGCAAGCTTCGGATTTCTCCACTTTAGGGGTTCGTTCAATGCAATGTGGATTTGCATATTACCGCGGCCGTAGCGGTAGGCTCGGGCTTGTTTGGCGACAACTGGTGGAACGACCGAAGCCTCAAGCAGGCGTTCATACAATTGCGTCGGGGTGACATTACAAATAATGCCGCGCCGGGCATGAAATTCCCGACCGTCAGTTGTCCTCACGGCATGGGCTTTATTGTTGTTGATTAGGATTGTGGCGACATCCGCATTGACAAAAAAATCCCCCTTTGCCGAATGGATGATCGGGCACAGAGCCTCGACCAGTTTTCCCGATCCGCCTTTGACGATTGGCATGCCGACGGCTTCAAGCATAAATGCTATAAGCATGGCCATAGGCCCTGACATGGGGCTCTTAGGGTCCAACCCCGTATGAAGGACCCACGGGGCCAGTAAGGCCTTGACCTCATCGGAACGGAAATCCTGATTCAGCCATTGTTGACACGATTGCCTCCAGGAGACGGCAAATTTCGCAACATTCGTCAGCCCCATCTTCCAAGCGGTGCCAAGCAACATTTTGAAGGTGGAGGTCTGCCAGAGCTCGTTGCCAAGTACGACGTTAATCAATTCCAGGTTTTTCTCAAACTTATCCAAGGCAGTTGCGTAACGATCTCCATCTCCCTTTGCGATCGAGTTCATAGCTGCGATGTTTTTTCCGCGCGAGGTATTCATGATAATGCACCGCCCGTCAGGTAAAACGGCGCCAGTGGGTGTGTCAGTGTTGACGTATTGAAGTCCGTTTGCACGCAAATCGTCAGCCAGCTCGCTATAACCCGGTGAAGACACAAAGAGGGGATGAAAGCCCGAAAATACGTCGTGGATGAAATGAGGCAAGGTAATTTCCTCCGTACGGATACATCCGCCGAGTCGGTCGTTCCGTTCCAGAACAAGGACGGCCCGCCCTTTCTTCGCCAGGATAGCCGCACAGACCAAGGAGTTTATCCCGCTTCCGACAATAATATGGTCGTAGGATTTCAATTGATTCCAAGTAGGTTTGGATGGATTTGCTGGGTCAGAGTTATTTAAAAATCCAACCTGAGGTCCTGAAAAATGACTTGAGCGGCGTTGCGGCCCGGGGCCATCGATACTCCCGCACCTGGATGGCTACCGGAACCGCAGAGGTAGACGTTGGATATGGGAGATTTGTAGTGCCCCATCTCGGGAATCGGGCGCATCGCTCCCATCTGGTAAGGCAGCAAGGCCCCATGTGTGATCGTTCCTCTCGGCGCACTTGGCATTAATCTCTCGAGATCCCGGGGACTATGAACCACTCGTTTGAGTATGTTGTTTCGAAGGTTTGGAATATAATCTCGGGTTAAACGATCAATAATATGATCGGCAAACACTTCCTTCACATCCTCCCACGTTTTCCCTTTAATGTTCCCTGCTGCATCACCCTTGATTTCATAGGGAACAGGTTGCACGACCAGTTTCATGAGGGCCTTTCCTGATGGTACCCGACTAGGATCCTGAGTTGAATCGTTGCAAATGAGTGCGAAGGGTTCTGAAGGCAAAAGCCCACTCCGAACTTCGTAAAATAGGCGGGAGAAATACTCCAGATCAGCAGGAGTCGGATGGACATAGACGGCTTGACCGGCTTGAGGGCCAGCTTTGTACTCAACGGGACTGTCAAGGGCCAAGTAGATGACCATTACCGACTCGCCTAACTCATAGTGACGCATTTTATTGCTTAGGATCGGGTCAACCTGATCTTCTCCGAGCAAGTCCAGGACGAGCTGCTGAGGATCGACGTTGGAAGCCACCAATTGACCCACCTCAATTTGTTCGCCTCCAGAAAGTCCTACGGCGACCGCCCGACCGTTACCCACATGGATACGTTCAACGCGGGCGTCAGTTCTTATTTCTCCACCGTGAGCTATCAAATAGCCCTCCAGGGCCAAAGGGAGATTGCGCATGCCCCCTTTCACAATGTTATTTCCAAAAGCTTGGATCACCATACAAAAAGCCCAAGCAAGGCTTGCACCACCTCCATCGTCGGGCCCCGTACCGGTGTGTAAATCCCAAGCTCCGAATAGAACTTTGGTTTCATTAGCCTCGAACACTTCCCCCGCCCAGGCACGAAAGGTCTGCATTTGAAATCGCAGTTGATCGAGACCTCCGGGCATCGCTTGTAACATCGCCGCTTGATCGGCAAATGAGGGGGGGAGGGAATTGAATGACGCGATAAAGGGATCTTTAACGCCAAGAAACCTTTCAAAAAGCTGATGATACGTATCGGCATCCTTTGTGGAAAAATGAGCAATACTCTTACACGTATCATCGATCCCGCGGCTCACGGAAATTGATTTTCCATTCGGGAAGGCATGGGTAAAACAGGGATTTGAATAAATCAATTCAAATCCGTATTGGTCCAACTCCAATTCATGCAAAGCCGGAGAAAAATTGGCTAACTGAATGCAGAAGGCATGCGTATCCGACATGAATTCGGGCAACGTGACCTCTTCGGTGTTCGTCATTCCGCCGATCGAATGAGATCGCTCAAGCACCAGGACCTTTAAGCCGACTTTGGCGAGATAGCAGGCACAGGTTAGTCCGTTGTGCCCGCTGCCGATCACTACCGCATCATATTTGGCTGACATTTTTTTCCTTCTTAAAAGTCCAACTAAGAACATGGTGTGACGTCATCTTTAATAGGCGACGGTAGTATATTACGTAAGACCTCAGAAATCTAACCAATTCATATTCCTGTGATGCTAGATGTGTGGAAGTCCGTTTGGTTCCTTGATAGGATGTGTACTTCAGAGCGGTATGGGTAAATGTTTTTATGGGTATCAGGCATCCCAAAAGAATCGAAGAGATCTCAGCTAATTGGATGACCTGGGCTTTGCGGGAAGGCGGAGTATGTCGGAAGTCCTCTGTCAGTAAAATTAAGATCGCTTCAATCGGTGGTGGTGGAGTTGGGTTTTTAAGTGGGGTGGCAAGGGTGCTCCTGAATTACGATCAGCCAGAATCGGATCATCCCAACAGCGTAGTCGTGAAATTACCAGCAGCGGCTGCAAGGAACCGTGAATTGGGGGATTCGTTTAATGCGTACGAGCGGGAGGCTCATTTTTATCAAGAAGTGGCACCCCACAGTCCGCTTCGTATTCCCCGATGTTATTATAGTTTACTGGATTCAGAAAATGGTGATTACATTCTTATCCTAGAAGACGTGAGTGACCATACTTTTGGAGATCAGGTGAAGGGATTGACGCCAGCGCAGGCGTTCGCCGCCATTCAAGCGATTGCTCCTTTCCACGCCCACTGGTGGAATCATCCTGCCTTAGCCAATCTGACATGGATGCCGATAGAAAACCTTGATATTCTCCATTTATTTGCCCAAAATTGGCCTCAGTTTCGACACCAGTTCTATGATCAATTGACGGATGAAATGCGGGTCATTGGGGACCGCCTGAACTGGCAGGGAGATCGATTGGAAGAATTGCATGCTCGGGGGCCTTGTACCATTGCGCATGCTGATTTTCGGGCAGACAATTTAATTTTCGATGAGTCGTCCAATGAGCAATCGGTGATCGTGTTGGATTGGCAACTTGCCCAACGCAATTTAGGGGCCATTGACGTGGCACGAATCGTGTGTGGAAGCATACCGTTCGAGCATCAAACAGGGCGGTATCGGGAGTTTGTCCGGGTCTGGCATGATGAGTTAATTTCCCGCGGAGTGGCCAATTATTCTCTCGACCAGGCATGGCGGGATTATCAAACCGCTTTGCTGACCTGTCTTTATATACCGGTGGCTTTTCATCACCTTGGATCTGCCGAAGGAGGCAGAGGACTCAAACTTGCCCGCGCCATCATGCACCGCATATTCCAAGCGGCTGTGGAGTGCGATGCGACTTCTGTTTTGGATCGATGATGGAGTCTCGCGGATGGAAACTCTCATTCCACTTACGGTTGATCAAGATTGATCATTGATGAACGATATGGTTCCTCGCTCTGAATTTCAGAATTTGCGAAGTCGGCACATTGAAAACATTCGGGCTTTTACTCCAGAGGCGATTGAGCACCTCAGTTGGTCACGTGATCAGGTGCGGGACGAACAGACGAGGTGCTTAAGAAAAGTCATTGCGCATGCCCAGCAATGTTCACCGTTTTATGCCGATCGCCTGGGTCATGTTGAAGCCTCGACATTCGAGATCAGTGATCTTGCCAGCATTCCTCCCCTCACCAAACAAGAGGTAATGGAAAACTGGAACCGAATTGTTACAGACCGTCGGCTTCACTTGGAAGACGTGACCGCTCATCTGGAACAGCTTCATTCCGGAAGTCATGCCAACCCTTATATTTTTAACAAGTATTATGCCGCTGCGACAGGAGGAACATCGGGAAAGCGAGGTGTGTTTCTGTGGGATTGGGAGTCATTCATCGTCTTCGTCAATGTCGCCTATCGGATGGAGGCGCAACAGGACCTTATTCAGCCTCCGGTTCATCCCAGACGGACGGCCGTTATCTGTGCCGGTTCCTATGTCCATGGCAGCCGGTTCGCCTTTCCGACCATGCTGGATCCCGAAAGGGATGTCCGTGTCTTTCCAGCCGATCTCCCGATTGATCGCATGGTTGAACAATTGAACGCTTATCAACCGGACCGGATCGTCGGCTACGCCTCAATCGTCCAGGAACTGTGTGCCCAGGCGCTGGATGGTGGGCTCCGAATCCGGCCACAGCGCATTACCACCAACTCCGAGCCGCTCCTCCCCGAAGGCCGGGACATGGCAAACCAAGCATGGGGCCTCAATATTCATAATTGTTGGGGATCGGTTGAAATCGGCATGGGGGCCACAGAAGGGGATTCGTTTCAGGGTCCGACGTTGGCCGAAGATTTTCTGATATTTGAACCCGTAGACGAGCATAATCAGCCGGTTGTGGACTTTGCCCAGGCAGACCGTTTGCTTGTTACCAAGCTCTGTGGCCAGGTCATGCCGATGGTCCGGTATGAGATGACGGATGCCGTGATTATTGACGAAGGCGAAAACCCTGACGCACCGGGTTATCGCCGGATCAAGGAGATCAAAGGCCGGGCAGACGCCTGGTTTGCGTACCCTAATGATGTGAAAATTCACCCCATGGTCTTCAGGGGGGTGTTAGGACAAGACAGGCATATACGTGAATATCAAGTGCAACAAACTCCCGATGGTGCCAGAGTTCTGGCTGTTACACATGGGGATTTTTCCCCAACAGGCCTCAAACATTCCTTGGTTGAGTCGTTGAGGCAGGCCGGCCTTTCGAATGCGAAGATATCCATTCAAAGTGTTTCTGAGTTACCCCGGCATCCTGAGACAAATAAACTGAAACGTTTTATTCCTTTCACTGAATAGGTTGAATCACAGTCGAACCTTGATGGAATGCCCCGGTTTTAGGGTATGCCTTTTCTTTTTTACATGGATTTTGATCGAAGGGGCTATACCTTGTTGAGAGGACACGGTTAAATTTTGATGAGTAATGCGAATGTCTAAAGAATGTCCCCGGTAAAAAATGCGAAGTCCGAGCCTCGCCAATTGATCCGGGAGGAACGGGTTAAGAAACAGGGTATCCCCACGAGTTTCGATTCCGCTGTAGACTCGCTGAACGAGGTCAACTGTGCCAGCCATGGCTCCCAGATGGATGCCTTCGGCGGTTGTTCCTAATTGGATGTCGTCGATGTCGACTTTCAAATCTTCCTGAAGCCACTCCCAAGCTTTTTCCCGATCCGACCTGGCCGTTACCCAGGAATGGACCACTCGACTCAATGAGGACCCATGTGAGGTTCGACTCAAATAATATTTAATGTTTAGTGGGATGGTCTGATATTTGAAAGGATACCCAAGTCTTCGAAAGAGCTGACGAAGTTCTTCTGAAGAAAATAAATAAAACAACATGAGGACATCGGCTTGTTTGGAAACCTTATAGCGGTTTGGGGTATCGCCTTCCGATTCGAGAATGCGATCAAGACGTTGAATGTTTCCGTACTTGAGGCGGTAGCGTTCCCAATCGAGCTCTTCTAATTGCTCGTAGCCTTCAAATTGACTGATGATCCCGTCATCATGATGCGGAATATACATATTGCGGCTAACTTCATCCCAGTGTTCAACTTCTTGTTTCTGTATATGTAGAACCTGCCGAAGCTCCGTGCGATGATCATCGGCCAACAAATTCACCACGTCCAGGGCCCGGCATAACACCCAGACCGTCATCATATTCGTATACGAGTTGTTGTGAAGACCTGGCGTATCCACGTCTGGATAGCGATCGTGGTATTCATCCGGCCCCATGACGTTTCGAATCTCATATTTCTTCCGCGTTCGATTATAAGAAGTCATCGAAGTAAACAGCCGGGCAATTTCCAGAATCATTTCTCCGCCGTAGAACGAAAGAAATTCCCAGTCGCCTGTTACCTGGTAATGCTGCCAGATGTTAAAGACGATGGCTGCATTCACATGACGCTGCAGTCTGGTATTGTCGGGGGTCCAACGACCGGATTCGGGGTTTAAATGGAGACTCTGACTTTCTTCACGTCCCGTGCTTCCACTTTGCCAAGGATACATGGCACCACCGAAGCCGGCTGCTCGAGCATTCCGGCGGGCCTGATTCAGACGCCGGTAGCGGTACAGCAACAGCGATTTAGCGATATCAGGAATCCGCAGGTTGAGGAGGGGGAGAATAAACAGTTCATCCCAGAAAATATGGCCTCGATACGCCTCACCGTGCAACCCGCGCGCTGGAATTCCGACATCCAAGTCTATACTGTTGGGAGAGGCCGTCTGTAATAGATGAAAGAGATGAAAACGAAGGACCCATTGTGACTCCTGTCCGTTTTCAAGGATGATATCAGCTCTTTTCCAAAGACGATCCCACCGTTGGATGTGCGTTTGGACTAAGGAGGGAAAACGATCGGCTTCTTTAATGGCAGCCTGAGCCTGTTGCCCGCATTCCGAAATGGCACGGTCTCGAGAGGTGTAAATCGTAGCGACTTTTTCTACAGTCAATTCCTGACCTTTTTTTAAGTTCAGCGAGCATTCATGGGCCAAATACCCAGGCTCACTGACCAGTTGACGGTTGATGTTCAGTAACGAGTCTTCTAAGAAAAATTGAGTTCGTGCGGCTTCTGCAACTCGAAGTTGTGATTGAGTGGTTGCCATCAACAGGAAAATGCCATCGTTCTCAATTTCCGCTGATTCCAATGGCTGAAGATGTTTGTTATTCAACGCCTTATAACGTTCGACGCCCGTGTTGACGATACGACCATCCAATCCCGAACGGAAATATATCCGGCCAGACCAGTTTTGGGGAGTAATCGTCAATTCAAGCCCCGCCAAATGCTGGTTGCCCATGTGGACAAACCGGCGGCTTGTGACCATCGTGCGTCGTCCCTGGTTATCCTGATACATAAATTTTCGAGAAAGGATACCGTTCCGGAAATTCAGCTCCTGTTGATAGGAAAGGATGTCAACCGCACGGATACTGAGCCAGTTGGTCCCTTCCATTCGAAAAGACAAAAGAAGCCAGTTGGGTAAATTGACCAAATCCTCATTTTCGATGTTGCGACCGGCCAGGTCGGTCTTCAGGCGATTGTATCCCCCTGCCAGGTACGTTCCTGGATAATGGATTGGATCGGCTTCTGATTCCGGGGCTGCTCCCCTCGTTGCGAAGTAGCCGTTTCCCAATGTACAGAGCGCCTCCCGTAGCCGCTCTTTTTCCGGGACGAATCCCTCATATACCAGTGACCAATCATGCATGGCTAAGGGCTCCTCAGGGCAGTCGTCAGATACCGAAGAAATTGGACGACTTCATCAGGGTTGTTGAGGCGATAGGTGGCATACGTATACCGTGCCGTATCTTCGACGATCATCCCAATGTTTTCGTCCTGGAGTACGCGAAAGGCATCCTCATCGGTGACATCATCCCCGATGAAGAAGGTCATCACTCCATCACGGGGAATATTCAAAGCTGCCAACAGCCACATAAGAGCTTTTCCTTTGTCCCAATCAATCCCGGGTTGAAGGTCGTATAACTTCTTGCCGTGGATTGCCCGGATGTCGGAATGTTGAGAGAGAACCGCCTCAACGGCAGAACGAACCACAGGAAGGTCCTGTGACCCCGTGAGCCGATAGTGAACGGCGACCGAATACTTTTTCCGTTCAATAAGGGTGCCGACGATGGAGTCTAACTGCTCATGTAACGAAGCTTCGACTTGATCGAGGATTGGCAGAAACTGCGCTCCCATTTCATGTTGGATTTTCAAATTTTTTGGTCCGCTGATGTCAAACCCATGGCTTCCTGCGTAAATCAAGGAATCGACATTGACCAATTGTTGCACGTTCACCCGGTCACGGCCGCTGATCACGCCGACCGGGCAGTACGTAGCGAGCTCCCTCAATGTC
>CAZGFD010000040.1:0-20932 GCA_964525045.1 uncultured Nitrospiraceae bacterium | reverse complement strand
TGGTTCACGGGCTTGCTAAAATCTCTTTGACACCGACATGCCTAAGCTCATCATATTGCAGCCTGACCGACCGCACCAAGGGCAAAAGTCTCAACATCCAAGCGGCCTGATTTTTTGTGGCGGGTCAATCGGGAGAAACAGCATTCGCAGGTGGCTTGATTTCAGAGGCGCATTACAGTAGGTCTTTGTCTGAATAGAAAATCTACCCTAAATCTTTCTCGGATCCTACCTGTCATTTTCCTCCAGGTCGAAAAAAGCCATCTATAATACGTTTCTTCAATCAGGGTCTGTTCAAGATAACCAGGAAAACCGAGCGCCTCGACTCAATCGGCAAGAAAAAACACTCCCGCATTGTCAGGTGCCTCATCCTCTCAAACGTTAAATCGATTGGAACCTCAAATGGGGTCGATAAAGCCTTTTTGTAATTTTACCTAAGTCATTAAATTTATCTTTGAATGAGAAATTCAGAAAAGACTCTTTTTGATGCCTTCGACGGATAAGCACAAACAGTATAAATTCTTAATGAATTATGGCATTTGCAATTAATACGAAAGCTCTTTTATTAGGAAAAGTATATAGTACAATAGGTTATTCCCTTCATCCTGTCATTGATGGTAAATTCTAATTTGATTCGCTGATTATTGTGTGAAAATTTGATGTTTTTGTCATTAAAAAGATTTTTGTCTTTTCCGCAAATCCGAAATGTAACTTCTGATAGGAAGACGGGTTCACGATCAATTAGCAGGGCGTCGTTACCCAATAAATTCAATGATGACAAACTGAAACAATTGAAAAACTGCCACAAGGGCCAACGTGCGGTGATTGTGGGAAATGGCCCGAGTTTGAACGTTTCCGACCTGGACCGAATCAAGAACGAAATTACCTTTGCTTCCAATAAGATCTATCTGGCATTTGATAGTACGGATTGGCGGCCAACGTATTTGACGGTCACCGACTGTGTGGTTGCTTCAAACATTAAAAAGTTTTTAAGGGAAACTGAAATTTGCAAAATTTTCGGACATGCGACGCATCAACACTTTGAAGACGCTCAGGATATTACGTTTGGTAACCCCCCCTCAGCACATTTCCATCCCCTCGAATGGGATCTCTTGAAAGGCGTGAAAACTGGACATTCAGTGCTGTATTGGGACCTTGAATTAGCATTCTGGATGGGAATTCGTGAAATCTATGCGATTGGCTTAGACTTTTCTTTTGAGGTGAAATCAAAACCGACTGGAGAGAAAGCCATGGGAAACGACGTATTGGTTTCGTCAGGTGAAGCAAACCATTTTCATCCCGATTACCGTCCTGCAGGGGAAACGTGGACAATGCCAAAACTTGACCAACAACGTAAGGAATTTGAACAAGCATTGGAGAAGTATCAATCGGATCACGGAATGATTTACAACGCCTCTCGAAAAACCAAACTGGATGTTTGGCCACGAGTTGATTTTGATACCATTTTTGGAGCGACGAGTTGATTAATTCAGTAAAAATTACCGCGGTGCTATGTAATTATAACGGGAGCACTTATTTGAAGGAAGCTATTGACAGCGTCCTTTCGCAGGAACGGTTACCCGACGAATTTATTATCGTAGATGATAAATCAACAGACATTTCGGTTGAGATCATACGCGAGATTCAATCTAAACATCCTGCCTTGATATCTTTGATTGAGCATTCTGAGAATAAAGGTCAGGCTGCAGCCATGAATACGGCCTTTGAGTCCAGCACGGGTGATTTAATCGCCTTTCTTGATAGTGATGACGTCTGGGCCTCCCGTAAACTTGCTGCGGTCTGCGAAACCTATCAGTCCCACCCAGACTTCGGTTTGTTTCAGCACAATCTTCAAATTTTAAGGGATCATCAAGATACCGGCGAACTGTTTTGGCCGGCTATGACTCAAGGAGATGCGTTTGGTTTGTGGATCCAACATAACAAATTTCCAAATTTTTCTCCCACCTCCGGTCTGACGATAAGAAGAGAGGTTTTTTTAAAACTGTCCCCGATCCCCAAAGAGTTATCTATATCAGCTGATTCATATATGACACGGACGGCCATCTGCTTTGGCCCGTTGGTCTCAGATCTTGAGCCCTACGGGGGATATCGCCGTCATAGCGCCAATAATGTCTTTGGCAACCAAGATCACGATGCCTGGAAGTTTTTTCTTGAAAAGGTGGCACCTCATTTGGCCGCCTTTTATACATCCCAAGGTTTTGCACTTCCCTCTCATGTCAGACCCCGATCTCCTAGCAGGCCTCAACTCAACAATCATAAGAGAAGATCGTTTGGCGATCGCATCCTGGACTTTAACATTCGTCAGATTCTCGATAAGTTGAAATCCATCAGTATTTGAAAGTGCTTTTCATTCCTGAGGTGTGGTGCCGTAAGGGAGAATGTTGTGGTGATAGCTATGATCCCCGCGCGTATGGGTAGCCAGCGTTTGAAGCAAAAAAATCTGCGCGAATTGTCCGGAGTGCCACTTATTACCCGCGCGATTCGAAAATGCAAGGAGGCTGGTGTCTTCGAAGAGATTTGGGTGAATTCAGAACATCCCGTATTCGGCGAAATTGCCGAAGCGGAGGGTGTACATTTCCACCAACGCCCTGAATCCCTGGGCAACCATCATGCGACGAGTGAGCAATACCTTGCCGAATTCTTTGAAAAGCATGTATGCGATTATGTGGTCCAAGTGCACAGTATCGCGCCTCTGCTGTCTGTTGATGAAATCCGTAATTTTGTTGATACCCTGGGAAGGAATGAATTCGACTGCCTGTTGAGCGTTGATCACCTGCAAATCGAATGTGCTTACCGCAACCAACCGGTCAACTTCAATTTTTCAGAAAAGACGAACTCTCAAGAGCTGGAACCGGTCCAGCGTTTGTCCTGGAGTATCTGTGCATGGCGGCGTTCTACCTACTTGAAGGCAGCGGCTCACGGCCATTGTGCCACGTACTCCGGAAAAGTTGGGTTCCATACGATTAGTCGGCTCGCCGGACATATTGTCAAGACGGAGGAAGATTTAAAGATTGCGGAGGCTCTTCTGCCGTTAATGTCTCGCGATTGATGGACTTATTGTCGATATGGAGGGTGAGGCTCATTGGATGTAATTGCTGATGGTCTTGGCGGCGAAAACGATAGGCGAGAACACCTTTCGATAGCCTATCAGGCTGCAGCTATGGGAGTGGAACGGCTGCGAAAAGATTTTTTGCAAGATGCCAAAGTTGCTGACTCCGGTGGCAAGGATATCAAAACCTTGGCAGATGTCGCGGCGCAAGAATGTATTGTGAATGTCCTGGAAAAGTCAGGCATTCCAATCCTGGCTGAGGAAGGGGAGCATCTTGTCCTGGACTTGGATTCCCCAGTATGGCTCGTGGATCCTCTTGACGGAACATTCAACTTTACTCGCGGGTTTCCCGTCGCCGCCGTTTCGATTGCTCTCTGGGAAAAGGGGACACCGTTGCTGGGTGTGGTTCATGACATCTTCAGCAGGCAGGTCTATTCCGCCCTGATCGGTCAGGGGGCTTGGCTCGATAATCAGGTCATACATGTTTCGACCGTGGGGGATAAAAGCCAGGCCTTACTGGCAACGGGATTCCCGAGTGGTCGCCGGTACGATACTGATTTATTGCGGCAATTTGTCCATTCTGTCCAGGTATATAAAAAGGTTCGCATGTTGGGATCGGCCGCCCTTATGCTCGCACAAGTGGCTGCGGGTCGTTTTGATGTGTATGAAGAGGAAGACATTTTTCTGTGGGACGTGGCTGCAGGACTAGCTTTAGTGAAGGCTGCCGGAGGGGATTTCAGTATCAGGCCGGGCTCAGGCCCGAATCAATTTCATGTCAGGGCAAGTAATGGGTTGCTGGGTTGAATTGTTCAATGGAACATTGTGCTGATCTATAAAGCTACCAACACGCTAGATGGGTATTTGCCATCACTCCTGTACACTGAAGAGAAGTCTCTTGCAGAGGTGCTTCTTGTTGGCGGCAAACAATTTTCCCTCGACGAATTCCCTGCTCTGCGTGGTATCTTTAAAACGGGTGTTGGCACTGACAACCTGCCTTTTGGAGAGGCAGGTCGTCGAGAAATTGTGATAACTCTTCCCTCAAAAAACACCTGCGGCATAATTTTTGAGGAAACAGCTGCGTTTACCTGCCATCTCATCCTCGATGGACTGTATGTCGATGCAGGTGAATGGGCTAGCTGGAAAAAGACTGATCGCGATTCTCTGCAGCAGCGTCGCTTGCTGGTCGTGGGCGTTGGCCACATCGGTCGCCGCGTGGCTGACAAGATGCGCAGCTTTATGATCGTTGACACGTTTGACTCAGCCCACGATTCTTCAGATCTCTTTGAAGGGAAGGTCAGAGCCGCCGATTGCGTGAGTCTTCATGTTCCGCTCACTTCGGATACCAGGGGTCTATTCAACGCTGATCGTTTGGCGTGGCTTTCCGATGGCGCCTTGCTGGTCAATACCGCACGTGGAGCCGTGGTCGATGAAGAGGCCTTGTACAACGAGTTGGTAACCGGCCGGCTGCGGGCAGCTATGGATGTATTCTGGGAAGAACCCTACCGTGGGAAACTTTCTGCGCTTCCTTCGGATCGGTTTATTCGAACGCCTCATATTGCGAGTACGTGCAACGATTTCCTCCGGGGGGCAGCCACGGACTTTATGGACTTTCTTACACGCCTTTCTCACTCATGAGGAATATTGATGATTAATTGCGGCATCATCGGATTTGGGAAAATGGGCAAAATACGGGCCAAAGCGATTGAGAATTCTGGCAAGGGCCGTATCGTCGCCGTGCACGATTCCCATCCTCCGGTTGGGTGTGCCTATCCAGTCGTACCATCCTCTATGGAGGTTATTGAGTCGCCGGATGTTGCTGCCGTATTCGTTTGCACTCCTAATGCCTACATACCAAAATTGTGCATACAGGCCCTGAAGGCCGGGAAACATGTTTTTTCAGAAAAACCGCCCGCATTCTGCGCCCGTCAGGTGGAAGATGTCATCCTGGTCGAGCGAGCGTCACAAAGGCGAAAATTGATGTATGGGTTCAACCATCGCCATCATCCGAGCATCCAGCGCATGAAACAGATCGTGGATGCTGATGAACTGGGGCGGGTGTTGTGGATTCGCGGCCGATACGGCAAAGAGGTTGATCAGTCGTTTTTCCAGGGATGGCGGGCTAATCCTGAGTTGGCCGGCGCCGGCATTTTAATTGATCAGGGCATTCATATGCTCGACCTTCTTCTCTATCTGGGCGGTGAATTTGATGAGGTATCGGCATTTGTGTCGAATCTCTTCTGGAAGATCGACGGCATAGAAGACAATGTATTTGCCATATTCCGCAACAGCCGGTCCAACGTTTGTGCTTCAATGCATTCAACCATGACACAATGGCGATACCTGTTCTCCCTCGAGGTGTTCCTGGAAGGTGGGGCGTTGGTCCTGAATGGTCTGAAAACATCATCAGGGGCTTATGGTGATGAGGTTCTCGCCATCAAGCGGAATCCGTCTCATCTACAAGATGGGCGTTACGAGAATGAGGAGCAAGTCGTCTATCACCTGGACACTTCCTGGCAATCGGAGATCGAACATTTTTTTCAATGCATCGAACAGGACCAAATCGTTTCTTACGGGACCTCATCAGACGCCTTAGCTGTGATGCGTATGATAGATAAAATTTACGCTATTGGGAAACCGAAGGGAGTAGAGGGTTGATGGATATCGCAGACGAGAAATTTATCGTTGACTATTTCGACTGTTTTCGTCGCCTACTCTCACAAGAAGACGTTTCCAAACCCCTGATGGCCTTTGCTGAGATTTGTCAAAAGGCAAAAGTCTCCGGCAACAAATTGATCTTTGCAGGCAACGGGGCCAGTGCATCTATTTCCAGCCATGCCGCGACAGAATTCACCCAGCATGCCAAGGTCCGTTCAGTCTGCTTTAATGACCACAACCTGATTACCGCGTTTGCGAACGACTATGGATATGAGAACTGGGTGGCGCGTGCCCTAGAAGCCTATGCCGATTCCGGCGACGTCGTGGTGTTGATTAGTTCCAGCGGGTGTTCGCCAAATATTGTTAAGGCGGCAAATTTTGCGAAAAATAAAAATCTCCGGGTTGTCTCCTTTACCGGCTTTTCACCAGAAAATCCACTGCGAAAAATCGGTGAGCCGTCTTTGTGGGTCGACAGCACTGCCTACAATGTCGTGGAATGCACTCATTTGATCTGGGTTTTGGCTGCTGCCAACCTCTTGGAGCAAGCCGGGGATACTAAAAATTTTTTTACGGAACATTTTTATCGCCATCAACAGGCGTTGAATGAAAAGGATTACCAGTCCGAAATTGTTCAATTTCGTGATTTATGCCGGACTGTATCTTCTCGGGATGGAAAAATGATTTTTGCCGGAAATGGGGGAAGTGCTTCGGTTGCCAGCCATGCCGCTACCGATTTTACGAAGCAAAGTCAGATTCGTACCGTGACCTTTAACGACCATAATTTAATGAGTGCGTTTTATAATGATTATGGACAGGAAAAGTGGTTGGCCCAATGTTTGGAGGATTTTGCAGATTCGAAAGATGCTGTTGTCCTGCTCAGTTGCAGTGGTGAGTCCAAAAACACCGTCAACGCCGCACTGTCAGCTAAACAAAAAGGGCTGCCATTGGTAACCCTGTCAGGTTGTTCATCCGGCAACAGGCTCAACTCATTAGGAAATTTGAATTTTTGGGTCAATAGTAGGAATTATAATATTACAGAAGCCGTTCATTCTATTATAATTTTTTGTGTTGGGGACATGCTGGCAAGGGATGTAACCCCTTGATGGATTTGCCATGCCGTGATGTTAAGTAGAAAGTTAAACCCGTTTTATCTCTATGAGCGAAGAAACCGCCTCAAACCGGCGGTAAAGGCCAGGTATAGACGCCTTCGAAATTTCCTGATGCTGCCCTTCATATCTTGTGGGGTGTTCTTATCTGCAAATGAACGTAAAGTGGCCAATCTCAAAGATATCCATAAGGGCCGGCGATGCTTCATTATCGGAAACGGTCCTAGCTTAACCATCGAAGACCTGGATCTGCTGAAAAATGAGATCACTTTTGCCTGCAATAAAATTTATCTGGCCTTTCCAAAGACTGAGTGGAGACCGACGTATTATTCTGTCCTTGATGTTCTTGTGGCAGAAAATAATGCCAACAGTATTAAGGAACTGCAGTTATGCAAGATTTATCATGAAGACGTAAAGCCTTATTTTCCGGCTGCAGATGACATCATATGGTTAAACGCTCTGAGCGAGCCCAAAGTCGAAGGGGAATATGTCGGCATGTTTTCCGACAACGCGCTCAAGGGCGTGTATGGCGGCTGGACTGTCCTTTACCCGCAAATTCAAATGGCATTTTTTATGGGGATTCGCGAGATGTATCTTCTCGGTGTGGATTTCACTTTTGAGGTCCCAACCTCGTCAGGGAGGACCTGTCAGCATGGTGAAATCTTCATACATCACGGGGAAAGAAATCATTTCCACCCGGAATACAGACAGCCCGGAGAAACATGGACCATGCCCCAGTTGGATTTGCAGCGTAAAGCCTTTTCTGCGGCAAAGATGGCTATTGAAGCCCAAGGAGGTTGTATTTATAACGTATCGCGTAAGACGGCGTTGGATATTTTCCCGACTGCTGACTTTGATTCTATTATCAAACAAAATACCGCCCCTCGTGGTTTTGAAAAAAGCCAACAAAAACACGAGGGGCGGTTTAGTGGGAAATGAAGATATTTCGGAAATTCATTGCCCAAAAAAATTGATCCGGAAGACCGACCGACTACATTCCCCAACTCCTCCCGTCATTCGGACAGTTCATCAATCGCATCCATCTTTTCTTCGTAAAATGCGAGGTAATCCTTGATTTCGGCAACCTCGGAATTGGGGGATTCGTATGTCCAAACCGCATCCGGCGCACTTTTCCCTTCCGCCTTAACTGAATAATATGCCGCGTTCCCTTTAAACGGACAGTGAGTCGAATGATCGGTTGGCTGAAGTAGGGTCATATCCACATCTTCCCGGGGAAGATAGAGGACCGGGGGGAGTTTGCCCTCACGCAACACTAGCGCCTTTCGGGTATCGGCAATCCTTATGCCGTTAAATGTGATCTTCACGCGTTTCGGATGTTTCTCAATGACAATGGCATGGGGATTCATAGGTTTATCCTTTCTGTATGAAATTCCCGTCCCCGTCAAAAGGGTGGGTGAGATTTATGATGCAGGCTGGCGAGAGGGAGCGGGGACAGTGAAGGTACGCAATTCATTTAAAATTCGGTCAGCGACAACTCTTTTAGAAAGACGGGGAATCAATTGAGGGGTTTGCCCTCGAGTGATGAGAATCACCTCATTCGTTTCGCTGCCGAAGGCTGAGTGTGTGCCTCCAATTTGATTGACCACGATCATATCGAGGCTCTTCTTCTTCAATTTCTCTTGTCCATTTTCCACGAGATTGCTGGTTTCGGCCGCAAAACCCACCAGGGTTTGATGCGTACGTTGAGCAGACAGGGCGGCCAGAATGTCTGTGGTTCGTTCAATTTCAAGTGGTTCTCCATTCCAGTCGTGTTTCTTGAATTTTTCAGGCGTGACCTGTCGAGGCCGAAAATCCCCCACCGCGGCAGCCATGATCAGAACGGTAGCCCGTTCAAACTTCGAAGCCAGGGTCTGATACATTTCCTCGGCGGTGGTGACCGAAAGGAATTCGCAACGAGAGGGGGGGGACAACTCTGTCGGGCCACTGACTAAGGTGACTCGGGCTCCCCTTGCCACCGCTGCCTCGGCCAAGGCGTACCCCATTTTCCCGGATGATCCATTGGACATAAACCGAACAGCATCAATCGGCTCTCGTGTCGGGCCCGCTGAAATCAAAAAATGATGTCCCACCCAATCATAAGACTTTCGTAATGATTCTTGAATCGCAGCCATGATGGTATCTTCTGATGGCAATCGCCCCTGGCACCATTTTCCGGAGGCCAACGGTCCGACTTCCGGTTCGATGATCGTCACCCCTCGTTCCCGAAGAGCGGTGACATGGCTTTTCAACGCCGGTTGATCCCACATCTCTCCATCCATGGCAGGGGCAATGACCACCGGACATCGCGTCGTCATTAACATGGTACTCAGAAGATCATCAGCAAATCCGAGAGCATATTTGGCCAATCGATTGGCCGTGCAAGGGGCAAGAAGGATGAGGTCAGCCTGTTCAGGCCACGTGATATGCCTCATGTCCTGATGACCGGAAAACATGTCCACGGCCACAGGCTGTTTGGACAATACTTCAAACGTCAGGGGGGCGATAAATCTGGTGGCTGATTGAGTCATAACGACAGAAACCTCCGCCCCTGCCTGAACGAGAGTCCGGAGCAAACTGACGGCTTTATACGCAGCAATACTCCCCGTGACACCAAGAATGATTCGCTTTTCTTTCAAAGTATCGTAAGATTCGCTCATCAGCCTATTGACCTATTAGCTCGGTTCTTGGACCTCTGGTTCCTCTTCTTCACTGTTGGGGGAATCATCGATATAGACACTTAATTCTTTTTGAATTTCCTTGGCATTCTCATCCGGTTGAGCCAAGAGAGAGGGGGCAAATTCGCGGTCATGGACGCTATGAGCTTCCTTGATGGCCTGACGCGCGTCCGACCCAATTAAAAATGGGACATCGCCCTTCAAGACTTCTTCCAATGCCTGAGAGGTTTCTTTCATGAACTTACTGGTTCCCTCCGTTGGAGGGCCTTGCATCATATGTTTGGCCCGTTGGGCAGCAATCAACACAATTCGAAAACGTGAGTCAAATTGTTTTTGATGGTGTTCAGGAAGCAAAACTAAGGGATCCATCATCGGACGTCATTCCTTTCTCATTATGGAGTTATCGTGGGTTGTTCAAGTTCATCTGTTCTCAAAAGTCCAATCTTTTGGAGCCAGGCCGGATCGACCCGTTTCGTGCGCCGCCGCTCAGCCAACACAACGGAGGAAAATTCTTTCGCGGCCTTTTCCAAACTGCCATTGAGAATCGTGTAATCGTATTCATGGTAATGTTGCATTTCTTCCTGGGCTTGTTGAAATCGCCGCTCAACCATGTCGGGACTGTCCGTTCCTCGTCCCCGTAAACGGGCCTTTAATATTTCCAAGGACGGAGGCATCACGAATACTGAAATCGCATCATCCAAATTACGCATGACTTGTCTGGCGCCTTGCACATCGATATCCAGAATTATATCGTGTTTTGGCTTCCTTACTCCAATCAATTCTTCCCAGGGCGTCCCATACAAGTAGCCATAGACCTCGGCCCATTCGGCGAAGGCTTCTTCCTCAATCATACGGCGAAACTCCCGTTCACTGAGAAACGAATATTCACGCCCATGCACCTCTCCGGATCTTGGGGATCGGGTGGTACAGGAAATCGAGAGTCGAAGATCAGAAACAGTCTCGAGGACTTTCCGGGAAATTGAAGATTTTCCGACACCGGAGGGGCCGGAAACCACATATAAAATCCTACGGTCAGACATGACGGACGGACCCCTGGGCTTGGACATAATGCTGAAAGATAATCATTCGATGTTCTGCACTTGTTCTCGGATTTTTTCTAATTCACTTTTAATCTCAACGATGTGAAGTGCGATCTCCGCATCATTGGCTTTCGATCCAATCGTGTTCACCTCCCGTCCCATTTCTTGGAGGAGAAAATCTAGCCGTCTGCCCATAGACCGCTTTCCCCTGATCGTCTTGTGGAATTGTGCCAGATGGCTCTGAAGCCTTGTCAACTCCTCAGTGACATCACACCGGTCGGCATAGACAGCGAGTTCCTGATTGAGGCGGTCCTGAGATTGAGGTTCATTCCCGAGTAATTTCTGGACTCGTCCTTTCATCCGATCAAAATGATCCTGAACAGCATGGGGAATACGCTTTTTAATTTTTCCCAGGTGATTCCGTATATGCTTGAGGCGGTCGGTCATATCGGAAAGAAGGTTTTTCCCTTCCTGAGAACGCATATGGGTCAGATCGACAAGCGCCCCACTCATGAGACGTTTGAGAACCGGCTTGACATCCCCCTCCTCTATCACTGGCTCAGCCACCGAGACCACATCGCGAAATCCCGCAACCAGTCCCACATCAATGCGGCCCTCTAAATGGAATTCTCGTTGCAGGTTCTGCAAAAGGTGGTGATATTGAGTGGCCATAGCCCGGTCAAGGGCAAGGGTCTTTGCCCCGGCGGTATTCCCATTCATCAAGACGGTATACTCAATTCGACCCCGCTCACAGTACCGATGGATAATCCGCCTGAGGTCCTCTTCTAGACCTCCAAGCCCCTTAGGCAGGCGTGGAACAATTTCGCAAAACCGATGATTTACCGACCGGACTTCCACCCCCAAGGCCATCCCTTTCCAGACCATTTCCCGTTTGCCATATCCCGTCATGCTTTTCATAAACGTGGTCGTTTTGCCTCCCACAAACAATCGGCGTAAAGGACGCAAGCCTCACATTTCGGCGTTCGAGCTTGGCACACATAACGCCCATGCAGGAGCAACCGTTGCGCTCCTTTGGTCCATTGCGTTTGGGGGAGAATGCGTTGAAGGTCCCCTTCGATTTCGGTTGGGTCCTGGCTGGTGGTCAAATGAAGTCGGTTGGCAACCCGTTTGACATGGGTGTCCACCACGACCGCGGGGTGCCCAAAGTGGTTGCCTAAGATGACGTTCGCAGTTTTCCTGCCAACACCCGGCAAGGAGGTCAGGGATTCCATGGTATCAGGAACGTTTCCTTCAAATTGTTCCGTCAGGGCCCGGCCACAGGCAATAATATTGCGTGCTTTACTTTTGAAAAAGCCTGTTGACCGAATCAGGCTTTCTAATTCTATCTGATCGGCATTGGCATAATCAGCCGCGCTTCGATACCGTGAAAATAATGTTGGCGTCACCATATTCACTCGCTCATCCGTACATTGTGCCGAAAGGATCGTGGCTACCAGCAATTCAAGGGGATTGGTGGCATCCAGTTCGACTTCAGCATCGGGAATCTCCCTGTCTAAGACCTCAAATATTCGTTGAATCCTGGCTTTGGATGGTCGAGGACGCTTTCGTTGAACGTGGGGCAGAGGAGGTGGTCTTCTTACCCTCTCCGCAAGTTTCCTCACACCTTCACCCCTGAAGGATTAGGACGCACATCGGCAGCGGGACCTTGTCCCGGCCTACACCTTACTTCCTCAGCTCTCTCCAACGCATTGAGGGTCTTGGCCAGCTCTTGTCGGACTTGGATGACAGTATCGACATGTGTCGCAGAAATCCCGATAGCTTGATACCGCTCACATAGTATGGCCGCTTGATCTTGGGGAATGAGATCACATTTATTGAATATGAGCATACGAGGAATCGTGTCTAATTGTAATTGGACAAGGATCGATTCAACGGCGTGGATATGACGATCAGGATCCAACGCATTGGCATCAACCACATGAAGCAATAGATCGGCATCTTTCAACTCTTGAAGGGTCGTTTGAAAAGCCATCAAAAGATCTTCGGGCAGGTCACGAATAAACCCAACCGTATCAGTGAGAATCACCTCACCTCGGCCAGGGAGAAATAATCGACGACTCACGGTATCCAAGGTTTCAAATAAACGATTTTTCGCCGGCAGGTGACTCCCGGTTAAGACGTTCAGGAGGGTCGATTTCCCGGCATTGGTATACCCAATAAGTGAGATGACGGGAATCGCTCGTCGATTCCGCATGCTTCGCTGCTGATCCCTTCCGCGTGAAACCGATTGCAATTCCCGTTCAAGCCGTCGAATCCGATCCCGTGCCCGACGACGATCAGTTTCTAACTTGGTTTCTCCAGGACCTCTTGCGCCAATCCCTCCACCCAATCGCGAAAACGCCGTACTTGACTGCGAAAGCCTGGGGAGGAGATATCGCAACTGTGCAAGTTCAACCTGAATCTTCCCAATTCTGGAATGCGCGCGTTGTGCAAAAATATCCAGGATGAGTTGGGTTCGATCAAGCACTCGCAGTTCGGTCAATTCGGAGATACCATGGACTTGTCCCGGAGACAAGGCTTGGTCAAATACCAGCATATCCGCTCCTGATTGCAGGGCTTGAATAATGACGTCCTTGAGTTTTCCAGGACCTAACACATATTTGGGATGGAGGACATGGGGACGCTGAACGACCGAACTTAATACCTGTAGGTTGCTGGCGCGCGCCAGTTCTTCCAATTCCTCAAGACGTTCCTGTTGTCGAAGCGCACTTCCAGTAGACACACTCACCAAAATAGCCTGAACGGTCTTGGAATGTGATTGTAGCCTTGGGTTCGTTTTCGTAAACTCGTTTTCAAGGCCCTGAATAAAGTCCTTGCAATCCAATTGAAAAGCCTGAAAGGAACAAGGCTTCCATTCCGTGTAGGATTTGCCGTTAATGGACTGAGGAAGAATGTGAGCCAGATAGACGTCCTTAAGGTTTCCATCTTTTCCAACGCCGATGGCCATCATGAGATCCAAACGAAGGAGAGCCAAATCTGTTAAGTCATCCCGGCTCAAGGGCTCATTTTTTAGGTGGGTATGGATTAATCGAACACCGCGCAATAATCTGAGCCCTGATCGACTTCGGGATAAGTGTGGGATCACCAGTTCATGGTCATTGCCAATAATAACGGACACCACATGGCCTCGCCGGTCGATCAGAAGGCCGATTTGCCGTCGGGTTTCATACGACAATTCCGTACAAGCACGGGCAATTTCCGCCGTGACGACTTTTTCCGGAGGCACTCTTCGTCGATAGAGCCGCTCCATCCGGCTAATCTGGCTGGCCTTCAACCCATGAAGATTTCCGTAAACGTCTGGAATAATTTCCTCCTGAAAGAACAGTTTCTGGTTTCTGGGTTGTAGCTGCAGCATCTAATGCTGCCCCCCAACCAACATCAAGGCTCAGAAAGCGCGTCATAGGATTAACAACCGGACTCCGACAAACAATTCGATTCTGGTTTTGGTGTATTGAAGAGGCGCCATTAGATGGCGCAGCTACACGTTTAAACTCAAAACCCGAAACTGTTGGGCGTGTTAATGTCCAAACGATCCATCTCAAAGCCCAACGAGCGACCCATTGGCTTTAGCGTCCATATCCCAGGACGCCACACGCCCAACCTTGTATTCCTCCCACCCGGCGGCGGCGATCATGGCGGCGTTATCTGTACATAACGACAAGGGTGGAACGGCCAATACAATCCCGGCATGGGCGGCGCCGGCCTTCAAGAGATCACGGAGTCTCGAATTTGCAGCAACCCCTCCTACGACCGCCAACCCTTGAGCTTTGTACCGTTGCACGGCGCGCAACGCTTTCTTTACGAGGACTTCCACCAGCGCCTCTTGGTAGCTGGCTGCCAAATCTTCAACTGGTGGTCTCCCTTTTCCTAATTTGTCCACATCGCGAAGGTAGTAGAGCAAAGAAGTTTTGAGACCACTGAAACTGAAATTCAGCCCACCGCGGTTGATGTAAGGTCTAGGGAAGGTGATAGTCTGGGGATTCCCTTTTTTAGCAAGTCGATCAATAACTGGTCCCCCCGGATACTCCAACCCTAACATTCTCGCGGCTTTATCAAAAGCCTCTCCAGCCGCATCATCACGGGTTTGACCGATGAGTTCATAGTTCCCCGCTTGAGAGGACAAATATAGGTGGGTATGCCCACCAGACACGACGAGCATAATCGCGGGTCTCGGGAACTGGGGATGGGCCATCCAGGCAGAGGCTAAATGTCCTCTCAGATGATTGACGGGTATGAGTGGTAGTTGAGAAGCATAGGCGATGGACTTGGCGAAATTGACACCCACTAAAAGGGCTCCGGCCAAACCGGGGCCTTGAGTGACGGCTATAGCGGTCAATTCTCGAATCCCTATTGAGGCCTGGTCCAAGGCTTGTTGGACTACCTGCTCGATCCGCTCAATGTGTCGTCGCGAAGCCAGTTCAGGTACCACTCCTCCATAAGGCGCATGCATTTCTGTTTGGGAATCAAGGACACTGGACTGAATCTGCCCGTCATCAGTCACCACCGCAGCAGCGGTTTCATCACACGATGTTTCAATTCCAAGTATGGCACCCACAAGCCGAATTCCTCTACCAAATAATCGTCAACCGTTGGCAACCTTTACAAAGTTGGAGGTATCGCAGTAAAAGAAATATCCGATATCGAACACCCAATAATGAATAGCGAAGGGAAAGAACAGCGATAAACAAGTTCCGAACACTTGAAAATTCGAAATTCCTTGTTGGAAATTCGATATTCGTTCCCAAGGAAGGAATGGGTCTATTAGATTGTACCCGGTGGCAGGGTCCCGTAAACGGAAAATTCAACGGACATCACCAATACATAACAGCCCTAAAAACACAGCGACCCTCAGAACCATTCGATTCTGAGGGCCACCGTTTGTGAACACGTCGCTTACTGAACCCACTCACACACCGGCCATAGCCTCTTCTTCCACAAATTCAGGTGCATTATCACTCAACACAACCTTAATTTTCCTGGCATCCTTAAACTTACCCCGAATAAGCTCTTCAGACAGTGGGTCACCAAGACGCTTCTGAATCGTTCGCCTCATCGGACGCGCACCATATTGCGGTTCGAACCCTTCGGTAATGATCCAATGTTTCACTTCGTCACTGACTTCCAATTGAACTCCCCGGTCCTCAAGGCGGACATTCAATTCTCCGATGAGAATTTCTACGATCGTCAGTAAATGTTCCTTATTAAGTTGATGGAAGACCACCAGTTCATCGATGCGATTCAAAAATTCCGGACTAAAATTCCTTTTCAATTCTGCCAAAACTTCTCCCCGCATCCGTTGGTTGTGTTCCGTCTCCTCGTCCCGTTGGAACCCAAGGGAGACCCCCTTATTGATCAATTTGGTCCCTAAGTTCGAGGTCATCACAAGGATGGTGTTCTTAAAGTCAACTTTTCTGCCTAAACTATCTGTGAGAACTCCATCATCCAATACCTGAAGGAGCACATTAAAGATATCCGGATGGGCTTTTTCAATTTCATCAAACAGCACGACCGAATAGGGCCGACGACGGACTTTTTCGGTTAATTGCCCACCTTCCTCATACCCGACATACCCTGGAGGGGCTCCAAAAAGACGGGAACTGGTGAATTTTTCCTGATATTCGGACATGTCAATTCGGACCAGCGCATCCTCGGTGTTAAATAAAAATTCTGCCAGAGCCCGGGCCAGTTCGGTTTTTCCCACACCCGTGGGCCCAAGAAATATAAACGATCCGATGGGCTTCCTGGCTTCTTTCAATCCGGCTCGTGAACGACGAATGGCCCGACAGACCGCGGAAATGGCTTCCTCCTGGCCAACGATGCGCTTGTGAAGAAAATCTTCCATGTGCAATAGTTTTTCCGACTCTTCCTCTTCCAATTTAAACAGGGGGATACCCGTGATCTTCGAAACCACATATCCGACGTCTTCAGCCGTAATCACTGGCTTGTTTTTTTCTTGATTCTTTCTCCAATCCCGTTTGGCATCCTCTAACAATTTTCGAAGCCGTTCTTCTTCCTCTCTAAATTTCACCGCATCTTCAAAATTTTGAAGACCAATGGCGACTTCTTTCTCCCGGGCAACCCGTTTTAGTTCCTGTTCCAACGATTTTAGCTCCGGAGGAAGCGCATACGATTGCAGCTTGGCACGCGAACCCGTTTCATCGATTAAATCGATGGCCTTGTCCGGAAGAAACCGATCCGTGATGTACCGATCCGTGAGTTTCACGGCCTCGGTAACCGCTTCATCGCTGATCTCAACTCCATGATGCTCCTCATAACGATCACGTAGCCCTTGGATAATCCGAATCGTTTCCTCTACCGAAGGAGGTTGCACATAAATGGGTTGAAAACGTCGTTTTAACGCTCCATCCTTCTCGATGTGTTTTCGATACTCATCTAATGTCGTGGCCCCAATACATTGAATTTCTCCACGCGAAAGGGCCGGCTTCAGCATGTTTGCCGCATCAATCGACCCTTCTGCCGCACCGGCGCCCACCAACGTATGAAGCTCGTCGATAAATAAGATAATATTGCCGGCTTGGGCAATTTCCTTCATGACGACCTTGAGTCGTTCTTCAAATTGGCCTCGATATTTCGTGCCGGCAACGAGCGATCCCAGATCCAGGGCAATGACCCGCCGATTCAGCAAATTATCGGGCACATCCATCGAAACAATTCGTTGGGCTAACCCTTCAACAATCGCGGTCTTCCCCACACCGGATTCGCCAATTAACGCCGGATTATTTTTGGTTCGCCGGCTCAGAATCTGGAGGACCCGCTCGATTTCGTCCATCCGACCGATGACTGGGTCCAGGCTGGATTCCTGGGCCAATTGCGTGAGATCTCTCCCAAATTCATCCAGTGCAGGTGTGCTGCTCTTTTTATCCCGTTCCCGGGATCCCGATTTTCTCAGGAAGGTGACCGTGAGTTGGCGGGCGGTTAGTAAGTTGGCCCCGAGACTACGAAGGACTTTTCCGCCTATGCCCTCTTCTTCTCGAAGAAGACCCAACAACAGATGCTCACTTCCGATGTGGTTATGGCCCAAGAGTCTGGCTTCTTCGACCCCATATTCGATGACTTTTTTCACGCGTGGGCTAAACGGGATTTCACCGAACGTGACCGTAGTCCCTCCGCCTGGCAAATTCCGTTCAATCTCTAAACGAATCTGCTCAGGGGAAAGCCCCATTTTTTTTATGATCATTAAGGCGATGCCATCCGATTCACGCAGGATGGCTAACACGAGATGTTCTGTTCCTAGGTAGTCGTTCTGGTGACGTTCAGCTTCTTCCCTGGCCAGAATGATGATTTTTCGACCTCGGTCCGTGAATCGTTCAAACATTGTCCCTCCCTCAGGTTAGAGACACCGGCACACGTGGACTCGTGGGTATGGTGTATCTCTCGATCATATGTCAAAATCAGTCTATCCATGGGACCGTAAAACTGTCAAGAAGAAAGTATTTCGCCACACTTGACAAAAGCAAAAACCTATACCTGTTAATATTGAACCTGCTTCCCTGGCAAAAAATATAATGATCTAAAGGAAATGGTCTTATCCACAGAAATTACTCTCTTGCCTTCGAGGCGGTATATGACTACCATCCATTTATCAACAAGCTTTTTGTTCGTACCGAGTTGCGGCAACCAACAGTAGGGCAGACTCTTGAACACAATTGGGATTCTCTCCAAACCTCATCTTTCTAATGTAGAATCCGATCTCACCCAATTGGTGAAATGGCTCAAGGAGCGCGGGAAAGAGGTGCTTCTCGACTTACATTTGGGAGAAACCCTTCCTAAATCCGAGTCCACTTCTCGAACCCGGATTGCCATGGAGGCCGATCTTCTCTTAGTCCTGGGCGGAGACGGATCGATGTTAGGGGCCGCGCGATTAGTGGAACAACGCTCTCTCCCCATTCTTGGGGTCAATATGGGTGGGCTTGGATTTCTGACCGAAACGACCATTGATGATTTATACGGCTCTCTAGAGAAAGTATTTACCGGAGCCTACCATCTGGACCAGCGCCTCATGCTGCAGGTTGCCATTTATCATCAAGGGAGAAGGATGAGCGAAGCGACGGTGCTGAACGATGTCGTGATTGGTAAGGGTCACTTGGCTAGAATGATCTCTACTCAGATATCCATTGACAAAACTTTTATGACCAATATCAGGGGTGATGGATTAATCATCGCCACACCGACCGGCTCCACAGCCTATTCGCTCTCGGCAGGCGGTCCCATCCTCGACCCCTCACTTGATGTCCTTCTCATCAACCCTATTTGCCCCCATACACTTTCACACCGTCCCTTTCTGACGCCTAGCAGAGTTTCCATCGAGGTTGCCCTGACCAGCCACAACAAAGCCGTAGCCACCCTTGATGGACAAATTGGGATTGAAATGAATCCAGGAGACACGGTTGAAATCTGCCCCTCCGAACATCGTGCCCAACTGATTCGATTTCCGGACCGAAGCTACTACGATGTCCTCCGAAACAAGCTCAAATGGGGAGACGGCTGAATCGGACCACCCCTCCTACTCCTTGACTACTTTCGGCTACCTCTAGGGATCACCAACCGTTAGAATAGAACAGAATGACCCTGGGAAGTGCTATCATTCGACAAAAAGAGGATTTCATTGATAGATGTGAAGATAAATGACACAATCACAGCTATGGTGAATCGCCACATGCCGGTCTAAGGAAATGGGTACGAATATCGGTTCTTCATATCTGAGCACTAATAGATCTGTCGAATTTCCTCTACTGTTGTAAATGATGGGTCCTGGGCATGAAGGGAGGCAAAAAAGATAACCAGATTTCACCGCCGCCCCAACGGATTCTTTCCCCCAAAGAGCCAACGCAAGGTATTTTCTTTGTATTTCTGTCTATTTCGACCCTGTTTGCCCTCGTCTTCGGCCCCAATCAAGGTTGGACAGCCAACACAAGCCTTGAGGCGGTTTTAGCGCAAAGCGCCATAGAGAAAAAAACTGACAAGGCCGTTGAGATCTGTATTTCGTCGGGCGGGACACCATTCAGCACGTTCACTCTCAGCACCAAGGAATGCCTGCAATCCGGATCGACCAAATCAGGCACGGGAACGGGAAACTTCACCGGTCAAGCATTGGCAAAAACGACATTCGGAGTCTCAGGCCCGTCCAAACTTGTCCTCGCCGTCTTTGCGCATGCCGAGGGCAACGTCTCTGCGGATTTTGAGGGTATATATGCTTACAAGTCATATGCTTCGGATACGTTTCTCGATCAAATCACCATTACAGGGGGGCCTTCAGGACAAAAGGGGATTCTTGAAGTCAAACTGAACGTGGCTGGTGATATAACCGTTACCGGTAACGCAGCCGATGACAGCGCATTTATAGAGATCACCGTCTCCAGCCCGTTGGGCTCTGATGTTTTGAAATATTTGCCTCCAATGCATATTAACGACCCGATGTTGTTCGAGGTCCCCTATATGTTCGATACTCCCGGAGAATTTAAAATTTTGGTAGAAGCCTGTGCGGGCCAAAAAGTCAGCGGACCTTTCAGTGCAACCCAATCCGTGAATTTCGAACAACCCTCACCTGATAAACCGTTACCCTTGAAGGTTACCCTTGATTCGGTAAGTGTGAAGGGCACTGCTAACGGAGGGGTTATTTCCAGCATGGGTTTTGAGTATCCCGTGGTATCAGGAGCGACAGCTTCCAAATTCAAATACCCCGCCAACTCGCCCGACACAAAAACTCTTCAAGGGTATCGGCCCTACCATCGGAGGCACTTACTTGAATGAAGGTCACTTGAGCAAGTTGAGCGTCATACAGGTTGAGAAGGTCGGTGTCGTGTTTAAACTGCTGATTACCGCATACTACGCCACAGGATTTGTTGAAAAAGAACTCTGGAACTGGACCCTGCCCACGGAGGAGAACTCTGCGAATCATTGGAACATTACACGCTAGGAATAATGACCGGCTCCTACACTGCTCCCCACAATGGGGACCGTTTAAATTGAAACGTTTATGGTAAATGATCCGCCCCAGAAACTCAGGCCGTTCGGAAGGTGAGATTTTTGCCTTCTGCCCCCCCCGGAATCTCAGGACGCTTGGAAAACTTTTGCCCTTGGGGTGGTCGGTCAGGTTGTTTTGGGTTGGATGAAATCTCCTGCCATGCCACGTTAATGTGCCCCCGCCTCCATCACGCGACCGGTGAATTCGCCGCCATGGTCCACCGAGTCGATTGGGGAGCTGGTCGATGCTGCAGCACCGCAGTATCTGCGGGCTCGGCGGTGTGAAAATCAGTGGGTTGAAGGGTGGCCAAGCACGTGGGTCTGAACCGAATGGTGAACTTAGGCCTGCCGGTTTCAAAGAGAATTTAGTAAGCCTGTGAACCT
>CAZGFD010000039.1:0-24083 GCA_964525045.1 uncultured Nitrospiraceae bacterium | reverse complement strand
GTGCCTTCCCGGTGCGAGATGAAGTTTTCGCCGTACTCAATGGCTTCCGGCTCGACCCGGTAGCTTTCCAGGCGCCCACTTCGGGTCCATTGGGGCTTACTTTCATTCACTTCTTCCCACAAGGGGATACGTGGATAGGTCCGGCACATCACCATCCAGCCTTTCTCCGACTTCAGCATGGTATCGGCGCTATAGCCGTAGGAGGTGTTCCCCGCATCTATTAAACGTTGCACATAGACATCTACGCGATTTTCATACACAAATTTAAAGTAGTCTCTGAATCGCCCATCTCCCGTCATCTGGGCTAACTTTGCGGCTACCCCGGACACCGTGTCCAAGTCATTCCGGGTGTCATACAACGGCCGAATGCCGCCTTTCCAGACCTGCATCCAAGGGTTGGAGACGGTGGCGGTCATTTCTGGATACGTAAATTCCATCCACCCATTGACCGCAAAGGAGACGTCTGCATGATTGACATCGGACGTCATTTCAATTTCTTGATGGACAATCGTTTCGATATGAGGATCAACGTTCTTGACCATATCGTAGTGTGCCTTGGAGTTATTTAGAATATTGACGTTGGCCACCCAGCGAAATTTACTCGGGGTCGGCATGTGGGTCTTGCCGGTAAACACCCGACGGCCATACTTCGGCGTGTTGACAATTAACGCCGTATCCCCATGATTCCAATAACCTACCTCTTCTCCGTAATAATAGCCCCTGGTTTTGATTTCTTTTCCATGGGCGTTCGGATCGGTCGTAATATGAAAGGGATCCTCCCCGGTGTGAACGGACAGGCCGGCGCCAGCCCATGGAGTGGATGCCCAAATTCCTGCTTTGTAATTTCCAGACCATGTGTGACAACCAGAACCAAATTTTCCAATGTTTCCGGTCAGCATCAAGGTCAGAGCGGCTGCCCGGCCCATGGTCGTCATATGGAAGTAGTGGCAGACCCCTTCGCCGTTGTGAATGGCCGCCGGCTTAATAGTGCCCACGTCCCTGGCCCACCTCACGATAAGATCCTTGGGTGCCCGGTTTATCTGATGAACGGTATCCAGATCATAATCTTGAAAATGGACAAGATACATCTGGTAGATGGGTAACACATCGACTTCTCTTCCACTCAACAGTTTCACGCGATACGTTCCGGTGAGGGCCGGATCAATCCCACTCTTTTTAAAATGCCAACCAACGAGCTCTCGATGAATGGGGACCGCCTGATTTTTGTTGAGATCCCACACCATGAAACCCCCTAATCGGGCGATTTGATATGGTTTTAATGTTTGGACTTTTCCTGAATAGGTATTCGAAAAGTCCGGGAATTGGTAATCGCTGATCACATCTCGAGGATCTAAATACTGAAGCGAATCGGTACGGACCAGTAGGGGGGAATCAGTGTTGGCCTTGATAAAATCGACATCTTGCATGTTTTCATCGGTGAGGATACGACAGGCTCCAAGGAAAAATGCCCCGTCTGTTTCGGGTCTCACCGGAATCCAATAATCAGCCCGATAGGCCGTGGGGTTATATTCAGGCGTGATAACCGCAATTCGGCCTCCGCGTTCGATACATTCAAGTTTCCAGTGTGCCTCGGGCATTTTGTTTTCAACGAAATTTTTCCCCCAGCTCGTGTTGAATTTACAAAATCGCATATCATTGAGATCTTCGTCACAGTTTTGTGTTCCATTCCACCAGGGTTGGGAAGGATCTTGATCTCCATGCCAGGTATAGTTATTCCAATATCGCCCACCTTGTGCATGACGGGGTTTTACCTTTCGAACATATGTATCCAGCAGGGCTCCGCAACCTCCGTTCATTCTGGTGATCCCCATTTTTCCAATAATGCCCAAGACCGGCATGCCGGCACGGAATTTCATGCAGCGAACACCAGATCCTTTCATCATTTCTATCATCTCGGGCGGATAACCCTGTTCCCGAAGTCGTCTGGCACCTGCCTCACCACTATACCGCTCGGCTATAATAATCATCGCTTTCGCCAGGTAGGTAAAGGCGGTATCCCAGGAAACTCGTAACATGTCATCCAAGTACCGGGCATTGAATTTGTACTTGGACATGACCTGCGGGGTGAACTCGGGGCTGCCATCATCCATCCACTGTTTCCAGCCACGGCGCATCAAGGGGCCTTTGAGCCGATAGGGGCCATAGACCCGGCGATGATACGTATACCCCTTCAGACACATTCGAGGATTGTGGGCGAAGGTGCCTCTGTTACCATAGAGATCTTCATAGGTCTGGTGGTCGTAGTTTTGTTCAACCCGCATGACCACCCCGTTCCTTACAAAGGCCCGAATCCGACATGCATGGGTATCGTTCGGCGAGCAACACCAGGTAAACGAGGAATCATACCGATATTGGTCATGGTAGACGCGTTCCCACGACCGATCCGGATACTCTCCTAAAGGGTTGCCCACTTCGACGACCGGTTGCAGGGCCGTTAAGGCCAAGGCTTTATCGGCCAATGCCACCGTTGCCACAGTTCCGGCGGAAACCTTTAAAAATTGACGTCTAGATAAATGCATAGTTTGTACCTCCTTGGAAATACCTAAAAATTTACAGACCAAATACAATCTCTAGATATGCTCTACCTTCAACAGCGTGTTGAATGTGATGTCCTAAACCTCCTTTCTTAGAAATGAATCACCATTGGATTGATCAGTGAAATTGACCGATCCGGAAAATTGGAAAGTGCTCAAAATTCTGCAGGCAGGGTCGATTACTGCAAATGTGTTGCCTTACTTTCTCCATTAAAAAAAGTATTCAGAAAGCCCTAAAATTATTGAAGATTTTCGGACTAAAGATAGTGTGAAAGAAAGGAATAGGAGAGCCGGTCCTCCGAACCTTCGGAGTAAACGGGTAAAAAGCCATAAAAAGTTCGTGGGTGTTCTTGGGGAAGGGCCATGCTCTTTTAGGACGAGCACGAGGTAGAGGATTGGATCTGAGGAGGGATCCCTAATTTACGGAAGGAAAAGGGAGGAGGCTTTCTCAGGTGGAGAAATGGGATACGGTTTTTAGGAATAGAATAATAAACCACTAATACGTAGCGGGAAGTGAATGGCCTTGATTGTGCGGCAGGGTGCGCCGCACTTAAATTGCGCATTCCGCCGTTGGAGGGGAACGCCGGATCCCAAGTTTCTTAAGCCGACTACGAAGGGTGTTCGGGTGAAGGCCTAATTGCTTGGCGGCCCCGAATGGTCCTTCAATGCGCCATTCACTTCTCTCCAAAGCTTGTCGAATTCTAAATTGTTCTAAATCTTTCAATTGCCCTGGTAGTTCAGGGCTTGAGGGCGGAGAACTCGCATTCAATAATCCCTCTTGAATGCGGAGGATATTAGAATTCGAAAGGATCATCGCTCGTTCAATGATGTTCTTGAGTTCCCGCACGTTGCCCGGCCAGGCGTATTGAATCAATTGATCTAAAGATTGTCGATCAATGTCTTGGCAGGGACGTTTAAATTGATGGCGATTTTTCTCTAAAAAATGTCGCGCCAGGAGGGGGATATCCTGCGGACGATCACGGAGGGGGGGGACAACAATTGGAAAAACGTGTAGCCGATAAAATAAATCAGACCGGAACTTGCCATCGGCAATGGCCTTGGTCAAATCACAATTGGTTGCCGCGATTATCCGAACATCGACCGCCAGGGTTTTGGTGCTGCCCACCCGGTCAATCGCCCCATCCTGCAATACCCGTAATAATTTGGCCTGGGCCTCCACGGGCATCTCACCAATCTCATCTAAAAAGAGGGTGCCACCATCAGCCAATTCAAATTTTCCCGGATAATATTGGTCGGCCCCGGTAAAGGCGCCCCTCTCATGACCAAACAATTCACTTTCCACTAATCCCGAGGGAAGGGCGGCACAATTCACTCTCACAAACGGTTTCTGTCTACGGGGACTATGCTCATGAATGAGTCTGGCGAGGAGTTCCTTCCCGGTTCCTGTCTCTCCCGTCACCAAAACCGAACTATTGGTTGCCGCGACAGCCTGGGCGAGTTCCAATATCTCTTTAAATTTTTTACTTTTTCCCACCATGGCCCCAAAGTCGTGAGTGAGTTTGATTTCTTCTTGTAGATAGGCATTCTCTCTTGTTAACTGCTCACGAAGTCTGCTGATTTCTTCATAGGATTTTACTTGATCAATGGCAAAAGCAATCTGCGTGGCTACTTGCCGTAAAAATTTCAGGTTTTCAGGATTCGGGTCGCCGGACTGGATACTCCCGATATTCAAGGAACCCAAACAAGAATCACGAACTAAGAGTGGGAGATTAATCATGCGTCCCAATCCCTCTTGATAATAGAATTGGTCCTCCAGAAAAATCTGTTCGCTTTGTAATTGCGGTCTCACATGCATTGTTTGATTGTCATAGACCCATCCCATGGCGCTGCCCTTTCGCGGAATAATCGCGTCGCATTTCAACCGAACCGTCGGCATACTGGTTTCCACCGCATAAAATCGGAAGGCGTCAATGTCAGGATGATAGAGAGTAATCCCAGCCCTTTCCCACGTAATCACTTTCTTTATGTGCCCAGCAAGGGCCTTCCACAAATTTTCCGTATTCCGTTGAGAATTCAGAATGTTAGTGACTTCAAGTAAGGTTCTATAGAAATTCTGATCCACGCGATCTGCCGGTTCTATCACTTCATGATTCATTCTTTCCTTGTCCTTTCCCCAGGGGAACAACTGTGAAAAGATTTAACGGATCATCCGTCCGGTCTCTCTCATTCAATCTCCTATTTCCTGTTATCCAAAAAAATAGAATTATCCGATATGACCACCCGCATTTAAAAAAGGGTCGTAACCCAGATCGGGGTGAATCGCCTTTCCCATACGAAAAGGTATGGCAAAGAATAGTTTAGGGAGAAATGGACGCAAATTTTAGGCCAGCCTTTGAAAACTCGTAGGATAAACAGAAAAACTTCGACAATTCAATACAAAAGTTAGGGTCTTGCTGAACGCCAGGTCCTGGCTCTCCCATGAAAACTCGTAGCTTGCCCGAAAAACCCTCGAAAATTCATAGATCCCTTACCTCATGATTCTTCAACCTATAGCGGGCCTATCAATGAAATTCCCTGGCAGTGGATATTCGTTATCTTAACTTTACCCGGATATTCATCATTAGAAAAACGGTTTCCAGAGGTCCTCGTAAAAACAATCCTATTACGACAGAAGAAAATGCACCGATTTTAAGGGAGGAGAGTGGATCTGCACACTTGGCAATGTGCGAACGCGCACATCAAAATTTCCTAAGAATGTTAAAGACGACGAATTGAGATTTTAAGATTCATTTAACCGAAGTTTTTTCAGGGCGTCCACATATGGATTTTCTGTATCCGCCTCCCTGCTTTTGGGCTCCATGTATTTTTTGCAAGAAGCCGGGTCATTTCTGAATGAAATTTGAGAAAGTCTTCCTTGTTACTCGCACCGGCTAACTGGAAGGTTTATCCCTCATCCTTTGCCACGAACCTTCCTGCGTAAAACATTTTTTCAGATTTTCGTTTTTTCATGAGATGTTCCATTCCTCTTTCCAAACCGTTGTGACATCACAACGATCAATTTTGGAAAAGAATTTTTCTGGTCTCCCGTGACCTTAGGTGGGTAAGAACAAACTTTCCACCACGCTATATCGTGGAGAGAAGCTTTCCAAAACAAATTTTCCTCTATAAATAAAATTTTCCCCATAGATTCATGGTGTTTCAATTGATCGATTTCAGATAGTCACTGGCATGAGCCATGCAATGAGCGATGTTGATGAATCGGGAGGGAGGGCAGTGAAAAATGAACATATTTATATGGTGAAAAATATAAATTTTACCAATAGGGGAGATCAGGGCAAGCTCTTTCTTACTGGTTGGTGTCACGTCATTTTATTGGTACAGGCGATGACTTTCCCCATCCCTTTAATTATTCAATGCGTGCGGGCCGGTGGTCGGGTGGGTGCCCCCCAAGAACGCCTTACCCATCTCATGGCGAATAGCCTGCAGTCAAAAATCAAACCTCAGGGGGTAGGCGTGCTTGTTGAAGCTTGTCACATCAGAACCGGTGACCAAGAGCTCCAAGGCTCATTGCCGGTGGTCTTGACAATGGCAACACTTGGAAAATTCAAAATCCAGGAATCCCACAGACAAGAGTTTCTGACATTTGTCAAAAATAGGAGGTAGTCAAAGACCACTTTGAAAATTTTTTGGTCGATATGAAGGAGACCCGTTATGTATGGTGCTAAAAAAGTTTTGCAAACTTTCCTTTTTTTTGTAATCGGTGCTTTTGCGTTCACCCTTGATGGGGGGAACAGTCTCGCTGAGGACTCTCACCATCTCTCAGAAGGAACTTCCCAAAGCGTACAGATGGCAGAAGCGAAGAACCCGGGGATGGGTTGGGTTGAGCGTTTAAAGGGGCAAACGATTGTCGAGGACTCACTCGAAGGACGACCAGATCGCGCCGCAAAAGTCGACTGGCAACACGAGCGCCTTATGAAAAGAATGAACCACCAGATGCAAACGGATCTTGAATCCGGGTCTTCAAATGGATCGTATAACACGATGTCCATGCTTCATCAATACGGGGCCGGAGGACAAGACTATCTTCTGGCATCGGATCTGGAATCCGAACCTGTTTCTATTCATTCCGGCCGGTGCCCAGCCGGAGCCCCATTGAGGCATTTCGATATTTCGGCAATCAATGTCGAAATTACCTTGAATCAATGGTTGGATTATTATCCTGGGTATATGTATGTCCTGACCAACAATATTGAGAGGGTTCGCGGGGAGGAAGCCCGCAATGCGGCGGCTCGGGAACAGGAGGGGTTTGATTCCGGTTCTGTCAGCAACGGGTTACAAACGGATTGGATTCAGCCACTCGTCATTCGCGCTAATCAAGGCGATTGCTTAAAAGTCACGTTACGCAATAAATTAGAATTTGGAGAAGAAGTGAGCTTCCATATTCATGGCTCGAGTATGGTGGTCAGTGCCACGGGTCAACCGGCTACGACCACCAATGCCGGGGCCATAGCGGAAGAAGGAAAAAGCATAGACTTGGAGTGGTATATCCATCCTACTACACAGGAGGGAGGACGCCAGTTTCATAGTTATAGTAATGACCGGGAGCTCACGGTCATGGGGCTTTTTGGAGCTCTGATCGTGGAGCCGAAGGGATCAAGCTATCTTCCCGCGGTGAGGAATCAGGAAAGCGAACTCTTGGAAAGTGGATGGCAAGCTATTATCGATAATGCTCATGGACCGGATTTCCGGGAATTCGTTGTCATCTATCATGAAGTCGGCGATGAGGCTTTTCGACCGGTAAATAAACATGGGGATTTTCTACCTCAACGGGATCCCTTGACTGATGTCTATCGCCCAGGAGCCCGAGCCTTAAACTATCGAAGCGAACCATTCGGAATTAACTATATGCATCTGCAGCATGAATATTTCGGGTTCGAAGATGAATCCTTGGGGTATAGTTCTTATACTTTCGGCGACGCACCCACGCCGATTCCCCGTAGCTATTTGGGAGATCCAGCCAAATGGCGGCTTATCCACGGCGGTTCAGAAATTTTTCATTCTCACCACCCTCACGGGGGTTCGATTCGGTGGGCCCGCAGTCCACGGGCCACGGATGAAATGCCCCTATGGCATAAAGCGAAGAATGGTCCCGTCAAGTATCCGGTGATCCGGACGAAATCAGATCGAGTGGATACCGAGGTCATTGGACCGGCAGAAGCTCTGGATCTTGAAACCGAGTGTGGATCCGGTCTTTGTCAGCAGGGGGCGGGAGATTTCCTTTATCACTGCCATGTGGCGCATCATTATGTGGCTGGGATGTGGGGTTATTGGCGGGTCTACAACACGATTCAAACGGCTGATGTTCATACAGACGTCATGCCGGACCTGGAAGAACTGCCTGACCGCCGGGGGCGCATGAAGAAAGCGGTGACTTCAGACCAACTGATCGGCCAAACATTGGATTGGTTTGGAAAGCGATTTCAGATAATTGAAACCGGAACCAGCGATTGGGATGGCAACCCAGTGGTCGTGACCATTAAGGATTGGGTTGCCATGCAATTACCCACTCCAGGGCAACCGGGGCATACCGATGATGAACGGGGGCAGATCATGGCCTATGATGCATCGGTCTGGGATTGGGCCTGGGACGGAAATGTGGCCCTGGCCGAAAAAGAAAGTACGATTCCCAATCCTAAGTATCAATCTGAGACTCCCGGGCAGCGGCGGCCTTTGTTGTTCGATCCCGGAACCGGAAAATTGGCCTGGCCCCACATGACCCCGCATTTTGGTAAGCGAGTGCCGTTTGCGCCTGACCACAATCCGGCGCCCTGGTTGGAGCCTATTCGAAGAAATGCCGAAGGCGGTTCGTCGACCGAGCCGGCCAGACCCGGTGAAAACGGCCGCTGGAGTCTCTGTCCGGAAAACGCGAATCGAGCCTACTATAACGTCCATTTCATTGAAACTCCGATTGAAATGTCTGCAAAAGAAGGCGATGAGGATCCCGTAGTGGATCCTAAGGCTTTAATTTTCGTAGCCCATGAGGAGGAGGAAGCGATTCGTGGCAACAATGACTTGAAACATCCTCTGGTGTTCCGGGCCAATATTTATGACTGTCTTGATTACGTCCTCACCAGTGAATGGGAAGACGACGATTTTACAAATTTTCAGTCGTCAAAAATAAATACTCATTTTCATTTTGTTCAGTTCGATACCCAATCCTCTGATGGGGTCATCACGGGAATGTCTTATGAACAATCGGTTCGCCCCTTCACGATGTTGGAGAAGAAGGTCAAGAAGGGGTTACCAGTACCCATGAACGCGGTCATCCTTGAACCGGCAAAGAAAGGAGCGCAGAGCATTCGGGTCTCAAACGCGGCACAATATCACGAAGGGACGTTACTGCTGGTAGGTGCTGATAATGTAGAAGGCAATGAAATCCGCCGAATCCAAACCATTGAAGGTGATACCATTTCTTTTTATAAACCTCTCGAGCATGATCATCCCGAACAGGATATCGTGACGGTCGAGTTTGTCCGTCAACGATTTTGGCTTGACGCGGATGTGGGGACGGTGTTCTGTCATGATCATGCATTCGGTGCCACGACCTGGCCGCATGGCGGATTTTGCTCACTGTTGGTGGAGCCCGTTGGATCGACGTATCACGATCCCATGACGGGTAAGCCGATAAGGACAGGGCCAATTGCGGACATTCATACGAGTGAGCCCGTGGGATACGGTGTGAATTCCAGTTTTCGGGAATTGACTGTTCAGATGCATGATACCGTGCCCCATACGGTGAATATCGTGACGGCCGGAAATCCTCCCGGCCAGCCAATTGAAGTGGCCTTGGAGGCAGGGAAAACCGTGTCTTTTCAAATGCCGGATGATTTGTACATGACCCCGATGCCATTCTTAAATGGAGGTACCCATACCACGGGGAGCGGGATTGACTTCCGCGCTGAACCCATTGCTCAGCGGTTGGCTGTCAATCCTGACCCATCCAAAATGTTCAGTAGTCTGGTCCATGGTGACCCGAGTACCCCTCTCCTGCAGGCCTATGCGGGAGACACCATTGTGTTCCGACTCGTGGAGTCGTTAATGAATGAGACGCATGTGTTTACCGTATCAGGGCATACATTCTTGACAGAGCGCTATGCCGGAGATGCGAATAAGAAAAATTCTATTCACGTGGGAATTGCGGAACGATATGATTTAGTCGTCCCTGAAGCCGGAGGGCCGCGAAGGCAAGCGGGAGACTATTTGTATTTCAATGGACGGTCTTCGAAACTCTCGGAAGGCTCATGGGGGATAATCCGTGTCTTTGATGAGATGAATAAGGATTTGAAGCCGTTGCCAAGAGGATTTGCAGAACATACAGGTCCTAAGCCTACGTTACCGGTGTGTCCCCAAGACGCTCCGGTGAAAGTATTCAACGTTCTGGCTCTTGATCATCCAGAAATGAGTTTCAATCCACAGGCTTCGGATTCCATAGAAGTGGATTTCGAACGGAAAATCGAACTTCGAAATCCAGATGGAAAAATCTTTGTCTTGGAAGAGGATCTCGAGAAAGTCGCCGGGGACTTCCACCCGATGCCGTTGACCCTGAGAGCGAACGTGGGTGACTGCATCCACGTGCATTTGACTAATAAAATGAAATCCAGCCGGGCCTCATTTTCCGCCTTTGCCTTGGCTTTTGATCCAAAAGACTCCTTAGGTGTTAACCTTGGCCACAATCCGGGTGATCAGACAATCGGTCCAGGTGAGAGCCGAACCTATACCTATTTTGCGGATCCATCCTTTGGGGAGATCGCTGCACTGGTTTGGGATGGCGGCAATATGATGATGAACCCGAGAAACGGTTTATTTGGGGCCATCATTATCGGCCCTAAAGGATCAATGTATCGTCATCCCAAAACGGGAGCGGATATTTCCCTCAAAAATAGCTGGGTTGCTGATGTCTTGGTTGACCAAAGGATTTCTGGCAATGAACATCGTGCCAACTATCGGGATGTCGCACTGTTTTTTCAAGATGAAGATAATATCATTGGAACGAGCTTCATGCCCTATGTTCAAAATGTGGCCGGCCTGACAGGGGTCAATTATCGGTCCGAACCCTATCTCTATCGGGAGGAACTCGGGTGCTCCTTGGGGCGAATGTTCCAACCTTGTGAAGTTGACAACCCACAAGATCCTTTCACCCCCCTCATCGAAGCGCATGCTGGTGATCCTGTCCGAATTCATGTCTTTGGCGCCAGTAGTGAGCAAAACGGAATGTTTAGCATTGAAAAACACGAATGGCCCATCGAACCTTTTATGCCTGGTGCTGATCTGATTAGCGTGGTGGAGTTTGGTGGATCGGAGACCATTGATACGTTTATCCCCTCGGCGGGAGGGCCTTATGGCCTGCCTGGGGACTATATTTGGAATAACCAGCGCTTGCCCTACGCGCAATCGGGTCAATGGGGGTATTTCCGTGTCCACCCAAATGGTGATCCACGAATTCTCCCATTGCAGAGTGGTAGACCGGGAGTCAAAGAAGCCCGAGAGAACTTTTCTGAGGGGACGGAAGTCAAACCTGTAGGTTTGAAATAAAATTTGGGGCATGAAATACAGCCTTGGCCTGGTCACACTACCGACGGAAATTCATGACGGCGATGTGGCCCCTAGAAATCCCTCAAAGGTGAAATATTTATGAAGACGGAGGCGCAGGGGTGAGCGTGAAAGGAGAGGTGAACGTGAGAAAACTATTTTGTCAATTCCTTTTAGTCCTATTTGTGAATTTTGCGTGGCCGGTATCCCAGGGATGGTCGTATGAACCAATCGTGGTGGTAAATGGTGGGACGATCCAGGGAAAGGTGACTTTGATTGGAGAATATCCCAAACCCATGGCCTTTAACCTGGTAACCATTCCAGATCCCGTCTATTGTGGACGGATTTCGACTGGAACGGGATGGCGGATTGTTGAGGATTTTATTGTGGACCCGAATGGTGGGCTCCAAGATGCGGTGGTGATGATAAAAGGCATTGAAAAAGGTAAAGCTTTTCATTTACCGGAAGTGAGAATTGAAGCGAAGGACTGTGACTTTTTACCGTTCATCAATGTCTTGCGCGACCAGGAAGACATAGAAGTGATCAATATGGATCCGGTCGAGCATGATATTCAAGGTTATGAGACCGCTCGCGCTCGTGGGGCTCGGATTTTATTTAACCGCCCACTTCCGATGAATCCATTTCACAAGGTAATGGATTTAATCAATGACCACCGGCACTTGCCCGGGAAGCCGATGCGGGAAACGATTCATCTGACGAAGGGCCGGAATATTTTCGTCATGCAATGTGGATTTCATCCCTATATGTTTTCCTGGGGAGTGGTGGTCGACAATCCGTACTACGCGATAACCCAGGCAGATGGGCGGTTTGAAATTTCCAATATCCCTCCGGGAACGTATCTGTTGACGGTGTGGCATGCAGGCATGAAACAATATCTTGAACAACCTATTACGGTCACACCGGATGGAACCGTTTCTGTTCATTTCGACTATCACGCTCCCCAGGGTCGAAGAAGCGTTCACGAAATGCAAGACAATCCTCATTTTGGATTGGAAATGTTGGATGAAGGAGAAAAGATTACCCCTTCCTTAAGACGGCAGAAAACTTCCTAAACAATGGATGGCCAACGGATCAGTATATCTAGATGAATGTGTGTAATTCTTTTGGACTTTTTCAGACCATGAATATTCAACTAAATTTGGGAATAGCTTTCAAACTTTCCTCACTATTGCCTTAGCCAGATTACTCCTGCTTTGGGATTACCCCTTCGAAGCAGCCTACCCCTCAAATTTTTTAAGAGAGAAATTGGCCACGCTCAAACGCGGCTCAACCCACGAACGCATCGCCTCTCTTCGTGGGTAATGGGAAAATTTCCCCATTTAGTTTTTTACAACGGTTTACAAGCTATTGGAGTAAAGTCAGAATTTTGCCATGCCCCTCTTTTGAGAGGCATGGCACATGACCTGCATAACATAAAAATAAGGTCTGATCTCAAAGAGAGTATTGGACATAGTAAATCTTTCAGCGATAAAACGACTAACTAACATGCGGAGGGTTTATGAATACGATTACAACACAGAATAAGACAGGGAACCTTTCCCCAGCCGGTTCGATCGTTGGCTTGGCAGGTTATTCCCTTTTGGCCTTGGGAGTCATAGGGGTTCTGTCCATCACACCAAAGGTGTTTGGCGCCAACGAATTTGGTAAAGACCATCATCAATTACTGTCTGGAGACAGGATCCTCCAGGGTACGGTCAAGGAGATCAGAAGCCGCCAGGCCCGGGTCGAAATGGAAAAAGGAGAGGCCCGTTTTCTTCCCATGAACGTTCGCAAGGACAAGGGATTGCCGCCGCTCAAGAAAGGTGACCGGGTGGAGATTACTGTGAACGACCAAAATCTGATTGTTGATATTCATGTGGAAGGGGAAACGAGTCACCATCAGATCATCCGGGGTGAATTGGCCCAACCGCTCATCACCGGCCATGAAAAAGCCGTGATTCGAACGGAAGATGGGAGCGAAGAGTCTCATTTGGTGAGGCCCTTGGCTAGAAGCAAAGTCGCCTCCGTTCCCGTAGGAGCCAAAGTTATCTTTCTCATCGATGAACGGGGTGGGATCGCCGATGTCACCTATGGCAGCCCGGAAGCTGTGGCTGAGGCGCAGCAGCTTTGGCAGAAGAAAACGCCGCTTAAAGCCAGTTTCAGTCGGGTGACGGGTATGATTGTGAAACGCTTAGATAACAACAGCATCTCTATCCGAACCGACGATGGGAAGGATCGAACTTATGAAGTCCGGCCCCTCATGCAGAAAAAACTCAATCCGTTAGCCGAGGGGAAAACGGTCGTGCTGTTTGTGGATGACGAAAATAAAGTCACTGATGTGTCGGTCAACTAACCTGACAATCGACGATAGTGGGCTGAAGGAAGCAGAATCTCAGAAATCGAAACATTGAAATACTAAGGAGGCAATCATGATCACGCAAGGTATACCCTCAGAAGGCTTAAACACAGTTGGACAACTCGTGGCCACTAATGCTGTGCGGTTCCACCCAAAAGAAAATGGCCAGGAAATTGCCGTAGCTTTGCTCTCGACCCATACGGCCGGTGCGCCGGTGGTGGACGAGAAGGGTCGATATCTCGGCTTTATCAATGAGTTTGATGTCATGCGTTCACTCGATGCGGGGAACGACCTCGAGACCCTTACCGCTGAAGACATCATGCGGATAGATCGTTTGGCCATCACACCCGCAACCAAGATCACGGATGCCGCCACATTGATGGAAGAACATCGCGTGGTCAATCTGCCGGTTGAAAAAAATGGGGTCGTGGCGTATTCCATTTCTCGCCATGATCTCTTGCGGGGGCGGATTGGTCTGGGTGTGGGCATGGGGCTCGATCCCTAACAATGACCCCCAATGGCGGATCTCGGCACTGAAAAAAGCGCGACACCCAAACATCTGGAAGAGTTGGCTTTACTGCTCTTTCACGATGAAATAGGTGACCGTCCTGACGATGCCCTCTGGCATGACCGGTCATGAATGGAAAGGAGATTGGGAAGTGGACTCGCTAACTAGTCGGAATAGCAATTCGAAGGTAACTGTCGTACAACCAACGAACTATCAAGTCCGATTGGTATCGCGGCATGAAGTGGCCGAGAGGACCATGGCCTTGTATTTTGACCGACCGACCGATTTTGTGTTTCAGGCAGGTCAGTTTATCGATCTCATGCTTCTCGGCCCGCCAATAATTGATTCAAAAGGCAATACACGAGCGTTTACCATTGCCAGTGCACCCTCTGACAATCATCTTATGGTGGTGACCCGTTTGAGAAATACCGCGTTTAAACGTGAATTAGCGGCTATGCCTCTTGAATCCTCGGTAAACATTGAAGGTCCTTTTGGAAATATGACACTACCGGAGAAGGTGACGCGGCCCATAGTCTTTCTTGCCGGGGGCATCGGGATCACTCCGTTTCGGAGCATGGTGGTGCATGCTGCCCAAAAAAAACTTCCGCATCGTCTCTATCTCTTTTACTCAAATCGACGGCCCGAAGGTGCGGCGTTTCTTGAAGAATTGCAAGCACTTCAGCAGATAAACTCACAGTACACCTTCATCGGAACGATGACCCAAATGCACAACTCGCATCGCTCATGGCATGGGAATACGGGTTACTTAAATATGCATTTAATACGGAAAGTTTTGCCAGAAATCGAGTCGCCGATCTATTTCATCGTGGGGCCACCAAAGATGGTCAGAGGATTACGAACGATGCTCGAAACCTCAGGAATTCGATATCCGGATATTCGTACTGAAGAGTTTGTAGGGTATTGAGTGAGCTGATTTTTAGTGGTTACCACCGCTCAGCTTTACTGTGACCGGGAGTAGCCAACATCTTCTCCCGCCGTATTTGCCACTATACGCCGCGTTTTAACGAGGGCCGGTTATCCCACTGGGGCCTTCGAGATCTCGAGGGAACCACCGCAATGATACTGGATCCAAACGATCGGCCCCAAATGACAACTTATCTGTTGTGGGCTCCTTATAAATACACCTTTGCCAATGTCCAGTAGGATTGCCCCTTCTGCCAAGTCACACATGGGGTCAGCTTGAACCTATTCTTTAAATAACTACCACCAATTGAAGTGTACATTTCGAAATACCTGTTAGGGACGTGTATACAATGCGAAGATTTTGTCTCCTCAAGTGAAGGATCGTCAATCGCCTGAGAAGTGAACGGCTCGATTTGCTCCCCTTCGGTACGGATATAATGGCTCGGAGTGAATTTGGTATAATTGGTTTTCAAGGATTTCCAATGAATCGAATTGAAACCAGCTATCGGGCATTACTTGAAGTTGCGATTGTGCTCAATTCGCAGCGGGATACTCATAGTCTGTGGCAAGCCATTACTGCTCAGATCACCCAGGTAATGCCATGGGCTCGAGCCAGCGTCACATTGTATGATCGAGAGGCCGACGGGTTTCGATTTTACGTGGTGGCGACCAACATGCCAAAGGTCGTCGTTCGGCGCGAATCGATTATCCCCCTCACAGGAAGCGGAATGGGATGGGCATACGATCACAAAACCGTTCATGTCCGGCCCGACCTCAAGGAGGAACAGGTATTTCTTGAGGATAAGTGGTACGTGGAAGAAGGCCTCGGAAGAATGATCAATCTTCCTTTATTGGTCAAAGAGAAATGTATAGGGATCCTCAATATTGGCAGTGTCGAACCCGGTACCCCTGACACGGAGGCTCTGGAATTCTTAACCCAAGTGGCGATGCAGATCGCGTATGCTATTGACCATGTGAAGGCGTATGAGGAGATCAACCAACTGCGTGAGCAACTGGCTCGAGAAAACCTGTATCTTGCCGAAGAACTTAAACACACCAAGCATTACGGGGCCATGGTGGGACAGAGCCGAATTTTCCAACATGTGTTGGAAATTGCCAAAGAGGCCGCTCCTACGACAACGACGGTGTTGATTACCGGGGAAACGGGAACTGGGAAGGAATTACTGGCCCAAGCGATTCACGATTGGAGCCCACGTTGTGAAAAACCATTTATTCGAGTGAATTGCGCAGCATTCCCCGCAGGCCTGGTGGAAAATGAACTGTTTGGCCATGAGCGAGGGGCCTTTACAGGCGCCGATGCACGGCGAGAAGGCCGTTTTGAGCTCGCTAGTGGTGGCACGTTGTTTTTAGACGAAATAGGGGAAATGCCATTGGAGACTCAGGCCAAACTGTTGCGGGTCATCCAGGACCGGGTGGTTGATCGTCTTGGCGGTAAACGGCCTATCCCGGTTGATGTCCGATTAATCGCTGCAACCAATGCTGATTTGGCTGCGGCGATTGAGCAAGGGCGGTTTCGCGCTGACCTGTTTTACCGGCTTCATGTGTTCCCGATTACGATTCCTCCGCTCCGGTCCCGTCCCGAAGATATTCCCGGCTTAGCCAGGCATTTTCTGGATCACTACCGTGTGAAGTTGAGGCGCCGGTGTGAAGATATTGCTCCGGAATCCATGGAGAGGTTGATTCGATACCCGTGGCCAGGAAATATTCGGGAGCTGGAAAACCTTATTGAACGGGCTATGATTCTCTCTCACGATTCTCTCTTGCACATCGATGAACGGCTTCTGGTCCCCCCGACTGCAAGTCCACCGCCTATAGCCCCGGCCGGGTTGGTTGATCTCGAGCGTCAACATATTCTACAAATTTTGGCCTCGGTCAATTGGCGGATTGAGGGATCCGGCGGAGCAGCGGAACAACTTGGGCTAGCTCCAAGTACCCTTCGTAGCAAGATCAGGAAGCTTGGGCTTCAGCGTCCAGCCAATCCGAACAAGAAGCGTTAAACCCGCTAGCGCCCTTCCCTCCACCATTTCTTATTTCCCAAAATGCGATGAGTCACGGTTGAATGTGGGCAGAGCCCCCAGTCCACCACGATGGTTAGCGGGGAGTAAGTTCCTCCTCTGATGATGGCCTGTGTTGAATTCACACTTCTGGCCGGAAAATCATAAGATGGCAGCTTACCGAGATCCAAAATTTTTTTGGTTCGGAACATGCATATGATTACGCTCGGTAAGGCACAATCCATTCCATGGCTTTGGCCGATTAGAGAATTTCCACCATGTAATTTCATCTGTATTCAATGCGAAGTCCATTGATTTCCTGTCTTTGATCACTGTCATGGATTTTGGAACACTCTGGTCGGTGTTATTCAAACTTGTGGAAGGATTTATTGGCTTAACGATTTGCTGGCAGTCCCAGATTCATGAAGATCTACCTCGAAACCGCCAAAGCTCAGGAAATTCAAGAAACAGTAAGCCTCGGAATTCTTGATGGGGTAGCTACCAACTCATCTCTGATTAGTAAAGAAAGCCGCAACTTTTACGATGGGTTGCAGGAAATTTGTCAAATGGTTGACATTCCTATTAGCGTGGGGGTTTTGAGTGTGGAAGAGGAAACTATGGTGAAAGAGGGAAAGGAGTTGGCAACTTTGCACAAGAACATCATTGTCAAATTTCCCTTGACCTCGGATGGGCTCAAAGCCACCAAACGGCTTACGGATCATGGTGTACGAGTCAGTGTGACTCTTTGTCGAACGCCAGCCCAGGCACTCCTGGCAGCTAAGGCAGGAGCTTGGTCAGTCTCACCTGTCATGCAATGGTGTGAAATTAGCAAGCCTAATGATTTGGGTTTGGTTTGTCAGATCGTAAGAATGCTTCGAGTTTATGAGTATGAGACACAGGTTTTCCTTCCAAACGTACGAGACCCCTCCTACCTGGACAATATAGCCTTGATGGGAAACCATATCTGTTCGATGCCCTTCGGAATATTAAAACAAGTTCTTACCCCTCACATGATGAAAAATGGTGATCACCCACTTTGAGAGTCTGAAAAACCCACCGCCCAATCCCTAGTAGGGAAACAGTCCCTCCATCTCCACTCAAATTGATTAATCCTTGAAAACATTTTTTTCTCGCCGGTTCATCTTACGAAACAGCAGCCCATTACAATCTTTGCCACCACAACTAGCCGCATGCGGGTACATGCCCACCACCATCCTAGGTGGGTTGGGAGTGTTCAAAAATATTTTCGCATAACTGACAAGCAATACCTTCATATTATCAATGGGTTCCGTTTTTCCGTTTCCATATAGCAACTGGGCACGAGGTATGCAAAAGCTGCAATGGGAAACAAACGAAATGAGATCACAGATATGATTCCCAGAGGGGGACACTCCAATAATGGAACGATGACACACGGAAAGAAGATCTGGCTTTTTAAGACCCTTGAACGTGAAGGGGGAAATACATGAGAAAGAAAATTCTCAAAAAAAGTGGAATCATAATTGTCTTAAGCGTGATAACCGGGATGCTGGTTTTTCCAATTGGTATGCAAGTGTCCCTTATCTTGGGCAGTACGGATTCCATTGCGGCCGAACAATCACAATCCGGTGCCAATACAGAACTCGCCCCTACCGAGAAAGAAGAGACGCGCGAATTCGGACGTGATGTGTACTATAAAACCGAGGGAATTGTGTCGGGGGAACCGGCTCCCAAAACTGACACTAACTCTAGTGACTACCCCAGCTATGGCAATTTCGAGAGTCGAGTGCTGATGTGGATTGCCAACCAACAACATCTCTACTATGGGAGCTTTGTCTTAGCCGTCCCAATTTTCTGTATGATCATTGAATTCATTGGAATGGTAACCAAGGATCGGACCATGGCTCAGAAATATGATCGCCTGGCGTATGATTTTATTCGAATCAGCATCACCGCCTATTCCTTGACCGCCATTCTTGGTGGGATACTTTTATTTACGTTTTTGACTTTATATCCGACCTTCTTCGGGTATCTCTCGAGTATTTTCCGTCCCGTCATGCATATCTATGCACTCCTCTTCGTAGCCGAAAGTGGAACGCTGTATATTTACTATTATGGCTGGGACCGAATGAAAGAAGGATTTCTCAAATGGATCCACCTCAGTATGTCCGTGGTGTTGAACGTGATTGGAACCGTCCTCATGTTCCTAGCCAATTCATGGATTGCGTTCATGATGTCTCCTGCCGGGGTGGATGAAGAGGGACGATTCCTGGGAAACATTTGGCACGCAATTCACACCGCGCTATGGAACCCGCTGAATTTCCACCGCATTCTGGGGAATATGGCATTCGGAGGGAGCGTCGTCGCCGCGTATGCCGCGTACAGGTACTTATCAGCAAAAACGGATGATGAGCGGGCGCATTACGATTGGATGGGCTATGTGGCCATGTTTATCGCGGTGATTTTCCTTATTCCTTTACCATTTGCCGGTTATTGGCTCATGAGGGAAATCTATGCGTATCGTCAACAAATGGGGATTACCTTGATGGGTGGGCTCCTCGCCTGGCTGTTTATCATACAGGCTACTATGATCGGAGCGCTGTTCCTGAGCGCCAGTTATTATTTATGGCAATGTTTCGGCCGTATGCCAGGGGCTGAACGATTCCAACCCTATATTAAATATCTTGTGTTTATTTCTGTTGTCGGGTTGTTGGTGTTTATCACTCCGCACACGATCGTGATGACCCCCGCTGAGTTAAAAGCCATGGGGGGCCAACAACATCCGGTTTTGGGGAATTATGGAGTCATGTCTGCCAAAAACGGCGGGATCAATATGCTTATTATCGTCACCATCATAAGTTTTATTTGGTACCAGCGTGGCAATCTTATTCCGACGGTACCTTGGAGAAAGTTCGGCAACATTTTTATGACCTGCTTCTTTTTCATGGGAAGTGCGAATATCATTTGGCTCGCCATCTATGGGTATTACATTCCGGCAAATGTCAGGATTGGCTTATCGGTCCCCCAAGTGGTGACGACACTTTCCTGCCTTGTTTTGATGACCCCATTAAACATTGCCATGCTGAAAGGGGCGAAAGCAGGAGGCCCCATTCAGTGGGGCAAGATGTCAGCGCGTTCGCAATATGCGTTGATTGCCCTGGCCACCGAATTTACCTGGATGATGGCGTTAATGGGATATATTCGCTCGTCGGTTCGCCTCTTTTGGCATGTGAACGAAATTATGAGAGACAATTCTCCCTGGGCGTACACCCATACCATTGGTTTTGCTGCCAACATGATTTCGTTCAACGTGTTGCTGTTTTGGTTCAGCATTTTGTTTGTGTTCTGGTTGGCTTCCTTTAGTGGAAAGAAAGTGACCGCTCCAGAGATTCCTCCAGTTCCAGATTATGCGCCACAACCCGCTGGACGGCGTTAGAAATCAGAGCGGCCTACGAATGTCCATAGAGGAGAAAAACAAAAATCATCACCACAGGCATGAAGTTATGTCTTAGATGAACGAATGGGGTAACCAAAAAATCCAAGGTGTGAAATAGGCAATCGATAAAGGTATTGGCAAACGAAAGAGGTCGGAAATGCTTGAATTTCCAATTGGCAATCCTACAATTGAAGTGATAGTTGGTGTTCTCGGATTCTTCGGAGTTCTGATTATGGGAATGGGTAATGTTGCGTCCGCCCCGCCGGGAAGTATGGCTGGAAAAGACGAAAAGCCAAATCCGATTCAATATCAGGTTCGGTTTGGGTGGCGAAAATTCGAGGATAGCTAAAAGAATGTGCAAAAGAAAGGGAATTGTAAGTGGTGGGGCTGGGGTCTGAATAAGGATTTCGAATCTCAAATGGCAAACTGAATTCGGTTCGCGTGTGGAAAATTTTTAATTCAGTTCGCCTTGATTCGGAAGTAGAGACAACATAATGGCGGGAATTATCCCGGAGGAGTTGACTCATGTTTAATTTTTTTAATCGAAAGGTCACTAAACAATGAAACGATTTTTTACATACCTTTTAGCCTGTTCATTGGTATCAACGGTCGTTGATATTTGCCTATTGTCTTCCTCAAGCTTTGCCGCATTAGTGAAGGTTGAGTTAACGGCGATTGAAACGGAAGTTGAAGTTGATGGAAAAGGCACCAAATATAAAGCCTGGACTTTCAATGGCCAATTCCCCGGCCCCGTGATTCGGGTCACGGAAGGCGATCAGGTTCAATTTGTTTTAAAGAACCTTAAGGAGAATAGTCGTCCTCATTCCATGGATTTTCATGCTGCTGAAACCAATTTCCTTGAAAATTATCGTGACATCAATCCTGGAGAGTCCTTGGAATACGTATGGGAGGCCAAGCGGCCTGGAGTGTTTGCCTACCATTGTGGGGCCTTTCCGATGATTCAACATATCGCACGGGGAATGGTGGGAGCGGTGATCGTTGATCCCAAGGATCCCACCGCTCTCCCCAAGGCGGATCGTGAATACGTCTTAGTGCAGACCGAGTTGTATGAGAAAAATCCTGATAATGTACAAGCCTTCTTCGATCGGGAGTATGATCACGTGGTGTTCAACGGTGGAGTGTTTAAATATGATCCGGTCCATGCGGCAGCGGGAGGCGATTTTCTAGAAGCGAAACCTGGTGAACGAGTGCGTTTCTTTTTCGTCAATGGTGGTCCGAATAACTTTTCGGCCCTTCATCCAATTGCAGAGATTTGGGACGATGTGTGGGAAAGCGGAAACCCAGCCAACAACCTTCAAGGTGTTCAGACGTTTGTTATTGGACCCGCCGGCGGAGCCATATTGGATGTGGTGGTTGAGCAGGAGGGTATTTATCCCATCGTCACTCACTCTCTGACTGATGCCCTTCGTGGAGCCATTGCCCTGTTGGAGGTCAAGAAAGATGCTCAGCAACTTGGGTTGATGCCGTATGTCAAACCCTCAGAATCTTTTCAGGTTGGTCGAGCGAGCATCGGAAATTCTGTGGGCAGGGAATAACAATTCAGAAGCTGGTTTTTCCGTCGTTGAGCGGATTTTTTTATTTCCTAACGAGAAATATCATGACCTGTCGCCGTTGTGCTGGATTCATGCAACAAGATACATTAATGGACCCTCTGAATGAGTCGGGACAAGTATGGGTCGTCGTTTGGCGGTGCTTCAATTGTGGAGAAGTCTTGGATCACTTGATTTTACAGAACCGGGGAATCAAGTCACAGCCGACAAACGGGAAAGCCCGGTTTAAATCCACCGCTCCTCTTTCATCTCGACAACGTAAGACAAAAAAATACTGCGACTGATGGAGATGATAGAAAGAAAGAATCAATGATGCCAGGGAGTCAGGTGCTTTCGACAAAGCATCGAAGCCGTTCGCTTTGCCGACAATGTCGCAATTTTTCGAGAGCCCTTTCTTCGATCTGTCGGATTCTTTCTCGTGTCAGTTGAAAGTCTTTCCCAATTTCTTCCAGGGTGTGTTCGGTGCTCTCTCCAATTCCAAACCGTTTGCGAATAACCATTGCTTCTCGAGGAGAAAGGTTATTGCTGAGCAAAGCAGACAATTGTTGAATGAGGTCCCGTTTCATAGCACTCTCCAGCGGGGAAACAGCTGTTTTCTCTTCAATGAGGTCTTTCAGTTGGCCCGTTTGGTTTTCCCCGACAGGCATTTCCAGAGAAAGGACATTCTGCTGCAAAACCCTTAAGGGTGCCGCCTTTTTCTGAGAAAACCCCATATGGGCCATAATTTCTTGGGAATTGGGTGTGCGTCCAAATTGTTGGGAAAGTTTCAGTGAAGCACGGTGCATTTTCTTTAGGGATTCATAGATATATACCGGCAGACGAATCGTTCGTGCCTGATCCGCTACCGCTCCTCCCACTGCCTCTCGAATCCACCATGTGGCATAAGTGCTGAATTTATAGCCGCGTTGGTAGTCAAATTTATCGATAGCAGTCATAAGGCCCATATTGCCCTCTTGAATTAAATCAAGGAGGGGAACTCCTCTGTTGGCGTATTTCTTGGCTATACTGACCACGAGCCGAAGATTGGCCTGTGCGAATGTGTGTTTGGCGGCTCTGATTTTGTCTTCGGCTTTTTCGATCGAGGGAAGGGAATGGCTCATTTCTTCAAAACAAACCCATGCAATTGCCTCGATGCGATCCCATCCTTTTTCCCCTGTACTCTGAACTACTGGAGTGGAATACACTATGGACCTTTGCAAAGGTTGAAACAACAAATTGTCGAAGTAGTTCTTAGAGTGCAACTCGGGCTCCATAAGCCCTTTTCCCACTATTTTTATTTGATCCAGCAGGAAAGCTTTATATCTGGGCGTTAAATTTATCGAAGCGATTGATTTGACAAGTGTTTTTTTGACTCCTCTGATTTTAGACTCGATTGTTTGTTTACCCCGGTATTGGCTGTGACGGCCTCTTCTTTGGAGCAGTAAATCTAAATACACTTCCGATAGTTGTCGAATGCGATCAAGTTGATGGTAAGCATGGTCACGGAAGGTTCCTTGGGTAACTGAGTTTTCGCCAGAGTCCACCTGTTTAGTTGAATTCTCATTCTCATTGATTTTTGGCGATAAAATGATATCACCAATTTCAAGTTTCCCCTGTTTTAGTTGATCTTCTACCGAAGCGAGATACAATGATGTCAATGGCAAACTGAAGAGAATAGCATCCAATTCCTTCTGCAATTTTTTAATGCGTTTTGCCAAATCCATCTCGGATTGTGGACTTAAAATGGAGTGATGAACCATTTCTCTCAGATAGAGTCCGAGGGGATCGAATGTGTTTAATGTCTGATCGGGCCTATTTATCAATCTCGGACTCCAGGTGTTCATTGCGGACATGAATTCCCTTAGCGAGGATTATGCTATTTTTATGCCCAAAGATTTTATTAACGAACTTCTCTTTAAAGTCGATTGGCTATGATAATTCCGAATGGCCTTGAGTTTGGTCAGTATTGGATTTTAATCATTATTGTACCAATGTAAATTTGGATAACGTCAATACGTTAAATTGGCTGAGGGAAAAGGGATAAAACATTAGAATCCCCGGTTGGGATTGTTGAGGTATCAGAAAAAAAAGGCAGGGCCTTCATCACGAAGGCCCTGCCTTTCCCGACTGTGGTTCTGGCTATTTCTCGATTTCTGTTACAGCCAGCTCACCCGCTCGGCGGGCCGAACGTAAATCGGCTCTTCCACCTG
>CAZGFD010000038.1:0-24478 GCA_964525045.1 uncultured Nitrospiraceae bacterium | reverse complement strand
AGAGGGCAGCGAGCGGCGCGGTGGCAGACGGCGTCAGAACATGTCCCGATGTGACAGTTAAATCGTCGGCTGCGACAACTCCCTGGAGGCTCAGAAACGTCAGCCAAAGAATAATAAGATGTTTGAACGAAAAATTCACATCGATTAATGGACATTTATGGTTAATTTTCAAAAGAAAAGGTGTTTTTAAGCCAGAGCAAAAACCGAGCCATTACCTGATTTGCCAATTTTCAATATGATCGAAAAAAAACTTCATTCGATTTAAGAAAAATTTTGCCTTTTTTGGTAGTAAATTTTCATAGTTCAGTGTCATTTGGGGCTGTACAGGCCGAGACGGACGGTGCCCTGCGGTATCCGTTTCGATACAGTTTGTATCCAAAAAGATAACAGGGCAAGCGAAAACTGGATTCACTTTTGTTAAGGTTTGTTTAACCTGCTACTCCGTTCACCGGGCAGAGCAAGGGGATAGAGCTAGTGACCTTCAGATGAGATTGGGGGGTGCGAAAAAGACGGCTTATTCTGGAACATTAATTTGAAAGGAACACAAAAGGAATTTAATTAATGTGTCTCTCCCCTCCGGGGGCCGTTTCATCTCCAAGGCCTGATGGGGCCGTTCAACGTTATACTCCTGTTGAAAGGCCTCAAACTGTTCTTGTTGTTGCAGGAGGTTGGCGCGGGCCGGATGCGTGGCTTCCGCTTTCAAGGTCCGATGCAAGCGTTCATGCCGGCCATTCTGTTGAGGATAGCCGGGTTCAATATGTTCGAGTTTAATCCCCGGCCGAATCCACCACACCGACAGGCGCGTTAAATTCCAGGCGGTGTTCCCACTCGCAAAGGGTGTCCCGTTATCACTCCGGATCGCTACCGGCAACCCGTACGTCTGAAACGCCTCTTCAAAGACCGGAAAACTGGGCCCCACCGCGGGACGCTCCAGCGCCTGACATGTCAATAAAAACCGACTGGCATAGTCGGTGAGTGTCAGCGGATAACAATATTGCTTGTTCAACATCCGAAACTCCCCTTTGAAATCGGTGCACCAGAGATCATGAGGGTGATCGGGATTCGACAGATAACTGGCGGTCGCCCGAAACGGCCGCCGTTTCCTTCTTTTCTTGACCAGGTCATGTCGGTCCAAAATACTGCGCACGGTACTCGTTGAAGGCAGTTTCAGGGTCGGATAGTGGTGTCGGACCAGATCTCGAATCTTGGGGGCGCCCCAATGCGACTTTTGTTCCTTCAATCGAAAAATGAGTTGTTCGTCCTCATAAGGGGTCTGATTGGGATGCCGATGCGGCGCACGGCTCCGGTTATACAGCGCGTAGGACCCCTGGTGTTAATACCGATTCCAACGCGTATGTCCCGTCATGCGGGAAATACCAAACTCCCGGCACAAGGGCGCCATCTTCTCTCCAGCTAATAACCGCCCAATAAACTTAGTTCGTTCGTCCATCGCACTGGCTTCCTTCCATGGCATCAGCAAGGTCCTCCTTGCCGAGGAAATGTAATCCATGTTACCGGTTTGTACCCAGCGTCACCTCACCCCGCGGAGGAGGTTCACCCAGAACCCGGTTTTCCGAGAGTTTCCATATAGCTGAGTGGAATGGCTTATGGGGAGAAGACACGCAAATTGATTCACCCAAAGCTCACCCGATGGGACCTTTTAAGGAGAGGTCGATGGTAATGCAACGAACGCCACCCTGACTTCGACCCTATTGATCTTCAGGGGAAAAGGACAGCAGCAGTCACCTTCGACTGGATTATTGAACGAGTGTTCAACAGCGGAGAATATCTTGCTGTTGACGTTTCGACAAACAGAGAGGCAAGAGGAAGTAAAAGGGCCTATCTCCTTGGAGACATCGAATCTGAAAACTTTTGGCACCACGAAACCTTCCATTTGACCGGCATAAATAAATTTCGTCTGCGATTCCGAGCAAGTGTCGGGAAACTGGGAAGGTGCCAAAAACGAGGCGGTTCGAGTGATGGATCAATAAATCCATTGGGGATCGGTTAAAGATTTCCCACTTTTTCAATGATCAATCTTCTAGAGTGAGAGCATCATTCCACATTTCTGTGAGGTCATGGTAATTCAAATAGCTCCAAATTCGAAAATCGTAAATCGAATTTGTGAAACAAGAAAACTAAAGTGAAATACACTTTTAATGGAATCTCTCGCTTTAGGAACTCGTCCGCAAATCGAAATAACGTCGATTCCGGTTTCCAGCCTGTCCCCGGGTTCAGCGCCCTCAGACCCGCGTATACGCACTTTGACCTTCCAGCCAGCAAGCACAGGGGACGTCGCCTGGCTCTTGGTAGCATTCGTCCACACGTCTCCGATTTGCGTCAGGCCAGACCGAACCGCGTACCGTCCGTTGAGGGCTCCAACCCAACGATATCCCCGGGGGAGTCATTCCCCGTATCCGGCTGGCCGGGATATCTCTAAACGGAAACCTCCCACCCCTCCGCAACCGAGTACGTCGATGTTCCGTCACCGCCAACTTAGTGTCATTGATCCCGGATTACGAAGACCATGCCACTCAAGACGTCCCATCGCACGGGACTGCCAACATTCCTCGCGCGGACTTGAATGCCCCATCGCCCTGCGAAGGGAGGCGCCCATTCGAAGGTGTCTCCGTTCCCATAGGCCTGCCCCTCGGTCCACACCCCCTGCGGATCACGGACGATGAACCGATAGTCGTAGTTGCCGCTGCCGCCTGACGCGCTTGCGGTAAAAGTCACGTTGCCCACGGTTGAGAGGTTCGCCGGGTTCTCTTTGTCCCATTCCAGCGTCACCGAGCTCACGGGCGTGTCCGTCAGGACCTGGAAAATCCGGCCGGTCAAGGCCTCCCATTTCGCGGTACTCCCGACGTTCCTCGCCCGAACCTGGATCACCCAACGACCGACGTCCGGAGGCGTCCACTCGAAGATGTTTCCGTTCCCGAAGTCCTGCCCCTCCGTCCACACGCCAAAGGGATCCCGGACGATGAACCGGTAGTCGTAGTTGCCAGTGCCACCCGAGGCGCTCGCGGTGAAGGTGACCGTCCCCACACTCGCCAGCGGGGCCGGGCTTGGCTTGTCGGCGCTAAGCGCTACCTCCAGCGATCCATTAACTCTATACAAACGACCCCCATTCAAACTGACGACATAGAGCTCTCCGTTGACGCCCTCACCAAAGGAGGAGGGAGTGCTAATTTCACCGGCAGGCAGAACCTCCGACAGGATCGGTGCATTGGGTGGCCCGCTCAGCGTTCGAATCGCGGTGTTACAGAAGTCAGTAAAAAAATAGTGCCCCTCAAACGCTGAGTTACTAGATCCACGATAGACGAAGCCACCGGTTACCGAACAATTACCCGCTTCATGGGAAAACGAATGGATCGGGGGAAAGTACTCTGCCGTACACCCATTAGAGTTAAAGATGCTGTCGCCTTCGAAACAACGCCAGCCAAAGTTGAGCCCTCCGGTTGCCCCAGAAAGCACGAAATTAATCTCCTCATAGTTGTTCTGCCCGACATCGGCGATCCACAAATCGCCGGTCTGCCTATCAAAACTGAACCGCCAGGGATTACGTAGTCCGAGGGCATAGATCTCATCGCAGCCTTGTCCACCCAAGCCATCATTAAACGCGTTACTTGGTGGTATTCGATAGTTCGCGTTGCCCGAGATCTCGCAATCGGGGCCATCGGTTGCCCCCGGCTGGGTATCAACGTCAATTCGCAGCAACTTCCCGAGTAACGTATCGCTCCTTTGGCCATTATTCTGGGGATCACCCCCACCCCCACCATCCCCGGATGCCACGTACAGATACCCATCGGGACCAAAGTGCAGGTCTCCAGCATTATGATTCGCGAACGGTTGCTCGAACTCCATGATCACCACTTCACTAATGGGGTTCGCAACGTCTGGGTTTGCGCTGACCTGAAAACGTGCCACGCGAGTCCGATCGAGTCCTGCCCCAGGATCCCGTGTGTAATAGACGTAAAAATAACCGTTTGTTGTATAGTTCGGGTGGAACGCTAACCCCAGCAAGCCCATTTCACCGCTGCTGCTATCTACCTGGCCTGAGATATTAAGAAACGGTGTGGCGAGGAGGTTTCCATTGTCGTCAATAACTCTAATGTATCCTGGACGCTCCACAACAAAGAGCCGCGAATCGCCAGCGTGTGTCACAGCCACAGGAGAATTTAATCCAGAGGCGACCTCCTCAAGGTGTATATCACCCACAGGAGGAGGAGGCTCCGTGGGTGGTGGTTGAGTTCCATTTTGCACAATGACTTCTAAGGTGTGGGTATTGATGCCATCGCTCAGGAGGTCCAATTGACCGTTGGAGGAGTTACCGGCGGCGTACTGGGTTACCGTTGTGTTGTACTCAGGGGCCGTCCATAGAAAAGAGAAGGTAATCGTGTTGCTGATGAACGATTTTGGGGCGACATGCGATAGTTCATTCCCGATAAGGTGCAGGTCAAGATCTGACGGCGCGAGTTCACCGACAAAATCGCCGACTGAGATATTGACGCCTCCAGTTTGTGCCGGTCCCCCCGTGATTGTGACAGTGTATTCATTGGTTGTGCCAGCGTCCACCACGCTGGGTCCCGACAGAGTAACGATAGGTAGGGTCACCCCCGGTGTATGGCAAACGGCACACGTTGCCCCCCCGTTGGTTGAAGGATTCCCGGAAAATCCATTACGGCCAAGCTGGCTGGCATTTGAGTTGACAACGGCCAATACCGTACTGAGCCACAGAACCATCAATAAGGTCGTCGCTGGCCTATAGTCTTTACGGTCCTTGGACATAGTTTCTTTGTCCACTAGCTAATCTAGCCCTGGTTATTCTGCACACAGCGAAAAGAATTTGATTCTCATCTGTCGTTGGTACCCTCACAATCCAGGAGGCTGTCTAGGAGCAGACCCAGCACTTCCCTGTCGTGCAGGCATTTCTATATTTTTACCGGAATTCGGGGTGGTTACCCGAGCCCGTTGCGTGACTCAGTCAACCCTACTCTCGTGTTATTGATCGAGAATTACAAAGACCATGCCATCCAACACGTCGTATAGCACGGTACTGCCGACATTCCGCGCCCGCACCTGGATCGCCCAACTGCCGACGTCGGGGGGCGTCCACGCGAAGGTGTTTCCGTTCCCGAAGTCCTGCCCCTCCGTCCACACGCCAAAGGGATCCCGGACGATGAACCGGTAGTCGTAGTTGCCGCTGCCCCCCATCGCGTTCGCTATGAAGGTCACCGTCCCCACGGTCGCCAGTTGAGCCGGGCTTGGCTTGTTCGCGTTTAGCGTCACCGAGCTCACAGGCTGACCCCCGCTGATATCGAAAATCCGTCCGGCCAAGGCCTCCCATAGGGCGGCACTGCCGACGTTCCGCGCCCGCACCTGGATCACCCAACGACCGACGTCAGGAGGCGTCCACGCGAAGATGTTTCCGTTCCCGAAGTCCTGCCCCTCCGTCCACACGCCAAAGGGATCCCGGACGATGAACCGGTAGTCGTAGTTGCCGCTGCCCCCCATCGCGTTCGCGGTGAAGGTCACCGTCCCCACAGTCGCCAGATAAGCCGGGCTTGGCTTGTTCGCGTCCAGCGTCACCGAGCTCACAGGAGAATTGCCCAGGACCTCAAAAATTCGACCCGTTAACGCCTCCCATAGTTCGGTACTGTCGACATTCCGCGCCCGCACCTGGATCGCCCAACTGCCGACGTCGGGAGGCGTCCACGCGAAGATGTTTCCGTTCCCGAAGTCCTGCCCCTCCGTCCACACGCCAAAGGGATCCCGGACGATGAACCGGTAGTCGTAGTTGCCGCTGCCCCCCATCGCGTTCGCGGTGAAGGTCACCGTGCCCACGGTCGCCAGTTGAGCCGGGCTCGGCTTGTCCGCCTCCAGAGTCACCGAACTTACAGGGGAATCGATATCGGTAATACACGAGGCAGAATTTATTTCCGGCTGCATCTGTTCAATACTGCATTCTGAAAAATCCTGACTATTTCTATCAAGAAAAGGATTCATGATGAAACCAGAAGGCGTACTCGAACAGGCGGATCCACTTTGATTGTCGTGTGGGGCACCAAAGTTATGGCCCAGTTCGTGAGCGAACAAGATCGCTCCGACCGTTCCACCTTGCCGAATTTCATTGATTCCCACACCATACCTGTCGTGGCACAACGAACTAAGATACGCCCGTCCAATGACACTACCATTCAAATCCCGCCCTGTGAACAAATGGGCGACTCCGGGGTGATTGAATTGGGAAGAGTTTGTAAAATTTCCAAATTGAGAAAGAAGGGTCGCGGAATCCGTAGAGGTCAAGGAACCATTGTCGGATAATTCCAGAATTTCCACGAGATTAATTTGAACGCCCACCTGTTCTGAATAGATTCCATCGGCGACGTTTACCCTGGCCACCACGGCCGCATCATTAGAAGTCTGAAAGCTATTTTGTTGAATCTGAGCGAATAGAGGATCTGTCACGATAGCCAGATCGATATTCAAGGAAGCTCCAACAGCCTCTGCTGAGACCTCTCCCTGTAATTCCTGGGAAAGGGCCTGGAAGTCAGACGGGGGTTGACCTGACGCATCAGTCGATTCAAATCCACAAACGAATTGTTCTAAATTTTTGGTGTCCGACAATCGATAAATACTTTGTTTGAACTCTCCGACAAAGGGAATCACTCTAAGAAATGGAGACAAAATGTGCAGTGGGTCAATGATATAGACTTCCTCCCCATCCCAGAACATACCGGACCATTCATCACCAATTTTCGTGAGACGAATCCAAGAGTCTTCATTCCCCTGAATCTTGCCTCGATAGAGTTTAACCGTCTCCGCAATTTTCTCCCGCTGCCCTTTGGGCAACCCCGCAATCACACGGTCATTCGGTTGCAAATCAAAATGAAATAGTTTTCCAAAAGCTTCGAGAACCCATTCCCACGAAGGGCCCTCCCCATCCGGACTGGAGGGATCGAAAGGCTTCCTGAGCAGGTTTATTGGAGGGACAGGCTCATGATACGAAATCTCAAAGTCTCCGCCTTTGACATTATTGAGATCATTCGCATTGGCAATTTGAACACAAAGTAAAATCAGAATACTGGCCAAAGACATTACTTTAAGGTAATTGCGACTCATGAGATTTCCTCATTAGGAACTAAATTGTCAGATGACCCACGATCCCATAATCCTAACACAACTGAATCAGCTCAATAACTACGCTCTTCGCAGTACAACCACAGCAATATGTATTCCTCAGTTGGATCCATAGAAATGGAAAGCCATTATAGGAAATAAAGCATTGTTTTTATTGAAAAAAGAGAGGGTAAGGGGTTACGGTTAGAGGAGAGGAATTCCGGATTAGATCTAGCTGAAGTCATTAATACACGTAGGGACCCCCAAAAGATGAAGGGAAAAGCCTTCTATTATCGGATATCATCAACACATGTGGTCATCTCCCCTACCGAAGTTTCCGTGCTTTGGGTCCCCCACTCCCCGGCCCAGTCATTCCCCAAGGATCCAATAAGGCCGCGAGTTGGGCTTCCGGCAAAACCTTCTGTTCTATGGCTAATTCCCTGACGGTTTTGCCCGTTCGATAGGCTTCCTTCGCAATGCCGGCCGCAGCCTCATAGCCGATGACCGGAGCCAAAGCCGTGCACATGGCAAGGCTTCGTTCGATCCATCCTTGACACGTCTCTTTATTGGCTACAATGCCATCAACGCATCGAACCGCAAGGTTCTTGGCAGACCGGGCAAGCAGTTCAATGGATTGGAGCAGATTGTGTGCCATGACAGGGAGCATCACGAGCAACTCAAAATTTCCAGATTGGCCGGCCACGGTAATCGTCACATCATTTCCTATGACCTGTGCCGAAACCATAGTCACCGATTCTGCAATCACGGGATTCACTTTCCCCGGCATGATTGAGGACCCCGGTTGCGTTTCAGGAAGGTGAATTTCCCCTAATCCACACCGAGGGCCTGACCCCATCCAACGAAGATCATTGGCAATCTTCATGAGACTGACCGCAATCGTCCGTAAACAACCGCTGGCTTCAACTACAGAGTCCTGGGTGGACTGCGCCTCAAAGTGATTGACGGCCTCCCTGAGGGGAAATCGAATGGCTCCAGACAATTCCTGAACAACCAAACGGGCCAAACGACGATGCGCATTCAATCCAGTTCCGACGGCAGTTCCTCCCAGAGCCAATTCCCGCATCACCCCCTGGGCATGTTCCGCCCGTTCCAGAGCCAATTCGATTTGTCTGGCATACCCTCCGAATTCCTGCCCGAGGCGAACCGGCGTGGCATCCTGAAGATGCGTTCGCCCGATTTTTACAATTTTGTCAAATTGGCGGGCCTTAGTCTGAAGCGACCGATGAAGCCGCTTGAGCGCCGGAATCAGGTCCCGAGAGATCATGTCGATTGAAGCGACGTGTATTGCAGTCGGAATGACATCATTACTGGATTGTCCATGGTTCACGTGATCGTTGGGATGCACTTTTCGACTGCCACGGTCCCCCCCCAGCAATTCCGATGCTCGATTGGCAATGACCTCATTCGCATTCATATTCGTGGACGTTCCCGAACCTGTTTGAAAGATATCGACCGGGAACTCTCCATCCCATTTTCCCTGAATCACTTCCTTCGCGGCCTGCTGAATAGCACGTGTGCGGGCCTTATCGATTACACCCAGGGAACCATTCACCTTCGCGGCCGCTCCTTTGATCATCCCTAATGCTCGGATGAACGATCGTGGAAAACGAAGACCGCTAATGGGGAAATTCTCAATGGCCCTCGCCGTCTGCACGCCATAATATGCATGGAGCGGGACATGCAGTTCCCCCATGGTATCCCGCTCAATTCTGGTGCGAGTCTGCTGGCGGCCGGAGAGGGTCTTCTTGCCCCGGACCGACTTCATCAATTGGCGTTTCTTTTGCACCGGTTTCTTATGAACAGAGGATTTCATAGATAAGAGGTGTCCTTTCGTCCTCAAAGGCTTATTATTTATTCACCCAAAGACCAGGGGAATAAATTGGATCAGCATTTCCGGGTAAATCCTGAATGACCGAAATTTCCGCAGGGCTCTTTACTGTTATCATTCCCGCCTTCCGTATGAAAGGCATCGGAAGAAATGTTTTTACGAAGGTCGGTTGACGAAGGAAATCAGAAAGACGGACTGGCTGAGATAATAAAGATTTTAGATCGAATTGTTGGCGATAGGTCCTACCACAATCTCATGGTGAACATTCAGGACAGATGGTCCGTTCCTGTTCTGCCCAAAATTCCTCAGCCGTTAGGGGAAACAGCAGATCACAGTCCTGACAATTGCGAATCTCGAAATACGCCTGCCCATCATCATGGATTTCACAGGGAAGCAATAACTCTAATGGATCAAAACCCGCCGTTTTCCCATTAGGAAATTTCACCACCGCCAAACGTATGTTAAAACATTCAAACACCCCTTCCTGACCTTTATAACGTTCGTCATGTCCCATAACATAGACCGGCTGGCCTTTACGTTTCGTACGCAAGTCCTTTAATGTACGTTGCGATTCATTTGCGCAGGCAAATTCAGTGTTGGAGGTCGTGTCGGTCATTGTTTTAGTATCAATGATGCCTGGGGGTTAAAACAAAGCAATACACTTTGAGCATGCGACTAGCCTGGTATTTAGCATGCTGATAAAAATGAGGTCAAGATAGACGCCATTTCTCTACACCAGCCTCAAAAGTGAAATAAGGAGGACACATGGAAACCACCATTTACCAAAAGCCGACCTGTTCAACATGTCGACAAGTCATCAAGTTGGCGCAAGCCAGCGGCAAGCCCTTCCAGGCCATCAACTATTATGAACAGCCATTCACCAAAGCCAAACTTAAAAGTCTGCTGAAAAAGGCAGGATTAAAAGCCACGGACATTATGAGAACCAAAGAGGAAGTCTATAAAAAGTTGAATTTAAAAAATGCAAATGTGGGTGAGAATGAGTTGATCGACCTCATGCTGAAACATCCCGATTTGATTCAACGTCCCCTTGCAGAAAAAGGAAAGCGTGCCATTCTGGCGCGGCCAGCCGAACAGATTCACTCCATTCTTTAGCAGGATGTTGAAAACGTCCGCCAGCTGCGTTCTCGGCCCTTTGTCGTGCTCACGTACTCCCGTGTACGTTCCGCGCGCCAAACAAGGGGGACGCCCTGCGGGACGTACTAAGCAATGCGCGGCCTTGCCCGTGGAAAGGAGAGTCTTGGCGCGACGGGGTTTGGGAGGGAAAGACATCGGGCCTTTTTGAACATCCTGCCTGGCTTCTGGCACTGCGGTAGTTGGACTCTCGTCATTTATAAATTTGCAATGTTGCGTTTTTCAATAGCCTCTTAGAAGAGGTAAATCGTTCATTCCGGCAAAAAATAAAATGGGTTGGTAGGGCCGTGACCGTGGCCGATGGCGAGACTATGCCGAATGGCTTCGGTGAGATAGGTTTTTGCTGCCTCAATCGCGTCGGGGAGAGGAAGGCCTTTGGCCAAGTTGGCGGCAATGGCGGACGCATAGGTGCAACCGGTCCCATGCGTATTGGGCGTATGAATGAATTCCCCGGAATACATCCGAAAAAACCTCCCGTCATACAAGAGGTCCGTCCCCGGTCTTTCCTGAAGATGGCCTCCCTTTATTAAGACATTGCCGCAACCTAATTTGTGAATGGATTTGGCCGCCTGACGGACTTCGGCCAACGTGTGAATTTTGGTATCAGCTAATAATTCCGCTTCATAAATATTTGGTGTCACAACCAGCGCCATGGGAATGAGATCGTTCTTGAGCAAGGTCATGGCATCATTCTGTAATAGTCGCTGCCCCCCTTTCGCGACCATAACGGGATCGACGACCAGATTTCCAACTTGCTTTTCCGCTAATTTTGCACTGACTGTTTTGACAATTTGGGCGGTTGAGAGCATGCCCGTTTTGACCGCCGCCACCTCAAAGTCTGAAAAAATGGCCTCCATCTGGGCCTCAATGATCGAGACGGGCACATCATGAACCGCGGTGACACCCATAGTATTCTGCGCCGTGATGGATGTGATGACAGACATCCCGAATACTCCGTGAGCCGACATCGCTTTGAGATCAGCCTGAATACCCGCCCCGCCACCCGAATCAGATCCCGCAATTGTCAGAACTTGTTTTTTCATGAGGTGTAAAATTGGCTGGTTTGAGTCAATTATGTCGATTGATTGAGGTGAATAGTTTGGCTCCTGAACGAAAAGGATCGGAAAATATGGCCAAATCCAGCATATTCGGAATAGATCATTCTCATCTCGGACAGGCTCCCAGTTGCTAGCTAAATTGAATTTCTACACTATACGAGCTTGGTTTGTCCTCGAATATAGTGAGAACGTATCCAATACACCTCCAACTTGTAAAGGTCGGAAAGATGACCCTCTGAAGATGGATCACCCTCAAAATTGACTATGAAGAATTTTTCGGCTGGTCACCCTCTCAGGTATCGATGGATCATATTAGGCTGTTGTGTTCTCGCCTATGCAAGTTCCTATCTGGTTCGTTGGAGTTATACCGGTCTGGCCCCCTATATCAGTGAGGACTTGCACTTGGACAAGGCGGCGTTAGGTCTCATGGGATCGGTCTTTTTTTATCCCTATGCCTTGGCCCAGGTGCCTTGGGGAATTCTGACAGATCGCATGGGAGGACGGCACATTATTTCCTGGGGAGTGCTGTTGTCGGCCGGGGGTCTTGCCCTGTTCGCAACATCGCAAGGATTGGGGACTGCCATCCTTTGGCGCATGTTGGTTGGCGTGGTGGCCGCCAGTGCGTTTGTCCCTATTGCCAGTTTGTTAGCGCAATGGTTTCAACCCCGAGAACGTGGATTGGCCAATGGGATTTATTACGGGTTAGGAGGAGGGCTGGGGGAAGGGGCGGCCTTTTTACTGATGCCCGTGATTCAAATTTACCTTCTTCAAAGTTCGATGTTTCCCTTCTCGGGATGGCGAGCGGCCACCATGTTTATGGCCGTGTTACTGGCCCTGGTTGGGCTCCTGTGTTATTGGCTCCTTCAATCGTATCCTAGAGGGCCTTCAACTGAGCATCTTTTTACCCCCATTGTGACGTCCCCACCCCCTGGCCGCACAAAGGAAAAAGGCGGGTCGACCCATTATAACTCTACCTTGAGGGATCCGGTCCTTTGGTTGCTGGGTGGCTATTTCGCAGCCGGCGTAATCGCCTTACGCCTTGTCCCTGCCTGGATTGTCATTTTTGCCAGTGATGTTTCACTATATAAATGGGGTTACGAACGCGACAACGCCATTATGATCGGCGGGCTGATCGGGATGTTCTATACAATTGGCCATATTGGAGGGAGTCCCTTGGTTGGACGACTTTCGGATAGGCTTTTGAGCATTGGGGTGAATCGAATGACCATTTCGACTATCGGGATTGGATTAGGAGGAGTCGCGATAGGGTTGCTTACTGTCCCGTTATCTTCCGTTTGGATGTTAGCTGTGATTGCCATGATATTAGGTGTCGTCCTTCATACGTTTCCCGTGGTCAATGCGATGGTTGCTGAACGGTGGGGGACCATGCACACGGGCAAAAATCTGGGTTGGGTGAATATGTCTGGCCAATTGGCCGGGGCCGTTGCCCTCTCAATCAGCGGTTATGTAGGAATGGGATTTTCATCTGACCCGAACACCCCCCTGAATGAATATACAGGCATTTGGTATCTCGCGATGGCTTGCTGTGCCGTTGGAGCGATTTGTGGGTGGATTGCCTCATTTTTGAGCAAACGAGGGATCAATTAAAAAGTTTCGGGTTACCAATTTCAGGTGAATAAACGGCTGGGCTGGCACTTGATAACTTCCGCATCGGACTCTAAAAGTCGGACCCAATGTAGGAAGTTATTCAGGAGGCGTATTTAATCTGAAAAAGGTGGCGGAGGGACTCAAGAGAAGGTGGCAAGAGAGGATGCTGAACCAAATTGCTGTCCAAGAAGCTCAGTGTCCTCGAGAAGGGAGTCCCTCCGCCAGGGGGATGGGGTCAGGCTTCTATTGAATAGAGATAGCGTGACCGCTTTTGGTGATTTCCGCACGGACGGAATCACCGGGTTTTTTCGGTCCACTCAACATCACGGTTTCTTTACTCACATGAAGGCGTTGTTCTTTCCCGGTAAAATCCTCAATAACGTAGAACTCTCCGTCAATTTTGAGTAACTTCCCGTCCAAGGTTTGGAACGCATTTGAACTTGGCAAGGTATTGAGGTCGGTTTCAGTCATCTGGTCGCCCAATTTCCCTGCTTGAGCATTGAGAAACGCTCCAAAGCCCAGAGTCAATAGAAATGTCAGTATTGTGATTGTCGTTTTCATAATTGAACTCCTTGTCACGCGATCGAATGAAAATGTTCGGGTTGATTGGTCTGAGGCCTCATGCATTAAAACCATTTGCAAGGTCTATTCCAGGCATGACCTAACTGAGGATTTCCATAAAATCATTATAGAATTCAAGGAATTAGAACAGAAAAATGTCATTTGTCGATTGGGAGTGATCGCGTCAGAATGAAGGAGAAAACCTACATCCCTTGATGGAAGAGACCTTCAATCAATTCGGTTTCCTTGGGAAGGGACCGCGTGGGGACAGGTTATTCTTTAGTATTAAGGAAGATTTTGTATTTGAAGGGGGACGTCACATGTCCTAAAACCAGAATGCATTCCGGATCTGTGAGCATAACCGGTTTGGGATCACCATCCACTCCTCCCAATTGGTCTCCATTGAGAAGGGATCCAAATTGACTTCCCCGGTCCACGACGCCAAGGCCCTCCTTAGTTTGGATAAAGGCAAGATGATGGATAGCAATTTGATGCGGGCTGGAATCAGGAATCATCAAGTCGTTCGTGACCAGGGGGTCATGACTCTGTCGCCCGATTCGAAAAGGAAATTTTTTGATTTCAAATGGATTGGTCGGAAGCGAGTTAACAGCGGTAGGAGTTAAGCCTTCTAAGACAACGGTTGTAGAGAGGCCGTTCTCCCTCTGAAGAATCCCTACTTCCGGTAAATGACAAGAAAGTGGAACGTCTTTTTGCAATTGCAGGATGGTGGAATTGGCTTCACGAAGTCGCTCAAAGAGAACCTTGATCAAGCTGAGAGCAGTGTCTGGATCAGACTGAAGGCTTTTGGAAAAATCAGTACGAGGAATTTCCTGCACCAGGGTTTCTTCAATAGCCTTCACCGTAGCACAACGGGGCCTCTCTTCAATGAGACTCATTTCCCCGAATATTTCTTTTTCGCCAAGACGGGCCAAATGGACATCTTGTCCGTCCACTTCTCTGGTCACCTCCACCAGGCCTTTTTCAATGATATAGGCGCTGCCACTTTCATCGTTTTCCCGGAAAATGACTTCGCCAGGCTGAAATTTTCGCAGGGTAATCATATTAAATGGTCTACCATCCAGAAAAAGATCAAAACCTACACCATCCTACAGAGGATGTTCATATGATAGCGGAGTCCCTGGCAATTCACAATTTTGATCCATCGAAATGAATCAGCAAATTCGCGGCAATTGATCGCCAACCAGGGTATCGACCACCAAGGGTGTAAACCCCCTTTCCATTGTTGAAAACTCGTCCTCGAATTCCGTAACGCCGGGCTAGATTCCAAACCGTCGGACGGAACCCAACACCTTGAACCAACCCATGAATTTGTATGTCAAAGGCTTGTTCTTTGGTATTTCCAGCCCTCAATACATCCATCAGGTGTCTCGGGCTCCATCAATAAGTCAAAGTTGACCTCTAGTGGTTCTCTTTTGTCAAGCCTAGGTGAACAGAATCAGATGGCCCTGTGACACTCTAACGACATTGCGAATCACTTTGTTAAATATTAAACTGTTTAAGGAATCCGGAATGTGCAATTGCAGGGAAATCGGGAGGATTACTTATGGATAATTGTCAAAATAAAAGATTGTCCCCTTGGCATTTACATCTGCTCGTTTTTTGCCTGGTCCTTCCCGCATGCAGCCAGGAATATTCTTCGTCGGTTGACGAGGCAATAGCGAAAGAACCAACCCAGATTTTTGATTTTACGATGGACGATATTGATGGAAACCCGGTCCCTCTCAGTACTTATAAGGGAAAGGTTATTATGGTGGTGAACACCGCCAGCTTCTGTGGAAATACTCCTCAATACGGAGGCCTACAAACGTTGTATGAGCAATATCGCGATCGAGGCTTTACCGTTTTAGCTTTTCCAGCTAATGATTTCGGTGAACAAGAACCCGGAACTGACAAAGAAATAGCCGAATTCTGTTATACAAAATATTCTTTGGAATTTCCCCTCTTCAGCAAGATCACGGTCCTTGGCGAAAACAAACATCCTTTGTATCGTTACCTGACTGAAGACACCCCTTTTAAAGGGGAAATCAAGTGGAACTTCCAAAAGTTCCTGATTGATCGTTCGGGAAACGTCATTGCCCGATATCGGCCGGGAATGAAGCCCCTCACCCCACAGATTGTCGAGGATATTGAACAGGCTTTGGTTCAGACATAAAATTTGACCATTCGTCCCCTGACTATTCCCCCATCTACCTTTGAGCGGAAAGGGAAGCATCGCCATATGTATTTTCCTGGGGTAGTGCCGGCGTCCCGCTACCCGGAGTGTGACTCGAGCCAAAAGTTCTGGAATCTCTAAAGCCGATGTCCCTCCGGCGACTCAACCTTCTCCTGTTCCTGCTCCTCCTGGTCCTACTGTTCGTCCTTTTTGGAAGCTTGTGGGCCATCGTTTGGACTCAGGATACTATCACCGAGGCGGAGGAGCGACGTTTTCGATCCGTCCGGCTGGCCGACGAACTCCGTCAGAGCAGCGACGATCTCACGCGAATGGCCCGCCTTTTTGTAGTCACGGGGGACGAGCAATACAAAGACTGGTTTCATGAAATCCTGGCCATCCGGGATGGGACAGGACCTAGACCGGAACGATACGACCTCGTCTATTGGGACCTCGTTCTTCCCGGTGGCAAACGCCCCCGACCTGCCGGAGAGGTCGCAGCCCTCGAAGCTCTTATGGTCGAAGAGGGCTTCACCCTGGAGGAGTTTCGCAAGCTAAACGATGCAAAGGATCTGTCGGACGACCTCGTGAGGCTGGAAGAGACGGCCATGCAGGCCATCGAGGGGCGATTTTTGGATGAGTCTGGAGGTTTCACTCGAAAGGCGGAGCCCGATCCCGAACTTGCCAGAAGCCTGATGTTCGGATCGCAGTACATGGAAGCCAAGGCCAAAATCATGGAGCCGATTAACCAATTCCTGCTTTTGCTCGAAAATCGTACTAGCACCGAGGTTTCGGCGCTTCGTGCCCGGAACCGTATGTTGGGTGGATTTGCCCTTGGCACGAGCGCTGCAGCGGTTCTTGTCGCAGCCTGGATGCTCGTGATCCAGCGGCGGAGGGTCCTGACTCCGCTCGCGCAGGTACAGGAATCAGCCGTGGCCGTCTCAAGAGGCAACTTCAACTGCCCGATTGAACATCAATCTAAAGATGAGATGGGGCAACTTGTCGGAACTTTTAACGAGATGCTGAAAAACACGCGGGAAAGTATGGAGGCGCTGCAGCAGACCAATAATGAGTTGAAGGCCGAGAAAGAACGATCCGAACACCTCCTGCTGAACATTCTTCCTGCGGCGATTGCCAATCGCATGCAGTCGGGCGAGACAAACATCGCCGACGAATTCCCATCAGTGACGGTCTTATTCGCCGACCTCGTGGGGTTCACCTCACTGACAGAACGCCTCGGCCCGCACGAGATCGTGCGTGTTCTCGGGGAGGTATTCGGCCTCTTCGATGCGCAGCTCGCACGTCATGGCATTGAGAAAATTAAAACGATCGGCGACTGTTACATGGCGGTCGGGGGCGCGCCTCAAGCTACGGCGGACCACGCCCGGCGCACGGCCGATTTCGCCCTCGGAATCAGGGACGACTTTCGGAAATGGTCACAGGAAAACAGTCTGGATCTTCGGATCCGCATCGGCATGCACTCGGGAACCGCCATCGCGGGGATCGTCGGGACACAACGCTTCGTGTATGACATCTGGGGTGACGTGGTAAACGTGGCCAGCCGCATGGAGACCACGGGTCGTCCCGGAGAGATTCAGGTATCCGAGCCAACCTATGTCCAATTGCGGGACCTCTACGACTTCGAGGACGTCGGAAACGTGGAGATCAAGGGAAAGGGCCCAATGCGAACCTGGATCCTGAAAGGAGTTCGATACGGGGTGAAGCAGGAGAGGTCCGCCAAATCCGCTGGCCGAAGTTGACCGGTATTTTTCAGATATAATGTATTATTGGATAATTGGTTTCTTCCCTAAGGGAATATATGGGCATTCCCTTTTCGACATTTTGCAACCAAATAAGAAAAGGCCTGCATTCCATCCTTTTCTTCATTCTTGTTGGCCTGCTCACCAGTTGCAGTGCGCTTTCCCTGACTTATCACTATGCTGATTGGCTGGTGTATTGGAGAGTCGACCACTATTTTGATCTATCCCCCTACCAAAAACCGGTTTTGCAAACGCATCTCACCCACCTGCACTCCTGGCATCGTGCACAGGAAATTCCTCGTTATGTCGCTTTCCTGGAAACAATCCAACGGCATTGGGAGGATGGTCTGACCCAACAGGAACTCGACGAAATCTTTGACCAATATGTGGTCCTTCGTGGACGATTAGGTGCCCAGGTCGCTTCGGAAAGCGTTGAATTTCTCTCAACGGTCAAATCAGAGCAGATCCGTCACCTGGAAGAGGTCATGCGAGCGGAAAACCAGGAATGGCTAACAGAGCTCGGAGAAGACCCACAAACTCGAAAAAGTAAACGAGTAGAGAGGGTCCTGTCCTGGCTCCGAACTTGGCTGGGCAAAATCCCCCCGGATCAGCAAAAAGATTTCACCGAGGTGGTTGAACAGTATCCTGATACCATTGATCAATGGATGGAGTTTCGTCGTTACCGCCAACAGCAATTCGCCACCCTTCTAAAATCAAATTGGGCCCCTTCAACCTTTGAAAAGGCAATATATGATTTGTTGGTGGCACCGGAGAAAACCGCCCCTGCCTCGTATTCGCGGTACGTCAGTTATAGAAACCAACACTTGAAAGAGGCGATCCTGGGAATAGACTCATTCGTCACCCCTGATCAACGCCAATATGGGAGTGGCAGGCTCCAAAACCTCATAGAAGAAGTGCAACAAATGGGAAAGCCTTAGCCAACTCATTTGATTGACCTCCTCCTTCAGCTTGTGCCACAGTGCACAACTATTTCTTCCCTTATCCCCGCTAATAAAAGGTCCGGCAATTGAAAATTTAAAATTCTCTCTCCCTTCCACGGAGAGTGCAGGGGGAAAGGGTCAAGACAAATGATTGGTGTTGAGACCACGACTAAAGCAAAAACTGGTGCCTTTTCCTGAAAAATTAGACATTTTCATTATTTTCACGTTAATAAAATGGAAGAGAAATATTTGAGGAGGAATTGCCATGTCATCCAAATTAAAGCACAAAAGCCGAGACCTGACAGAAGGCCCTGGCCGGGCCCCTGCAAGGGCTATGTTGAAAGCCGTCGGGCTCAATGATGAAGATCTCTCCCGGCCATTAATCGCCGTAGCCAATACCTGGTCAGAGATCACCCCCTGCAACTACCACTTGCGTGAGCTTGCCGGGAAAGTGAAAGCCGGCATTCGAGCGGCCGGAGGAACCCCAATCGAATTCAATACCATTGTGGTGTCCGATGGCATCAGCATGGGGACCGAAGGCATGAAAGCCTCCCTGATTAGCCGTGAAGTGGTCGCGGATTCCATCGAACTCACCGTGAGAGGCCATCTTTTCGATGGCGTGGTGGCATTATCAGGTTGTGACAAAACCATTCCCGGTACGGTCATGGCCCTCGCACGACTTAATCTCCCTTCATTAATGCTGTACGGAGGATCGATCATGCCGGGTCAGTTCCAAGGCCACGATGTCAGCATCCAGGATGTCTTCGAGGCCGTCGGATCATTCGCGAAGGGGAAGATGTCTACGGATGAGCTTCATGATCTCGAAGACCACGCCTGCCCGGGTGCCGGGGCCTGCGGAGGTCAGTTTACGGCCAACACCATGTCGATCGCTTTTGAGTTTATGGGGATGTCTCCCATGGGGTTTAACGGAGTCCCTGCTCTGGACCCTAAAAAGGAAACGGTGTCGACTCAATGCGGACAACTCGTCATGGAGTTGCTGAAACACGATGTACGGCCAAAACAAATCATCACCCGCGCGGCGTTAGAAAATGCGATTGCGGCGGTGGCCTCCACCGGGGGGTCAACGAACGCCGTGTTGCACATTTTGGCGATTGCGCATGAAGTAGGCATCCCCCTGAGCCTGGATGACTTTGACACGATCAATAAACGGGTTCCCCTTTTGGCTGATCTCAAACCAGGCGGTCGATTTTTGGCGGCGGATTTGTACCAAGCGGGAGGGACCAGACTGGTGGCTAAACGCCTCTTGGATGCGGGGTTTTTAAAAGGTGACCACCTCACCGTGACTCGCCGAACCCTGGCTGAGGAAGCCGCCAGCGCTATGGAAACCCCCGGGCAGAAGGTCCTGTATTCCACTTCCAGCCCGATTAAACCTTCAGGAGGACTGGTCATTTTACGGGGGAATCTGGCACCCGAAGGGTGTGTGGTGAAAGTGGCTGGTCATAAAAAACTTACTCACCGCGGGCCGGCCAAAGTCTTCGATTGTGAAGAAGAGGCCTTTGCCGCAGTGCAACGCGGGGAGATCGTAGACGAAGACGTGGTCGTCATTCGATATGAAGGGCCGCAAGGCGGGCCGGGCATGCGGGAAATGTTGGGTGTGACCAGCGCCATAGTCGGGGCAGGACTCGGAGAAACCGTCGCCCTCTTGACGGACGGCAGGTTTTCGGGAGCGACTCATGGCATGATGGCCGGCCATGTGGCGCCCGAGGCCGCTCGGGGTGGCCCAATCGCTGCCGTTCAAGACGGTGATATGATTACGTTTGATATCACAGGCCGTCGACTGGACATGGAGCTTTCGGAAGATGAAATAAAAAAACGCCTCCAGGAATGGCGCCCCCCAAAGCCCCGTTACGCCAGTGGCGTCATGGCCAAGTATGCCAGACACGTGTCGTCTGCGGCCGAGGGGGCCGTCACATCGTAAACTGATTTCCCATTTTAGGTATTCGCTCCAGAAGTCAACTGACCTATTGGCCGAGGTTTTCGCTAAAGCCTCTATTCCATAAACCATTTCAAGGTGAATCTAATGACCGTGACGAACAAACAAACCGGAACAAATGTCCATGAGGTGGCTGACGGGATATATCGAATTAATACGCCGGTCATGATCGAAGGCGCAGGCGGGTTCTCTTTCAACCAATACCTCATCGTGGATGATGACCCCCTACTCTTTCACACGGGGCCGCGAAAAATGTTTCCACTCGTGCAGGAAGCCGTGGCAAGTATCATGCCGGTCGAAAAACTTCGCTACATTGGCTTTTCCCATGTGGAAGCCGATGAATGTGGTTCCCTCAACGAATGGCTGGCTGCGGCTCCACAGTCTGTTCCCCTTTGCGGGACGATAGCGGCGTTAGTCTCCGTCAGTGACATGGCCGATCGGGTGCCCCGCGCCCTCGCCAATTTAGAGAAGCTCCCCCTGGGACAACACACTGTGCAATGGTTCGACACCCCCCATCTGCCGCATGCATGGGAATGCGGGTTTTTGAATGAAGAACACACCTCGACTTTATTTTGTGGTGACCTGTTCACGCAAGGAGGCGCGGACCTTCCACCTATCACCGAGGAAGACATTCTCGGGCCAAGCGAAGGATTTCGGAAACAGATGGATTATTTCTCCCATACCAAAAATGCCCGTGAGATGTTAGAGAAACTCGCCTCGACCAACCCAACCACACTCGCCTGCATGCACGGCAGCGCATGGCGTGGTGAGGGGACCAAACTCCTTCGTGATCTTGCTAATGCCCTTTCAAAATGAATTTCAGTTTGATTTTGCGAGCCCGCAAATTTAACGAGGGAACCTCCGTTCATCACCGGGATACAGGTTCGGTCCCGTAGGCTCCCATTTTACAACCCTTTCCGAGATTAGCCTCGTGACCCTTACCAGGGAAACACGTTTCAACATTGTGGATAGGATATATTCTTTGCAATATTCTGTCTCTTTGCAAATCCCACGATCATAGTTAAAATTACGAAGCTTCCCCGGTACTCGAGGCAATGGGCCCAGGCCCGAATTCGTAATGTGAGACTCTTCACTTGTGTGTCGCTCAAGCTGACCGCAACCAACAAAAGTCTTGATGCCTTTTTTTTGTAATAGGGAAGTCGGCAAAGAAGAACACAAATGACCAACACATATGCACGCATTCTCCTCCCAGTCTGCCTGGTTATCCTCGTTGTGGCTCATGAGATTGCGAAGGGTAGCTCTTATGAAAGTCCCAAACATGACGATAATCATGCCCTTGCTGAGGCCGACTTTCAGGCAGGAGTAGATGCATACAACCGGGGGGATTATGAAACGGCTCTGAAAGAATGGCGACCCTTGGCAGAGCAGGGGCTTGCGGTGGCACAGTTCAACCTGGGGTTGATGTACGCGACAGGTTGGGGAGTGCCGCAGGATGATCCCGAAGCGATCAAGTGGTGGCGCCGGGCTGCAGATCAGGGAGATGCGAGGGCCGAGTTTAATCTGGGGTTAATGTACGCTGCAGGAAGGGGGGTGCCCCAGGATTATGCTGAAGCGATCAAGTGGTATCGCCTGGCCGCAGACAAAGGGGAGTCAGGTGCCCAATTCAACCTTGGGTGGATGTACCAAATGGGCCAAGGCGTGCCCCAGGATGATGCCCAAGCGATCAAGTGGTATCGCTTGGCGGCGGAGCAGGGGGATGGGAAAGCCCAGTACAACCTGGGAATGATGTACGCTGCGGGCCAAGGGGTGCCCCAAAACGATACCGAGACGGTGAAGTGGTATCGCCGGGCGGCAGAGCAGGGATATGGGAAAGCCCAATACAACCTGGGGTTTTTATACGAGCACGGGAAGGGGGTTCAGCGGAATTATGCCGAGGCGGTGAAGTGGTACCGCCTGGCAGGGGAGCAGGGGGAGGTGGGTGCCCAGTACAACCTGGGATATTTATACGAGCACGGCCAAGGGGTAACCCAGAATGATGTCGAAGCGATGATGTGGTATCGCCTGGCCGCGGAACAGGGGCATGCCGGTGCCCAGTTCAACCTGGGAGTGATGTATCAAGAGGGCCAGGGCGTTCAGAAGGATTCAATTCAGGCGTATACGTGGGGAACCTTGTCTGTAGAACAGGGATTTGAGCCTGCCAAAGAATTATTAGAAACCTTGGAGAAGGAAATGACCTCCGACCAAATTGCCGAAGCCCAACGATTGGCCGGAGAATGGAAGGCGAATGAGCAAAGAGCACCATAGGGGCCTTTATACATGAAACTCGAATCTGTTTTTCTTTTCTCCTTGGTTGACAATCTCCTATTTCCTCCCCTACCCTCTCTGAAACATTAAGCGGATCGGAGGAAGGGAAGCGGGTGGAAATCCCGCGCGGTCCCGCCGCTGTAACTGGGGACGAACCCCGCAGGTGCCACTGTCCGACAATTCTTTGAAAGTTGGATGGGAAGGCGTGGGAAGTAGGTTGCTCGCTGAACTGAGCGATAACCCAGGAGCCAGAATACCTTTCCGATTCAAGGCCTTGTTCTCCCGTGGGCTGGGGAAAAGGTGAGGATGAAGAAGCGGGTGCAATCCTCAAGGTCTGTTGGGCCTTGGGGATTTTTTTTGAGTTGGTAAGTTGATATTGGATTGGTTTGGTGGGGTATCTAGGGGCGATTCTGGTGCATTCACCCTTGTATCTTAAGAGGCATATGTGAATAGTATTCCAACCCAGTGTTCTGGACGTGACAGATCGATTTACCCTGAGGTCCTCTTGGAGACCGTGGGTGAGCGCGGGTCGTCACGTCCTTTTCTCCCACAGCCCGAACAGTTGTTGGGGCTTTCAAGCCCGTATTCGCAAGGCCGGGCCACCGGAGGTTTTGTCTCGACACCAAGGAGATTCTATGAATAGGGCCCCCACTTCGTTGGTTGACAGTCGAAGGCTTGAGGCCTGACTGTCAGGGTAGTCAACCACCACCAACGAAAGGGGGCAACCCATGTTGTATGTCGGCTTAGATGTCAGTGGGAAGAGTATTGTGGCATATGCGGTGAACGAACGAAAGCGGAAAGTGTTTGAGGGCGAGTGTCCCAGTACTCGGGCGGGATTGCGGGCGCTGATGAAGCAGCTTGGGGAGGGAGCCAAATTCGTGGTCGTGGAAGCGGGCAATCAACTGAAGTGGGTGGCCGCACTCCTCAAGCGGCTGCCGGACGTCCACCTTCATGTGGTGCATCCCAACGAAGTGAAATGGATCAGTGCGAGTAGTGCCAAGACCGACCGGGTGGATGCGAAGAAGCTGGCGGAGCTGGCGCGGGGCGGTCTGTTGCCGCGGGCCGTGCATGTGGTGGAGGGCAGAATTCGTGAGTTGCGGGAGTTACTCAGTGCCCGGCAGCAACTCCAAGCCAAACGGATCGGGTTGATCAACACGCTGCGGGGTTATGTCTATCAGGAAGGGTATCGCTTACCCGCGAAGTTCTTTCAGGGGGTGAGTTGGCAGCAGCAGCTGAGGACCCTGCGGGTGAGTGCGCCCCTTAAGCAGATCCTGCAGGCCTTTATGCCGAGTATCGAGGCGTTGCGGGGGGCGGAGCACCAACTGACGGAGCAGGTGCTCAGCATCCAGGATCGCCGGTGTACGCTCTTGGAGAGCATTCCAGCCTTGGGGCGGTTATCCGCGCGGGTGCTGGTGAGTGCGCTGGATGAGGTGAGGCGCTTTGACGACCAAAAGGCGGTCGCCCATTATGGAGCGTTGACGCCGACCGTGTATCAGAGTGGGGCGGTGCGCCAGCTGGGCCGGATTAATCGGGATGGGCGGCATGAGGTCCGGCGGGTGCTCCTGCAGTGTGCCCACACGCTGGCTCGGATGAAGAGCCAGGGGGCCAAGCCGCTCCAGCAGTTTTACAGGCGGGTGCACCATCGACGCGGGAAGAAGATTGCCGTGGTCGCCTTGGCCCGGAAGCTGTTGACCATCGCCTATGGGGTCCTGAAGTCCGACCAGCCGTATGATCCAAGGAAGCTCGCCCCAGCACCGGCGTAGCGTATGAGAATGTCCAGCAGCCTGACGGACATGTTCTGGGTCCCTGATGGTCCAAGGCATGATCGTGAGCCCGCATAACCCTTGAGGGGGTCACCTCGATCTGGAGATTGGGCGGCGATCATTGTACCGGAAGGTTGGGCGTCAGAGCTCGAATGGGAGGTTAACGGTCCATCATTTTATAACCAGGGCCTCGTCTTGGCTGTTGACACAGGCCCTATTCATGGGAGGCTTTATGAGGACATCGGATCCGTATGTCGGCATTGACATTTCGAAGACCC
>CAZGFD010000037.1:0-27206 GCA_964525045.1 uncultured Nitrospiraceae bacterium | reverse complement strand
AGGGTCCAAACATCAACCCCTGTACTTTACCCAACAGTTTGTCTACCATTTGGGACCAGAATGGCCAATACCAGGTTTCCCATCTTTTTGAAAAGAAGGAGATCCCCCGATGAGTACGCAATCACTCTATGAACGTCTTGGCGGCTATGACGCCATTGCAGCCGTCACGAACGATTTGCTGCCACGGTTGCAAGGCGATAAACAATTGGGGCGATTTTGGCACCATCGGGGAGAGGATGGCATCGCGCGGGAAAAGCAGCTCGTCATAGATTTTTTATGTCACAGTGCAGGCGGCCCCGTGTATTATACCGGCCGGAATATGAAGACCTCCCACAAAGGGATGAAAATCACTGACGGGGATTGGTCGATTTTCTTGGGACATCTCAATGCCACTTTATCAGCCCTTAAAGTCTCAAAAACTGAGCGGGATGAAGTCCTCGACTTCATCCAAAGCACAAAAGCCGATATCGTTGAAGGCCCCGCGCATCTAGCACCACCAACGGCCCCCGAGGCATAGAGGGGAGAAATTGTGAAAAAGTCCTGCCTTCTTGGCGACACTTGTTGCTTTCTTGTGGCATACAAAGTCTAGCAATGCCCCCAAATATTTCCAATATATCTTTTTAACTCCAATAATTTTTTCTCAACTTTTCAAACAATTCTATGAATAAAAAACCAAGGCTTGTCCGAAAGAATTCTGCCATTCATGGGAAAGGGGTATATGCGAATACCTCAATTGATCGAGGTATCGTCATTGTCGAATACAAAGGCAAACGAAGGCGGTGGTCCGCTTTCAAAGGCAAAGACAAATTTGACTATGCGTTCTTAATGTATACGGAGAAGGGAGTTGTCATTGACCCGCGAAGTAACGGGAATATTGCGGTGTTTATCAATCATTCCTGTGAACCCAATTGTCAGGCCGTGTTGATTGAAGACCGCGTATACATAGAAACCCTGAGAAAAATAAAGGCCGGTGAGGAAATCACCTACAACTACGGGTTAACTCTTGGAAAAAGACCCAGCCGGAGAGAGCGATTAATGTATCCATGCCAATGCGGCGCATCAAAATGCAGGGAGACCCTATTAAGATAATCTTGGGTTAGATGCTGACAGACAAGTTCTGATTCGCTCTCCACTACGCCCTCCCAATAAACGTATTGAAACACATTCCTGGATATACAATGACACCAGAAAACCAGCAGGAGATAGAGGGACCTGAGGGAAGGTCCCAAAATAATCCCACGACAAACGACAAAATTTCTATAATGAAAAGTCCGGTTGAAGGGAATGGTGTTTTTGCTGAAAAAAGATTAAATGCGGGTGAGAGAATCGCGTTTTTTGAAGGCGATCCCACTCCTCACCTCACCAAGCACTCGCTTACCTTGGAAGGGGAAAATATTGAACCGACCGGCATGCTAAAAAATCTCAATCATTCTTGTGAACCGAATGCGTATTTCTTGAAAAGGTGGTTAATGGCAGGACGTGATATTCAGAAAGGGGATGAAATTACCATCGATTATGCGTTGACCGAAGAATCGTTTTCTGATCCCTTCCCCTGTAACTGTGGTTCCAAAAGGTGTAGAGCCAACATACGGTGAGTCTGGCGTCATCCCTGATCAAATCCTCTTTACAAATGAAGGTCAAAACAAACTTTATAAAAGACGGTAAATGGTGGTTCGCGTGGACAGATGATGTTCCTGGGGCAATGACGCAGGGTGAAACGAGGGAAGAGGCTCGTGAAAATTTGGTCGATGGGGTAAGCCTAATGCGTGAACCTATCGATCTATCAAAGTTGCCAGAATCTCAAGTAGTGGTTGAAGAAATTTAACCTCACCCTCCAATCCGACCCGATAAAGCACAGTGCCCCGTCACACTGAGGTCGCCAATTTCCTCGCCAGAAAAATTTGTCGTCAATTAGGAATACCTGACCCTGATGAGGATTGTTTTTTAAACTGCCTGCCATTAATTCCCCAATAGAATAACTTCGGTACTTTCAATCAAGTCTCTCCCCTCGTTCAAAAACGAACCACAAAATGCTTGACAAGTTTTGTAATTTAAAAAATAATTGTCTCCGAAGGACAATTTCATTCTGATATTTCCCCCCTTTCTTTATACTTTGCAAAAACCAAATTTCTGTAATTTTTTCTAGGGGTGAGTAGCATTAGCCTTCCATCCTGCCATTCTGCAACGAATTCTTTTGGTACGTTCAGAATTTTTTTTCATCCTGATCCTGCAGAAACCAGACTATGACCAAACTCACTCTTGCCCAACTCTCTAGCCTTCTGTTCAGCGCATGTGATGACTTGCGCGGGAACATGGATGCGTCTGAATACAAGGAATACATTTTTGGGATGCTCTTCCTAAAACGATTGAGCGATCTATTCGATCAGGAGCGTGAGCAGATCACCAAAGATTTGAAAGCACGAGGCATGTCTGAAAAAGATGTCGCTGCCCAGCTTGCCAATCCGGATAAATACACCTTCTTCGTTCCAGAGGATGCACACTGGTCAAAGATCCGTCACCTCAAAACAAATGTTGGGACCAACCTCAACAAAGCGCTTGAATCACTGGAAGACGCCAATATCGATGCGCTGGAAGACGTGTTGAAGCACATTAACTTCAACCGTAAGATTGGCCAACGAACGCTGGATGACGACACGCTCTCGAACTTCATTCAGAACTTCGAGAAGATCCCGCTGAGAGATGAAAACTTCGAATTTCCAGACCTGCTCGGCGCGGCTTATGAATATCTCATCAAGTTCTTCGCTGACTCGGCAGGCAAAAAAGCTGGGGAATTCTATACACCCGGCGATGTAGTGCGTACGCTTGTTGAGATCGTTGATCCTCAGCCAGGCATGAGCGTCTACGATCCCACCTGCGGATCGGGCGGCATGCTGATTCAAACCCGAGATTACATTCGAGAATGCGGGGGCGACCCGCGAGACCTATCCCTTTACGGACAGGAGAGCATTGGCACCACATGGTCCATCTGCAAAATGAACATGCTCCTCCATGGCATCGCGCATGCGGATATTAGGCAAGAAGACACCATCCGCCGTCCACAGCATAAGGATGAGAGTACCGAGCTGAAACGGTACGACCGCGTCCTGGCCAATCCACCCTTCAGCCAGAATTACATTAAGAAAGACATCGAATACCCAGGCCGCTTCGCTGTGTGGATGCCAGAAAAGGGCAAAAAGGCCGACCTCATGTTCGTGCAGCATATGCTGGCTGTCCTAAAGGTCGAGGGTAAGATGGCGACCATCATGCCCCATGGTGTGCTCTTCCGAGGCGGCGAAGAAAAGGAAGCGCGCAAATACTTTATCGAACGCGGCTGGCTAGAAGCGGTTATCGGTCTTCCATCCGGACTGTTCTACGGTACGGGCATTCCCGCGTGCGTCCTGGTGATGAACAAACAAGGCGCAGCTGACAGGAAGCAAGTCCTCTTCATCAATGCGGATCGCGAATACAGAGAAGGAAAGGCACAAAACTTCCTCCGACCAGAGGATATTTCAAAGATTGTTCATGTCTATCGGACATTGGCGCAAGATGGACCAGACGTCCTCGGCTATGCGCGTCGAGTGCCGGTCAGCGAGATTGAAGCTGAGGAGTGGAATTGCAATATCCGGCGCTATGTAGACAACGCCCCGCCCCCAGAACCGCATGATGTTCGTGCACACCTGCATGGCGGCGTGCCCCACGTGGAAATCGACGCACTCGATCACTTCTGGAACAACTATGCCGGCTTGCGGGACCGAGTTTTTGTACCACGTACCAACGATACTACCTATGGGGACTTTTCTCCAGCCGTTACGGACAAGCGCGCGCTCGCGGAACTGCTCAAAAGCGATCCAGGTGTGACCAAAGCCCACAGCCATATCCTTGAAACACTCGGAATCTGGTGGAAAGACAATCTGCCTTCGATCATCGAATTGGCCCCAAACAACGGGCAAAAGGGCAATGTTTACCACTTACGCCGAAAGTTGTTGGAAAGCGTCACGACAACGCTCTCTAGCCAAGACCTCCTCACTGAGCATCAAATCCGGGGTGCATTGGTTAATTACTTTGAATTCTTCAAGCCTGAATTTAAGTCAATAGCCTTTAGCGGCTGGGGGCCGGAACTCATACCGGATGACGACATCCTCCAAAGCCAATTTCCTGAGATCTTGACCGAAATGGAAAATAAACGCGTGCGCCTCGCTGAGGTCACGGCCCTTTTTGCCGAGGCGGACGTCGAAGAGTACGAAGATAGTGACGATAATGGCGTCTTGCCCAGCGAGGAAGTCAAAACTCTTAAAGCGAGACTTAAGGAAGCTAATTCACAAGCTAAGCTGGCAAAACGGGAGAAGCGTGATCCAACCGAGTACATCTCACGGTCCAAGACCATCGAAGAAAGCCTGGCTCGTCATAAAAAATTGGAAGATGAAGCCCAAAAATTAAAAGCCGAATTGCGCGTGACAGAGAAGAATAAAAATGAACTCGTGGAGGCGGCAAGAGAAAAGATTGATAAGACGGAGGCGCGGGGTGTGATCCTTGATCGCCTGCATCGTATTTTAGTCCAAACCTACGCTGGCTATCTCCGCGCCGACCAACGGAAGTGTCTTGCTACGCTAGAAAATCTCTACGATAAATATGCCGTCACAGCAAAGGACATTGAAGCTAAACGTGACGCTGAAGCTGCAAAGCTGAAAGCTTTCCTGGTGGAGTTGGGGTATGAGTGAAAGCATAAAGCTACCTTTTGAATGGAATTGTGTGGAATTGGATACCGTTGCACAAGTTATTGACCCTCATCCAAGTCATCGTGCCCCAGATGAAGAAAGGGACGGTATTCCATTTGCTGGAATCGGGGATCTTAATGAAAAAGGAGAGATTGTAAGTGATAGCGTAAGACGGGTATCACCACGCGTCCTAAATGAACATGCGAATCGTTATGCACTTAGTGGCAACTCTATTGGTTTTGGACGGGTTGCGTCCATTGGCAAGGTCATTGACTTTCCGGAGGGTATTTCCAATGTTGCTATATCTCCAACAATGGCGGTCATTGAACCGAATTCCGTTGATCGCAAGTATCTATTACAAGCCCTTCAAAGTAATTTCATACGAGAGCAAATAGACCGTCTTTTAACAGGCACAACCCGTTCGTCGTTGGGCATTGAGCTTCTACGAAAACTCAGCATCCCAATCCCGGCTAATGGAGAACCTGAGAAAATCGGGTTAATCCTGACCACCATCGATAATTCAATAAAGAATACGGAAACGCTAATTAAAAAGTATCAGCAAATAAAGGCAGGGTTAATGCACGATTTGTTCACCCGCGGGGTTATACCTGATGGACACCTCCGCCCCACCCAGGCACAAGCCCCCCACCTTTACAAAGACTCACCCCTCGGCTGGATTCCCAAGGAGTGGGAGGTGAAACAATGTTCAGAAGTATGTGAAAAGATCACTGTGGGAATCGTCATTCGTCCGACACAGTATTACGTTTCTGAGGGTATCCCGACTTTTCGTTCCGCCAACGTACGGGAATCCGGTCTTGACACCTCGGACTTAGTTTTTATTTCAAATCAAGCGAATACCCTTCTGGACAAGAGTCAGCTTCGGGAAGGAGACATCATTTCAGTTAGAACCGGATATCCTGGGACTAGTGCTGTTGTTCCAGCTGAGTTCTCAGGGACAAATTGTGTGGATTTACTTATATCCCGTCCATCTTCTAGGATTCGATCGGATTTTCTTGTGAATTGGATTAATTCTTCATTTGGAAAAGATCAAGTTTTGCGAAGGCAAGGGGGGTTAGCTCAGCAACACTTCAATGTGGGAGAAATGCGGAACCTTTTAGTTGGCCTCCCAAAAATGGAAGAGCAGAAAGCCATTGTTTCAAGGCTAAACACAATCTCAGCCAGAATAAATTCAGAACAGATTCTGGTTGCAAAACTGCGCCACCAAAAACACGGCCTCATGCACGACCTGCTCACCGGCCGCGTGCGTGTGAAAGTTGGTGATATCTAAGACCGTCCCCCTTTTAGGCTTGCCAATATGTTGGCTAGCTCTGTAGTTAGCCGTGCGCCTGCGACCACAAATGGTTTAAAAAATTTGATGATTATAAACTTTAGGTTTATAATATATGATAAATTTAAACCCTTCATCCCTGATTGGACGAAATGGTTTGCAAATCAACAAATATATAAACCATGGGTATACAAAAAAAAGAGATATCAAACCGTCTATTAAACCGTTTGCTCAAGGAATTACCAGAGGGAGTTGCCGTTCCAAGCGCCTGGCTTCGTGCACACGAGATCTCACCGCAATTGGTTCGCAAGTACGTGGCGAGCGGCTGGCTGACTCCCTTAGCCCACGGTGCCTACGAACGTCCCGCTACGCCGATGAATTGGCAGGGTGTGGTGCTAGGACTGCAAAGATTTGCAAGATTGCCCATCCACGTGGGTGGACTCTCGGCTATGAACTTGCACGGATTGGCTCATTATCTTCCGCTCGGCGGAGAATCACGTATCCATTTGTGGAGTCACTCAAAGACTCTAGTTCGATTGCCAAGTTGGGTTGAAGCCGTCAAACTGCAGCAAACGTTGGTTCTTCATAAGCAACACTTATTCAATCCCGCGACGAGGACCAAAGGTCTTACCGCCAGAGAAACCCACGTGCGTGACTGGACGCTCACAGTAGCCATGCCGGAGCGCGCCATCATGGAAGTGTTGAGCTTGGTTGATGAGACGCCGGCTAGCTTCACGCATGCGGCCGAGCTATTTGAAGGATTGTCCGTACTTCGACCATCATTACTGCAACAGTTATTGGAAGGCTGTGCCAGTATCAAAGTCAAACGCTTGTTTCTTTTTCTGGCGAAACGCCAGGATTATCCGTGGACCCGCAAGCTGGACACCTCGCGTGTCACTCTTGGACAGGGCAAACGACTCGTGACACGAGGTGGAAGGCTGGACCGGAACTTTTTAATCACAATACCAGAGGGCTTGATTGCTAACACGGGCTAATCCTTACTACCAGCAGGTTGTCTTACTCCTTGAGGTGCTGCCAATTGTCGCACAGGAGAACTGTTTTGCACTTAAGGGCGGTACGGCGATCAATCTATTCTTGCGCGACCTGCCGCGCTTGTCTGTAGACATTGACCTCACATATCTCCCCGTGCAAGATCGAACGACAAGCCTGAGAGAAGTTGGGTCAGCGCTGGAACGCCTGGGGATTTCTATTGAAAAGAAATGGCCCGGTGTGCGTGTTGAACGCGCCGCTGCCGAAGGACAAGTGTTCAAACTCGTCGTGTGGCGTGGCAATGCGCGGATAAAGATAGAGGTCTCGCCGGTTCTCCGTGGGTGTGTACGCGAGCCAGCCATGCGAGGGGTGAGCCCAACGGTTGAGGAGCAGTTTGGCTATGTTGAGGTGCCGGTCTTGCATTCACATGATCTGTATTCCGGCAAGTTATGTGCTGCGTTGGATCGCCAACACCCACGAGACTTGTTTGATGTCAAGCAGCTCTTGGAGAACGAAGGGTTAGACGACGGAATATTCGAAGTCTTCTTGGTGTACCTACTTAGTAGCCCCCGACCTCTTGCGGAAATGCTGTCTCCAAACTTACAGCCGATCGCTCAAACATTCGAGGAGCAATTTCGCGGCATGGCGCTTATCCCTGTGACCGTGGCCGAGCTCGAAAAAACTCGTGACACAATGATTACCTTGATCCATGAACGATTGACCGAACGACAACGGGAATTCCTTCTGAGTTTTAAACGCGGAGAGCCGACTTGGAATCTTTTGAATGTAAAGGGCGTGGAACATTTACCAGCAGTCAAATGGAAAATGCTCAATATCCAGCAGATGACACCAGCGAAGCGCGACCGGGCCGTTGAACGTCTTCGTCGGGTGTTATTTGGATAGGCTCATGTCTGAATACCTTCACGTTGAAAAGCCCTTTCTTGATCAGCTTTTGACCCTTGGATGGAGGGTCATTGATCAGGGGCACGGCTTTATTCCTTCCGATCCGGCTGCTAGTTTGCGCAGCAGTTTCCGCGAATGGCTCCTCCCTGACGTCTTTCGCCAAACAATCCGTCAGATCAACCTTACTGCCGATGGGAAAGAGTGGCTCACTGAACGTCAACTCGATGACTTGCATGATCAGCTCTTGCGTCACCCCAACCGCACACTGTTAGAAGCTAATGAGGCCGTCCACGCGCTTTTTCTGAAAGCGCAGGTAGACGTGAACGAGCTCACGGGTGAAGCTGATCCTGTGGTGCAATTGATTGATTTCGCTTACCCGGAACGCAACGTGTTTCATGCCATCAATCAGTTCCGAATCGACACACCAGGTTGCGTCAAAAGTTTCATCATCCCGGATATCGTCCTGTTTGTGAACGGCATTCCCCTCGTGGTCGTCGAAGCCAAGATTGGCGACCCCAATACGGCAAATCCCCTGCATGAAGCCTTTGTTCAATTGTTGCGCTACCGGAACGTCCGTTCCGAGACGATTACGGCTGGATTGCGTGAAGGGGAACCGCGATTATTCTATTCGAATCTGTTGCTTATTCGCACCTGCGGTGAGAAAGCTGAATTCGGCACAATCACTTCAGAGCACGAACATTTCTTCGCCTGGAAAGACATTTGGCCGGAAAGCCGTCAAACCTATACACCGCCACTTGGTGTGGAACGCGAGCAGGAGCAGATGATCCAGGGATTGCTTGCGCCCGACACTTTGCTAGACATTCTTCGCACCTGCACGGTGTTTATGGATACAGACGCAGGCAAACGGATCAAGGTCATCAGCCGCTACCAACAATACCGGGCCGCTCGAAAAACCTTGGAGCGGTTGAGGTTGGGGCATACCCCGGAGGAACGATCCGGCGTGGTCTGGCACACCCAAGGTTCCGGCAAATCACTGACGATGGTCTTTGTTGCCCGGATGGTTCGTGCCTCACAAGACTTAGCCGATTTCAAAATTCTACTGATTAATGATCGACTTGATCTTGAAAACCAATTGGCTGGCACCGCGAAATTGATCGGTGGAAAAGTTAACGTAATCGACAGCACCGCCCGACTTCGTGGGCATTTAAGTACTGATGCCTCCGATATCAATATGGTCATGGTGCATAAGTTCATGGATCGGAAGGAAGCCTTGCCGCCCCTGGTCGCTGAAACATTGGCTAGCTACGGGAAACCACCTACAGCGGAGACATTTGGGGTCGTGAATCGATCAGAACGCATCCTGCTCATGATTGATGAGGCACATCGCACGCAAAGCTCCGATCTTGGAGACAATCTCTTCGAGGCTTTTCCCAACGCGACACGTATTGCTTTTACAGGCACTCCTCTCATCACCGAGCAACATGGTTCTAAGAGAACAGTGAAGCGTTTCGGTGACTACATCGATACCTACAAGTTGATGGATGCCGTCAATGATGGTGCGACATTGCAAATTCTTTACGAAGGGCGGACTGCAGACACAGCTCTGAAAGACAAACATGCTTTTGATACGAAGTTCGAAGATTTGTTCAAGGAACGAACTGAAGAAGAACTATTGGCCATCAAGAAGAAATACGGTGCTACCGGTGATCTTCTCGAAGCCGAACAGCGCATTGGAGCTATCGCGCAGGACCTCGTGAGTCACTATGTTGACAATATTCTGCCCGATGGGTTTAAGGCCCAAGTCGTCTGTCATTCAAAGCTGGCCGCTGTCCGTTACCAAAAAGCCATTCGGGAAGCTCTAGCTGCTCGGCTGGCTCGTGAAAGACTTAAGCCCGAACCCGATTCAGAACTCATTCGGCGCATCACTTTTTTGAAAGCGGCTGTTGTAGTGTCACCCGATGCGACTAATGAACTCGCTGCTGTCACTGAATCGCGTAAAGAAGCTAAACGCTGGAATGCCGTGGAGAACTTTTGCAAACCTTTTGTTTTCGACAACCCGGATCATGTCTTGACCGGCATCGCCTTTCTCATTGTGTGTGATATGTTGTTGACCGGATTCGATGCACCTGTTGAACAGATCATGTATATCGACAAACGACTGAGGGAACACAACCTGCTTCAAGCCATTGCCCGTGTGAACCGTGTCGCCACCGGCAAACACCGCGGGTTCATCGTGGACTACATTGGCTTGGCCAATCATCTGGCACATGCGCTGTCTATCTATTCCGAAGAAGATGCAGAGGATATTCAACAGGGATTGAAGAATCGGTTGACGGAGTTACCCATTCTTGAAGAACGTTACCAACGCCTGTTGCAACATTTCCGTTCTGCGGGGGTGCAAGACATTGAGCCATTCGTGAAAGGGGAGTTACCTTTACCGCAGGCCGAAGTCGAAGTAGTGCATACCGCAGTCGGTGCAATGAAAGACATCAAGCGCCGAGCAGATTTTGAAGTTTATCTCAAGAAGTTCCTTCAAAGCCTTAATCTCATCCTGCCCCATGAAGCAGGTCATCCATTCCGTGGTCCCGCTGCACGTTTCGGCTATCTGCTACGGATGGTCAAAGAACGCTACAAAGATGACTCACTCGATATTGCTGATGCTGGGGCAAAGGTGAAGGCGCTCATCAACGAACATTTGATCGATCTCGGCATTAACCCAAAGATACCGCCCATTGAATTAATATCCAATGATTTCATGACCCATGTGGAGAAACACTCGGGTGGGAATCCCGAAGCCAAAGCCAGTGAGATGGAGCATGCTATTCGTAAGCATTGCACGATCCATTTCGACGAAGACCCAGCTTTCTACAAGCGGCTAAGTGACAAATTAGAAAAGCTTATTCAAGAACACAAAGATAACTGGGATATCCTGGCTGAAGGCTACGAAAAGATCCGAGGGGAAGCCTTGGCGGGACGCACGGACACCATCGAAGGGCTGACCAAGGAAGCGACCACGTTTTACGACTATGTCATTCAACTGGCTTTCGATGGAGGGGCCGTACCTCAAATCTACCAGAAACCGTTGAAAAACTTGATGACCCGCATCGTGGATATTTTGCAGAATACCATCGACATCATCGACTTTTGGAAGAAGCCCATTGAAGTAAAGAAGCTTCGAGGGAACATCGACACCGAGATTCTCTTAGCAAACATTCCACAGCTCAATACCCGACACGAACGAATCGCCGTTGAGATTGTGAAGTTGGCCGAAAAAAGGCACACGGAACTGACGCAATGAAATCTTCACGTAAAACTGACATTGTTTATGATGTCGTGCGTAGCAACCGTGCGACTGCGGATATTGTTATAGAACGGGATGGACGTGTACTTGTACGCGCCCCCCAAACAGTTCCGACCGAACGCATCGAAGATATTGTCAAATCAAAACGCTACTGGATCTATAAAACCCTTGCCGAGTGGTGTGACCTCAACGCTACAAAGGTACTCCGTGAATATCGCAATGGCGAAGGGTTTCTTTACTTGGGACGCTCTTACCGGCTGTCCCTCGTTGCGGACCAGCGGGTGCCGTTATTGTTGAGGGGTGGGCGATTTAACCTTAGGCGTGATTTAGTGGATCGTGGGAAAGTCGCAGCGGCAAAAGCAGCCTTTCGCAACTACTACATCATTCGTGGTCTGGAACGCATCGCCCAACGCGTTCACTATTACACTCCTAAGGTGGGAGTCAACTTCCGTGGGATCGACGTTCGCGAACTTGGTTTCCGCTGGGCATCTTGGTCACCAAGAGGCAACCTTGCCTTTCATTGGAAATGCATGATGGCACCTCCGACCATCATTGACTACATTGTGGTTCATGAACTTTGTCACTTTCACTATAGCGACCATACTGAGGCCTTTTGGAATGAAGTGGACAAGGTCATGCCCGAATATCACGAACGAAAAGCCTGGCTCAGGAAAAATGGCGCGGGATTAGATTTGTGAGATTGAGACCAGATCGCACCTTAGCTCTTATAGGGTAAATTCCTTGCTGAGCGAAAGCAATTAGTCGCATTTATAGATTCAATCGGTGAAGAAATCCAAAGCCTCATCCCCTCTACAAGAAAAAGCTTACTGCGCTGAAGACGTTGAAAAAGTCGCTGCTGAACCAAGCCTTTTCTGGTAGGTTGCAATAAACCAATTTTGGGTGGGTCTAGAACAACTTTCTCAGATATAATTATCTAAAATGGAACGTATTCAATCCATCAATCCTGACCGTATTCAATGGTGTTGTGCAGACCAAGACATAACCCCCGCCGAACTTGCGGTTGAGTTGGGTATTTCAACCGCGAGTATGGAGCGTGTCATGCAAGGGCAAGATGGTATGACATTCAACCAACTGCGCAAGGTGGCTGATTACTTTGGTCGGGGAGTGCTGTTCTTTCTGGAGGCAGAAGAAGTCGATGATGCGAAAGTGCATTCGCCACAGTTCCGTACCTTAGCCAACCAAAAGCCAGAGTTGTCTGACAAAATCAAGGCGCTGATTGAGCGAGTAGAAAAGCAGCGATCGGTTTATCTCAGCTTGCGCGAAGACCTGGATGACTCTGATCGGCCACCATACTATGCCCCAAATTTACCTACAGATGAGCTACGCGAAGCAGCAAGTTTAGCTCGTCGTTGGTTGAAGTTAACTGATCAGAACAACTTCGACACATATCGCGCAGCGGTTGAATCGAGAGGCATATTGGTGTTTCGTAGTAACGGTTACAATGGGAAGTGGCAGATTCCCAAGGAAGACCCAATCCTTGGGTTCACCCTGTACGATGCGGTCTGTCCCGTAATTGTCATTAAAAAGCTACCCTGGGAAACTCGGCAGTCTTTCACGCTCATGCATGAATTGGGACATTTGCTACTTCACAAGGTTAGTTCGATCGATGACGAAGAGGATTTAGAATCCCACCAAGGACGTGAACGTGAAGCCAATGCCTTTGCAGGACATCTTCTGGTGCCAGAGCATTTTCTTTCAAGGGTTAATGATGCGGAACGACCCAAGGAAGTATCGCGGTATGATGATTGGCTTGAGCCGCAACGTCGGGAATGGGGCGTAAGTGGAGAAATGATTTTGCGAAGATTACTTGACGTTGGGCGTTTGCCCCAACGCCAATACACAGCCTATCGAGAATGGCGGGGGGAGCTAGTCGTTCCACATAGGGAGGGGGGTACGCGGCTATATCGTCACCGCGAACCTAAGCATGTGTTTGGAGATACCTTTGTGCGAACGGTTTTGGATGCCCTACATGCCCGTCACGTTACTCTCGCTAAGGCCAGCAGTTATCTCGACAGCCTGAAAATCAAAGATCTGCGCCAGTTGGAACGCCACTATGCAGGTCTTTGATGCCTCCTCAATGATCTACGCATGGGATAATTATCCACTCCGACAGTTTCCTGGTTTGTGGGAGTGGGTGGCCATCCAAATTTCCGAAAAAAAGCTGGCGATGCCGAAGGTAGCATTTGAGGAAGTGGAAAGCAAAATGCCGGATTGCGGGCAATGGCTCAACTCAAAATATCTAGAGAAACTTGGAATTAGCAACGAGATTTTACAAAATGCAATGCATATCAAGAAATTGCTGGGTATCGTGAATGATAAATACCACCCCAAAGGTGTGGATGAAAACGATCTTTTAATCATCTCCATCGCAAGGGCGCACCATGGTGAATTGGTTTCGGACGAACAGAAGCAAGCTAAACCACCACAAATTCCTTCCAAAAGGAAAATACCAGCAGTGTGTGCCATGAATGGCGTTGGCCTTCCCTGCGTTAATTTCATCGAGTACATTAAACGTTCGGAAGTAATCTTTCGTTAAAAAGGGTCTTAGGGGGCAAGCTCAGGTATGACTATTGACTTATTGGAAAAATAGGGATCACCTTGAGGCCTTTGTTGACTAATTATTTCATTTACCTCTGCCTCAGAAAAGACCCCATCATAGGATGCAAGAGTATGGGCGAATCTTATTGGGGTTGGTGTAAATCCTGACAAACTTTGCTTTCTCGTAAATCCCGTTGGCCTTTCCATTTTAGGGGGAAATCCGCTGAATGATACCAACTGGAATACTGGTCCCAGAAATTCTCACACTCCTCCGTGGAGTAATTTGGCCAACTGCTTCTGTATTACTTTATTTTGGATCCAAGGACACTTATCCAATTCTTGATATTCGTGCCTTGTCGACTCTTCAAGCATCAGTTCCCAAACAATACCATTTTTCATTTTGGTGGTCATACACGGAGTATTGCCGCACACTTGCTGAAACAGCCGGAGTGCGTATGCCTATGTTGGATCGGGCCTTATGGCAATTCAGCAAAGATTATCAGGTAACCTTGGCAATAGAGGAAAGGGCTGAGCATGGAAACTCAAGTTCGCACACCACAGATGGTGTTTAACCAACCTCAGCGGCTTATGGTTCCGTTATTCCAACGGCCTTACGTATGGAACGAGGAGAGGCAGTGGGAACCACTATGGAATGATGTCACACGAGTAGCAGACAGGCTCCTTAACCATCCATCTAAGAAGCAGCACCCCCACTTCCTCGGCGCCGTCGTGCTGCAGCAGGTCCAGAAGCAGACCGGTCAGATGCAGGAGCGAACCATCATTGACGGTCAACAGCGGCTAACCACTTTGCAACTTCTCCTGGATGCTCTTCATGCAGAACTTCTGTTGGCCAAGGCCTCGGCGCCAGCTTTACGTATCGAACCGCTAGTCAAAAATGCCGCCCCTTTCTGTTCAAGACCAGAAGATTGTTTCAAAGTTTGGCCTACCAATCGTGATAGGGCAGCTTTTAACGCTGTTATGGGTGCGAAGCCTCCTATTGACTACACCGCAATTAGTCACCCCGGTGAACGCATGGTTGAGGCGCATCGCTTTTTCAGTGAGAGGGCACAGGCGTGGCTACAGATGGGAGGCGAAAGTGCCATCGATTCCCGGGCAGCAGCAATCGAAACTGCTGTGCGGGATCTCCTGCAGCTGGTCGTTATTGATTTGGCGACGGACGAGAATGCTCAGGAGATATTCGAAACGCTGAATGCCCGCGGCGCGCAGCTTACTGCGGCTGATCTCATTAAGAACCTCATTTTTCAGCGTCTGCTTGAGACCGGGACGAATGTCGAAGAGGCCTACCAAACCAGGTGGAAGGATTTTGAGAAAGGTTTCTGGGAAACGGAAGTCAATGTCGGACGGTTTCGGTACCCTCGCTCAGCTATCTTCTTTAATCATTGGTTGTCAGCACGTACTGGCGAAGAAGTGGTTGCAAGAGAAGTGTTCGATCGCTTTAAGAGATTTGCGGATCATGACTGCGGGCTTCCTATGGCCGAACTCCTCGTGCAAATCCATGAGGCCTCACAGGCATATCGCGAATTCATAATCCGCTCAACAAATTATACTGGCCCGATCGATCGTTTAGGTCTATTCGGGTACAGAACCAGTGTGCTCGAGAGCGAAGTGATCAAGCCTCTCGTCCTCTGTTTGCTCGATCCTGCAGAGACAAAGATCCCGGATGCCCAGCTTTTTAAGGCGCTGAATGTTGTAGAAAGTTGGATGGTTCGTCGGATGCTTGTGCGTGCGACCACCAAGAATTATAACCAAGTCGTTGCGGAACTCATCTCGCAGATCAGACAAACGAATCGACAGAATGCCGGTGATGTTATTGAGTCTTTCTTGGCCGGCCAATCCGGAAGCAGTCGGTACTGGCCAGACGATGCCGAGACCAGAGATGAACTTGGCGCATTGCTGGCATACCGTCGCCTACGTCGAGGGCGGCTTCGTATGGTGCTAGAAGCTATTGAGGATTATCTACGTGGCTGGAAAAATGAAAAAGACGGGCTAGGTGGTGAACGTGTCACGAGAGGGCAATATGTCATAGAGCATGTTATGCCCCGAAAATGGCTAAAAAACTGGCCACTGGATGAGGGGGAACAGGAAGAAGCGGAACGCGATCGTGTCATCCACACTCTAGGAAACTTAACTTTGCTAACTGGCAGGTTGAATTCGAAAGTATCAAACGGGTCTTGGCTCGGAAGTGGAGGAAAGAGAGAAGCCCTTCACGGTCACGACGTTCTATTCCTTAATAGAAAACTAATAGAAGTTGCGGGTGAAAAGTGGACTGATGACGCTATTCGGGCTCGGACGCTTGAACTTATTGAAGTAATAATTCAGATTTGGCCTGTGCCTCCGAACCACCGCTCAGGTTTCGCTCACGAAAAAGCCAGGAAGCGAAAGAAGCTTATGTTAGTCGATCTCATTAACGCCGGAGTGCTAGAGCCTGGAATGCCACTATTCCCTCGGAAGAAGAAATTTATCGATAAAGTGGCCACGCTGCTTTCTGATGGCCAGGTCGAAGTCGATGGGGTGAAGTATGATGGTCCGTCCGCTGCTGCAAGTGCGATCGTTGGCCATCAAATGAATGGCTGGGGGTTCTTTTTAGTGGATCAGGTTTCTCAGCGTTCCCTTCGAATGGTTCGACGGGATTACGTAGACCCCATGGCTGTGGATGTTGAGGAGGATGAGACTGATGATGACGAGGACGATGAAGGATAATAAGTTGAGAACTCGATCCTGGCCAATCTTCATACCTGCCCGATAATAACAAATCGGAGCCAACACAAGTCTTTTGTTGAATACATATGAAATTCCCCCTCTACCTTGATAAGACCACATCATATTAGTCGGGAGTGGGGGAGAAGCTTATTGGGGTTTGTGTAAATCCTGACAAATCTTGCTTTCTCGTAAATCCCGTTGGCCTTTCCATTTTATGGGGAAATCCGCGGAGTGATACCAACTGGAATACTGCTCCTAGAAATTCTCACACGTAAGGGTCACATGATTCCCCCCGGTCCGTTTATAAGACCCCATTTTCTCATTTTCCGCATTGTATTTGCCGTCCTGGTTTTGATGACTCTAGCGACATCCAATAATGGACTGGCGAAGGCTTCAGGAACCCAATCAAAAATTAATATTCCCCACCAGACGGCTGACCTACCGGTCTTACAAAACGAAAGGTCCAATAGGCAGGGAAAGGTCCTAAAAGTAGTCGCCATGTATCAGGAATTTCTGAGCGATACCGTTATTTTGCCTCAAAAAATTACTAGCTTGACTCTTAAGATCCATACCGATGATGCCAAAGATGCCGGGACCGATGACAAGGTATATTTCAATTTGAAATTTCAGGACGGGTCTCTATTATTTTCACCCGAGAACTTCGAATTAAACTTGCCCGACCACGAGGATCGTGAGCGAGGGCAGACAGACTCTTACTCCCTTCCCATTCCCAAAGGGCTCAATCAGGAAGTCAGAAATATTGCCGAGTTCTATATTCGAAAATCCGCAGACGGGGATGGATGGCTGCTGGGGAGCGCCTTGCTATTCGCGAATGGTGTCAACATTCCCATCATTGGAAATAGCCAGATCAATCAATTCCTAAAGAATAAGCCATTCGTACTTAATACTGTGGATTGGTCAACCCGGTCCCTTGCTGTCCCAGTGGCTTCCCCGGCCCAATTACCTCTGGCTGGTGCGTCCTATCGAATTGCCGGTCCCGTTCTGGGACAAATCACCGATACCAGTGCGAATGTCCTCTACCGTGTCGAACGGGAAGGGGAATATAGGCTAAAGGTTCTGAAAGCAGGGTCCGGGGAGGTAATTTTTGATGAAAGCCAGACGTTATCGCCAACAGCGACTTTCCGAGTAAAAGAATTAGAGTCTGACACCCACTACAAATTCAATCCCTTTCATGTTCACCACCATCAAAATATTCCCGCACCCGAGGGGGATGGGGAATTCAGAACCTATCCGCCAGAAGGTAAGGGGGTGAAATTCACCTTCGCTTTTGGCTCGTGTTCAAACAATTCGGAGGATGTGACGCAAAACGTTTGGATGGGAATAAGAAACCTTGCCCCTGACCCTTCTTCCGACCCTTTTCGAGATTCTACCAATGGGGTTCGATTGTTCATTCATCTTGGCGACACGTTTTACTATTACGACCATGCCACGGACAAGGGCCCTGAAAATATGCGTTCCATTTTAGCTGCGAATCTCTCTGAGAGAAAACAGCCCAGGTTTCTGGAAATGGCTCGTGTCATTCCAAGTGTGGCCGTATGGGACGATCATGATTTTCGGAGAAATGACATGCAGAGCACGAACTACCCGATGAAACACAGTTCGGTTAAAGGCTTTTTGGATTACTGGGGCAATAATGCAGAAGACCCAACAGAGTTCGGCCTGTTCACCCTGGTCACCTATGGGAATGTCGATATTTATCTCATGGACGGTCGTTTTTTCCGGGACAAAAGTTCAGGTATCTTATTTTCGAGATCTCAACTTGACCGAGTCCTTGAAAAAATAAAGGAGAGGGGAGCACAAAAAGGCAGGTTGGTGATCCTCGCCAGCGGCAGTTTATGGAACAATACTGTGAATGATGATTCCGGAGAAGAGGCCTATGGCCATGATACGTATGATGCCGAGCGAGAGGCCTTTTACAAAAAATTGAGCGCCATGTTGGGCCGACAGATTCAAGGTTTGGCCTTCCTGTCAGGAGATGTTCACCGAAACGAAATCTATGAAATTGACCTCCTTCCTTCAGACCAACCGTTTTTGTTCAATAGGGTCGCCCCTGAGTTTGTTTCCTCACCACTGGGGAAAAATTCCGTGGGGGATACACGCGATATTGTTGGGGAACGCAAATGGAATTTCGCGAGTAAGAATTCAGGCGGAAAAAGCGGTTTTGCAACTTTGACGATCGACACACGTAGCCCCATCCCTGAAGGCAATTGGAGCATGGAAGTCAAATATTACAGTGATACAGGCGCAACCCTGATCCCCTATCACTCAAAGAAATACATTCTGCATGACAGTCAGTTCAGATTTTAGCTTGTAAGTTGGGCTCTGTTAACGAGCAAAGATTCTGGGGCAAAATATGTTAGGAAAGGGGCCACCCCACCTTGATCCTTTACCTATGACCGTTTACCTCCTTTACCAGGAGGGTCTTGCAGTGCAATTACCGTTGGCACTTCATCATCAGACCCGGCGCCTATCTAACATTATCATGCTAAGATTTTTTAACGTTTAAATTACACATTACATCCAGAGGTATAAAAATCATTGCTGGCGGTACGAGAACAACGGTCTATTTAAAACCCAGAGTATTTCGGGCATTGAAGGTGAAAGCGGCGGAAACGGATCGGACAGTGTCCCAAATCTTGAATGAGGCTGCTCTCGAGATGCCCAAAGAAGATGCATTAGATCTAGGCGCATTTGAGAAGCGACGCAAAGAACCCAGCCGCCCTTTCGAAAAAGTGCTCGAGGACCTCAAGCGTGACGGACTCCTATAGCGTTCGAATTAAACGATCTGCAGAACGGGAGTTGAAGTCGCTTTCAAATACGGCCCTTCAACGAATAATTGGAAAAATTTCGGCCCCTAAGCGAAAATCCGAGTCCACGAGGTTTAGATGGTCAGGCATGATAATTGACTTATTGGTAAATCAGTCTTCTCACGCCCGCTTCCCAACCCCGCCGACGATGGCTGAGATATTGGCTAAAGAGCCGACTCATCATCGAAGGGGCCCGGTGTACGCGACGTCCGAGTTCTTTCATCGTGATAATATTCCAGGTCCGCACCGCATACACCAGAAACGCTCGAGTGGGCACTAAGGCCCGTTGCCGTCCTCTTCCCACCAGCGAAGGGACGGTGGGGCCGCTAGCTTCCGCCACCGCGTGTAGAACCCACCACCTGGAAGGAATGGCAACGCCATCATCCGCACACCCTGGTCCTCTCTACACAAACAGGCTACTCGAGACCCTATGATCGTGATCCGTATGTGGAGTATGAGCAAGGAGAGGATATGATGTTTCCCCCGTCATCCATTGATCACCGATAGACCAAAACAGAATGGGTGTTAGGGGTCGAAATCCTTGGGGTGTTTAAAGCGTATCCTTTTTCCGAATTGACTCACGGGCCAACCATCATTTACGATTCCGTGAATGGGCATCCCCTCCGCATCCAATTCAATCGCCTCGCGCAGACCGCCAAAGTATTGGCTAGGAATGGGACTTCCCTCCCTTCGGTGATGGCCTTTTGATTTGGGTGGTCGGCCTTTCACCCCGATACCTGGTTTTTAGATCCGAGCACTTACCCATTTTCTCCGCATTAGAAAACAGTCCCAATCCTTCCCTGGTCCGCACTACACATTTTCCATAGTGTCTAGCTGTTTACGAAAATGAAATGGAGTTGAAGACGGATTCCATGTTTCCACGCATTCTCGCCGCTGTTCTATTGATCCTAAGTGTCGGGTGGGATTCGAAGGGGACGTGGGCCAACCAGGGTGCAGATTCAACGGAAGAATCCCTGTGGTCGTTTGGCGGATATCTGGATCTGGGCTATCTCTTAGACTTTAACTTTCCGGAAAATAATACATGGCGAAACAAAACCACCACGATTCGAGTGAACGAAATTGTCCCGAATTTAGGATTGGGGTACCTCCGGAAGGCCTCATCACCTCAATCACCCTGGGGCCTAGATGTGGCCATGCAGGGGGGCGTGGACACCGATGGCCTCATTCCCGGGCCCCTTCCAGGGTCAGTCGGCGGACTGTCCGAAGCCGAAAACTTACGGTATTTTTCTCGAGCCAACGTGTCGTATTTAGCCCCTCTCGGCAATGGGGTGCTGTTTACCGGCGGCCTTTTCGAGAGCTACATTGGACGAGAATCGTTCTATGCTAAAGAGAATTTCAATTATACGCGGACATATATCGCCGACCAATCTCCGTATTTTCTCTTTGGAATGGGAGCCAGATCCTCTATAACCGACCGGCTGGATCTCGGCTTATATATTATCAATGGGTTTAACTATCTTGCTGAACCGAACAATATCCCGAGTTACGGTCTACAGGTGAAATGGAAACCTCAATCCGGTTTCCTCGTTACCAACAATTTGTACTATGGGCCGGATCAAGTGAATGGTGCATTAGAATTTTGGCGGTTCTTTACGGATAATTCCGTGGAATGGCAGAAGGGACCGTTTACGGTGGCGTTGAGTTATGATTTTGGTATGCAGAAGTCTGCAACCGACCCTGGCCATCCGGTATTTTTCTGGACAGGAGCGGCTTTTTGGACCCATTGGCATATTCAGGGGCCCTGGAGTGTGACCGTGCGGCCTGAGTTTTTTTGGGACCCGGACGGGCTCATTGGAGGAGCGGAGCAACTTCTACGAGCCATCACCACAACATTAGAGTATAAATTTAAAGTGGATCCGACACAGACCACCATCCTTCGATTAGAGTTTCGAGCCGATGAATCCACGGGATCAGGGGGAGGGTTTTTTACGGGAGGTGAAGTGAGTCCTGGGGTCATTGGACTCACCCCCAGCCAGCAGTTAGTAATTGTAGGACTCATGATGTCATTTGATTCTCAATAAAAATCACTTCTTTGCCTACATGTGCTTTGCGTTATCAAAAAAAGGGAACGATCATTCCCGCTATCTCGGAGTTTCGGCTCCGGAAAATTCTCCCCGGTTTCTTCATTGCAAACAGGCGGAGTCCCTTCAGTTTTCAGGGTGTAGTTGTCAGTGTGTGTAAGGGGCAGGCATGCCTATTGGTTTATTGTTAAATCATTCTTTGCACGCCCGCTTCCCAAGCCCACCGACGATGGCTGAGATATTGGCGATAGAGCCGACTCATCATCGAAGGGTCCCGGTGTACGCGACGCCCGAGCAGATAAAGGGGCAAGTCTTTTGTTGACTAATTAGTTCATTTCCTAATTACCTCAGACAAGCCCATATCATAGTAGGCGGGAGTAGGGGAGAAGCTTAATGAGATTTGTGTAAATCCTGACAAATTTGGCTTCCTCGTAAATCACGTTGGCCCTTCCATTTTAGGGGGAAATCCGCTGAATGATACCAACTGGAATACTGGTCCCAGAAATCATCACACGTCAGGGTCGCAATATTCCCCACCGCGATGATCTCATTGATCGCCAGTGGCACTTTCACCCGTATTCCGTGTAGAAACCCACTCTTATAGATCGCAGCCACTCTATTCAGCTTTTCAGCCGAACGTTCCCAAAGATTCGCAATTAAGATTCCATCCGGTTCCAAATGAGATCTTAGGGTTTTTTTGGAATGACTCTGTTTTAAAGACATTTGTTGGGAGTTAAAAGGGACCGTTGGTTGACTTTGCCTAACTGGAAGTACGGCGAAAGGTGTGCCAAGCTTCCTTCTTCATGGCAATATTTAACGGTGGGCTGGTCATATCATACTTGCGGCCTTCACCACTTGTAGGGCTTACTATGTACCCAGGGAGATGGGAATCCCAGTTTAGGAATGAACAGTCCGTTTTGTCTCATTGATCATGTACCCTCATCAGATGGAACTCTACGAGTGACAACGAGGTTTTGCACGATTATTTCATGTATAGAACTGCCCCCATAAATTTCTTAAACACTATAGGTTTTGGAGGAGCACATGGATATTGAAGCCTTCCGTCAGATGGTGGCGAAGAAGCCCGATGGGTTTTTAGGACGATACGGCCTTGGGGTTAAAATCATGGATGAGGGAGGAGATCGGGAAGAAGCGGTTGTGCACCTTCAGGTCGCTATTCAGCTTGACCCTCTTCATGTGGCAGGCCATTTTGCTTTGGGTCGTGCTCTCGCTGAATTAGGAAGAAAAGACGAAGCTAAGGCGGTGCTCACCGCGGGAATCGATGCCGCGCAATCCGGTCGCTCAAATGGGGGAGGTGATCTCGTTCCGGAGATGCGCGCCCTCATTCAATCCTTGGGATGAGTGTTCTTGGCTTTCCCCATTAGTAGGTTTTTCTGTGCCAGATTGCTGTACGAAGTGAAGAGGGAGAAATTGTTCGTGCTATGATCACTGAGTTTATCGTGACATCAGGAGAATCGCGCAAACGTCTCGATGTGTTTCTGCTTCATCGTGAGCCTGGCGTGACTCGGTCTCAGTTACAGCGGTTAATCGAGCATGGCCGTGTTCGTCTTAATGATCAAGTCGTGAAGTCCAGCCAAAGAATTAAGCCAGGTGATTGCATTTCGATGGATACGCCTCAACCGGGTACCCTCGCGGTCAATGGCCAAATGATTCCGCTGGAAATCCTGCATGAAGATGATGCGATCTTGGTCGTCAACAAACCGGCAGGAGTCGTTGTCCATCCAACATCGGGGCATTGGTCAGGGACCTTGCTGAATGCCTTGCTTTCCTATTTTCAGGGGCCTGATCACACTCTTGCCTCCAACGCGGAACTGTGCCAGCCCAGGCTGGTCCACCGTCTGGACAAGGACACCTCTGGGGTGATGGTCATCGCCAAGTCCGATCGGGCTCATCGTGCCCTGTCTGTTCAGTTTGAACAGCATACTATTACGCGAACGTACGAAGCATTCGTGTTGGGCGTTCCACAGCACCACCATGGCGAAATCAATCTGGCCATTGGTCGTGATACACAGGCGCCGAAAACTGTTTCATCGAACACCAAGGTGTCCAAGGGAGCTATCACAGAGTATATTGTCCGACAGAGCTTTGGGACGCTTGCCTCCCACGTGTTGTTGTATCCGCGTACCGGCCGAACCCACCAGCTTCGGGTACATATGCAATCCCTCGGTGCTCCGATTTTAGGAGATGAGACTTATGGTGGGCGGAAGGTGTGTGTGGTGAATGATAGGGCAATTCCACGGGTCATGTTGCATGCACGCCTATTGGGTTTCCAGCATCCCACTTCAGGAACGTATGAGGAATATATGGCGGAGCCTCCAGCGGATATGCGGGAGGTGTCTCAGGCTTTGTCACCTGAATCTCAGAGATGAAGATTGCCTTCAAAAAAAAGGGGAAAGATTTCTTTTGACTCGATCCTGCTGTCCGGCTGGGTCAAGTCTTGTACGGCCAGAATCATTCTGCCGAACTTCCCGCATCATGTGATTCAACGGGCAAACTTTAAAAGGGACCGTTGCTTGATTTTGCCTAACTGGAATAAGTGGGAAAGGTGTGCAAAACTCCATTTTGCACGCCAACCGTTAAAGGTACGCTGGTTTAATCATTCTAACGGCCTTCAACACTTGTACGGCTTACTATGGATCCAGGGAGATGGGAATCCTAGTTTAGGAATGAACAGACCATTTGTCTCATTGATCATGACCCCTCACCAGATGAAACTTCAAGAGTGACGACGAGGTTTTGCTCGATTATTTCATGTATAGGACTGACTCCTGAGAGCAACGAGTGGGCAACCCACCATCAAATTGTGAAACAGGCTGAGAGAGATTAATTATTTTCTGGTGGGGAATGAACGAAAAATTAGATGGAGAGAAGGGGAGTCCTGAAAGAACGGGACGTTGTGGGGCTCACTTAAGCGACCCACACAACGTCCGCTGAGAGTCGGCTTCGGTTATTTCTTTTTATTTTTATTCTTTTTGGCCGCTTGACTCGCTTTCTGTTTTTTGGCCTTGTCTTTATCCTTTTTTCCCCCTCTGTCTCCCATGGTGTGTTTCCTTTCTCAGTGAAATTGACCGTACGCGGTGAAGGGCCTGGTGAAGCACAGCGATCCAGTGATCGCCTGTTCCCCCTGTGTTCCAGGATAGTGCCTCACTTTATCATACAAATGATCCCTCATGCTGCGATTTCTTAATTCCCTGAAAATAAATCTAGCCCGCTTTTTCCCTCATTGTATTTCATACCGAGATAAAAAGACTTTTCCTGGTTCCCTAATCTTTCCTCCAAAACCCCACAAAAGACTCCAACCCCCTTTAGTCTTTTCCAGTTTCGAGGGGTGTCTCTTGCAATAGTTCATCGGACTCAATTTCGTTGCGATACTGAAGTTGAAGGCCTTTCAAGAAGCTCCGCAAAATTTGATCTTTGCATTGGCGAAAATGTTTGTGGTCGGGTCTGCGAAAAAAGGCACTCAGCTCATGCTTACTAATACGCACATCAGCCAAGGCCAATATGGACAAGATGTCATCGGCCCGCAAATTGAATGCGATTTTCAGTTTCACGAAAATTATATTATTGTTTAACCGTTTTTCCGGTTCGGGTTGCGCGCCATCTTTTTTCCCACGCCTTTCGATAATCAAACCATTGAGAAACGTGGCGAACATGGTGTCACTACATTCCACGAAATCTTCATCATCATCCTTTTTCAACCAAGCACTTACCTCTGCTCGTGTCACGTTCTGATTCGCCTGAGAAAATAAATTCATCATCTTGGAATCTCCAAGATCCAAGATGTAGCGAATTCGACGCAGGCAATCGTTATTGGTCATGCGTCTGTTCCTGTGACTTGATTAATCTCATGCCCACTAATTGGTGAGAGTTGGATTCGAATCCTTTTTTGAGCGAACTCTATCGTATCACCGGCCATTATTTTCTTTCGCTTTTGAATTTCGACTTTCCCATTGAGTAATACTTGACCTGCCGCGACCACAGCTTTCGCTTCGCCTCCACTTTCAACCATACCTTCTAATTTCAATATTTTATAGAGCTCAATTGGTTCTCTAGCAATTTCAACCTCTCGAATTTCAAGCGGATCCTCCTCAACTGATGTCTTAGGTTTGGTCTTCATGGTGATGATCTTCTTTGGAAATAGTAAAGTTGAGATTAAGATTAAAAAAAAGATATTACCATAAAATGCGTTTCCCGTTATTTACAAAATTAAACCCCATTGATTATCGAGTGGATGAAAGGCCTCTCTCAACACCACATGTCTAAAAGACTTGGCCCATCTTCCGGAAACGAAATGATTTTGTTTTAAATGGGGAATGGGGGTTGAACATAGCCTGGTCTATACTTCTGAACATGAACCTTCTTAGAAGATTCCGAAACCCTTACTAAACATGATATCCTTGTCACTCCGGGTGGCCACGGTATCAACGATTCTCTTGCCCCATTCCCGAATAGAATCAATGGCCTTCCCATCCAAACTTTCATTTTTCGAATCTCTCAAAAGTAAACCACGCCGGCACTAATACGAGCGTAACCCACGCATTGCGATTGCGAAGATTATTTTCCTGTTTCTCGCTCCTTTTGTTTGGATTTTAGTGAACGGTTTGATTGGACCCGTATGGGGAGTTGGGTTTTCGGTTCTGGGGTATTATCTTGCGCCCTATGCCGTTCTTAAGCTGAGGCAATGATGGAGTGCGGAGACATTTGAGAGGTTAAGTCTTTTGTTGACTAAATATTTCATTTCCTTTCTTCCTCAGAAAAGACCACATTAAAGTAGGCGGGAGTTGGGGAGAATTTTAATGGGGTTTGTGTAAATCCTGACAAATCTTGCTCTCTCGTAAATCACGTTGTCCTTTCCATTTTAGGGGAAAACCGCTGAATGATACCAACTGGAATACTGGTCCCAGAAATCCTCACAGGTAAGGGTCGCAATATTACCCACCGCGATAATCTCATTGATTGCCAGCGGGACTTTCACCTGAACTTTGTGTAAATACCTACTTTTGTACCTAGATCAATAAAGGGGCAGGAGTATTTGTGATTTTAATTGATAAATTAGAGTCTCCCACAAACAACAAATGAATCGCTCCCATCATTGAAAACGAAAGATTTAATGATTTGATAGAGTTGGGGAAACTTGGGCAACTCTTGTGATATGATCTTAGTTCTATGAATAGTCTTCTAGGCCGTGGAATAGGTATTGGAAATTATTGAGAAAGAATGTAGATGAAAAACTTCCATTCCTCAAGGCACGTGCAGGAGGAATTGGAAAAGCGTAAGATAGCTCAGGAACTCGTAAAACAAGTGCTAGAAGGACCGCAGCAGAAAGTTCCAGAATTAGATGACATTACCTGTTTCCAATCGCAGGTGGAAATCGATGGGAAATCTTATTTGTTGCGAGTAATGGTCAACGAGACGGTAATTCCCCCTATGGTGGTTACGGCCTATCGAACCAGCAAGATCAATAAGTATTGGAGGGAAGCATGAAGGTGAAATACGATCAAGAAGTGGACGTGCTAACCATTCAACTGAGTGAAGCGCCGGTAGAGGAAAGCGACCAGGACAAACCTGGCGTAATTCTTGATTATGACAAGGATGGCAAGATCGTGGGTATTGAAATCTTGAATGCCTCTAAGCAGGTTGAAAATCCGAAATCCTTGGAATATGCAGTCGGCTGAAGTCTATCGATTAAAGGGGAATGGCAAGTTCATAAGGAATCCAGAGTTTTTTTTGTTATTGGGGCACCTTTTTCGTTGATTTAATTATGTAAATGTTTTTGTAATTCCGTAAGGACTACATCATAGTAGGCAAGAGTAGGGGATATCCTCAGCGGGGATTGTGTAAATCCTGACAAATCTGGCTTCCTCGTAAATCACGTTG
>CAZGFD010000036.1:0-31315 GCA_964525045.1 uncultured Nitrospiraceae bacterium | reverse complement strand
CCGCCCGCCCCACATTTCGCCGGCCTTGATGATCTTCTTCGGCGTCAGCATCCCGCCCGCCGCGATCATCCCGCCGCTTTCGATTTCGCAGCCATCCATCACGATCGCGCCGAGCCCGACAAAGCTTTTGTCGTGCAGCTTCGTGCCATGGACCATCGCCATATGGCCGATCAGCACATCTTCGCCGATGATCGTCGGCCAGCCCGGGCGGATATCGCCATGATCTTCATCGCAATGGACGACGGTCCCGTCCTGGATGTTCGACCGCGCGCCGACTTCGATGTAATTTACGTCGGCTCGCAGCACGCAATTATACCAGATGCTTGCGCCTTCATGGATGCGGACGTCGCCGATCAGCCGGCATCCGGGCGCGACAAAGGCGGTCTCGTGTATCTGCGGCGTCTTCCCGTTGAAGGGGACGATGGTGACGTCTTTCATGCTGCGATGTCCTGCTATTCGAATTCCTTGCGCTTCTCGGCCCATTCCTCACGCGTGATTCGGTAGACGATACCATGGCCGAGATCGGGACCCCATTCGTCTTCCCAATAATCGAGATCCTTGCGGCGTTTCATGCCGAGCCGTTCCATCAGGCCCCATGACCCTACATTGCCGTTTACAGTAAAGGCGGACACATAGTCCTCGTCAAATGTGTCGAAGGCGTAATTCATCGACGCGACCGCCCCTTCGCGGGCATAACCCTTACCCCAGGCGTCCTCGCGTAAACGCCAGCCAATTTCGAGCGTCCCGGGATCGGGTTCGTTGCGATCGTCCTGAACGCGCTTGAGGCCGCAAAAACCGAGCAGTTCGCCATCCGACTTTCGCTCGACAGCCCAGAAGGTGTGGCCATGTTCACCCTGCCATTTGTGCATCCGGTCGACGCCTTCATCGCTCCGCTCACGCGTCTGCACTCCGAGCAGCCAGCGCATGACATTGGGCTGCGAATTGAGATGGCGATAGAGCGGCTCGCGATCCTCATCGCGCCAATCGCGCAGGATAAGGCGCTCGGTTTCGATGATCGATCCGTCGATCAATCATTACCCTTAAACTGCTCAATTATTGGCCGAGCGGGGCCATGATCGCTGCTCCTACCTCATCATTGCCGGCTGTCATGGGGGGATCTGAAAACTGGGACGCTCGGTATGTGTGGATTCGCGAGGCAGCGTTTTCCGCTTCCGCCCTCCGTCGGGTTGGCTTCACCAACGAGGCGTTTCGATTATTGGGATGGGTCATGAAGACGGTACAGGCCCAGGAACATCCGAACATTCTCTATGATGTGGCCGGGGAGCCACCCCCTCCCGAACAGGAAGATTTCACCCTGGAAGGCTACCGGCGATCATCCCCCGTCCGGTGGGGGCATGCCACCCCCTCCCCTCTTCCACATTCCATTTATGGAGAAATTCTGGATTGCGCCTATCAATGGGCCGCGCAGGGCGCCGATGTCACACTGGAATTGTGGAACTCCTTACGACAGTGGATTGAGATGGCGCATCACTACTGCGGCCAACCGGATTCTGGGATGTGGCAAAATCTGAATCCGGTCCGGGCGTCCACCTATTCGGTCGCCCTCTGTCAGATCGCCCTGGGCCGGGGAGCCCAGCTCGCGAAATTGTTCGGGTTCCCAGGCGATGCCAAGGGCTGGCAGCTTTCCGCAGAGGACATCACTCACGCCCTTCTTGAACGTGCCTGGAGTGAACCCATGGGATCACTGACCGACCAGTTGGGTAGTGATGGAGTGGATGCGAGCCTATTGACGCTTCCCCTTCGACGCGTGGTCCCGGCCAGTCACCCCAAAATGATGCGGACAACGGCAACCATTGTTGAGCGGCTCGGAGCGGGAAACGGCCTGTTGTATCGATATCTCCAGGAAAATTGTTCCCAAGACCCCAAGGGAACCGAAGGGGCTTTTCTACCAGGCAGTTTTTGGTTGGTGGAGAATTTGGCTCAGCAAGGGCATCTCGATGAGGCCATGGCGTTATTTAACTCTCTGTGTGCCCATGCCAACGGGCTTGGTCTTCTTCCCGAACAGCTCGACCCTGCCAGCGGGACTTTCCTTGGAAATTTTCCACATTGCCCCAGCCATGGGGGTCTGATTTCCAGTGGATTGACTTTAGCGTGGCAGCTATCCAACCGGTAGTGAATCCCAAAAGGGGGTTTTCTCAAAGAATGGCTCAGGACCTCAGCGACCAGCCAAAGGGGCAGGAGGAAGGGGCATGGAATCACGGCAATTGGGGTGGCCACCTTGGTCAGAAATTGGACAGTCGTGAATGCCTGATTGTCTCCGTCCCAGAATCCTTAAGCTGTCGTGTCCCCCGTCCAGAGACACCACCAACGATGAAAAGGTTTTTCTCCTCTCAATGGCACAGAGGCATTGGTTGGCCTCCGGGGGAATAGCCCACCCAAACCCTTCCGGAAGACAAAAAAGGTAACCATGACTTTGATTCACGGACTGCATTTCAACAATCTTCGCGGGGATGTTTATGGCGGAGTGGTCGCCGCCGTGGTGGCCCTCCCCTTGGCCCTGGCCTTCGGCGTGGCCTCGGGCGCCGGGGCCATCGCGGGGATCTATGGAGCCATCTTTGTCGGCTTGTTTGCGGCTCTGTTCGGGGGGACGCCAGCGCAAGCCTCCGGGCCGACGGGACCCATGACCGTGGTGATGGCCGGCATTCTGGTCCAATTTTCGGAGAACCCCGCGCTCGCCTTTACCGTCGTCATGATGGGCGGGGGGTTCCAGATTCTGTTTGGCCTCCTCGGGCTCGGCCAATATATCTCGTTGGTTCCCTACCCTGTCATTTCAGGGTTTATGAGCGGAATAGGAAGTATTATTCTCATCTTGCAAATTGGCCCCCTGCTTGGGTTGGAAGCGAAACCGGAAGGGATAGTCGCCAATCTTTTGGCCATCCCCGAATTTGTCTCGCAGCCCCTGCCCCAAGCAATGGGGTTAGGGGTATTCACGATCGCCATCATGTACTTAACACCGGTGCGGGTGGGGAAGATGGTGCCTCCCCAGTTGATCGCGTTATTTGTTGGCACAGTGGGAGCCTATTTCTTTTTTCCCCAGGCCCCCGTGATCGGAGAGGTGCCCAAAGGTTTTCCCAGCCTGATCTTTCCCGAGATTGATTCTGGAATGCTTGTCGTCATGGCAGAAGGAGCGCTGGTGCTGGCCCTCCTTGGCAGTATCGACAGCCTCTTAACGTCGTTGGTGTGCGATAACATGACGCGGACGCAACACAATTCAAATCGTGAATTGATTGGTCAAGGAATCGGAAATATGGTGGCCGGATTGTTTGGAGGACTTCCGGGCGCGGGAGCAACGATGCGGTCGGTGGCGAATATTCGCAGTGGCGGTCGCACGCCCCTTTCGGGGTCCCTCATGGCGTTGGTGTTATTAGCAACTTTATTGGGATTAGGCCCGTTAGCGGAGCAAATCCCCTTGGCCGTGTTGGCCGGCATTCTGTTCAAGGTGGGGCTGGATATCATCGATTGGCGATTCTTGAACCACCTGCTCCAAGCCCCGCGTACTGAGGTGTTGATTATGGTGATTGTGTTGCTCGTCACCGTCCTCGTTGATCTGATCACCGCCGTGGGGGTGGGGACCGTGTTGGCCAGTCTCTTCTTTGTCAAACGGATGGCGGATCTGGAATTGGCCAACTTCCGGGTGATTCGTGAGCCCACCTACGAGGTCCCCCTTCACTCAGAAGAAAACGCCATCCTGAAGCGCAATGACGGTCGGATTATCCTGATCCACATCAATGGACCGATGAGTTTTGGGTCCGCTAAAAATATGGTCCGACAGTTAGAGTCCTTAAAGGTGTTGAACACCTTTACTCACGTTATTCTCGATTTATCGGGTGTGACAATAATCGATGGAACAGCCGCACTAGCCATTGAAGATATGCTCTTCATGGTGCAGTCGCATCGTCAAAAACTCTACTTTGTTGGACTGAACCCCGGGGTGCTGAAGGTTCTGAATGGATTGGGGGTCCTGAGGCACATTCGTCGTGAGCAGCGGTATGAGCACCGCCTGGAAGCCCTGCGTCATGCGGATCAATTCTCCGGTTCCGTACCATTGAATTAAAATACGCAGGCGAGTTCGCCCAGTGTAACACCCAAGCCTTTCATAAGTTCCGTTTTCTTCGGCCTTTGTGAATTTTGTTTTGTTCATAGTCCTAACCTTTTATAGTTTTCCAAATCCGTCGGCCGACCAAAGGCACAACTTTTCAATGGCGTCGCGTTCTTTTAGGTTTTGCACGTTCATTATAGTGAAAATCTCGGTAGCCCCTGGATCAGGGCATCTGGGTTGTCTTAAAAAAAGAGCCGGGATTTCCATTCGTGATTTCTGAATCTCCGGTCGCTGTCGTCCCCCTTTCTGATGTCCTGAATCCATGCCTTTGAGGCCTTGTTGTGACATTTCCTTTTGCGGGCGGCAAGCGCGAGGCTCTTTCTCTGATTGTTTCAGCCCTTCGGGTGCCCACCTCCTTTGAACCTGTCTTTGCACGGGCCCTAAAGGCCCGGATGGACCGGGCCTCCAAAAAGGAGGACATAATGACCGATCTCAGAACCCACTTTCAGGCCGTCACCTTCTACGCCGAGAGAAACCGCCTGGCATTTTTGCTGTTTGCGATTGCGATCCTCGATGATGAGGATCGGCGGCGCGAGGAAAAGCGCAGACGCCGTCTTCAGAGGCGTCTGGGGAAGCAGAAAGCCCCTGGGAAGCCCTTTTCACCCCGCTGCCCGATGTGATGATCGGGCAGACGGTTACTTTAATTAGCCACCCTGCTCCATCATGGAATTCGGCGGGAAGAACTGTGTACGTTGCGGGTGAAAGATTTAGAAACACGTCAGGGCGTGCCCCATTTACGCATCTTCGGAAAAGGCAGCAAAATCCGTTTTCTTCCTGCGCATCCTGTGGCCGGTCGGCTCATCGTGGAATATTTGGAACAAGCCGGGCATGGCGACGATAAGGACGGTCCTCTTTTTCGCCCGGTGCGCAATAACCGGTGCGGCATTTTAGAAAAGGCCTTACATCCGAATGCGGTTTACGAAAACGTGGTTAGAAAATATGGTGGGATCGGGGTTCACTCTTTAAGAGCAACAGCGGCGACGAACGCTCTGGATCATGAAGCCGATATCGCCAAGGTCCAGGAATGGCTGGGCCATGCGAATATTTCGACGACGCGCCTCTATGATCGAAGGAAGTCCAGGCCGGAAGACAGCCCGACATTTAGGGTTAGGTATTAACCTCGTTTTGAAAGTTCAAAAGTCCTCACGGTTAGTGTTTGTTTTAACTTGTTATCCAAACTATGGTATTGATGTGAGTGGACAGAAAATGAGTGCCTTTTGTTCGTTAATTTGGTATTTTTGAGTTAGCCCCCGGAGATTATAGGGTCCCCCTGTTAGGATATCAATGCCTTCCAGGGGGTGACTCCTTTGTCTACCCTCTCCCAGTCTGTATGACCTTCCAAAGAAGACACACGTACAAGCAAACATATACACGAAGCATCAAGGCGATAAGACACACAAAAGAAAAACCCCGGGACGGGTGTGCCCCCCCATGAACATCCGGTTTGGTTTAAAATTCAGTTCCATTGAGAGATAATGAGAAAATCACGAACCTAAATGTGATCCGCAGTTTGATCGCTGTTTGTCCAAATGAAAGCAACCTTTTTCTGCATCGGCTAACGGGATTATTAAAGGCTTACAAGTGTCACATGATCAATTTTGGTGAATTGGTATGTGATACGACAGAAGGTATATCTGTCTCCGCAACCACCAGATTTTTTTTAGAAAACTCCTGTGCTACTGCCACCTGATCCTGTGCGGTGGCAATGTCTTTGAGATAAGCCATATCTTCCATTGTTTCAGGGTCGCCCTTCGCAACGACAGAGGCAACCTTTTCAAAATCCTGCTGAAGCGCTGTCTTTAAAGGTATTTCCTTTCCCTTGATAACAACCGTTTTCGGGAGAAAGCTCGTTTTCATGATATTCAGTTCAATATCTTTCAGTGCTTCAGGAGTTTGCCGGGCCAGCTGCTCCGGTGTTAACCGGTGCTGGTCATGTATATTGACCATAGTAGATACAGCCCCCGGACGCATGGTTTCTTTGAGATCTCCATAAGCACCAAATTCTTTTGCCCATATTTCAAAATTTTGTTGTGTGTTTGCTTCCACAGCAACAATAGTAGGGTCAGGAATTTCAGCCATGTGTGAGGTTGCAACACTCTTCCGGTAGGCCTCTGTTGCACCCTCTTTTAGAAAACCGTTGTGTTCAGCAGCCTCCACTTCACTGATCAACATTTCTGTTTCGGCTACTGTCATGACAGTAGCACCACCAATAACAACAGGGCCAAGATATTTGATGCCGCGCAGAATTTTTGCGCCAGCAGATGAGAGGCTTATTAATCCTTTTTTGCCTATATCCATCAAGCTGTTGCTTACACTGCCTAAGCGACTCATTCCGCTACCTCCCGCTTTTCCACCTGGCATATCAGGAAAGGGATGGACTTGACCAGGAGATATTGCATGAATTGTTTCCGAGAGTTGGTTTGCTTTGAGAGTAAAATGGCTTTTAAGGGCATCTTCGGCGCCCGGTTTTAATGGCGGCAACTCTATGGCATTGGTAAAACTCAGCTGCTGCAGATTTTGGACAGGCGCGTGCGTTAGCATTTTTTCACCATTTTTGCCTATTGTTACATAGGAGGCTGTGATGTCTCCTGTCTGGGCATCTCTTGTAAGGGATTGCAGGAAGCCCTGTTTTGTTAAATATCCCAGTACGGGGGTGCCGCGGTATGACCGTAATTTGTTGACATCAATCAGGTTCTCTGCACTGTTTGCCAGCCTTTCCAAAACCTGATCATCGACAATTTGGCTGTTTTCCGGCACGGCCTGTATTTCCTTATCCTATTGATTTTATTCACTTCACTAAATGCAAAATCCTTGGTTAATGATATAGAAAATTGATGAAAAAATGGTTAATGTAGTTTGTCTTTAAAAAGCGGTGTGCCGGAAAATCCACCGCCGGCTCGGTGGCAATTTTACCTTTTTGATTTGTACGGACCGGGATGATTTGGATGGGCAGATTTACAAAACCCTTGCCGGATGCGGCCTTGTTGATAACGACAAGGACCCTTGCCGGGCACACAATCGGGTCTTCTCAAACACAAGCAGCACGAGCGGCGGACGGCCCTGGATGACAAGCGAAAAACGATGCTGGTACGCCATCGCGCGGAGCGCGAAGCCCTTCTCGATGCGCAGAAGAAGGAAAGAAACGCCCTTGCGCAAAAGCGCACCCAGGAAAAACCCACAAAACTCCTTACCCCTGAGTTCGCCCGCGCGGCCACGCAACCCGCACAGGGAAAAGAGACTTCGGACTCCCCTGCCCGCACGCCTCCCCGCCAAGCCACGCGCGAAGACATCAAACAGACGGCCCGGGAGATCGTCAAGCCTGTGGAGACAGAACCCGCGCGGGAAGAGGACCGGCTTGCCGAAGCCTTCCGCCGCGCCCAAAAGCAAAAGGAAAAACGCGAACAGCAAAAAGATCGCAGCCGCGATCCCGGACGCGGCATGTCCCGTTAGGTTCTGTTTCCAAATAGAGCGGAACCTAAAGCTAATTATTATCGATCAAGCGCTGGGAATCGTCTTTCATATCGAAAGTCTAGGTCATTTTGTTGAGAAGCTAAATCATCTTGAAAATCTCTGTCCATATGTTCACGAACCGTTTGTGCAAGATCCCCAAGGTCCTGATGACCATACTGCCCTAAAATGGCCGCCTCAATTTCGCCCGGCTCACGGGCATCATCAAATGAAACTGTTATACCTGCCATATTACTTTCAGGAGGGGTATTAAACTGACCACCTCTAGCATTTGTCTCTATCCCCATAGCACCCATTCTATGATGTAATACGTAGGTTACAGGCTCACCATACATTCCCTTTTCCTGCAACATATTACGGGGAAATTGAAACGAAATTTCGCGACTGTCTGGGTTTCCCCTTTCAACCCCCATTGAAACGCTGAACCGCCCTTCTTGCATAATTTCCAGCAATTTCTGATCAGCAGCTTCAATTCTATCTGCTCCTGTTATACGGTCTTCCATTTAAAACCCCTTTTCCTAAAATCTTTACATAGCCCTCATATTATTACACCAATATGGTTATTAAAGAGTTAAGACCTTGCCATTTTCAGGACCGAGGCAGGTATTTTTTCAAAAACCTAGGGTTTCCCTGATTTTTCAGGAAATTTTTCTTCGCCATTGGCGCTGTATGGCACGATCTCAGGCCAATCCGACCTAAACCATGGGGTAAACAATCGTTCCAACTCCCCTACTCATGCCGGACGCAGCGAATATAGAAATAAGGCCAACCAAAGTTGCCACCCTTTTTATCATGGGTATTATTTGAACCTGATCCCATATGCTTATATCTTGCATTTCCCTGGCTTGCTTCTGTGGAAGACCAATAATAGTCGATACTGGGAACTGTTATAAAATTTCCAATAGCAGCACTGTTTTGGTACAGCACAGTCAGTTCATCCCGTGCCGGCAAATACCAGTCATTGCGTCCATGTGTTGTCGCATCTGCACAGGCCTGCGCTGCCTGGTGCGGCTGGATGCCGGGTGTACCGCTATCAGAATCGGTAACTATAAGTGTAGCCGTATTGCCATCTCCATCAGTTAAACTATTTGCCCCCGTAAGGGTCTTGTTGCTCGCATTCCCGTTATTCCACGCTAACAAGACATTAGCGCCACCGCAGGATGAACCGCTCCACAATCCATCATAATCACAGCGCGCGGCGAACATCTTCACATTGCCGTCAGGCGTCAGACCGGCATAAACGCTTCCGTCCGCACAGATCGTACCGACAGTGACCGTTGGCTCACAGCACGGATCGTTGTCCCCGCCCGTCATGTCGATCCAGTTACTGCCGTTACACCACTTCATGACACTGTTTCCCGTGTCATACTCCCTGTCTGCTACGCCGCTGCAAGCGCCGAGCGTTCCATTATTCCCCACTGGAATCCAATTCGTGCCGTCACAGAATTTGTAATTGCCAAGACCGGAATCATATTCCAGCGCGCCTGTGCTGGAGCAGGCCCCGGCCGTTGTGTCCCCGGCCATGGATATCCAGTCCGTACCGTTGCAGAATTTATAAACGGCGTTGGTGCCATCCCAGTCAACAGCCCCTGGATTTGAGCAGGCTCCCAGGCTGCCGCCGCCACAAGCGGCATGGGCCGCTGACACAGGCATAAGGAGGAGGAAACACAGGAAAGAAAATAAAGGGAAGAAGCGACTTTTCATTTATTCTCTCCTGTCTTTCCTGTCGGGGTGTTATTTTAGGGTGAGAATGCCCAGTTCATTCTTTGATAGGGATGAATAAAATTCCAGCCTGAATTTATTCCCCCTAAATCCTGCCTCTTACAGGGAAAATCTGAAAAATTTACTGCTCGAAACAATAGAGCCGACGCGTGTTATTGCATGTCTGTAAACCTTCCATTGTCCACTTCGTGTCTGTGGCGTTGACAGCTCCCGTGTATGCAAAGGTGCTACTAGAGCTACTGGTCCAGTCGCTGCAATCCCACCCGGTGCTCGTTCCATCAAAGGAAACGCCCGTCCATACTTTGTTGGTGGATCCTACAACATTGTTGAATTCATCCCTGTTGATCACATTATCAAGGCTGCTATCGACGAGGTCAGTCCAGCCGTTGGCGATGACGGTGCCGTTCAGCAAGCCATAGTCTTGCGTGGGCTGTGTGAATGTTGATTCAGGGTCATCGCTTGAAGTGCCGGAAATCCAGGCTTTAAAGGTGCCGGTAAGACCGCCTGCGGTGGCACGAGCCTGGCATTTTGCGTGAGCGCCAGCGACGCCGCCAACGCCGGAGCCGTTATAGGACGTACTGGTCACAAAAACCCTTTTGGGCCAAACGGTGGTAACATCCCAATCCGCGCTTCCCGATCCTATGTTGACATCCGCCGTCCGGGTGGTAAGGGACGCACCAGCCGCGGTCAGTCGAAGCTGAATATACTGATTGACAGAAATGCTCGCAGAGTTATTGGTCCAGGTCGTAAGGACGGTACTGCAAGAGGCATCGCTGCAAGTCCGGTACTGGGGCGCGCCATCCCCGGAAATTGTGACCATCGCAGAGCAGGTGATCCCCGTGATCTGGATAATGTTGGAGTTTGTAAGGACTCCAAAATTAATATCAACGGCATCAGTAAAATCGAACCCGTTGGGCATCGTATCGCACACAGCCCCATCATCATCAATCCAGTTCCCCGATGCCTGCTCATAGATGAGCGAAGCGCCGTCCGCCGGAGATGTGATAACCACATCTGTCAGGTCATCAAGCGCAAGCGAACCACCACCGCCGCCTATGTCAATCCAGTCCGTGCCGTCACAAAATTTGTAGGCTTTATCGGCGGAAAAATATTCAATCGTCGCTTCCGGCTCATTCGGGCTTGTGCAGTCAGCGACAGCCGCACGGGGCGACATGAAAAAAATCATGGCCGCTAAAAACGATAAGATTATTCCTTTTTCTACCATCTGCGCCCAAACCCGGATATAGTCTCCAAAACAAAACCTGACTTTACTGCTCGAAACAAAAGAGCCTCAATGTGGTGCTATCGCATGTTTGGGTGTTATCCCGACTCCATTGAAAATTGGTTTTATCGGTTCTTCCCCTCCATCCCCAGTAGGCACCGGTGGAATCGGACCATCCATTGCAATCGTGGCCGGCGGACGACCCATTCTCGTTACTGCCTGTCCAGACGCTAGCTGCACTTACAAGGGTGCTGTTTTCATCCCGGTTAATCGCGTTATCAAGGGTCCCATCGACCAGATCGGACCACCCGTTGGCAATGACGGTGCCATTCACCAAGGCATAGTCTTTCGTGGGCTGTGTGAAGGTTGATTCAGGATCATCGCTTGAAGTGTCCGCAATCCAGGCTTTAAAGGTGCCGGGAAAACCGGCTGTGGCGGCAAGCGACTGGCAGGCGTTATGGGCCAATATCACGCTGCCGACATCGGACCCTTTATAGGACGTGGAAGTGACAAAGACAATTTTCGGTCCAGTGGTGCGAACGTTCCAGTCCGCGCTTCCCGACCCGATATTGACATCCGCCGTCCGGGTGGTCAGGGCCGTACTGGACGCGGTCAGTTGAATCTGAATATATTGATTGACAGAAATGGTTCCGGGGCTGTTAGTCCAGTTTGTGAGCACGGTACTGCAAGAGGCATCGCTGCACGTGCGGAATTTAGGGGATCCGTCCCCGGAAATTGCTACCGTCGCAGCGCAGTTGATTCCGGTGATCTGGATAATGTTGGAACTTTCAAGGGCGTCAAGTGTAACATCGAAGGAATCAGCAAAATCGAACCCGTTTGGCGTGGTATCGCATCCGGAATCAATCCAGTTTCCCGAAGCATTTTCGTAGATGAGCGCGACGCCATCCGCCGGAGATGTAATAACCACATCTGTCAGGCCACCAAGCGTGCCGCATCCGCCGCTCATGTCAATCCAGTTGGTGCCGTCACAGTATTTATAGGTTTTATCGGCGGAAAAATATTCAATCGTCGCTTCCGGCTCGTTCGGGCTTGTGCAGTCAGCCGCAGCGACGGCTGGCAGCACGAAAAGCCCTATGGCCAACAAAAGAGCAAAAGCTGTTTTTTGATATGTCATTTTTCTAAAAACCGTTTTTCTTAAAAAGTTATTCGGATTCAGGCAAGCTGGTATTCACCTTCCACCACCGGTTTCCATCACAGATCATGAGGGCTTTATGCTTCCTTGAGTAACGGAGCGCTCCTTCATAGTCCGGTTTGCACGGGCCATTCTCCGGGCCTGTGATGATCATTCCGGAAGGAACATCAATGAACGAACTGCGTTCCAGGCTGTCGGCGGAAGAGATTGAAGCCGGGGCATTTGGGGAGGACGTTTCATCCCTGGCAAAAGCGGGTATGTGGGAAAGCAGGATAAAAAGGATTATGGCACCAAGAAACGGGCGCAGTTTCTTAATTCTGATTTGATACATTAGGAACCTCCTAAGATGAAGCTATCAGCTTCGTGCCACGATACAAGTTTTTTTTGTACGTGCTCTCATAGACAAGTCCCGGTGCACTTTCGTTTTTGATGGCTGGTGGTGAGATTACCCCAGTTTTAAGTAAAACCCCTTGGTTGGCAACGGACACATTTTCGTTATAAGGCACGATCTTTAGTGGTTCCAACCTAAACCATTGGGCAAATACCCCCCTCCAAAACCTTTTTCACGAGCCTGGCTTAAATTTTGCTTCCATAACCGGGAAGGCCAAGAACCAACGGAGGTTTCCTATGACCAGCATTCTTGACGATTTCCCGCGCGGGGTCACAAGCCGCTTTCGCACGCAGCACAAACCACCTCTGAGTGCGTGGGCCGATCCGGATGATGTCCTGCAGGATGCAACGATGGTTTACAATCCGGAAGCGCCAGCGGCCAAAATCCTGCTCGGCACGCTTGGCAACCGGTTCATCGGTTTTGAAGATGACCGCCATATGGTGACCGTCGCGGGATCGCGCGCCGGCAAGGGCGTCTCGGCCGTCATCCCCAATCTGGTTTTTTATCCGGGCAGCGTTCTGGCCATTGACCCGAAAGGCGAGCTTGCCAGCATCACGGCGATGTGGCGCGCGCGGGGCATGGGTCAGAAAGTCGTGATCCTGGATCCTTTCGGCCGAACGTCTGAACGGGTCAAAACCTTCCGGGGCGCGTATAACCCGATGGTCGTGTTAACGCCCGACAATCCACACATTATCGAAGATGCTGGTTTAATCGCCGATGCCCTCGTCATTCCGAGCGGCAGCGATGTTCACTGGGATGAGAGCGCGAAGATTTTCATCGAAGGGGTGATTTTGCATGTTGCCACCTACCCGGCCTATGAAGGCCGCCGAAATCTTGTCACGGTGCGCGAGATTTTGCTCAAAGGCGTCCGCCTTGAAGCCAGGGATCTCTTTGAGGAAGAGGAGCTGGACGAGGAGTTGCAGGGAAAGTCGTTGCAGGGCATGGAAGGCCTGCGCATGGAAATGGAGATGAATGATGCGGTGGGAGGCCTTGTTCAGGCATCTGCGATTGAAATGTTCGACAAACCGGAAAAAGAATTCGGGTCGATTTTATCGAGTGCACGGCGCCATACAACTTTCTTAAGCTTTCCGGCGATGAAAGAGGTATTGAAAGGCCATGATTTCGACCTGCCGGAGCTCAAAACCGCGCCCGGCGGCCTGACGATTTATCTATGTCTGCCGGCGGGGCGCATGGGGTCGTGTAACCGGTGGCTGCGCCTTTTTGTGAATCTGGCGCTGGAGGCGATGGAGCGCGAAGATACAAAACCAAACGTGCCTGTCCTGCTCTGCCTCGATGAATTCGCCACGCTCGGCCGGATGGAACAGGTGGAAGTCGCAGCCGGACAGATTGCCGGGTTCGGCTGCAAGATGTGGACGATCATCCAGGATCTGGGCCAGCTCGAAAGCCTTTATAAAGACCGCTGGCAGACCTTCATCGGCAATGCGGGCGTGTTGCAGTTTTTCGGCAATAACGACGTGAAGACGCTTGATTATATCAGCAAGCGGCTGGGCCAGACGGCCATTCTGGTTGAAACACTTGGCGAGGCGACGGCAGAGGACAGGCAACGCGGCAAAAGCGGAGTGTCGCAGGCCTTGCAGGTTCATGATTTGCTGTCCCCGGAAGAGGCGAGCCGTTATTTCGGGCGGGACTCGCCCTTTTACAGGCAACTGATTATCATCCCGGGGCGCGATCCGCTCGTGCTCGGGCGGATACTTTATTACAAGGAAAAACTTATCACCGATCGATGCTATGAATTCGAGGAAAAGCAAGCGCCGGCCCGGCGGGGTTTCTTTTCGCGGCTGGCCGGCCACTGAGCGCGTCAAGGATCCCGAAACAGGGACGCAGGGCTTTCGGATTTCGGCCAGCTATTTGACGCCGGGAAGGGCAAAAGCCCTTGATGGCTGGACCGGCCTGGTCATCCTTGTTGCGGCAGGGGATCTTGGCTTTCTTGCCCTCAAGGTCAATCAAACGGAATTTTTTATTATGGCCGGGATTGCCCTTGTCCTTTTCGGGCTGTTCGCCCGGGTTTATTTGAAGTGGCTGTTGTCGAAGTGGCTCCTGCTTGAAATCTACCGTGACCGGCTCTGCTTTGCCTCGCGGGGCCGTGTCATCGAATATCCGTTAAATGTCCATCACCAATACCGGCTCGATGCGCCGGAAAAGGAATACCAGGAACAGGTTCTCCTGCACCGGACAGGATCCACGCGCCGCTTTTATACGGATGCGGCCTATGTGGTGCTTGATCATGCCGGCCAACGGGAGGATTTGGCCTGTATCTACCCGAAGCGCAAGGCCGAAAATCTTCTTCAGCGGCTTGGCGGGATTGAAAATGCATGGGTCCTGGACCAGATCGAAGATCAAAAACGGGGCGTCAGAAGAGGCGGCCTTGGCTTTGTGGGCGGACGGTCTTTGGCGCGAATCCTGTTGAAAGGGGTCAGCCTGATTGTTGTTCTCTCCTTCCTGTTTGTTCTTCACGAGGCGTTGTGGGAAAGCTTCCACCCGCGAGGCATGGGCCGCCTGACGTTTGCCCCGCCTCCCCTGCCCGTCTTAATCCATGCTTTCCCTGGCGAGATCGGCCAGAGCCTTTAAATATTCTTTCAACGGGATCTTCGCTTTTTCAAACATCCGTTTAAGGGCCGTTTTCTGGCGCTCGCGTGTTTCGGCTTCATAGTCGCGGTAGACGGTCATATTTTTATCCCAGTAATAGGGAAAAGTTTCATCGAGGAGTTTTTGATGGGCTTCGACAGCATCGGGGCCGGTATCAAGGGCCTCCAGTTTTGCGATGAAGGAGGGTTTTGTTTCCCGGTAAACAGCTTCGCGGCGTTCGACGCCCATATATAATTGCCTGTCATAGAGCTGCGGGAATTGTTTGCCAAACGGGCTGAAATCCCGTTCAAACCCGATCAGCCACAGGCGGGTCAGCTCTTTGCCGTCTTCGTTCAGCGGGATTGATTGAAGATCGGCCATGCGGTAGTTCACAAGAACGCTCAGGATTTTTTCAAGCTTGTCGAGTGTCCGCCGGCTTTCCTCATCGTTGGCGTCGGCGAGGACTTTGAGATAGGGGTAGGCTTTTTCGATTTCCCGCGCGGTTTCCAGGGATGCGTTCATTTCAGAAAGATCCGGAAATTTGTCTTTGAGAACCTGCCGGGCAATTTCAAGGCGTCTTGCTTCCAGGGCGTTGCGGAATGTTTCCTGTTCTTGGGGGCTTAACCCTTCCAGTTCTTTTTCTGCCGGTCTGGAAAAGTTTTTTTCCAGATCGGAAAATCCTTCCGGTGTGGCCGGAACGGAGGCAAGATCTTCCAGGGCTTTTTTCATCCACGCTTCCCGGCGGGAATAGTCCTGGGCGTAGCGCACCAGAGCCGGGTTGCTGCGGCCAAAGGTGTTGTCGAAGAAGGTTTTCAGCGGGGCGAACAATTCCTTGTAATAGAAATTCCGGTGTTTGCCCCAGCCCATGCAGGCATGGATGATTTTCTGATTTATTTTGTAGAGCTTTCCGGCATTGTAGCTGTTGTACTCAAACCCAAAGACGGGAACAAATACGCTGTCCCGGAACAGGCTGGCGGTTTGTGCGATTTTCGCGCGGCCGGTCGGAGAGACCGTCAAATCGGTTTGCGGAAATTCCTGCTTGAACGGCTCGATCCAGTCAAGAATCGCCTGACATTTATGGCCTGTCCAGACAGCTTTGCCGACTGTCCCCTCCCCTGTCGATCCCATGAAGGTGCCGGTTTTCGGCATGACGACGGAAGTGAACCGTGCGCAGGCTGAAAACGCCACGGGGAGCAGAAACCAGGTTAAAAAGTAGACGAGATTTTTGGGATTCATCGGAACGTGCTGCAAACGACACTCTTGCGTCAGCACAGCAAGATTGGTGCCTTCTGGCAGAGGCCAGAAAAACGATATAAACTCAAAAAAAGGAAGGGCGATCATTTCCGTTTGGATCATCACTGCCCGACGGTAGGCCAAAAGATGTATCCGATCGGATACAACGCGGTATCCGATGAGATACAGTTTTATAACGGGCGGGGCATTTCCGTTGGCAAAATTTCCTGATTCCCAAAAATTTTTTTGGCTGATAAAAAAAATCGAAAATCCGGCGGCGGTCCCCTCCCCTGCCCGTTCAAAGAAAAAAGTCATTCAAGCCAGATGTCCAAACCGCTCCCTTCGTCATGAAAAGCCAAACACCTCTGACAACCCGGACGCTGTCAAGGCCGCGTTTTTTTTGCGCCCGGATGAATCCGGGTTGCCTTGATCAGCACAGGCCGGGTTGGAGGTAGAATCTGCAACAAACACGAAGGGACAAAGAAAAAATACCCCCTGTATTTGCCTTACTCCCCAACGGGGACGAAGTTTTGGAAGATCCGCGTTGATGTCATCCTCCGAAAGTCTGTCCTTCGTAAGAATAGAAAAGCGGGTTTCGCCCTGCCGAGCAAAAAAGAATTTGCGGCTTCACGACGGCGTGGATTGAAGGTGGAAGCTGCAATGAAATAAAGGCATGTGAATGAAAAGATCAAAAGAGCAGAGCGGTTTTTTTCAACGGAACCGTTCCCTGGTCCTTTTTGTGAAGAAAGTCTGAAAAAGAACCGGAACTCCTTTGGGAGGCTTTCCTTGGGTTAATTTCAGGGAAAGAAAGGGTCTTTTGAGCGCCAGGATGGGCACAGAGGTTGGTTTTTGGCAGAAAGCTTTAAAAAAACCTCCCCTGCCGAGCAAAAAAAGAGCCCCTCCATTGGCGGAGGTGGTTAATATTTAACAGATTGGGTTGAGTTAGGCCGGTAACGGTGGTGGATCGAAGGCGTTTCGTTTACAGATTTCGACAATCTTTGCTCTGAATCCCGGCTCTATTTCCTTTAATAATAAATCTTTCCCATTAGTGTCGGACCTAAGAGTCCGATCCTGTTTTACCGGGTATTTGGCCTTTTTCGCCTGCGTATGACGCCGGATAGCCGAAAAATTCAGCCAGATTTTGATGCCGGTTATATAACCCAAACGGTCTGCGGTTCGGGTGTATAGCAAGTACCCCTCCTCCATCGCATCCTGTAAGTAGCGATAGATTTGGCGGGTGCAGCGACCAAGATGTTTTCCGAGAATGCCTTGTGTTGTTTCAATCACGGCTGGCGTGCGCGTGCCTGCCCAGCCGGCAATGAGTGAAAGCATCCGCATGGTGCCCGGCATGATGCGGGCATCTTTGATAAAACTTTGTTTCAAAGGCAGGACAAAGGTGCCGTTGTCGATTTGTTTGGGCCGTAGTTTTCGATAAGGTTGCCCTTCTTCGTATAAAGGGGGCGCGACCAAAGGAAGGTTGCGAAGGGCTTTTCCAGCATATGTAAACATAGTGTTTTCTCCTTTTTTTGGTGGGAGAAAACCCGCTCGAAATTTGGGTACAACACTCCTGTGCAAAAACTTAAAAAAGTTCTTGCGAAGGAAACCAGATCAGGCAATATTGGGATTGTCACATCTTGTTATCGCCTATTTAGGTTTTATGAAGCCCGCCTCTGGCGGGTTTTCTATTTCATGGGAACTCCTAAATTTGTGAACACAGAAAGAAATCCGCGAAAGCGGAATGGCCGATTAATCTTCCTATAAGAAAGAATGGAAGCCAATGGAATGCCCGTGGCTCTGGTGGGTGCAAGGCTGGCTGGGAAATTCTGCGGGACGTTGGAAGGTATGGGTATTTCGGATTTTGCAGATGAAGAAAAATTTTTTCTTTTGCAGACAGGGGTATTCACAAAAAAAAGGTCAATTTTCTGATTTGGCGTTTGTGCGGTGAAAATGGCTTTGAAAAAGTGCGAATCAAGGTAGCCCCCTCCCCTACTCCGCCGGGAAGGTTTTTTACACACACAGCCTGTCTCAGTTTTCACAAAGGTTAGCAATGTTCATCACAAAAAGTTGACTTTAGAGGTATGGAGCTTTCCCGAAGAATATGGGAAGGCAGGATGCAGATTGAACAGGATTAGGAGCTGATTTTGTGGCTTATGCCCCCTCCCCTATTCGAATCTGTACCAATAAACACTATCAAACGTTTTGGTTCTTTTCAATGAAACAAAATCAAACGTTTAGCAGGACAGACTGACCTATAGGATAAACAATGGGTTAAACAAGATGAGATGTATCAGGATGTTTTTATGATACGCACCGAAACGTTTTAGGATGTCCCTAAATGTATCGATTTATCCCATGAAAAACAGTCCCAAATATTTTCCTGTTTGTTTCTGTCCCGAAAATAAAACAATTTAGGACGTCCTATTGTGTTTTCCGAGATAAGGAAGGGGTTATTTTTAAACAATTTTTTGGCCCGTTTTTTGTTTTTTCTTCTATTCGAGGTATTTGGTTTTGTGTAATGTGGTTAGGGGGCAATTTTCATGGGAGTGTTTGTAAATGTATCTGTCTGTATCTGAAGCTTTGCGAAAATATGATGTGGGTCGGAACAAGATCTACAGGGATATGGAAGAGGGGACCCTTTCTTATGAAATTGGGCCCGACGGGAAAAAGCGAAAAATTAACGTGGCCGAACTAGATCGATGCTATGAAAAAAGGAACAAGGGCCGGGCGGATGAACCCATGCAGGGATCAGGGGAAGGTGGTCATAATAATTCCGAGAAGCAACCGGAAAAGTTTCCAGATTTTCTTCTTTTTCGGGAGATTATAGAGGAAAGGATCGACGGGTTAAAAGACCAAATTCGATCCCAAGAGGAAGAAATTGAACGCTGGCAAGAGGCTCACAAGGATGCCCAGACGGCGGTGACCAGGATTACCGCACTTCTTGAGGATAAAAGAGAAGAGGGGGGCTTGAGTCCTGCTGATAAAAAAATTGAAAAATTAACCAGCTTGGTTGAAGATCAGCTGGAAGATAGAAAAAGACAGGATGAAAAGATTAAAGCGTTGGAAGAAAAGATTTCTACTGTTGGAGAGAAGGGGCAACGGCTTTTGCAGGCTTTAAAAGAGGAAAAGAAAAGACGTCTGGAAGCTGAAAATCGGGTGAAAGAAGAACAATCAAAAGGGTTCTGGAAAAGGCTTGTCGGGTAAAATTCTATCCAAATTTTTTCATAAAAATTGGATTTTTATTCGTTTCTTGGTGGAAGAGGGGGCTTTTATTTGTAAATCTCAAGACTTTATCTGACAGACAGCGAGTCTTTCCGGGTTAAGCTGCTACCATTTTCTCCTTCGCTATGGGGAGACTATTCACAAAAGTTTGACTGGGTGTTTTCCCATAACACCAGCGTCCCTGGTGGGGACGGTTCTGATTGTACTCCTGCAGCCATGAGTCCAGATCCGTTTGCCATTCGTCCAACGTGTGATAGATCCGCTTCCGAAACGCCACACGGTAAAATTCATTGAGCACGGTCTTATGAAACCGTTCACAGATCCCATTCGTTTGCGGATGCTTCGTCTTCGTCCGCGTGTGATCGATGTCCTCGATCGCTAAATAGAGTTCATATTCATGCCGATCAGGCGCCCCACAGTATTCGGTGCCTCGATCCGTCAAGATACGAGTGAGGGGAATCCCCTGCTGGTCGAAAAAGGGCAGGACGCGATCGTTGAGCAGATCGGCCGCTGTCACCGGGGTTTTGCGATCATAGAGTTTGGCAAAGCCCACTTTGCTGTACGTGTCAATAAACGTCTGTTGGTAGACACGGCCCACCCCCTTCAACGTCCCGACATAGAAGGTATCTTGGGCACCGCAGTAGCCGGGGCATTCACTCTCGAACTCCCCATGGGCTTCTTTATCAGCTTTGGCCTTTTCCAGCGCCGCTACCTGCGCCTCCGTTAGCACCAGCCCATCTTGAGCGGCCTGAGCCTCTAGCGCCTTGAGGCGTTTTCGCATCGTCTCTAAGTCGTGGCGTAACCATATGCAGCGGACTCCGGCTGGGGAAACGGTCACCGCCTGCTTGCGCAGTTCATTGGCCACCCGGACCTGCCCCCACGCAGGCTGGGCGATCGCCATCTCAACAATTGCGTGTTCTACCTCGAGGGGCACCCGATTCTTGAGAACGGGCTTCTGCCTCGAAATCTCTTGCAGGGCGGCTTCGCCCCCAGTGTCATAGAGTTCCTTAAAGCGATAAAAGCTATCGCGGCTGTAGCCCAGCAGTTTGCAGGCTTTCGACACATTGCCCAGCTGTTTCGCAAGTTCCAATAAGCCCACTTTCGTCTTAATGATTTTCTGGTCAGTCGTCATTCCCCACTCTCCTTTCGTTGGTGAGGAAAAACTCTACCTGACTGTCAGATTAAGTTCTAGCTAATTCATTTTATTCTTCTTGAGGTGAAACGGTGGGGACTTCTTCTCCATATTGCGCGCGCTCCATCCACTCTTCGATCAAACTATCTTCCTCTGCCTTGTATAAAACAAATTTATCTTTGAGGAGGTGTTGACCCGGCTGGTTAGAAACCCGTGTTTTGGATTCATTTCGGATCCATTCCATTTGTTCCTCCGTCAGCCCAGCGCGAAATGATAAGAGCTGCGCCTCCCGTTTTTCCCTGATTGCCTGATCTGCGAGGTCTTTTAATTGCCTGGCTTCTTCAACATCATGTTTTGCTTGCCTGATCGCCAGCGTTTCAAAGCCTTTATCATTGGGCCAAATTTCCATGTCGCGGCTTTGGAGATATCGGGTGAGGACGGCCAATCGGTTTCGAACACGCATATGTTCAGCACCATGAGTCTCGTTATAGACCAAAATCGACAATATTTCTTGTGCACGCTCAATGGAACCGGCCCGTTCAACCAGCCTTTCAATCATCATCGAATTGAGGGTGCTCCAATGCTCTCGATCAACCCATGAGGGCAATTCACCTCCCGTCTTTTCCGCCTTGTCGCCAGGGACAGGGGACGGCCTGTTTTCCACTCTCATCGCTAAAGGCAATGTTTCATCACTACCTTCAGCCTCCCCTATAATTAAACTGATGACCGAAAATGGATATTCCAGGCGATAGACCGTCCCGTTTAATCCCTTATCGACCACAGACAAAATGCCCCGCATCATCAATCCGGGCAAAATTTTATGCCGCAGATAATCCCCGTTCACTCCGGCGCGCTCAGCAATGCGTGAGTATCCCACGCGCACTGTTACGTTAGGATCCTGAAGATTCCGAATTGAATTCAGATACAGGAGGACCGCCCGAAACTTGTCACCCAGCCTCGCGCCGATTTTAACGGCCTGTATGCGGTCTTCAACGGTCCCCTCCCCATGAAATTGATGAACCCCAGCCATGGCTTCCTCAAACCCAGGGGTGGGCCCATAAAAGCCACCCCTGACATCCGAACTTAGATCTCCAATCTCAACATGCTGATCTGATCCCGTCTTCTCGTCAAAATCTTGTCCTTTGGCGGAAATGGAATTTTCAACTTCGATTTCTCCTTTTTTAAGAACACGGAAATCCGCCCGTTCAAAACCCACCCCTGGCTTTGCCTGAGCCACCCCCGGGGTGGATGAATCCAAACCGGGTATTCTATTCTTAGTAGTTTGTATTTTATTATAAGAAACAACTACTTTGGTGGGGTCATCCTGACCCGTAACGGACTGACCCCTATCTGGACCGGAACCACCCGTTTCTGGTACGGTTTTAACCGTACCGGGCTTGGTAGGAACCATCCCAGTAGTGGGCAAAACCACACCATGAGTGGGTCTATCAGAGCCATGGGTGGGTTTTTCAGGTCCATAGGGGGTCATGGGAGATTCATCTTCAGGTGAGGGCAGGGCATCGGATTTTCCTGGCCCGACATGAATGCCTAGGATATCGGCTGCATTAAAGGACTCTCTTTCGGTTGAAAACACCTGATCCGCCCGCTTTTCGACGAGGGCCTTGAGGCTCCGATAGGCTTTGCTTTCTTTTTGGGGGGATGCTTCTTCCGGTAATGTGCGTTTTTTGGAACGCTTAGCCATCGATTAATCCAATGCGGGAGTAGAAATTATGCTGGCTGTGCTACGAGGGGAGTAGCCGCATCGCCTGTTTGCTTTTTCGGTGCCATTTTGAGACGCACGAGAATCTCTTTGGATAGTTCAAGATAGTCTTTGGCTGCCGTGCTCTTTCGATCATGTTGAATGACCGATTCCCCCTGGAATTCCGCCTTGCGGGCGGCCGTTGAGGCTGTAATGGTCGTCGTAAACACTTCATTTCCAAAACGGTTCTGGATGGATGAAAACACGGCGCGGCAGACATTTTGCCGCCGGTCATGCTTTGTCACGAGGACGCCCAGAATATTGAGCTTTTCGCGGACCGTTTTAACGACAGCAATGATATCCATTAAATCCTCAATGCCTTCGAAGGAAAATTGTGAGCCTGATTCCATGGGGATGATAAGATGATCACTGGCGGCAAGCCCGTTCATCGTTAGAATGGACAGGGAAGGGGGGGTATCAAGCAACACAAAATCAAAGGCTAGTTGATCGCCATCCAGTTTTCTTTGGAGCTGTTGAATAGGCTGCGGATAGCGTTCTGGATTGCGTAAGGCATTATCGATTGATGCCAGTTTAATGTTTGCGCCAATCAGGGAGACATCTGGGATCTTGGTGGTGGAGATTGTCTCTTGGGCAGAGAGTTCCGGGAGGAGCATCAGGTCGGTGCTTGTTGGCGCATCAGAGCGATTGATTTGCAAGATCCTCGTGGCATTGGCTTGCGGATCAAGATCAACAACCAACACACGAAAGCCAAAACGACGGAGCGCATCGGCCAGATTGACGGTTGTTGACGTCTTTCCGACGCCACCTTTTTGCATCGTAATCGCAATTTTAACCGGCATAGAAGGATCCTTTAGAGGAGGGTGGGAAAGATTATTTTCATGAGGCTGGGTGACATAGAATGGCATTTATTAACATAGTATTCCTGAAAATGCAATGCTTAATTAAATATTATGGTATTTATTGTTGGGAACATATTTAATAACACACTGAATTAAAATATAATTTTTAGGAAAGATAGGGATATTTTAGAGGGATATGCATCATGGTATTGTGGTTCTAGTCCTTATGGCACAAAGGGTCGATGACATCGGTTAGTCATTGAGGGGCCGGGTATCCACTTTATCAGGGGAATTATATTCTTTGCCCCAGGGCTTTGAGGCAGGCGGCGCGAAGGGGGTGAAAGAGGCGGATGGCTTGCAGGCAGGGCCGTTTCATGGCTCGGAAGTCCGCCAGGGCCGCCTCTATGCTGTGATGCTGATAGCGGTCCAGATGGGCGTAGCGGGTGAGCTGGTTGATATTGGCGCCGATTCTGGCCAGGTTGTTATTGAGGCGGCGTAATTCGGTGATGGCCTGGCCGAGGGACGCCAGAATACGGGCGGCCAGTTTATGTTCGATTCGAGGTTTGGGAACGGCGCGGGGCAGGGGCGTGCCGAACAGACGATGCCGAATAAACCCGGCACGGGAATAGCCGGTTTCTTCCACCAGCTCATCCAGGGCCTTCTTTTCCGTTTCACTAAGGCGCACGGGGAGCATGTAGCTGCGCCTTCGCTTTTCTAATCCCGATCGACCTGCCATAACCTTGCCTCATATAAAACCGGGTTTGATCCTTTTCAGATAATTTTCTCAGGCAGACTTTAAGGCAAGGTTAAAAGGGGTTTTTGCGCCCACGCGGGCGGCCTACAGGGGTATGCAACACAACATACCCCTGTATGTATTTTGGTCATGAGACCAAGGGTGTCATGACCCGTATTTGAAATTCTATGCCTGGAGGGACCCGCAAACGAACCTGGAGAAGGGGAGGGAAAGGCATAGAATTTATTTTCAAACCCTGGGGGATCCAACGGGGGCGGGGATAGGCCCCCTGGCAAGATGAGCGGGGACGCGGTGCGCTATATATACAATTTGTATATACAGCGCACATCTTGCGAGCCGTAGGAAAGTCAGTTTGTCTTCGCGGGAGGGCCGCGCACGGCAAACAGGATGGTAGGTCTGAGATATCCTCAAAAGGGACATCATTGCCTGAAAGAATATCACGGGTTGGGTATTTAAAAAATTCCGCTGAAGGACAGGAAAGGAGGGTCTTTGGCAGGGGAAGGGATATCCTGCCAAAGGCGTGGACGGATCAGCGGAAAACCCTAAAGGCCAATCTGTGGAAAACATGGTTCATATTAAACAATTCCTAAAGCGAAAGAAAATTACCGGCCGCGCCCCGGATCCCGGTCGCGATCCCGGGGACGGGATTGTTTTTTCAGGCGGTCGAGAAGTTCCCGGTTGCGGAATTCGCGGGCGAGAAATTCCTGCCGTTGCTCCCGGTGACGGGTATCAACATCGACCAGATCCCGTTCATGCTTGGTGGCAAGCCTGTGAACGGGGACTTGTAAGGCTGCCCGATGGTGTCTTCCCAACCGCGCCCGTTCAATTTTCTGGTGCCTTTCCATGGCTTCCATAGCCGCCCGATGGGCCTTTGACAACCTGCCTAAGAAATCGAGCTTCCGGAAGAGGCGACGGGACCAGGCGCCATGTTTCCGGTCGAAGGCCTCGCGTTCTTCCCTTTGCCTGCGATAAAGTAACGCCCATTGTTTCTTATGGGATTTCTGCAATTCCTGTTGTTCGCGCCAGAGGGCTTTCCGCTCGGTGATATGGAGGTTGATGATCGATGTACGCTCGGTTGTCTGGTTGGCCATCAGGGTCTGGAATGCCTTTGAAAATTCCCGAGGTTGATCCTCGTGGCGTTTGGGATCGGTGATGTCGGCGAACGGCTTTTGCGGGCGGGCAGGGGGTTCGGGGAGGGATTTTCCAGTAATGTCGATGCGGGCCTGTTCCCAGGCTTGGGCCCAGGCGAGGCGGTTGTGGTTTCTGTCCATGACCGCCCGGTTGAAATCCCCCTTTGCTGTGCGTTCGCCTCTCCGTTCCTTGGCGGTGGCGTCCGGGCCGAGATGTTTTTGCGGTTCAAGATCAAGGCCTTGATCTTCGTAGCTGCGATGGTCGAGGGTCGGTTTGTGGCCAGCCATCTGTAAATGGCGGTTGCCAATGAGGGCCCATTGCTTGCGGATCAGCTTGATTTCTTCGGCCCCTGTCAGTTCACCGGTGTCGCGGGCTTCGGCCTCACGTCTTGAAAAGTGCCGGAATTTGTTTTTGGCAAAGCCCGTTTCCGTGATGGCCCTTGTGGTGAACATCAAATGGACATGATGATTGCGTTGATCGCCTTCGCGGTTCGGTTCATGGAAAGCCAGATGAGCCACACAGCCATAGCGTTTGGTGATGAAGATGGCCATGTGACGGGCGGCTTCCTTCCGCTGCTCATGGGTGAGCTGGTGGGGGATGGCGATTTCAAGCTCATGCATGACAAGGGCGCGCGGATTGTTTTTCTCGGCGGATTCGGCTTCATTCCAGAGCCTTTGCGGATCATGAACCCAGTCAGGGACAGGCTGGCCTAAAGGGGTGATCACCATCGTATCGGTGACCCCGCGTTTAAAGGTGTAGTTATGATTTTCCCCGGTGCGTTCATCATGGAGCTTGGCGGCATACCGGTACGCGGCGGCCTCAACGGCGGATTTTCCATCGGCGCGCGAGAATTTCCGGTAATGGAAGTGATAATGGGTTTGTGTTGTGACGGACATAAAGGTCGTTGTCCGGGAAATTTATTTCCCGGACCGCACGCAACTCGTCAGAGTTGCATAAGTGCGCCTTAGCAGGAATGGACAGAAATCAATCTTGGAAAAAGATTACCAAAATATCCAGACGTTCAGCAAACAAAAGGCCACACCATTGCGAAAGGAGAAATCCCTATGGCCAAAAAGACGGAAGAGCTGAAGAAAAAACTGAAGGCGCGCGAAGACCAGATGAAAAAGGAGCTGGGCCAGTTGCGCGCCAGGATCCAGCTTGAAAGCGCGAAGGAACGAAAAATCCGTGACAAGCGCGAAACCCATGTGAAGGTGATCGGCGGGGCGATTGCCTTTGAGCTGGCCGAACAGGATCCGGCCATCCACAAAAAGGTCGAAGACTATCTGCAGGGCTATTTGGAAAGCCGTCCCGGTGACTGGCCGTATTTTGATGATTTCCCGAAAAGAAAGGACGGCCAGCTCCTGTTCCAGCTGACAGAACCAAGAGGCTGGGCAGAAGTCAAACAGGGACGAAAAATCAAAAAGACCAAAACCACAGCCGGAAAATACGAAAAAGAAGAAAAACCGATAGAAGCCTGAAAATGACCGTGACAGTCATGGCGCCACCGGCGCAGGCGTCCTGGCGGATTTGTGCATGCCCGGCCGAAGGTGTTCTCCCATGGCGGAAATTGATTAAACAGGCGGGAGCCCCAGACCTTGCGGTCCGGGGCTTGTCTTAAGGCGGGCTAGATGTGGTGGGTTATTGATTGGAATAAAGAGCGTGCCAGTTTGGGTTTTTGGTGATCCATTGTTCGACCGCGTGCTGTCCATCCTGGTGTATGACCCCTACAAGATTTCCAGGGCATTTGTCGGAAAGATAGGCGAGGCCGATTAGGATTGTTTCCATGTCGTCCTTTATAGGGACAAAACAAGATGGGCCATCGGGGCCATGAAACGTGATGTCCAAGACATAATTTTTTAGCATGACGGTTTCCTTTCAGGGGCGTTGCGCAGTGTGTCTTCGGACAGCCTGTAGATTTTGCTGACGGCGGATGTGGGATCTTTTTCACCTGGGGCGGAAAGGTCCGATATTCGTCGCAGGGCTGCCTGGTAGCGGTTTGCTGTGGTGGCGAAGTGATCGAGCAGGGTTTCCTGCGCGATGTCTCTAGGCTCGTCATGAAGGGTGATGAGGCCGCGGCGGTGAAGCTCATCCAGCAAGGCCGGGATGGTATCGGGCGTGCACTGGATGATTGTTTCAGAATTCATGGTTCTATCCTTTCATGGTGTTTCAAATGTATCTGTTCCTTCGGGAAGGAAAAGCCCTCTGACCGGATGGATCAGAGGGCTTTTCTGTGAATGCCCATCACAGCGGATTGGCGTTTGTGTATTCCACGAGCTTGTTTTCCACCAGACGGCGGATTTCCACTTCGGAGGGGTTGTAGGAACTCGTGTTCCGGAATTCGCCCTTTCTGTTTTTGAAACCCCGGGTGATCTGGATCGAATAAAAATCCGATTTGTCGCCGGAATTTTTCCAGACCGATCCTTCGAAGCCGCCTGCGCGATGTTTGTAAACCGGTTGGGCTTTTTCTTTTTTTTCTGTCGTCGTCATTGTCGTATCTCCTTTGTTAAAGATTTCAAGGCCGCGTCCATCGTGACCTTTTCTGTGCTTGCCGGCGAAAGCACCATCCCTTTTCCCCCTGTACCCGTCAGGGCCGGAACGGAGTGAAGGACGAAAGAAAGCGAAAAATTTTGATCCGCGCGGAATCCCGCTTGCGGGAGGGGAAAATTTTTGGGTTTCGCCGTTACGGGTGGAAAAGGATTGGTGCTAGGCAAGTCAGAATTAGAAAAGGTCTGATGGGCATGCGACCGCCAAAGAAGGATTTATACGAAGGAGAAACGGACGACGGCGGGAAACGAAAAGCACGATCTGTCATGACACGCGGGCGGGGATAACGAACAGGTGGATGGGAAATCAGGCGGAAGGGGAGGGGATTAAAGGGTCCGATTCACAAGGTTCAAAACGGCAAGGGTAGAATGGGCAAGGTTGAAAGCTTCCGATTTGTGGGAAGGCGTTCTGGTGGAAGGCTATGCTCAGGAAATTGTTGGCGGCAGAGCCCGGGCGAGCCAGGACAGGAAAGCGCGATGGGCCGGATAACCGGGCGTGGCCTGCCAGTTTCGGAAATGTACGAGGAAGGCGTGCTCATCCGGCGACAGGGGTTGCGAGGATGATTGTCCCTGACCCGGCAACCCGGCAAAGAAGCTTTCGACAGGCACGGACAGGAGAGAGGCCGTGCGATAGAGGCTTGTCGTGTTGAATCCCCCCATCCGGGAGACAGGCATACAGGTTTACAAAAACCCCGTGCGGAAATTCAAAATGCCACCTTCGCTCAGGTTGATGATGCCCCGTACCGATTTACTTTGTGCTATATCCGTACTTTTCAATGATGCTTCGCGCCGATGGACTCTTGATATAGGTCAGGAATTTCTTGGCTGCGGAATTGTCCTGCCCTCGTGTGAGGAGAACGGCTTGCTGAACGAGGGGATGATAAAGATGCGGGGGCACCTCCCAGCGTGAGCCGAGATCCTTCATCTTGGGGTCGAGCACCTGGGAGAGGGCCACGAAACCCACCTGCGCATTGCCGGTAAAGACAAATTGGAACGTTTGCCCGATATTCTCGCCCTGCACCAGCCGGTCCTGCACCACTTCCCAGAGGTTGAGCGCCTGTAAGGTTTGCTTCGCCGCCTGGCCGTAGGGAGCGGTTCGAGGGTTGGCGATAGCGAGATACTCAAAATTCCCACCTTCGATGACGGCCTTGCCGTCAGCTTTGATGAACGCGGGATCGGCACTCCATAAAGTGAGGCGGCCCACGGCATAGGTAAACCGGCTGCCAGGCACCGCCAGCCCTTCCTGCTCCAGCAGTTCCGGACGGCGGGCATCGGCCGAAAAAAACAGATCGAACGGGGCCTCGTGTTGAATTTGCACATACAACTTTCCGGTTGATCCCGGACTCACCAGCAGGTGGTCGCCGGTCTCCTGTTCAAACTGTTCCGCAATGACCTGGAACGTCGCAAGAAAATTGGCGGCCACCGCGACGTGAACCTCTTCGGCCCACGCCGGCGACACCATCGAACCGAGGGCCAGGAAGAGAAGGCCACTGAGCGCGCCAAGCCTCCACCGGCAAGTTTTCCCAACTTTCTGAAGCACTGTTCCCTCGAACTCCATTTTTTTTGTCATCGTCTGGTTCATCTCGCACCTCATGCGTTTTTGTGACGCGGGACCGAAGATCCCGCAAACGGGAATGAATAAAAAAGCGAAAAATGATAGTAATGTTTACTTTACATATTGTCAATTTTACTTGTCTATGCTATACCCCCCTCTCACATCGGTTTTTCGCGCGAAACGTATTCGGCAACCGCCATTCTGCCTGGTACGGATTGGAAACACGGGAGAAGGGAGGACCAAAGAGGAGGGTGATGACACAAGAACAGGAGACAAACCGGTGGTCGGGTCAACCGGCAAATTCGCCACTCATCCCGTCCCCACGTGCGTGGGTCATCATCAGCCTAACCAGGGCTTTGGGGAGGTACCCCAACCCCTTCGGACAGGAAGGACGAAGCGGGCTTACCCGCCTTGCCGTGTTCACCTGTCTGGTGTTTTGGTGGTGGCCCTCCCTCACCTGGGCGGAACCCTCCTCAATCTTCCCCACGATGGAGGAGATGCGGGAGCGACTTGGCACCGCCCAAAAGCCTCCGTTTGAACCGGCGGACCAAATCCTTACCCGCCCGTCTCAAACGCAATGGACCCGCTATTTACGCTCCCTGATGCGCCTCCCAGAGTGGATCGATTTGGGGGTGGCCTTCCGATTGCGTGGGGAGGTGCTGACCAATCCCTTTCGCGTGGGGGAATTTGGCACCGACGACCAACTGCCCGTGCGGACGCGACTCCGGGTGGGCCTCAATTTTGCCCCCATCCGCGTATTTTTAGAGTTCCAGGACTCCCGCAGTTTTGGACAAGACCCTGGAGAATTCGTCTCCACCACCCTCGTGAACGAACATGAAATTCAACAACTGCATATCTCCGCCAGCTTTCAGAATACCTTGCACACGGGCCTGCGGTCAGATGTGCATGTAGGGCGGCTCAACCTGGATTTTGGTCGCCGGCGGTTGATCGCCAGGAATGTCTTTCGAAACACCACCAATGCGTTTGATGGGGGGCACTTGAATATCGGCGATGATGCGCTTTGGCGATTCCGGGCGTTTGTGGTTCGTCCAACCACTCGATCGTTTGGGGTGCTCGATGAACCCTTTACCGAAAGTGACACGATGTTTTGGGGTACGTATTACGAAACCCAACACCTGCCCTGGCTCATGACCAATCTGTATTATTACGGACTAAATGATGTCGATCCGGGGGTGAGCAACCAACGGCAATATTCGACCTTTGGGGGCCGCTTTTACCATCCCCCCAAAAAAGGGGAGATGGATTACGAAGTGGAATCAGTCTGGCAGGTGGGGACCCGGGCTGGCAAAGATCATTTTGCCTATTTTCAGCATGTGGAACTGGGATATACGTGGGAGACTCTGTGGACCCCGCGGCTCCTGGCGCAATACGACTATGCCAGCGGCACGGCGAATCCCAACGGCGATTTCGACCAGACCTTCGATACCCTTTTTGGCGCCCGCCGCTGGGAATATACGCCAACGGGAATTTTCGGTCCCTTCTTTCGATCCAATATTAATACGCCGGGCATACGCACCTATCTGAAGCCTTGGCCTGCCGGGACACTAATGGTGAAGTATCGGGCCTGGTGGCTGGCCCAGGGGCGCGATGCCTGGGTGGGGTCCGGCTTGCAGGATCCGACGGGGCGAGCCGGCACCTTTCTGGGGCAAGATCTGGAACTGCGCGCCACCTGGACTCCTTCCCCCTTCATCACCGTAGATGCCGGCTATGATCATTTCTTTAAGGGAGGCTATATCCAAACGCTTGCGGAAGTGCCTGGGAATCCTCCAGCCGACGATTCCGATTATTTCTATTTGCAGGCTGAAATTAAATTTTGAGGAGGTGCCTTCATCTTGGCAAATACCGGATTAGGTTCCCTTCCCGCCTAGGACCAAAGGCTCAACGGCGTCGGTGAAGACCGAAGTGATTGAATTGGGAAATTAGCGAAGACCAACACGCTCGATAAGTGTCATCGTGGGTTCACGAAGTTCCGCCAATCTCGTCAGAGGGACTTCAGCGGCCCGAATACTTGTCCACGGTGGGAGGGATGGGTCCGTCTCGACCGCCATATCCAAAGGATATTCTTTGTTCACTTCCGCGAACATCTTTTGGCCGGGGTGAGAAATTAGGAACTGAACGAGTCGCCTCGCTTCAGGCAGATGTGAGGTATGAGCGGTGACCCCAATGCCGGCAGCATTTATGATCGTCCCCATTTCGCCCGCCCCTTGATCGGTTACCAGCAGGCCAATGGGTGCCTCGGGATTTTTTTCTAAATGGCGAAAAATGTAGTAATGATTTACGAGGCCCAAGGCCACCTTTTCTTTGGCCACCGCATCGACGATTTGGCGATTTTTTCCGAAGACAAAATGGCCCGAATTGGCTTTGATTCCCCTCAGAAACGTTTCTGCCACTTCTTCTCCTTTCGCGGCACTGATGACGGAAACGCCGGCTTGCAAATATTCACTCCCGGCGGTGGGGATGCCCAATTTTCCTTTCCACGGGGGTTTGGCGACATCTAAAATTGAGT
>CAZGFD010000035.1:0-33054 GCA_964525045.1 uncultured Nitrospiraceae bacterium | reverse complement strand
GAAGTGTAAACCATGTGCCCGGTTTATTGTGTAAACCATGTTACCGGTTTGTACCACCCTGCCCTCTCCCTTCCAGGGAGAGGGTAAAATTTGGCCTATTTTCAATGAAAAAATTGGGATTCCAAAAGTTGGAAATGTACGGAAGACCGATTTTACCTGGATTGCTTGGAAAATTCAGTTGGGGATGGGGAGATTGGTGAGGGAGTAGGGGTTGATTCGTGACCCGTTCAGACGGACGCCCCAGTGGAGGTGGGGGCCGGTGGCCCGGCCTGTGGAGCCGACTTTGCCGATGGTTTGGCCCTTCTTGACAAGTTGATCTTTCCTGACGGAGGTTTCGGATAAGTGGAAATACATGGAATACAGTCCAACGCCATGATCGAGGATGACACCTTTTCCCGTAAAAAAGTGATCGATAACGAGCCTGACCACGCCGGTATTCATGGCGGCAACCTCTGTCCCGCGGGGAGCGGCAATGTCTTCGCCGCTATGCGGATTTTTGGACTGCCCATTGATAATTCGCCGGCTGCCAAACCGGCCGGAAATTCGGCCATGAGTCGGTTCGATAAAGGCCCCGTCCCAGAGGGGATGCGGTCCGACGAATTCAAAAGCCGTTTTGAGTTCCAATTGTTCAGATCTCACTCGAACAAGGGTTTGATGGTCTAAATCCACCTTGTCTTTGGGTAGGGTGAGCCGTTGAACCGAAAAATCTTCTTTCATGACCAACACGGTATAACTCAAGTTTTTGGTCCGGGCAGGGGAGCTGATGGTGACGATGAATTCCTGTGAACCGGGTGGGTCGTTCATGTCAATGCCCAATAAGGCTCCGTAGACATTTGAGTGCACAGGAAAAAAATGTGTTTCACGTCCGAGAAACTTCCCCCTGACCTGAGAGGGGCGATCGTGGATGGGAATTTCAATCCACAATACTTGGCCTTGTTTTCCGCTGAGCTGTCCGTCTTTCCCCGGCCGGTCTTCCTTAGCATTCGGGACCAGGGTGAGAGGAAAAAGGCTGGCGAGTAATATCGTTAGGGTTAGGAAAACCTTCCCTGATCGTCTTGGATTGGAGGGAAGCTTCTCCAAAAGATAGATGCTCATGGATAAAGCCTGTTGTGGGGCACTTGCGCGAGTAGTTCGTCAACCCTCCGGTTCATCGCGCAAAAAGGATCCATGCAGAGAATAGTCTCTTCCCAATAACCGTTGAGTTTCAAATAGGTCCAGTCCACGGTATAGGAACGATTTTTTGCCCGGGCAAATCGTATAAAGTCTCCCCTGACTTTTGCTCTGGTGGTTTGAGGCGGAATGGTCTTTGCCCGCTCGATGGCTTCTTCATCCACCATGGTTCGAATCTTGTCCCGGCCTGCCAGCAAATAATAGAGACCCCGGGTGCGACTGATATCGTGATACTGAAGGTCCATCATCGCCAAGCGCGGGTCATCCCATCCGCACCCTTTTTTCTGCATATACGATTCCATGACCCATTTCTTGGTCACCCAATCGATTTCCCGGACCAACCCCATGGGAGAAGTTTGTAATCCATTGAGGACTCGTCCCCACTCTGCCAGCACATCGTGCAGCACTTTATCGGCCTGGTGGGATGCCAAGTATTCTGCAGCTCGTTCCCAGTACAGCCGCTGAATATCAATGGCGGTCAGGTCCCGCCCGTCTTCCAGTTTGACCGTTTTTTTAAGTGTGGGATCCCGGGAGATTTCCCGAATGGCTTTGACGGGTTCTTCGAGCTCGACATTCGGAACGGTGTATCCGTCCTCAATCATCGATAAGACCAGACCAGCGGTTCCCACTTTTAAAAAAGTCGCATACTCCGACATATTCGAGTCACCCAGGATGATATGGAGCCGGCGATATTTCTCGGCATCTGCGTGGGGTTCATCCCGGGTATTGATGATGCTTCGGGATGAGGTGGTCGACGATGACGTCTTTTCGTGAATATGTTGGGCCCGCTGGGAAATGAAAAATTGAGGTCGTCCCGAAACTTTGAGAATTTTGCCGGAACCAGAATAGATTTGTCGGGTGACGAAGAAGGGAATGAGCTGTTCGGCAACTTTCCAAAAATCCACATCACGCCGCATGAGGAAGTTTTCGTGGCATCCGTAGGTATTTCCCAGAGAGTCTGTATTGTTTTTAAAAATAAAGATATCCCCGGAGAGCCCTTCTTCCTTGAGCCGATCCTCGGCAATGGGCAGGCAGGCCTCTAAAATGCGTTCCCCGGCCTTATCATGCAAAATGAGGTCGATGAGATCATCACATTCTGGAGTAGAATATTCCGGATGGCAGCCCGTATCCTGATAAAAACGGGCCCCATTGGTTAGAAACGCATTGGAGGGCCAACTATTGGGAATGAGTCCTTCAAAGATGTATCCCAATATCTTTTCGATAGGCAGATAGACTCGCCCGTTGGGTGAAAAGGTCAGGCCATACTCGCATTCAAGTCCGAAAATACGGTTCATCATAACAATCCTGAATTATTTTACACGTATAGTCAGGATACACCGCGGGTAGAGAATCTTCAACCTGCATGGGAATTTGAAATAATTGTAGCTGCAGCATCTCATGCTGCGCTTCACGCATGCGAGAGGGATATGGCCAGATACTGGAAAATGAGGTCAAATGGAGAAGATGGGGTCCGGGAAGGCACCATGAGATGGTGGAACTACAGAGAAACAGAAGGAGAAATCAGGCAAGAATAGAGCGAGCTTCAGACTGAGTCAGACGTTTAAATTTTCGGCCGGATCGCTTTCGATCCAGGATCGCCACTTCCAGTCCTTCAACTGCGATGGGTTGACTTGTGGCTTGTTCAATTGAAGTTAAACACAGAGACAAAGCCTCCTTGAGATTTGACGCCTCAGGTTTTATGCCTTTCCGAAGGAAAGTGAGTACGGATTCCGCACGGCCTCCAATGACGGTGAACCGTTTTTCGTCGAAGATGCTGCCATCAAATCCGATTCGGTAGAGTTCATTCTGTTCAGGTGTCTCTCCGACTTGGGCCAGCAGCAATTCGACCTCGAAGGGTTTCAATTCTTGACTGAAAATTGTTCCGAGTGTCTGGGAATAGCCGTTGGCGAGTGACCGGGCTGTGACATCTTCCCGACTATACATCAAGCCTTTCAAATCAGCATGTTGAATGCCGGCTTTTCGTAGGTTTTCGAATTCACTGTATTTCCCTGCCCCGGAGAAGGCGATGCTGTCATAGATTTCAGAAATTTTAAATAAGGAAGTGCTGGGATTTTCCGCGACGAATAACACCCCATTCTCATACTCCATGGCAATAATGGACCGGCCCTTGGCAATGCCCTTTTTGGCATACTCGGCCTTGTCCTGCATCATCTGTTCGGGAGAGACATAGAACGGAAGTGCCATGGATTACCTTTCTTTTGTCCGATCGGCAACGAGTTGTTCCCAAAGCGTGGCAAGATCTGCCTCCGGGACGTCTTGCACCCCTTGCCCGTTTACCAGTTTCATGGTCGGATAAATTCGGCGAATAGGATCGGGGCCTCCGGTTCCGACATCCTCATCTGCGGCATTGGCCAGAGCCATCAGAGCGATTCGAATCGCTGTCTGTTCGGGCATGTTGCTCTTGAAATGCTCTTTAATGGTGAGTCGGGCGTCTTTCCCTCCTGACCCCACTGAATGGAATTCTGTTTCTTCAAACCGTCCTCCGGTAATGTCATATTTAAAAATCCGCCCTTCACCACGCTTCAGATCGTATCCCACAAACAACGGAATCACCACCAGTCCCTGCAAGACCATGGGAAAATTGGCCTTGACCATTTGCCCCAGTCTATTGGCTTTGCCTTCACATGACAATTGCACACCATCGAGTTTCTCATAATGTTCGAGCTCGATTCCGAAGAGTTTGGCCATCTCGACACAGGGACCGGCAGCGCCGGCAATAGCGATAGCCGAAAAATCATCAGTTTTGAAGACTTTTTCCATACGGTTGGCGGCGATTTGATACCCTTCGGTAGCTCGACGATCCCCGGCAATGACGACTCCCTTTTCATACTTGAACGCGAGGACAGTGGTTCCATGAGGTGGAGGCGAGAAAAGGGACTGTGTGTGCTGGTTGGTCGGGCCGGTCTGGCCGGTTTGGCCGGTTTGGGATGTCGAAACGTTCCACCGGATCGCAGGAGTCAACTCCGGGCGATGTGTGGTGAGATAATGGAAAAAGCTCGAGCATGGATCATTTTGGAACAGAGGAAAACCTGCCTGTGGATCTTTCATATTATTCCTCTATGCGACATCAAATCAGACGTAGGACGGTGGCTGCCGGTGGCTGAATGACTATTGAATTTTCTTTAGTAATTGTTCAATGGTGGAGACGCCTTCTAACAGCTCCTGTGTCAGGGCTTGAGTCCCCCGTGAAGGATCCATCAAAGGAATCCGTTTGATGGAATCGGCTCCTTGATCAAATAGAACCGATGTCCAACTCATCCCGTAGACATGTTCAGGAAACCGTTTGAGACAGGCTCCTCGAAAATAGGCTCGAGTATCCGCGGGAGCTTCGTGTTCTGCCCAATGAATTTCTTCATCCCGAAGGAGCCGGTCAATTCGGTTACCCTGTTCCAACCTATAATATAAGCCTTTGTCGGGACGCATATCATGGTATTGAAGGTCCAATAGGGAAATCCTCGGGTCAGACCACTGACAGCCTTTGCGATCCATATAGGCATGGATCATCTGTCGTTTGGCCACCCAATCCAACTCACGCCCCAATTGCATCGGATCCTGTTCCAGTTTATCCAACACCGTTTCCCAGCGAACGAGCACGTCTTTGGTAATCGGTGAAAGATTTCGGGACGCATAAAAATCATGAGCTGATTGAAGGTAGGTACGTTGGACTTCAATGGCGGGCATGTTCCCCCCTGCGACAAGTTTCAGAGGGGTGTTCATGGTCAAATCTCGGGAGACCGCCTTGATTGCCGAAACCGGATCAACGAGTTCGATCTTCTGAAACTCCACTCCGGCCTCGATCATTTCCATGATGATGGCGGTTGTGCCTACTTTTAGATAGGTTGAAATTTCAGCCATATTCGCATCACCCACAATGACGTGAATTCGCCGAAACCGATTGGGATCTCCATGAGGTTCATCCCGGGTATTGATGATGGGACGCTTCACCATCGTGTTGAGATCCTGAATACACTCGAAGAAATCTGCCCGTTGGGATATTTGGAAATCGACGGGATCCGTCCTGTTTTCGGCACCCACTTTTCCGGCACCAGCGTAAATCTGGCGTGTCACAAAAAATGGGAGTAAGACTTGAGCAATTTTTTCAAAAGGAATTTCGCGGGAGAGGAGATAATTTTCGTGATAACCGTAGCTGTTTCCTTTTCCATCAGAATTGTTTTTATACAGACAAAATCGTTCTTCTCCGATGGAGTGATTTAACGATTGCATACATTGAGCAATCACTCGTTCCCCGGCTCGCTCATAGGCGACGAGTTCCCGCGGATTGCTGCATTCCGGGGTCGAATATTCGGGGTGGGCTCCATCTACATAGAGTCTGCCGCCGTTGGATAGGAGTTTATTCAGGAGCCGATTATACTGGGGGCTTGGACGCTCGGGTTCTCCCTCGACCAGAAATCCTCTAGCGTCCATGAAAGGATTTTCGTTCTCGTAGTCCCAGATGCCTTGGGGCGCTGGAAGAGACGGAAAATGCCCAATCAGTTGAATGGAATGTGAGACGGGATCTGAATCACCGCCAATTCGAGCGAGAATGCCAAACTCTGTCTCCGTTCCCAAAATTTGGTGCAAGGACCCCTCATAGTGCTGAAGATGGCTAGAGGTTAGAAATAATGACCGACATTCACCGTTTCAATTTTACGAGACTCCGACGAGTCATCGGTGAGCGTGCGCACGTGGATGATTTTTTCACCCTTTTGCCCTGCAATTTTTGCCCAATCATCCGGATTAGTGGTATTCGGCAGGTCTTCTAATTCTTTAAATTCCTCACGGGTCGCCCGGACCATGTCGTCAGTCTTGATCCCTTTTTCTCCGGTGGCAATGGCTCGTTTGATCGCCGTCTTTTTCCCTCTGGACACGACCCCTTCGATCAATGCGCCACTAGCAAAATCTTTAAAGTAGAAGATTTCTTTTTCTCCATTTGCGTAGGTCACTTCGAGAAATCGATTTTCTTCCGAAACATCATACATGGCATCTGTGGTGCTCTCAATCATATGGGCAACCAGTTTAGCCCGATCGTTCTCGAACGGCTCCAACTCTGATTGAGCGAAGGGTAATTCCGGAGTGAGATATTTCCCCAGTATTTCCTTTGCGGATTGTTTATCGGGCCGGGGAATTTTTATTTTGATGTCCAGGCGGCCAGGTCGCAATACCGCCGGATCAATGAGATCCTGGCGATTGCTCGCTCCTATCACAATCACATCCTGCAAACTTTCGACACCATCGATTTCCGAAAGAAATTGAGGGACAATGGTCGACTCCACATCAGAGGAGATCCCTGACCCCCTTGTTCGAAAGAGCGCATCCATTTCGTCAAAAAAGACTATGACGGGATACCCACGGGATGCTTTTTCCTTGGCCTTGGCAAAAACTTCTCGGATTTGTCGTTCAGACTCCCCCACATATTTATTTAACAGTTCGGGCCCTTTGATATGAAGGAAATAACTGCGAACGTCCCTTCCCGTCAAATGCCCTAATTTTTTAGCAATTGAATTCGCCACCGCTTTGGCGATAAGAGTTTTTCCGCATCCTGGCGGACCATAGAGCAAAATTCCCTTTGGGGGCGACAATTCGTGTTCAGCGTATAAATCAGGATACAGGAAGGGGAGTTCCACGGCATCCTTGACTTGCTCGATTTCTTCCTCAAGCCCCCCAATCTGGTCATAATTGGCATCCGGCACTTCTTCAATGACCAGTTCTTCCATTTCTGATTTTGGTATTTTTTCCAAGACATAGCCGGACCGGGATTCATAGAGGAGATGGTCACCAATACTTAATGGTTCCTGCTGTAAAGGGTCCGCAATTTCTACAACTCGTTCTTCGTCATGTCGTAATCTTACCAATGCTCGGTTCTCCCCGAGGAGATGTTTGAGTTGGACAACCTCCCCTTGCAGGTCGAACTCCCGGGCCTCAATCACATTGAGGGCTTCGTTCAAAATCACTTCCTGGCCTTTTCGTAAATCTTTTTGGGAAAGCGATGGGTGCAAACTCACCCGCATTTTTCGCCCGGAAACGAACACATTAGCCGTTTCATCAACATTCATGCTGCCAAAAATGGCGTAGGAGGAAGGGGGGGCGGTGAGTTTTTCAATTTCTTTCCGTAAGGCCTCAATTTGTGTTTTCGCTTCCTGAAGGCTTGCAGCCAACCGCTCATTCTGCTTTTGGGATTGGTGCAATTTGGATCGTGAGTCATGGAGTTGGCGCATTTCGCTTTCCATGGACTCAATTTCGACACGAAGTTTCTCTATTTCCCGTGTGTATTCATCCTGTTTTCTCATCCCCATGGTGTGTATCCCTTTGATGCGTTGTATGAGTTGTTGAAAAGAATGGGAGAGAAAGCTCTTACGAGCCAGGCTCTGCGTGGTATCGGCCATGTCGGAAATTCAATTGCGAACATTCAATTTCAACGAACTACTGCAAAGAAAAGCGAATTTATTCTATCACTCGTTTTTAAAAAGGGTCAACTAAATCGCCGGTTCTCACTTGTCTAAAAAAGGATACTGTATTGATTGATCTTGCACTTACGTGAGGGCAGTCAGAAAATGTCGGACCGAGGTGGACACTGAGGGGGATTCCAGAATTGAAGAAATCACAGCCACACCATACGCACCGGCTCTACGAACCTCCGCCACCCGTGCAGGAGTCAATCCGCCAATGGCATACAGAGGTTTTTGACATAGGCCTTTGACTTCTTCCAGCCCCCTCACTCCAAGAGGAGGCCCAAATTCTCGTTTTGAAGGCGTATCGTAAATCGGTCCAAGCACAATAAAGTCAGCTCCTTGCGACTCAGCGGCCATGACTTCCTGTTGAGTATGCGCGGATGCCCCAATCAGTGCCTTGGGTCCCAGCATTCGTCTTGTCACCGGTATCGGAAGGCTGTTAGCCGGAAGATGAACTCCATCGGCCCCTATGGCTTGGGCGAGATCGACCCGATCGTTGATCAACAACGATGCATTATAGGAGCGAGCTATGTTCAACACCTCCGTGGCCAATGGCAAGAGTCTTCGGGTATCGAGGTCTTTTTCCCTTAGCTGAATGAGGCGCACACCGGCTTGAAGGGCTTCATGCAAGACCGTTACTAATGAGCGATTGTTGGTCTGGTGACGGTTTGTCACCAAAAATAGGGGAGGAAGTGATTTAATTGTCATTCAATGCCAGGGGTTTGGGGGGAAGAAGAGTTTCGCGTTTCTTATTTCGGGTTTCGAGTTAAAAATGAAGAATCTGCTTGCTAGAGACTTGAACCCAACCCTCCAGAGAATACATATGTGAATCTCCGATTTTTGAACCCGAAACCCGGAACGCAAAACCCGAAACTCCCGTACCGGGGAATTACAGCATTCCTTCGATTGGGCTGCTGGCGGTGGCGTAAAGCTTCCTCGGAATCCGGCCCGCTTTGTATGCCAGTCGTCCCGCATCAACGGCATATTTCATAGCCTCGGCCATTGCAATTGGATCTTTGGCTCCTGCTATGGCGGTATTCATGAGCACCGCATCAGCACCAAGTTCCATGGCGTAGGTGGCGTCCGAGGCTGTTCCCACCCCGGCGTCAACAATAACAGGGACATTGATATTTTCCAAAATGATCTTTAGGTTGTAGGGATTGCGGACGCCTAAGCCTGACCCGATTGGAGCGGCCAAGGGCATCACCGCCGGGCAACCAATATCCACAAGTTTTTTGGCCACGATTGGGTCATCGTTCGTATAGGGCAACACGATAAATCCTTCTTTAATGAGGATTTTGGCAGCTTCAATGAGGCCGTGCGTATCCGGGAAGAGCGTCTGTTCATCCCCGATTACTTCGAGCTTCACTAAATCCGATACACCAGCCGCACGGGCTAATCGGGCATAACGAACCGCATCCTCCACGGTATAGCATCCGGCTGTATTGGGAAGGATGGTGTATTTTTTTGGATCAACATAATCAAGGAGATTTTCTTTATTCCGATCAGTAATGTTGACTCGCCGAACGGCCACGGTCACCACGTCGGCGCCTGACACTTCAATGGCCTTTTGAGTCTCGACGAAGTCCTTATATTTACCCGTGCCAACCCACAGGCGTGATTTGAATTCTCTTTCGGCAATCACTAGACGATCGTTCACCATAACAGTCCCCAATCCGTCATGAATTGATGTTTAATATGCCCGCGAAACGGACTGCGCACAAACCGTTTGACCTGCGAAATTGACGGTGTTGAAAAAATAAAGGCGATCCTCCACCTATAAAGCTCAGTATCTCTACCCGATCGTCCCCATGCAAGGCATACGTGTCAAATTCACTCCGATCGATAATCTTCAAATTAATTTCTACCGCCACTCGATCTGCTGGAAGCTCCAGTTCCTTGAGAAGGTTGCTCACACTCGAGCCTTCGGCGATTTCCCTTTCCTCCCCATTAACATGAATGTGCATCTCGTGTTTACGTTTACCTGATCCAATCGACGCTCCATCTTATGACCGAAAAGAGGCTCGTCGTAAGGAATCATCCTAAGGGACATCTGAAATTCTTGTCAATTAAGGAGGGAACTGGATTGGCAACCTTACCCTGGGAATATCGAATATCCAACAAGGAATCATGAATCTCGAAGGTAAGAAAGGCAAAGAGGCACTCCTCCCACTTCATGATTCGATATCCCTTGTTCGAAATTGGATATTTACTTCCACCCGTCTCAGCGGCCGCTGGGCCGCCTGACAAGTGAGAGTAGATCGATGGATCTCACCTGGATTACAATGAAATCGGATCCCCTTGGTCTTCCAATCATTGATAAATGGCGTTAGGCAGGACCGTTTTCACTTACTGATGAGCGTTCAGAACCAACAGTTGGCAGCATTATTGACCGCGATCGCGAACCTTCTGTCAACGAAAGGGGAAAATCAATATCGAATCAGAGCCTACCGCCGAGGGGCCGAGTCAGTGCTCCAGTTAAATGAAGATGTCAGGGTCGTCGCCCAAAGAGGCGAACTCCGGACCATTCCCGGAATTGGCAAGGATCTGTCGGCCAAAGTTGAAGAATTTTTATCTACGGGTACCATACGGACCTATGAAGAACTCAAATCTCCTCTGCCCGTTGAGGTCAAGGGATGGGTAGATTTACCCGGATTTTCGGAACCGTTCGTTCACGATCTGTATTTCAGATTGAAGATCACCACCCTCGATGATCTGGAACAATTGGTTCGGTCTCATTTGATTCGGACGGTACCAGGCACTATTCTGCAAACGGAAGAAGTGCTTCACGCCATTCAGACTCAACGGGAAAAGATCAACAAAGAAACTCATTGACGGCTGAAAAGAGGCTTTGGTAGCGTTTCGAAACTTTATGAAATTTTAGGTGTCCCCATGTTCAGAAATGGCAACGGGGAGTGACCTATTGACCCATTAGCTCTGAAGGAATGATTGAAAATGGCTATCTCCGCTTTTGTTCTTATTGATGTAACGGGAAATCACACCAAAAGTGCTTACAAGACGTTGACCCGAATTCAAGGGGTGAAAACCCTCCATGCTGTTACGGGGCCGTTTGATTTAATCGCCCAGGTTGAGGCCGAGACGATTGAAGAATTGAATGATATTGTGCTGTCTCGGATTCGAAGCGTCGATGGGATTATGAAAACCAGCACGGCCCTGGTTTTGAAAATGTAACCGGGCCCCCCAAAACAGAATACATTATCAGCCTGGCTAACGAGTCGAATAAGTCTTAGGCTTCTGGTTGCCGACCTTCTTGTCTTTTTGTCCCTGAAACGAAAAACCCGAAACTTGAATGTCCACGGTCTCAAGTTCCGAAACCATCCACCTGAAATTCAATTTGGAAGAAAGGTATTGAGGAGGGTTAAGGGGTTAGGATGGTAAGGGTTTGAGTTGCTTGAACACTTTCCATGTTTTGAGTAACTCCATGGCCTTTTGTAATTGGACATCGTTTTCGGGAACACCATTTTCCTTCTCCCCTTCACCATTTGATGTCGTCCCTTTTTCCTGGCTCCTGGGTGTAGACGGTTTTGGTGAAATCGAAGCGGAAGGAGTTCCCGGGGTTTCCCCTTTTGAATCTCCAACTTGGGCAACCGCGAGGACTTTGGGTTCTACAACAATATCAGGTTTCACACCAACTGAATGAATGGACTTCCCTTTCGGTGTATAATATTTGGCAGTCGTCAGTCGAAGCCCCGACCCATCAGAGAGGGGAAGAATGGTCTGAACGGAGCCTTTCCCAAAGGTCGTTTTACCAATAATCACGGCTTTGCCCCAATCCTGCAAGGCCGCAGCCACAATTTCTGATGCACTCGCTGAGCCTTGGTTGACCAAGATTATCATGGGGTATTCATACATTTCGCCATTGGGCCGTGCGCGATATTCATCTTCCCGACCATTTCGACCCTTGATCGAAACCACCATTTTCCCTGATTCCAAAAATTGCTCGGAGACCCCTACTGCGGCTGTTAAAAGGCCTCCAGGGTTATTCCGAAGATCTAAAATTAACCCTTGGACCTCTTTTTCTTTTAAGCTTTGAAGGGCGTTGGACAAATCGTCGGGAGTCGATTCCTGGAATTGGGTGATACGAATATACCCGGTTGTCCCCTCAAAGACCTTATCACGGACACTTTGGATTTTGATGGTATCTCGAGTCAACGTGAAGGTAAGAGGCGAATCGATGCCTTCCCGTACAATCGTCAGGGTGCAAGTCGTCCCCTTTTGTCCACGCATTTTTTGAACAGCTTCCATCAACGTCAGATCTTTGGTGGGATCATCGTTCACTTTCGTGATGAAATCTCCGGCTTGAATGCCTGCCTCAAATGCGGGAGTATCTTCAATCGGAGCAATGACGGTAAGACGATTCTCTTTAATCCCGATCTGAATTCCCAAGCCTCCGAATTCTCCTTTAGTTTCAACTTGCATTTCCTTGTACATTTCGGGGGTCATGTAGGAGGAGTGAGGGTCAAGGCTTGTCAGCATCCCGCGAACGGCTCCCTGAACTAAATCCTTGGTCTTCGTTTCTTCTACATAATGTTTTTTGACTTGGGCCATCACCTCGGCAAAGATCTGGAGATCCTCGTAGGTTTCGCTGGCATATCCCGTTCGTTCCCAGCCTTTTCCGATCAACACACCGGCCAGCAAAATGGCAATAACGGTCAGACTGGAAACCCACATGGTTGAATGTCGTTCGTGTTTCATAATCCTATTCCCTTTTCTAACGGCAGTTACGGTCGTTTGACCAGCCATCTGAGCGGATCGACGGGTTTTGTGCCTTTGCGCAACTCAAAATACAGAGTGTTGCCCTCGGTTAACCCTGTTTCCCCTGTCTCGCCGATAGTTTGACCCACCTCGACGGTTTGGCCTTCCTTGACTAAGAGTTTAGAAGAATGGGCGTAGAGTGAGAAAAATCCATTGCGATGGTCGATGATGACCACCAGTCCATAGCCTTTTAACCAATCTGCGTAGACAACGGTGCCAGAGGAGACGGTGCGAATAGGGCTACCCCCAGTGGTTTGAATTTCGATGCCCTTTTTATTGACATAGGTATCGAACGTGGGATGTTTTTGGCGCCCAAAAAAGGTGACCACGGTTCCATCGGTGGGCCAGAGCAGAGAGCCGCGCGAATGGGGACGGGTCGAGGGCGACCGTTTCTTTGATTGTGATAACTTAAACCGTTGGTCAAGTTCTTTGAGTAATCCATCGACCTGTTGGGCCGATTTTTGTAATCCTTCTACGGACCGGTCATACAATTCTTTTTCCTTCGATAGACTGGTCAGTACGACTTTCTTTTCCTTTTTGACCCCCTTCATCTCCCGGATGGTCTTTTCTGTTTGACCTTTGTATTTTAGCAGCTCGTCACGCGCGCTGGCTTGTTGTTCTTTGAGTTGTTCCAACTCATTGAGGTCGACATGGAACGTCTGAAGGAGATGATATTCCTTTTTCGAAATAGTGGAGAGATAGGCCAGCCGACGCTCAAAATTCGAAAAAGAGTTCGACGAGAGGAGGGCCTTGATATACCCGTCTCGCCCTTCCATATAGAGCAAGCGCAGTCGAGCAGAGATTGAGTGACGTCGGGCCTGGATCGCCTGTCGAATGTCAGCCAGTTGAGCGTTCAATTCGGCGAGTTCCCTATCCTTTTTCTTAAGCTTTTGACTGGTTTGTTGATAGGCGTCTTGTTTACGTTTGAGCTTCTGGTCAAGGGTTTCAATGGTTTTCAATACGGAATCTTTTTCACTTTCGACTTTCTTAGCTTTTTGTTGAGCTTCACGAATTTCTTGATTTAATTCCTGAAGCCGGCTTCGTTCTTGTTCGATCTCCTGTTGAATGGCTTTGTTGTCTGGGGATTTGGCTAAGGCTGGAGCACACCACAAGGGGGTTCCAATCAAGAAGAGACTGAGGAATGGTGACAGCCAACCCTTCATGGTCTAACCCGAACCCAACTATACACCGAGAGAATACTCGCGGTACAACCCAACACCATTCCCGCGAAAATGAGGGTCAATGATGTTTGAAAGGGAAAGAAGTCCAGGGCGGAGGGAAACCCTCCGATCAACCCCAATGCATCAATTTTCTGCTGAAACACTTCAAACATGCCTCGTAACAAACCAACGGATAACCCTCCCCCCACAATACCAAGTATAGCACCTTCAATGACATAGGGAATAGCAATAAAAGTTCCTGTGGCCCCAATCAAACGAAGAATTTCAATTTCCTCACGTCGTACAAAAAACGCCAGGCGAATGGTGTTGGAGATGATGGTGATCGAGGCTAAACACAAAATCAACCCAATGATGACCGCGCCGAGCTCGAGGTAACTCACAAATAACGTTAGGCGCTCAACCCACTCCTGACTGTAGCGCACACGCTCGACCCCGGGAAGCTCCTGCACTTGAGTGGCGATATTCGACACAAAAGTGGCCGAGTTGGAGTTTGGGGAGATGATCGCGACAAATGACGCGGGTAAAGGATTTCCTCCAATCCCGTCCAGTAAAAAGGATTCATCGGGGAATTGATGATGAAAATCCTCCAACGCCTGCTTTTTGGAAATAAACGACACCTCTTCTACCGAAGGCTCCTGCTTGAGCCATCGTTCAAGTTGAGATTTTTCCTCAGAGGAAAAATCTTCTTTGAGATAGACAATTAGTTCGACGTGGTCCTGTAGGGTCCCAACCACCTTCTGCACATTGAGATACAAGAGCAAGAAGATCCCAAAGCTGGTGATGGTAAACCCGGTGGTCAGGACCCCCACAAGCGTACTGGTTCGATTCGCCCGAAGGCTGGTGAGCGCTTCACGAAGGAGGTAGGCAAATTGTTTCACTGATAAGCACGCTGGTCCGAAAGGAGTCGACCACAGTCGAGGCGAATAACGCGGCCTTTCATGTGTTCGACCACCTGTTTATTATGAGTGGCCAACATCAACGTTGTTCCACGGGCATTAATGGATTTAAAGAGTTCACTAATTTCATATGTCAGTTGAGGATCCAAATTCCCTGTTGGTTCATCGGCAAGCAGAATAATCGGAGAATTCACGACAGCTCGGGCAATACAGACTCGTTGTTGCTCTCCGGCAGAAAGGACTGAGGTTTCCGTGGTTCGTTTATGTTCCATTCCCACGGCCTGAAGGGCTTCGTTCACTTTCTTTTTGGTCCCAGACGAGGATAACCCCCGAATGATGAGGGGTAGGGCGACATTCTCAAATACGGTTTTCCGGGGAAGGAGCTTGAAGTCTTGTAAGACAAATCCCATGGTTCGACGGAGGAAGGGGACGTCAGAAGGGCGGATTCGGGCGATGTTCCTGTTTTGAACCAAGATTTGGCCATCATCAGGGATTTCCGCCCCAAATATCAACTTGAGTAAGGTCGTTTTCCCAGCTCCACTCGGGCCCGTCAATAGGACACATTCGCCCTTTTCAATGCGCAGGGACACGTCCGACAGGGCGCGGCATCCCTTATAATGTTTTGTGACGTGAAATAACTGAATCATCCAAATACTAAAAGTCTTCTGAAAAGCTCACCACCGCAAATCCTCCCCGGAAACTTCAAACGCATTCTCAATATGTTCAATTTCGACAGGGCCATTCATTTTTTGCTGGCATAGAATAACGTCAAATCGACATGGTCCGGCAAAAGACGTCTCAGGGGAGACCTGAGCCAAATACTGGGCGGCTAATTTAATCATTCGCTGCTCTTTGCTTCTAGGGATCGCATAGCGCGCTCCTCCATACTTGTCCGTGCGTCTGGCTTTCACCTCTACAAAAACCAACATCTCACCATGCCGGACGATCATATCCACCTCGCCTCCGGGCAACCGAATATTTCGTTCCAGGATTCGATACCCCTTTTTCCGCAACCAGTGCTCGGCAAGGACTTCGGCGGATTCGCCAAACCGCTGACCGTCTGATTTCATGATCAGGCCATACTCGACCTTTTGTGGGCTTGCACGGGTCGAAAGCTTTGGCGATGACCTTCACAGGGGCCAAAATGGGCTAAGAGTTTGAGATGTTCCGGAGTTGGATACCCTTTGTGAAGGTGAAATTGGTATTGCGGAAAGCGGTCATGGTATTCCAGCATCAGACGGTCGCGACTCACCTTGGCCACCACCGAGGCCGCTGCGATTGAAACCGACAAACGATCCCCTTTAATGATAGCCTTTTGTGAGATGGGAACCCGAGTCAGGTGCATCGCGTCGAGCAAGAGAAAATCGGGTTGTGGTGAAAGGCCCTCGATGGCTCTGGAAAAGGCCACTCGAGTCGCTCCAAGAATGTTCAATCTGTCAATTTCATTTTCCGTCGCTATTCCGACTGACCATCCAAGGGCACGAGTGGCAATATCATCATACAGTTTTTCACGTTGGGATTCTGTAAGCAGTTTGGAATCACGAAGTCCTTTAATTGAACATCGTCGTGGCAGGATGACCGCTGCCGCAACAACTGGGCCGGCCAAGGGGCCACGACCGGCCTCATCCAACCCGGCGATCAGTCGAAATCCGCAAATCCGGGTGGATTCTTCAAAGAAATGGGTGGGTCCCACAAACCTCCGTCACTACCAGGATGTTGAAAAAGTCCGCCAGCCTTCGCCAAGGCTTCGGCTGACAGGCCAGGATACGTTCCTCGCCCGCCATAGCAATTTTGCGAAGGCGGGTCGGCCCTTTGTCGGGCTCACGTACTCCGGTGTACGCTCCGCGCGCCAAACAAGGGAGACGCCCTGCGGGACGTCGCAGGCAATGTGCGGCCTTGCTGGACGGGCCTTTTTGAACATCCTGCTAAGAAAATGATGACAGAAAGCTAATAAAGTGGGTGATCGTATAAATGTTTATGCGGTTTCGACCGGTTCAGGAGTTTCTGACTCTGTCGTTTCCATTGTTGAAGAAGTGGCTACCGACGGGGCTGTTGCCGATTGAGGGCCCCTCGTATACTCACGTTCGGCCACTTTGGCGGCTTTTCCTTTTTTCGTTCGGAGATAGTAGAGCTTAGCCCGACGAACCTTCCCTTTCCGGACGACTTCAATTCCCGCAATGCTCGGAGAATGGACGGGGAAAATCCGTTCCACGCCTACACCGAAAGAAATCTTTCGTACGGTGAACATTTCATTGGTTTTTTTTCCTTTTCGACCGATCACTACGCCTTCAAATACCTGAATGCGTTCTTTTTCCTCTTCGGTCTTCTTTCCGTAGGTTCGTTCCTCAATAACTTTGACTTTGACCCGGACCGTGTCTCCGATCTCAAAAAATGGAACCTGACCCGGGGTTAATGATTGTTCCAACCGTTCTAATTGATTCATGATAAGCTCCTTCCTGCCCTCGGCTGGCACAATGCCGAAGGGCTTTCCTCCATTATTTCGTGTATCAGTTGTTGATCTTCATCGGTCAAGTTTCGATCTTCAAGCAGATCGGGGCGCTTGAGCAAGGTATTTCGCAATGCTTCCTTTCGCCGCCAACGTTTAATGGCTTGATGGTTGCCAGAAAGCAGAATATTAGGAACGCTCAACCCCCGGACATCTGAGGGCCTGGTAAAATGAGGATAATCGAGCAGAGAGTCCGCAAAGGAATCCTGCTGGGCTGATTGAGGATCCCCCAGCACGCCGGGAATGAGTCGAACGGCTGCATCAATGATCACTAAAGTGGCCAGTTCTCCACCGGTGAGAACAAAATCACCAATCGAAATCTCTTCGGCCCGCAGGCCTGATCGCACGCGTTCATCAATCCCTTCATAATGGCCACAGATAAATACCAAAGATTGATGTTCTTGACTGAGTTCCTCTGCCAGTGATTGGGTGAATGGGATCCCTTGTGGCGAAGGGAGTACGAATCGAAATTCCCCCCCGGATTGCCGGAGGGCATCGATGGCTTGAAAGATCGGCTCCGCCTTCATCACCATGCCTCCACCACCTCCATACGGAATATCATCGGCGACCCGATGCGGATCGGGGGTAAAATCGCGGATGTTATGAACCTGAAGGCGAAGGTGCCCCATTTCCTGAGCCCGCTTCAGGATACTCTGCGAAGCCACACCGGAGATGATCTCCGGAAAAAGAGTTAAAATTTCACATTGCATGAGGGATACCCCATTGCTCAAAAGGGGCAACAGTTATAGTGCCAGCTTGAATATCAACATGCCTGATTATCGGGTGAACGACTGGAATGAGCAGTTCGTGACCCTCGTTTCTGACAACAAAGAGATGTTGGTGCGGGCGGTTGAGGACCTCCTCGATTTTTCCCAATACCCGTCCCGTTTCATCATGAACGTCTAAGCCAATCAATTCAAATTGGTAATACTGGGCATCCGGTAAAGGCGAAACAGATTTTTGCTGTATTTGTATGTACGCGCCTTGAAACTTTGTCGCCTCTTCGGGCGAAGAAAAAGCTGAAAACCTTACGACGTAATGCCGATTCGATTTCCGGGTTCGAAGCACCTCCGTATCTAACGATTCCCCCGTCGGCTTGAGCAACGTCACCGATGTCAAGCATTCAAATCGATCCGGGACATCGGAAAGCGATTCAACATGCACATCTCCATGAACCCCAAATGGTCGTAAGACTCTCCCAATGGTCACGACATATGTGGTGGTAGACATCGCTGAGCTAAGCCCCAACCCACTCGGGTCCTTCATTGGGAGAAAACGTTGCTCCAGTCGTGAAGCTGAGAGAGAAGCAATGAGAAAAGGCGAAAATGGCTCGTCGTTCTTACGAAGACGGGGAACGGCTTTGTTTCGAGGCAGCTAACGTCTTCAAGATTCCCGCCCGGCGAAGCAATGCTCGAACCGGATTAGTCGGTTGGGCACCTTTTTGGAGCCAATCCAACACCCGCTCTTGTTTAAACTCGGCCTTATCATTGGCTTTCAGCGGATCATAGGTCCCCACTACTTCTAAAAACCGTCCATCTCGCCGCATTCTCGAATCAGCCGCTACGACTCGATAAAAGGGTCGTTTATGCCGACCACATCGTGTTAATCGCAAATGAACTGCCACGGTAGATGCTCCTTTGTTGCAAGTTTATCAGTTATGTCTCTGAATTTCGAATTCTCTGGTAATCTGGCCAAATTTGGTTCAGGGCGTTTGCAACACCCTGACTAATTTTTTTCGTTTTTTGGCTTTCCCGAATTGACCAGCGACCAATGATTTCATCATCCGTCGGGCTTCCAAAAACTGTTTGATCAACCGGTTCACTTCTTGAACTGTCGTTCCGCTTCCGCGAGCGATGCGTTTCTTCCTGCTGCCGTTAAGAATCGTGTGGTCTCGGCGCTCCTTCCGATTCATGGAATCAATAATGGCCACCACTCGCTTAATTTCCTTATCGGGAACTCCGGCTTCAGGTCCGGCTTGCGCAACCATGGATTTAATTTTTTGCCCACCTGGAAGCATATCGATGATCTGATCGAATGACCCAAGACGATTGACCTGTTGAATTTGGTCACGAAAGTCCTCAAGGGTGAGCGTATTGCTGGAGACCTTCCGTTGAAGGGTTTCAACCTGCTCTTTGGAAATGGTTTCTTGGGCTTTTTCAATGAGCGTGAGGACATCACCCATTCCCAAAATTCGTGAGGCCATGCGGTCAGGATAGAAGGGTTCCAGAGCATCTAATTTTTCACCGATTCCTAAAAACTTAATGGGTTTGCCGGTCGCCGCCCGAATGGACAACACAGCCCCCCCTCTGGCATCGCCTTCAACTTTGGTCAAAATGATCCCGGTCAATCCGACGGCCTGATCGAATCGCTGGGCGACCGATACCGCTTCTTGCCCGGTCATTGAATCGGCCACCAACAGGATTTCCTGGGGAATGACGTCCTGTTTAATGTCAACAAGTTCCTGCATTAACTCATCGTCGATATGAAGTCGACCGCCTGTATCAAGAACGACGACATCGTATCCATGGTCTCGGCCTCGTGCCACTCCTTCCCGGCAGGTGTGAACCGCGTTGCCACCTTGTTGGCCCTCCTGGTCTCCCCTATGGACGATGACATCCAATTCCTGTCCCAGTGAAGCAAGCTGGTCTCCGGCAGCCGGTCGCCGAGGATCAGCCGCGACAAGCAAGACCCGTTTGCCTTGGGACTTGAAATGAAGGGCAATTTTCCCGGTGGAGGTGGTTTTACCTGACCCTTGGAGGCCAACCATCATGATGACGGTGGGAGGAGAAGAAGAAAGATGAAGGCCTGATTGTTCCTGCCCGAGGAGATCGCGGAGTTCATCCCAAACAATCTTCACCACCTGATGAGCAGGGTTAAGACCGTTGAGAACCTCCTGCCCGACAGCCTTTTCCCTAATTTTTTCAATAAAATCTTTGACGATCTTGAAATGTACATCGGCTTCTAGCAAAGCAAGCCGGACTTCTTTCAACGCGTCAGTAATATTCTGTTCAGTCAGGACAGCCTGTCCGCGTAACTTCTTGAAAACTTTCTCGATTTTTTCAGTTAAGGAACCAAACATGTCAGAACAGTCCTATCCTTTCGGTTCTACTTCAAACAAACTGCATACTTTAGTAAAGCTCCGAAGGGAGAGTCAAGGAGGACACCATCCCTTCATTCCCAATCGAATCCCTCCCGAAGGATTGAAAGGGCTTCAGGGTGGAAAATCGCTGACCTGAACCGTCACCGACAATTCGGATGGGGCTCACTCAACCCATGGTCTGCGCGTCCCCTCAAATTCGCACTATTAAGAGGAGGTTGTGAGGGGATTTATGACAATACTTTGTGCTTTGAGCCCGGGTAATGATAATTGATATGAACTCGAATCTTCCTTGGTAGGCCCATGCCATTTAAACTCATATTCCTGAGCTGGCTCCTAATGATTCCAGTGATGCTGGCACTGTGGGTTGCGCAACGGACTCATCAGAATGCGGTTATGGCTGACCTGGGATTTTGTCTGGGTTTTGGGGGAATTGTCCTCTGGTATGCGGTGGTGACGGACGGAAATCCTGTCAGACGAATTCTTGTGGGAAGTATGGGGGCGGCCTATGCTTTTCGCTTGGGACTCCACTTGTTTCTTCACCGAATATATAAAAAGGAAGAGGATTCGCGTTACCGGCGCTTACGGAATCAATGGGGGAAAAGGGCTCAATTCTTTTTCTTCTTGTATTTTCAGGGTCAAGCGGGAGCCATCGCCATATTTTCCCTACCCCTGATGGTCCTTATGCTCAATCCTCACCCTGTTTTCAGTCCCTGGGAATTGATTGGAATTCTCGTCTGGTGTGTCTCCATCATGGGTGAAGCTCTTGCAGATGCTCAATTAGCCTTTTTCCGTGCTGATCCCATGAATCAGGGAAAAACCTGTCGCACCGGTCTGTGGCGGTATTCACGACATCCCAATTACTTTTTTGAGAGTCTTCATTGGTGCTCCTATGTCATCATGGGGATGGGTATTCCATATGGTTGGATCACACTCATTGGACCTGTTTTGATGATCTGGGGATTGTTCAAAATCACGGGAATTCCCTTTTCAGAGGCCCAGGCTCTTGCCAGTCGAGGAGAAGACTATCGGACCTACCAACGCACGACAAATGCCTTTTTCCCATGGTTTCCCAAAAAGTGAAAACGGAATTTCAGGCTTAAAGTTTCGGGTTTCGCGTTCCGGATTTGTAGCTGCAGCATCTCATGCGGCTTGAGATTCACGAGTTTGTAGCTGTAGTATCTTATGCTGCCCTTGCCTGTGGTCCCAAAGAGGCGCCATGAGATGGCACAGCTACCCTTTAAACTTTGAACACATTCTGATGATTGGCTTCCATCTTTCCAATTCTCGCAATGAGAAGCAACCCTGGAATAGCGATAGCCGTACACACCAAATAAAAAACTTCCCATCCCAACCATTCCGCTAAGAATCCGGTGCTTGACCCCGCAATCACTCTCGGCACTCCCATCAAACTCGTCAGCAGCGCATATTGAGTCGCTGTAAACCGCTTGTTGGTCATACTGGCCATAAATGCCACATACGCTGTTTGACCTAACCCGCTGGTTATGGTTTCAAACGCGATGACGGCGGTCAGGGCCACCATATTAGCACCCACCAGGGCGAGAACGCTGAAGCCTGCGGTGGAAATCATTTGGAGAATGCCAAATATCCAAAGAGATCGAAATATCCCGAGCCGATAAACGAACAATCCGCCGATCAGTCCACCACCAATTAAGGCCACCATGCCAAAGAGTTTCACAATCGTGGCATATTCAGTCTTTGAAACACCGAGATCAACCATCAATGGGGAAATCATTTCTGACCCCATACTGTCCCCGATTTTATAGAGCAGAATAAAAACGAGGATCAAGAGTGCTTGAGGACGACTGAAAAATTCTACGAAAGGTCCGACAACAGCTTCTTGGAATGAAGAGGGTGGAGCCGTTTCAATCGTAGGCTCGGGGGCAAACCACGTCGTGAGAATGCCTATGAGCATGAAGGAACCCATGATGATATAAACCATTTGCCAGGAGATGGAGTCCTGATCAGCCAGAAAAAAAGCCAACGCCCCGGCGACCAGCATGCCCATGCGATAGCCGTATATGAATATGGATGATCCAATGCCTAATTCTTCATCGCGCAAAGATTCCCGGCGATAGGCGTCGAGGACGATATCCTGACTCGCACTCAAAAACGTAATAAGGAGGCACAAGATCACTAATACTGATAAGTCGGTGGCAGGATTGGTGATTGCCACCGAGGCAATAGCCGCCATCAGTGTGATCTGGGTCATCATCATCCAACCTCGTCGCCGTCCCAAAAACGGTGGGATGAGGTGATCCATAAGGGGAGCCCATACAAATTTCAGGGTATAGGGCAAACCGACTAACCCGAATACGCCAATGGTGCTAAGATCAAGCCCCTCTTCGCGCATCCAGAATTTTAATGTGGACCCTGTTAACAGGAGTGGCAGGCCGGACGAAAAGCCAGTCAGGACCATGACCAGCATTTTTGGACTAAACAGAAGTTGAGTGAAGTCCAAGGCCCAATTTCGGGAATTGATTGGGGCGGTCATGAATGAAAGGGTAACACGGTAATTGAATTAGGTCTTATCACCATCCTGGACTCAAAATACGATTGTCCATAATTCGAGGACTCGGGGATCCGACCACCCTTAACCCAAAAAACGAACCAGGTTCAATGTTTTCCCTACGACTGTAGGTGGCGGCTAATTCAATTGCAAACTGAAACTTGTAAGGATGAGCACCCCTTGAGAATGGTCTTGTGGAACTCAGGATTATTGAGGCGATACAATTAAATTGGGTTTTAACAGTGATGGCGGCAGGGGACGGCTTTGGAAAATTCTCCCACGAGTTCATCGATACCCTGTTCAAACGTGGGCCAGAGTGTGGCTTGGGGCTTTCCTCCAAACCAGCAATCATCTGCATGGCATTGCGAGGGAGCGATGGTCACAGTTTCGGACCAGAGTACGGTGCCGGTTTCAACTTCCAACAACCGTCCGCCAAAGGTGATGGGTAGGGAGTTCTCTTCGACCAGAATACGGTCTCGCCATGAAGGGAGACGGATCTGATACAACAACACAGCTTGGGCACCAACAAGTCCACCAATTCGAACGGCCGATCCTTCATCCATGGCATAGAGCTGCTGAAGATGTTGTTCAGACCTCACCACCTCCAAATTGCGACGTTCAACGACTCGAACCCCTGCTTGTTCCGATAGTATACGCCACGATTTGGATTCGAGACGATCATAGGCATGTTGCATCAGCGAATCATTTTTAAAAAAAACATGTTGATTGTCAGTGATGAGAATGGCCACCGATCGGGGAAGGGGCAGGAGGTGTGGAACCTCAATACTTGGCAAGGGAGTTCCTCCACACCCGGTGATTGAGCCAAGAAGAGTCAATAGGAGGGATGCCTTATTTTTAAACATGGTCAGGGCGAACATAGGCCCCTCAACTTGATGAGGGAGCCGTTCCGGAATTAAGGAAAAATGCTTCAATTTTCAAGGCGAATGAGGACAGCTTCTAGTCTTTACCCCTGAAACCCAACAATTGAAAACTGTATTGATTATACCTCCAGATACGGCCATATTGTTATGACTCCGTGAAAAAATCCTTGGAGTAAATCTGTATTCGGGGCGGTCCGGGCCCGACCGTTTCCAAATGTTCTCGGCACGAAAGGACTAGATAATGGAAACCAGGGTGTTAGAAGAGAAAAGCCAATCGAGAAACTCCTTACGTTGGGTCCGTTTGAGAGGAAATTTTTTTATTTTAGGATTTTTCCTATCAATGGGGGTGATCCCGGCCTGTGTCAGTCAAGAGAAGTATGAAGCGATGGTATTGGAGAATTATGCGCTACGCCAAGAGAATTCAGTTTTAAGGGCCCAACCTGCAGAAATACCAAAACCACAACCTGACTTTTTTGAACCGGATCCTGGAAGGCCAATGCATAGCCTGGATTTAGAAAGATGGTTAGGGAAACTGGTTGGAAACGTGGAAGGCCAAGAGGGTGTTTGGAATTTCGCGTACCGTGACATTCCCATGGCCATCATCACAAGCCCACCGCATGACCGCATGCGGATTGTGTCGCCTATTCCCAATAGCAAGGCGAATCAGCCATCGGAGATGACCACGTTGTTAAAGGCGAATTTTGATCGAGCACTTGATGCTCGTTATGCTTTGTATGAGGGCAGGCTGTGGAGTGTATACCTTCATCCACTGAGCTCGCTCACCGAAGGCGAGTTGGAGTCAGCTCTCAATCAGGTGGCCAATTTAGTTAAAACTTATGGCAACACCTATTCCAGTAGTCATCTCCTTTTTGGAAATTGAAAAAGCCTCAATGACCCGATTGGAGACTTTTCCCTATCCGTCTGGTGTGGATTGGGAGCTATCGAAAAGGGGCAAGAATAGAAAGGAACAGTCAGGAGCCATTAGTTCAAGTTGGGATCAATAGGCATGTCGGCATAGATTGTATATTTGCTATTTAAGGTTTGGAGGACTTCTGCCCAAATGAGGGCGGGATCTTTTTCAAACACCAAGGTCGGGTCCGCCGGCATGGTTAGCCATGATCCCGTATTGAGTTCGTTTTCTAATTGGCCTGGAGCCCATCCGGAATAACCCAGAAAGGCTCTGAACGATTCATCGGAGCTCGGCTTCTCTAAAATGCGTTCAAGGGTTTGAACGTTTCCTCCCAAATACATGCCGTTCACGACTTGGTGAGTTTCAGACGGTTCTTCTTCCACCCGATATAAGATGAGTAAACTGTTTCGTTGAACCGGACCACCGGCAAATACTCGGTGACGCTGTCCTTCGAGGACAGGAACCTGTGGAAGGACTTCGGTAATATTAATTTCAGTCGGGCGATTGACGACCACGCCGAGAGCGCCCTCTTCTCCGTGTTCACACAATAACACCACTGTCTGTCTGAAATTCGGGTCTCGCAAGGCCGGAGTCGCAATGAGGAAAATTCCCTTTTCTATGGTTGCTTCCATATTTTCATCCTACCGCGGCTCCTCAAACCTATTCAAGTCAGCAGGACAAACGGAACGAAAGAGAACGTGTGCAATCCAATCTGAAAAAATCAGTGTGGAAGGTTTCGGATATGAGAGATGCGTAATCTTAGGCCTTGCCCTCACCTGCATTCTCCCGAGGTTTCCAAGAAAGCCGGATGGGATGAGGTGGGAGTGTGCCAGGAGTGGGATGAACGGCGAGAATGATGGGATGAATGGGTCGTGTCACACAAATGATATGAATTACGTGCGGTAGTCTTTAAATTCTACGGTCGCACCAGGCAATTTAAAAAAGGACCGTAGGTGGTTCTTCAGGGTCTCCCGTGCGCCTTCATCACCAAGATTTAATTGAAACTCATTGATCACCATGGTTTTGACTCCCCCTGGGCGATTCCATTCATTCCAGCAATCCTGACAAACATTTTTCTTTACGTCTTTTTCAAGTTTGCCCAAAAATAGATTTTCGGTCATCATTTCGGCGGTTTTGTCACATCGTAAGCAATGGATCTCTGGCATGATGATTTCTCCTCTTGAAAAAACCCTATTGCGAATTTAGAGCGCAGACATTGGAACGAGTGATTGATCCTACCATACACGGCTCGGGAAGAAAAAGTCAGGGCTTGGATCTCAGTACCTGAATCTCAAATCTCAAATTTCGTACCTCAGAATCCAATTCTGAGATTTGAAATTTGAGATTTACAGCGGAGAGTGCGAATATTATTGGCGCGTCGTAGCAATTGATTGTTGTTCAAAGGAGGAATGGCGTTGCTTCTAGCTGGGATTGATGTCGGAACGTTGACCTGCCGCCTGTTGATTGGAGAGGTCGCCGCTGATGCCTCCATGAAAGAGATAGAGTCAGATCGTCAGATACTTCGACTAGGTGAGGGGGTCGACCAAAGTGGGAGGTTAAAGGCGGCAGCCATGACGAGAGTTGTACAAACGTTGTGCGAGTGGAGGGAGCGTATGCAAGCGTATCCCCTCGCTGGTGTGACGGTGGTGGCCACCAGCGCCGTTCGCGAGGCCAGCAATCGAAAAGAATTTATCGGACAGGTTAAGAAAGAAGCCGGCTTTGCCGTTGAGATTTTAAGTGGGGAGGAAGAGGCTCGGCGTACCTTATTGGGAATAGAATCCGGGCTTCCATCTGATGTAGATGGATTCTTCGGAGTTGATATCGGGGGAGGAAGCACAGAGTTTATGCGAGTCCCAAACGCCCGATTTACACAACAACCCCAAGTGTATTCTCTGGATGTCGGGGTCGTTCGTTTATCAGAACGGGAATTCCACACTGATGATGTACCCAGCGAACAAGCGGTCTCAGCGGCGGAAGCGATAATTCAGGCCGAACTCCAGAAAATCAAATTGACATTGGGAAATTTGACCGGTTTGACCTGTGTGGGTACGGCTGGAACCATAACGACATTGGCCGCCATGGCACAACAATTAACCCACTATGAATCTGCGCGCATTCACAATTACCAACTCAGTCTTGAAAAAATCAAACAGTTGGAGAGAGAGTTACGAATTCGAACTCGCTCGGAACGCAGAGATCTGCCGGGGCTTGAGCCAGGGCGTGAAGACGTGATTGTTGCGGGAACGGTCATACTCCGTAAAGTGATGCAAATCCTTGGATTCCAAGAATGTCTGGTCAGTGATTACGGATTACGGGAAGGAATTCTGGTTCACGAAGCTGCCCGGTTGAGGGGTGTCAAGTTCCAAGTTTAAAATGTAGCTGCGCCATCTCATGGCGCTTTTGGGGAGCAGCATAAGATGCTGCAGCTACAAACCTGAACCCGGAAATTGAAAAACTTGAGACTTTTATTTCTGACTATACCACCGGAATCCTTTGGACTCTTGGTAGGCCGATCGGTGTATCATGCCACCGGGTTTCTCAACCAGCAGGACTTTGAAATCCCAAAGACCAAACCAGGCTGGATCGAGAACATGATGATAGTGTATGCCGGTAAGCTTGGGAAGCATATCCCCAAGTGTTTTTTCCAATTCCGGTTGTGTGTAGGCTCTCACCGAAAAGGGTTTTTCAAGGGTTTCGCAGAACCGGCGTATGGCATACGCTGCTCCCGTACAGAGAACCTGGGTATCACGACGGATAGCTAACAGCTGAGGTAGCGCACAATACTGTTCTCGGAATCCCAACCAACGGGCAGCATGTCGCATATGGGAGTACTGGACTTCATATTCCGTATGTCCCGGAAGTTTGACCGGTGCGGGCCAACCTGTTTCGATTCCGAATTCGACAAGAATGGCTCGGCCGCCTGGCCGCAAAACTCGCCAGACTTCCATGAGAAATGCAATGGCTCCATAATTAAAGATCACCTCTGGAGGCAGGGGCTTATCGAGAGTCAATCGGAGCCGTCGAATAAGATCCAACGCTTCTTGATGCGGAGGGGTTGTTCCTTGCCCGGATTCCAATTCTTCCGCGGTTAATTGAATGGGAGTCATATCCGCCAAATTTTCGTTGTCAATGACTAAATCTACACTGCTGTCTGCCAAGGGTAGTTGTTCGGCATTGGCTTGAATCGCCGAACAAGTCCAGCCTGCCTCTCGCGCCAGACTCGTCTGGGAACTCAAAAACGGTCTGGTAATATCGACAAACGTGTACCGCATCCCGTTTCGCTCTTGAGCATTAAACTCTTGGGCTAAATCCCTGGAAACATACCCCAAGCCCCCTCCCACTTCGACAATTCTCTTGGGGTTGGGATTAAACCACCCCATCTCACGAAGCGTTTTCCCCAGCAGTCTTCCATACGTGTGTCCATGCATGGCTTCGCATGGTTCCCGAAACAGATGTGACACGGTGGTCTCCACGATTTCAAAGTGCCCATGTTGTGCCTGAATGCCATGGAGATGGAATTCCGAAAGGTGCTCTTCCGTTTCCTCCTCAACGTTGCCGTGCCACCCCTCGCGAACCCGTTGCAACAGGAGATCCCACTTGGCATCGGAGCTATGCCCGCTCGGGGGTTCTGATCCGTAATAACATAATGAATAATGAGGAAGAGCCCACCGTTCCAGATGCCATTGACCGGTTTCATTGTTGGGTCCGCATACCCATTTACCGAATTGGTGAAGAAGGGTCGATAGGGTGGATTTCCCATCCATGGCCGAAAGCAAGGAGGCCCCTCGTCGATTCAGCCGGATTAAAGGCAAGGCTTCATCTAAAGGAGTCACCCACCATTCCTCCGGGCCATGCTGATAAATAATCAGATCAGGCATTCGCCAGGCACGCTGTTGGAGAAGGTCTCCTTCCAACGTCATGGGTTGTAAAGAAGGAGGGGTTTCAATTGAATGGGGATGAGTCTGGGTTTCCGGCACGATGATCTTAATCCAATATCCAACAAGAGTTTCTAGATTCTAGTTTGTAGCTGCAGCATCTCATGCTGCTCCCAAATCAACGTCAAGGTTCTGAAAACGCCTCAAAGGATTAACGACTGGACCCGGACAATCATTTCGGCTCCGGTTTTGGGTTTGGTGTCCCCAAGAGGCGCCATTAGATGGCGCAGCTACACTTTTTACCTTGAACCTTTGTCTGCCCCCTGAAATCATGACTCCTGGTTAGAGGAGATAAATACCGTCCCATACATTCCTATCCAGAAGTGGTTCCAGGCGTCGACGGTTTCTCTTGCGCCGATGGCCACTTGTTCCAGGTCCTCCGCAGTGCTAGCGGTTTTTCGGACGGCATTGGCCAACCAGTTGCTGTGGTGAGCTTCTTCTTGGAGATGCATGGAAAAGAATAGCAAATCTTGTTCTGAAAATTGTGAATATTTTTGTAATCCTGGTAGAAAAAACCGGAATTCAGAGATGGCGGTGGTCTCGACCGCCAGCTCCGCTCCTAGCGCTCTAAGAAAATCCGACTTCAAGAAAAGGCGATCAAGGACCTTGAGATACTGATCGACTTCGGGGATAGGTCGAGTGTGCCTCAGGTCCGACTCCTGAATTCCGAGTATCTGAGCGAACCGTTCGAGATGGCGTACATGTGCCTGCTCAGTGATGCCGCTTCCCAGCTCCGAATACAAAGTTTTCGTCAGCTCGATCCGCATATCCAACTCTTCGAGTGGCGTGTAAAAAAGGAGACCTTCCAGGATTTTGACAAATCGAAAACAAAAGAAATGATATTGTTTGATGAAACTACGGAGTTGATCAATGGTTAGAAATTGATCACGAAATTCAACAAAAAATTGGTTGGTATTCACCGGATGAGCTCTCAGCTCTTGGAGAAGAGAATCAACAGTCAGGTGTTGCACGAGGTTCATCGAATCAATCTTTCGAATAGGAACGTGTCTAAGGCTTCTCGGAAAATTGTAAGACTACATAAAGACCTTTAAGACTCGCAACTACGGGAATGGGGGAGGAGGCTAGGACACAAAGAAAAGGTTATGAGGGCTTTTGGACAAGAATACTCGCATAGGCAGCCTTGCCATTATCGACGGATTGATATCGAATCACGGTGAGACCCTGGAACAGGGTGAGGAGTTCATTGGGTTTCAAAAGATATTCTTGACGGAACTCTGGCTGATATTTTTTATGATCAAGAGTGAACGTTTCCACCAGAGCCATCCCACCCGGCTTGAGAGCCGATATAATTTGCGGAAACAGATCCCGCTGAAGGTAGTAAGTGCAGACGATTACATCATAGGTGTGAGGAGCCAGCTTGTACTCTTCAAGATCGGCGACCTTTGTGGTGATCTTCACCCCGTATTCAGTAGCCAAAGCCTCGGCTTTTATCAAGCCCGTCTCCGAAATATCAATCCCTGTCACCTCGAAGCCCTTTCTTGCCAAAAAGACCCCGTTTCGTCCCTCTCCCATGGCCAGATCGAGGGCCCTGCCTTTAGGCAGCAACTCCATGGACTGTTTCAAAAACGGAATAGGCTCTTTTCCCGATATATATTCTGTGGTCTGATATTTCAGGTCCCACCTTTCTTTATCCTGCGGCGCCGCCTTCGCAGGGAATGGAGAATACATCGAGGCTGAAAGGTAACTGATCAGCAAAAAAAGCCACAGAGATTTTGCGACAGTGCTCGCGGTTATCCACAAAGGGGAGAGCGGGCTTTCGTTTTTCACTCAAAACACCTAAAATAGTGATTGAAAGGTAGCCACCCGGACCGTTTCTAGAAGGTCACGGTCGGAATCGTGGTCGGGTATATTGATTTTATCATGTATGTCATCTAAATTTAATTCAGGTATGCCCAGGTTAGAGGGTCCTCAGAGATTGTTGCACAACACCCACCCAATAGCTCATGCCGAGTGGTGCTAAAGTTTTGAACAGTTTCTTTTAATCCTTGTCTATCGAGTCGAGGGGATTGGTTACCCTTTTCCGACTCTATTGCTAGTTACAAGTCTATTTATGAACTCCGACTTCGTCCTTGGAATCTCAGCCTATTATCATGATAGTGCCGCATGTTTGATCCGTGATGGCGAAATTGTCTCAGCGGCACAGGAGGAACGCTTCACGAGAAAAAAACACACGGCGAAATTTCCTTCGGAAGCCATTCAATTTTGTCTGAATGATGCGGGGGTGGATTGGAAAGATCTTCGATTCATTGTGTTTTATGACAAGCCGCTGATCAAATTCGAACGTCTTCTCGAAACCTACCTGGCGTTTGCTCCCCGAGGAATTACTTCATTCGTTACCGCCATGCCGGTGTGGCTGAAGGAAAAATTGTTTCTCAAGAGTTTACTCCGGAAGGAATGCGGGAGGATCGCCGGCATCGACAATTTAGACGATCTACCACAGATTTTGTTTGGCGAACATCATGAATCCCACGCAGCCGCGGCCTTTTATCCTTCACCCTTCCGGGAGGCTGCGGTTTTGTGCATGGATGGGGTTGGAGAATGGGCCACCACGTCTGCATGGATGGGGAACGATTCCAGCTTGACCCCCTTGTGGGAAATTCCCTTTCCCCATTCTTTAGGCCTGTTGTATTCAGCATTTACGTATTACACAGGTTTCAAGGTGAACTCGGGCGAATATAAAGTGATGGGGCTCGCCCCTTACGGGAGGCCCAAATATGTGGATACGATTTATCAACATCTTCTCGATGTCAAACCAGATGGCACGTTCCGATTGAATATGGATTTCTTCGATTATTGCACCGGCCTCAGAATGACGAATGAGAAATTTGACGAACTCTTCGGGGGTCCACCCCGGGCGCCGGAAACCAATTTGACTCAGCGGGAGATGGACCTGGCCCGCTCTGTCCAGGAAGTGACAGAAGAAGTCATGCTTCGGATAGGATGTACCCTTCAACGTGAAACCGGGAAGGACTACTTGTGTTTGTCCGGCGGGGTGGCACTGAATTGTGTGGGAAACGGACGTTTGTTGCGCGAGGGGCCTTTCAAAGAAATCTGGATCCAACCGGCAGCCGGCGATGCCGGCAGCGCCGTAGGAGCGGCCCTATCGGCGTATCATCAGTATTTAGGGAAACCACGAACGATTTCGTCAAATGGGGATTCCATGAAGGGGAGTTACCTTGGTCCACGCTACACGAATGATCAAATTGGACAAACCCTTCAAAACATCGGAGCGGTGTATCGGCAACTGGAAGAAGATCAACTTCTTGAGGAAATGGCTCAGCATCTGGCGTCGGAAAAAGTTGTAGGGTGGTTTCAAGGTCGTATGGAGTTTGGTCCCCGCGCGTTAGGGGGGCGAAGTATTTTGGGCGATCCTCGAAGCAGGCAGATGCAGTCAGTGATGAATTTAAAGATTAAGTTTCGCGAATCATTTCGTCCTTTTGCCCCTTCCGTGCTTCGTGAGCGGGTATCTGACTATTTTGAAATGGAAACGGACAGCCCCTATATGTTGTTGGTGGCCCCCGTTTTGGAAAAACGACGGGTTCAGTTAACTAAAGAACAAGAGGGACTCTGGGGTATTGATCTCTTAAATGTTCCCAAGTCGGATATCCCTGCCGTCACACATGTGGATTATTCGGCACGCGTGCAAACAGTGACCGAAGCCACCAATCCTCGTTATTACCGATTGCTTCAAATGTTTGAACGCCAAACGGGCTGTGCCGTCTTGATCAACACTTCATTTAATGTACGAGGAGAGCCAATCGTTTGTACTCCGGAGGATGCCTACCGGTGTTTTATGCGGACCGATATGGATGTCTTGGTGTTAGAAAATATCGTATTGCTCAAAGCCGATCAGCCGCCCGTTCCGGAGGATACGAGTTGGATGCAAGAATTCGAATTGGATTAGGAATACGAAGACATGACCAACAAGCCAGTTAAAGGCGCACCCGTCACCAACTATGAAATTCGAACATTTGCCTTCCCTTTGGGTGGTATTTTTGCTCTGATAGGCCTGTGGCCTTGGGTTTGGCGTGGGACCGAAGTTCGGCTCTGGGCCCTACTGATTTCCGGTGTTCTCATTATTCCCGGGCTGTTCTTCCCTCGCATTCTGACTCCAGCTTACCGGGCCTGGATGGTCTTTGCGGAAAAATTAGCCTGGTTTAATACCCGGGTATTGCTCGGGTTCATCTTTTATGGTGTTCTGACTCCGATCGGGTTAATTCGAAAGATTTTTGGAAAACCGTCTTTCACGTGCGGATTTGACAAACAGGCTTCCAGCTATAGGGTGGTGAAGACCTCACGACCCTCTCAACACATGGCCAAATCGTTTTAACAGGAGAACTTTGCATGGAATTTCTTCAAGAACTCTGGGAATTCATGAGGGAACGGAAAAAGTTTTGGCTGGCTCCGATCATCATTATGCTGTTGCTCTTGGGAGCTTTGATTGTCCTGACCGAAGGCTCAGCCGTCGCTCCGTTTATTTATACGTTGTTTTGAACAGAACCCTGGAATGAGGTAACCCAGGGTTCTGTTTTTCCACGGGAAAAACTCTTATCCCAGCTCCCAAGCATATTTCAAATTGTCCCTTCCGTAGTTTCCAATCTCCCTCGCCCCCTTGGGGAGAGGGTCGGGGTGAGCAACTGTGATTAATGTCAATGGGTATTAATACGAATTTCTTGCCATT
>CAZGFD010000034.1:0-35427 GCA_964525045.1 uncultured Nitrospiraceae bacterium | reverse complement strand
CCATGGCTTCGAGAAATCGCTCATCCCCCAAAAACCGTTGGTCCACCGTTTCGTAATACTGGGCTTGATGGCCCTGGGGGACCCCCTCTCGAAGAAAGGCGCGGTACGCCTGTCGGGCCAGGCCGCCTTGGCGATGAAACTGCTCTAAGACAATGCCCGTGGCTACCTGGACTGGTGACGCCTTTCCCAAATACGCTGCATGACTGCTCCAAGGATAGCGCCAGGGATCCTTTGGCGTCCGCAGCCGGGCGGGGTGTAAGTGAAGATACCGAACCAATTCAAGCAGATAGGCATCCCGATCACAGAGAATGGCCGTGTACCGGCCCTGAAACACATGCCCTGACTGCCGATAGCGGCGGTTGTAATACTGACTATACGTAAACTGGAGGGTCTGCATTGTCCGGGATAACGGGACCTGCTGGCTCTCCAGGAGTAAATGCACATGATTGCTCATCAACACATAGGCATAACAAGCGAACCCATCTCGTTGTTGGTACTGGCGTAAGCGGGCCAGATACATCCGATAGTCCGCCTCATCATGAAAGATCACAGCCCGGCGGTTCCCGCGCGCGATCACATGATAGAACGCCCCCGCAAATTCAACTCGTGGTTTCCGCGGCATCCCCTTCAGAGTAGGTGGAGGTGGGAAATAAGTCAATAGTCATGCCTGACCCCATTTTTCTGGACGAGCGCGACGGGTGTTTGAAGCGGTCTCGCATCTGCCGCGTCATCGGCAGCAGAAGATTATTGAAGTCGTGGAAGCCCTCGTGGCCCAAACGACTCACCGGGCCACGTCGTAGACGGGCAAACGCAAGTAGCGGGAGGGTGCGTTCAGCGGCTAAAGATGGACCAAGTCCACCAGGTAGGCTTGGGAGGGCAGCACAAATCTTGGATGCCAAAGCCCCCACAGGACACACCTGAATTCCCGAGCTGACCATCTGTTCTTGCCTCCCATATACTGACCCCCTTGAAAATGAGACCACCTTTAAGACACAACTTCATTATCTTAAAGGATGAAGACCATGGGATCGGAATCAGGAGAATTGGTTGAACGTTGGACTGCCAAACAGCGAGCGGCTCTCGTGTTGAAACTGTTGAAAGGGGAAACCTCGGTGGCGGAAGCCGCTCGGCAGCATGGGCTGACGGTGAGCGAGGTGGAAAACTGGCAGGAGCAGTTTCTCCGGGCCGCCGAGAATGGGTTGCGGCGTCGGCCCAAGGATGAGGAGGCGCTCAAAGACGAGCAGATCAAGAAACTCAAACAAAAGATCGGCGATCTGGTCGTTGAGAACGATGTCTTACGGGAGGCCTTGAAGCCCTACCCTTTGGCCCGGGAGATGTCCGACGGGTGAGAGCCGCCTGCCCGGACATCTCAGAACGGAAAGCCTGTCGCGTGTTACAGGTGCCTCGATCCGCGCTGCATCGGCGCCCACCTTCTCCGTCCTCCTCGCCAAAGCTGGCCGCGAACTTGGTCCAGCAGCTGCAGGCGTTGATTCAGCAATATCCCACTTATGGGTATCGCCGGCTCTGGGCGCTCTTGCGGTATCGGGTGGGGGTGAAGGTGAATCGGAAAACCGTCTATCGCGTACTCCGACTCAAGCGGTGGCTGGTCCATCATCGGGCCTGGACTCCTCGGGCTCAGCGCCTGCGCAGTCGGACGGGCCACAGTAATGCCCGCTGGGCCATGGATGTGACGCATATTCCGTGTGGACGCGATGGCTGGGGCCATCTGACAGCCGTGATTGATTGTCATGATCGGGAAATTGTGGGGTATGAGTTTGCCTTACGGGGCCGGGCAAGGAAGCCGAGCGGGCGATTGAAGCGGCCTGCCTCGCGCGGTTTGGGACGCTTCGCCCGAACAGATGCACCCCGGTGTTGCGGAGTGATAATGGGTTAATCTTTCAGAGTCGGCGCTTTCGCCAAGCTTGTCGCGATTATCGGTTATCCCAGGAGTTTATCACCCCGTATACGCCGGAGCAGAATGGCTTGATTGAGCGGTTTTTTCGCAGCTTAAAAGAGGAGTGTATCTGGCAACACCAGTTTGCCAGTTTTGCGGAGGCTCGCCGGACTATTCGTGGGTGGATGCGCTGGTACAACGAAGAACGTCCACACCAGGCCTTGCAGTATCGGAGCCCTCGACAATTTCGTCGGGAACAAGGTGCATTGGTGGCTTGATTTCGGGGTAGCACTACACCCACAGGGCATTACTATTCACAAGCGATTTGACCCCATTAAAGACCCCTGCTAGACATTGCTATGCCGGGGACTTTGCTCGAGGATGACGGTTCGAACCGGCGGGAAAATCTCTCTTTTAAACGATAACCTTACATGACCCACTAACCGCATCCAAACAAAGATCACCTTCTATATGTAGATGCCAAAAGTTGTTGTCATTTCTCATTGCCACGTTTGAAAAACCATACCCGAGGTTTTTTAACAATGAAGTAGGATCACTTGTCGATGACAATTGAATCTCGCCAATTTGATAACAACCTTCATTATCTTCTGGAGTTTTTGACAAGGAGAGATAGGCTAATTCACGTAACTCCAAAGTGACAGTTTGTTTTGGGCTTATTGGGTTAACCAATTCCAACTGCAACCATAGTTCAATAGGCTCCAAGATAAGCCGGGAGATTTGGAAGTAAGAAATATCTTTAGGTAATTCTGGAGTAGACATCATTTAATAATCTCTCCTGTGTTATGAGAGGGTGTTGGCTTGCCATCAGGCCCTATGCGAGGCCGAAATCCTGGCAAATTAGGATCAGGGTTTCGAACTTTAGGGCCTGTTCTTACCACTTCCCCATTAGGCCTAATTTGTACACGACTTCCATCAGGATGACGATACTTTACATAACCACCTGGAGTTGTTCCTTTATGTTCGAACCCGGCTTGTCGAATAGCTTTATCTGCTTGGGTTCGAGACAATCCACTAAGATTACCCAGTTTCTCCGCTGCACTCGTTGGGCCATCAACTCTTTGAGATTTGCTAGCGTCCGTTGTTTTTGACCCCGACCTTGGGGATGCCCCAAGCTGAGAGGGAGTGGAGGGTTTTGGTGTAGTTGAGGGTGTTTTAGGCCCTGACGGGATTTTTTTAGGAGTAAAGAATCCCCTAATCTTATCACCAAGAAATTCAAATAGCTCTTTGATAAGTTTTCCTTTTCCCACCTGCGGTGCTGGCACCCCTATTGAATCACCGATTGGCAACCCGCCGATTGATGTCGTAGCCGGCCCAATAAAGGGTTGCAGAATGGGGGAGAAGAAACTGACGACAGACTGCCAGATATTGGTGAAGAAATTCACCACCGCATCGTACCAGGCATTTCCTGTCGGATCGGTGTACCGCAAAGGATTATTGCGTGCATAGCTGTACCGATTCAGGGATTGCGGATCAAACGGATCCTGCACAATGGGATCGGGCGAGATAAACCGCCCCAGCAGGGGATCATAGAGGCGGGCGTGGTAGTCGTATAGATCTGTACTGCTATCCAATTCTTGGCCAGTGTACTTGTACGCCACATCCACATTATTGCTGGTAGTATTCACCCGCGTTTCCCCAAACGGATAATACGCCAGTTCTTGTTCCACCTGAAATTGGCCATTGTCCACTTCGGTGACCACACTGGTGGAGCCCAAGTGATCTGGGTGGAAATACGTCACGGCTCCATTCCCTCCACCAGGCAACACCTCCACCATCGCAATGCGCTGGCCATTGGCAAAGATTAGTTTGGCGCAGCCCAGATTTTGAGCATTGGGGCCCTGACACACATAATGCTTCCCAATGTACACGGTCAGTTGATCCGGCAGAGACGGACTGGTCACGGTCTTCATCACCCGCCCACCATCGCCATCATAGACAAAGCTGGTGCCCACCTCCTCGGGCGGATTCGCTTGGGTGCGGACCAAGACCTCTTCTAGCTGTTTCTGATGGGCTGCCTGGGCTTCGGCCACTTGATCGACCGCCGTCGAAAAGCTTGAAGCCTGTGGTCGGAACCCAGCAAAGTGGAGGTAAGAGGAAGACATAGACAACCCTTGCGTCTCAAACAGCGCATGCGTGAACCGCCCGCCATCTCCCTCAAGGGGATCAAGCCCCCCTGTTAACTCATGGGCTAGCAAGACACCCCCTTTGGCCAGGGAATCCAACGTACCCGAACGATTCCGACCCCCCCCTTGTCGCTCAGGGCCTTTTGTCAACCGTTGTTCCCTCTCCCGTACTACCGCGGACAGTGTTAATGGGTCAGGGGCATCGAGGTTGGTATGAGGCAACGCAAGGAGTGAGCCTGCCGGCTTCTCGGTTTTCATCTCCCCATTCTGACGACACATATTTTCAACAGTGTCGGTCGACATAGCCATCCCCAAGGAACAGGTGGCAGGCGAATAGTTTAGGGACACGTCAGCAACCGGGCTCATAAGTGTCCAGTTTTTTAGAAATGAGACAAAACTGAGACATTTAGTGAGTCTCTTTTGCTAGGGTTAACCAGTACTGCTTTCGTGCTTCTCTGGCCTTTCTCTTCAACTGGGTCCGTTCAGTGAGCAATAGGGTTTTGTTATTGACCTCATGGACATACGCGGGGGTGAAATTCATCACGGCTTGATGGGGGCGCTGGGTGTTGTAATAGGTGATATACTGGCCGAGTTCCTCGCGGGCTGAGTGTTCATCGGGGTAATTCCCAACTACATAGATCTCCTCTTGCTTCATGGTGCCATAGAGGCGCTCGGTCAGCGCATTGTCCGTGGGACGTCGGACCCGCGTAAACGAGAGATCGGCGCCGACGCGCTCAAAAAACTCCCGCGTGACGTGGGACGTATTGGGCGAGCCCTGATCCACTCGGAGCCCCGGCTTTCGGGGCGAATCCAGCGGGATGCCTTGGCCTCGGAGGCCTGATCGGTACACCGCCGTGACATGCGAGGCATTGACCGTGGGCACAATCTCAAAGGCAATAATGAACCGGGAGAAGAAATCCAGCACGGTCAGCAGGTACCAGCGCTGGGAGCCGATTTTCAGTTTTGTCCAATCACACCCCCACAGGAGGTTGCTTTGCCATACTTCATAGCGCGGGGAGGCCCAAGGAGCCGGGCGGCGGGCATAGGGCTCGATTTGCCCTTGAGCCTTCAAATGCTGATAAATGGCGGACGCGGACAGAAAGACGCCTTGGGCCTGGAGGAGGCCTTGCACCTGGCGGTGTCGGCATTCCGGGTGCCTCGCCTTCAGCTCCGCAATGAGCAGTTTCTCCTCCGGGGTTAACGGATAGATCCGCCTCAGCCGGCCCCTTCCCTTCCGCTGCTTCCAGCGATAATAGGTCGCGCGCGCGATCCCCAGGGTGTGCAGCACCGATCCCACGGACCGGCCTTGGGCACGCTGCTCGTCGACTAGCTTCATCACCGCGTCCTGCTGGTGGCGCAACAGATGCCGACCCCTCCTCAATCCCAGTGCATCTCTTTTTTTAACTCGCTGATGATCAACGACTGATTGAGGACAATCTCCTTCAACTTCCGATTCTCCGTCTCCAATTTCTTCACATCCGGGGCCTTGAGGGGCTTGCTATTGCGAAGCGAGGCCCGAATGCCGACGCTCAACTGCCGCTGCCATTTGCGGTACACCGAATGGTGAAGCTGATATTTCGCTAACCCCTCCTTGATGGTTGGAAACGTGCTGATGTCTTGGAGAATCTCATACTTCTGTTCCGGGGTAAAATTCCGACGGGCTTTCTTCTCCTCCATGTCGCTCTCCTCCTTTGAAGAACGACTCACCTTTTATCGCATTTTTGTCTCTATATCAAAAAAACAGGACATCATCGTGAGCCACTCGGAGACTGGACACGCGCGGCGTGCCCCATACATCTGTCAATACGACCTGGACGCGATGGGGTACCAATGATCTTCTGGGCCTCGACATGAGGCAGGGGCGGCACAATACCCATCTCTTTTCGTGACCGCCTTGATCCTGATGGGTGTCTGGTGCGGTTCAGTGCCGTAACCACGCTGGGAATGGTTTTGGGTGCGTGTCCGCTCTTCGTTGCCGTATCGTATTTGGGGTGCAGGACCCAAGGGGCTTTCTCTGAGCCCTTGACATTGGCTGGCTAATGGGTGTCCCCTTTTTCCTCAACCATAGTACAAGACTATTCAGAATCTGGTGGAGGCGGGTTGGCCCATTGAAATTCAGTAATAAACGTCTTAAGAAGACGGACCATTTCCCCTTCGATATCGGCATACTTTACCTTCGCGCGAACCACTGGAAGGGTGCGCCCTTTACCCCAGGTGCGCGTCAAGATAGGCAAATTCGGATTTCGGGAGGAATTCGTCCATTCCCAAAGAGCAATTTCACTATCTATAATCCATAGCTCCTTTTCTACTATGCCGGGAGTACCTATCAACCCACCATAGCCATCCGCCTTCGCCAAATTTACCGCCATCAGGGTGATCACCAGCCTTGCATCTCCAGCTTGAAGAGGGTCACGAAGAGGTGCCACTTCGAACCCCGCCCTAGTAAGCATGGCAAATGCACGCTTCCGCAATTTCACCGCAGGCGTAATCGAATCAGACCCTGATGGCGCTATGTCTACAAAGGGCTGAATGGCCAATTCAAATCGGTTTACATTTAAATCTCCTAATATCCGAAAATTGGCTTGGGCATCAATAGGAACAAAAAACACTAAGAGACCTAGACAAAGCGCGGTGCGCAAAGTGTGAGGTACACGATTCCGGAAAGGGGGTTTCAAAGTATTCCCAAAGCTTATTCTGTCTGCGGGGAACGAAGGGGTAGAAGAACGAGAGGGCACATTCACTTGGCCAGCCTTGAATTTCCAAAAAGCTCGGCCAGCCCTTCAACGACGCCGAGTAAAGCATACACCCGAAGTTCCGGTCTAGGCAGAGCCCGCCCCCACTGTAGGGTTTTCGAGTAGTCGCCAGCGACTATTCGTGCTTTCCCAACCGCACGAAGGGCAAGCCAATACTGCACCTCCCAAGGATACTGTCGAGTTTTTGCTAATTCTCCCTCATAAAGTTCGTTGATTGTTACCATAGCTCCGGGTATATCGCCATACTTAGCCTGTTGGTAAACAATTTTATTCAATTCCCAAGGAAATTCTTGTTTTCTCTTTTTTTGTAGTAATTCCATAGCCAGGGCCCGAACAGATTTCACATCACCTGCCCGCAAATAAAACTTCACAATATTCTCCAAACTCTGGTCAGAAAACATCTTATCCAAAATGTGTTCTCTTGCTTTGGCTGCTGCTACCTGATTGCCAAAAAGGAGATACAGACTCCCAACCCTGTTCCAATACCAGTCCACAGAGCTGTTCTCTAGGATATCACCTGAAGGTTGGCGGCCTTTCAACAACTGGTGGGCAACATGAAGGTATTCTTGAGAACTCTTAAAGTCTCCCCTTTCATACAGAATTTCTGATATCTCCAAGTAAATTCGTATTTTTTCATCTTGGAGAAATGATTGGTGATGGAGACTATGTTGAGCAATGTGATCATCGAATTTCTTTGTGGCCAAGGCCAGCGTTTCGAAATCCCCCAAATGGGCCGAAATAAGGGCGATCGTCACCCAATGAACGGTATTGATATACATATATGGTGGGGTCGGAGGCCTGCGTACTTGAAGAAGCCGATTTATAATAGCTTCTGCTGCCTCGAAATTACCAACCCCAAGGTAGACCAAAGCTAGGCTGTGTTCGGCATGGATCCAAGAGCGTCTTTTGCCATAAAGTTGTTCTTGAGGACCTTGCTCCTCAAGCTTTTTTTGCAAATCCCGAACTTTGCCCAAAGTTAAAGAGGCCCCAGCCTGATCCCTTACTTGAATTTGAGCGATAGCCAAATCATACCCAAGGAGAACTTTTCGATTATCCTTATTCGCATACTCAAAAATCTCATTCATCTGTTTCATACTTTGTTGGAAACCCAAGTTATCGTTCGCTTTGTATTGTTGTACCGCAAGGAGGGAAAGCGGCCAAAAGACGCGCCGCGTCTCGCCAAAAATCAAGGGCCAGTCTCGTATCAAACCTGGGGCTTTGCTCTGATCCGTTAAAGATCTTCCGGCCTGAAAGAGCTGATGGGCTTTAAATTCCTCACCAAGTCTGGCCCAAAGGCTGGCCATTTGGAGAAGAATGAGATATTGGTGCCAGGGGGGAAAAGAGGCAGCAGTCTCCCGCACCTCTGTCAAGATGGGAGAAATGGGAGGAATAAATTCTATAAAAGTTTGGTTCTCAGCCTTGGCGGAGAAAGAAATTGAAAGAATTAAAAAGACACATATCCAAGAGATAAGGTTCAACAATGCAGCCTTTCATTGCAGATCGGCATTCCCAATCACTCCAAGAGTCAATGCCAATTTTTCCAGATTTGTCACCTACTTCTCCACCATATCACGACTCCTCTGTTTTGTGAAAATCGAATCTTTAAACTTGATCTTCAAATTCATATCCCTAAAATGGAACCTGACGCCGAGGAGGGGTAACCGGGAATTCAAAAAGAGATCTAGGGATTGGGGGACCATAGAATACATTCGGAGGCAAAAACCTCCCAGGTGACGGGAATATGGGTGGCAATCCAATTGTCTGGCCAAAATTGAAATTTAAGGATAAATGAGCTTGGCTAATTCTCTTGCCTATTCTCCCATTTATAAATAAATTAAATCGATCCTCTCTACCAAACGTAACTCTTACATTGCGCGCCACTCCAGGAACCTGAAAATTCGATGTCCCGGAAGGATCTATGTCTCTACTCAATTCAGCATCAAAAGGACCGCAATCACAGGCAAGCCGAACCAAAAGGTCAAATATATAAGGATCATATTTTCCGCTATTGGTGCCAACATTGCCTGTTCCTTCGCGCTCAAATGTTAAGTGCCATGTCGTATTGAGGTGAGCACCATAGCAATTATTTCCAGGAGTCAAGCATTCAGCATTTGCATTAGTTATGGAAAAAGAAGACACCGCTGAAAGAGGGATTATCTGGAATCCACTATTATTCGGGACGCCGGTAGAATCTCCAGCAAAATTCGGTTTTAATGGACCACTAGTTGGACTTTTAATAAAAAGAACTGATGGTCGAAGCGTGACAGCAACGATCTCATCCAGCTCCCTATCAGTCAATTCAGCGCGGAACCCGGTGGGATCGATATACAACACCGGATTATTCACCACATAACTGTACCGATTGAAGGCTTGCGGATCATTGGGATCCGACACAATCGGATCCGGCTGAATAAACCGCCCCAGATTGGCGTCATAATATCGGGCCTGGTAGAAATACAAATCCGTACTACTATCCAACTCTTGGCCGGTGTACTTGTACGCCACATCCACGTTATTGCTGGTAGTATTCACCCGCGTCGCCCCAAACGGATAATACGCCAGTTCTTGTTCCACCTGAAATTGGCCATTGTCCACTTCGGTGACCACACTGGTGGAGCCCAAGTGATCTGGGTGGAAATACGTCACGGCTCCATTCCCTCCACCAGGCAACACCTCCACCATCGCAATGCGCTGGCCATTGGCAAAGATTAGTTTGGCGCAGCCCAGATTTTGAGCATTGGGGCCCTGACACACATAATGCTGGCCAATATACACAGTCACCGACACGACACCCAATTCCGAAACTTTCTTAATCACCCGACCGCCATCCCCATCATAGGCAAACGTTGTGACAACCTCGGTAGGCGGATTGGATTGGGTTCGAATCAATATCTCATCCAACTCCCGCTGCTTGACCGCTTGGGCTTGGGCCACGTGGTCGATTGCCGCCGAAAAGCTTGCGGCTTGAGGTCGGAACCCCGCCATTGACACCCACCGAAAGGAAATAAAACATCCGACAATGGTTATTCGCAACAAATCCTTCCAGATCATGGACGGGCCTCATGACATAGCCGATTTCCAGTTCACCGCCGATAGTCAGACATGGCTTGGGTTTTTAAGAAAAGATCGGAATCTTATCTGGTCCGTGCTCAGGAGGAAAATTCGATTTAAGGGACCGGTCAGATTACTTCAAGCATTTGGCCGCTGTTTTCCAGGTTAGATGAGAGCCGCTGTTAGCCGCCCCCTCGTTGGTGGGCATTCTAACAGGATGCTCCCTTGCGAACCGAAAATGGATTTGTTAGTGATCGGGTAATGTATTCGAGCCAATATCCCCCCGGTCCGTCTGGGCATTTTCTTCTCGGAAGCCTCAAAGAATTTTCTCAAGACCTCCTGGGATTTCTTTCCAAATGCGCCCAGGATCACCGGCCTATTTCCAGTTTTCGGCTCGCAAATAGACGCATTTACCTTCTGAGTGAGCCTGAAGACATTAAGGCGGTCTTAGAAACTGACCAGTCTCTTTTTCACAAGCACTCCTTCTTTTGGCGGCATGTTCAAGCCATTTTTGGAAAAGGTTTATTGACGAGTGAGGGTGACCACTGGAAGCAACAGCGGGACCTCATGCAACCGGCATTTCAGGGTGCCAAGGTCGCAGCCTATGGAGCCAAGATGGTCCAACTGACTGAAACGATGTTGGATCATTGGCAGGATGAGGAGATCAGGGACATCCATCAGGATATGATGGAGCTCACCGCCCATATTATTCATGAAACCCTTTTGGGGTCACGCGGCAATTTACCGGCTGAAGAAATCGGTGGGGTGTTGAATACGGTGACCGATGAAATTGCGAAGCGTTTTCGCCGTCCCTTCTTTTATCCGGATTGGGTCCCGACTCCCGGAAACCTTCGTTACGGAAAAGCGGTTCGAAGTCTGGATACCTTTATTTACGGAATTATCGACGACGACAACTCCACCGAGAAAGCCAAAAACAATATGGTGGATCTACTTCTCAGGGCTCAAAATGCCAAGGGGAACCTTCTGAGTCGACAACAAATACGAGATGAAATCATTACCTTTTTTCTAGCCGGGCACGAGACTACCGCATTGGCCCTGTCTTGGACGTGGTATTTATTGTCTCAACACCCACAGGTCGAGGAACAGCTTCATGAGGAACTGGAAACTGTTCTTGGCGGTGTGGCTCCATCCTATCAATCCCTCAATAGCCTGACCTACTGCGAAAAAGTGATTCAGGAAGCCATGCGTTTATATCCACCTGCCTATGTTCTAGGCCGGGAACCCATTCAGCCGTACCAATTGAGGGGGTTTACCCTTCCACCAGGGTCGACCATTTTTATCTGTCAATGGGTAGTGCACCGCGACCCTCGATTTTTTACCAATCCGGAAGCCTTTGAGCCTGAACGATGGACCAATACGTTCAGCAGAAACTTGCCCGAATTTGCTTACTTTCCATTTGGGGGTGGCCCTCGCTACTGCATCGGTAGGTATTTCGCGATGATGGAGGCCAAACTTCTCCTGGCCACTATTGCCCAACGTTATCGGCTCGCCCTTGTTCCTGGTCATCCGGTCGTTCCGCTCACTTCCGTCACCTTGAGGCCCAAGCATGGGGTGAAAATGGTGGTACGTAAACGTCAGCAAAATCCCCTCCCCTAGCCAAGCCGTTACCTCTCAAGGTATTTCTTGAACCCGCCCCAATCCACCCCTATAATCCTCGGGCATGGAGAACACGCAGAAAGCTCTTTCCTTCCAGGATTCTCATGGTCACATCGTTTCGGCGCTATTGACGGAACCTCCCGGTAAGACCGAGGGGATTGTGGTCCTCTGCCATGGTTTTCTCTCCACCAAACAGAGTAATACCAATCAACGTCTCACTGAACTCTTGGTACCTCAAGGAATTAGCACGTTTTGTTTCGATTGGTTTGGAATGGGAGAATCGGAAGGATCTTTTGCTGATATCACCGTCGGGCGATGCTGCGATCAACTGAAACAGGCTTTAGCGTTTCTATCCGGTCAGGGCTATCAACGTATTGGCCTGATCGGCTCGAGCTTTGGCGGGTTAATTTCCATTCTGGTTGCCAGCCAATATCCCCATCTCCTGGCACTTGGACTCAAATGCCCTGTTCCAGATTTTCCGGAACTGCTTCGATTGGAATTCGGTGAGGGGGCCATGGACCACTGGAAAGCCACTGGAGAAATTCCTAATGTCACAGGTGGCGACAAACCCATTGAATTGCGGTATGATTTTTATGAAGATTGCTTGCAGTATGATGCTTACCTCGCCGCCAAAACGATCACATCCCCAACCCTTATCGTTCACGGGGATCAAGATGAATTAGTTCCTCTCCATCAAATTCAGCGGTTGGCGGTGGCGTTAACGACACAAAAGGAACTTCGCATCCTCGAGGGGGCCAACCATTACTTTGGGAAACCTGAAGATTTTAGAAAGATGACCACCCTTCTCGGGGATTGGATGAGAAGTTTTCTGTGCGAGAAAGGCAACTGAGAATCCGGATGTAGGCCGGAATTCAAAAAGTCAGTCTTGCATCTGAGGTAATTGAAAGAGGTGTCATGAAACGGGCAGCAACGAGAGGATGATATGGAAAACGGAGTAGCGCTTCGCGAGGAACAATTGGAGGTTCTTCGGGTTCTGTATCCTTGGTACAAGGAAGAGGTGTTCAGCCGGCGGGAGCAAATGATGCGGCTCACCGCATTTGCCAGTGCTTTTCATGTATTGCTACTGGTGACCATTATGGCCGTCGCCCCATCCCATGCTACCCATTTCACCACGAGGCTCTTTGCCATAACCGGCATCGCCCTGTTTTCGGCCATTTTCGTCTATTTGATTTTGCAACAACGCGATCGTCACCGTATTGCAAAAAAAACGTTGATTGAAATGGAACGGGTGTTAGGGCTGTATGATGAGGGTCTCTATCTCGTGGGGAAGGCTCTGTATCCTCAAGATTGGCAGACCGCCTGGCTTACCGACCGAAGCGTGACCGTGTATGTCGCGGTCATTGCCGCGCTGACGGCCTTGGTGATCGGAGCAGTTTTGGTGAGGCCGTGATATCAGAAGTTCCGGGTTTCGGGTATAAAAAATTATTCAAGGTTTTGGAGGGGGTGCAATTGATTCGGATTCAGGACTTTGTTTAAGCATGCAAACTAACAAGTAGCCATTATGTTAAGAGCATTCCGGGGAATAATTCCGACCATTGCGACAAGCGCCTTTATCGAGGAAACGGCCGTGGTCATTGGTGATGTGGTGATCGGTTCTGAGTCGAGCGTATGGTTCAACGCCGTGGTGCGAGGTGATGTGCATTACATTCACATAGGGCATCGCACGAACGTTCAGGATCTGTGCCTGCTGCATGTGACGAATGATACCTATCCCTTAACCCTTGGGGATGATATCACCGTCGGCCATCATGCCGTGTTACATGGTTGCACGATTAAGGATCGTGTATTGATTGGGATGGGAGCCGTGATAATGGATGGTGCGGTGATTGAGGAAGATTGCATCGTCGGAGCCGGGGCCTTAGTCACAGAGCGGATGCATGTCCCACCCAAAAGCCTTATCCACGGGACTCCGGCTCGAGTCAGGCGATCACTGACGGAGAATGAGCTGAAATGGATTAAAGAGTCATCCCTCAACTACATTCGCTACGCACAATATTATATCTCAGATCGGTCGGAGAGGATCATATAGGGGTAGTAAGGATCTCCGCATAGCCTAATTTTTGGCTCCTCACACTTCATTATTCGATATTCCTTGTTCAACGTTCGATATTTCTTTCAAAACAGATTTATTCCTGTTCTATGGTATCGGCCGATCCCCGCTCACAACCACTTGTCATCCTCGGAGCCGGATATACCGGGCAAATTCTTTATCCAATGGCCCGGGCACAGGGGTGGGACACCCTCGCAACCAGCCGCGCCCCGGCCACCCGTCTTAAGCCCATCTGCTCGTCTCACCGGATTGAATTCGATCTTCTCCGCAGGGAAACATGGTGTAATATTCCTCATCGTGCCCACTTGATCTGGTGTTTTCCCGCCATTCCCCAAGACACTCTGACTCATTTTCTTGAGAGCCGTCCCGAAGCAAGTGGACGGCTTATCCTGTTGGGAAGCACCTCGGCGTACGGATCAGACCCAGAAACAGTGGTGCATGAAGGAACACCACCTCGCCTGACCCTTCCAAGGGTGAAGAGTGAAGAATATCTCCGGTCACGTCACGGAGCCATCATTTTACGACTCGCCGGCCTGTATGGACCGGGACGCCATGTCCTGGATTGGATGAGAAAAGGGAAAATCAAAAATACCGACCGGTACGTGAATTTGATTCATATCACAGACGTAGCAGGGGTTTGCCTGACAGCGTTGGAAAAGGCAAAGGACGGAGAGGTGTATATTGTTAGCGACGGCATTCCTCGACGTTGGTCGGACATTTTTAGAACTGCCAGTAAAAGGTGGGGGGTAAATCTCCCACCACCTTCCAAGGCCAAGGACTCCGGCAAACAACTTTCTAACCACAAAATCCTGGTGGAATTGAAGTATCGTCTTCGTTTTCCTGACCTCTATCAGGCTTTGGATGACATTGAGGGGCAAGGAAAGAATTCTGGGATTTCGGGTTCACCGAAATAATGCCACTAACGTCACCGAAACGAGAAGATTGTTCACCCCATGAGCAATCATCCCTGGCCAGAGACTCCCCGTTTTTTCGTAGGCCCACGCCCACAAGACTCCGCTCCAAAAAACCGTGAGAAGCCCGACGAGTCCATATCCGTGCACAAACGAAAAAATGAGTGCACTGAGAACGGCCGAAATCGGCCATCCGAACTGACGCCGAAACGTTCCGAACACAACACCTCGAAAAATAATTTCCTCAAACACGGGCGCGATGATCGAGTACTCAAACAACGTCACCGCCACATTAGTCGGCGTCCCCCACACCAGAGTCGGATCGAACCACTCGGTCCAATGGTACGAAGCATGGCCGCTCCCCACACCAACCATGATCACCCAATTTCCAAGGAGGCCCGCTGCGAATAAGACGAATATCATAGGCAAGATGCGGTAAATTCTCTTTGGAGCCATTCGCAGCCCGAAAGCCTGGAAGACAGCGACGTCCTTTGGCAAAAGCAAATGAAAATACGTCAGGATCAGAATCGGGCCATACAGGACCGTTAGGCTGACTAACACCATCGCATGACCCTCTAGTTCAAGAAATGAAAGGGAAAATAACAAGAAGGTTGTGATGGCCCCACCTCTCACGAAGACGGCAAAACCATCATTTCCAGACCACGGGGGGGGGAGCATCCCTCGGTTTAACCTTATTCCGGTCGGTTGTCGCCTCACGGTCCTCCTGATAAGCCCTAGAATTAGGAGTAATCCAATCAGACTCCCACTTACTTCAAAAAGTATCAGTAACCGATTCGACCAGAGCAATTCATACCCACGATCCTCAAATTGTTGTTTCGTCCATAATTCAAAAGTTGTATCTCTACTTTTTTGGGCAAGCTGAATAGCCAAGCGACCATAAAACCAATTGTCGGGCAACTTTTCCGCTAAGTGTGCTTGAAGAGTTTCCACCTCTGGAAGAGAAATGGTGTCTTGGTAATAGGCGGAATGAATGAATTCCCTAAAAAGTGGAAAAGGTGCGGGTTGGGTCTTCCACGCCTCAATACGCTTGGCGACTTTTTCTCGATCGCCGGCTTCAACCTGCAATATTGCCAGATAAAGATCTACCAATGGATCACTCGAAAAATCTGCAAGTTCTTGGTATTCCATGGTGGCTCTCATCAACACATCCTCATGTCCGGTCAGAATGCGAAACACGAGTTGCTCAACTTTGCTCACTTGGGTAAGGGTATCCTCCAACTCCATGGCCCTGCTGATCAATCGCTCCAACGAACGCTCTGGAGCGGGTTCACGATCCAGGGGCGACAATGAGGAATAGCTCCAAACGATCATCCCGATTCCGGCTAATAAAAACACGGTTGAAACGATTGTAAAAAAAACGGAAACGTTCGGAGGTTGATGAGGATGGTCCGGAAAAGGGGTCGGATGTTCCTGGGAAGAATTATGCGTCATCATGAGAGCGGTTGCCACAGTACCACGGTTCCCAACCGGGTTGCGAATATCAAATCATGAACATTAAAATCCGAATCTTGCACGGTGGCTCTCCTCATGGACATTCTCCCCGAACTTCGACCTTCTCGGCGTCTCTTGTTAGGTCCAGGTCCAAGCATGATTCATCCTCGTGTCCTGAGGGCCATCGGTACGCCCCTTCTTGGGCATTTGGATCCTGAATTTCTTCAGATCATGGACGAAGTCCAGGCCTCACTTCGATGGCTCTTTCAAACCCAGAACAGTTTCACCATCGCGATTTCCGGAACCGGATCAGCCGCAATGGAAACAGCGATCGTCAATCTTGTAGAACCAGGGGATTCAGTTGTGGTCGGCATCAATGGCATTTTTGGTACCAGGTTGGCTTCCATGGTCGAACGTTGTGGCGGAAGACCCATTCGCCTCGAAGTCCCCTGGGGACAATGGATTGATCCCGGACAAATCGAACATGTGCTCAAACACTCAGGACCGGTCAAAGCCGTGGCTCTTGTTCATGCGGAAACCTCTACCGGAGTGCACCAGCCTTTAGCTGAGATTGGGGCTCTTTGTCGAAACCAAAATACTCTTTTTATTGTGGACACTGTGACTTCTCTTGGCGGAATGAGCGTGGAGGTTGATGGCTGGAACATTGATGCTTGTTACAGCGCCACTCAAAAATGCTTGAGTTGTCCCCCCGGCCTTGCCCCGCTGACTTTGAACGAGCGGGCGATGGCTATTATTCGAAAAAGACGCAATCCCTGCCAAAGCTGGTACTTGGATTGTTCCCTTGTCGCCGACTATTGGAATGACACGAAACGCACTTATCACCATACCGCTCCCGTTTCCATGGTCTATGGGCTTCGTGAATCATTACGGTTGATTCAGGAAGAAGGTCTCGAACAACGTATTATTCGGCACCGTCTTCATAGCGACGCTCTGATCGCCGGACTTCAAACTCTTGGATTTCGGCTCCTCCCCGCCTTGGGGCATCATCTTCCTCCTTTAACTTGCGTTCAAGTACCTTCTCATTTGGATGAATTAGAAATTCGACAAAAGTTATTGAACGATTTTGAAATTGAGATAGGAGGGGGACTTGGCCCTCTAAAGGGAAAGGTTTGGCGCATTGGGCTTATGGGAGAATCCTCCCGATCCGAATTTGTTCTTACCCTGTTATCGGCTTTGGAGCAGCTTCTTCCTCAAGCAGGGGAAAAGGTTATTCCCGGGGAATCCCTGAAAGCTGCCGCAGAACTATTCGCCCGATCCTATCCTCTCCCATAGACAGATTTCCCGTTTCAACCCTTAGGGTTTTTCCCTTCTGACACTGAAATTCTTTGAATCTTGGACTTTTCGACTCCTAAACTTTCGAAATATTTCGGTTTCCCTCTTGATATTTTCAGGTGCGAAGTTCATGATATACTCAAATTTTGATAAAATGGGTCTAACTTTTGGCTCCTTTACATTATTTGTGTTTAAAAAGCCAAGCCTAATCCACAGATCTTTTAACAAACCAGGAGGTCCCCGATGTCAGAAGCGAAAACGGCTGGAATGTTTGGTGGTCAAACTTCAAATGGGCTTGTTCTTGTGGTTGACGACGAGCCGGATGTCCGAAAAGTCGTGAAAATGACTCTTGAAAAAGCAGGCTACGATGTCATTGAAGCCGAGGATGGAGAACAAGCCATGGCAAGAATCAAAGAAGGGGAAAATCCCCTCGTCTTGGATGTCATCATCACCGACATTCGTATGCCCAAAATCAACGGGGTTGAAGCTATCAATTATTTCCAAAACAATTGGCCGAGCGTTCCCTTGATTGTGTTAACGGGGTTTCCTGACCTTGATATGGCCACAACCATGATTAAAAGTGGAATTTCAGATTACCTGGTCAAACCAGTTGAGGCTGAAAAACTTAAGGGCGCAGTCGCTAAGGCCATGGAGAATCGAGAAATCCATAGATTATAGATGTTGCTTTAGTTTCTTCGGGTCGGTAACCGGCAAGTCAGAAAATTGTCATAAGGATTATGGCATTTAGGTGTTCTCCTGTATATACTAAAAGGAGGACAGTCAAAAGTGCCATGAAGCGTCTCAGTTTATTCGAAGGAGTTTCTTGAATTCTCACAACGCTCTCCTTCCCCAAAGAGAGCGTTGCTGCAAAAAGGGGTATCATGCCCCCCCTTCTCAATTTCTGGTGTTCAATCGCTTCCCGACGAGGGACCTGTCAAAGGATCCCTCGTTCATCTCCGAGTAATCAGTATTGTCGTTAATGAGCCGATAACGGTTTGATGAGGAGTGCCATGGGACGGACAACCATTGCAATCTTAGGAGCCGGAAAGGGAGGAACGGCCCTTTTGGAACTTTTTACGCACCTTCCGGAAATTGAGATCGTAGGTATTGCCGACAAAACGGAATCAGCCCCCGGAATTCTCTACGCCCGTCAATTAAAAATCCCGACAACCAATGACCCCTTGAGCCTTATTCGTCGTCAAGGAATCAATCTCATCATGAATGTGACCGGAGATCTCACCATAGATAAACTGATCACTGACCAGAAACACCCGGAGACTGAAGTCCTGAGTGGCGCAGCGTCAAAGGTGTTGTGGGACCTCATTCGGCATCAGACCCAGACTCAGACTCAATTGTTTCGGGCAGAAAAGCTGGCGGGTATGGGCACTTTTGCATCCGGCATTGCCCACGATATCAATAACCCACTCTATATCCTCCTGGCCTTTGCCGAAAACATTTTAGGGGAAACGGATATTCCGACTATTCATGAACAAGCGAGAAGTATTATTGCGGCGGGAAAACGAATCCAGGGGATTTGCCAAAATATTACCCACTATGCCAGAGAAAAAAAATACCTGACCCCCATTCCCGTCAAAGTTGATGAAAAATTGGATGAGGCCTTGAACATTGCCCGGTATGCAACAGTTCTCCAAGACCTGGCCATCGTTCGAAATTCAAAGGAAAACCTCGAGGTGTTGGCCAATCCCGATGAACTCCTTCAAGTGTTTGTTAACCTCATGACCAACGCGATTCAGGCCATGAATGGGAGGGGAACCTTGACCCTCTCCACCTGGAGTCAGGATGGGCAGGCGAAAATTTCCATTTCCGACACTGGTCCTGGCATTCCCAAGGAAAACCTTGAAAAAATATTTGAAGCATTTTTTACGACCAAACCGCCCGGAAAAGGAACCGGATTGGGTTTACACAACGTAAGAGAAATCGTCAAAAGGTACGGGGGCAACCTGACTGTTGAAAGCCAAGTGGGAACCGGGACAACCTTTACCATGGAATTCCCGAAACCCGCTATAATATAAAGAGGGAAACCCAACCCATGGAAGCCACCACCCCCAAAGGCACCTCTACCAAAGGGAAAAGAGGCCTGAGGCGCAAGCTGATCCTCTCCATGCTGCTCGTGGGCACCCTCCCGCTTATCATCGGATTAGTGATGGCCTTCATTCAAGGGAGCAAAGAAATTCGGGAAGTCAATGGCGAAAGTTTTGAAGCCATCGCCATAGAAACAGCCAAAACTCTGGACCTTGTGATCAGCGATGAAATTGCACGGACTTCCCGGATTACCACTGATATAGAGGTCATTTCCGAATTGGAGAAACGAAGGGACGACTTAGCGGAGTTCAACGAACAAGGATTGCAGAGCCTGATCGATGAAGAAAGTCAGAAATGGACGGAGCACGACCAACAATTTGTGGATTCTATCACCCAAGGGCCCCTTGTAGAACTTCTCCAACGGTATTTTGGTGGTAAGGTTGTCGATCCTGGCCACCCTGTTTCTGTTGTCACCCGATCTGCCACACGCGGAATTTTTATCACCGATATTGGGGGAAGGCTGGTGGCCAGTTTCGGTCCAAAAGTCGCCTACCTTCATAAGAAAACACCTTGGTGGCAAGGAGCGTTCAATAAGGGGGTGGGACAGCCCTACCTGGGAGATCTTATCTTCACTGAACCGCCGGAGAACGACCCTAACCAGAAGGGGGCCTATACCTTTGCCCTTTCTTTACCTATTATGGACAGCATCCGTTACCAGGCCATTGGTGTCCTGCACCGGATCTATGATGCCCAGGAATTCTTTTCCCCTTCCATTGATACCATCCAGTTTGGAGAAACCGGCCATGCGATGATCATTGACGGGGATGGGCGTGTCCTGAGATGCCCAATACTCTCCACAGGAATTCAGCTCGCGGACAAGGAACTGATTCCTCTGGTCACCCCGGGATTCAATGGTTGGACCGAGGCCCCCACTGACGGCCATGGCGGCCAGCGGTCGGATTTATTCGGCATTGACCTGTTTCCCAACATTATCGGTTTCGCCCCACTGCCCAACACCACTCAAATTACTCAAGCTTCAACAGGAAAGGGATGGCACATCTTCGTCTGGCAAAGCTCAAGTGAACTTTTTGCCCCTATTCACCAATTATTTACCTGGATTTCGGTTTTTGGCGTGCTCGCCGTAGGACTCCTGGTGACCTTGGGGACCATTTCCTCAGGTCGTATTGTGACTCCCATCCGCCAACTACAAAAAGTGGCAAAACTCATTGGAAGTGAGGAATGGCGGGAAGAGGCTGCGAAACGCATCATGAGTGGGGAATGGCAAGAGCCGGTGAAAATTAAAACTGGTGACGAACTGGAAGAATTGGCCGACGAAGTCAATAAAATGAGTCGACAACTGGCCTCCACGTTTTCCGGATTGGAAAGCCAAGTAGAATTAAAAAATCAGGTTTTGAATAGTATTCCGGATCCAGTCATTATCCTCAACGAAAATCAAGAGGTCCAATATCTGAACCAGGCTTCAAAGGAAACATTCAAGCTGATGCCTAATGGGCAGGTAGAAGGTCGGTCATTATTTCAGCTTCTTCAAATCGATGAAACCAGCCAAAAAAAACTGGGTCAGGAATTTCAATCCATCCGGGCGAAATATATCTCGCCGGATCAGGTCGATCTGGAATCCACACCAATCAGTTCCACCCCAACCATGAAAGACCCCCTTCACCATCATGCCAAATCGGACTCTTCGACAGATCGTCAGGAGATCCATTGCAACAATGGAACGTTTCGATATGAATGGTTTACGGTGGGTGCACAACCCGGCTACAACCCAGGAATAGGAATTGTTCTACGGGATTTAACGAAAGAAAGCCGGCAACAAGACCAACTTATCAAGGAAGAAAAACTGGCCGGATTAGAAGTCCTCACACAAGGAATCGGTCACGAGTTGAATAACCCTCTGGTTGGCGTCATCGGACTCGGGGAAGCCATACAAGAAGAACAGAGCCCCGATCAGGTCAAAGAGTATGCCAGGACCATTGTTCAACATGGACGACGCATGGCCTCCATCATCAGGGATTTCACCGGACAAGCCAGCCGCCAGCTAAAGGGCAAAGCAACCCAGGTCAACCTGAACGAGCAATTGGATCACGTTCTCAAAATTGTGAAGAATGCGCACGAAGGGAAAACACTGGATATCCAAACACATTACCAGTCTCTTCCGTTGTTGAAGGGTAACTCTGAAGAGCTGAGCCAGGCTCTGACCAATATCATTACCAATGCCGTCCAGGCGTTGAATGCCAAGGGACAGTTAGAGATTTCGACCGCTGCTGAAGGGGAAAACATATATCTCACCATACGAGACAACGGTCCGGGAATGTCGCGATCTCATTTATCGAAAATCTTCGATCCCTTCTTCACCACTAAGCGACAGGGAGAGGGGGCGGGGCTTGGACTCACGATCGCCCGTCGAATCATTCAAAAACATGGGGGACAGATCGAAATCGAAAGTGAAGAAGGAGTAGGAACCGCCTGTCGGATTACCTTTCCCCTCAACCATCCCTCTTCACTGTAGAACAGATTTTCCCCTCCTCATCTTTTGATTTTTTCTCCCCTTCCGATTTCGCGGAAAACCTTCATCTCGTCAATCACTGCATGGGGGACAGAAGGACCAGGATCCTCATCAAACTATTCGAACGACACATCAACAAAGCTGCAGCTCAAGCTGCTATCGAAAGTGGAGTGGCCCGGCGTCGGGACAAAGAGATTCTGGAACCCTCAGCCTATCCCACTTCTGGGAAGAATTTCGAGCTCCCACTAGAATCATTCTTATTTTTTACCTGAAACACGAAACCCGGAACCTCTTTAGCCCTCCCCTTACCAATACGTCAAAAAAATGACGATAGTTCCGAGCGGCCAGAGGTAATAGGAGAACCGATAAAAATGGTCTTGCCGGACCAATCGAAGAATAAGTGAGATGGATAGATACCCAACCATCGCGGCCACGAATACGCCCACGACAAAGGGACCGATTGGTAACTGGGTCTGACCCAAGGCCTGAACGACCTCTAGCACCGTGGCTCCTAAGATCGCCGGAATAGATATGAGGAGAGAAAATCTAGCAGCCAATTCCCGGTCGAGGCCCAGCCACATGCCACCAGCTATCGTTGCACCAGATCGGGATATTCCAGGGAACACCGCTATTCCTTGAACCACTCCAACGGTTAGGGCATCAATCGGAGTCATGTCTTTCATATCCCGGCCTGCCTGTCCACCCCTGCCCATCCACAGCACCACCCCCGTGAGAATAAACAGCCCTCCGACAAGGTCAGGACGTCCCAACACCTTAATTCCGATTTGCTCTATGGTAAGTCCAAGCACCGCAGTCGGAATGGAAGCCAGAATCACAAATCCCAAAGTCTTCCGTTCTTCGCCGGCAAAAATGCTCTGTCCCTTGGTCGGATATCCGAAAAATCCTAACACTAATGTCAATAAATCCTGTCTAAAATACACCATGATGGCCATCACGGTAGCGAGATGTAGCATGATGTCATACAAGAGGTTGGTCTCATTGAATTGTCCAAACCATTGTTGCGCCAATACGAGATGTCCAGAAGATGATACCGGCAAGAATTCTGTGAGACCTTGAATGATGGCCAGCACCACCGCCTCAAGGTAACTCATGATTGCTTAGAAGGTTTCAAGTTTCGGGTTTCAAGTTAAAGAGTTTTCAAATTGAAACGCTGACGAATGGGGGTAGGATCTTAGCTATTGGAATTCGCTCGTTCTCGGACAAACTCTTGGAGGCCTTGTTCCCAGGGGGGCAACACGAAAGGAGGGTCTTGTAAAGTGGTTAACACAGCGTGGGCAGGGCGGGGAGCAGGGCGAGGGAATTCAGCCGTTGATACGGGGATAATCTTAGTCGTGAATCCACAAAAGGTAAACAATGTCCGTGTAAATTCAAACCAACTCGTTCCCCCAGAACCAGCAATATGGTAGGTGCCGAAGGCGTCCGTTTCCATCAAGCGGCTAAGGGCCTGAGCCAAATGGGGGGCATAGGTTGGAGATCCATATTGGTCATTGACCACCCGTACCTCCGGTTGGTCGGCCAGAGCACAAATGGTCTTAGGAAAATTATTCCCAACCGTATGGTACAACCAGGCTGTGCGGACGATATAGTGACGAGGGTTAAGAGCCCGCACGGTATCTTCTCCCGCCAATTTACTCATCCCATACACCGATAGAGGATGTGGTCGGTCAAATTCATGGTAGGGCCGGGACGCCTTCCCATCAAAAACATAATCTGTTGATATCTGAAGCAGGGGGATTTTTTGAGAGGCGGTTGTCAGGGCAAGATTCCTGGCTCCGAGCGCATTAACTCGGTAGGCCATCTCCGGTTCAAACTCAGCTTGATCAACCTTCGTATACGCGGCCGCATTAAGGACCATCTGAGGACGAACGTGTTCAAGGACCTTGCCCGTGGCTTCTAATTGCGTAATGTCAAGCTCCTCTAGGTCATAAGCGATGATCTCATGATGACCCAATATTTCTTGCAGGGCATGACCTAATTGCCCCCTCGCCCCGGCAATAAGGACTTTCATGATTCTGTACCTTCAAACTGTGGCAATCGATCCAGGAGATCCTGCAAGAACTTTCCAGCCAGGTCTTTTGGGGAAAGAATCGGCGTTCCAATTGGCCAGCGAATGTTCACAGTTGGATCATCCCATCGAACCGAGACTTCCCCTTTTGGTTCATAAAAATCCGTACACTTATATTCCAACTTTGCCACGTCACTCAGCACACAAAAACCATGAGCAAAACCGGGCGGAATATAAATTTGTTGAAAATTTTCCCCGGAAAGGGTGACACCGACCCACCGGGCAAAAGTCGGTGACCCCCGCCGAATATCGACAGCCACATCAAATATTTCTCCGTGGCTCACTCGGATCAATTTACCCTGGGGCCTCACAAGCTGGGCATGCAGTCCCCGCAGAATCCCTCGAAAGGAATGGGATGAATTATCTTGCACAAATGTTGCGATGATTCCACCTTCCGCATACTTCTGAGTATGGTACGTTTCCAAAAAACAACCACGCGCATCCCGGTGAACCTCGGGATTCACAATGATCACTCCGGGAAGTTCCGTCCCAATAAACTTCACCGTATCTCCACCTTTGGATGCTGACTCACAGCAAGGAGGTATTGCCCATAGGCATTTCCCTTCTTTGTTTCCGCTAAACGTCTGACCGCATCCGCACTGATGTATCCCAAATTGTAGGCAATTTCTTCAGGACAGCACACCATCAACCCTTGACGCTCTTGTAAGACTTGAATAAAGTGGGCAGCCTGTAGCAGGGAATCATGAGTCCCGGTATCCAACCAGGCAATACCTCGACCTAATTGAAGCACATGGAGCCCGCCACTCTTTAAATATGCAAGATTGACATCCGTGATTTCTAGTTCACCTCGCGGAGAAGGTTTCATTGATGTGACAATATCCAGAACCTGGTTGTCGTAAAAATACAATCCTGTGACCGCATAAGATGATTTTGGAACCGGTGGCTTTTCTTCCAAGTTTGTAGCTTTTCCATTCTCATCAAAGGTGACAACTCCATACCGCTCTGGATCACGTACCTGATAGGCAAAAATCGTTGCACCAGCTGGCCGGCCAACGGCCTCTTTTAACTCACGGGTGAGCCCGTGACCATAGAAAATGTTATCACCAAGCATCAAAGCCACAGATTCTTGGCCAATAAAATCTCGACCGATGAGAAAGGCCTGAGCAATACCCCCTGGATGAGGCTGAACCGCATAGTGAATGTCCAATCCAAAATGACTTCCATCACCGAGTAACCGAATAAAGCCTTGCTGATCTTCCGGGGTCGTGATAACCAGAATACTTCTTATTCCGGCCAACATGAGCGTCGACAACGGGTAATACACCATGGGCTTATCATAAACGGGCATCAACTGCTTGCTGACCGCAAAACTGAGCGGATACAGCCTCGTACCCGATCCTCCCGCCAGAATGATTCCTTTCATTACTTGTTTTGTACCTTTCTCTTTAATTGGGGTCAATGTATTTGAGTAGAGTCGAATTGGGCCCTTTTGGTGCAGACCATTACAATTTTAATTACAGGAACTGAACGAATTCATTCATCCCATTAAAAAAAATCGAATATCTAACAAGGTATGCCAAGTCACGATGTGCTGGTCCGAAAGGTTTACCCTCAGCACTCATGGGCCCCTAATCCCAGTCGTTCCCGGTCATAATTATCCGCCATGACCACTTCACACCAATCCCGATGGTCCAGATACCAACCAATGGTCTTTCGTAATCCCTCCTCGAAATGACTTTGAGGGACCCATCCTAGTTCCTTTTGAATTTTTTCTGCATTAATCGCATAACGCCGATCATGCCCCGGGCGATCGGACACAAAGTGTTTCAACTGACTGTACTGAGTCATCCCCTGCTCGACCAACTTCTGATTTTGGGCAGCAGGGCGAAACGTCTCCAACAAACGACAAACCGTATCGACCGTTTCAATATTCGTTCGTTCGGTATTCCCGCCAAGATTGTATTTCTCGCCCGGCCGTCCTTGATGAAGCACTCGCCACAGTCCTTCACAATGATCCTCGACATAAAGCCAATCCCGAATTTGTTGACCATTTCCATAAATAGGCAACGCCTTCCCATCAAGAGCATTCAGGAGTATGAGAGGAATCAATTTTTCTGGGAACTGATAGGGACCATAATTATTCGAACAATTGGTAATTAAAATAGGTAGGCCATAGGTGTGATAATACGCCCGCACCAGATGATCAGCAGACGCTTTAGATGCCGCATAGGGAGAATTTGGAGCATAGGGGGTTTCTTCAGAAAATTGACCGGTCTGTCCCAGGCTTCCATAGACCTCATCGGTCGACACATGAAGAAATCGAAAATTCCGCTGTGCCTCCTCCGGCAAGAAAGTCACAAACTTTCGAGCGGTTTCAAGCAGAATAAACGTTCCAACAATGTTGGTATTGATAAATGGGTCAGGACTGTCAATCGAGCGGTCGACATGGGATTCGGCTGCAAAATTGAGAATTGCCTGAGGGCGATAATCACGGAAAACCCCCTCCATGACATCCCGATTGGCAATATCTTCCTGAATAAACCTTGCGCGAGAACTCTCAAGAACATCTTGAATGTTTACTAAATGTCCAGCATAGGTGAGTTTATCAACAATGATAAGATCCTCATCGGTGTGGGTCATTACCCATCGAACAAAATTGGTCCCAATAAACCCTGCCCCACCTGTGACGACTATCGTTCCCATGTCGGCCTTGATCTTTTCGCTAAATCGGAAAAGTTAATCAAATTCAAGTTTCAGGTTTCAAGTTCATGACTTGAGGGGCTGAATCTTTAGAAATCGAATCATACCCCGTTCCATTGAGGACTACTCAACCGTCACACTCTTGGCCAAATTTCGAGGCCGATCAACATCAAGCCCTCTCAGCACGGCAATATGGTAGGCAAAAAGTTGTAATGCCACGGCAAACAAAATAGGGGTGAGAAGAGGGTGAACATCCGGAATTGGAAACACCACTTCGGCAACGCGGTGAATGTCATGGTCGCCCTCCGACGCCAGGGCCACAATTGGTGCATTCCGAGCTCGCACTTCCATCAAATTGTTGATGGTTTTGTCGTACAGCCGGTCCCGAGGGGCGAGAACCACAACGGGCATGTCTTCATCCACCAGGGCGATAGGGCCATGTTTCATTTCACCTGCCGCATACCCTTCAGCATGAATGTAAGAGATTTCTTTAAGCTTCAGAGCGCCTTCCAGAGCAATGGGATAATTGATGCCCCGTCCCAAATACAAAAAATTTCTTTTAGCACAAAAGTGTTTGGCGGAAGTTACAATATTGGGTTCTTGTTTGAGAACATGCTCAACTCGACCGGGGAGCATCATGTACTGATCCAACCACCATCGCCCTTCCTCAATATTCAAGACCTTTCGTACTCGACCCAAGTGAAGGGCTAACAAATACATCGCGATAATTTGTCCGGTAAAGGCTTTGGTTGAAGCCACACTAATTTCTGGTCCGCATCGGGTATAAATCACGCCATCGGCCTCACGGGCGAGAGAGCTTCCGACCACATTCACAATGGCTAACACATCAGCACCTCGGCGTTTCGCCTCTCGAGCCGCCGCTAAGGTGTCAGCCGTTTCCCCCGATTGAGATATCCCAATAAATAAATCGTTTTCTTGAATCATCGGCTCTCGATACCGGAATTCTGAAGCAATATCCACTTGAACCGGGTTGCCGATCATTTCTTCAAAAAGGTATTTACCCACCAACCCGGCATGCCAGGATGTTCCGCACGCCACAATCCAAATACGGCCAGCGCGACTCAGTTTCTCCGGCGTAATGGCCAGATCGGGGAGATCAGCTTCACCCGTATCGAAATTATATCGACCACCAAGCGTATCCATAATAACCTGTGGCTGCTCATGAATTTCTTTCAGCATAAAGTGCGGGTAGCCTTCTTTTTCCGCCGCATCCGCATCCCAATCAATTTGGACCGGAGCGCGATTGATGGTGCGCCCATCCATGCCGGTGACCGAGATCGAGGATGGCGTCAGAACACCAATTTCTCCATCTTCCAAAAAAATGACTTCTCGGGTGTGCACCAGTAAAGGAGTGACGTCAGAAGCCAAATAGGTCCCCTCTCCATTCTTTCCGATCACCAGCGGACATCCCGACCTGGCCGTCACAATCACCTCGGGTTCTGACATGCATAAAACGGCGACCGCATAACTGCCTTGAAGGTCAACCACTGCGCCCCGAACCGCATCATAAACCGATTTTCCTGCCTTCATGGAGAACGCCAATAAATGGGCAATAACTTCTGTATCCGTTTCAGATTCAAACCGAAAGCCTTCCGATTCTAACCGATGTTTTAGCAATAGGTAATTTTCAATGATGCCATTATGAACTAGGACCAAATCTCCGGAACGGTGCGGATGAGCATTCTGTTCAGACGGCCTTCCATGGGTGGCCCATCGAGTATGACCAATTCCGACTTTTCCGCACAGGGGCTCATTTTTAACCAAATTTTCAAGATTTTCGAGCTTACCGGCGCTGCGCTTGACGGCCAATTCCTCACCGTGAAGTATGGCGATCCCAGCGGAATCATATCCCCGGTATTCAAGGCGTTTCAATCCCTCAATAAGAATGGGGGTTGCATTATTGACCCCATTGTAACCGATGATTCCACACATGGAATGATTTTCGTGTTGCTTCCGGGATGAGTGCCGGGAGCGGGTGGCCCTCAGACCGTGTATTGGTAGGTAATCATAAAATGTAAATCAGGAAGTGAAAAAAAAGGAGGCCTGTCGCTCCACAACGCTTATAGCCAAAAAAGCCATCAAACCCTTTTGCCGTCTCATGGTTGATATTTACTTTCTGGCTGATTTCGTTTTTGATCCTTTTGTTTGAGGTCGAGTGTTCTTCGCTCGGGCAGAGGAGGAGACCGGAGCTTTTTTTAAGGCTCGCCTTCGCGAGGCTGCACCTTCCTTATTCACCTGTGCGAGGCGGGAAATGCCAAGAGCATTTGGCGGAATATCTTGGGTGACCGTCGTTCCCGCAGCTACGATCGCGCCCTTTCCGATCCGAACGGGGGCAATTAATTGCGTATCACTGCCAATAAACACGTGATCTTCAATAATGGTTTGTTCTTTTTGGTATCCGTCATAATTGCAGGTGATGGTGCCCGCCCCGATATTCACATCTTTGCCAATGACCGCATCTCCCATGTAGGTCAGATGACTGGCCTTGGATCCCTTTCCTAATTCTGTTTGTTTCAGCTCAACAAAATTCCCTACTTTGGCTTGAGGGCCTAATCGCGTACCAGGGCGTAAGTGGGCGAAGGGGCCTATCGAAGATTCCGACTCAACTTTGGCTCCCTGCAGAACACAACTATCCTGAATGACCACCCGGTCTCCTATGGTGCTATCCGTGATTCGGGTTTGAGAACGAATGATGCAAGATTCCCCAAGTTGGGTTTGACCTTCCAAGGAAATGTCCGGGTACAAAAGAGTATCCTGACCGATGATGACTTCCTCATCAATACGCGTCCGATCAGGATCAAGGAACGTGACTCCCGCCTGCATCCATTTTCGGCAAATACGGTGCCGCATGTGTTTTTCCGCAATAGCAAGATCTTCTCGATCATTGATTCCGATGGTTTCGGTCGTTTCGGAAGCCACCATCGCCACAACCGGCAGTTTTCGCTTGGCGGCAATGTGAATGATATCGGTTAAATACAACTCACATTGAGTATTGTGGGGCGCGAGAGTTTCTAGAGCCTTAATCAGAAAGGAACTTTCAACCACATAGGTCCCAACATTAACTTCAGCAATCGCCAGTTCATCTTTCGAAGCATCCCGATCCTCTACCACCTTTAAAACTTCGCCCTTTGGCCCGCGTACCACTCGCCCATAGCCTTTGGGATCATTCAAAACTGCCGTCAAAATCGTCACGGTCGCATTTTCCCTATGATGCCGGTCCAACAACGCACGAACAGTGGCTTCCGTTAATAAAGGGGTATCACCATTCAGGATGAGACATTGATCGGCAATCTTAACCTTGTTTTTAATTAAGGCTTTTCTTGCCTGTTGAACGGCATGCCCCGTCCCCCGGAGCTGGGTTTGTTCAATTAATAAGAAGGGGCCAAGATTCGTCTTTTCACCGGTGAGATAGGCACGAACTTTTTCGGCTCCATGGCCTATGACAATGGCAACGGTCGAATCAGCCACTCGCCGGGCCAATCTGGCCAGGTACCAGATCATAGGACGCCCCCCTACCGGGTGCAGAATTTTGGGAAGCCGCGATTTCATGCGCTTTCCCAATCCGGCGGCCAGGACCACCGCGTCAACTTTACCCACAAGACTACATCCTTTTATCAAAGGTAATAATTCAAGCATTGAACGTTCAAAGTTTCAAGTCAAAACACCAAAACCCACAGGATAGGTGTTAGATGCTAACTTTAGACTTTAGACTTTAAACCTTGGACTTCGGACTCAAATTGGAATTCGGAATTTGAAACTTTGACTTCAGGGGTCGCAGATTTTCGGGCTCTCCCGCCTACTGCCCTATCGATACCAGCCGGCTTGTCTGGAGAATAGAGACCGCCAGAGACAATGAGTTTCATGGCTTCTTCCACTCCCAACTCCACGGGCGTGATTTCCTTTTCAGGGACCAGGAGGAAATACCCTGATGTAGGATTCGGGGAAGTCGGCACAAAGACATGCACCAGTGGTTCAGGAGCAAGAGTTTGAATCTCCTCCCTTGTTTCCCCTGTCACAAAAGCCAGGCAATAATGGCCATTTTTGGGGAATTGGATCATCACAACCTTGTCATACTTTTCCCGTTGTTTAAAAGAAAGAATATCCATGACCGATTTGAGAGTTGCGTAAATTCCTCGTACGAATGGAACACGGTCCAAAAATTCTTCCCATCGTGTGACCATTCTTCTACCAATCAGGTTTGTGGCCAGAAGGCCAGCTAAAAAAATGAGCAGCACTAAGGCTAAGATACCAAGGCCAGGGAAATAGTATTCCTGGATCACCAGGTCAGCTAAGACATTTCCCACAATGCTGTCTACGGACACAAAAAGGGTTTTCAGGACCAGAATAGTCCCCCATATAGGGGTTATGACCAGCAATCCTGTTAAGAAATACCGTCTTATGGAAGCTCGCAAATTATCACTCGGGGGAATGGGTCTCCCGCCTCTGTTTTATTATTCAAACCAAGGCGACGCTCATGGTTTTCCGTTAGTCATCTTACAAACATTACTCTGGGCCCGCAACCCTTTTCTTGCGATTTTCAATGACTTAGATTAGGATTCGATGGTGAAGACGAAAATCATTCAACCAAGAAATGGAAGGCGGCCCGTCGCCAAAACACCCGGTATCTTCATTACCTTTGAAGGCATAGAAGGTTGTGGAAAAACGACACAATGCCAGCGCCTAGCCCTCCTCCTCCGGGAGGAGGGTTATCAGGTTCTTGTTACACGAGAACCTGGCGGGACCCCCTTTGCTGAAAAGATCCGTGCCCTTCTTCTGAAGGATTCTTCCCCCTCAATCCTTCATGAACCTTTGACTCCTGCATGTGAAGCCGGTTTGGTTTTCGCATCACGCGCACACCATGTCACCCATAAAATCATTCCAGCACTTTCTCGGGGTTTGGTAGTGTTGTGTGACCGATTTTCCGATTCCACATTGGCCTACCAAGGGTATGGGAGGGGATTGGACCTCGAAAAACTTATCGTTTTCAATGGATTAGCCACAAATTGCCTAAATCCGGATCTTACGTTTTTAATCGACATCCCCGTCAGACAGGGATTGGCCCGTAGAAAGAAGGCTCGAGGGCAAAACCGGATAGACAAAGAATCCATCTCCTTCCATAATAAGGTCCGAAAAGGATTTTTGGCGCTGGCCCAGATCCATTCACAACGAATCACGGTTCTTGATGGCCGGAGAAACCCAGACATCATCACCACGGAAGTCTCAGCCACGACTCACTCCCTGATCACATCAAAGCTGAAATCCCTTCGAAGGTCCCGTTTTCATCCTCATCGAACGCGCGTCACTGCCTAATTTTAGCCTGCTCATGCCCTTTTCCGATATCATTGGTCACTCCGTCCCCATTGGCTGGCTTCAACGCGCGATTCAATCCAACCACTTGGCTCATGCCTATCTCTTTGTTGGAGACAACGCGATTGGGAAAAAACTGACGGCTATCCGCATGGCTCAAGCCATCAGTTGTGATAGGTATCGGGAATCAATGACTCCCGACCCTTGCGGCGTTTGCAAGTCATGCTATCAAATTGAAGGTCAAACACATCCTGACTTCCTTTTTATTCATGCAGACTCTGAAGGACAAAATCCTCAAATCAAGATTGACCGCGTGAGGGAAATTGAACACCATGTTGTCTATCGACCGCTCATCGGAGTGAGAAAAATATGCCTGATCGATGAAGTGGATCAATTGACTGTAGGGGCGGCCAACGCCTTACTGAAAACCCTGGAAGAGCCCCCAGATCACTGTCTGTTTCTCTTAATGACGAACCGGCCTTCAGCCTTACTGGCAACCATTACCTCTCGGTGTCTCGTAATCCGTTTTTCTCCTTCTTCTCCTGCCAAGGTAAAAAACTATCTGATGAAAGTGAAAAATTTATCTGAACCTGAAGCACGATTGATCAGCTGTCTCAGTGGAGGACGCGTCGGAGAAGCTTTAGAAATCGACATTAAAGACGCGAGAGCTCGAAAGGACCACTACCTTACCCTTCTCTCTGAAGGCTCTCTTGATTCCATACCGCCTTTACTCGATACCGCCGAGGCCCTATCAAAACCAGATGAAGTCCAAAAAGGCCTAAACGAATTCTGGTACATCTTACGGGATCTCCTCCTGGTGACTCTTACGTGTAACTCGAATGAAGTCATGTACCGGGAAGATATTCCAACATTGCAAACCATCGCCAAACGAACGTCCCCTGTCGCGTTGTTGAACGTGCTTGATGAACTCCAATCATTGGAATTTGGCCTTCACCGCAACCACAACATGCAATTGGGATTCGAAAGGTTTTTGGTCCACTTGCGCGATGCGCTATCTGGAAAGGTCGTTCTTGGACCTGTCGGATGAGACCAAGTGAAAGTTTCAGGTTTCAGGTTAAAAAAGTAGTGAATTGGGCTTTCGCAGGATGCAACTCTCTACTGTCTGATTGGTTTGGGAAATCAGGGGGTCTTGAAATTAATATCGAATGTCGAATAATGAATATCGAATCATGAAGTGTGGAAAGAGTTCTCTTTCTCTGGGAATGCAATTTACCAAGACTGTAGGTAGCAATCGTCTTCATGCATTCAGGAATCGGTTGTTCGTTGACTGACAAGTCCCTTTTTACTTCGACATTCATGATTCCTTGTTGGATATTCGATATTCTCTCAGGCACTCTCAGAGAGTTACTCTCCGTTGACCTGTCTTGAAGCGATGTAGAGTCACTTTGACGTGAGAACTTTTTAACCTGGATTCAAAAAAATATGCCTAAACCCTTTTATGTCACCACTCCAATTTATTATGTCAATGATGTACCGCACATTGGTCACGCCTATACCACTATTGCTGCTGATGTTCTGGCTCGTTTTCATCGTCTCTCCGGGCAGGATGTCTTTTTCCTGACGGGATTGGACGAACACGGGCAAAAGGTTCAACAGGCTGCTGCCAAAGCTGGTATTGATCCCCAAACCCATTGTGATCGGCTTACACCCCAGTTTAAAAACCTGTGGGAAAAATTGAACATTTCCAATGACGGGTTCATACGAACAACTGATCCCCCACACCAATCGGTTGTCCAACGATGCCTTCAAGGTCTTTTGGACAAGGACCTGATATACCGAGCCGAATACACTGGCTGGTATTGCACCTACGATGAACGTTTCTGGACGGAAAAAGATGTCGAAGCCGGGCTGTGCCCAGACTGCAAGCGTCCGGTGGAGGAACTGAGCGAAAGCAACTATTTCTTCAGAATGAGCCAGTTTCAGGATCGCCTCCAAGCTCACATTCACAGTCACCCCAATTTCATTAAACCAGAATCCCGGAAAAATGAAGTCCTGGGATTTCTTCAAAAACCCCTTGAAGACCTATCCATTTCGCGTCCCAAATCCCGCTTGTCCTGGGGCATTGAACTTCCGTTCGATCCGGACTATGTCACCTACGTATGGTTCGATGCGTTGGTGAACTACATCTCAGGGATCGAATTTCTTCCTGCCCAACCGGCATTTGATCGGTATTGGCCGGCTTCACTTCACCTCGTCGGCAAAGACATTCTCACCACCCACGCCGTGTATTGGTCCACTATGCTCATGGCCATGGACCTTCCCCTTCCTCAGACAATTTTTGCCCATGGATGGTGGACCGTCAATGGTGAAAAAATGTCCAAAAGCCGGGGTAATGTGGTTGATCCATACGCCATGGTGGATAAATATCAAGGATCCGACGGATTTCGTTTTTTTCTCCTTCGAGAAGTCCCATTCGGACAGGATGGTGACTTTAGTGAGGAGGCGTTCGTCAATCGATACAATGCGGAACTGGCAAATGATTTAGGAAATCTTTTGAACCGATCCCTGGCCATGTTAGAACGATATACCGATGGCCTTGTTCCAACTCCGCAAACGACAAACGATCAAGAAATTGACCGCCGGCTTCAACAGACCGCCGAAGCCTTGCCGGTATTGGTCGACAATCACCTGACGAATTTGGAATTCAGTAAAGCCCTTGAAACGATTCTGAGTCTGGTACAATTAACTAACCAATATATCGATAAAACCGCCCCATGGACTCTAGCCAAAAAACCTGAGGAAACGGCTCGCCTTCACACCGTGTTATTTAACATGTCGCAGATTCCCGGGTTTCTTTGCGCCACCCTCTATCCGTTCCTTCCCATTAAGGCGGAGGAAATGAAAAATCAACTAGGGCTCCAAATGTCTTTTTCGACATTCCGATTTTTTGAAAATTTGAAGTGGGGAATGGTCTCCCCGGGCACTCAAATAAAGAAAGGGGAGCCGCTGTTTCCTCGTCTTGACATAAAGGCCCATGCCAAGGAAACTATGAAGGGTATGGAGGATAGCAAGGTTCAATTAACAGGAGAGGGGAAGGAAGTGGAAAAAACCCAAGCGTCGATACAACCAGGGCCTGCATCGGGTATGACTTCATCCACCCTACCCCAAAATTCCCAGATTACCATTGAAGACTTTCAAAAAATTCAGCTCAAAGTAGGCAAGGTATTGGCTGCGGAGCGGGTTCCCAAATCACAAAAACTGCTAAAACTCCAGGTGGATCTTGGTGATAGCCAACGTCAAATCGTGGCTGGCATTGGAAAAAAATACGACCCAGAATCGTTAATCGGACAACTCATCGTGGTCGTGGCAAACTTAAAGCCAGCGAAACTCATGGGAGTCGAATCTCAAGGAATGGTCCTGGCCTCCGGGGACCAAGAAGTCAAAGCGCTTGTGACGCTTTCGGAAGAAGTCGCGATAGGAGAAAAGGTTAAATAAACTCCCATCCCCTTGCGCCGCATTTAACTCCAATTTTGCCGTCAACCAACTAAATTGTTCCGTTCCTTAGAGAAAGGACTAGGGTCCGGGTGAGCAACTGTGATTAATGTCAATGGGTATTAATACGAATTTCTTGCCAT
>CAZGFD010000033.1:0-36829 GCA_964525045.1 uncultured Nitrospiraceae bacterium | reverse complement strand
TAGTTTGGGTAGGGGAAGCTGGGAGAAAAAAAAGCGCTGGACGAGGCCACACCGAACGAGCTCACGGCGTCAGCCTCGATCTGACCTGTTGCGTTGAGAATATCAACTTGGATAGCGTTATTAATCTCCCCTGCCGGCCCGGAATACCAACCTACCGCTACCTGTTCGGTCTCAGGGTCGAGAATGCGTCCCGACGCGGCACGGGCCTCTTGAATTCCCTGCAGGTCAGGCACAAAGGCCTCTTGAAATTCCAAGCTTTCAAGATCGGTGCTTCGAGCCCAATCCGTATAGGTGATTGGTGCCTGTTCGGTGTTGGGATCCTGAGGCATCGCGATGAACGCATGTTGATCGGCGAACAACGTGCGACGGGCGGTGGGAACCATGGGGTCGGTCTCGCCGGGGTCTACCTCCTGGGCAGTTACCTCCGGAGTGCCACTCACAAATACGGTCGCGAGTACGACCATCATGATCCATCCCCATTGGACGTGTACCGCCTTTGGGAAGGTGGGAGGTTGTTTAACAACAGCCTGTCCTATTAAATATTCGCCCTTGGGATCATAGCTCATGAGACACCCCATTTTATTTTATAAATAATGAAATGAATGAATAATTCACGATAATCGCGATTTCCACTGGGCCATTTGTTTCTGGCGCAAACCGGAATTATAAATGATGTTAATAAAGCTACAAAACCCCTGTTTGAAAAAAATGGTGAAATAATGCGTGGAGGGTAGTTGGTGTCAATGTAGGGCATTTTCCAGGTAAAGGAAGGATCTTAATAAACCATCTTTCCTTAAAAATAACTTATTAAAAATGCATTCGAAGTTCTGGGTCTTCATGATGATGAATAACAACATACTTGTGGACATGGTTGTTCTGATACTCCCGATCGCGTCGGCTCTGTATCTTGTCAACCGGGCACCCCGGAACGATTTGTCGGCGCCGATAACTGCCTCATAGTCTAATAGTTCAATCACGGTGCCCGCGACTTTTCACAATGACAAGGAGACAGTGACGTTTACCTACCATTCTCTCGGTACGATTACTCTACCCCGGGCCGTGCCAGCAAGCGGCGCACGCTACGCTAGCGTCGATGAGGGTATAGTCTTCTGGGAACACCAGGGAGAGGTGACAATTTCTCAAGATGGAAAGGTTGTGTTTCAAGGAACAAAGGACCAGTCGGTCTTGACGGAAAAAACAGCATATTTACCATCGACGAACGGGAGAGAATGCTAGTAGATTGTGTTGGGGTAGAGCGGGCTTTCTCCGGCGTGGCTGCAGATATGACTCGTTGACAAAATTTTCGAAGGGCCGCATAGTTCTTGCTTCTCAAGATGCCTGCTAATGTCGAGGTGGCAACATTTGGAATGTCGCAGATTTAGCTTCAGAATTTGAGTAACGATTGAAGGAAAGGCCAAGGTAATGCAATGCCGGTCAGTGCCCGAACGTAAGTTCTGTGTAACAGATCAATTGTCCCTTGGCGGCTAAGGGGTGATTCAGATCATAAACCCTGAAGGAACAGTTAATTAAATGAAAGCGACGGAACTGCTTGTGACCTGCTTGGAGAATGAAAGGGTGGAGTTTCTCTTCACCCTGCCGGGAGAGGAAAATCTGGACGTCCTGGATGCCTTGGGGGACGCCTCTGTGCGCGTCATTTTGGTCCGGCACGAACAGGGCGCTGCCTTTATGGCCGACGTGTACGGTCGTCTCACCGGCAAAGCCGGAGTCTGCTTGGCGACGCTGGGGCCGGGATCCACGAACTTGCTGACGGGCGTCGCAGATGCAAACCTGGACCGCGTACCGCTCGTGGCCCTTACCGGACAAGCCTCCCTTGATCGGATACACAAAGAGTCCCATCAGTATATTGACGTGATAGGGTTGTTTAAACCCATCACGAAATGGCAGGCGCAGATTACGCGGACGTCCGTCATTCCGGAGGCGGTCCGGAAAGCCTTCAAGGTGTCACAGACCGAGAAACCCGGTGCAACCCACTTGGAGCTACCGGAGGACATCGCCGCTGCAAGCGTCGGCGACCCCGCTGATCAGTTGCCGCTGGGAGTTCAGGCCCCGGTCCTCCCTGAGCCTCTCAGTGCTCAAGTGAAACGGGCGATTCAGACAATCCAGGCAGCCCGCCAGCCTGTTATTCTCGAGGGGAACGGTGTGATTCGGTGTCGGGCTCACGAAGCCATTCGCCGATTTGCCCGGGCCCTCAACATTCCCGTCGTGCACACCTTCATGGGCAAGGGCATTATGCCCGACAGCGATCCCTTATCCTTCTATACCGTTGGGTTGCGGCTGCGTGACTACCCGGAACTCGTGATGGAGCAGGCGGACGTCGTGGTGACGGTTGGCTATGATTTCGTTGAATACGCGCCTTGCTACTGGAATCCCAATCGGGACAAGCACATCGTGCACGTTGATGTGTCCCCAGCCGAAGTCGATGCTCACTATATCATCGAAGTGGGCGTGCTTGGCGATCTCGCCATTTCCCTTGAGCAGATCAAAGCCGGTCTCTCCCCGTTCGAACCCGAGTGGGCGAAACGAGGGCGAACAAAGATTCTCGCGGGGTTCGAAGCTGAGCGAGGGGGCCCTTCTACCTGGCCAATGCGGCCTCAGAATCTCGTTGCTGAAGTGCGGGCCAATCTGATGCCCCAGGACATCGTAATCTGCGATGTGGGTGCACAAAAGCTCTGGATGGGTCGAATGTTCCCATGCGAGATCCCCAACACATGCATCATCTCCAACGGCTTCGCCGCGATGGGCATCGCCCTGCCCGGCGCGATTGCAGCTAAGCTAGCCTTCCCGGAACGACGCGTGCTGGCCGTGTGCGGCGACGGCGGGTTTCTCATGAATGTGCAGGAACTTGAGACAGCGATACGCCTTGGCGTGTCCTTGGTCGTGCTGGTCTGGCGGGACGATGGGTATGGTGTGATCCGGTGGAACCAGCAGGTCCGGTTTGGACGGACAATGTCGGTGGATTTCGGCAATCCTGACTTGATCGCACTGGCACAAAGTTTTGGCGCACTCGGATTACGGGTGTCACATGAGACCGAGCTTGGGCCCTGCCTTGCAGAAGCTTTCAGGGCAGAGCGCTTAGTGGTTATCGACTGCCCGGTGGACTATGGGGAGAACCTCAGGCTGACGGAGCGCCTGAAGTCTCCCGGCAGGATCTAAGGGCTTGTTTTGCCTGATCGTTGGAGTCCAATTCGCGAATTAGTTTTCGAGCCAGGGGACTTGCCCCCATTGCTGGATCACTTCTCCTAAAAGATTTACACAACATTATTTATATCAATCTCACAACGCTTCATTCGTTCGCCAACAAGTCCAGCCCCAACCACCATCGAGCGCAATGATGGGGGTACTACGCCTTCCGAATTAATACGATCCAGCTGGCAGGGTAGGGGAGAGACCTCCTTCTGTTGGGGAATCGGCGATTGACCTGTTTCCTCTCAGCTCACCAATAATAAATCTCTCCATTTATTTCATTTTTTTATAAGGAAAAAAGCGAATCCTCATAGTAGGGTTTTATATAAAGTCAAGGAGCGACGCTCTAAGTCCGAACCTCTGAAAATGCCGCCTGATAACTAACGTTTCATTCTGTCTGTGAAGGAGTTTGCCATACTGCCACTTTTTTAATCGTCATCGGCCACGTACTATCGGCGCTAAGCATGAGGCACATATGTTGTGTCGTCGCTAATGTAAGAGTGTCATCGAAGGGAAGATTGATTGCCGTGGATGTATAAGTGCCGTTTGTATACATATCAACCGTTGGGGGACCATTATTTAGGTCTGACGGGACGACCAATAGAGCATATTCGGTCCCAGAATTCACATGAGAGTCTAGGGTCAATTCATGACGTGTGCCTTCTCCCCCAAAATATTGCCAGTAATGAAGGTGTCGCCCGTAGGGAGCCTCTTCGTTGTCAAGCTCAATGATATTAAGGCGCGATGAGGTTCCTCCTACAAGGAATTCTGAGGGAAACGCCCAGGCCGCCGGCCAACTTTTCGTAATTTTACCTGTGCCCCAAGTCGCAGTCACGGTAAGATAGAATCCGTTTGTGAACAAATGGCCGCCAATAAATGGCGCTTCTGAAATTGGGTAGCATGACTCCAGAATCGGACCGCCATATGTTGATGTCGGCGAAATCAACAATCCACCCGGAACGATCGAATAGTAGGTGCTTGGAACAGATGGGAATCTTGTCCATCCAGCAGTTTGGGCGGCCCGTGGCCATGCTTGGCCGGGATACCAATTAAATCCCGGCGTATTCGAGTTAGTCGTGTCAATAGTCGCCAGAGTTGTAAAATCGTCGCAAAATGTTTGCTGTGTGAAGCCGGCACGCAATGCCCCTTCTGGTACAGAATCAGAGCCACACGTTGCAAATGCTGCATGCGCGAGCCCGAAGAATACCCCGAGTGCAAAAAGAATGTTCCGCATCATATTGCTCTGTGGATTCATTATGGCAGTACTCTCTAACTTCCTTGTGACTAAATAAAAGACTGGAGAATTCAACGGACCTTTTTGGTTCACCAGAAAAGTACAAAAGAGACAAGAGAAGGTCAATTGCCTTTAATAAACAGCCCAAATAAAGGCTCTTTTGGCCGTGGGTGTGTAGATTTCTGGACCCTTCCCCTTGCACCCCGCAGTGACACCCCTTCCTAAGGTTGGCTCCGGTCTTAGGTGTACTTGATAAGGAAAACAAAGGGAAATTAATACAAAAGGTCACCATGCCACCTTAATTTCTCCAGGCCTGAGTCCAATTTGGGCTGACGACATACAGTCGGCGGTTCGAATCCTCCTACTTCTTTAATTTTTTCAGTAACTTAATGCAGATGTTTGAGGTCAGATCACACTCTCACTCCTCCGTCCCAAGATATTTCGTTGAGATCTCCCCAAAAAAAAGATTGCAAGACTGTGAAAAGCGTTTTAAAATTTAATTCCTATTTCAAAAATTTTGAAACCTGCGGGGTGAGTGAATCGCCTTGACAGGTTGGGAGAAGACCATGGGGTAACCCGGTCTTCAAACAGTGTCTTTTTTTCTGTGGGTTCAGTTAGGGGCCCTTCGAGATGGGTGAGTCTCGAAGGGCCTTTGTGTGTGACAGCATTAATTTGGATGGCAATGAATGCCTATCTTAGCCCTTGAGGCTTGGGAGGGCATTTTTTTTTGCGGAATTGCTGGCAATATTCGGATCCTCAGTAGATCCGGGGACTACCGGAACTCAGGATTTCCTCGTTGGTTTTTGCCAGTTGAGGCTTTCATTCTAGGTTCAGATGGGGGAAAGGGGAGGGCCTCTCAGGGAGCAAAATTGCACCTCCTCTAATAATTTCAATACACAAGGGGGATATTATGAAAAACGCATCTTTCATAAAGGGGTTCCTCGGAAGAGGACAAATGGTCGCAGGCCTGGTGATGATGGGGCTGTTGGTATTAGGTGTTTCTCAGGCTCAAGCCCAAGGTTCGTCGAACCCAGGGATCGATGTGACAAATTTATTCTGCGGTATCAACGAGGCGAATGCCGACTTTGATGTGGTTGCTCTCTCTTCAACCGATTCATGTGTGAGTATTAACGTCAGTCCCCAGAATGATTGTGCCACAGCGGTTCAATTTATTCTGAGTCGTGGATATCTGATCGACGCTGGCGGAGGTGGGGCCGCTCAGGGAATAAGCGAGGCTCTCGTAACCACAGCGGGTGGTATTATGTATACGTTTACGAGAAGGCCGGGACCTAGTAAAAAGAAACAGTTCACCGACTGTCCCGCGACGTGAGGGAAGTCTAAGACGAAGGGGGGAAGCAGGCGACTCTGGCTTCGAAGCCGTTGCATGACCCCCAGGTGTCCTTTAGGTTCGGCACCCGTCCCCCAAAAAAAGGGTCGAAAGCCTTTAAATCTTGCCAACTCGGCAGGAAGTGCCTTGGTGCGCCAATACCCTGGTCGTTTTTACTTTAGCCAGAAAGCCTAAAACCGGCTAAACCCGGAAAAAATTGTCTTGATTAATCAAAATCCTTTTGGGGAAAGGCATTCCCCCACCGTCCCAAAACGTATCTTCCCCTGTTGATCTTAGTAATTTCCCAAGTGGGTATTAAACTATTTCAGGTTATTATCCTGGGATAATTTTTTCCAACTATGGGAAAAGTTTTTCTCAATGTTTTCAGGTAGAGGAGGTGAATTGAAAATACTTCTTACAACCCCAACGTTTTTCTTTACAAGTTCAACAGGTTAGTAATTTTTCACAAAGTGCTGATGTTTGATGTTTGGGTACGCATATTGCCCCCATATCAAATACATGTGTCACCACGACAGTAAATGGGCTTGGAAAAGGGAAACGTTGGGCAGGGATCGTCTTCTAAAATGTATTGCCTTTTTTATTTTTTTAGGAGTACTCGCAACCGATTTTCTTGGTTGCGCAAAAAATTATTATTTTGAAACGGCCGACGAGGTGATGGCCAAAACCACAGTTTCCCGTAATAGGATTACGAATGTGACCACTGTGCAAGGTCCCTATGCCGAGACCACTGGCAAGGAGGCTTTGTATTTATTGACCGCCCAATACACCAATAACAAAATGACGTCGTGTCAACTCGTGATCTATCAAACGAGAACCCGGCAAAAGGGGCCGGCCTATTATTATCAAGCCTTTGATCCTGATGGGAATAAAATGTCATTTTCCAGATTTACTGATACGTTTTCAGATTCCGATGAGAAAGTTGGCATTATCATTTTAGAACCCAAGCTTCAGGCTTCCCGAGACACGGGGCTGGAATTCATTCTTTATGGAAAGCGTGATGAGCTATTATTACGGGTGGAACCGTTTTATATCCAAGGGTTTTTGGCCAAAGCCAAGGAATTAGGGTGATAGCTGGGGAATCTTTCCAATCCGATCCTGGTTCCATTCCCTGGCATTGACCATGTTTCAAAGTATCCTGACTTTTCTTCCCCCAATCGAGCCATAAGTCATTCCCCCCGGAATGCCCTTACCGGTCTTTCGTCGCCATAATATCTCTCATCCTGGAGCGACCGTCTTTTCAGTGGTATTCTCGAGCCCGAGAAAACAATTCCTTCATGACCCATTGGAGAACGGAACGTCTCCATTGATCCGCGAGTCTTGTTGAATGTCGTTTGGTTCTCTCAACGGCGGGACCACCATAGCCTCAAAGCTCCTCTCAGATTGGTCCTTGTGATACATTAATGGGCGGATGGGGAAATGGATGTGCAGAGGGGTAGCTATTGGCCAACTTTGTGAAATTGGAAACTTGTAATCGGGTAGGAGGAAGATAAGGGTATGTTCGAATTTAAAAAAATCGTCGGTCCATTATTGTCTCCCCTTCCGCTTTGCCTGGAGCTGCTTATGATCGGGGTAGTGTTATTGTGGTTGACCCGGCGGCAGCGATTAGGAAAAACATTGGTAACGATGGCGGGATTCCTGTTGATTCTCGTCAGTTCAGAGGGAATTTCCGGGCGGTTGATTCAAACATTAGAAGAACAATATCCCCCTCTGACCATGTCTTCGCTACAGTCAAGAACCTCCGGAGGGGAAGAAACGACGATTCCGTGGATCGTCGTCTTAGCCGGCGGAGTAAACCCAAACCCTGTACTTCCGATCCAGCTTCAGGTATCACATGACTCTCGCGTGCGATTGTTGGAAGGTGTGCGTCTCTATCACATGATTCCCGGGTCCAAATTGGTTCTGACCGGGGGGGTCGGATATCCATTGGAATCTGAAGCCACCGTGTTGAGTCGCCTGGCTCAGACGTTGGGTGTGAACAAAGATGATATGGTACTTGAAACCCTGTCTCGTGATACAAAAGATCATCCATTGAATGTGGGTCTCATTGTCAAGGATGATCCGTTTATTCTGGTGACCTCCGCTGTTCATATGCCAAGGGCCTTCAGGCTGTTCGCCAAACAGGGAATGAATCCGATCCCGGCTCCTGCCGGGCATTGGAAACCCAAGAAGTTTGTGTGGCCCGAGTATTACTTTCCTCAATCCAAGGGGACTCGATTAGCCGAATTGGCCTTTCATGAATACTTGGGGTTGGGTTGGGCCTGGATGAAGGGGCAAATTTAACAAGGAAGGAGCGGGGTAGGGAGGTCATGCTCAAAAAACGAGAGGAACGTACCGAAGAGATCCTAGATTAGGTAGTCAAAGATTTATGTCGAGGTATTTGTATGAACCGAAAATCTCTTCTCCTCTTGTGTGTGCTCCTACCCGGATGTATGGGCCCTATATGGCACCAATACGGAGCACCTAATTACAGCCCTGCACGTGCCGATCGGGTTTGCCACCCCTATGGTTTCTGTTCACAGGGTAAGTGGGTACCGACGGAACTTGCTCAGGATGATTCGACTTCAGCCTCAATAGCCTGTCAAGAAAAAATTCGACAACCGAGCGATGGATGGTCCGACTCCTCTGTTTCGATAGGTCTGGAGATGGGTCGATGTATGCGGTTAAAGGGGCATGAATTGGTCAGTCATTGAAACGTGAGGAGAATGTCCAAGTCGCCGGCCACGACTATGTATTGATTGATTGCAGATCCCGGTTGTGATAACAACGTACTCGAACGAAATATTCCATGGGGAAAGGTCCTTTGAATGGCCGATCATCTGTTCGCTTAGTGCAAAGTAAATTGATAGGGACTGGGAAGAGAACATATCCATGAAGAATCCTCATTTGTACGGGGTAATTTTAGCAGGGGGAAGTGGGACCCGATTTTGGCCCTTGAGCCGGGAACGGTTCCCCAAACAATTTCTTCGAATAATTGGAGAGGAAACCCTCATACAACAAACAGTTCGTCGGCTTCTGGGAGCCATGCCGGCCAACCGGGTGTTCATTGTGACCAATGAGCAACAGGCCGATTCCATTGAACTGCAATTGATTGACTGGAAAGATGAGCTCAACGAAAATTTGATTTTGGAGCCCGAAGGACGAAATACCGCTCCAGCTATCGGGTTAGCGGCTTTTCACCTCATCGAAAAAGATCCGGAAGCCCTGATGGTGGTGTTGCCAGCCGACCAGGTCATTACACCACCCGTCAAATTTCACCAAGCGGTAAAGGTGGGGGCCCGGCTGGCTGCTGAAGGGCATCTTGTCACCTTTGGCATCAAACCAACCAGACCGGAGACGGGGTACGGATATATCCAGCCTGACCGCCGGAAACGCTTGTGTTCGGTGGGGACCCTCAGCGGGTATCGCGTGAAACAATTTGTGGAAAAACCTAATCTCCAGAGGGCAAAGCGATATTTGAGTTCGGGAAATTATTATTGGAATAGCGGGGTCTTCATGTGGAAGGCCTCGACCCTGTTGGAAGAACTGTCCAACCACAATCCCGCTCTTTATCGATCACTCAAACGGATTCATACCTTGTGGCAATCCGGGGATTCCAAGGAAAAGGTGCCCAAACTGTACAGGCAGCTTGAGTCGGTGTCTATCGACTATGGGGTGATGGAGCGTTCTTCCCGTGCAGCGGTGATTCCAGTTCATTTTGAATGGTCCGATGTGGGAAGTTGGAGCAGCTTGCCAGAGGTTGGGGAGTGTGATGGAGATGGGAATGTGCGGTATGGAAATATTGTCGACCTCGGTAGCACTAATTCAGTCCTTTTTGGCGATGAGCGAATTGTGGCGACCATTGGACTGTCCGATATGGTCGTAGTCGATACCGCGGATGCCACGTTAGTGTGTCCGAAGTCACAGGCCCAAAATGTCAAAGCGATTGTGAAGGAGTTGAAGCAACGTCAAGCCCCGGAGCATCTTGAACATCGGACTGTCTACAGGCATTGGGGGTCCTACACCGTGTTAGAAGAGGCGGTAGGGTATAAAGTGAAGCGGATTACCGTCACGCCGGGGAAACGGCTTTCCCTTCAGTTACACCATCAACGAAGCGAACATTGGGTGGTGATCAAAGGTCGGGCCCGAGTCACTCGCGGTGAACAGGAATTTGAACTCCACGCCGGTGAAAGCACGGGAATTCCTCAGGAAACCCCCCACCGGTTGGCCAATCCGGGGACCGCCCCATTAGAAATTATAGAAATCCAAAATGGGCCATATCTCGGAGAGGATGATATTGTCCGGTTTCATGATGACTTTGGACGTGATCACAAACGAAAGGCGTGAAAGAATGAAAGGCCGGAAATGAGTATCTTTCGGGAATATGATATTCGAGGCATCGTGGGAAAAGATCTGACCCCGGAGCTGGCCGAGAAAATCGGGCGGGCATATGCAACCCTGGGAAAGGAACACCACATTCGTGCCATCGCGGTTGGAAGAGATGGACGACTCACTTCCCCCTTGATGAGAGAACATCTGGTCAAGGGGTTGACGGAAGGAGGTCTCGATGTCCTGGATTTGGGTCTGTGTGCCACCCCGCTGCTCTATTTTTCATTATTTCATCGGGAGGTCGACGGGGGTATTATGATTACGGGCAGTCATAATGCCTCTGAGTATAATGGATTTAAGTTGTGTATAGGAAAAGATGCGCTTCATGGGCCAGGCATTCAACGATTACGGAATCTTGTCGAGGGTGAAGCGTTTTCCACCGGGGCCGGGAAGGTGATCGATTCTCCAATCATTCCCGAATATCTGGACTATCTCAAGAATGATTTCTCCACTCTCAAGGCGGATTCCCTTCATGTGGTGATCGACTGCGGCAACGGGGCGGCTTCCTTGGTGGCCAAGCAAGCCTTAGAGCAACTTGGGTGTCAAGTGACCGGTCTCTACTGTGATCTCGACGGCCGCTTCCCCAATCACCATCCTGACCCGACGGTCGTCGAGAATCTCGAGGAATTGAGGACCACGGTCAAGCAACTTGGGGCCGATGTCGGTATTGGCTATGATGGTGATGCCGACCGTATTGGAGCGATTGATGAGCAAGGAAATATATTGTGGGGGGATCGTCTCCTTTTGCTATTTGCCCGGGATGTTCTTGTTGATCGACCTGGCAGTACCTTTATTTCTGAAGTGAAGGCTTCTCAGCACCTGTATGATGATATTGAAAAAAAGGGTGGGCGGGCAATCATGTGGAAAACCGGCCATTCCGTCATGAAGGCCAAAATGAAAGAGGAAAACGCCGTTCTGGCCGGGGAGATGTCCGGACACATGTTTTTTGCCGATCGATATTTTGGATTCGATGATGCGATTTATGCCTCTTGTCGGTTAATTGAAATACTGGCGAAAATGAAAAAGCCCCTTTCCAGTCTTTTGCTGGACGTTCCCTCCACTTCCGTGACACCGGAAATCAGGGTCGATTGTCCGGACCATCAAAAGTTTGTCTTAATGAATAGGGTCATCGATCACATATCCCTTTTGGCTAAAGAACCCCATCCGACCGATTCACAGCTGGCCATTCTTGATGTCAGTACCATTGATGGTATTCGCGTTCAGTTTCAAGATGGGTGGGGGTTAATTCGTGCTTCCAACACCCAACCAGCCCTGGTGCTTCGTTTTGAAGCTTCCACACCCGAACGACTGGCTGCTCTGCGAGCCTTCCTTGAATCCCAATTAGCGGTTTGTCGCCAGGAACTAGGGATATAGCGAATCCGATTTCCGCCTATCCCCGTTCCAGCCTTATTGACCATTTGTTTTCATTTCCCTATTGTTCTTCTGATAACTCGATCCACGCACATCGGCCGGGAGAGTTTTTTCTTCTGGAAGCTCAGTGGTAGAATACACTCCTGGCTCCGTTCTTGCCGAAATAGAACGAAGTTAAAAACATGACAGGAAGATCAGATGCTAAGGCTCGAGACACGAACCTTTAAAAAAAAGGAGTGTTGTCTATGACCTTACGAATCATCTTGCTGCTGGTAGGGGGCCTGGCAGGTGCAGCTGTCGGGTCAAGGATGGGCACTGCCAACTTCCAACTCCTCCTTCTCGGAGCCGCCATTGGAGTGGGAGTGGGAGGTGCCATTATCTGGGCGGAATACGCTCTGAGTCGGATCCCTATTTCCCTCACGGTGGGGGGAGCTGGAGGCCTCATTGCCGGTTCGGTAGTGGCCGGGATCATCGTGCAGAGCATGAAGTTGATGACACCTTCGTCTTCTGTTGTGTCGCAGATGGGAGGGTTGGTTTTTTTGTTGGCCTTATCGTATTTTGGTTTAGTCATTGGTATTCGTGTCGGAAAGGAGGGGTGGCTACCGTCGTCCTCCGCTCCCAAAGCCCCGATGGCTTCGGAAACCTCATTAAAGCTCTTGGACACCAGCGTGATTATCGATGGGCGAATCGCGGACCTCTGCGAAACCGGCTTTATTGAAGGAACGCTCATCGTTCCGCAATTCATCCTTCTGGAGCTCCAGCATATTTCGGATTCTTCTGATGGGCTGAAACGTGCTCGCGGCAGACGCGGGCTGGACGTCCTGAACGCCATTCAACAAATGTCGAATATCACCGTGACGATTACGGAAGAGGATTTCCCAAATGTCAAAGAAGTGGATTCGAAACTTGTTGAGTTAGCCAAGAAAATCGACGCGAAAATTTTTACCAACGATTTAAACCTGAATAAAGTGGCAGGGATACAAGGCGTAAAAATTTTGAATATCAATGAATTGTGCAATGCGTTGAAGCCGGTCGTTTTGCCGGGTGAAACGATGCGTGTCTTCATCCTCAAAGAAGGGAAGGAAGCCGGTCAAGGTGTGGCCTATCTCGATGATGGCACCATGGTCGTCGTCGACCATGCCAAGCGTTGGATTGGGAAGAATGTGGATGTGATGGTCACCAGTGTGCTTCAAACCAGCGCCGGACGAATGATTTTTACTCGCCTCAAGGAAGAAACCGAACGCGAGGAGTTGAGCTTCGCGCGTGTCTAATCACGTTGCCGCTGTGATTCCGGCCGCTGGTCTGGGGACCAGAATGGGCGGAAACGTCCCCAAACAATACCTCAAGCTAGGTGGTGTTCCTCTCCTTGTGTATTCACTTCGCATTCTTGATGCGATTGAAGCGATCACGGAAATTGTCGTCGCGGTGCCGGAGGCGGATCTGAGGTATTGCCGGGAAGACATTGTCCAGGGATTCGGCATTAAAAAGGTTTCTCAGGTCGTTGGCGGCGGTCGCCGTCGTCAGGACAGCGTGCGGAATGCCCTTTCTGCGGTTACCCCGTCACCTGAGTTTGTCCTTGTTCATGATGCGGCGAGGCCCTTTGTGACGGTCCCAGTGGTGAATCATGTGCTGGAAATGGCCTATCAGGTCGGCGGGGCCGTCGTCGCGATACCGATGCCGGATACGGTCAAACGGGTGGATGCCACAGGTCGCATTCAAGAGACGCTCAGCCGGGATCCCTTGTGGTTAATTCAAACCCCGCAGGTGTTTCAGTTTTCCTGGCTTGTAGAAGCGCATCAATTGGCAGAAACGAAAAGTCTGGAGGCCACCGATGACGCCGCACTCATCGAACAGCTTGGATATCCCGTCTCCGTCGTCCAGGGGAGTTCTACGAATATCAAGATGACCAGGCCTGAAGATTTACAACTCGGAGAAGCTATCCTCGCCAGCCGAAAGAGTTAAATTGGCCTTCTCATTCGCTAGAATCCTTCCCTCTCCCCTCGATCCTTCCCTCGCCCTACGAGGGAGAGGGTTAGGGTGAGGGTGGCAGCAACAAATTGCCAAGGGACATTCGAGACAATACTAATTGACACTCATCTTTGATGGAATTTTCTATCCAATTGGCAATCGGAGTAGGGGAGAAAGGGAATAATCCTAGAATCCTTTTTCGGGTACAATACCTGCTCCGCAACATGCAAAACCTCTAAAATCCTGTTAGGCTTAATGGTAAGACAAATGAGAATTGGTCAAGGATATGATGTTCATCCCCTGCGAAAGGGGCGTCGGTTGATCTTAGGGGGGATTGAAATTCAGCATACCCATGGATTGGACGGACATTCCGATGCCGATGCGTTGGTTCACGCTGTTTGTGACGCGTTACTCGGGGCGATGGGGGAGGGGGACATTGGCGGAAAATATCCAAGTTCCGATGCGCGATATAAGGACCTCTCCAGCTTGTCTATGCTGAAAGATATTGGGGAATCACTTGCAAATAAGGGGTTTCGGCTTGTTAATCTTGATACTGTCATCCTGGCCCAAGCCCCGCGACTAGGACCCTACCTTGAGAAAATTGAACGTTCCATGGCGGAAGTGTTGAAAGTGGACCGGAATCAAATAAATGTCAAAGTCAAAAGTGGTGAAGGACTGGGCCTGATCGGCCGAGGCGAGGGTATGGCCGCCCAAGCGGTATGTTTAATTGAGAAGATAGCGTGATGCAGGAGAAGGGACAACGTCTTTTGTTCAACGTCCAAAGTTGAAGAACGGTCTTTTGCCTATCAATTGATCTTATATGTTTAACTCTATTTCACGAGATTTTAAAGCGGCTTTGGAACGTGACCCGGCAGCCACCAGTCGGTTAGAGGTGTTCTTTACCTATTCCGGTTTTCATGCCCTGTTGGCGTATCGGGTGGCTCATTGGCTTTTGTCCCATAAGATCCCCTTTTTCCCGAGGTTCCTTTCGCAAATCGCTCGATGGCTCACGGGAGTTGAAATTCATCCCGCAGCAAAGATCGGCACGGGGTTTTTTATTGATCACGGCATGGGGGTTGTAATTGGGGAAACCACGGAGATAGGAGACTTTGTCACCTTGTTTCAGGGGGTCACATTAGGCGGAACCGGAAAAGAACGGGGAAAGCGGCATCCTACCTTGGGTAATCATGTGGTTGTGGGCGCAGGAGCCAAAGTGTTGGGGGGAATCCGCATTGGGGACAATGTGAAGGTGGGAGCAAATGCAGTGGTCCTCCGATCCGTCCCGCCCAATTCGACCGTCGTTGGCAATCCCGGTCGTATTGTCAAAACTGATGGCGAGCGACTTCCTGAGGCGACGATGGATCACACCAATATTCCGGATCCGATTGCCGAGCGGTTTGAGGCCATGGAACGGGAATTGATCGATTTGCGAAAACAAGTCGAAAATCCGAGCAATCCGAATCCGCAATAAAATTCTGAATGAGGCATGACTTTTTGGGTAATTGGGGTATGACCTTGACTATAAATGAACACAAATGGAGGGACGACTCGTGACCGAATCTATGTACATCACTAAACGGGTGAAAGAGATTTTGAGTTGTTATGAAGGGGCAAGTCCGGGGATTCTGACAAATATTGCGCGACTCTTAATGAGCGGGCGCTTAAAGGGCACAGGTCGATTAGTGATTTTACCCGTTGATCAGGGATTTGAACATGGTCCGGCTCGGAGTTTTGCCGTGAATCCGGGAGGTTATAATCCTCATTATCACTTTGAGTTGGGAATTGAGGCCGGTTGTAACGCTTACGCGGCACCTCTTGGGTTTTTGGAGGGTGGAGCTGCTGAATTTGCCGGACAGATTCCGCTGATTCTCAAACTGAACAATAATGACTCGCTTTTTGCAACCAAAGACCCGAATTCGGCTATTACCGGAAGTGTCAAGGATGCCTTAAGACTGGGTTGTTGCGCGGTGGGGTACACCATATACCCCGGCTCTGCCAATGCCCAACACATGTATCAACATCTGAGAGAGATTGCGGAGGAAGCCAAGTCTTATGGGTTGGCGGTCGTGGTGTGGTCCTATCCCCGTGGGGCAGGCTTAAGCAAAGAGGGAGAAACGGCTATTGATGTCGCTGCCTATGCTGCGCAAATTGCGGCACAACTCGGTGCCCATATTATCAAAGTGAAAATGCCATCTGAGCATATCGAACAGGCTGCAGCCAAAAAAGTGTATGAGTCTGAAAAAATTCCTATTGCATCTCCGGTTGACCGGGTCCGCCATGTGGTTCAAAGTGCCTTCAACGGTCGAAGGATTGTCATCTTCAGTGGAGGGGCAAAGGGAGAAGACCAAAAAATGTTCGATGAGGCTCGAGCGATTCGAGATGGAGGAGGCTTTGGCTCAATCATCGGGAGGAATTCATTCCAGCGCGCCAAACCTCAAGCCCTTGAATTCCTGGGAACGATAATGAGGATCTATGCCGGAGAGTTAAAGTAAACCTTATAAATTAAAGTATTGGTTTAATTACTGACGGTAAGGAAGATTAAAAGTAAGCTTCGTTAACCCGAAACCCGAAACTTCTTCAAAACCTACGGATACAACCCCCTGGCCTGGTGGGCCTGAGCGACTCGATCAATTCCGTTTATCAGTGCCGCCATTCGCATGTTGGTCTTTTGCGTCTGAGAAAATGAGAGGGTTCGGTGAAAGGCGGAGGCCAAAATGTCTTTCAGGCGATCCCGAATATCCTTTTCGTTCCAGAAGAAACGCTGGACATCCTGAATCCATTCGAAGTACGACACGATCACCCCGCCTGAATTCGCCAAAATATCAGGGATAGAAAAAATCCCTTTCTCTGCCAATATTTGATCGGCTTCGAGAGTCGTCGGCCCATTGGCTGCTTCTGTTACAATGCGGCACTTCAGTCGATCGGCATTTTTATTCGTGATTTGTTCAGCCACGGCAGCGGGTATGAGAACGGTACAATTAACGGTGAGTAATTCTTCGTTGGTTACCTGGTCTCCGAACTTCATGGTGTGGATTTGTTGACCGTCTTCTTTGTAAATTCGAATAATTTCCGCTATGTCTAATCCATGAGGATTATAGATTCCTCCTCTATGGTCGCTGATTGCCACGACTTTGGCTCCGATTTGGCTCATGATCTGAGCGGTGTGGGCTCCGACATTTCCAAACCCTTGAATGGCCACGGAGGTGTCATCGAGATTGATCTTCAGATGTTTCAGTGCCTCGAGGGTGACATCGACCACGCCACGCCCAGTGGCCTCCTCTCGTCCTAAACTTCCCCCGATAGAGAGGGGTTTTCCTGTGACAACCCCAGGCACCGCATAGCCAACCTGTTGGCTATAGGTGTCCATCAGCCAGGCCATCACTTGAGGGTTCGTTCCAATGTCCGGAGCGGGAATGTCCTTATCCGGTCCGATAATAGGGAAAATTTCTGCGGCGTAGCGCCTCGTCAAACGTTCGAGTTCACCGGGGGATAAGTCAGCCGCATCAACCGTAATGCCACCCTTGGCTCCCCCGAATGGCAGGCCGGCCAGAGCGGTTTTCCATGTCATCCACATGGCTAAGGCGGCGACCTCTCCAAGATTGACATCCTGATGATATCGAATACCACCCTTTGAAGGGCCTCGGGCGGAATCATGTTGTACCCGATATCCCATGAACACCCTGACATTTCCATCGTCCATCCGAACCGGAAGGCTCACAGAGAGGGACCTTTGTGGAGACTTCAGCCGTTCGTGCAGGTTTGGATCCAAATGCATGGCTTTCGCTGCCTGATCGAATTGAGCCACAGCCAAGCGGAATTCAGGTTGGTCAAGCTCGGGGATTATTGAAATACTCATGGAAATCTTCCGTGGTGATAAAAGGAATGATAGAGCCGTCGTTACTATTGTATCATGAATTGGGCGTTCTCAGCGCTCTGTTGAACCTCATGTCATCCTGTATTGGTTCAGGGGAAAAGAAAGAGGAGCGCCAGGTTCCAATTGCCGAAACTTAATAGAGAACTTTTACCAGATATAACCCATGGGGTGGGGCTGTTTTCCCGGCGGCCCGTCGATCGGCAAGTTGTAAGATGCCTTTAATGTCTGAGGGCAGGCGGTGGCCCTGGCCCACTTCCACGAGGGTGCCCACCATTGTGCGAACCATTTGTTTTAAAAAACGGTCGGCCTGAATGGTGATAAAAAGAAGTGGTGATTTGTGGGTCACGGCACACCGCTCGACGTGGCAGAAGGGGTTGTCATTATCCGTGGGGGAACATTGAAAAGAGGAGAAGTCATGTTTTCCCAAGAAAAAATTTGAAGCCAGATCCATAGCGGAAACATCCAGGGGTTTAGGAATATGCCATACCCGGTGAACATTCAGAGCCGAACGATAGGGTGAATTGAGGATTTGATACTCATAGATCTTTCCAATGGCACTATAGCGGGGATGAAAATGCTCCGGGGCGACTTCAATGGCTTGGACGGCGATGTCCCGGGGAAGCAATCCATTCAGGGCCCGGCGCCATTCATGCACTGTCAGAATTTTCTCTGAGCGAAAACTGACGACTTGTCCAAGTGCATGAACCCCGGCGTCGGTACGTCCAGCGGCCACAGTGGAAAGGGGGGTTTGTGTGATTTGGGCCAGAACTTTCTCAAGGACGGACTGGACCGTCGGTTGATCCGGTTGTCGTTGCCATCCGGCATAGGCCGTCCCATCGTACTCCAAGGTGAGTTTGATGACGTTCATCAGAAGTAAAAAGGCCCCAAGGACAAATGTGGGTGGTTCTCGTTTCTCAAGCCAAATCCGGCCAAGACCATTATCATACCACGTGAATGGCCCGATCTTTTTGTAGCTGCGCCATCTCATGGCGCTTCTTCTAACACCCGAGGGGAGCAGCATAAGATGCTGCGACTACAAATTTTCAATGCAATGTGGATTTACCGTGCGGCCGTACGGAGCGGTTGGATATAGGCGTTGATGCCCTTAAAAATCCCCTCCGCCACCCGGTTTTGGTAGGTCTTACTTCTTAACAACTTCTCTTCAGTAGGATTCGAGACAAAGGCGAGTTCGGCAAGAATACTCGGCATGGTGGTCATGCGGAGAACAAAAAATGGCGCCGTTTTAACCCCATGATCTTTAACTTTGTAATGTGTTTTCATATATTTAACGAGGGCGTTCTGGGTCGTCCAGGCCAGCTCCTGAGAGTCTTCGATTTTCTTGTCGTTCAGTTTATCAGCTAAAATAAATTGCCAAGCTGGTCCATTTTCTTCCAGGGGCGTTCCGTTCTCGCGGGCCGCTACTTCAAGGGAGCGGGGATCACTTGCCTCTCCAAAATGGTAGACTTCCATTCCTTTGATTTTTCGGGACCGATGTGAATTGACGTGGATTGACACGAAAAGGTCAGCTTTCTTGCTGTTGGCAAACTCTGCCCGGTCTTCCAATTTGATAAACACATCTTTATCACGGGTTAACAACACCTTTGCGTCCATTCGTTTTTGAATTTTTTCCTTGACCAGCTTGGCGATTTTTAAAACAATATCCTTTTCTCGCGTCCCTTTTCGTCCAAGGGCTCCCGGGTCTTTCCCTCCATGACCCGGGTCCAGAACAATCAACATTCTTTTTCCTGAACGGAGGTTTGCCGGTGGGAGGATGGGCTGAACGATTGCCGGAGGCGGACTGGGTTTGGTCGTCGGTACCTTCACCTGCCGGGTTTGAGGAGGGGCCGGATAAAGATCGAGGACTAATCGGTGGGGTTTCCGTAAGGCCAGGATCTTATATTTTGAGAGCGACTGCATATCAAGGGTGATCGTAACCCCGTGGGGTTTGGATTCCCAAACTTTCAGAGTAGTGGGAAATCCGGCGGAATGAAATCCCTTCCGACTCTTCTTTCCTAAAATGGCTTTCTTGAGGGTAAGGGTGACTTGGGGAGGATTCTTCGTTTGATTCGTCGTGTAGTCCGCAGCTTTTTTCAGGTCCAAGACGACACGGGTATATCGGGAATGTTCATGGTACCGAACGTTGTGAATAACCGAGTATGAAGTTTTTGAGGACCCCTTGGACTTCTTCCTGGCAACCAGTTGGACAAAGGAGTCCTGGGAGGCCTGAAAAAAAGGCGTCGAATGATAGTCCCCGCTTCTTCCAAAAAGGGAAGAGGGAGCCACCAATAGGATCAGAAGGGCAACGGAAGTGAGTCGTAAATACGAGGTCATAACTTAATGAGGGATATCTAGATATTTCTCAGATGTTTGGGCTTTTGTCAAGGATCATTTTCAAGTTTCGATGCGACCTTGACGGAAAATCCCCTCTTCGATAGCCTCTGGCACTCATGTCAAATCACATAATCATTGACGGGTACAACCTTCTAGGGGTTTCCGGGAGCATGGGACCAACAGGGTCTCAGGACGGAGAAATCCTTCGGGAATCGTTATTGCAAGATCTGAACCGCTACCATCAGCGAATGGGCCATCGAGTCACCGTTGTGTTCGATGCCTGGCGTCAGGTGGGGGGAGTCCAACGGCAGGAGCATCGGGCTGGGGTCACGGTGATATTTTCTCGCCAAGGGGAACAAGCCGATCAGGTCATCCAGAAAATGGTCCGTGATTTCAAAGGCCAGTGTGTCGTGGTTTCCTCTGACCACGAAGTGATGAATACGGCACGAGCCCATGGAGCCCTGGTCATTACCTCGCAAGAATTTTGGCCAAAAATTAAGCGGCCTATCCCACCACCCAATTCCCGTTCTATGGGAAAATCGAAAGATGAAGAAATAGAAAGTATGAGGAATCGCGAGAAAAAAAAAGGGAATCCTCATAAACTCCCAAAGGCCAAGCGGAAGCGGATCAGGAATCTTGGGAAATATTGAAGAGTCGTTTGGTATTCTCAGAGGTCAATCGGGCAATGCGTTCGAAGGCTGAAGGTGATGGGCCTTCTTTGATTTCCGCAATCTTTTCGGCAACATATTTGACATAAGCCGATTCATTGCGTTTCCCACGAAATGGAACCGGGGTGAGATAGGGGGCATCAGTTTCAATCATGAGGCGATCGTCCGGAATCGTTGGGACGATTTCTCTTAGCATGGTGGCGTTTTGAAAGGTAATGATCCCCGAAAAGGAAATGTGAAATCCTAAATCCAACGCATCTTTTGCCAACCAGGCATCGCCGGAAAAACAATGGAAGACTCCACCGACGTCCGCAGCCAGTTCTTCCCGTAAAATGGTAATTGTGTCCTCTTGGGCTTCCCGGGTATGAATCACCAGAGGAAGGTGAAGCTCTCGCGCGACGGAGATTTGCTCCCGGAATCGCTGGCGTTGAACGTCTCGTGGGGAATAATCATAATGGTAATCCAACCCGATTTCTCCAAACCCCACGACTTTCGGATGATGTGAAAGAAGTTTGAGTTCCTCATACCATCCATTTTCAATATGTTTGACTTCATGTGGATGGACACCGACGGTCGCATACACATTGGAATGACTTTTCGCTAAGGCAACGGCAGCCCGGCTTGTGGCAAGGTCGCATCCGATGGTCACAAAGGCGCCAACGCCTGCCTCCTGGCCTCGAGCTAAGATTTGGGTTCGATCACTATCGTATCGGGGGTCATCCAGGTGGACATGGCTGTCAATAAGCATTCGGTTCTCCTATTCGCTGACAAACGGCGGAAATCTTAGCATAATGGAGTAGTAAGAGAGTAGTGTCGAGGAACTGAAAGATGTTTCGGGTTTCGAGTTGCAAGTCTCAGGTTTCGGGTATGGAACTATTAAGATTAAGCTGAAATGAAGGAAGGGATGGCTGTGAGTTTGGATGAACGCCTGTTTTATCTAATCAATGGAATGGCCAAGCAATCTGAGAACCTCGATTGGGTCATGAGCCAGTTATCCCAGGAGGGGAACTTGTTGTTCCCTATTGTGCTGTTGGTCAGCTACTGGGCTTGGACCAATTGGGGAGAAGCGCGAATTGCCGCTCCCACGCTGGGAATATTAATTCTATTGAGTGATTTTTTTGGTGCTCAACTGAAGCAATTGATTGAGAGGGCTCGTCCCTGTCAGGTGTTGACCCAAATCAATGAATTGCACGGGTGTGGAGGGTCATTTAGTATGCCCTCTAACCATGCCGTGAACTCAGCGACGGCCGCGGCCTTTCTCTGCATGTTATATCCAAGTACCGGCTGGGTCACTTGGCCTCTGGTTGGTTTAATTGGACTATCCCGAGTGTACTTAGGAGATCACTATGTCAGCGATGTAGTTGTCGGTTGGGTGTTGGGTGGAGCTTTTGGTTCCGGTGTCGGGTGGTGTCTCCTCATTTGGCCTCAATTCGGCCGAACAAAAAAGGTTGCCCCAACCCAATCCTAGGAAGGATTCAACGTTTTGTATGTAGCTGCGCCATCTCATGGCGCCTCCTCTGACATCAGGGGCGGGCCCCGCAATCAAGAAGTAGCAATTTCGGTGCTTGGCTCTATGACGTCCTACAGGGAAAGTGTGTCCTCGGGGGCAGCATGAGATGCTGCAGCTACAAAACGCGGAAACTGAAACGGCACCCCCCGGGGGCGCCCATTAGTGTGTATGTTGAGTCAACTGAGATTCACCCGGCGTCCCATTCGTCAGACGGCGAAGATCGCAATGAACGGTCTCGGGATCCGTGCACTGTGTTTCTACTTGTACGGTGAGATGAGCAATGCCGAATTTTTCAGCCATAAGGCCCTGAATGGTAGGAAGTAAATCCTCTTTCGGTTGGCTGTCTGTTGAATTGACCATGACATGGCAGGTAAGCATCACGAGCCGCGGTTCCACGGCCCAAATGTGGAGATCGTGCACATTGCGAACTCCCTCGATACCCTCTATGGCTTCAATGACCTCAGCCGTATTCACTCCCGGAGGGGTGGATTCCAGGAGTACATCCAGGGATTCCCGAAAGATGGGCCACGCCCCTTTTACGATCACCACCACAATGACCAGACTGACTAAAGAATCCAGTACCGACCAATTCGTCCATAAAATACCCAGTCCGCTTGCCGCGACGCCAAGGGAGACCCAGGCGTCTGCCAGCATGTGCCAAAACGCACCACGAATATTGAGATCGTCTTTGGCTCCGTGTTGGAGTAATAGGGCGACGGCTAAATTGGCGCAAAAACTCACCAAGGCAATGATAATCACCCACCCTCCCGGGACGGAGACCGGGGTGTGGATTCGACGGAGGGCCAGAAAACCCAACACGACGGCTGTGACTATAAGGATTAACCCATTCACAAAAGAAGCTAAAATGCCTGCGCGATGATAGCCGAATGTCCGTGTTTCCGTAGCGGGTCTTGCTGCAAGGACGTGTGCATAGAGAGCCAGGAACAATGAGCCTTGATCGATGAGATTGTGCCCGGCGTCACTCATCAATCCAAGACTGTTAATCAAATAGCCCCCGAAAAATTCGACGGCAATGATGACCGCATTAATAGCAAGACCCAGATATAAACGGGATTTGAGCTGTCGGTAGGGGGAAGGAGCCGGGGTGGCCATTGGGCTAGTTTCCCATCTTGGCCGGGTTTGGGCAAGGGAAGAGCAGGAAAAAAGGGTTTTGAAGAGGTATACTCGGGGTATCATCATGTTCAGTGTTTCGCAGGAGCGAGTCATAAGACGTGACGCCAAAACCTAACAAAGAAAAAAAAGACCGGACCATGGTGTTTGTCACGTTCGAGAGTGAATGTGCTCCTCTCGGCGGGTTGGCTGCGGTCATGCGAGTGTTGCCGAAGCGAATGGCGGAGGCACAGACAGGAAAGTGTTTGACGGTCGCTCCCTTTTTTAGAGAAATCACAAAATGTCGCCCCAACATGTATGCACAGATTAATTCGACGGGAGTAGAATTTCAGATTCTTTTTGGAGGAAAATCAGAGAAGTGTGAAGTGTTTCAGTATCAAGACGAGAACGGTTATCAAACCCTTCTCCTCGATTCATCTAATTTTTTTAACGCACCATGTGATTGTGGAGAGCCTCCTGCCCCTGATACTCCCTGCAATCCGTATATCAATCCCTCAAATCCGGATCAACTCCTTCAAGATGCCCTCTTCTTCTCCAAGGCCGTGCCTGAAGCTCTGGCAGGATTGGGACATAAGCACAATCTCATTTTGTATTTACAAGATTGGGAAACAGCCCCAATTGCATTAACGGCGAAAGAGAATCCCAACATTCTCTCGGCCACCTGTCTGTTAACTCTGCATAATTCATATGACAAAAGGCTCAGTCAATCGGCATTGTCGAAGATCTCCAAAACCAGGCTGACAGGGCCGACGGTCCTGAGCAAAATGATTCCATTAATGGATGGTCCATTATCGACGGTTTCCGAGAACTTTGCGGCAGAGCTGGTAGAAGATCCAATTCATTCTCGAGTCTATGCTCCGCATTTGCAAAAAGTTTTCAAAGAACGGCCGATCATCGGAATTAATAATGGGTTGTTCGGCAAAATTGATTTTCCCGAGACCGCTCTGAAATGCGCGGAACAGGGGGATTTCAAAGCACTACGAACAGAAAAGGCCAATCGCCGTCAAGAGGTCATTACTGTGCTAAATGAGTATCAGCCGAAGGAAGCGTGGGGAAGCTTAGATTTCAAAACATTTGACGGACCGATATTTTTAATGTTTGGGCGGGATGATCCTTGTCAAAAGGGATATGATGTGGCCGCCGCGGCGATTGCCAAGATTGCCAAGGGAAAGGCGAAGTTTGTATTTACGCCCATTCCAGGAGAAGAAGGAATCGAAGGCCTGGAGTTTCTCAAAACATTGGCCAAAAGAAGGCCGGGCGAAGTCAAAGTGTTTCCCTTTCGGATGAAGAACGGATACCTGGACCTACAAAAAGGCGCTTCGTTCCTCATGATGTGTTCGTTTTATGAACCCTTTGGAGGCGCAACGGAGGGGTATGCGGTGGGAACACCAGTTGTGGCTCGGGCCACCGGAGGGTTAGTGCAACAAGTGGCTCCGTATCCTTCTCAATGTCTGACGCCTGAAGTCCATCGGTTAGCCGAGCCCTTTCATACGACCTTGGAGGCTCCTTCCGGTTTTCTCTTTCGTGAGCCGACCTTGAAGCGCACCGATGTTGTAGCCGGTTGGAGAAAAATTATTGATCGTGATTATTGGCCGGATGGAGACCGGGTGTCTGACCGGGAAGGGACGTTACTGTTCGACGGGATGGTCGATCAAGCGGCTCAGGCCCTGACAGATGCCATCGACCTCTATGCTCATAACCAAGGAGCGTATGCCAGGATGATATACAATGGGTTTAAAGTGTTGGATCGTTTTTCCTGGGATACATCAGTCCGAGGGTATCAGTCTCTTGTCAATTCACTGTGATGACGGCGAATCCACTTGTCCCCCGTCAGGGTGATGCGACCCAACGAAAAACCCTATTTTTCGACGACTTGGTCGTTAGAGGGGCTTTTTATCGCGTCTTTGGTGGCCTCCATGGCCGCGTTGAAACGAGTAGCCGTATTTTTCATGGCATGCTGCGCGTCCTGGGACAAGGTATTGAACGCATCCTTGGTCTCAGCGGCCACACCCGAAAACTCGTCCTGAGCGGTCTTCACGCCGCGGGATAATCGTTCCCGAATGTTCGCGCCCGGTTCAGGAGCCAGCAACAAAGCCGCCCCGGCTCCCAATAGAAAGCCCGCAACAAAGACAAAGGTGTTCACCATTCCGGAATCCCCGGAGTTTCCTTGGCTGTCCATAACCCATCCTCCTATTTCGACTAAATATAGATGTTGATTGATACTCTAAGGAAAAGTTTGAGTAGACGATTTCAAGTCTTGCCCTAAATTTCTAAAAATTTTTTATCTTGCCCGAAACCCGAAACCCGAAACCCGAAACCCTATGATTTCCATTATCCTTCCGATTTATTCTCCCTACATGTCAACAGGGAAGAAACGGCAGTGCCGAGAAGAACGCCGGCTCCAAAGACGAGGCTGTAAGCAAGCCCGGTTCGTAATTCAGGCCAACTCTCTAGGATCCGTCTCCAGAGGGGGATACCCTGGGGAAAATGGACGTGGCCTTCCCAGCCAAGGTCTGACTGTCTGGGAGGCTGATCCGCCTCTTTGTTTCCGTTCTCAAGGTGTTCCGGGTCTTGTTTTATGGTGGTCATAGAGTTTACTCCAATAGGGGCGATAGACATAGATTAACACATTATCGGTACAAGTCATCCTATCATATCATGGGGCATGGGCTGAAATGTTCAACGATGGCAGTTCAAAGTCTCAAAAACTACGCATTGAACCTAAAACGGTAATCCCCGTTTATCCGAACAGCCATCACATTCTTTTAAGATGTGACCGCCCGTCCGCCATACGATTGTCCACGCGGAAGGACCGTTAACCCGGCTTTTCCAAGGGTTCCCCGCTTAATATCCCCCCGGGCGTCCTCCCCCATTATCGTTCCGGCCGGGATGACATTGAAGCGGTCCGCAATGACCCGCCGCAACCGACATTTCGGTCCAATAATTGTCCCATCCAGGATGACGCATTCCTCAATCTCCGTATCCGCCCCGATACGCACGTTGCGGCCGATGATCGACCGCTTAATTCGCGCATCCACTACCAGACTTCCCTGGCCAACCATGGCGTCATCCACCTGTGTGCGAACGAGGCTGGCTACCGGTTCTAATGATGCATCGGTCAAAATGGGCCAATTCACATTACGCAGATCGAAAATAGGGGTCTCCCCCAGGACATCCATATTCGCCTGCCAATAGGCATCCAGCGTCCCGACGTCCCGCCAATAACCCCATTCTTCATAGGGGTGAATGCCTGGTACGACATTCTCTAAGAAGTCATATCCATAGACCCGATGCCCACGAATCAGAGCCGGGATAATATCACGACCAAAATCGTGCGTCCCGGGCTGGCTGGCATCTTGTTCCAGGGCTTTAATCAACACGTCTGCATTAAAGATATAGTTGCCCATCGAACTGTAGGCCATTCCCTTATTGTCAGGCATCGGTTTCGGCGCCCTGGGTTTTTCTTCAAACCCAATGATGCGCGAGGCCTTATCCACTTCAATAATGCCGAACCCCTTGGCCGATTGCAGTGGAACAGGAAGTGCGGCCACGGTCACTTCCGCCTTATGATCCAAATGAAATTGGATCATTTGCCGAACGTCCATACGATAAATATGATCGGCCCCAAACACGGCGACCAAGCTCGGGGCAAAATCCTGTATCAGGTTAATGTTCTGGTATACCGCATCGGCGGTGCCTTCATACCATTTCCCGCGGCCTTTCATTTGCGGCGGCACAACCGTAATAAAGGTTTGTCGGCTTGGCCCACCCCCAATCCGCCAGGCCCGCCGCAGGTGCTCGATCAAAGATTGCGAGCGATATTGGACCAGAACGTACATGGCCAGCATGCTGGAATTGAGAAAATTACTCAACACGAAATCAGTGATTCGATAGGTGCCGGCAAAAGGAACGGCCGGCTTGCTTCGGAGTTCGGTCAAGGGCATCAGTCGCTCGCCTTTTCCCCCGGCCATGATCATGGCTAAGACCCGTTTGGAGAGCTGATCGGCGGCAAAAGGTGGCTTGGGATTGGACATGAGTCAGCGAGTGGGTTAGGAGGTTTCTGTGGTCATCGAAGAACGTTTGTGAGCAGAAACGGAACTCTCTAAATTGGTAATAGTTTTTTGTTGCTGGGCAATCGTTCGACTTTTCTTAATCTGAGAAGGCAGCGATGCCAGTACACTGATGATGATCCCCAGGGCGAGGGTGGTCAAAAGGACGAGAACCAGCGACCCTTCGAATGTCCATGCAAAAAATTGAATAGTAATCGGTTCATTGTTTTGCAATGCAAATGCGACAGCAAGAAAGACCAGAATTAAGGCTGCGACGAGACCAAAAGACATGGGCGCACTATAGCCAAATACCGTCAATTATAACGTGCCAAGGCCAATCCTCCTACATACTTGTTTACCATGTCTGTACAGACGGATCAATTAAAAAGATTTGAAGGAAGGAAGGCCCATCAAATACTCAACAAAATCAGCCTGGTGAGTCATTCACCGAAGATGAAGGAGCGAGAAATCAATGCCACAAAATACTCCTGACCCCTTTCTTAGGGGGAAATGACCTCATTTCCCCTTCACCACAAACTTTTTCCCGCGTTCTACCACATCGTTCATGGTATCCTTGGCATCGTCGGCGAATTCGCCGACTCGTTCTGTCGCATCCTCAACCATGTTCCGCAGTTGTCGGCGAGTCCTGGCTCCGGATTGAGGCGCCAGAAGCATTCCCAATCCGGTCCCCAAGACAATGCCTGTTATGAGGGCAAGGCCTCCAAAAATGATGAATCGTGTATCGTTATCCATGGAACCTCCTTTGATGAAACAGTTTAGCGGGCCGTTTTCTTTAGCGTAGTATACTATATCTCGGCCTATTGGTGCTTTGTGAGGAGTTTGACTGCTAAGTGGTTGATAATGTGGTGAAATTATAAAAAACCTAAGAGACGTCTTTAAATTTTCTCGGAGTCGTTTCCAGCGACACAAGCGGTTGTTTCCCGATGGTTGCCAGATTTTCAATGATTTGGTCCGGGGTCTCCCACTCACTCCAGGTCACGCCTTTCAATTCCATCACCGCCAGGGTTTCGGAGTCCTGAAAAAGGACATTGAGGGACGGGGCCTGGACTTTGACCAGTTGATAGAGCTGTTTTAACGCAGCCTTTTCATACGATGTCCCAATGGCCTCCTTAAATTCTTCAAAAAGTGCGGCAACCGCAGGAAGATTTTTCCAACCTAATTTCCAGAGGGTGTCGGCTTTGGATACGATAACCGAGGTATTGGAAAATTCACTTTCTTTCTCAGACTTGGACTCTTGATAAGAAAATGGAGTTTCCCTCACTTCCCGTACACCATAAATAGGAGAAGTGGATACCCACCCAAGTTGCCGGTCGGGGCGAATAAAACCGCTTCCGGGATACAAGCCATTCGGAACGACTCCAACCAAGATCACGTGATCGGTCAAACGTTCTGAAGCCCACACCGCTCGTTGGATAGTCCGGAGAAACTGTGCCTCGGGATAGATGAAATGATCGGAAGGATAGGCGATCACCGTCGAATCCGGATCCTTGGTCTGTAAATAGGTGAGGGCAAGAAACAGACTAGGGATCATTCCATAATTTTTGGGTTCGGTCAGAATGGTGCCTGGAACCCGTCCTCCGAGTTGGGAGCAGGTTTCGTGAAGATAGGGTTTGCCGACAACGGTAATTTTACAATGAGGATGGCTAATTTGGTCCGCGCGGTCCCATGTGTGCTGAAGCATCGAACGGGATCCGACAAATGTACAAAAGGGTTTAGGTTTTCGGCCTCTTAGCCATCGTTGAAGTCGTGGGTGGGTTGAATGGTCTTCTTTTCCCGCCAGAACGATGGACCACAATCGCGGAGGGCATTGTTGAAGCAATGGCATCGCATCCTCCTTCCTGATGGGTGAAGAATCTCAGAGAAGGTTTGAAGGTTTTTGAAATGAAACGCCAGCCTGTGGGGAGTAAAAGGGGAATTCATATCATCACCGAGATTCCGGTTGCGGTTTGTCAGGAAGACCCATTCTGGTACAAAAAAATGATGTGGTCAAGAGAATTTTTTGGATGGTCGCAAGGGATCGTTTTAACAGTGGAGAATCACAGGGGATTTTCGTAAACATAAATTTTTTGTGAAAAAAACGAATACGTAATTTTTCTTGCGGCAAGAATCTGAATGTGATATCTGAGCTGACAGAAGGATGAAATGGGAGTTGTGAAAATATGGAGACGGCGACAAAGAAAATGCCTGAAATGACAAGGTGGTTACGTCAGTTAGCCGGCTGTTATGGAATCGAGCCCTTCTATCAGGATGGAACCGGTAAATCTCATACGGTTCCCGACTCGACTCTTCAGAAACTGTTGTCCTGCCTTGGGGTGCCGGTTTCTAGTCCCTCAGATGTGAAGAAAGCATTGAAAGAAGCCCAGTTGGATGGATGGCGACACATGGTGGATGATGTGTTAGTGGTCCATCCCTCAAAAAAACCTCAGTCTTTTTTCGTCGGGTTGCCCCTTGGGAAGCACACGATAGACCAAGTAAGGGTAGAATTGGTGTTCGAAAACGAACGGTTCAAAAGAAGAACGCTACGCTGTCAGGGAAAAATGTGCAAGGTGGTTGGGAGCAAATCTATTCATGGCGTCCGTCACGTTCGGATTTCCCTTGACTATCCGCGAGACCTGGCCCTGGGCTATTACCACCTGACCGTGAAAGCCTTCATAGGGTCTGGAGTGAATGAAGGCCGTTCCTTTTTGATTGTGGCCCCTCGTCAATGTTATCTCCCATCCCGCCCACGACGGTCCTGGGGCCTGACGGTGCAGTTATATGGCCTACGATCCAAAAGGAATTGGGGTTTGGGTGATCTGAACGATCTGCAAGAAGTGGTGAAATGGGCCGGGGAAACCTTGCAAGCGGGAACCGTCGGAGTCAGTCCTATCCATGCCCCCACTCCGGGGGTCATCAGTCCCTATTCACCCTCCAGCCGTTTGTTTCTGAATCCCTTGTATTTGGATGTGGAACGTATCCCGGATTTTCACAATTTGGCGAAACTTCGAAAACAGGTGGGACGGAAAGTCTTTCAAGCTGACCTGGAAATGCTCAGAAAATCCAAATTGGTGAATTATGAAAAAGTCCTGGAGTTGAAATGGCCCATCTTTGAATCCCTTTTTAAAAAGTTTCAAGAACAACACGGAAAGTTGAAAACCGCCAGGGCACAGGCCTTTAACCGTTATATTCAAAGAGAAGGCGTATTTCTTGAGCGCTTTTCATTATTTCAGGTTCTCACGGAACATTTTGGGAGCTCGGCCTGGCGTCAATGGCCGAAGGAATTTCAGAACCCGGATTCTGCTGAAGTCGAAAAATTTAGGAGGGACCAGAAAAACCGGATCAAATTTTTTCAATACCTCCAATGGCAATGTGACGAACAATTACAGGATGTGAATCAAGCGGCCCGCAACGTCAAGATGCCGTTTGGGTTGTATTTGGATTTGCCAGTCGGAATACACCCTGATGGTTCAGATGCCTGGAAGTTTCAACAAGAATTGGCTGAAGGGTTTACCATTGGCGCTCCCCCCGACTCCTTTAATCTTCATGGTCAAAATTGGGGTCTCCTGGCGCCTCTCCCAACAAAGATGAGAGTACACCGGTACCAATTTTTTATTGAAACTCTCAGGCATAACATGCGTCATGGAGGAATGCTTCGAATCGATCATGCCCTCGGGTTGTTTCGGTTGTTTGTGATTCCGGATGGAGCCCCGGGAGAGGAAGGGGCCTACGTACGATTTCCCGTTGATGAATTATTGGCGATTCTGGCCCTCGAAAGCCTGAGAAATCGAGTGGTGGTGGTGGGGGAGGATTTGGGAACCGTGACGCCGAGGATCAAAAAACGCCTGGCCAAAGCCGGAATATTATCCTATCGATTGTTGTTCTTTGAAAAACGATCCAATGGGACATTTCGAACTCCGGATCAATATCCTGAAAATTCGGTTGTTTCGGTGACCACTCATGATTTACCAACATTTCGGGGTTACTGGTTAGGCCGGGACATTGAATTGAAAGAACAAATAGCCGTCTACGCGTCCCCGAAAGATGCCGAGGCGGAGTGGAAACAACGTGTGGGCGATCGCGTGGCTCTCATGAGGGCCCTTAAAAAAGAAAACCTGCTTCCCTTTAAGGCTTTTCAACCAATTCCGTTAGAGGTCTCTAAGGAACTCTGTCAGGCTGCGTATACCTATCTGGCACGCACACCCTCTCGCCTGTTGGTCATTCCAATGGAGGATTTATTAGGTGAACTGGAGGCCACCAATTTTCCCGGGATACCAGCCAACGCCTATCCCTCCTGGCGAATCAGGATAAGTCGGGATATTGAAGAGGTAAGCAAGGACAGTCATATTCATCAGGTTGCCGTGGAAATACATAAGCATCGATGACTGAGTCAAGATCCCTTTAACCCGGTCAGGCTGCGAGTTATTCCGGCCTGGGTCATCACTCGGCCGGCCTGGGTTACCACTCGGATTGAGCCGCTGAAAAATTTGAACTGAGAACGCGTGATGGTGAAACGCAAAAAAGCCTCTTTCTGTTGGGCCATTGTAAAGGAAACCGTTCGCAAGTTTTTTGCGGACAACGGCTTGTTTTTGGCCTCCGGGTTGTCTTTTGACCTCTTGCTGTATTGTATGCCGCTCTCCCTCTTGTTGGTCTCCGGATTGGGCTATACCCTTGTGGAATCGGACACGGCGGTCACTTGGGTGCACGAGACCCTACAGAATTTCCTGCCGGGCTCCCAGCAACCTTTCTTTGATGCGCTTGATGGGATCATCACCAATAGGGGGCCATTAGGGTTGGTCGGGTTTTTGGCGTTTTTTATCTTAACGAGTGCCTTATTTGGCTCGGTTCGTATTATTCTCAATACGGTCTTTCACGCACCCCCTCCGAAATCGTTCTTGAGGGGAAAATTCAAGGATTTTTTAGTGATGTTGGGGGTCTCCCTATTACTGCTCCTGACGATTAGTGTTGAATTATTGGGTACGATTATCAATGCGTTGAGCCAACAAATTCCGTCACTACGGGGATTGCTTCATCAGGGAATGACTCTGGTCACCGATTTGCTGAGTTTTGCTTTTACCGCGTCCCTGTTTTTTCTCCTCTACCGGTTTTCTCCCAGTCGATCGTTGGGAACTTCGGCCCTGCTCGTTGGGAGTCTGACGGGAGCGACGCTCTTTGCCTTATCGAAATTCGCATTTTCTGCCTATGTCACCCTCGCCCAATCCATTACGGTGTTGTATGGGGCCTTGGGAGGTTTCATCTTTTTCTTTTTGTGGTTGTTTTATAGCTCCACCGTGTTCGTCGTTGGTGCGGAAGTATGTCGGGCCTATCATCACATTCGTCAAACTTCACGATGAGACGGTGAAGGAAAACATAAAAGCCATGGAGTGATGGAATAGTGAAAAGGCTTGTTTTGGCTTGCAGGGTCATTGCATGCCGTGCCATGATGTTTAACTTTGTATGGAATTTTTTTTTAGCTACCTCATGATAAAGAAGAAAATCCTAGTATGAGAGAGATAACACGATGAGCGTCACTGACTGGTCAGACGTTTTCACCGAAGCGTTTAACAAAAGTGGGGTGTTGATAGGCGAATTCGTGCCCCGGATCCTCATCGCGGTGTTGGTCCTCTTTTTGGGATTTATCCTGGCCCGTCTAGTGGCCGCAGGAATTACACGGCTGCTGCAGCTTATTGGTTTTGACCGACTCGTGAGCCGGACGGCCTTTCAAGTGTTAATGGAAAGGTCCGGAACGAAGAAACCAATCTCGGCGATCCTCGGGACGATCGGGTTTTGGCTCATCCTTTCTTTATTTCTCCTGGTGGCTTCGGAAAGTTTGAGACTTCCTCTGATCTCGGAAGCGTTGACGAGTTTGTTCCATTATATTCCTAGGGTTGGTATCGCGATTTTAATCCTGGTCCTGGGGCTGATCGCCGCGAATTTCGTTCGAGAACTGATTATTATGGCTTGCAGTTCGGCAGGCATCACCCAGGGAACGATTGTGGCTCAGGCATTTTATGTTGCCGCGATTCTGTTGGTCGTGGTGACCTCGATCAACCAATTGGGGATTAACACAGCCCTGTTAGATAACACGATTATTTTAATTATTGCCGGGTTGATTGGAGGATCAGCTCTTTCTTTCGGCCTTGGCGCGCGTTCGGCCGTCGCGAACCTCATTGCCTCGCATTACTTACGATCGGTGTTGCGAGTTGGAGTGAACATTCGAATGGGGGATATTCGCGGTAAGGTTGTCGCACTCACGCCCGTGTCCATTGTGATAGAAACCGATGAGGGACGGGTCGTCGTTCCGGCGGCTCAATTCAACGAAACAACGGCCATTATTTCCAATTCCGAGGGGTAGTATGAAGGCTGAAGATCGGTTGACATTGGGCTATCTTCAAGCCCATCCGTTAGAGGTTGCCCGGCGACTGGAGTCCGTGACCCCCCAAGAAGCGGCGAATGTTTTGGCTCCGCTGCCTTCAATCGATATCGCACAGGTGCTCGAATGTTGTCTTCCGGCACCGGCCGCCAAAATTGTGGCTCGCTTTACCAAGGATGCGGCAGGGGATGTCATTACACACCTGTCTGCCTCTTCGGCCATCGGAGTCCTCAGGCAATTTGAAGAACCCCAACGACATGAAATTCTTGAGGGATTGGAGAAAGCGATTGGCGCCAGTCTCCGGCGAGCTATGCGGTATCTGCCCCATACGGCCGGAAGTTTGGCGGATCCAAGGGTATTGACGGTCCCTCCGGATATTACGGTGGAAGAGGCCTTGGCATGGGTCAAAATGGATCCGGGCCACACAACGTATTATGTCTATGTCATTGACCGGGATACAAAATTAGAGGGGCTCGTCACGCTCAAACAACTCATTTCCTCTGATATGGATCATCTGATCGCCACGATCATGACCGATGCGGTTGTCACCCTGTCAGCCGAAGCGAACATTGAGGAAATTTTACAGCATCCTCAATGGGAACGGTTTCCCACCTTACCGGTGGTCGACCGATGGGGGACGTTTTTGGGAGCCCTTCGATACAAGACCCTTCGCGGGATTGAACAAGAACATGTGAGAAATCCGGATCCAGGGTCTCTCAGTCAGGGCTTTATGCAACTCTGGGAAGCCTATTCACTGGCAGGGATCGGAATCATGACGGATGTGGCCACCTCCATTGAATCACGGTCAAAAAAGGCGTCAGAGACTTCCCGTGGGCAAGAGAAGGAGGGTTCATAATGGCCCACCAACTTCTCCATGAGGAATTTTTTACCAACTATCATGAAGAAGCCGCGCAAATTCTGGAAACATTCCAGATTACGGATATTCTTCGCCTCATGCAATCCACCACAGGCAAAAATATCGCTAACCTGCTGGCCTGCATGAGCCCGGTGGTGGCTGCTGAAGTCATTACAGCCATGTCGACCGATCTTCTCTCCCAGACCTTGCCTGAAATGTCCCCGGCGATTGCTGCCTCACTATTGCAACGGTTGGACGAACATCTGTCGAATGCCATCCTGACCCGGATTCCCTCACGCCATGCCCAAGAGATTCGTTCCTATATGGAGTATCCTCCGGATTCAGTTGGCGGCCTCATGGACCCCGGGGTGTTTACCGTTCCCGAGGATTTGACGGTCGAAGAGGCCATGGCTCAAGTTCGCAGCAGGGCGCCGAAGGACATCCATGATCTCTACATTGTGGATCGCAATCAGACGTTAGTGGGGAAACTCTCAGTTCGAGACCTCTTGTTGATCGAACCCGATGAACGTCTTCAATCGGTGATGCATCGTGATTTGTCGGCCATTCATCCTTTAGAATCGCGCGAACAAATTGTGGAACTCTTCAGTCAAAGGCTGTTGTTTACCATTCCGGTTGTGGACCTTGATGGTCATTTGTTGGGTGTGATCAGGAACCAGGATATCGTCAAGGCCAGTCAGGAAGATGCCACGGCCGACATTTTGACCATGGTCGGTGCCAATAAAGACGAACGCCCGCTTTCTTCAGTGTCATTTTCGGTTCGCAAGCGGCTCCCGTGGTTGCAATTAAACCTCTTAACGGCTTTTTTAGCTGCATTTGTCGTAGGAATTTTTGAAACCACCATTGCTCAATTTACGGCGTTAGCCGTCCTGTTGCCGATTGTGGCGGGTCAATCCGGCAACACAGGAGCTCAGTCTTTGGCCGTGGTGATTCGTGGATTAGCCCTGCGTGATATCCGGCCCTCCGAATGGTTGCGGGTCAGCGGGAAAGAGGTGTTTGTGGCGTTCCTCAACAGCCTGGCGGTGGCCGGGGTAGCCTGCCTCGCTGTGGCCTTGTGGAGTCGATCACTGGGATTGACGTTGGTCATCGGAGTCTCAATGGTGATCTCGATGGTGATCGCGGGGTTATCGGGGGCCATTATCCCCATGGCATTAAAAGCCTCAAAACAAGATCCGGCCCAATCCTCGTCCATCGTGTTGACGACAATAACGGATGTTGTCGGCTTCCTCAGTTTTTTAGGATTGGCCACTCTCTTCTCGGGTTTTATGGAATTATAGTCGTCGTCGGAAAGTCCAAAACCCGAGACTCGAAAACCGAAACCCGAAACGAATTTTCCAGTTGCCTATTCTCCGATTCTACGGTACCATCCGAATCTCTCAATTTTGACTATTTGAAGGAGGCGTTATGGAAAAAACTCAAACGGCAAATAAAGAAAAGGCGTCCACGGTCGATCGAGACATTGATCGGCTTCGGAAGGAATTGATGACGCTGAGAGGATACCTGATGAACGAACCTTCACCGGAAGTCTTGATTGAATTTGATTCAAAAACGGTGGATTTGATCAGTGACATTATGGGAAGCGCCTCTCCGATGCTTGAAGCGTATGAATATGCCACCGTCGGTGAGGCGGCGGGATTAATGAATGTGCCGGAAGAAGGGAGCGCGGAAAGCCTGACCCATGAGTCGCAACGGGAAACGCTCCGTCAACGTCAACGGGTCCTTGAAAATTGCGTGGCAGACTTGGAAACGAGGAGAGCGGCCGCATCTGCCGCAGGCGCCAAAAAGACCAAGGTGTCTGGTCCTCGCGTGGCCGATTACATGTCCAAAACCATCAGAGCCGTTTCGATGGATGCCACATTGAAAGAGGTCGGGAAATTACTTCAGGAATGGAAGATAGGATCGGTGTTAGTCCAAAGTGGTGATGATTATGTGGGCAGTATTACCGAAACCGAACTGGCGAGAGAAGTGGTAGGCGGGAACCTTGACCCAGCAACGACAACGGTTAGAACATGCATGCGGGAACCGATTATTAATATTGATAGTAGTGATCCTGTCGTTGAAGCGGTACGGCTGATGAAAAACAAAGCGACGAGGCATTTAGCGGTGGTCGAAAACGATCGAGTCGTTGGCGTGATTTCGGTATCAGATATTATTCGTTATTATTCCGGCGTGTCATGATATGGGTTGGCTTGTGATCCCAACCCTCTTACTTGCTGAGATAAAAGAAGAAGGGTGCTCGAATGCACCCCGGCTTACGGGGATAGGTTGAGAATTCGACTTCCTGTCTGAGACTTCATAGTCCGTCCCTCTCTTACCCAAACTGACTCAAACAGTTCCCCCGAAACCCTAAAAAGGTCGGAGGGGATTCTTCTGCGTCATCCCCTGCCAAGCTCGTACCTGCAGGTAAATAAGGGACATTCATATAGCCTGCGCCCTTTTTCAGGGACCTGTATTCCGTCTTATTCCCTCGCCCCCGGGGGAGAGGGTAGGGTGAGCAACTGTGATTAATGTCAATGGGTATTAATACGAATT
>CAZGFD010000032.1:0-39263 GCA_964525045.1 uncultured Nitrospiraceae bacterium | reverse complement strand
AGGAACCGGTCGCCGCGTAAGCAACGTTCCAGACACCAGATTTGACAATAGCTCTGGATTTCCCGTGTTTACTGTCAAAAAAATCCCATACTATCAATGCTGTTGGATCCATGTCTTCAAATAAATCGGGTGAACGGAGGATGGCAGGGTTATTGCTCCGATAGATCATATACCCTATTGGGGTGTTGAGGGAATTGTCCAAGAAAAGTCGACATATTTTTCAGATGATTTCAGATATAGGACTAAAACCCATTTTCGCCAGGACGCACCATACCCATGACAGACTTCAAGGGCAAATTGATCCTCGCCCTCTTCCTCTTTACCCTCATTTATGTTCTCACTGAGAGTAACCAAGCTGTTTCAGATACATCCCCCAGTTCCTTGAAGGGAATCCCACCGAACGTGGTAGCAAATTATTTGCAAGCCATTATCCAAGCCGATCGGGAAATCTACACCACCCGCATCGTCGAACGCTTACAGAATCAAGGTGTCGTCTTGTCTTCCGAAAATTGGGAAGCCCGTCATGGCCTCCCTCTGCCAAATCAGTTTCTGAGGGAGGCCGCGATTTTGGTGGCGGAGAGAAAAAACAGCATCCGGTACCGGTTGATCAGCCTCTGGCCCATTTATGAACGAAATGCCCCCGCGACAAGTTTTGAGACCAAGGGGTTGGAGGCAGTGCGGAAAAATCCCGACAACCCTTTTACGGGAATCGTTAAATCCGGGAAGAAGCAATTCTTTCAAGCCATCTATGCAGATCGAGGGGTCACCGAGGCCTGTGTGGTGTGTCACAACACGCATCCAAGGAGTCCCAAGCGGGATTTTCGCCTGAATGATGTCATGGGTGGGCTGGTTATTACGATTCCTCTTCCATGACCGGGGCTCTATGCTACCGGAATCTCTCAATGATACCGGATAAAGGCTTGGAATTTGGATCAGGTGTGGGAACTCAGGGACTTGGGCTTATCCTCGAATTGAGGATTATGCGACTGAATTCTTCAATATCTCGAGCCCTGGCATTTCAAATCAAAAAGTTCTAAAACGGCCAAGAGCCTCAGCCGAATTTCTCCTGCATAAGAATGAAACAACCCGCCGATGGGGTATCAGCAAACTTTTCATTATTTGGTCAAGAGAAAAGGCTTTTACTCAGCGGTACCAAGTTGGCATCAAGCATTCAATATCATCTGGTGAAAAATTGAACTGACCTTTCAACATAAACAAAATCTCTTGTGAAAGTATTTCTCTGCAACTCCCGGGAAAAAATTAAAGTATCAATTTACCACTCCTGAGGAGCCAACACACTTTTGTTCCGTACCAAACCCCACCACACTAAGATCAAGCGGTAGTTCGTCTGAGTGAGTTCCAGGGTTGTCCACTTCCTGGACCTCCAAGGGAATTCCGTCTTTCTCCGCTTTGTCGAACGCCGCCGTAGAGGGTGTCTTGCCTAAGAGTTCGAAAGCATCAATTAGATATGGAAGGCCGTTGGATCCGAGTGTTGAAGGTGAAGACATCACATGGAAATGCAGGTGGGGAGAGGATGTATTGCCGGAGTTTCCAACCAAACCCAACACCTGCCCTCGACAGACCCGGTCACCCTCCTTCACCCCATGGGCATGAATACTGCCTGGCTGTAAATGTGCATAAAAGGCAAATTGACCATTCCCCAGATCAAGGACAATATGATTACCGTCAGCTTCGGCCAGCGTCATACCGGATGGCAGTTTTCCCGGAACCTGGTCCTGAAACGCATCAACAACCCTGACCACCGTAGAATCAGCCACAGCCAGCACTTTCTGCCCATAGGAAAAGTAACTCTTCACGTCCGACGGATCACCGACATATAGCCGTTGGTCTTTATCGAAAAGCTCCCAGTCTATTGCGAAACGCTGGGCCACGCGAAGTAACCCATTGATGGGCATAATAGCTCGAACGTGCCGTTTCGCCGTGCAGCATCCATCAGCAGCAACCCAACCACGCCCCTCAAGCGGTGGCCCCAGGACAATAGGACGAATGGGATGCACCTTGGTGAGCCCGCCTATTTCAATTAGTTGCCTTTGAGATGCCGGCAACCCCATAAATTGGTTGAATCCCTGGGGGAATTTTCCAGATATCGTCAACCTATGAACGAGAGTCATGGGAGGCCTCTCAGTCGTTTCCATGGTGAAATGAATAAAGAGAATAGCTGCTCCTCCTGCCTCCAGAATATTTGTCGGAGATTTCGTAATGAGTCCTTGCATTTTTTGTGGAACGTGGTCATTGGTTATCGTTACCAACGCTCTCTCTTGCTGTGTCGCCTCGAAAACTTCTACCGACTCAACCCTAACCGAGATACCGATGGCATTGGTCAGTTCGAGCTCATATACAAAATGGACAAGACCATCCGACCCGTTAAATGGATGTGGTTCGGCAAGAACTGACAGGACAACAGGGGTAAAGTGGGTTTCAGTTTCAACAAACTCCTGCATTGAAATAAGTTCACCTGAAGCGTGGATAAAGGTTCCTAACAATAGACTTATGCTTAACCCCATTCGTAAAACGAAAACGCCCAACGGCTTCAACAGCATTTCAAACCTCACTGGTAAAAGCTTTTAAAAGCACCTGATTTATCCGGATAAATCGGGTAGAAAAGAAATGTAACAGAACAGTTAGGGGTTGGGATATACCATTACGATGGTAGGTCAATCAGAAAATGATTGGAGGGGCGATGCGAGTTCAAATAGAAATGGCATTCGGTTCAAGATTCGTAACAATGCTACGTCATGTTACTTCATATTTAACCAGTGTATTTTTCTATCGAATCGACATGGTGTAATTCTTTGCAAGACAAACAACGGGTCGCGTCATCGTTCGACGTTTTGGGGTTCTCTAAACAGGAACCGATTAAGGGGGAAAGAGCTGTACCTAGGAATTCCCACATTGTGGAAGTGCAGGGATATACCTGCCAGGACGGCATTCCGGTCCTTCCCTCGATGTGGGTTTTCCATATTGCCCGTTGGGACAGACCGTTTGCACGCCAAGCATCATGCCCCGGTCTTCATGCCCAAGAATATGACAGTGCTGGACATGTCCACCGGTGAAATCAAGAAATCGCTGATATATCACGGCTACACCCTTATCCTGCGGAGTCCCAGCAGGGATCGCAATGGTATCCTGCCAGACATACGGGGGAGAATACCGAATCCCTTCATTCTCAACCACCTGGAATGGATTCACATGAATATGAAACGGATGGAGAACGGTTGAATCATTTTCTAACCGCCACTGTTCGGTGGAATTAATGAGGACAGTCTGATTCGCGCAGCTCGGATCGAACTTGACTCCATCAATGGTAAATTCAACAGTTGGGGGTTGGGCCCCTCCCATACTATAGAGAACGTGTCGTTCTTTTGGTGGTGAAGGGATATCCTCTAGATATTCCGGGAGGGGCGGAAGAAAATCCGGGAATCTCATTCGTTTTGCATACCCACCGACATCAATGCTGACCAGAGGTGGATGTTCGTAGGGATAGTTGGGAATACTATCAATGATCTCTTGATCTCTTGTATCGATTTCCGTCCTTCGTCCACTCTGGACCGCCCCAATGACTTCAACAGTCACATAGTATCGGCCGCCCTTGAAAGGGGCTTGAACCAGAAAATCAGCTCGATTGCCTGGGTCGATCTCAAATGCCCCATTGTTCAGCAATGGCTGTCGGTGATAGTTTTCCGGTGCGAACGGAACGCCGTCCATGGCAATTTGTTTGGCCTCTAATCCTTCAAAAGTTAGTCTGACTTGAGCGGAGGCCTGCATGGTTCCACTGATAAACCGCCATCTCTGAATTTCTCCTGGATTCATCTTTATAATAGGATTGGCTTGCCCGTTTACCAAGGTATATCGAACTCTCGGTTCTGTTGGTTGCCCTACCCATAAAAACTGTCGAATTTGCTGGATGACAATCGGCTTTTCTCTTAGGGTGTGGGAACGATAAAAATCTCTTAGCCATTTGTCAAAAGGACCCTCAATGAGGAATACGCCGACTAAGCCGTTAAGCACCTGCAATGATGTCGAACCATGTTTGTGGGCATGATACCAATGGGTACCCTCCGCCTGCGTCCAGGGAAGCGGATCGAGATTATAACGATATTGGCCGATAGCTTGATTCGGGTCGCCGCTCGAAGGGGTTCCCTTCGGATAGATCCGGACCCCGACAAAGTCTTGGTGCGGCTGTGGGGAAACATGGAATCCATGAAAATGAAAATTGGTAGTCTGGTCTCCATGGAAACAATTCGGATAGGTTAAGTCAGGGTTTTCATAAAACGCGCACTCCCCAGGACCTTCTTGATTCAGAGGCAGCCGGTTATAAAGGGTCATTCTGAATCTGCTCCCATCTCGGGCAGATGGGGAACTGGCTTTCTTTAAATGAAAAAGCGGACCCGGGCTGCTCCATACGGTATTCGGGTCGTTGGGATTATTCGGTTGGATGGGTGTGTTAGGACTCTTCGGAAATCCATAGGTCTGCAAGCGTATTTTTTCCATCACCCATTCCGTTCTGGGCGGCTCACTATTTAATCCTCCCCACACGGGCACACATCGATCCCTCATTCGAACAACCATCCTGGTATTGAGGCTATCCCCATCTGGAAACACGCTAATGTCGTTCAGGTCATGGAGTTCTTCTTGGGCATAGGGTGGGCATTCGCCATTTGGCGGGAGCATGTTGAATCCCACCTGCTCAACTTTGGGCAGAAAGAAATGGAATGGGCCAAAAGATACAAGAGTCAGAGCGGCGAAAATGGCAAGAAGGTAAAGGACGTTCAGATGTGAATGTTTCATGGTGACCAACTCTTTATTTTAGGTTGAGGCCGGAAACCCATCTCCAATTCTCGTTATTTCATTCTTCTGGATGTTCACATCTTGCTCAAACGTAACATTTCCTTTATCAAAAAGACTACGCTCATCCTCCATTTGAGGCTTTCCATTGCGTTTATTTTTGTGAACAAGAAAAGGAGCAGGTATTCAGGCAGGGCCTATTCGGAAACGGTTTGGTGTTAAAGAAAGGCAAGGCGGAGGTCCGTTCTAGAAGTGGGACACAGATCATGTCCAAGATTTTCTTCTCAAGCAAGCATCAAAGGGTAAGCAAATTGAGTAAAAATTTAAAAAATGAAATTAGTATGTCGCTTAAGGCATGTCAGGACATGCCCCCTTCGTTTGGTTTTCTTTTCAGTCTCTGACTGATATTTAGGGCAAAAACCCAGACCTCGGGCCTGACCCAAACTGAAGGTGTTTTAGTCTGACAAAAAAAGGGAATGAACCGACAAGGACATAACCGGACCGCCTACATCCTTCCGTTCATGCCCCCTTTGTGGTCAATCCAATTAGAGATCAGGGGCACCATGTTTTCACATTTTGTTTGACATCTTGTGAGAAGGGGGCGTAGGGTTTCCTTATCCATTTTTCCTATCTTACCCACCTCTGCCTCTACAAAGGAGTCCTCGACAGTCATGTTCGTGAAGTTTCTACTCGTTGGCACGGGTGTTCTCTGTGCCGCTCTCATTTCACCTATCGTGGGCAGAGGAAACATTCTGATGGGTCACGCCAACCCAGAGCCATCCCTGTAAAAGAGGAAGCCAATCAAAAAAATAGTTCCTGACCATGATGGTGCGAGCGGCCGGACATCAACCAAATGGCATGAAACCCAACCGACAGACAAGGAGGGGACCATGGATACAAAAAATTTTTTGGCAAGCCTATTCATAGGCATTTTCGTTGCTGCCGGCATCACCATACTTTCCAAGCCTGTATATTCAGAAGAAAAGGCAAAGGTTCAAGCCACTGCCCAAAAAAAGAATGCCGATACGGGGAACAAAATAACGGCCAAAATTAGCGTAACCTGCCAAGCGCCACCCGCCGGCTGTGATGGGAGTGCCACCTCTGTTGAAAAGGGAACGATACTGTTTTTGGATACGTTCACGGGGGAAAGAAGTCAATCGGATATCACCTGTGCCCATACCATTGCTCCTGGTGTCATAGAGGTCTTCAGTGGCGGTCCAGGAACTGGGCAAAATTGTGAGGTGACACAAAAAGAGGCGACGGTGCGTGGGGAATCGCTGGAGGTTGAGATGCATGCCTGTCCTAGTTGCGTAGATCCCAATGGAACTTTCTTTGCTAATGCGCTTCCTAGCGACACGGTTAAGATCAAGATTCAAGGCGAGGATCGGTTGTTTGGCGCCTCCTCTCCCACCCCCACCAGACTGCATGTAACGAACACGACGGATAATGAGGTTACCGTGTATGTGAACTTCGCTGCCCCACCAACGGACCCAACGCTGGCATGCCAAAATCCCATACAGCCCAGTTCCGCGACGCCCCCCTGCACAAGCTCCGACCCCAGGAGTCGGCATTGCTCGTTCCCACTTGCGGGCAACGGAGGCGTGGCGACGTTTCCCTACCAGCGGGGTAAGTGCCTAAGCGTGACGATGTCGTTCGATCTGAACTTGCAAGAAATGTGTACGGACCCGACCGGCATCTCCCAAGCCGAGGCCACCATCAATCTGGAACCCCACGATCCGCCCTTCCAAGAAGGCACCAACATCAGCCTTGTGAATGGATGGAACAAAAATATACAGATTGAGGTCAAGGACACGAGTGGAAAGCTTGTCAAAAGGTTGGGGCCAACGGAAGGGTTAAATACCCACAATGTCTTTGGAGTCTTTCCGAATGCATGCGACATCTGCTGGAAAAGAGGACTGCCTCCCTGTCAAACCCTCTTTCCCAATCTGACACCAGGGAGCACAGATGGCTGTAATGCCAGGGTTCCTGGCACAACAACTCCTGACCCCTTCTGCCAGTTCAATCCCATTCCGATTGGCAGCACGGTGGATATCCAAGTGCTACCCTAACGAGTCGACACCTCTTGTCCCCATCCCGATCCCAACGCGAAGGTCGGGGTGCGCTCGGTCCGATCTAGTTGCACGGCTTCCCGGCTCACTACGCGGCCGGAATCTTAAAAGGGATTGGGAAGCTTTATCGCGCAAACAATCCTAATTTTTCATTAAGTATATAATAAGTTCCCATGAAAATGGGTTCGTACCCCTATGTATTGTCGAATTATTGCCTGACCTTTCTACTGAAAGCTTCTCAAGGCTACGGCTTCGTCCGGATAAATCTGGAATAGACCGACGAAGCCGGCAATGTCAAAAATTTCCTTTATGGGATCTTTGAGGGCATACAGCACAATTTTTCCGTTGTCCTTTTTTAACACCTTGGCCGCCTTGAGGAGCACTCGTAAACCTCCGCTACTGATATAGTCTAGCTTGCAGAAATTGATGGCGAAGCGTTTTTCTTGGGATTCGAGGAGACTGAAGAACTTGTTCTCCAAACCTTTGGCCGTTAAAGCGTCTAGCCTGCCATTCAGAGAAAGAATAACCACTCCCTCCTTTTTTTCCTCATCAATTTCCATATTCCCCTCCAATTTAATTAACAAATTCCAAATTCGTATTTTCGTAGTTGCAGCATCTCATGCTGCCTCTGTCCGGTCAATAATTAAACGGCGCCCGGACCCTTGGTGAATCGAAAAGGCGCCATAAGATGGCGCAGCTACATTGTTGACCTTCATTCATCAATTCTTTTTTTCAATTTGATGCGATTTTTGTCTCCTTGATAACTATAATCCAGCGCATCCATCACCTTTCGAACCAGAAATATCCCTAATCCTCCAAGGGGTCGATCCTCTAAAGGTTTAGAAACATCCGGATCAGGGCATTCTAAGGGATTGAAGGGCTGTCCATCGTCTTCGACCTCTGCAATAACCTGCCCATCGTGAACTGAACAAAAGATATTGATGGCATGCTCACCTGCATCCTGATATCCATGTTCGATGACATTGGCGACAATTTCCTCAAGGGCGAGATTCATGGTATTGATCACTGTGTGCGGGAGGTTCTGATCTTTCCCAAATTGCCCCAGCACCTGGTGTAATCGTTCAAGTTCTGATAAATGGTTGCTGAGAGTTATCGACAGGGTGGGTATCATATTGGTAGCCAAGATTTTTTTCATTAGACCCGTTCAAAATTAAAAGTGCAAGAGTCAGTGGCCTTATATGAAATTACTTGAAACCAGAAAATTGAAACCCATGTCTATGTTCCGTTAAGAAAATTCAATGGCTGTAAAAAATCCCGGTAGCCGAGCGCTTCTGTATTCGGTTGATGAAAACCCTCCCCATTGGCTCACCCTCGTCTTAAGTTTTCAACATGTCCTTTTGATGTTCAATGGCATCATTATCGTACCTGCTATCATCACCGCGGCCTTTGAGGTGAGTTCGGAACAGATCAGCTACATCATATTTGCAACTATTATCGTGACCAGTGTGACGACCTATATTCAAGCCGTAAGGTTTGGCCGCATTGGAGCTGGGTACGTTCTATTCATGGGGGTCAGCGGAACATTTTTTGCGTGTACATTGGATGCCATTAAAGTTGGAGGGCTCCCCTTGGTAGCCACCATGTGCTTACTGGCGGCGCCGGTGGAATTTTTATTCTCGTATTTTTTGCGGCATCTTCGGAACATCTTTACCCCATCGGTGGGAGGAGTGGTGGTCATGCTGGTAACGGTGATGGTCGTACCAATAGGCCTGGAGATGTGGACCGGACCAAAAGGGAAGCCGGGGTACGGGTCCATGGAAAACCTAATTGTCGGGGTCTTCACCTTCTCGACCATTATGGGGATTGCGGTATTTGGTGGTACCAACATTCGACTTTGGGCTCCTATTCTCGGGACCGCCATTGGCTATGGAGCTGGTGGGTTTTGGGGCCTTGTCGATTATTCCCATTTTGCCTCGGCCCCCTGGATTGGGCTCCCCCAGGCCGGTTGGCCGGGTTTTCAATTTCACCTCACGACTGAGGCGATTCCAATCTTGATTACCTTTGGATTTGCCACATTGGTGGGAACGATTGAAAGCGTCGGGGACTCAATGGCAGTTCAACGAATTTCTGAGCGGAATTTTAAAAAGATCGATTATGACCGTGTCCAGGGATGTCTGTATGCCGATGGGATCGGGAATTGTTTGGCCGGCCTGACCGGGACCATTCCCAATACAACCTATTCGGGGAACATTGCTGTGCTTGAATTGACCGGAGTCGCTTCCCGGCGGATCGGGATTTATGGGGCGGGCCTCCTGATGGTGTTAGCGTTTTGTCCCAAAGTGAGCGCCCTGATTGTCAGTATTCCCGGCCCGGTCCTTGGAGCATCTCTGGTATTTCTGATGGGCCTGTTGTTCGCCACAGGAGTCCAACTCGCTGTATCGGCCGGCATGAACTATCAAATTGGCGTGGTCGTCGGGGTCTCATTTTGCGTGGGCTTGATGATGCAAACAGGACAATTTTTCCCGGACCTTCTACCCCGGGCGTTTGAGCCCGTCATGACCAATGGCCTAGTGATGGGTGGGCTGACCGCCGTCATCCTCAATACCGCTTTTCACGCTCTTCCCCGTCGCCGTGCCACGTTACGATTGAAACCAGATCCGACACAGGTTTCCACATTAAATGATTTTATTGAAACACAGGCTTCAACCTTACGATTATCGCCTTCCCAAACCACCGCATTGCAACTGGCGTCTGAAGAGATATTCATGCACATTTGTCGAAATTCAGATGGTACAACGGATGAAAATCAGATACAGATCCAATTAGTGAGGCAAGAAGATCATATCCAAGTCGATGTTGAAGATCGATCACGAGTGAGTGACGTGGATGGTCCTATTGTCATGCCACAACCGGAATTTGCCACTGAAGAGGAGTTGGACCAGTTGGGATTATTCTTGTTGAATAAAGTGGCACAGGAGGTCACCCATATTCGAATATCAGGATATAACTGCATTTCGTTCAAGATTTTTTGATCGGTGATTCAGGAATCATTTTAATATTCATCAAAGTAATATCGTCTCCCTGGTGTGCGCCTTTGGAATAATTGGTAATCGTTTCCAATATGGCGGTCACAATGTCATGCGATGATCGGTCCTGAAGACTCCGCATTTCGTCGAAGAGCCGTTTTTCTGAAAACATCTCCCGCTTTGGGCCCATTGCTTCAGTCACCCCATCCGTATACATAAAGAGGGAGTCACCCGGGTCCAAATGCATGTGTTGAGTTTGATAGGTAGCTTCACTCAAGACTCCCGCGGCAATACCTCCCCCGTCATCCAGACACAGGGGTTCTTTGTGGGGCCGTATGATCAAGGGGGGATTGTGTCCCGCATTGGCATAGAGAACATCGCCCGTCGAAGGGTCCAGAATCCCACAGAAGAGTGTGACAAAGGTACTAGAGTCATTATTGGAGCATAATTCCGTATTGACTTCTTGCAGGATCTCATGGGGTGGCAACCCTTTTCGGGCAGAAACCTTGATCAGGGTCCTGGTAATGGCCATAAAGAGAGAGGCTGGAACCCCTTTCCCGGCCACATCACCGATGGCAAAAAAAATAAGACCCTGATCCGTTAAAAAGAAGTCATACAGATCTCCCCCCACCTCCCAGGCGGGTTGAATCGTTGCGAATAAATCAATTTGTGGAATTTGGGGAAATGCCGGGAATGTTTGAGGCAGTAAACTCATTTGAATTTCATGAGCCAGTTTGAGGGCCGCATCAGTTCGCTGTTTGTCGACATAGGCTTCGATTAACTGAGACCGCTCGAGGACAATAGCCGCGTGCGTGCCAAGAGCCTGGAGAAGCGCTTCATCCTCTTGATCAAAGGGCCCCCCTCCCCCTTTATTCAGAACCTCAATGACACCAATGAGCCGGCCCTTGCTTGTGGTCATGGGCCAGCACAAAATCGAGTGTGTCCGATATCCTGTTTGTTTATCAATCTCCGCATTAAACCTGGGATCCGCATAGGCCTCTGAAATATTAATGCCTTGACCGGTCCTGGCCACTTCTCCTGCAATGCCCCGGTCCAGGGGAAAGCGGATCTCTTCTAAGCCGCCCAAACCTGTGGCAACCTTGCTCCATAATTCATCTCTGCCTTCATCGTAAAGAAAAAGACTGCAGCGTTCTGCCTCCAGCACTTCTTCGGTTTTTTGAGTGATTACCTGCAAGAGGTTGTCTAAGGGGATTTCACCGGCCATTGCCTTGGCCACATCCAGAAGAGATTGAAGATTCTTGACTTGACGTGTGATATCCATTCTTGACCAATTCCCCACCGCATAAATCAACGCGAGAAAGCCCCCTATCATGCCAAGGAGATCTGTCCTTGACAAGAGAGAAGATTGAGCAAGACTGCGTCAACATTCCCTTGATGAAGATCAGTCCCCACGGTCGGACATTTTCGAGAAGGAAAGACCGGTCAAATACAATAGCTTCCTCATCAATGACGTTGACAATCATATCGAAATAAGGGAAACATACGCAGGTATGAGAACGGTGCTTCCCATTTTCCGGCCTGTCAGGCGACTTCTTTTCCCGTTGATATGTCTCATTCCCGTGATCCTGCCGGCATGCCGTCAGAATGCGGAGTCGAATTCTCCCTCTGCCGCCCCCGAGGTCCGAGTCGTAGAAGTTGTTCAGCGGGATGTGCCCATTTATTCCGAATGGGTGGGGACTTTGGACGGGAATGTGAACGCCCAAATACGAGCCCAGGTCACCGGATATTTATTGAGCCGGGATTACGATGAAGGGGCGTACGTCAAAAAAGGCACCTTGTTATTCCGACTGGATCCGAGCAAGTTCAAAGCGGAGCTGGATCAGGCCAAGGGTGAATTGGGGAAAGCTCAGGCCCATTTGGTGAAAACCAGATTGGACGTTCAACGAGATATTCCCCTGGCAAAACAGGGAGCGGTGAGCCAGAAAGAACTTCAGGATTCCATTCAATCCCATTCGGCGGCAAAGGCTTCAGTCGCCGCTGCCATGGCCGCCGTCGAGGAAGCCAAGCTCAACCTGAAATGGACCAGAATCACCGCCCCGATAGATGGCATCGTAGGGATCGCAGAAGGGCAAATCGGCGACCTGATCGAACGGACCACGCTCTTAACGTCGATGTCCTCCGTTAACCCCATACGGGTCTACTTTCCCGTCAGCGAGCAGGAATACATGACTGCAGCGGGGCGGATCAACCAACGCTACAAGGCTCGAGCAAAAGATCCCAACGCAACCCCAACTGTCCAGGACAAGGTTGAGCTGATTTTGAGTAATGGCGCCGTCCATCCCTACTCCGGACAATTCATCCTTGCCGACCGGCAGGTGGACATCAAAACCGGCACAATTCGTATTGCCGCCCTGTTTCCCAATCCTGGGAATATTCTCCGTCCCGGTCAATTCGCACGTGTGCGCGTCGTTACGGAAACGAAACAAGGAGCCTTGCTGGTTCCCCAGCGAGCGGTGACGGAGTTGCAGGGCACGTATCAAATCGCCGTGATTTCACCAGATAATTTGGTGGAGATCAGGCCCATCAAGGTCGGAGAACGGGTTGACAATCTATGGATCGTCGATGAGGGCCTGCACCCCAATGAACAGGTTGTCGCAGAAGGGGTCCAGAAACTCAAGGAAGGCATGGCCGTCACCCCCCAACCCTTCACCCCCCCTTCTGAGAAAGTTGCAGGATGACAACTTCCGATGTCCCTGCCCTACCCACCTATATAGGAATCATGGAAAACCCGTAATTTCCCATGGCTCGGTTTTTCATCAATCGGCCCATTGTGGCCATGGTGATTGCCATCATGATGGTTCTCGTGGGAATCGTTTCGGCGTTGCGTCTTCCCATCTCGCAATTTCCCGATCTCGTCCCGCCCGAAGTTCAGGTTCAAACCAAATATCTCGGTGCAGATTCCCTGTCCGTTGAACAAGCGGTGGCCACCCCCCTAGAGCAACAGATTAACGGTGTGGACCACATGCTCTATATGTATTCGATTAACGACAGCAGCGGACAGATGACCTTGCGGGTGGCTTTTGACCTTGACACCGATCCGAATATTGATCAGGTACTGACCCAAATGCGCCAGGCGATCGCCGAGCCTCAACTTCCCAAGGAGGTCCAGGACTATGGCATCACCAACCCGAAAGCTCTCAGTAGTCCCCTGATGCTCCTCTCACTCCATTCGCCCAATGGAACCTACGACGCCACGTTCCTGGCTAATTATGCCTATATAAATATCAACGACCCTTTGACCCGTGTTCCCGGTGTCGGACAAGTGCAGATATTTGGGGCCGGTCAGTATGCCATGCGGCTTTGGGTCAAACCCGATCAACTCGCTAAGCTTGGCATCACCGTTGTAGACATCATTAGTGCCCTCAATGCCCAGAACACCGTGAACCCGGCCGGCCAAATCGGCGCCGAGCCGGCCCCCAGGGGCCAAGAGTTCACTTATACGGTACGGGCACAGGGCCGCCTCGTCACGGAACAGGAATTTGAGGAAATCGTGGTTCGAGCCCAACCCGATGGATCGTTCGTCCGGTTAAAGGATGTGGCGAGGGTTGAACTTGGGGCCCAGGTGTACAACGTGGCAGGACGATTAAACGGCGCGCCGGCGGCTGTCATTGCGGTGTATCAACTTCCCGGCTCCAATGCCATTGCCACCGTGGAACGGGTAAGAAGTTTAATGGATGAAATGAAAGAGCGTTTTCCGAATGATCTGAATTACGTCGTGTCCCTTGACACAACTCTGGCCGTCACCGAAGGCATTAAGGAAATTTTACATACCCTATGGGAGGCGGTCCTCCTGGTCATCCTGGTCGTTTTCCTCTTCCTTCAGAGTTGGCGAGCAACCCTGATTCCGTTACTCGCGGTGCCGGTTTCCCTTATCGGAACATTTGCGATCTTTCCCCTTCTCGGTTTCTCGATTAACACCCTGTCCTTATTCGGGCTCGTGTTGGCTATCGGCCTGGTCGTCGATGACGCGATCATTGTAGTGGAAGCGGTGATGTATCACATAGAAAAAGGCCTGGACCCAAAAGCCGCCACACTCAAGGCCATGGAGGAAGTGTCCGGGGCGGTCGTGGCCATTGCTCTTATATTAGCGGCTGTGTTCATCCCGACAGCCTTCATTCCGGGCATCACCGGGCGACTCTACCAGCAGTTTGCGGTGACCATTGCGGTGTCGGTGTTACTCTCAGCTTTCAATGCGCTCACGTTGAGTCCGGCTCTCGCGGGCTTACTTCTTCGGCCGGGGCAGCCGGTGCGGGGCTTATTAGGTCGTTTCTTTGACCGCTTTAACCGGATATTTGGTCGAGCGACCGACGGCTATGTCCGCACATGCGGATTACTCATTCGCAAGTCGGGCAGAATGATGCTTCTCCTGTTAGCTGTGGCGGTAGGATCGGGTTTGCTTGGGACCGGTCTTCCGAGCGGCTTCATCCCTGATGAAGACCAGGGTTTCTTTTATATTGATGTTCAGTTACCGGAAGCTGCCTCACTCCAGAGAACGGACATGGTCGCTCGGGAAATCGAGTCAATATTAAAAACCACGCCGGGAGTTGAATCCCACACTCTGACACTCGGTTACAGTTTTTTAAGTCAAGTCAGCACAACCTACAATGCATATTTTTCAGTGAATCTCAAGCCGTGGCCCGAGCGAACGGAACCCTCGGAACAGTATGACGAAATTTTACAAAGTGTGAACCGGAAACTGGAGCAATTGCCCGAGGCCCGGGCCCTGGCATTCTCTCCACCTCCCATCCCGGGGATCGGAACCGCCGGAGGGGTCACATTTATGCTTGAAGACCGTGCCGGGAAAGGACTTGATTTCCTCCAGGAGAACACCAAACAGTTTCTCCGGGAGGCAGGACGGCGTCCCGAAATGTCCAGTGTGACAACCACCCTACTCGGTGGGGTCCCGCAAGTCTTTGCCCGAGTGGATGAGGAAAAAGTCTTGAAACAGGGGGTTGTCCTTGCCGAAGTCTATAAAACCCTGCAGGTCTTTATGGGCGGACCGTTCATAAACTATTTCAACCGATTTGGCCGACAATGGCAGGTTTATTTGCTGGCTGAAGGAGAGTACCGGGGTCGTGCCGAAAATGTGGGGCAGTTTTTTGTTCGAAATCAAGAAGGAGAAATGGTGCCGTTATCGACATTAGTGAGCATGGAGAGAACCTCGGGACCGGAATTTACCATACGATTCAATGAGCATCGGGCAGCACAGATAAATGCGATGCCTGCTCCGGGGTATACGAATGCCGAGGTCATGCTTGCATTGGAGGAAGTCTTCGAAGCCACCATGCCGCGGGAGATGGGATTTGATTACATGGGTATGGCCTACCAAGAGAGAGTCGCCGCTCAAGGCGTTCCCGCCGTGGCGATCTTCGGCCTGTCCCTTCTCTTTGTTTTTCTCATTCTCGCGGCGCAATATGAGAGCTGGACCCTGCCGTTCAGCGTTTTACTGGCCACACCCATAGCGGTGTTCGGAGCCTTTGCCGCCTTACTCGTCCGTGGCTTGGAAAACGATGTGTATGCGCAAATTGGACTCGTCATGCTTATCGGGATTGGAGCCAAGAACGCCATCCTGATCGTTGAGTTCGCCAAGATGAAATTCGAACAAGGCAGTTCTCTGAAAGATTCGGCTCTGACCGCAGCCCGGCTCCGTCTTCGCCCCATTCTCATGACTGCCTTTGCCTTCATCTTTGGCGTCCTCCCGTTGGCCATCGCGTCCGGTGCCGGCGCCCACGCCCGTGTCATCCTGGGAACGACGGTCATTGGCGGCATGCTGGCTGCCAGTCTATTGGCGATTTACCTCATCCCGGTTTCGTTTTATGCCGTCGAGCGGATAACCAAATCCGAAAGCACCGACAATTCTCCCAATCAAATTGATAGTACCTAGGGTATTGTTCCAAATGATTGGGCAAAAAGGTTTCAAGTTTCAGGTTTCAGGTTGTAGCGGCAGCATCTTTTCTGCCTTCGCCGGAACAGCTTCGCGCAGGCAGGTGCTGCCTCCGAATAATAAAGGGTGTTGCAGAGACGCCATTAGAGAGCGCAGCTACGGTGCATCCAAAACGTTAAACTTCTTCTGACATGGCTAATTTTTTTGTCTCCCGTCCCATTGTTGCCATGGTGATCGCGATCATCACGGTGATCCTTGGGATTGTCTCAATTCTCCAACTACCCATTACCCAGTTTCCCAACATCACCCCACCCGAAGTCATGATTCAGGCCAATTATGTCGGAGCCGACGCTCTCACCGTTGAGCAAAGCGTCGCCACCCCTCTGGAACAGCAAATGAGTGGCGTGGACGACATGTTGTATATGTATTCGGTCAACGGGAGTAACGGACAAACGACACTCCGGGTGGCATTTGATGTTGAGAGTGATCCCAATATTGATCAACTGCTTACCCAGATGCGGTACTCCCAATCCAGCCCCCATCTGCCCTCCGAAGTTCGAAATCTCGGCGTCACCATTCGAAAATCTACCGGATCCCCCCTCATTCTCTTCACGTTGTTTTCCCCACAAGGGACACACGATGCAGAGTTTCTGGCGAATTATGCCTATATCAATTTAGCGGACCGCATCGCGCGGGACCCGGGTGTCGGCCAGGTCATCATCTTTGGGGCAGGCGAATACGCCATGCGCACCTGGGTCAAACCGGATCAGCTTGCGAAACTTGGTCTCACCGTGAACGACCTCACACAGGCCATACGGAGCCAAAACGTGGTGAATCCGGTGGGTCAAATCGGCGCGGAGCCTTCACCGGAGGGACAAGAATTTACCTACAGTGTCCGGACCCACGGTCGCCGGGTCAGTGCGGAAGAATTCGGCAATATTATTGTTCGAACGACCTCAGACGGTTCCATGGTCCGGCTACGTGATGTGGGGAGGGTCGAATTGGGGGCCAAGAGCTACAACATTTCCACGCGCTTTAACGGGAAGGCCGCCGGGGTCATTGCGGTGTATCAACTCCCCGGTTCCAATGCCCTCGCCACGGTCACTCGGCTACGGTCCCTCCTTGACGAAGCGAAGGAACGGTTTCCGGAAGACCTCAATTATTCGGTTTCACTGGATACCACCCTTGCGGTCACCGAGGGCATCAAAGAAATCCTCGAGACTCTTGTGGAAGCCGTTCTTCTGGTCATTTTTGTCGTGTTTGTGTTTCTCCAAAGCTGGCGGGCGACCCTGATTCCTTTGTTAGCTGTGCCGGTCTCGTTCATTGGCACCTTTGCCATTTTTCCTTTATTTGGATTTTCGATCAACACCATCTCCTTGTTTGGTCTGGTGTTAGCAATTGGGTTAGTGGTCGACGACGCCATTATCGTGGTGGAAGCGGTCACGCACCACATCCAAAAAGGGCTGTCACCGAAAGCGGCCACTCTTAAAGCCATGGAAGAGGTCTCAGGGCCGGTTGTGGCCATGGCGCTTATTCTGGCAGCCGTGTTTATTCCAACGGCCTTCCTTCCGGGAATTACCGGGCGGCTGTATCAACAATTTGCTGTGACCATTTCTGTGTCGGTGCTGCTATCGGCTTTGAATGCCCTCACGTTAAGCCCTGCCCTTGCAGCGTTATTACTGCGTCCAACGCAGACGACCAGCGGGCTGTTGAGTGGGTTTTTCGGGTGGTTCAACAGGGTGTTTAGTCGGGCAACCGATAGCTATGTTCGGCTTTGCGGGGTTTTTATCGGAAAAGCGGGCCGGGTCATGGTGATATTGTTGCTCGTCGCGGTGGCGGCTGGTTGGCTAGGAGCCAGACTCCCCAGCGGGTTCATTCCCCTTGAGGATAGCGGGTATTTTCTGATGAACGTACAATTACCGGCCTCCGCCTCGCTGCAACGAACCGAAGAGGTGTTACATAAAATCAGTTCTATTCTTGAAGACACTCCCGGCGTCCAGTATGTCACCGCTATCGGCGGGTACAACATTATCAGTCAGACCTTCACCACCTATAACGCTGTCGTCTTTATCTCTCTCAAACCATGGGCAGAGCGAACCACCCCTGAAGAACGGTACCGATCAATTATCGTTGGCTTGAACAACCGTCTCACCGACTTGCCGGAGGCTTCAGTCCTCGCGGTTCCGCCTCCGGCCATTCCGGGAGTAGGCATTACCGCCGGGGTCTCCTTTCTCCTGGAAGACCGAACAGGTCAATCGGTCGAATATCTTGCCAGACATACCCACACGTTCATTGAAGCCTTGAACAACCGGCCCGAGGTTGTTCGCGTGATGACCACCTTAATCCCCAACGCCCCACAGTTTTTCGCCTCGGTCGACCGGGATAAGGCCCTGAAACACGGGGTGGAAATCGATGATGTCTATCAGACCCTTCAGGCTTTTATGGGGGGATCCTTTGTGAACTATTTCAACCGGTTCGGTAGGATCTGGCAGGTGTACGTTCAGGCCGATAGTGAATATCGGGCCAAAGCGGAACAGGTGGGACAATTTTTTGTACGGAATAATGAAGGACAAATGGTCCCGCTGTCAGCTCTTGTTAATATGCAATCCAGGCCCGGGCCCGAGTTCACCATGCGCTTTAATGAGTATCGCTCGGCGCAAATTATCGCCATTCCCAGGCCCGGGTATACAACCGGACAGGTCATGCAAGCGCTGGAGGAAGTCTTCGCGGCCACCATGCCGGCGGAGATGGGCTTCGATTATCTCGGGATGTCTTACCAGGAAAAAGTGACGGCTGAAGGCATACCGCCCAGCGTCATCTTTGGATTTTCCTTATTCGTGGTATTCCTCATTCTTGCCGCCCAATACGAAAGTTGGGCACTCCCATTCAGCGTGCTGCTCGCCACTCCGATCGCCGTGTTCGGGGCCTTTGCGTTTTTGTCGTTGATCGGGCTTGAGAATGATGTCTACACACAGATCGGTTTAATCATGTTAATTGGGTTAGGGGCAAAAAATGCCATTCTGATTGTTGAATTTGCCAAGACTGAATACGAAAAGGGATTGTCCTTAACGGACGCGGCCTTGGCGGGCGCACGCCTGCGCCTGCGTCCGGTATTAATGACCGCCTTCGCCTTTATTCTTGGCCTCTCCCCCCTGATGATTCCTTCCGGGGCCGGGGCCCATGCCAGGATTATTCTCGGAACCACCGTCATCGGAGGCATGTTGGCTGCGAGCCTTCTGGCCATTTACATTATTCCAGTTTCCTTTTATGTTATTGAACGCTTGGCCGGATCGGGACGGCATTCTCGCCGTTCCCCGATGGCACCGAACTTTTCGACAAGTACTCAAAAAGGAGGGACGTAACATGTATGCCTTGCACATGCTCATTGTCTGTGCCCTATTAGCGACCGGTTGCAAGATGGGGCCAGATTACGTGCGTCCGGCAGAACCGACAAAAGAAGGGTGGCGGCTGGCTCCTTCAACTTCCGAGTCGATTGCCAACCTTCCTTGGTGGGAACTGCTCCACGACGAAGAACTTCAAAAGTTAGTGAATGTCGCCCTGAAAGAGAACCTTGATCTTCGCACCGCCACCGCTAATATTGAACAGTTTCAAGCCCAACTGGTCATATCCAAATGGGATTTGGCCCCTTCAGTCGGCTATACGGCCGGCGCCTTCTGGTATCGAAATACCAACAATGCCATCAACATAGGAGATTCAGGTATTATTCCCGGCATGGAAGGCGACTCATCATCGGGGGTGAATTTTGCCAACGAGCGGGCAAAAGTGGGATTCAAATGGGAGATCGATCTGTGGGGAAAAATTCGCCGTTCGATCGAAGCCACACGCGCTAACCTGCTTTCCAAGGTTGAAAACCAGCGGGCGGTCATACTTGGATTGGTCAGCGACGTGGCCCAGGCCTATTTCGATCTTCGAGCATTAGACCTCCAGATAGAAATCACGAAATCGACTCTCAAATCCTGGAATGATTCGGTTCGTCTCTCTCAACTTCGGTTCAATCATGGAGACGTTTCTAAACTTGATGTCGATCGTTTTAAAGCCGAACGAGCCGGCGCAGAAGCCCAATTAGCGGTGCTAGAACGAGATGTTGTGCAAAAAGAGAACCAGATCAGTCTGCTACTGGGAAACCGGCCAACAAGGATAAGTCGGGGACGTGCTCTAACCGATCAGCCCATTCCTCCCGACATTCCCCCCGGCCTTCCTTCCGACTTACTGGAGCGCAGGCCGGACATCCTTGAAGCTGAACAGATCTTAGCCAATGCCACCGCCAACGTCGGGGTCGCTCAAGCCCGTCGTTTCCCGGAACTCAATCTTACCAGCGCCATAGGGGGAGCCAGCATCCAACTTTCATCTCTCTCACTGGGACCCTTTGCGACCATGTCAGCCACCGGCTTCTTATCAGGACCGCTTTTAAACGCAACAGCCTTGGGCTATCAAGTCGAGGTTTTTGAGGCTCGGGCCAAGGCCGCTTTAGCTCAATATGACAAAACTATTCTCACCGCTTTCAAAGAAGTTGAAGATGCGTTGATCACTGTTCAAAAAACCAAGTCCCAACGCAAAGCTCAAGAAGATCAGGTCGCGGCCCTCAAGGACGCCTTGCAACTTGCCGATTTACGTTACCAGGGTGGTCGGGCGAGTTACCTAGATGTGCTGACGGCCCAACGGGCTCTCTTCGATGCGGAACTCGCCCTGGTCGACACGCGACGGACCCAAATGAATTCGGTGGTACAACTCTACAAAGCCTTGGGGGGTGGATGGGAAGGGATAGAAGAGCAGATGCTGGCTACTCCTGATCCTGGAGAAGGCGACCTGGAGGAGAATTCTTCAGAGCCGAGCTAAGGAAAATTGAGAAAAGGTGTATTTTACCCCGGGCGCATTCATTGTTTAGGATTCTATTGCCCACTAATCAATGCAGGGATATAATATCTCCATGTCTTCTACGAAATTCGTTTACTGGGAGGAACAAGGGATGTGGGTGGGGTATCTTGAGGAATACCCTGACTACCGGACCCAAGGCCAGACCCTCGAAGACCTCCAGGAACATTTGAAAGATTTATACAAGGATTTGACAAACGGGACCGTACCAGGAGTTCGACGAATAGCTGAGCTACAATTTTCATGAAACGAAAGGAGCTCATCAAGCGCCTCGAACAAATTGGATGTATATTTATTCGCCACGGAGGAAAACACGACTGGTACCAAAATCCTCAAACCAGGGTTTCCCAACCTATCCCTCGACATTCGGAGATAAATGAAGGATTAGCAAAGCACATTCTTAAAATGCTTAGAAACGACGAAGATTAGCTGGTTAATGCATCACTCCCGGGAAATTAGTTCTTTCATCATTTCCTTAGCCCTATACCTGCCTCATTAGGTATTCCATATACAATTTAAATTAAAGTTGCGACCTCCCAACGCAAAGCTCAAGAAGATCAGGTCGCGGCCCTTAAGGACGCCTTGCAACTTGCCGATTTACGTTACCAGGGTGGGAGGGCGAGTTACCTAGATGTGCTGACGGCCCAACGGGCTCTCTTCGATGCGGAACTCGCCCTGGTCGACACGCGACGGACCCAAATGAATTCGGTGGTACAACTCTATAAAGCCCTGGGGGGTGGATGGGAAGGGATAGAAGAGCAGATGCTGGCTACTCCTGACTCCCGTGATGTTGAGGCTTCAGAGAACCTCTCGGAGCCGAGCTAATGCTGTATCGTTCTCATTTCCATAATGGGTTATTGAAAAAAGCGGAACGAATACCGTAAACCCGAAATGAGGAAATGATAGAACAAGAGATCTTTAACAAAGAAGGTTTTGTTGTTCTTCAGGAGTTTTTGACTTCAGGAGAACTGAGTATGTTGGCCGGGCTGATTGACCCCATCTTCCGCCAATGGAAAAAGGGGGCCTGCGATGAGATTCGGGAGCAGAAACTGGCTAACATGCATTCACTCACTCATATTAAATACTTCAAACACAGCAAAGAAGATAGAATCCGGTTCTTCAATTCCCTGCTTCCTCCGAAACTCACCACGCTGATTGATAAGATATTTGGAGAGGACCTGTATTTTCACAATACTCAGCTGTTTTTTAATCCAATGGAAAAAGGTCAATTACCCAATTGGCATCGTGACCTTCAATACTCCCCTATTCAAGACGCCGAACAAGCTCGGGAACACGATAATCTCCTCACCCTACATATTCGAATCCCTCTCGTGGAAGAAGACGGTGTGGAACTCATTCCGGGGACACATCGTCGATGGGATACGGATTTAGAGCGAAATGTCAGATTTGAGGCAAATGGGCATACCCAAACCGAGGATTTGCCCGGGGCCTCTCTCATCCCTTTACATTCTGGAGATATCTTAATTTTCAGTGGCCAGATGATCCACCGGGGTCACTATCAGCATCATTCGTCGAGGTTGACACTGGACCTTTGCGTTGGCAGATATCATCCCTTCACAGTGACATACATAGACGTTCAAAATCTTCCAACCGACGAAGAGATCAACGAGATTCCGAATAATTGTTGGTATACAAGGGCAAAAGCTCTCATAGCAAAATAATGAGGGAGCCCCACAATCATTTTTTCTGTGGTAGACAAGCGATCGCTCCGTAGCCACGGTGACCTCAGAGCCCGACAGAGGCACCTGGGGTTTTTTTAAGGGGCGCCTACATGACGAAGAAACCCGCCAGCGGCCTCAAGAGTTTCTCATACTCCGTAGTCCAATACAGAGGGAGGCCCAGCTCTAAAAAGGATCGATTATTCTGCCGGGCCGCTTTTGAGCGTGAGGACGTAGCTCGTTAAATCGTTTAGCTGTTGTTCCGTGAGAGGAAACTTGGGCATGAACGAGCCCGGCGAAACTGACTGAGGGTCCTTGAAATGCTGAATGTGCCATTGGCGATCAGGCCGGCGATCTGCCACAAATGAGAGATCGGGAGCAACGTTGGCGCCATCTCCGTGGATGCGGTGACAGGTTTTGCAACCAAATTTGGCAACGAGGGCTTCACCACGGATGATAGCCGGATCTGTTTTGGGCACTGCATATTCGGCCCGCAATGAGATTCCCAATAACACCACCACGACTGCGACGAAGCCTAAACCGGCACCGATGGTCACGGGCCGCGAGGAAGGATTTCGTTGGGGTTTACGGTCCAGGAAGGGTAGCAGGAATAGGCCGAGGACAAATAGTGCCGGCAAGATCCATGTTGTGAGAGGTTCTAAGGGACCAGGTATGTATTTTAATAATTGGTAATAGAAAAGAAAATACCATTCAGGAATAGGAGTAAAGGTATGGTCGGAAGGATCGGCCTTGTCTGCCAGGGGGAATTCGACAGTGAACGCCAGAGCCGCCACAATAAGGAACACCCCCAACATGACCACCGCGTCCATGTAAACTTGTCGGGGATAAAACGTTTCGCTGCCTTTCTTCGCTTTTTTTTCATCGTGGGGTCCGGCTGGGCCAACCCTTCGGAGGATAAATAAATGGACCATGATCCCACCCATGATGATAGCGGGAAGGACCAACACGTGGATGGCAAAAAATCGGGAGAGGGTGAGCGCTCCAAGATCGTCTCCCCCCCGAAGGACTCGAACGATAAAATCCCCAACGATCGGAACACCTCCGGCCATATTAATCCCCACTTGGGTGGCCCAATAGGCGTTCTGGTCCCATGGGAGAAGATAGCCGGTGAATCCGAAAGCTAAGGTAATTAAGAGCAGACAAACGCCAACGATCCACATGATTTCACGTGGAGGTTTGTAAGCTCCATCCAGGAACACCTGCAGCATGTGCAGTCCGATAGCCACCATGACCGCGGATGCCCCCCAATGATGGAGACCTCGGATAAACCAACCGAACCAGACTTCAGTTTGGACATAGACAACGGTGTCATAGGCATGGTCGGGCGCAGGAACATAATAGAAGGCAAGAAACATCCCGGTAATGGCCTGGAGGACGAAAATAAATAGCGTCGCCGAGCCGAAGACATAAATCCAACTGGCCCCTCCGGGAATGGGTTCATCCAGCAATGTCTGTTCAAGGGGTTTAAGTTTGAGGCGGTTATCCAACCACTGATACAACCGGGAGGGCATGGATTACAACTCGACCTTTTTGGAGAGTCCTGATTTATATTGCCGATAGATGACGAGTAACTGCCCGTCTTCGACTTTGACCGGAAGGGTGTCTAACGGTCGAGGGGCGGGGCCACCTTTCACGTTTCCTTCAATATCATAAATACTGCCGTGGCAGGGACACTTAAATAACCCATCTGTTTTGTCCCATCGATACCCACACCCCAGGTGGGGACAAATCGGAGAGAAAACAGTTACCTGGTTATCCTTGTGTTTGATGGCCCAAATGCCTTTGGTTGAACTGGTCTTAAGCCACCCATCTTTCACCGTTTCCGTATATTGAAGATCTATCGGTTCTTCAACCGGTAGTTCTTCCACTTTGCCGACAGGAACCCATTTTTTCTCCCGGCGGCGAAATGCGGGGAAAATGATATATCCCACGATGGGCACAGCAAGGGAAATTCCAATAAAGGTAGAGATGCCCCCGGTGACCCAGGCAAAGAAAGAACGGCGTGATCCAACGGGTGTGGATAGTCCCTCTTCGACTTCGGGATCTGCTTGGTTAGACTGATCTTCCATAGAAAAAATAGGCAATAATTGGAGTTAAAACAAATTTCATTTAAATACTGGCGCTTTCTTAAAAATAGACAAGTCTTCGTGTCCGGTCAACTCTGACATGTTGTCCGGCTCTTTCCCTTAATAAGATAACGCGGATTCATACAATAAGTGCAATTTCTCCAGGTGTTCCAATGAGATCAAACTCTCATACACCCTCCAATTGGGACAGGGAGAAGCTAACAATTCAAATCCGCCATGTAAAATACGCCAAGAGGTCTCCGACGGAAATAATGCCGACGACTTTCTTTCCTTCTCGAACGGCAAGATGTCTCACTTTAAGATCCTTCATTTTATCCTGCACATCCAGTAGAGTTTTTGTGGAGTCAATGCTATTCAGGGGGGTCGTCATGATATCCTCCACAGGAGTGTTCTCTAAATCTTTTTTATCGGCTACGGCCTTTCGCACAAGCTCTCGATCACTCACACTGCCAACGATTTCTCCATCTTTTTCGATGAAGAGGGCTCCCACTTGTTCGTCACGCATTTTTTGAGCGGTGTCGGCAATTGAGGCCTTGCAGGAAATCTTCTTGAGTTCTGTACTCATGACTTCTGTTATGGAAACCATAGGCTAGCCCTCCTTCCATCATAATGCCTTCCTGTCTAAACTTCGTTTGAGGGATCATAGCTAGACTTTGCACTTCCTCATGACAATTGTAGAATTCGGAAGCTTGCCATTAATGCACGAATAAATAGCGGAGTTCCTCAAGGTTATTATCTATGAACTCCAAGTCCATCTCCATTTGCTGACCCAACGAAGCCAGGTAAATGACGGCGTTGGTATTGGCATCCCGATATCGTTCCGAGGCACACTGCAATCTCTCCCGCATTTTTTTATTCACCTGGAACACATCTTGGTAGGTTTTCGCAAACGCCTCTAGTTCCCAGTCGGGAGTGCCACCCTCTTTCATACAAAAATATTGCTCAACAAGATACATCGACACCGCTCGGTAAACGGTCTCATGTCCTGATGCAAATGGGAGGTGAAATCTCACCATCGGTCGCAAGTGATCCAAGACGGGACAATTGCTGGTGACCATGACGACTCCCATCAGGGATCCTAAGCCCTTTTGTAGGTCGAGGCGGTTTTGATACTTTCTTTCCTTAATCTCAACCGTTACATTAGCTTTTTCAATAGAGTCCCTCCCTTTAAACCCTTCGACAATATTCGACAAATTGACAGCAACAGGACAATATTCCACTTGAGTCCCCAGTGGACAGTTTTCACATTGATGAAACTGAAGTTTGGTCCAGTCAGGCTTAGAAGGGGAAGTGCCAGGTAAATATTCCAGTGTTACCGGATTGAGCGATAACTGAAAAGTTTTTTGGGTACGATCGTCAAACTCAAACCTATACGTGTAGCGGATTGGCTCATCCATTTCCAATACCACTTTCCGGGCCGCCGGCCCATAGGTTGATGTCTGAATGTAACGGTCATTCTAGGATAAGCGCTCAAAAAAGGCAATTTAATTCGTACAAGGTACCTCTCCTCAAAAATGTCCCCTTCATGTAAAAAAACTTTGGCATTGAAGGCACGCCGAATTTCAGAACAGATCTGATTCAATAACGTTGCACGTCTCTTCTAATGGGTTGATGCCAGTGAAATGGTCCGCAACCGAGGCACACCGAGTTTTGACGGCCTGGGAGGAAAGAAGCGCTTCAATGGATTTGGCGATGAGAGAACCGCGAAACGACCGGGGCGAAATCGTTTGCCCGACTCCTAAGCGGGTGACATGCCCGCCGTTGTCAAACTGATCAAAATTCAGGGGTTGAATGATTTGTGGAATGCCGGCTCGAAGCGCTTGGGCACAGGTCCCAATGCCCCCATGGTGAATTAAAGCAGCACAATGAGGCAGTAATTGACTTAACGGAACATAGGAACAATGGTGCACACCTGACGGGAGAGAGGAAGGCAATTGGTCCGGATACTGTGTTAAAAACAGCCCCCGCCGGCCCGTTAGCTGACAAGCCCTGGCACCTTCCGCGAAAAAATTTGTTCCAAATTTGTTGGCCGATCCAGGGGTAAAAACCACAGGAGGTGAGCCTTCCTCGAGAAACTCTTGTACTTCCTCCGGAAAGGGCGCCCGGAAAGCATCATCGAAAAGAGGAAAGCCGGTAAGTCGGGTTTTGGGAGGCCAGTCAGGTTGGGGGGCGGCGAACCATTTGGGGAAGAGGCACAAGGTTAAATCCGGAGAGTGAAGCCATTCATGGAAAATTCTGGAAGCCGGAGGTAATCCCAGCTCCTGTCGATAGCGATTGAGCCCAGGTTTGACAATGGGATCGATCATCGAGTGATCCAGGGCTTTCCAAATGGCTCTCTTCACAGAAACCGGAAACCATCCGGGCATAAAAAGACCGGGTACTTTGGGGGGGGCATGGGCTGAGTGAAACACGCCCGGTGATAAATGAACGGTGGCGTTCGGTATGCCATGGGTTTCCTGGATTAATCGAGCGGCAAACGCCAGGGTTGAACTGACCATGATGGTTTTTCCGGGGAAGGCATGGGTGCAAAGAATGCTGTACGCCTTTCGCAATGCATCCGACACTATGCTGGAGCCGATAAGCCGCCATCCTTTGTACTTGTTCCAAAGATCCGGGTGATCAGTTAACGCGTCATAGTCAGCCGAAGAGCTCAATGCCACAAAGTCAAGATCAAACCTTCGAACATGGGGGGCAAAATGGTCATTGGAAAAGAACGTGACTGCATGGCCACGTTGCTTGAGAGAAACCGCCACACCAAGAAGGGGGAGGACATCTCCATAACTCCCAATGGCAATAATCAGAATTCTCATGGAAGGTGGATCTACATGACTAGTATAGGCTGCAGCTAACTTGGTGTGTTCCTCACGCTCGCACCCGTTCTTCCCTCTCCCTACCCCCAGCCTTCGCTGATGCAGCTTCGGCGGGCGGGTCTCCCCGCTGGAGCGAGGGAAGAAAGGAAACATCTCTTTCCCCCAGGGCCGCTTCCCACCCGATCAGAGCTTTCTTCCTTTCCGGGCCGCCTTGATAACCTCCGAACGTACCGAGCCCTTGAATGACGCGATGGCAGGGAATCAAATACTGAATGGGATTGTCGGCGATGGCATTGGCGACTGCCCGAAAGGCTTGTGGCATGCCCACATGTCGGGCGACGTCGGAATAGGAAACCATGGAACCGGTGGGAATGCGAAGTAACGCCTCCCAAACTTTAATTTGAAAATTGGTCCCCTTCACAAGAAGATACACGGGCTTTCGGTAGTTCCGGCTGGTGGAAAAAATCCTCTCAAGTAATGGCCTCGTCAAGCTTGAATTTGCCGTCAGAGTGGCCTGGCCCCACCGGCGGGATAGGGCTTCCAGCGCTTGTGGCCCAGTTCCATTCCGTAGGAAGGTCAAGCCGCAGATGCCACGGGAAGTGGCGGCCAAAAGGCATTCCCCGAACGGACTCGGATGAAAACCGTACATGATGGACACCCCTCTTCCCCGGCTCCGGTATTCCCCTGGGGTCACCGCTTCACACTCAATAAATAAATCGTGAAGCCGACTGACGCTCGAAAGACCGGACGCCAAAGTTACGTCCAGCAGATTGTCCGATTTGGCCAGGGCGCATTTGGCATAATCCAAAGTCAGGTATTGCAGAAACCGCTTCGGACTCACCCCCGCCCATCGACTGAATAGCCGCTGAAAATGACTTTCACTGAGTTGCAGATTCGCCGCAAGTTGTTTCAGGTCGGGGTGCCGGCCAGCCGTCTGTTCAAGGTTGCGGATGGCTTGTTCAATCCGCCGGTAATCGTTAGCCTGTCGCTCGATCTTTTTCAGAGACATGGAGTACCCTTCATGTGATTGAAACTGTTTTAATGGGTTTCCTGAAAAGATGCAATCCGAATCTTGCTATGGCCTGAAAGACCATTCACGGAGAGTATCACGGAGGGTAGATCCCTCAATACGAGCGAAAGCTGGCAGACCCGGTTTTCGTTACGCCTTACGCTAAGGCCCCGGTGGTCCCCCGAACATAAGGAGAACAGATCCCACGACCAATACCTGCACCACCCAGCCAATCACACACACCCCTACGGCTCTGAGGGTGCTGTGGTAATCCAATGCCTGGCGTACCGCCACGACCATGGCCATCAACATCCAAATTCCGGCAATAAGATGCACAGGATCGGCCAAGACCGGGATGACGGCTAATACTCGAATCAGACCCGGAGCACTCGAAAATCCAATGGTCCTCAGGAGTTGTCCGAGATCAGCCTCCGTTTGCGGTTCAGGCAGGAGTTTCGTGCCGATAAAATACGTCATGAAGGCCCAGATAAACCACCCAACTAAAGCCCCGACGGCGCCAATCACCATACCCTCAACGCCAAGCATCTCGAATAGAGCCACTCCGCCTGCCAGGCTCGATAGCGCAACCACAGCCATGGCCGGTCCCAGAGCGCTCTTATCGGCCTCCACTTCTTCATAGACGTGAACATCGAACATCGAAGCTCGAATCATCCGGCTGACAAATGGTGTCATCCCTACCCTACTCCTTTCCTCTGAGGACGGATCTCCATAAACCCTAACATGAAACGCGCTCAAACATTAGCAAAGAAACTCTTTCTACCATAACCGGTTGTGAGAAAACGATTAAACCAGTGGGACCCATCCTCTTATTAATTCGGCTTCCTGCTTCTCGTTTCCAGATTTTGGGATTTAGGCTCATGTGCTATATTCTGAGGTCCTTGAAATTATTGATAGTCAATACATATCTCTGCCAAAAGGCAAACCCTCCCAGATGGAAAACAATTTGGTTATGGACTTATCTTCTTATGGCACAATGGTTTGGAGTCCCAACAGTTCTTTGCTCAAACAACTTCGATTCTCAAACCGGTGTATTCCCCGTACTTTTGACCAAGAGGGCTATGCCGACTTATTGGTGCCTGAAATTTCTCTCCTCCCTGCGGGAAAAATGTCGGGGTAAGGGGCGAAAGTCATATGGGAAATCTACTATACTATTGTCCATAACATTACCATTTTAGAATTCGTGTCCCTCTCTTCCTCCCTTATCTCTCCTCATTAGGGAGAGGGCGGGGGCGAGAGTCGGAGCGAGGGAACCAAATACATTCCCACTGGAGGACGACATGCCACAAAAAAAAACTCCCCCTCCGAAACGATCCAAACGGAGTCCTCAAACAAAAAAACCAGGCCGAGCGGCCACCCGTCGCACACCGAAGGTAAACACCGAATCCTTTGACGCGTTAACCGAAAGATTAGATATGATGCTCCCAGAGGTCATGTCCCGCATTGCGGCTGTCGAACATCTCATGGTGGAAAAGGGTTTGTGTTCCCATGCCGATCTCCGAAGAGCACGGCAATTCATTGATGAACAGGAGGGTTGGTAGCCGACTCTTCAAAAATTGAATACGACAAAAACCGACTGGCACCAACATAAGGGAGAAAACATGAGTGAGGTATCCGCCGAAAAAATTGAGCGTTGTATGATTCGGGATCTTGAATCGGTAAATCCAGAAACCAGTGGGGTCATCGCTGCACGTCGAATGAGCTCACGGCGCATTGGATGTCTCGTCGTTCATTCAAATGAGGGGGGCCAGTCTACGCCCAATATTGTCGGCTTGATCTCAGAAACCGATCTGGTTCGAAAGGTGATGGCACAGGCACATCCCGCCTCGACCATGACCGCCGCCAAGATAATGGCAAGCCCCTTGTTGACCATTGCTCCTGACCGGACCATGCTCGACGCCAGTCATTTCATGGAACAGCACGGAGTCCGACATCTCTGTGTGTCCAACGGAGAGCAGATCGTTGGTCTCATTTCGATCCGTGATATTGTCAAGCATTTTGTCTATGCGGAGTCCGGTCCTATTCGGGATCTGGACGACGTCTATCGCCCCCTCAGCATCCTGATGAAAAAGGCGATTGAAACTATCGATCGTGGGGAAACCGTGTTGGCAGCCGCCAAACAAATGACCAACAAACGAATTGGCGCGCTGTTGGCGACTGAAGGAGGCGAGTCAAAGGGGATTGTCACCGAACGTGATCTGGTTCAGAAAGTGTTGGCCCGTGGCCAGGATCCCGGACAAATCCAAGTGGGCACCATCATGACTGTGCCGCTCATCAACATTGATATCAATCGGACCGTGCATGATGCGAGTGACATGATGGCGGAAAAGGGAATTCGACATTTGCCGGTGGTCGAAAACCATAAGATCGTCGGAATTCTCTCCGTGCGAGATCTCATTAAGATGATCGCCGCCCGGGATCGGCCCCGATTTTTGCGCCAGAATACATGACCGGAGTATTCAATTCAGGGCGGATTGACCCCGAATCAAATTTTCCGTGTGAAACCCGAGCCCTTGGCAATAGGCCACTAATTCGTGATAGGTGGCTTCATCAAGACCGGGGGTTCTCGCCAGGATCCACAGAAACTCCCGATCGGGCGTTCCGACGACAGCGAATTGATAGGCAGGGTCAACTCGAAGGATCCAGTAATTTCCTTGTTCAGCGGACGTAAAAAGCCCCGCAAGTTTCCCCCACCAGGGATCAAATACCACATTGAGTTTGGCCCGGTGTTCGGGATCAACAATGGTGGCGGCACCTTCGACACTGATTTCCTCCCCAGCGGTCGTGACACAGGAATTCCGGACACCCATGTCGCCAGAGTCGAGTAACCAATATTTTGCCATGGAGCGCGCGCAGTTCCGCTGAGCCCACATCGGCAACCGAGCAATTTCATACCACGTGCCGACATATTTTGAGAGATTCACGGACTTGGCTGTCGGTAATTCATTGCCCGAATCAACACTCGCACAGGCTCCCATAAGAGCACACCATATCCCTAAGAAAATTCTCACCGGCATTTGGATTTTAATATTGGGAAAGGATCGGGTGAGGGTGGCGGACGGCCTGGGATTGAACCAGGGAGGTAGACCATTACCGTCATTCAGTATCACGGTGAACCGTCCGGGGTGAAAAGGCCGGCAGACAGATCGCGACATATTCCGCCCCTTCCGCTTCCGGCGCACTATACCGAATCCATTCCCCCGGCTGAGAGATCACCGCTTGACCGGACCGGACTTCCAACTGGCCATCTTTATACTCCACCTTCAGCATGCCTTGAAGGACAACCTTCGTCTCCGTAAAATCGGGTCGCTGTCCCACTTCAGTCCATCCCGGAGGACAGACTATCCTGGCAACACTCACCGCCTCACTCTGCGTGGCCACCCTGCCGACGTATTCTTCAATCAATTTAGGATTTCGACCAGGCGGAGGAATGATCGTTGGTTTTGGTACAAGCTGCGGCATGGCTTCTTCCTTCTCAAAACTCTTCTTTTCATTAATCGTAGAGCCCCTTCACTTTTTTCCCTATCTGCCAGTGGTTCACCCAGATGAGCAGCACTCCCCCTCCCAGCAGGACCCCATGAAGAAGTTCCAACTTCCCCCCCAACAGACAAGCCACAAGAGTGGCAGCTACAATGGGCGGGCCAATTTTTCCGGATAAATCCAACCAAAAACCGGGATATCCATTTTCCATAGGGACCTCCTTTAATGTAAAGAAGTCTATTCTCGTCATTTCTGCATTGTGAAATCCACCAGTGACCGTCTGGCCAGGTTGAGAGCCGTCATATTGAGGTGCCAAAGGGGTTATTAATGGGAGGGGGCGTTTGGCCAAAGGCTTCCCAGGTATCTGTTCTCGCGGATAACGCACATTGCATGAGTTGTTTGGGATCTGCCCCGAACGAGGAAAACCTTTCGGGCTGATGCTTGGGAGTGATGACCACGACGCGATTGGAACAACCGGCAATGTGCGGAGTCGTGCCGGAGAGATCCGCCATCATGGTGTTATAGACTGAGTCTTCTCCCAGAAGAGCCTGTCGAACGGCGTCACTGTAGTGGCGGGTAGCAGGCCAACTCAGTGACTTAAGGAACGCATTCCTGGCTTTGATTCGGTGCGAGTGGGGCATGGTCAAAATCACGACGATATACCGGCACCCGTGCTCCACGACCCTTCTAATCGGCACTCGATCGCTGAGGGAACCATCCACATAGAGCCGGTCCCCAATCCTAACGGGCCTGTTATAGAGGATTGGGACGGCGGCACTGGCTCGAAAGACTTCCCACAAGTCTATGTCTTGCATTCTGTTGGTCATATACCGGGCTTTTCCGTTTGAAAACTCTGTCAGTGCAATATGGAGCATCGTGTTCGCTGAAAGAAGTTTGTCCATGTGAAGGCGTCGAGCAATTTTACCGATGTGGTCAACCAAATAATCAATGTCCATGACTTTCTTGACCCGGAAGGGATTCACGAAATTTCTATGAGTCAAATAGTTCACATAGGTCTCGACACCAAAACCCGCCTGACCAGTGATAAAATATGCGCCATTGAGGGCACCGGCCGATGATCCGGCGACATGGTCAAAGCATTGCCCAAATCCCATTTCCTCAAGCGCTGCCAGGGCTCCCATGGAATACACACCCCGCATTCCGCCTCCCTGAATAACAAGACCGATCTTCTCTGTCCCGTTGCGCTGAAGTCTTTTCTGGTTGAGAATTCTCAACGCCTCAGTGGCGTTTTCTTTACAGGTATGAGACGTTTGGGATTTCAGGCTCACATCATGCCTCTGATCAACATATTCACGTGTCGTCGTTCAAATTCCATCGTAACCAACACCTCCATTAATGTACAGGAATTTGCCGGAAATTTCCTTTGAAAAAGCCAGAGAAAGGCTAGTAGAGAGGATATCGGGTGTGGTAGGTGTGTAAAGAAAGCTTTTCATCACCCTTGTCACGTGAATCGCTCATGAAACCATTTCTTTATCCGAACATGCTGTGTTTCATATGGGTCCTGGCCTGTGTATGGTCCCCTTCAATCAGTGCGGCAGAGGATCAAGAAGAAGAAAAAGAACCGCGTTTACCCCTCGCAATGGAAGTCTTTTTGAAAAAGCCAAAGACCAATCAGTATGACATCCACATCCATTTAACCAATATGAGCCAGGAACCAGTCGAGGTGAACGTGCATGACTTGCCCTGGTCTCCCCCGAATGATTCCAAGTGGTTCGTGGCCTATCGAATGAATTCGACCACCAGTCCAATTGAGCAAACATCCTGGAGTGGAAAATTCGGATCACGGATCGTTCGGCTGGTTCCGGGTGAATCGATTCAAGATAAGCTGGCCTTAAATCCCAGGTTTCCTTCACTCCTGAAAGACATTGATCAATTCGGGGTGCGACTTCAATGGGATTGCCCGCCACCGACCTTAAAATTTGAGTGCAAAACCGGGGTCCCTCATACTCTGACGATTCCCAAAGCCGATCCTGGCCTACCGGATGTGTATACCATCGATCCCACAACCTGTCTCAAGTTGGAAGAGACCATTGGTCTCATCCGTATTCCGAAAGGCCATGATGTTCTTTTTCTTCTCACGTCCCCATCCATCATGACAGATCTAACAAGGGTTCAATCCCTTCTTCTCCACGTGGACGACTATGTGCAGCAATGTCGGCCCATGTGGACGAATAGTTGGGCGGTGAGTTTCTTTACAGATAAAAAGTATGCAGGGTTTTTGAGGGACGAGGAAAACAAGCTCCATTTTGAAAAAGGCCTTTGGCAACAAGCCAATATCGGGCAATACTCCAGCCAAATTCGAACCTTATTCCGATTCCCGTGGATCAGGAAAAAAGCCGAAACGGTCTACCTTTCCGTTTACCAACTGCGACAAAACAACCATTGAATTTCAATCTGATCCTCTCCCACACGCCACCCTCACCACCAGGAGAACCCCATGGATATGGACAGAGCTCGAGAGGCCTTACTCTGGAGTGCTGGGATCAATGATGGAACCTTGCTTGGGTGGTGTGGCTAATTGGTCTTCGCTCTTGATCAGCTCTATGATCCCCATGGACAATGGTTCAAAATTAGGGATACCAGCTTGGCCATACCGGAAAGAAATGCTATCTTTTCGGCAATCGCTATGTTAAACTTCGACCACTTCATCGCGTAAGGCCTAGCGGTGAAGGGAAATTGAAACAAGGCCTGTAACCGATGTTGTTTTGCTCAGGAGTTTGCTCGGAAGCCTGACCACCGTCGCCTCGTTTGTTGCGTCTGCGTTCTATTCTTCGGGCCATTTCATTTCTTCTCCCATTCAAGACAATATCATTCATTCAAAAGGAGGAACCCCATGGGTTCAAAAATTTATGTTGGTGGCTTACCCTATTCCGCGACGGAAACTCAGGTCGAGGAGTTATTCGCTCAACATGGTACGGTCCAGTCCGCACAAGTCATCACGGACAAGTTTACCGGCCAATCTCGCGGTTTTGGCTTTGTCGAAATGTCGTCTCCGAGTGAGGCCGAGGCAGCCATTGCCGCTCTGAATTCCACGGAAATGGACGGACGAACCCTGACCGTCAATGAAGCCAAGCCAAGGGCACCCCGCACAGGCGGCGGTTTTGGTGGTGGCCGCTCAGACGGAAATCGGGGAAGAAATAGCCGGTTCTAAGAACTCCCGGCACTTCATCTTTGGAGGAGAGGCCTTGCATGACGGAAGACCTCTCCTCCACCGTTAGCGAATCAGACCGCCTTGGTCGAAACAGCACTCCCTTCACACGATCCCTTTCCGTCACTCCATCCTGTTCAACACTCTTTGAAATCCTCAACCATTACCTGATGTAATGACCCCACACCCCTATCAACGACTTCCCGCCAATCCCCGCCCCTTTTACGCTGACCATTCAGGGTTTCCTGCCCAAACGTTCCATTGTTTGATGCCAGGAACCGTTTGACTTTCTTTTCGAAGGACTCCCGTGATACAGTAGAAGAACTTCACTGCATGGGCCCTGGTGGTGAAGGATACTGCGTGAAATAATCAAGGCCCTTTCCCGATGTTGTTTTGTCGAAGAATCTACTTGGAAGCCTGACCTCTTTCGCCTCTCTAATCGCGTCCGCGGCCCGCTCCTTCCAGTCGCTTCATCCTTTTCGAATCCAAGACAATATCACAATCTAAATGGAGGAACTCCATGAGTTCAAAACTGTATGTCGGTGGTTTACCCTATTCAACAACTTCCTCAGAGCTCACAGATCTGTTCTCAGCACACGGAACCGTTGAGTCGGTTAATGTGATTACAGACAAGTTTACCGGTCAGTCCAGAGGGTTCGGTTTTGTGGAAATGGCCACAAAAGAAGAGGCCGAAGCGGCGATTTCCGCGCTGAACTCGACCGAACTGGGAGGCCGAACGCTGACAGTCAACGAAGCCAAACCCCAAGCTCCCCGTACTGGCGGAAGAGATTTCGGTGGCGGTGGGGGCGGGTTCGGTTCGAAACGCCGTAGCCGCTTCTAAAATTATCTTTTCCTTATCACACCCTGTCGAGGGCGGAGAGACCTCTTCTGAAACATCGGTTTCTCCGTCACCGTGTGTTTTTTCCTCTCAATTGGTTGACACCTGAACGGGATAGGGAACGTGTGGCAGTCGGGGTTAGACCCGCGGACACACCTATAAGGTAGACAGATTCAAGGTGCCACCGCACTCAGAGGAAGATTCAGCACCAGGAGAACGGCCAGCATCCACGAAGCTGTTGGCTCAGACTCACCACCATACTGTTCGTTGAGGAGCACATATGGGCAGATTGAACATCGACCCAATTTGGGTGTTTCCTGATGGATCGCAGTTGCTGATCAGTACCAAGCATTCCGGTGATGGCCGGTTTACTTGTGGATTGTATGTGGGGTGTCCAGGCCCTGAGGATCAGTTGGATTTACGGATCTTGACGGGGTACTTTGAATCGTCAACCTGTCTTGAGGCGCAGGAAAGTGCGTATCGCCGGGCGCAAAGTCTGTACCCGGATACGGCGGAGGGGATGAAGAAGCCGCCATACCTGATTTGGGCGGGGCCACAGTCTGCTAAATATGCTTAAGAGTCGCCCCCCGAGATCATCATTTCATTGGCGCCGAAGAGGGATGATCAAGACAAAGGAGAATCGCATGAAACTCACCAAAAATTGGCATAGCAACAAATCGTCACACAAAACGAAACGCCTCGGATCTAAGCCCAAGAAAAATTCTTTGCAGCTGTTGGGGATTCCCGGAAGGGCAGAAGAGAAAAAATCCAATTCAATCGATGAGGTCCGGCGTCAGGCTGTGTTGATGTCCTCCGGTGGGTTTAGGGAAGCGATGCATTCGAGCCCGAGCACTCCAACCGCCAAAGCCAAAGGCGGAATTGAACGGCAGAAACCACGTCGTGGCGCAACCAAGTAGTGAGGTAAGTCGGTATCGACCTTGTGATCCCACACGGTGTATACTAGTCTTTTCAAAATAGACTGATCGCACATTGAGGAGGTGGCATGGGAAAACCAGCGAAAGTCACACAGGGGAAACGTAACCGGGAGCATGCACAAAGGGTAAAACGGCAGGAAAAAGAGGCACGTCGCCTCCAGCGCAAGGCCGAAAAAGCTGACCGGCCCGCACCCATGGAAGGGGAAGATCCGGACCTCATTGGTCTCAGGTTGGGGCCCCAACCTCCGCTCTACTAATCCTTTCCGGTCATTCCACGGAGTCTCTCCTACCCTTCTCCCCATGAGGGAGAGGGCCATAGTGAGAGTGAAGTCCCCTCTCCCTAGCTCATCCAGACACAATCTCCACCGACACAGGCCGCCGTTCGTCAGCCACCGCATGCAATTGACGATCTTCATCCAGAGCGGCCAGTTTGATCCCACCAAAGTACATGTCGGGCCGGTCAAACGGACGAACAACATATTGCGGCGATAAGAGGCTGGTCTCAATCCCCGGCTCGCATTGAGCACGAAGTCTATCGGGGAGTGATTCGATATGGAGGCGTGGTGCGGCCACGGCCTCTTCAAAAGTCATACCTTCATGAATATAGCGGGACCAAGTTTGCCCAATCGCAGTCGTAATCCGGCTGGCTCCGGGAGAGCCTATGGCAAGACAGCGACCGTCCCGGTGCCAGGCCACGGTGGGAGCCATATTAGAAACAAGCCGGCTACCAGGCGCAGCCCCATGATACCCCTTCGGGTTCATTTCGGGCTCACCCAAACTGTTATTGCAGGCAATCCCCATTGCAGGAATCACCACACCGGAGCCGTATCCCATACTCATCGTCACGGAAACCATGGCTCCATCCCCCGTCGCCACGGACAAATGGGTGGTATTGGGGGATTGGAGTGCGTCCAGATGGTGACGGACGACCTCTACATCCAACAATCCCTTGGCTTTCGCTTCATCCAATGGTGAAGCTCGCAAAGTGCAATCTCGAAGAGTACACAAACAGGATTGGGCCTGGGCGTGAACAAGGGCCTGTTCGGCCTTGGAGTGCTTTGGATCCCAACTCTTATCCAATAATTGGATCAAATACCCAAGAGCTGTCCCTCCAACCGCGGGCGGTGGATTCAAGGCAAGCTCAAATCCTCCTGTCGAGAGGACAATGGGCTGTCGGACTTCCGCACGGTAGGAGGCTAGATCCTCACGAGTCACCAACCCACCGTGTTGGGCCATCTCCTTTGCGAATACCGCTGCCAAGTCCCCTTCATAAAAGGCGTGAGCGCCCTCGCGACTGAGGCACTCCCACGTTTCATCCAAGTGAGGAATGGAAAAAGTTTCCCCTTCTTGAAGCGGCCGTGTCCCATTCAGAAAAAAACATTGTCGACACGCATCCTGCCAGGACAGGTGACGGGGACCTGCAATGGACAACCATTGGGCCATCGTCTGACTGACGGGGATCGTTGTACGAGCCAGTTCGAGGGCCGGAGCCACAATCTCAGACCAGGGAAGGCTCCCATGTCGCCGCCAAGCTAGCTCCACTGCAGCCAATATCCCCGGAACCGCAATGGAGGCATGGCCGACCATGACCTCGATCCCACCGCCATAAGGCAAATACACCTTTTGCCAGGCTGCGGAATCCTTGACTGGCGTTCGGCCAGCTCCTGGAAGCCTATCAACGCCGTCGATAAGTTCCGGGGCCTGTCCGGGGAAATGGATCATGAAGAAAGCCGAACCGCCTAAGGAACACATCAAGACTTCCGAGACGGTCGCGGCGCACGCCGCTGCCACTGCAATATCCACCGCATTCCCACCCTGCCGGGCCATACGAGCCCCGGCAGCGGTGACAAAGGGTGATGCTGTGGCAATTGCAGCCCGAGTGGAGTGAGACATACCCGTGCCGTGCCTTACTTCCTCTTCTTTTTGGATTTCCCCCACGTGTCTTTTAGGATCGCCTTCCATTCATTGCGAGACACGGCCGGCATGGTCCTGATGCGGATATGGCCCAACGAGGCATTCAAGACTCCTGCCTTCATGGCAGCCCGATTATGCGGAAATTCTAAAATGGCCACGACATCAAATTCCCCCAGGCAATAATACGCGTCGAGCAACTTGCCTCCCAAGGACTCGACATTTTTCTTGACCATGTCCGAACGGGCGACACCTTTGGACTTCATGGTCTTCAGACCTTCATGGGTAAAGTTCACTAAGCTGACATAGATAGGCATGAGGCACCTCCTGGTTGATGAAGTAAAAAATTTTCCTTTGGTGGAGACGAGATACGACTATCCTAAAGCAAAAACCAGGACAAGGATAGTAAAATTTTTTATGAATTGGGGCTAGGGAGGGGATAAAGGTGAGGGTACACTCCTTAAAAACACCTCGCCACCTGTACTTGTTTAATTGTAATATTAATTTTCTACCAACCGAGGAGATCACCAGGCTTCAAGATAATCTAGGATCCGCATTTGGATTTTGACCAAGGTGATTGAAAATATAGAAAGGAGTAATACATGAGTACCATTCGGTTGCTTGTCGGGACCCGGAAAGGGGCGTT
>CAZGFD010000031.1:0-42491 GCA_964525045.1 uncultured Nitrospiraceae bacterium | reverse complement strand
TCCAGAACACTGGGTTGGAATACTATTCACATATGCCTCTTAAGATACAAGGGTTTATTGGACCTGCAACCTCCTTGGCCTTCACCCTGGCCTTTTCCCCTTGCTCCTCAAGGTATTCATCTCTCAACTAGCTTGATTTCGCGTTGACCCTCATTTATCCTGTAGTTCCTCATAATCCTAAAATCTTGCCTCAAAGATTCCTATATTATTTTTAATAAAGTAAGATATTGTTGATTCAGACCATCAAGATACCATCCTTACTGGTATCTCGGCGGCATAAGATGCCGCAACGACTCGAGCGACAAGACTGCTTTCCGTCTATCTAGTGCAAATGAACTTTTTCTATTAAATCAAGGAATAACATGAAACCGTTAAACATGCAGGGAAGCTTAATACTATGGCTGTTAATCTCATGTAATGGGATGGCGGCTTTTCCCCGTGACGCTTGGAGCCATGCAGTCCTCATAGAATCAGACCCTCCACACCAGGCCACGCTGCAAGCCCCTCCCGAGACGTTTCTCCTGAGGTTTAATGCGGCCTTAGAACAGGTCATTACTCAAGTGTATCTCATTGATCCGGATAAAAATGAGACCCCTCTTGAAAAGATTGATGAATCAAAAACTGATCGAATCGTGGTTCGAGTACCCCCTCTGGATCCCGGGGTCTATACCATCCTCTACAAAGTACTCGCCCGTGATGGCCATGTCACAGAAGGCAGAGTCCTGTTTACTCTGCTGGGACCTTAGTTTCTCTTATGACAGACATCCTAGAGTTTATCAGCGGCCTTCTTGACGGAGTGGCCCTCATCGCATTGGCTATTGCGATTGGAGGCGCCGCTTATTCATTGATGGTCCTCCGTGTTCTGAAAGAGAGCAACCCGTTCAACGAGAAAATTGCTTCCTCCATCCTACGAGCCAGTTTTTGGGGAACCGTGGCATTCGGTCTGTGCCGGCTTACTCAACTCATTTTGAAACCTTGGGCTCTCGCGGATGCGACCGGTGTGTGGGCGATTGATTTGTTTCTCAAAACCCAAGTCTTTCAATCAACTGCCACCAGTGTCGTCCTCATCGTCGGATTGACCTTTCTGTTCTCCTTAGTACGGCGCCAGCCCAACAACCTTATCCGCTGGACTTGGACCATGGTTCTGATTTCGGCCTTTATGATCAATGAGGCCTGGCTCAGTCATGGGGCAAGCAGGCTTGAGAGTCAGGGGTCACTGATGTTCGTAACCATGGTACATCTGTTGGGTGCCTCGGTATGGGCAGGGGGTGTCTTTCACTTGCTGCTTTCCTGGCGTGTGATAAATAGGAACTCTGAGGAGGGGAGCTTGTGGCCAACTCTTGTCACTCGGTTTTCACTGGTCGGCATGTCGTCGGTGGGGCTCATCCTGATTCCGGGAATATTCCTAGGATGGAGCTATATAGGGCACTGGAGCGGGTTAATTGGTACGGGTTACGGCAACATGGTGGTGGCGAAGGTCGCCCTGTTTATTCTCATTTTAATCTTAGCCGCCTTCAATTTTCTTGCTGGACGATCATGGAAATTGACGGGAAACCGGAGTTCCCTGTTTTTTTCCGTCCCTTCTTTTATTGAAGTCGAAATCGTGCTCGCCGGGACTGTCTTATTTACGGCCGCCGCACTCACTTCATTCCCACCGGCCATTGATGTCTCACAGGATACCGTCTCTCCAGCTGAAATGTGGATGATGTTTAGTCCTAAACTCCCTCATCTGTCAGGGCCAGAACTTGTGATAATTGATGCACCGGAATTAACGGACCTTCGAACCGGAAAAGTTGGACAGAAAGAAGACTGGAGCTGGGACCGATTCAACCATAATATCTCCGGGATGGTGGTGGTGGTCCTGGCCCTCTTGGCATTCATCGACTGTATGCGGTGGGGGCAATGGGCCCGTCATTGGCCGATGCTGTTTGTCGGCTTTTCCATCCTGATTGTCGTGTTTGCCAATCCCGACCATTGGCCACTCGGACCCATAAGTTTTATTGATAGTGCAAGGGATACGGAAGTTGTTCAACATTGGCTGGCAGGGTGTATCGTATTCGGGCTCGGATGGTTCGAGTGGTCTGCAAGGCAGGGAAGATTGAAACGGCCGAGTCTTCGCTTCCTGTTTCCCTGCTTATGTATTTTGGGAGGACTCATCCTGCTGACCCATTCGCATAACCAGCAGGATCTGAAAATCGATTTTCTGACCCAAAGCACCCACGTCGCCATGGGGCTCATTGGGGTCTTTGTCGGCTGTGCGCGATGGCTGGAATTGCGGCTTGCCCCTCCCTATGATCGGATTGCAGGCCTCTTTGCCGTTTCTGGTATTATGCTAGTCGGTTTCATATTGCTGTTTTATATTACCCCGGAGTTGTCAACACTCTGAAAAAAGGTGATTCAAATGGAGCGTATCCAAGAAACATTCCATCTGAATTGTTACGAGAAACTCTTCCCCCCTCGCTTTCACAATGGAACCCGGTATGAGATGATATAATGAGAAACCTTGAATAAGAGATCCACCAATAGGGCCATGTTATAGGTCTAGGTCTTTTAGGAGGTGCCGATGAAAACCTGGGTGCTGGTTGGGGTGATAATCTTAGCGGGAGGATGGATCCTCAGTTCCTGGCTTCTTCCCGGGGCGTTTAGTGCAAAAGGCAAACCTTCAGAATTAGAAAATACACTGGCCCGACTTGTTCGGCACTGGGCCACCCCTGATAAATTCCTTGACGCCACCAATCCCATTCCGGCTTCGCCCGACATTGTAAAGGAAGGCCTACATCATTTTGCAGATCATTGTGCCACCTGTCATGCCAACGACGGAAGCGGAAAAACCGACATGGGGCCGAACTTTTATCCGCCGACCCCGGATTTAAGGGATTCGGTCATTCAATCCATGTCTGACGGAGAGTTATTTTATATCATCCATTATGGTGTCCGGTTTACCGGAATGCCGGCATGGGGGAAAGGCGATCCTGAAAAGGATTTGGATAGTTGGAAATTAGTGCATTTCATTCGCCATCTCCCCAAAATTACCCCTCAGGAAATAGCGGAAATGAAAAAGTTAAATCCGATGACCCCGCAGAAACGTCAAGAGCAAGAGGCCCTAGAGCGCTTTCTAGCTGGGGAAGATGTGACATTACCTGCTGAACATCAACACTAACCCCTCATAAAGGAGTTTTCGATGCAATATCTTGCCGGATTCCTTCTTTCCATTTGCCTTTGTCTATTCTTCAACACATCCCTGTGGGCTCATGGTGATGCAGACCACATCCTTGGAGTTGTCACCGAAGCCACGAAGGATCATGTTGTCGTCAAGACGACCAAAGGCAAGACCGTCACCATTGCCTTTGACTCAAGCACGACCTTTCAACAAGATGGTATTCACAAGAAGGATGCCCGTCCCCAGGTGGGTGATCGGTTGGCGGCCGAAGTCTTAAAAAAAGGAGAAGAGATGGTCGCGGAAGAAATTCATTTTTCCACTTCGAAAAAGAAATAATGCAGGAATGGATAGCGCTGGTCGCCGGGCGCGTTCAGCGGCTTCCCTCCCCCATGTTCCGTGCTCAATCGACATCCCTCATTTCCATCCTCCTTCCCCTTCCTCCTTTTCCTTTTTTCCCGTCCCTTCCTATTGAGCTATAAAGTATCTATGGTTAACAGGAAACAATTTTTCACTCGGGTCAGTCACAAGCTGAGCATGGCTTCTTTGTTGATAGTCTTGGGTCTCGTGGTCTGGCCTGCCAGTGCCCTCAGTCACAATGCTCGGTCCCTTTACAATGAGGGCCTCGTCTTTATCCAAAATGGCGATCTGGACTCTGCAAAGCGCTCTTTGCGACAGGCCATTACCGATTTCCCTCAGTTTGCCGAAGCACATCATCTGTTAGGGATCCTGCTGTTTAAGGAATCACCCTCCAACCCGGAGGCCATCCCTCAGTTGGAGCGTGCGGTTGCCTTACATCCGAATTTTGCCCAGGCCTATTATGATTTAGGGTTGGTCCTCGTCCATCACAACGAACTCGACAAAGCCAAGCAGCGTTTCCAACAGGCCCTGGAAGTGTATCCTCAATTTTGGGAGGCCCAACTATCCCTTGCTAAGGTTTATGATCAAACCCACAACACTGAGCAAGCGACAGACGGATACAAAAAAGTATTGGGGATCAACCCCGGTCAAGAAGAAGCCATGTACAATCTGGCCTACATTTACGAACGGGAGGAAAATTCGGAAGAGGCCAAGGCCCTTCTTTCTCAACTCACTCAATCCAATGAACACCACGCCGAGGCATGGTATCTACTAGGACGAATTGCGGAACGCGAGAATACATTCTCGGACGCGATTTCGTATTATCAACAAGCCATTAAGGTGAATCCTGATCATCTCGAGGCCCACTATAATCTGGGCTACCTCTACCAATACCAGGGCCAAGCCCCCAGAGCGATCGAGCAGTTTCACATCGTGACTCGTCTCGATTCTGGTCATGCCGAAGCTCGATTAAATCTGGCTGTCTTATTAGCGAGCAATGAGCAACTGGATGAAGCGGAGCGAGAATACCGGGAAGTCTTGAATCTCAACCCCAATTTAGTCGAAGCCTATTATAATTTTGGGGTCTTTTATGAGTTTCATAAAAAAGATACCGAGCGGGCATTGATCCAATATCGCAAATACCTGGAATTGGGTGGGAAAGATGAACGTATTCAACAATTGGTCGAAAAAGTTTCTCAGTGAGAAGGTGGGCGGCAATACCTGGTTTCAAGTTTATAAAAGAAAGCACTCTGTTTTCTAACCAGAAACGTAAAACTTGAAACTGGATGGCGTTTTCTTTTTCAACCTGAAACAGGGAATGTTCAAAATGCCCGCTCGCCTGCGCGAAGCCGCTTCGGCGAAGCCAGGTCCAGCAAGGCCGCAGGACCTTGGACGCGCGGAGCGTACACGGGAGTACGTGAGCACGGCAAAGGGCCGAGAACGCCGCTGGCGAGCATTTTCAGCATTCCCCTATCATTCTAACCGTCCTCAGACGGTTCAAGGCCGCGGTCACTTCATAAGCTCGGGGACGGGCAAAATTTCCAGGGTGGAGGCCCTGTCGATGAAACGGATCCAACACATCTAGGCCTTCCCGATCCAATAAGGTCATCACAGCCTCCATAATTTCCCTCAACGGCCTTTTACCATCGACAAACCGCTGAGCAGCAAGGTTCAGAGCATAGCCAACGGCTCGGGTCTGACTGAGATCCACCAATTGTTCAATCCCGCGCAAATCAATTGTCTCATGGCCAAATCCAATTTCATCATTTGAACGGACCTGAATTTTCACCTCTTTTCTTCCTTTTGAGGAGTCGATACTTTCAACCTGAGGAATTCGTGGGGAGATCGACGGCATGGGCGAAGAGACTTCTGTTCGACGGGCGGTCCGATATCTTTCCGCAACACGTTTGGCCTCCTTCGTCACGTCAATCGGCAGATAATGCCGCATCATGATAACCGTATCAGCCACATCGAAATAATCTCCACAGCCGCCCATCACCAACACGGTGGAAACACCGGCCATGTCAGACAATTCCCGCACTCGATCGAGAAACGGGGTGATCGGTTCGTTTTCTTTCTCCACCAAAGCCTGCATTCGCGCATCGCGTACCATAAAATTGGTTGCGCTGGTATCCTCGTCCATCAGGATGACGCGAGCACCCATTTCCAGAGCCTCCAGGATGGTCGCGGCCTGGCTGGTACTTCCACTGGCGTTTTCAGTTGTAAAGATGTCCGGAGCCTGCCCCTGGGGTAGGTGACTCATAAACCCACTGATATTGACCCGTTCAATATGACGACCATCCTCGGCCCTGATCTTGACGGCATCCGGCACTGTCGCCACAAATTCCCGACCGTCACCAGGAATATGAGGGTACACCCCCCGTTGAAGGGCCTGCAGCAATGTCGATTTCCCATGATAGCCCCCGCCGACAATCAGCGTAATGCCTTTTGGAATTCCCATTCCGGAAATTGACTGATTGTGTTTGTCGCCAACCTTAATGGGATGGGGAAGTCTAACTGTGACCCTTAATGATTCCGGGGTTTGAAAATCGGTGACACGATCTCCTGCGAGAGGAAAGTCCAAAGCTCCACTCACCCGCGGCAAAATGGAACCATCGGCCAAAAATGCCACCAGACCAAGTTCCTCCAATTGATTACGAATCGCATGGTAGTTTTCCACCTGGTTGACAAAATGCTGCCCCTCAGGTTGGGGAAGGTTGGTCCACATGAACCCTCCTTCAACAATCCGGGGCAGCTCATTGACCAGCATGGCGTCGGCCTGCCTTCCGAGAATCGTTCTTCCAGCAGCTGGAAGACCGACTTCCAGCCTGCCCTCCACCCATCGATCGGTTATAACAACCGAGGTTCGCTCAAGCACTTCCTGGCCTCCAACGTCAATGGACAGATGGCCGCTGCGTCCCATTCCCCGATGACCGTGAACAACATTTTCTATTGATTGAGAGACACATCTCGTCAGAAAATCCCTCAAGGCCACAGACCGAACCTTCGTGGTCCAGAGACCGGCAGGAATAGCTGAATCTTCATGATTGACCCTGACACGGATCTTTGACGGTGACGCAAAAGGGTCTCCTTGCACATGATCCACAAAAAGGACAAATCGCTGGTATTGGTAAGAGCCTTTCAGCTCTTTATAGGCTTTATACCCGCGACCATCAATGCGACGGAGAATTCGACGCAAGTCTTCAACGGTATTCATGATGATGGTAAACTTCTAACTCCCTCTCCCATGAAGGGAGAGGGCGGGGGTGAAGGTGACGGACGGCAGATCTGGAAGCGGCCGCCGAAAGGGTCAAATTAAACTCCCGAAGAGATCAACTAATTTTTGCGTCCCCGTCCCAAGAAATCATGAACCTCCTCAAGCTATCTTGCATTTCCCCCCTCACCCTGGCCCTCTCCCCGCTGGGGCGAGGGAACAGGAGAAGATACTTGTATTTCGGTATTAGATAAACGTTCAAGTGCCAACAGCAGGGCCTGGGTGCCCAGACGACCATGTCCCTGAGCCTGAACAGCTAGATACAATTGATGAACCAGGGCAAGTCCGGGAAGGACGAGATTCATGCGTTTGGCTTCATCGAGTGCGATGCCCATATCTTTCACAAAATGTTCCACAAAAAACCCCGGATCGAAATCTCTCTTGAGAATGCGGGGAGCCACGTTCTCAAGCATCCAGCAGGCTGCCGCACCTCCCCTAATGGAATGAAGCATGGTGTCAAGGTTTAATCCTGCCTGGTACCCATAGAGTAAGGATTCACACACCCCAATCATGGTGGCACACCCGACAATCTGATTACACATCTTTGTATGTTGACCGGAGCCTGGACCTCCTTGATACACAATCCTCTTGCCCATTAATTCCAACAAAGGACTGACGGCCTCAACAACCTCTTCAGCACCTCCAACCATAATTGACAATGAGGCGTTTCTGGCCCCCACATCTCCTCCGGAAACTGGGGCATCCAAGGCAAACGCACCCTTGCTCTGTGCCCTCCCGGCAATTTCCCTGGCTAAGGTTGGCTGAGAGGTGGTCATATCCACAAAGACCTGACCAGGCTTGGGGTCCGCAAGCAACCCTGTTTCTCCGATATAAACCTCTCGGACGTCATTGGGGAAACCCACCATCGTAAATACCACATCAGATCCTGCTGCGACGGCTTTCGGGGATTCAACCCAATTGGCACCCGCCTTCACCAGTGACTCCGCTTTAGTCCTTGACCTGGTGAATAGCGTGACAGGGTACCCATGGGAGAGAAAATGCCCGCACATCGACGATCCCATCACCCCGGTTCCGATCCATCCGATTTTGGGGGAAGAAGGAAGCGCACAGGGCCGCAGATCTTCAGGACTCATTTCACTGACCTCCTCATGTAGGATCTACGGGGACGAAACGGACGGCTGCTGTTGCGTCAAGCAATGAATAGTTCCAAAACCCCAAGCCAGATCAACGGCATGAATGCCGACCACAGGACGATCCCGAAACAATTCGCCGAGAATCCCAATGGCAATGCGATCATTCGGATCGTTAAAGGTTGGGACTAAGACTGCCGCATTGGAGATATAGAAATTGGCGTAACTTGCGGGAAGACGACGACCTTCAAAAAAAAGAGGTTCCGGCATGGGTAGGGGGACCACCTCAATCTTCGTCCCATCATGGAGTGTCGTACCTTCAAGACGTTCACGATTTTCAGCTAGTGGCCGGTAATTCTTATCCCGCGCAATCTTTTCCTGGCACAGGACCACTGTGGTTGGTCCAACAAACCGGCAGACATCGTCAATATGCCCGTGGGTATCGTCTCCCGCAATTCCCTCCCCTAGCCAAATCACGTTGGTGATGCCTAATGAAAGTTTGAGAACCGTTTCATAGTCCTCACGAGTAAATCCCGGATTGCGGACCTGGACCTTCGGATGAAGTAAACATTCCTCTGTCGTGAGGAGATCTCCTCGGCCGTTCACATCAATGCTGCCTCCTTCCAACACCACGTCGTGATTGCCATAGTGTACCGGAAACACGTTGTACCCAAGCTTAGAGGCTACCCGAACCGGAACCCTGTCGTCTTGCTTCCAATCGGAATACCGCGCCCAGGCGTTAAACCGGAACCGCGCAATGGACACTTTGGTCCGTACCTTCCGGTGCCTAACAAAAATGGGGCCAAAGTCCCGGGTCCATCCGCGATTGGTAGGAAAACGAAAAAACTCGACTTGAGACCCCACTACCCCTGCTCGGGTGAGAAATCTTCTGGCGCGCGCTTCATGATCTTTGTCATTCACAAGAATGCGAACACGTTCCCGGGGAGCGATTTTTCTGACCAATTCGCTATACACCCAATGAATCGCCGCCAACTTTCCCGGCCAATCAGACGCATTATGCGGCCACCCTATCCACGTCGCCTCATGCGCTTCCCACTCCGCCGGCATCAAAACTTCTATTTGGTCCTGGCTTTGTTTCATTGTTTCTACTATTCCATGGCCTTTCCCTCAAATCCCCTCTCTCTTTCACTCCTCCTCATCCAACAGTCTTTTGGTTATCCCTTCATACGCATCAATGCGACGATCGCGAAGAAACGGCCAGTTCCGGCGAACCTTCTCGATCCGGCTCAGGTCGATGTCCACAAGTAACATCTCTTCTTTTTCGACGGAGGCCTGCGCCACAATCACCCCAAAGGGATCACACACAAAGGAACTTCCCCAGAACTCAATGCCATCACCGCCGACTGGAGGAATCTCGTGGCCAACACGATTGACCGCAACGACATAGACTCCATTGGCAATCGCATGGCTGCGCTGAATCGTCATCCAGGCCTCCCGCTGGGGAGCACCTTCCTGTTTTTTTTCACTGGGATGCCAACCGATGGCAGTTGGAAAGAATAAAATTTCGGCTCCCCGTAACGTCGTCAATCGGGCGGCTTCGGGATACCACTGATCCCAGCAAATTAAAGGGCCAATAGTGACATGAGGCGTTTTGATCGCTTGAAATCCGCGATCTCCAGGTGTGAAATAAAACTTCTCATAGTAGGCCGGATCATCCGGAATGTGCATTTTTCGATATAGGCCGGTAATGTTGCCTGCTTCATTTATGACAACCACTGAATTGTGATAGATCCCCCCCGCGCGACGTTCAAAGATGGGAACAATAACCACAACCTGTCTCTCTTTTGCGATCTTACCCAGGGCATTCGTTGAGGGCCCAGGCACCGGTTCTGCCAGATCGAAGAATTCCGGATCTTCTTGTTGACAAAAGTATTGCGATCGAAATAACTCGGGAAGACAGATACAGCTGGCACCTTGTCGTGCAGCTTCTACAACCTTGGTTACGCCCTGCTCCAGATTAATCTTTGGATCAGGATCACAGGCCAGTTGAATGAGACCGATTTTAAATGTCTTCGGTAGAGTCATCACTGCAAGCCTATCCAATTATTGTTTCAAGAACAAGTTGCCCTATGACTAAGCCTCTCCCTCAATAGGGAGAGGGAAATCACGTTTTCAAATTCATTTTTAAGGAGTTTTTGTCTCTTTTTCGGGAACGGCGGGGGGGATGGTGAGGCCCAGGGAATTTTCTGGTTTTTGCTCGGTTTCGCTCCATGACTGATGGCTCTCTTCGGCCAGAGTCCTTAAGGTCACGCCGTCCAGAGATTCCCGGACGGATCGATCGCGCCGGCGTAAGAGGTGCAGGATTCGATCCTCAGAGTTTCCCAATCGCATATAATTATTATCTTTTTGACTGACAATATCTAATATTTCCACGACATCAACAAATTCAGGCGGTCGTCCGAGGGTGACCCCATCCGGGTCGGATGTTCTCACGATGGCACGAGTCTTCATTAACTCATTGATGATTCCTTCCACCACCGATAAGGGGACGTTCAGTGCCCGTGAAAGGTCATTTTCTCGGAGGGGCGGTAACTCCATGAGATATTGGTGGGTGATCCGCTGCATGATGCTGAGGGCCATGAATTCCCGAAACACATGGGTCTTCTGTTGCCATCGTAACCTCATGAGGTAGGCCGTTGGATGTTGGTAATAATAGGCCACCTGAGCTCCAGCCAACACAATGAGCCAACCCACATAAAGCCAAATTAAAAACAGAATGAGCACCGCGAAACTTGAGTAAATGGCACTATATTTCCCTGAACCTGCCACGAAACCGGCAAAGGCCATACCTACGATCTCCCATAAGACACCAGCGGTAATGCCTCCGACCAGGGCGGCCTTGAAATCGACCTGGGTATACGGCACATATTTGTAAATAAAGGTGAACACGAAACTGATAAAGAAAAAGGGCAGGAGTTTGCTCATGACTACCATAAGGTAGCCGAATGGTTGTATTTCCATCACTTGCTGAACCAACCAATGACTTTGGGCTGTTGCGGTTAAGCCAAAGGCCGTAAACACGAAGACCGGACCCACCAGGACGACGCTAAGGTAATCCGTGAACTTCCTCGCCAATGTACGTCCTTGGTGCACTCGCCAGATGGAGTTGAGGGCATCTTCAATAGTGGAAATCAGTGAGTAGGTGGTATAAAACAAAGCCGCCACCCCAACAGCACCCAAGACACCGACCTTGAGGTTGTCCACAAATTGAATGATATTAGTGGAGATCTCAACCCCCCTGGGGCCCAGAGGGTTCAAGGCCTCCGCCAGAACGGGTTTGATTTGCTGATGGATGCCAAAGGCTTTGAGGACGGAAAATGTGACAGCCAAAAAAGGAACAAGTGAGAGAAGGGTGGTATACACCAAACTGGTGGCTCTAATGCTCAAAAAACTTTCCTTAAATTCCCAAGCAGCCACCACCATCAGACGAAGAAGGGCGATACTAAAGCGGTGAAAACCGCTTAAGTCTTGAAGATCAGCTTCCCACAGATCCCGTTCAAAGAATTGGACTGTCCGTTCATACATAGCGTTTTTTTATCTCACCTCCCTTTCCATTCCATCCCATACGGTACAAAGAGTTGCACAAAATGTCCAGCCAGCTACGTATGTTACCCGTTTTGGGGAGGGCTGCAAAGTAGGCACCCCAAGCGATCATTGATGTTCACAATTCATAACTCCGTAAGAAAGAGTTGTAGTTGCAGCATCTCATGCTGCCCCCCGAATGACAACAGGGGCCTTCTTGTGCACTAGGGAGGAACCCATCACCCCCTCACGCCTCGATCGCTGGGAGGGGATATGGCCCTTGGAGAGCCCTAAGAGGCGCCATGAGATGGCGCAGCTACATAAAGGAAGGAAAGGGGAAAATTAGAGAATGCCCGGTAATGAGACGGAACAGGGTCAGGAGGCGCTTTTTGGTGTCCGGTCGGATTCTGTCAATCTGGCGTAGGCTTTGGCTGCTTCGGGACTTTTGGGATATGAGCGGACTAACTGGCGGAAGATCGACCGGGCGGTCGCGGGTTTTTCAAGCTCTAAATTGGAGTAGCCGATTTTCAGGAGGGCCGCGGGTACCTTCTCACTGGAAGGGTATTGATGATACACGCGTTCAAATTCTACAATCGCTTGAGAAAATTTCCGTTGGGCATAATAACATTCACCCAACCAATACTGGGCATTACCAGCTAACGAAGAATTCGGATATCGCTGGATAAATTGGTTGAACCCATTAATGGCTCCATCCAAATCACCAGCTCGCAGTAACGCATATTGTTGCTGATAATGACGAATCTCATCATCGGAAGAGGCCTGAGGCTGCCGCACAGCAGCCGGCTCGAGGGTCGAGGAAGGAATGGAATCTACGGCCGCTTGACGAGCATTCCCCTGGGGAGTTCTTTTCACCGCAAGGCGATCGACTTCTTGCCGAAGGTGTCTCACAGACCGATTGATCTCATTCGTTTGAGCGGATGGGGTTGTTTCATTTGGAGCGGCCGACGACATCGGGCCTCCTCCCAAACGAGATGAAACTTGAAAAAGCTTCCGGTCTTGTTCGTCCAGTCGGTTGGCCAAGGTACCGCTCACTTTTTCGAGTGCCATCACCACCGAATTGATGCTGTGTTTGACCTCCCCAAAATTATCGTTTGTCGACTGGATGTCCATCTGTTGTTTCCGAGAAACCCGTTCGATTTCGAGTTTGGCCTCTTGAACCAGTCTCTCCTGTTGCACCATTTTTTCACGAAACGTAGTCAGGGCTTGTTGAAAATCAAGTAAAGACGCTCGAAATTCCGTAATTTTTTCGGCCTGAGTCGTGACGACATCATCTTGTTGTGAGTCTCGCGCCTGAAGTCGATCGACAATGGGCTTGATCGCATCATCCCGAGCTTTCGCCTCTTCTTGAGATTGGGACACCTGACGATTGAGAGCCATGAGGTCTTCGGTCAGCGCTTCCAATTGATGACGGTTTTCATCAATGTCCCCGCGCACCTCCGATAAATCCCCTTCTTTGAGTGTGGCCATCTGATCATCCAGTTCAGCTCTGGCTTGAAGTAAGGCGTTAATTTCTTCCCGTTGTTGGGAAATAATGGCATTGGCCTCTTCCAGAGCTTCGTTCGCCTCCCTTACAGCTTGTTGAAGAGATTTTTTGCTTCTATCCAACTGGGCAATTTTTTTATTCAGGTCCCGGTTCATCTTCTGGACGTCGGCCTGCTGAGCCACACACCCAGTAAAAAGCAAACACAGGCACGCTACGATGCCCATGAAGCAACATTTTCTATCTATCACGGGTAGTAAGCCCACCAAGTATCTCTCCATTCAGTCCAGAACTGTAATTCCAAACACTCCGGATACCGATAAGGATGGTCAATCGTAGGATTCGAGGGAATTCGTCTCTTCTTGTATCGAAGACGCGACTGCCGTGCCCAGCACCATATGGGCCCGTCGATTTTCCTGGAAACAGGTATTCGAGGACTCTCTGCAGAACGGATTGTCTTTTCCATAGGACATGACAGTGAGTTGTGTTGGAGATACGCCCAAGCTCGCTAAATAATTACGGGTTCGCGTTGCTCGTTTTTCCCCCAGCACATAGTTATAGGCTCGGGTTCCTCGTGCGTCACAATGTCCCTCAATCGTGATAGCAGCCTTGGGATGTCCTTTGAGCCATTGAGCATTCGCATTCAGGATTTTTTTCGCTTCATCCGTCAGTTCCCAACTGTCAAAACCAAAGTACACATCCTGGAGGCCAGCCTGTTCGGTCAAAAACTCGGCTTGTTGCCGTTGTGCCCAATAATCTTCAGACGAACCCGCATTACCAGGTTGCCACCCTTGTGCAAAGGGATCTTCTCCCCCGATCCCTTCAGACCCGGTTATTTCCGAGCCCGTCCATTCCTGTTCAGGTTTAGCTGTTTCCAGGTAACCGGAATTCGATTCATTTTGAAGTCCGGCTGGATGAGCATATTGATCATCCAGGACCATAGATGCCTCGTGGGCCTGTAATGAAGAGGCTTTTTTCCCCTTCGCAGAACTTTTGGTGCCGTAACCAAAATGAAGGCCGCATCCGGCAATCATGGAAATTAAGGTGCCGACAATCAGAATAACAAACAGATGCTTGAAGGGGTGGGAGGCAGACTTCATAACAACAAATCTCCTTTTTTATCACGAACGGGCAAAGATCCTTCCACTTGTAATCTTTAAAAATGCAAGAAAAGGGCCAAATATTCGTGGGGCAATGGGGATTTTGGAGATTTCAATCATTCAACCCGTTAAGATTTATCAAATTCCTAATGGATTTATTAGGCGAAACCATCAGAAGAGAAGGATTTTCGGAGGGAGACTAAAAGAAATTCACAAGAAAACCAGAATACGATTTAATGGTGCTTTGGACTAGGGAGCCATGGGCTTTGTAGGAAGAGCCATACAATGAAATACCCAACGGTCCACTCGAAAGCGCAGCATTTTTTCAACATTCGTGGTATTTCCCCAACGCAAAACGCTTTTCAACTCAATGAAAATCAAGGGAAGTGGTTCGCTACCCGACACTGGGAAACCGAAGGAACAGGGAGGAGGGAAAATTTCATGGGAGTTAACAAAAGCTGGGCTTGGACTGGCCACCCGGTTGTTGAACAAATTGTACATTCAGTTCTTCGGAAGCAAACCGACAACATTGCCCACCCTGACTTTTGGCTTTGTACATGGCACGGTCGGCACATTGAAGCAGGGCTTCGGGGTCGGTTCCATCAAGTGGACTCAACGCAATGCCCATACTCGTCTTGGTGAAAAAGGTTTGTCCCTCAAGGACACATGGCTGCTCAAGACGGTGTAAAATTTTTTGCGCCACCCGATAGACATCCTGGACGCGTTGGACATCCTGAAGGATGACGGTAAATTCGTCTCCGCTCAGTCTCGCGACCGTGTCCGTTGCCCGAACACATTGATTGAGTCGCGCCGCGACGGTCTGGAGAATTTTATCTCCTGTTCCATGCCCAAATTCATCATTCATTCGCTTAAAATGATCCAGGTCAAGAAACAGGACAGACACCAGGCGACCATGCCGTCTGGCCCAGGCTAATGCTTGAGCCAGGCGATCCTGAAACACGACACGATTTGGTAAATTGGTCAGGGGATCATGATGGGCCCGGTACACCATCTGCGATTCAAGTTTTTTCTGAGCCGTAATGTCTCGGAGAACGGAGACAAAATTTTTGATGAGACCTTGTTCATCCAGAAGAGGGGTCAGAACTTGCTCAACAGAATACACACTCCCGTTTTTATGCCTGTTCACCAACTCCATTCTCCAACTATGGCCTGTCGGGAGGGATGCCGTATCTTTGTTCAATCGGCTTCCTATTTCATCAGCGGGAAACGAGGGCAGCCGGGTGCCAATGACGTTCCCTACCTCATACCCCGTTAGCCGGCAATATGCTTCATTCACCCATTCAATACATCCTTCAGGATTAGTGATGCACACCGCTTGTTCCGCGGAGCTCATCGCTGCCCCTTGAAGCCGTAGATACTCATAATCACGTGCCAGAAACAGCCCGAGGCTGAGTTGGCCCGCCAATCGTTGTAAGTAGGGAATGACCTCGGGCCCAAACGTTTGCCCCGATTGAGCATAGATATTGATGACCCCAAGCACTCGATTCTGGACGCTCAAGGGAACAGCGAGGCAAGACTGAATGACCGGATTTCCACTTACGAGTTCAGGCTCTAAAAGGGCCAATTCCTCCGCATGATACTCTTGCATGGTGTTGTGTTGAATAGCCCTGGCCGCTGCCCCTTGTTTTTCAGGTTTTTCCTTCCAATACTCCTGGTAATTTTTGACAAGATGGCCGAGTTCTCCGCCAACCGCTCGCACTTTGATGGCCCCATCCGATTCTTTGGTCCCGATCCAGGTCAGCGGGTAATGAAAATTTTCGACGAATCGACGGCACATTACCCCCACCGATTGGTCAAAGGACCGCTCACCCAACACCTGCTCACTCATCGCTCGGACGACTTCTGCAGCCAGCCTTAGGTGTTGTTGTTTAAGCCGTACTGTATCCACAGGCCTTTTCACTTCCTATATCGTCACTCCGATACCATTTCTACAGAGGGCAGGGAAATGAGTCCGGCTTCCACATCCCGATGCGCTTGCGCCAAACGCTCTTCAGTCCCAATATCCGACCAATACCCCTTCGCGATAAATCCCTGGATCATGCCACCATATTCGAGTTCGGCCACATAGGCATCAATGATTGAAGATGGCTCTCCTGGAAGGCAATGTCGAACCAGCCGAGGATGAATCACATGAGCGCCGGCGAACATATAGCGGAACGTCGGGGCATTAGATGGAAGAGACTTTCGGCCCCGACCAAGAATGGTTAACACTCGATGGTCACGAGTCGTTTCAACCACCCCCCAGCGCTCGACCTCAGGATCTTCCCGCAACACCATGGTAGCCATTCCACCTCGACTCCGATGTCGTTCCAGAAGCTCTGTCAGGTTCAATTCAATCAAGGTATCTCCATTCATCACAAGAAAGGGGTCTCCCTCAAAAAACGACTCAACAGCCTTGATGCCACCGCCCGTTCCTAAAATGATCGGCTCAACCGAATATTGAATTCGCATTCCCCACTGAGACCCGTCCCCCAATGTGCGCTCAATCATATGACCCAAGTGGTAGAGATTAATCATGACATCCTTGATGCCATGCTGACGGAGCAATGACAAATTCCACACAATCAGCGGAATGCCTCCCACAGGCAGAAGCGGTTTAGGAATCGTCTCCGTCCGAGGCCGCAGCCGGGTGCCGAGGCCGGCAGCCAGAATCATGGCTTTCATGGGTCGGCACCTATTTCGTGATAATCCAAAATTCTGACAATCATCATATTTCTGAGGTTGGAGTTTCAGGTTTCAAGTTTCAAGTTCCAAGAAAAAACTATTTCTTCTAGCCTCACCGAATGACCTTAAAAAATAAATATACGAACTGACTTGCGAGTTCCCATTATAGAATCCTTTCTATCTTTTCCACCTGAAACTTGAAACCCCAAACCTGAAACTTCTTTCATTCCTGCCATTCAGGTATGTAGGGTGTGAGATGGGTTCGAAGGGTTTGAAGCTCAGGGTATTTTTCAAGATTTCTTCTAACATAGCGTAAGGTTCGAGGGATATCAGCGAGGAAATTGGGATTGGATTTTACTTGATCAATATACACAAACCGGCCTGCAGCTTTCAGGTTTCGTTGAATGCTCGTAAAATCAAAAAGCCGCCGAAATGCGGACCGATCCGTCAACAACATTTGGTTTTGTCTCGTGGTCTCCAAGCCTTTTGACAGGCCTTCAATATATCGGTCAATCAATCGGTCAATCAGGTCTTCTTCAAGTTCAACATACGAATCTCGCAGCAAGGAGGCTAAGTCATACGTCGCGGGTCCCATCAAGGCGTCTTGAAAGTCAATCACGCCTAACTGCCCCTCGTTGACCATGAGGTTCCGGGAATGGTAATCGCGATGAGTAAACACCTGAGGCTGCGTCGCCATCCACTTAGCGATTTTCTGAAATTCTTCCCGGACAGCATATTCGTCCTTCTCTCGCATGGGCGTTCCCCGGCGAGCGGTGATTCCATATTCCAAAAAATGCTCGAACTCCCACATGAGGAGGGAGTCATTAAACTGGCGATGAAAGGCTATGCAAGAGGCGTTACGGGGAATGGTGGCGCGGTTATGCATCTCGACCAGCTGATCTATCGCTTGGACATATAAACGTTCCATTTTTGCTTTCCCGGCGTTTGCGCAGGCCTCAACTAATGTGACATCTCCAAAATCCTCAAGATATAAAAAGCCCGCGGACTCATCGTAGTAATACAAAGCCGGGACGGAAATCCCAACATGGCGAAGGTGGCTGAGAACATTCACAAAGGGAAGATCCGAGATGTCAGCAGAGGGCTCACCGACCGCTTCTTCTGACGCTTTAAATTCCTCGGGATTCGCCAACTGCATGAGAATGATGGATGAGACAGGGCTCTCGAGGAGGTGCAAGCGAAAGTATCGCCGATTCGAGGCATCTCCCGCTAATGGGGAACAACGCTGAAGCCTTGAGGTAAATGGGAGTTGGGTCTGCAGAGTCTCAAAAATGAGAATGGGATCGGGAGTTGGTCCGGACGGTTTGCCTTTTTTCTCCATGGTAGGAAATTATACGGTCTCCGGAATGGCCATGTCAGTTGCGACGTCAACCCAAGATTTACCGGGGCGTTCACGACATTCCGAACAGGGAGAAATATTCTTTACTAAATCGTATCCTTCCTCTCTCTAGAAAGATTCCTTTTGGGGCGGGTACGAAAAATCCTAGCCCCTCTTCTTTTTTTACCCTTACCCTATAAAAAGAATCTTTGACTCTCAGGAAAGTACGATTGTGGGTGACATGACTAAGATGGCCTAAGTCACAGACCCTGAACGCGATTATGAATTCTTGTTTGTTGAAAGGATCAATTGAGCTTGAATTTTTTTAATTTTTCTTTTTGAGCGGGAATATCCTCCCAATATCCCCTGGATTCCACCCCATAGTTCGGCCAGAATCATCGTAGGAGGAAGGGCATGACGGCCCAAAATGCTCTTTGGCCATTGCCATAGTTGCTTTGCAAACCACCACATCATTATTTTTATTATTTTGATGCGATAAGTCGGATCGGTACGGTACGATTTTCCCAGGAATGTCATGAGACCCATGCCCCAGGTCCAATACTGGGTACGCAAGTCTTTCTTTTGCCGTCGATGTTGGTGAAATACAAGGTAATCGGGCGCATATTGTAACGAGTAGCCAGCACGAATGACTCGATAGAAAATATCGAGATCATCGCCCCCACCAGGAAGGGTTCCCGGGCCCAGCACCTCATCAAAACCGCCGAGTTTTTGAAGAATATCCTTTTGAATCGCCATATTGGCACTCACTCCGAACGTCCATGATTTCAAAGGGGACCAGGATTGGCCCTCTAATTTTTGGCTATAGCATATTTTTTTAAATCCCTGACGGAACCCACCTCGCTTTTCGAAAATCACTTGCGCGTTGGAAACCAACTCATAGGGCAACACCTGTCCGGTAAATGCGGCCGCCGTGGGATTCTCAGACCATGCGTCCACGAGACCGGACAGCCAACCAAGGTCAACGACGACATCGTCATCCAGATAGGCCAGGAGTTGGCCTCTAGCCTCGTTTAGGGCCCGATTCCGGGCGGAGTTCACTCCGGGCATCGGTTCACAGACGTACCGCACCTCAGAAAATGACGAAACCACCTCTCGGGTTCGATTGTCTGAAGGTGCGTTATCGATGACTAAAAATTCAATAAAACTGTTGACCGAATGAGAATGAGCCATCATCTTCATCAATGAATCGAGGCATCGAGCAAGATAATGAGGGCGATCCCTGGTACTGATTACAATCGTCAAGGATGGAAATTGGAGGGGCTCAAGAAGAGACCTCTGATCATCCTTCCTGGATTCTTCCGATGAGTTCAGCTTTGCTATCTCACCAATTTTTTGGGTGAGCTGCTTGAGTTTGAGTTCACGATTGTCAGGCAAGGCTACCATGAGAAAATCTTTAGGTTTCCCATCCTTGCGCAAAAGCACTGCGACGCCGGTATCCTCATCAGAAACGGAGAAAGGCGGCAAAGGCTTCGTCATATCTATATCGTAAATAGGATAGAACATCGACAGGTCACTTGGGACTATAGATGGAGCCTCGCATTATTTTGGTTACTTTGAAAACTTTGAGATTGACGGACAATTCGACATCCGACCATGACTGGCACGCTGATAGGCAATTTCTTTGGCGGTCGAATACATCCCAAGGCTGCGCCAACAGTGCCACCATATGCGCAGCAAAAAAGAAAAAGGAAGCGAATCGCGGCCAAATGCCCGCCGAAAAAGTCGCACACCAGGTTTCACCAGACGCCAACTTAAAAAAGCCACTGCCTCAAGTCGCTTGGAGCCACGGGAAAACCGGACAGCTTTGGTGAGAAATGCAATACAACCAATCTGATGGCCGATAATTTGTTCATGAACGGCCGTCATGTCCCGCCGATGCTCATGATGGACTCTGGCTAGCGGCTGATAAATCACCTCCGCTCCAGCGTCTAATATCCGCCATACCATATCATGATCACCTCCCCCTGGCATTGCCGCTCCCAAGTCAAGCGCTTCATCGAAACCACCAATTTGAAGAGCCAGGTGACGGCGAAGAGCAAGATTGCATCCAACCCCTAAACTGATAGCCCAAGCCAGCGTAGGCATAAATCGCCACTTCCACCCGTGATGGGAAACCTCCGTCGGAATCCGGATCAGAACCTGATGACTGGCCATGAGGCCGCCATTGTTTTCAAACAGAATCTGACCCGGTGTATCAAGGGCGAGAGGGACAACCTGCCCGGTACAGACTCCAGCCCTGGGGTATTGAAAGAACATTTTCTGGATGTGTTCTACCCAACAAGGTTCCGCAACGGCATCATCATCAATAAATGCGACGATGTCCTTAGAGGTCTCTGCAAGAGCCCGGTTTCGGGCAAAGTCCAACCCCTGAACAGGCTCGATCACATATCGAATTCCGGAAAACTCTTCTGTGACAAGGGCCTTCGATTGTTCGTCACTAGGAGCGTTGTCTACAACCAGGATCTCTTCAGGCCGTTGTGTCTGCTTCTGAAGCGATTGAAGTGTTCTCCTGAGTTGTCGCGGACGATCACGGGTACAAATGACCACACAGATACTTGGCAAAGGCTTCAGTCTGGAATCATTTTCATCAAGACGTTTTACTGAAGAATCGTCATCCATAATCTGCCTAGGATCTATCCTTGGACATCTCGACTTGCCGAACACCTTTTCCTCGCCGGAGCCATTCTATACCCCCGACAACCATCCCCGCCATATAGGCCACGCGGGAGGCAAGAATCGCAGGAAGCATCAGGACGGGCTCAAATACCCCCGCACGCATCCAGCAACTGACGATAAACAGGGTATGGACAAATACCAGCGGCACACTCGAAACCATGAGTAGGCGTGGATAGCGGTATAACCATGAAAGACGTGCACTCCCTGTGGTTGCCTTACTTTCAATCGCGGTATAGGCCCATCGGTAATTTCGGATTAATAAATTTCGAAAGCCAGGGTGGTTATAATGGTACACCACCGCCCCGGGCTCAAAATAAATATGATGTCCCTCACGCCGGAGCTCTGCCTGCCACGTTCGCTCTTCATTGAGTGGCGGTTGTTCGGTGAACCCTGTCGTCCTGAGGAAGGCTGCCCGCCGTACACTCAGGTTTGGGGGAGGATGATTGGGCACCGGTCCGGCACGACGTTTCGGGTGGACAAGGTACCAACCGCAGTAATAATCACAACGGGCAGTGAAGGACAGTCCCGTCGGGAGTTCCAAGGCCCCTCCAACAATGACTTCCCCGGCCTGGTGAGCCGAAAGGAGGGCTTTCAACCAACCATCTAATGGCACACAATCGGCGTCAAGGAATACAAGCGGGTCTCCTTTTGCCAAGCGTACACCACGATTACGGGCGGCAGCGGGGTTGCCGCGTTTGCCTTCTGTTGACAGATCCAAAACCGTGGCTCCGGCATTTTGGGCCTCGAGAGCTGTTCGATCACTTGAGCTATCATCGACCACGATTACCTCAACGTCCCCACCGGCAGGACATTGTCGAAGAACGTTTCGTACAACGGTCCCAATTAGTGACTCCTCATTCCGGGCGGGAATGATGACCGACACAAGCGGAAACTGGGACAATTCCTTTTTCATGAGAGAAAGATGGCCCTGAATATATTTTCTTAATCCCTATGGCTATCGAGGGGATAATCTTGTGCTTCCCGTCCATTCGGGTGAACCCGAGCATGGAGTTCTGAAACCAGCAACATGAAAGCTTGCCAACCCAAATGTTGTTCGGCATAGGCCCGTGCCGCGGCACCGAGTCGCTTCAATCGCCCCGGATCCTGAAGAAGCGAAGTGATGGCTTCCCCCAAATCATTGTCCAATGGATTCACGATGACAGCCCGTTTATCGTCAAGCACTTTCCTGATGGTCGGAGAATCAACAGCCACGATCGGCTTCCCCGCCGCCAGGTAATCAAAGATTTTGAGCGGGAGATTTCCGACCTTCGCTCTCGGGGAAACTACAATATCCGCCATTGCCAGGTATTTGGGAATTTCAGGCCTGGGTATGGGAGGGAGCAATTTGAAGGACCCGGCTTGTCCAAGGCCTTTTGTTTCAGTCAAGAATGCCAACCTCTCAGACTCATTTCCACCTACGAGCACAAACACAGTGTTTGGAAGACAGGAGAGGACCCTCCGTGAGGCCTCAATAAGCTTATCCAATTCCTGATATGGTTGAAAGTTTCCGGCGTACACCACTACCTGGGCGTGAGGATCAATCATGAGATCTTCACGTAATCGCTTCACCTCTTCGGCTTCAACCTCGACAAATTCGCCGGGGAAGTACCATTCCATGACGGGTGTCGTCGAATTCACTTTTTGGACATATGTCTCCAAACCCACACTGCAGACCACCAGATCAGCATTTCGAATGAGCCAGCGTTCGCAATGATGAAGTCCCTTTTGAACCGCAGAACCACGGAAGATGGGATGGTCTTTTAATTGTTCGGGAAGGCAGGATTGCATATCATACACCACAGGCACCTTCATTCGTCGCCCCACAACCACGGCGGGAAACGCAGCCTCCTCAACGGCATGAATGAAAGAATAGGATTCACGCGAAAGCCGATTCCAGATCGCAGGGATCAGAATTGAGTTCAGAAGGAGCTTACGAGCGGAGAAGCCAATGGGGACCTTCTTTATATGAAACAGGTTGGGAATTCGAAAAATCCGAAGACCAGGCAGCTCAATGTCCTTGCCGATCGGGTACGTGAGGAGGTCGACTTCAGAACCAAATTCCGTTAGAGCTTTAATCACATGCCTGACGGCAATGGGAGTTCCCCGGTCGGTGTAAAACGGTTCCGGTGCAATGACAAGGATTCGGTTGGAATGTGGTGTAGTAGATCCCATTTTCCTATTGAAGAACTCTGAATGGCCTCAATTCACATGGAGCCGACTATCGGGGGTCTTGCCTGGACTTGGAATGCTACCGGGGGAAAATCTGGAAATCTCCGCAATAAAATTCTTTGGTTAGGAAAGAGGAGTGGATGAAGTTTTATGAGACTGGTCCATGGGATTCACTATTTCAGGATGTCAAGTTTGCTTGAAGTACCAAAGGCACCCCCTACCCCGCCCTTATCTTAACATTAACCCAAAAAGGTGGAAAGAGTTATTTAGGCCACTTCATAGAACGGATACTCTACCTGTGGAGCCCCACAGCTTTGTACTTTTTAACCCTTTCGAAAAAATTCGAGAGTCCTATCGGAACGTCAACCCGTGTGAAAATCCAAACATTTAGTTGGCACATTCGAATTGAAGGATTCGAATTCAATTTGAAGAAGTTTTCCTCAGAAATTTCTGGATAAAATTCGAATACCTTTCATGCCTTAACCTGTCACACTTGGATCAGAGTTTGGATTTGCTCAGAAGGTTGTCTTGTGGTCGAGTCCCGCTCTTTTCCGGTGACCCCATACCATGTTCCGAGGATAGTGTAAATTGGGGGTCTAAAATTTTTTTCTACAAGATATAGTAATAAGGTTCAATCACTGGTATATTGTGGTTTAATCTACGATGACTTACCAAGGGATAGGCAATTACGGAATTATCGGTGACCTCCATACCATCGCCCTGGTTGGACTGAATGGATCCATTGATTGGTGTTGCCTTCCGCGATTTGACTCCCCCAGTGTATTTGGCGCGATTCTCGATCACAAGACCGGTGGCCATTTTAAAATTGCGCCGGTCGATGAAGGGAATACCCGCCAAATGTACCTACCTGAAACGAACATTCTGCTGACACGATTTCTTCAGCATGATGGGGTCGGAGAGCTCACCGACTTTATGCCGGTGGAATCAGATGAGCCCGGGTATCGACCCAGACGCCACCAAATCGTGAGAATGGTTTCCGTCGTCCGGGGCCACGTTCGCTTCCGTCTTGAATGCGCTCCCGCGTTTAATTACGGACGCGATCCTCATATGATCGAAACCAAACGTAAGCGGGTGATCTTTCGGAGTGCCGCGAGCACCTTAGGACTCGCCAGTCCTCTCACGCTCAAAGTCCGTGAAGGGATGGCCTTTCAGGAATTCACGGTCAAGCAAGGAGAAAGCCTGACCTTCGTCATCGAGTACATTGATTCACCCGATGAGAGCTATTTATTGGCCTCACCGGGAACCGGCGATGAAGCCTTCCAACAGACCTCAGTTTTCTGGCAACGCTGGCTGGGCCATTGTCAATATGATGGCCGCTGGCGGGAAATGGTGCACCGGTCAGCACTGACGTTGAAACTTCTGACCTATGCCCCAACCGGCGCCATTGTCGCCTCTCCGACTACCAGTCTTCCGGAACATATCGGCGGACCCCGGAATTGGGATTATCGCTATACCTGGATCCGTGATGCCGCGTTCACCTTATACGGGCTCCTTCGATTGGGATTCACGACCGAGGCAGCCCGGTTCATGGATTGGTTAAACGCACGATGTCACGACCTCAATCCCGATGGATCGCTGCAACTTGTCTATGGCATTGACGGACGTCGTGACCTGGAGGAGGAAGACTTACTGCATTTGGACGGACACCGGGGCTCCAGGCCCGTTCGCATCGGCAACGCCGCCTCAAGTCAGCTTCAATTGGACACCTACGGGGCACTCATGGATGCCGTGTACTTGTATAATAAACACGGATTTCCGATTTCTTATGACCTCTGGGTCAACTTGTGCCGGCTCCTGGACTATGTCTGCGACAACTGGGAACAACCGGATGAGGGCATTTGGGAAGTGCGCGGCGGTCGACGCCACTTTGTCTACTCAAAGGTCATGTGTTGGGTGGCCCTGGACCGCGGAATCCGCCTCGCCGATAAGCGGGGCTATCCCGGCAACCGGGCCCGCTGGATGACCGAACGCGATCGGGTTTATACCGAAGTGATGCGACGGGGCTGGAATCCAAAGATCGGCGCGTTTGTCCAACATTACGACAGTGAAGCCCTGGATGCCTCGAACCTGATCATGCCCCTCGTCTTTTTTGTGTCACCGACGGATCCCCGCATGATTTCCACCATCGATCGAACCTTGGAGCAATTGGCTTTAGGCAGTCTGGTCTACCGGTATCAAGTCGGCAAAGCCGCGTCCGATGGTCTGGAAAGTGAAGAAGGGACTTTTAGCATGTGTACCTTCTGGCTGGTTGAAGCCCTCACACGGGCCGGTCGCCTGACCGAAGCCAGGCTGATTTTCGAAAAAATGCTCAGTTATGCCAATCATCTTCGATTGTATGCCGAAGAAGTGTCCCATACCGGCGAACAATTGGGGAACTTTCCGCAAGCCTTCACGCACTTCGGCCTCATCACCGCCGCCTCCAACCTCGACCTCGCCCTCAATGCCAGGAACGGCTACCACCATTCCGCCCCGCAAAAAGATAGAACCCATTCGCATTCGTTTTCGTAATCTTCGAACGAGACCGAAATAATCCACGCATAATGTTTGGATTATTGGGTAGGTCAGAACCCCAACCAACAGACCCGGAAAAGTAGGGCGCGGGATTTTGAGTCCCCGGCCTTTTTAATTCACCTGGCCAGAGGGGTACCCGTTTGAATCGGGAATGACATTACTGCTCAATGCGCCATCACCAAACAACCGAAAAACCCGTAATTTTGTAAGCGCTGACTTGCCTGATTGACATCCCACCGTCTCTTAGGTACGTTTCCGATCATCCCCAAAAGCCTTTAAGTCTTCTACTCCCTAGGCCACGTCACCCTTCAAGTTCCCTTGTGTAAAATGTTTTATGCGATTTAAAATCTACTGCCCAGCATGACCATTATTCAAACTGTCTTACTATATTCAAAAATAGACTAATACATGATCAAAACCGAGGAAATATTGGACTTGCAAGCCAAAATGATTGAACGATGGCATAGACAACCCTTAGACAATATTTACACCGGGTTTTTAGGGGACGTCTGCACTCAGCATAGCTTTAACTTTCTGTTGTGGCATGAAGAAGATAAGGCGCGTTCATCCGACGCCAACGATTCAGAAATCGCAGCGGTGAAAAGGGCTATTGATAGATATAATCAAAAACGTAACGATTGGATTGAAAAGATCGATGATCGTATCACCGAGATGTTGGTTGCCAGTAAAACGCAAACAAGTCAAGACGCCCGACTTAATTCAGAAACGCCGGCAAGTGTTATTGACCGGTTGTCTATTCTTGCCTTAAGAATTTACCATCTGCATGAACAAACCGCGCGTAAGGAGATTGATGAGACCCACCTCAATAAAGTGCAACATCGAATTTCTGTTTGCCGGTCGCAACTTAAGGATCTATCAACTTCACTTGATGAACTGCTACAAGATATTTTTTCGGGAAAGAAAAGACATAGCACTTACCGTCAATTAAAAATGTACAATGATCCGACGTTCAATTCATATTTATGCCAGGCTCGATAAGTTATGGTTTTAAACTTCTACGATTTAACATGGAAACTCAACGAGATGGCCTGCCCATGCGACGTTCAATTTAATGAATACATTCGCAATGAGCAGCTAGCCAACAGTGCTATTTTCCATTTTGGAACTGGTGAACACCATGTAGTTGGGGTTACCAATTCGAAATCAGAACAACCAAACTTTATTTTTGGGATAACCGCCTCTAAGTTAGAATACCAAGCGTATATGGATTTAGTCAGTTCCGACGCAAAACTTGCAATCACTTATAAAGTTCTTTACGCCGATGTATATACTTTGAATTCCTTATTACTACCTAATTTTGATTTAGTGACATTGTTTCATGTCGGGGAATACTGGATTGGTTCAGGTCATGGAATGCATGGTCAGCGATCTTCAGAAGCGCCTTTAGATGATAAAGGGTTGATAAACTTGTTTCTGGATAAACTAAATCCGGGTGGCAAAATCGTATTTTATAGAAATTCCGCTGGCTGGGATCGAATTGAACCTACTTTATCGCACAAGGTGGAAAATGGCGAAATCAAGGAAGTGGAGAAGTATAAAACTCTTAGGTTTTTTGCCTCCACTAAAAAAAGGGCACCTGGTTGACGCCTTTATTCATAAGTAGATGAATGTGGAGCTCATTTTTGATGCCCAACGCCCATTTATCTAAATAACGAAATTACAACTTTCGCGATATATGAAAAGCCTTAATAAAGATAAGCTCCGTTCAAAAATAAATTCCAACGAGCTCTCCGAAACAATTTTGCAATTCCAACACGTGATGCAAAAGCTCGAAAATTTTGCACAGAGATTCGAAAATACTGCTGGCGTCGAAACCCGCTGGATAATCCACTCATGCGAAACAGGTAGATTTCTTCTGGATACGAATTCAATTGTTGATAAAACAATACTCCAAGAAGATACCTGGGAACCGGATCAAATTGAAACGTTAAATAGACTAGTACGACAGAATTATCAGAAAAATTATGACCTCATGTTTTTTGACATCGGGGCATATCTGGGATGGTACTCAATAGCGATATTGAAATCTGGACTTTTTTCCGAAATTCATGCATTTGAGGCCAACCCTGAAAACTTTGCGCAGCTTAATGCTAACATTCTGTTGAACGATGCCTTAAAAGCGATCCATGTTCACAATGAAGTAGTTAGTGATTCGGAAGGGGAAGCCCCGATAAGATTGCCTATACGCAAATCCAACCGAGGATGGGCTGAGGCGAATCTGGACGATGGGTTCGCTGCAGATTTTTGGGTGGACAAGGTTCAGCTGGATTCAAAGTTTGCGGATACAAAAAACAGGTTCTTAGTCGTGAAGATTGATGTAGAAGGCTACGAAGAAGCCGTCTTACGAGGGATGAAGAATTTATTCAAAAATAACATGTCAATAGTCCAGGTCGAAATTTATGAAACTAACAAAGCTAGCATTTTTTCATTTTTTGAAAGTGCTGGATTTAAGTTTCTTCAATCCATCAAAGAAGACTACTTCTTTATCAATAGTTGGTAAAAATGGCAATATCACGGGTAGGGCTGTTTTTCCGTGACGTCTGTGAATTTGTTAGCTTTTCACAAAAAGTAAATAAGATCCCAACTAATCACCTTTTTGCAAATAACATATTTTTGTCTCCTCATAGTGATGACGTATGCTTCTCACTGGGGGTTTTTGCGCAGTCAAGTTTAAATAGCGTAATAGTAAGTATTTTTACAACATCAAACTACCTGGCCAATAAGCCAGATGTATCAGCCAAAGACAATACGTCAAAAGTCACTTCTGTAAGAAAATCTGAAGATGAAGCATTCGCAAATCATATCTCAGCAAATCACATATCACTTAACCTTCTTGATGCGCCGCTACGCGGTTTAAAGATATTCTCTAAACCAACTGAAAACGAAATCGAATACGTACAGGAATCACTGCGTAGAACACTTGAAGAGCTACTTAGTAATTATGATCGAGGTGTTACCATATTTGCACCTGCAGGAATCGGCGGGCACGTAGATCACATAACAACCCGGGATTTCATTTTAAAGAATATGGGTGAACTCAATGACAGGTGTGAGATCGCATTTTACGAGGATTTGCATTACGCATCAAGATTAGATGAAAGGTTAGTCGGCATTGAAGATTTAAAAAGAAAAATGCCCAAATCTTTCGAATTAATTAGATATCGCTTTCCGATAGAAGACAAAATCGATCTCAAGCTGGACCTCATGAATATTTATAAGAGTCAGATTCCATCTTATGGAATCCATATCGAAAATTTTGTTCCAGCAGAGGAACAGGAAAGCGAGCCGTGGGCGCATGAAGCGTTTTGGATAACCAAAAGAACAAAATGACATTACGTAGAAATTTTGAATTAAACCTAGATTCTCCGTGATTTACCTAGGAATTCGTGCGTGAAAATATATTTTAAAGACCTTTACCGTAAACTGCAGGAATACAGTTTTCGCAACCCTTTTCACTCTAGGAACCAGTCGAATCAACCAATTGACAGAAATTTTGCTCCTATATCACTCGTCTTACATTGGCTGGGCATAGGAGACATCATAGTTTGTTTTTCAATATTACATGGACTCAAACGACAGTCTCCGGATCGTGAAGTGAGATTTTATCTAGCGACTAGCCAAGAATCTGAGACCATGCGATTTCTTGCATGGGCAAAATTAGGTTGGGAAAATAGTTTCATTACTGATGGAAGAGATGTCCCAGGGGAAGTATTTGAAATTGGTAAACCAGGCGATGATAATGCTGATCCTGAACGGCTCGGAGTGCCAGGATTCCGACAGGATCTTTGGGCTAAACTTTGTAGAACTACCGCGGAAAGATTTGATTTTAATTGTCATGGGAAAGAACTGCAGGAAGCCCGGGAATGTCTAAAAACCATGGGAGTTGCCCTAGAGAAACCTGTAATCTACATATCTCCCGTCACCGCAAATAAATGGCGTAACTGGCCAATCTCTCAATGGCGAGAACTAGAGCAAATGCTGCATTCTCATTTTATTCAGGTCATTGTCGGTGCACTTAAACCCGAACCTTGGGCATCTGAGGAGGAACTCAGTCAATTCTCAACGCGGTTCTTTTTGGGACCTTGTGAGCCAGTTGTTTTAATAGGTGTACTGTCCTTAATGGATTGCATTGTCAGTAATGACTCGGGGTTTGCTCATCTAGGAGGTGCTCTTGGAATGCCCACCGTCGCAATATGCGGCGGGAATTACGATGGGCCAGCCGTTTACGGTTGGTATGGTAATGTAAAGGTGGTACAGGCTGAATCCCGCGACATAATGGATAATACAGTTGAAGAGGTCCTTAAAGCCATCCATTCCAGCGTGATGGACTCGAATAGTGAGAATCGTTTAAAAAATATTTGCAGCAATTCTTTGTTTGAGCACTAAAAAGTAATTTTGTTTTTTTTGAGAGGTGTGATTGAAAGTTAACTCACCCTACAAGCTGTTCTCAATTTTAAGACGTACCGAGATTTCAGCAACAAAACTTTTCGTTGGTTAATGCTCTAATTTTAAATCACAAGCTATTTGCAAAAACCGGTCCGCAGACTTCACTTCCAATAACAAGCGTTCCGAAACATTTGCCTTGATTTTACAGTCTTCCCATACCTTGTTTGGAATCATAAGGGCGCTGTGAAGCGATGGCATTGTATAGTCTACTGATACATACGAGCCAGGCGCGTAGCTCTTGATAAAATTTCCGGGCTCGGTTCCCCTGCTGACAAGCGTCGCTTTCCCCAGCAATGTTGAATCAGTGATTATCCCCGACATCTGAACCCTATAATAATTTGGATTGTAAAAGCAAAAAATAGCATCGCAGGTTGCCATTCTTTCGAAATATTCTTTTTGATCATAATTTCCTAATTCAGCGTGCAACCTATTTTCGCCATCAACTCGATTAATTTTATCGGCTTTATGTTTATAATCTTGAGGGAGAAAGAAACGAAATTCCTTTCCCGGGTATTTCTCTCTGGAAATTAAATGCAGGATTTCCTGGAATCCTTTTTCCGCACGTGGTTGGCCGAAAAATCCGAAGCGCAAAAGATCTGGTCGAAATTGAACACTTTCGTTTTTCAGCTTCAGGATGTTCGAGGTAGTTTGTCGAGAAAGAGGAAATAACAAAATTGGTAGCTCTATCCGTCTCTTGTGAAGATCAAGGTATCCTGTCTCTGTATATAAATACACACCATCCGACAATAGCCGATCAATCAATTCCCCAAGATGTTGGGATATTTTGTCAGTCAGTTCTGGGTCGCTGGTCCAGATACTCGGCGGATAAATTAATCCCGCCGCTATTTTAAGGCCTGGAATGTTTCGGATGCGGGTTGCCAGAGCAGAAAGATGCCAGGGGCTGGCCGTGTGTATTAGAATTCTGTCTCCCGGATGAATGTCAATCCGTTCATATTCTTCACTCAACAGATCTGTATTATTGAGCCACGCGTTAATCTCGCTATCAGAAAGGTAGGTTCGTAATCTAAATTTTGATCTATCCAGGAGGATGAAGTCGATCTCCATTTCAAGACAGGCTTGCTGAAATTCAAGGTCCGCTGATCGGTGATGACCAGGAACTGAAAGATCTTCTGGATCAATTATTATGAGTCGTGGCATTTCATATATCAAAAAATTGTTTTATTACGGGACACGACAAAAATTACTTTTGATCCTATTTTATAAAGGATTTGCTTCTTTTAGTTCGAGCCAATCCACAATGTCCCCTTTGCTCACCGTAAGCAACCGGGATTTGAGTAAGTCCCTACTTTGAAACCATTTTCTAACCGCAGCTCGATACTCATCACCATCATGGGCAATTAAATGAAATTCCGGAGCGTGTTTTCGTATAAAGTTATGTAAATAGCTTCCCACAGGCGGTAATTTACTATTATCAAAACCCAAATGTCGTGGAAAAGACTGGTATACAGGCAAAAAAATTGCGCCTTGGGTTTTTTCAGTTACTTCATCATGGAATTCAGGTAACCAGAGTTTAAAGTTTTCAACATACCGAATTGGATAAAATGAGGTGGCTGTTGCACCCATGTCCAAAGGGAGCCCCAACTCACCTAAAACCTGGGAGACCAGGTCGGGGCCCAGCGATTCGCGGAGTTCAACGTTTTTCATGGTATCTTCGCATGCTCGTAAAATATGCTGGAGCACCCAATCCCGGGGTTTGAAGTACAATTGTCCATTGCTCACTGATTCTGGTCTAAATTCTGGTGCCTGGCGGGCCCAAACCCGGGAAAACCTTGGAAGTCTCCTTGAACAACAAATTGTGTCTACGTCACACCACCATCCACCGCGATTAAATAGAAGTTTTAACCTGAAATAGTCCGCAAAAGGAGCAACATCAGGCAGGCCTGTGTGTGGATTGTCAAAAAAGAATAGCTGATCTTTGGAAACAATCTCGGCAGCGTCTCTTATTTGGATTCCATCGGGGACATTTATTCCCTCATAGGTATACAAGTCAAAATCATGTCCAGCATTTAAGAATGATCTTAAACATGCCCAATGAAGTGCGGATAGCGGCTCACCGTGCCAAAACCCTTGGATTACTGCCCTATTTCTCAATGAAGATAGCCAATGCTTTATTTTTAGGGTTACATCCATATCTGCTATTCTACTGACGATCTCCATAGAATTTGTTCTTTTTAATTTGTATGTTTTGTAGATTTACATCATTTTATCAAGAGGGACAAGAATGAGGAGAGAAACCTGCGAGGGCAGAGCTATGGGCGAAGTATCCCTTAGCGTCTACGCACCTTCAAAGGGCGTTTGAGTTCCTGACGGGTCACGGTATTCACCGAATTGTCCGATTAGGGGCCATTCCACAGCATGGATTGCACGACGCCAAATTAGCGGCAAGCCCGACGTTGAAATAACCCTTTTGTCTGCATCACCTTACCCTCTTCTATTCCTGTAAGCTCCCTCGTGGTTTTTGATACTCTCTCATCAACCCGATCACGAAGGCCTTCTCACCAGCCAACTGCTTCAACTTCCGTCCTCTTCCTCCAGGCTTTTGTTGCGTTACACTTCGGACATCCCCAGCCCACCATCCATGCGCTTCCACCGCTAAATATTCTGCTCCCAAATCCCGGACTTCCGCAAAAGTGCCGGACAGCCTCCCCCCTCCGCTTCCCTCATGATTGCAACAATTTGTTCTGGGTTGAACAGAAGTGGCCCCGTTTTTTTGAACAGGTCCTCCCCGTTCGATAAGTGGATCGCGTCCTCCTGGGTTACGCCGCTTGGGGCTGCGGCGGTGAATGCAAGTAGACCCGATCAGGTGTCTGGCCGGCAAGGCTGGAATGCGGTCGGCGGCCGTTGTAAAACTGAAAATACCGATCTAACCCCGCTCTTGCTGCCGTGACTGACTCATAGGCATATAAATACACTTCTTCATATTTCACCGATCGCCAGAGACGCTCGACAAAGATATTGTCGCGCCAGGCCCCTCGCCCATCCATACTGATCCGAATCCCCTGGGCTTTGAGGAAGTCCGTAAAAGCGCGACTTGTAAACTGACTGCCCTGATCCGTATTCATGATTTCGGGCTTCCCAAAGCGAGCTAGGGCTGCCTCAACGGCCTCCAGGCAGAACTGGAGGTCCAGCGTGATGGCCACCCGCCAGGCCAACACGCGGCGGGTATACCAATCGACCACCGCCACCAGATACACAAACCCCTTGGCCATCGGGATATACGTTACGTCCATCGCCCACACCTGATTGGCCCGGGTGATCGTCAGGTTGCGTAACAAGTAGGGGTAGACCTTGTGCGCGGGATGGCGCTGCGTGGTCCGCGGCTTCCGATACAACGCTTCCAGCCCCATGCGCCTCATCAGCGTCGCGACATGCTTACGACCCACCGTGACGCCCTCCTGGCGCAAGAGAGCCCGGAGCATGCGCGTGCCGGCAAACGGCAGTTCCACATGCAACCGATCGAGCCGATTCATTCGGGTCCGATCCCGCTCGGAGAGGGGCTTGGGCTGGTAGTAGACACAACCTCGACTGATCCCCAGGGCCCTCGCCTGCTTGGTCACGGATAAGGGGTGCGTGCGGTCAATCATCGTCTTGCGCTCAGCAGACCCGCTTTGGTGAGCGCAGTTCCTAAAAAATCATTTTCCAACGTGAGCTCACCAATCTTGGCATGCAGCGCCTTCACATCGACCGCAGGCTCTGCTGAGGCCTCGCCCCCCTCAAAGACGTCAGCCGCCCGCTCCAAGAGCAGAGTCTTCCATTGGGTGATTTGATTCGGATGGACATCAAAACGTTGAGCCAGTTCGGCAATCGTCTGTTCGCCTTTCACCGCGGCCAGGGCCACTTTGGATTTAAACGCTGATGAGTGTTTCCGACGGGGTCGTCTGCTCATGATACGCTCCTTTCATGGTTGGCAACATCATGCCAACTTTCCGGACGCATATCCACTTATCGGGCTGTTCAGATTCTTGGGACCACCTCTAACCATGCCCGCGCCATTGTGGAACTCTTTTCTGGCCCAGAAACTCCCCCGAAATTTGGACGCAATCAATGGGGACCGGTCATATTCTTCCCAAACAGTTTTTAGGGAACCCGTCATCCCGGACTTAACGTTTGTACATCTTCCAATGGCCGTTCTCATCGGTTCGGATAACTGGTGCAAAGTCAATGAATGGCTTTTTATATAGACATTTAAGAATCTTTTCTTTCCAGTATTTTCGGAGTAAAGGGTTCTTCTGCATCTGTTTGCTTATATAACGAACAAATCTAATTTTTCTCCTACCGGGAAATCTATGGTCACGTATGTACGTCTCTATTGCTTCCTCGCACGATTCATCGTATTCCTCAGCATACTTAGTGCTAAGAGCGTCAATTCGTTCACGATAACCACCCAAGGCTGTATCAACCGAATAGATTTTTGAATGTTCAAAAAATTTTAGCCAAAGTTTAAAGTCCCCAGCATTCCTGGTGGAATCGTCAACTTTACCCCCAGATTTATCCCATAAACTTCTTCGCCAAAAAGTTGACTCCTGTTGAATATACTGATTTGCGCCGGCAAGAAAACGTAAACGAGACCATCGGGGAAGCTGCTCCCAAGTTACTTTGCCTTCCAAATCTAATAAAGTCGTGCGACCTGTAATCCATTCTACTTCAGGGTATTCATTAAAAATAGTAACAATTTTTTTAAGTGAATTTTCTTGAAGCATGGCCGTGCCGTTTATCCAACCCATAATATTGGCAGAGCAACGCTTGAAGCCCTTATTCAGCGCATCATACAAATTACGATCAGGTTCGCTCATCCAAAAATGAATTCGGTCAGAATAGCGGCGAATGATGTCTAATGTCCCGTCATCTGACGCTCCATCTATAACTATGTACTCCAGGCCCGGATACTTCTGGTCAACAACAGAGGTAATCGCTTGCTCAACCCACTTGGCTGCATTGCGTACGGGCGTCACTATAGATATAGATGGTAAATCATAATCCACTTGTCGTAACTCCGTATTCGACTTTTCCAATCCCATAATAAACTCTATTCTTGCACCCTGATTTGGGTTGAGAATTCGCCAAAAATGAATCAAAAAATTTTTATGTTGTCAGCCATTTAGATGCAGACATTGAAGATTGTATTAAATAAAATATAATCAATCAAAATGAGAGGGCTCTGGCTCTCCTATAAATCTAATGTACTTATCGAACTTCAAAACCTTGAGATTCCATATTGAAATCACCAAGAAGATTCTTGCCGAATTTCATGAGAAGGCCTGGGATTGCGTCAAGCAAAAAATTTGCTAGTAATTTACAAATCATAATCAGGAATTAAAAAATGTTTTATGCCCAGAGAATTCTACATCCATATAAGTGGTGCTTTTCTGTTGATTCAAAAATGGCGTTAAAAATTCCTTTTCTTCTTGGCTGAACCGATTGCTATAATCTATTTAGATCCGTAAAGTCGGAATGCTAATCAACTCATACTACCATGGGAAAATTTGCAAATGGGAAATGACAAAGATTGGTGTGAGTTTTGGAGATGACAAATATTGAAGTAACAGTACTCTGTAAGCTATTTTATAAATACAAGTCTGATAAGTGTAAGTTAACCGGAGTACTTAAGGAACATAAGTCAGAGCACGGCAATCCCCATTATCACACCTACTCACCTGAATATTTCCGGCTCCTGTCTCCTTTACGCCACAAAGTACGTAAGATGCTTGAGATTGGAATTGGCAACAAAACCCTCATGCAACCCTTGTGCGGTGACGATTACGTGGAAGGGGCATCAATTCGAGCGTGGCGGGAATTTTTCCCTCACGCGACTGTTTTTGGCGTAGATATTCTGGCAAATGTTTTATTTGAGAGTGAAAGAATAAAGACATACCAGATGGATCAGTCTTCTCCTGAGGATATTCACCGTTGCTTAACCCAGATGAGGGCGGACGCCAGGGAGGCTTTTTGTTTTGATGTTATCGTTGACGACGGCTCTCATAGGCCTGAACATATGATTACCTCCATTAGGGAATTAGAAAGATATTTGAGCAACGGTGGAATCTACATTATTGAGGATATTCGGACTGAGTTCTTTTTCAGAATAAAGGAGATTAATGTGCCTGGCTTGATCCTGATTTGTGAATATAAGGGGGAAACCGAATGGGATAATTTTATAGCTTGGAGGAAAGCCGAATGACCTACCCAGCACATAGCCGCATTGATTGCGTTTGTCCCACGATAAAGGGCTAAGGGTTACTGGGAATACTGAACCGATACCGATAACTAATCCAAATTTTGTATCCCTTAAGTTGGTAAGTTCAATAGTATTTTATAATGAATATTAAGGGGCGAGCCGTGAATCATTGATTGTTTCAATGGAAAGAGTGATACCCAGAGATTGAATGGTGTCGGCACTTATCGCAACAGTAGCAGATACACGTTATATTGAACAGGCTAAGCAACTTTTTGCTAGCGTATATTTTGCCGGGGGCTGGCAGGGTGATTACATGCTTCTATCATTTGGAATCCCTGCTGATGAGAGGCGATGGTTCGAAGAGCGCGGGATACTCGTTAGAACCTGTGACCCAATTTTTGAGGAGAAGCAGTGGCAGGACCGAATTCCTCAGGAGGTGCTTAAATATACGTCTAACTACTCAGCTGCAACAATGGGAAAATTTTATCTCTTAAAACCGGAATTCAGAAGATGGAAGAAGGTAGTCTACCTTGATTGTGACATCATTATTCGCGCTTCGCTAAATCGTCTCTTGACAGTCACTGCCTTTTCTGCTGTTCCTGATTACGGCAAAACATTAAAGGATCAGTTTATCAGCCCGAAGTTCGCGACTAACTTGGAAGATGTTCTGGAGGATTTGTCCCAGGGATATTCTTTACACACCCCAACGTTCAATGCAGGGGTATTTGCTTTCCCTACAGACACGATCAAAGATGGTGCATTTGATCAAATCGTGGGAATCGCAAAACGATATGTGAACGTTGCTCAATATGGGGATCAGTTAGCCTGGAACCTATTCGTTTACGGCCGTTGGTTTCCCCTATCGTATGCATATAATTATTTCGTTTATTACCTTACCGATATGGGCGTCACCGCAAGCCCGAAACGCTACTACGGAGCTATCCTGCACTTTCCAGGACTTGACCAGCGTCCTTGGGATCCGACCAACGTCTTTTACCGCGAATGGAAAAATAATCTAGAACGGTCAAGGAATATGGATGTCAGAGTACCAAATAAAAAACCTCCCCTTACCACCAGGATTGCGAATTACTTTCGACTGCAAAGGGATACAATTCGTGACCGTATTTGGGAAAAGACTGTGTAATTGAAACACATTAAGATTACTGACCTCCTGCCGAAAGCAGGTATAGAAAAGGGATAAGACTCCCGGCCACTGAAACTAGGTTTCGAACGGAGTACAGATTGGGTTAAAGGCCAAGGGGAGGACTTTACTCATTTCTCTCGAGTTAACAAGACAGCCTGGTGGCATCTTTTGCTGGGCAGTTAATTGGAACAACAATTTAGAATTATTTGAAAGGATCCCATTAAAAAACTATAGGTTTTAATCATTCCATACCGGAAGAGGATAGTTTAAAACCGATCTTGCTTCTCCTCCACCGGGTGGCACTTGTGCTCCCCAGACACGCCCTGGCGCAGCCAGTGTTGCTATAAAGAAGGAATCAGTCCCATCTAATAAATGTTCGTAATGCCTTTGCTGCCAGTTAGCCTGTTTCCGTTGTAATGCCCGACGATGCGCTTGCTCCGGCGTCCGATAGTTATATTGTTTGACCACAATGTTGCTTTCTCGAGTTGGGAGATCCGGCGGTATGGTGATGCTATGCTTCGTCGTAGGATAATCAAATTTTCCAGAATCACGGAACAGCCTGAATTCCCAAATAGGCGGAAACATATACCATTTACATAGCGACTCGATTGACACCCCATGCCCATAATTCCATTCTTCTTTTTGGGAGATATGAGGAATAAAGTGGTAAAGGTGAATAGCTATGCCGACATTCTCTTGGTAGACAGGTTGAATAGTTTTATACGGGTCCATGGCCCAGATTTCGTCCCCATGTAGAATCGCACACCAATTTCCAGTGCCGAACTTTTTACGGGCCATGTCCAGCAGGAATTGACGTGCCCCATCGCGTAAGGGTAAGGGCAAGCCCGCTTGCTCGTCCTGCCAGTACTCCTTGACGACTTCATATGACCGGCATATTTCCTCCGATACTTTTTTACCCTCTCCCTTAGTACCATCAAGAACAAAAATAGAATCACAAAACCGTGAATGATTATTCAATGCCTCATTCAGCATATCCTGTTCTTCCCTTATCATCATTAAGCCGATCATAGTTTTGTTCAAAAATTTAAAATAATGTGTTGTGATGGTTTCAAAGAAAATATTAATAGATAATTTAGTTGGTTGTTTTTCAGCGAATACTAATAAATGAATATTTAACCTAGCTAAATAAAATCAAATTAAACCGTTAAAGCCAGCATAAACTTATGACGACAAGCTACTACATTTGCCATTTACAATATCACCCAATCTAAGCCCGGTCCAGAAAAGCCATCTGGTTCTTTAAAAATAGCACTATATATGGATATGTTGCGAGTTCATTTATTTGTTGAGCCCAAAACTCTTCCGGAACACCTGATTCATCATAGGAAATGGGTTGAGTGCCCCCTCCAATTTGTAAGATAATTAAGTGCCGATAACGCCTTTTCATATTTCTTTGCTAACCACCGCTGACAAGGAAAAGTGAAAAAGGACAAATTCTGGAAGATTCCTATTTTTTCTAAGAAAAGTCTGTGTAGCGTGAAAAGTCAAGCAATGATTTCAATGTTTTTAGCTAAAAAAATCGATATGACTAGTTGTAAAAAATTCGTTATCCGAAGGTCAAGTGTCTTTGAAAGGCCGCTGAATGAGTGATTCATGCCTATTAGAAGAACTAATAAGGGAATGGCATCTTAAGCTTGAGGCGGGTCCAATCCAAACATTCTCAAGTAATATTTATCATGTCAGGCGGCAAGAGACGAGACTGATCCTTAAGATCTACATGCAAGACCGATCGGACAACTCGAGCGCTCTAAATTACTTTTCAGGTCACGGCGCTGTACGGGCTTTCGAGCATCGACCTGGGAAAGCGCTTTTGATGGAGCACGCCTTACCAGGACAGCAACTGCTGAGCGTGGTGCAGGATGGTCGGAGCGACGAGGCTATGCATGTACTCTGTAAGGTCATCGCTGCCTTGCATAGCCAGCCGTGCCCGAGTAAGGGGTTTGGGGCATTGGCAGAGCGACTTCGCTATTTTGACTGCCCTGCGGCAAAAAGCTTGTCCATTTCGCCTGGGTGGTTGAACCACGCGCGGGCTTTGTTCAGCGATCTCATTGCGTCGCAGAGCGATATGCGTCTCTGCCATGCTGACCTCCACTACGAGAACATTCTATACGATGACCAAAGGGGCTGGCTCGCAATCGACCCACTGGGTGTTATTGCAGAACGGACCTTCGATTTTTCAGGCATAATGCGCTATCCATGGTTAAACACATCGCTCGTTGAGCGATGGAGCGCAATTGCCTCTGAGCAATTAGGCCTTAACTGTCAGAGGCTCTACAGCTGGGTATTCTGCGATAACGTCGTTCTAGCAATTTGGGCCGAGCAGCGCGGGCTAAATCCCAAGGGATTCTTGACGGCAGCGGGAGCCGCCTGGCCGCTAGTGCGTTAATGCTAACGAATCGGTTGATGAATTTATAAATTCGGGGAGCGTTGAGGTGGCAGCCAGACTGCGTCGCACACATCCCATTAGAGACTCCTCCAACCAGAAAGGCCAAGATGCCTATCAAGAATCGCTCGAGCAATTGTTGGAGAATTTATAGAGAGGTAAAACCACTCAACAATAAGAGTATTTCCTATTAAAAAAGACTGTGTAACCGCCCCATGCGAAAATACCAAGGTGAATTTTCTCTGTGAGCACTCGATTAAATGGTCTAACCCTATTATTGGAACTCTTACCTGTCCAGCAGCACCAAAAACCAGACAGCAAAACTTGGCTATGAGAAGAATGCCTTATTCCCGGCAAACGCTGGTAGTAAAACTCCAGACAGGTCATAATCTATTGCCCCCCACATCCTGAATTGCCTAATTTAAACGATAAAGCTCTCTATCCTTTACTAAACCAATTCTTTTGTAACCGGATAAACCGGAATACTTAATGACGAATTCGACAAACTCTTGTGGCTCTAAGTTTTTGTAATCCCCCTTCATTTGAAGTTCAGAAGTTCATTGAGATCATGACACCATAGGAACATTTCTTTCATTTGCATTCTACCCAGTAAGTCGATTAATGCATGGTATTTCTCTGCACTTTTAAGGAAATTATGAAAAACCGCTAAAACCAGAACAGTGTCACATTGCTTGGGAGGTTTGCAAAAATCAAAAATATCATCTTCAACAATAGTAAACTTAAAATGAGTGTAGGCTCGAAAGGCGCGCATAATTTCACAACAGCGGGGATTATTCTTTACAGCCACACATTGTTTCTCAATTAATTCCAACTCATGAGACATGAAACCCCAATGAGCGCCAATATCTAAAACGGATATATTATTGGGATCGATTTCTTTCTCGATTAAATTAAACCTTTTATTATCATTCCAATAAGTGATATTCTTCCACTCTTCATGCAAAAAGAGGTGTATATGCAATTCCTTGTTTTTCACGCTTGACGTAGTCGATCACCATATTTTTAAATTTGTTCCATTTAGGATGTCTTCCTATAATTTTAAATTTGACCACATCCAACGTGCTTAGCCCACAGATATGTAACTTGCAAAAATCCATTGAGGTGAAAAATCGGCCATCCCTGGCCATTACGACAGGAAAAATACTTTGGCCCCCATTTATTCTTATCAATTTTTCAGTATTTTCCTGATCCCTAAGTAATAAATCTATCCGGTTACTATTGCCCAAATCCCAATCGTCATATACTGACCCCCTTGAAAATGAGACCACCTTTAAGACACAACGTCATTATCTTAAAGGAGGAAGACCATGGGATCGGAATCAGGAGAGTTGGTTGAACGGTGGACCGCCAAACGGCGGACTGCTCTCGTGTTGAAACTGTTGAAAGGCGAAACCTCGGTAGCGGAAGCCGCTCGACAGCATGGGCTGACGGTGGGCGAGGTGGAGCACTGGCAGGAGCAGTTTCTCCGGGAGGCAGAAAATGGGTTGCGGCGTCGACCCAAGAATGAGGAGGCGCCCAAAGACGAGCAGATCAAGAAACTCAAACAAAAGATCGGCGATCTGGTCGTCGAGAATGACGTCTTACGGGAGGCCTTGAAACCCTACCCTTTGGCCCAGGAGATGTCCGACGGGTGAGAACGACCTGCTCGGACATCTCAGAGCGGAAAGCCTGTCGCGTGTTAGAGGTGTCACGCCCTGCGCTGCATCGGCGCGAGGCTGTCGCCTCCTCTTCGCCGAAGCTGACGGCAGACTTGGTTCAGCAGCTGCGGGGGTTGCTTCAGCAATATCCCACGTATGGGTATCCCCGGCTCTGGGCGCTCTTGCGGTATCGGGTGGGGGTGCAGGTGAATCGGAAAACCGTCTATCGGGTGCTCCGGCTCAAGCGGTGGCTGGTCCATCATCGGGCCTGGACCCCTCGGCCGCGCGCCCAACGCCTGCGCAGTCGCACCGGCCGCAGTAATGCCCGCTGGGCCATGGATGTCACACATATTCCGTGTGGACGCGATGGGTGGGGCCATCTGACAACCGTGATTGATTGTCATGATCGAGAAATTGTGGGCTATGAGTTTGCCTTACGGGGTCGGGCCAAGGAAGCCGAGCGAGCCCTGGAGGCCGCGTGTTTGGCCCGGTTTGGGACGCTCCGCCCGAGCCGATCCACCCCCGTGGTGCGGAGTGATAACGGGTTGATCTTTCAGAGTCGGCGCTTTCGTGCCGCCTGTCGCGCCTATCGGTTATCCCAAGAATTTATCACCCCGTATACGCCGGAACAGAATGGCTTGATTGAACGGTTTTTTCGCAGTTTGAAAGAAGAGTGTGTGTGGCAACACCGCTTTGCCAGTTTTGCGGAGGCTCGACGGACCATTGGCGGATAGATGCAGTGGTATAACGCGGAACGCCCCCATCAAGCGTTGGGGTATCAGAGCCCGCATCAGTATCGGCGGCAACAAGGCTTACAGGTGGCTTGATTTCAGGGGTTCACTACAGTCATTCCTAGGACAAAACGAATCTGAGCTTAACAGTTGGAAGGATAATAAGTTGGTTAGATATAATTGGGAGGATCTAACTACTTTTTGAATTAATTGCATTTATAATCCTAACCTAATAATTTATGACTTTTTTCGACATTATTAGATAGACATTCTTACAAAATATACTCAAGTTTCGGTCCATCATAGATTGGAGCTTGCACCTTATTCTGTACAGGTGGAACTCAGGAAAACCTGGGTATATTCCTGGTCCGTTGTTGCTCCATGATTTTCGGAGCTATACTCGAAAGTAGTGTTTAGGGTGAGTTGAAAAAACGCGGCGTCTCGGG
>CAZGFD010000030.1:0-48548 GCA_964525045.1 uncultured Nitrospiraceae bacterium | reverse complement strand
TGGGGTGAGTGACGGGTTTCGAACCCGCAGCCTCCTGAGCCACAGTCAGGCGCTCTACCCTTGAGCTACACCCACCACACGGATTGGCGAATTGATATGAAAAAGAAGGATTTTATCTTAGCAAACGACCTGGGGGGCTGCAAGAAAGTTGACGATATTCCAATTGAAGCAACGCAAGCTTGAAAACAGCGACGTGTTGACCCCTCTCAACTCCCTGTGTTAAGAAGTTACGCGATCATTGTGATTCTCAAATTGGAGGAAATGTATGGCCATTAGGCATAAATCGGCAATCAAACGGGCTCGACAATCGGTTAAACGGCATCAACGCAATCGTCTGGTGTTAAGCCGCGTAAAAACAGTGGTAAAAAAAGTCAAAACCGCTTTGGAAAAGAAGGATTCCGAACTCGCCAATACCACGCTTCGTCAAGCTACCTCGGAACTGCACAAAGCTGCCACCAAGGGAACGCTTCATCGAAATACCGCCTCTCGCTGGGTGTCCAGACTCGCCAAGCGCGTCAAAAAGATTTAAGCTCGCCCCGAAACAATTCGACCCTGTCACCCTTACCCCAACCCTCTCCCTTCTAAGGAGAGGGGGCGGAAGCTAACCGAAATCCTCAACTCTTAAGATTCGAAAAATTTCCTAGTCCCGAATCCTCTCTCATCTTGAAAATGATTGGCGAGGGGAGGCTTGTGTGAGTGCGACTGGACTGGGCTTAGATCCGCTGTTTTGCTTCATGGCGCAAAGGGAAAGAACTAGCTCGTCTAAGACTCGATGCGGAGCGGCTGAGATTCCCCCTTTCAGGGCGGCATCCGATTTCCAGAATAGCTCCCAGGCCTGGGCGCATTGCGATTCTGACCATCCCTGAATCTGACGAAAAAATTCTGAGGCCCGGAAGGGAGGAATGCCCAGAAGTCGTGCGACCTGAGATTGATGGGTGCCATCCGCGATGAACGATTTGGCTTTCCAAATACGTCGTACTTGCCAGACCAGGGCACCAAGGATGCGCAAGGGGGCTTCCCCTAATTCGAGGTTTTTTGACACGATGTAGAGTGCCCGTCCCCGATCGCCTCGCCCGATCGCCGTCGTCAAATCGAAGACAGACGCCTCAGGCTCCATTCCACGAATGGCTTCAACGTCTTTCGCGCTCCCTCTGGTTGTTGGAGAAAGGTAATTGGCGAGTTTGTCCAACTCTCCCCGGGTGACATATAACCCCTCTCCTGCCGTTTCGGCCAATGCATGAAGGGCGGTCTCATCAAGCTTGATTCCCAGTTGCCCGGCCTGTTGCTTCACCCAGAGGAATCGTTGATTTTCATAGAGCGGCGCGCACTCAACGACGGTCGCATGTTTTTTTAAGGTACGCGCCCATTTTAATCGACCGTCCAGTTTTGTGCCGACAAACACAAGGGTCGTCGATTCATTCGGCTTTTGTAGGTAAGGGACAAGGGCTTCGCCATGGCGAGTCGCCAATTTTTCGATCCATTTGATAATGATAAGACGCCTGGCCCCAAAAAAGGACATTTCCTGCGCGTAGGTTAAAATTTCCGACGCATCGGTCTCATCCGCATAGAGCACATCAACATTAAACCCGGGATCCTCCTGACTCTCCGCTTGAGGGGACGGCGCCACCAAGGAAGCCTTAAGCGTCGCCACGGCCTCGTCCCGGAAGAAGGCCTCTTCTCCCACAATCAAATACAGCGGGGCCATACCCGATCGACGAATAGCACCGTGGAGGTCATGAGGTTTCATTTTGTATTACAACTCAAGTTCAGCCCCCACCCTCGGCCTGACCCAATCGCTAGCAGGGAGAGGGAAGTTCGGCTTTTCCAATAAAGAATACCGGTTCAAGGCATATCGGGTTTGGGGCGAGGTTCGGATAGGGGTGCACTTTGGGTCGGTGTAGTTGTGGGCGCGGCCGTTTCTTGGTCCTGTTTTTCCGGTGGCGGGGCTGTGTTGAACACACCCTTTTCCCGGGCAATGAGAAAACGGTCCGATAGGTCGATGGCAACCTCTTGACCTGCCTGCTCCAATGCCCGGTTTTGAAGAATGCGATTAAATTGGAGCCCGCTCTGCCCTCCTTCACCCTCAGGACTGGCGCTCACAAAAAATTCCGCTGTTCCATTTGCCGTTTGCACCCATAAGACCTTCCCCGTACGCCGATTTTTTACCTCTACCTTCACTTGGACGGAAACCCGGCTCTCCTGAGTTTGATTTTGTGTAAAAGTCAAACTGGGCAAGGACACGGATTCAATCGCTCCCCTGAGCAAAAAATCTGCATCTTGAGGATTTCTCACCACCTCCGCACCACTCGTCAGCTTAAACTGCCTGCGAAGATATTGGGAATATTTAATTTCCAGGTCCCGTTCAAATGTCCGGTTTTCCAAGGGATCAATCGCCAGTACCACCGGAGGGCCTTCAAATTGGACGACGCGCGCTCCTCCAATGGTGGGGCCCCTCCCCTCAACCCCAAATTGGTAGCCGCAAGCCGGGAGACTTATCAGGACGAACAAACCGACTCGGAACAGAAGGAGGATATGACGCATAGATTGTCCTAAAAAAGAACGGGAACTACACAACAAAATTCACTAATTTTTTTTCGACGTAGATAATCTTTTTCGGCGTTTGACCTTGTAACCATTCTTGCAGCTTCTCATCCTGGCGGGCAACGGCGAGCACATCTTCTTTTGTGGCGTCGGCTGCAATTTGGATTTTACTGCGCAATTTTCCGTTGATCTGCAAGGGGATGGTCATGTCGGGACTCGCGATCACTGCAGGATCGTAAGTCGGCCATGGCTGATGAACGACGCTCGGGGAATGTCCGAGAGCTTCCCATAGTTCTTCCGCCAAATGTGGAGCGAAGGGGGACAACATGATCACAAAGGCCTTTCCTGATTGTCGGGGGAGTGGATGGTCTCGAGTCACGTCGCGAACGAACACCATCAGTTTGGAAATTGCGGTGTTAAAGCCCATATCCTCTATATCCTGGGTGACGCCTTGAATGGTGCGGGCGGTGAGTCTTTCCTGTTCAGGCGTTCCGGTCCCATCAACGATCGGAGCCAAAGCCCCCGGGTCTTCTGTATCGCCTCGTATCAACCGATGAGCCCGCTGCAGAAACCGAAACATTCCCGGAATCGATTCAGAAGACCACGGTGCCCCTTTCTCAAGGGGACCCATAAACATTTCATAGAGTCGCATGGTGTCGGTTCCATACTCCGCAATCACTTCATCGGGATTGACCACATTCCCGCGACTTTTTGACATTTTTTCGGTTACTTCTTCCAGAACCAATCCCTCAAAGGTTGGGTGAAGCGGTTTTCCCTGTTCACTCCATTTTACATCAGAGGCGGCTACCCAACGCGCTTTGAGCTCCTCGCCACTTGATTGATGAAGGACGGTTTCCCCGTCTATCCGGACTTCTTCCGCGGAATAAACGTCCGTTTTGGCCGACGGCTCGTCCGACAGATTCGTGTCGTAGTACCGGTAGCTATGGCCAAGAATCATTCCGGGATTCAGGAGCTTTTGAAAGGGTTCTTTTGTGTGCACCAGTTTCAGGTCGTACAACACCTTATGCCAGAACCGCGAATACAAAAGATGCAAGACTGCATGCTCGGCCCCCCCCACATATAAGTCGACGGGCATCCAATACTGCTCCGCTTCTTTCGACCAAGGGGCTTGATCGTTCCCCGGATCACAGAAGCGAAGGTAGTACCAGCAGCTCCCCGCCCATTGCGGCATCGTATTGGCGTCCCGGAAGGCCTTTTGGTTGGTCTCGTGATCGGTTATTTCTAACCACTCACGGGCGCGGGCTAAAGGCGGCTCGAATTCTCCTGTCGGCCGATAATCCTCCAGTTTCGGCAACAACACCGGAAGATCGGATTCAGGAACCAGTTTCGTGGTCCCATCGGGGAGATGAATGACCGGGAATGGTTCACCCCAGTATCGCTGACGACTGAATAACCAATCACGCAATTTGTAACTAATGGTGGCGCTGCCCTTTCCATGTTCTTCCAGCCAGGAATTCATGCGAGTCTTCGCCTCGGCCGTGGGCAACCCGTTCAAGAAATCCGAGTTGACGTTCACCCCTTCCCCCACGAAGGCTCCTTCTGAAATGTCTCCGCCGGATACCACTTCGACGATGGGAAGCTGATACGTTTTCGCGAAGGCAAAATCCCGGGTATCATGTGCCGGTACGGCCATAATAGCGCCTGTGCCATACGTCGCGAGCACATAGTCGGCAATCCAAATCGGTAATGGGGTTCCCGACACGGGATGAAGAGCGTAGGCACCGGTGAACACGCCTGTTTTCTTCCCGCCTTCGGAGATACGGGCGCGCTCACTTCGACGCCCAACTTCTTCAACATAGGCCTCCACGGGAGAACGCTGGGCCGACGTCGTAATCTTTTTTACCAGTGGATGCTCGGGAGCCAGGACCATGTAGGTCGCTCCGAATAACGTATCGGGCCGGGTGGTAAATACTTCGATTTGGTCATTGGCAGAATCTGCCACGTCAAAGTAGATCCGTGCCCCTTCGGAACGGCCGACCCAATCGCGTTGCATTTTTTTTATGGGTTCGGGCCAGTCGACTTCATCAAGATCCTCAATGAGTCGATCCGCATAGGCGGTAATGCGCAACATCCACTGGCGCATGGGGACGCGGACCACCGGATGGCCACCCCGTTCGCTTTTACCATCCTGCACTTCCTCATTGGCCAGCACGGTTCCCAATGCCGGACACCAGTTCACAGGAACTTCCGCGATATAAGCCAATCCCTTTTCATACAGTTTCCGGAAAATCCATTGCGTCCACCGGACATAACGGGGATCGGTCGTGTCAATTTCTCTGGACCAATCGTAGTCCAGCCCCAACGATTGTAATTGCCGCTTAAACGTTTCGATGTTTCGCCGGGTAGTCTCACGAGGATGGGTCCCCGTCTCAATCGCATATTGCTCAGCAGGTAGCCCGAATGCATCCCACCCCATGGGATGCAACACATTAAATCCCCGCATGCGTTTGTATCGGGAAATAATATCGGTGGCAATGTATCCCTTGGGATGTCCCACGTGCAGTCCGGACCCCGAGGGATACGGAAACATATCCAACACATAGAACTTCGGCTTGGAGGGATTCAGTTCGGCTCGAAAGACCTGATGATCTTTCCAATACTGCTGCCATTTGGATTCGATGGCTTTCGGGTTGTAGGCTGCCACGTCAGGTTTCCTATTTTTAAGTTATGAACCCCAACCATAAAGGTTCAAAGGATTCGATAGGAATCTATCACAGACATTTGGGAGCGACAAGACATCCTTATATAAAGGAAGGGGATGGGGAAAAACTCCCTCTCTTACCCTCTCTCCCTATGAGGGAGAGGGTTGGGGTGAGGGTGAAAGCTCAGAGCGGTAACAGATATCCCAAATTGTTTTAAATTTTAATACGGTCGGCAAAGACCGAAACGAATTGGCCTTGCACAACTTTAATCTTTCCAATGACCTCTTACCCTCATCCTAACCTTCTCCCTTAAAGGGAGAAGGAATGTTTTGGAAAAATGGAAAAATTCTATTCTTTTCCACTTTTTTCCTCAGGCCATTTTTGGGGGGAACCAGAGGGCGGGTAGTCGAGCGTGCCTTTCAGCTCTTTGATTTTTTCTTCTGGGAATCCCGGAAGATAAAGCGAGCTCGAACTACGCCAGGCTTCAACTTCTGCTTCAATTTCACGCACGCGTTGTTCATCCATTGGGGCCATTTCTTCCCTATATTCCCGATGGGCGGGAACAGCAAAGCCCGTACCGCTTTGATTAATGACTTCAATCATTCTTAAGTAAAGATCTTCAGCAATTTCTAAATACTCGCCATAATCGAAAACAGAAATGTACGCAAAGACATCAAGATCCAACGAGTACTCGCCATATTCAACGAATCGGATTCGAGCTGGATCTCGATGAACTTTAGGGTGGGAATAGAAAATCTTTCGGATTTCAATCAAGATGTAGCGGAGTTGGTCTGATGTCGTATCAAGACGAAGGCTGATCCGGGGATGAAACCACATCTTATCGCGTGTGCTGTAATTTTCGAGGTGCAGTTTAGAAAATTCAGCGTTGGGAACGGTGACCAATGTGCGATCTAAGGTACGAATGCGAGTGGATCGCAGACCTATTTCCTCCACCTCCCCGAATTTATCCCCGAACTTCACCATTTCGCCAAGTCGCACCGGTCGATCTGCAAAAAGAGTCATGCCTCCGATAAAGTTTTCCACAGTCGGCTGTGCGGAAAGGGCCAAGGCTAAACCTCCGACACCCAGTCCGGCCAGAACAGGGGCCAATGGAATGCCGATAATCTGGGCCCCCAGGACCACGACCCAGGCTGCGACAGCGAAACTGATAATTCGCGCAACCACGCGAATCATAGCGGCGTCCAAGCCCTTTTTAATTATACTGGGGTAGGTAATGACGGCTTCAGCAATGATGTTTCCAATAAGGATAAGGGTCCAACTCGCGCCGAAGAAGGTTACGGCCATCAACCCTTTTGTCAAGACTTGACGAATTATTCCCACAAAACCGATTTCATATTGAAGATAGTCCAAGGAATATGCCAAGACCATGAGGCTGATTGGAAAAATAATGCGGTAGAGAACAGCGTGAAGAGGGGTGAGCCCAGGACGCTCTCGGACGAAATGGAAAATTTTGTAAAGAAGGTACACAGCAATCATAAGGGCCAAGATTGCCAGAAACCATTTCCATAAGGGATGTTCCAATATTCGCGCTCTTGCCCAAGCCGGCAGCTTGTACACCAGTTTGTCTGGAATGATATTACCACTAACTTCCGTATAGAGTGTGTAAACCCCTTCCCATCCACCCGGCTTGTGGGGGAGAGGCTTGACCAGTTCGTAATATTCGCTTAAACGCTCCACCGTGGAGGGTGAAAAAAGGTATTCACCTTCATGCGGACCCTCGAAAACCTTGGCAATCGTAATTTCCGTATTCGGGACACGCCAGCGAGAAAGATTTTCTTGATTCATTTCTTCGGCGTCGGGTATTGATTCAAGGGAGGGGAGGCTGATCCGATCAAAGATCGTTTTTAATAATAACGTAGACTCGAATCCTAATCGTTCTTTTAGACTGGGAGGGATTTCACTTAAGTCAAAACATCGCGTCGCTCTAGTTAAGAATAATATAGCCTTATCCAGTTCGGCCCTTACGGGCTTGGTAAGATACCAACCTGGATCTTCGAAGTATTTCTTTTGGTAATAAAGGTATTGCTGGTGAGCCGAGACCATATTCTTCAGAAAACTGTCCATGGTTGCGCGGGGACTTGATGTGTCAGGTGGTTGAAGAGGAAAATCCGATACTGGGTTCCCCAGGCTTGGAAGAGGCCCCCCGATCAAGGTGACTAAGAGACACACGGATCCCAGGAGGGGGCGAAGTCGCGGTGGTGATAATGGTTTGCCGAAGAGAATCACGTTTGGTCTTTGTCCTTGTGACTGACTGAGCCAGGAGGGGGATAGAGAAGTGTACCTTCCAGCTCTTTGATTTTTTCTTCGGGGAACTTTGGAAGATAGAGCGAGTTGCTCTTTCGCCAGGCTTCCACCTTGGCTTCTGCTTCGCGTTTCCGATTTTGATCCAGTCCTTTTCCTTCCTGACCCAAAGCCAGTTCGACTGGCATGGCGAGTTCCGATCCTGCTTTTTTGATCACTTCCATAATTCGGAAATTGAGGTCCTCCGCAATTTCCAGGTACTCGTCATAATCTTTGACTTCGATATAGGCGAAGATGTCTAGATTCAGCGAATAATCATCAATCCCAACCAGCCGAACGCGAGCAGGATCTTGTGAGACTCTGGGATGGGCGTACAAAGTTTTTCTGATTTCCACAAGGATATACCGAATTTGGTCAGGGCTCGTATCCAAACGAAGCCGAACGCGAGGGTGAAACCACATCATGTCCCGTTTACTGTAGTTTTCCAACTGAAGTTTTGAGAACTCCGCGTTTGGGACCGTCACAAGAGTACGATCCAAGGTTCGAATCCGAGTTGATCGCACTCCAATTTCTTCAACCCTACCGAATTGATCGCCAAATTTGACCATTTCTCCAAGCCTGACCGGTTTATCGGTGAAGAGCATCATGCCCCCGATAAAGTTTTCTACTGTAGGTTGAGCGGAAAGTGCCAAGGCAAGACCGCCGACGCCAAGACCAGCCAAGACGGGAACCAGAGGAATTCCGATGGTCTGCGCGCCGATCACAATGACCCAGGCGGCAATGCCAAAACTAATAATTCGGGCGACCACCCGAATCATGGCTGCATCGAGCCCGGAACTCGAAATTCTGGGACCGGCGATAAATCCCTCGGCGACAATTCTTCCCACAACTAAAATAGTCCAACCAGCACCAAGAAAGGTGACAACCAGCAGCGTTGTGCTCATGCCTTCGCTGATATCCCCAACAAAACCAATCTCCTTTTGCGCAAAATCTAAAAAGTACCCGGCCAACATGATGCTGATAGGGAATATGACTAGGCGGAGAGCATTGCGAAGGGGGCTTTCACCTGAAAGTCCTCGAGTGAAACGACGAACATAAAATAAGCCGACGAGCACGATTAACAGCGCGATATCGGCCACAACCCATTTCCATAGTGGATGATTGAATATTCGAGTCTTGGCCCATTGCGGTATGTAATAAACCAGCTTGTCCGGGATGAATCTCCCACTGACTTCGGAATACAGGGTATAGATGCCCTTCCATCCCCCAGGTTTGTGTGGGAGGTGTTTAATGCGGGGGTAGTCGTCATCCAGCCGGTTAACAGTCGATGGAGAAAAAAGGTATTCGCCTGCCCTAGGGCCTTCCCGAACCAACGCAATCGCAATATCGGTATTCGGGACGCGCCACCGAGTCAGCTTTTGTTCGTTCATTTGATCGGAGTCGGGAATGGATTCCATCGAGGGAAGGCTGATGCGGTCGAATATGGTCTTGAGGAGCACGGTGGCTTCCAGCCCGACACGTTCCACCAGGGTAGGAGGGATTTGACTGAGATCCAGACAGCGAATGGCCCGTTTGAAAAAAATTGTAGTCCGATTAAATTCGGCCAAAGCCGCATCAGAGGCAAACCAGCCAGGTTCCTCCATATAGATTTTGGTGTATTGTTGATAATGTTTTTGTGCGTGCTGCATATTGCGGATGAAACTGTCCATCGTGGCCCTAGGGCTTGACGTATTAGGCGGTTGCAGAGGGAAATCTGTAAAGGTAGTGGCGCCAGATGATCCAACCCCGCCCCAGATCATCAGAAGCAGTAGGATGGCGCAGAGTTGAAGCCTCCCAGGTGCTAGTTGGCGTGTAGTGATCATGGGGTGTTTGTTCCGGACTTTAACTCGCAAACATTTCCTTTTTCGTACTCACCCTTCAAAATCCTTAAGTAATTATCATATTCTAACAGGCTATTATTTACTTAGTGAACCCTACATGAAAAAGGGGTCCGGAGTATTAAGGAGAGAGAGGGTAGGTGGAGTTGAGATGCCACAAGGAAATTTCGCCTTAGGACCTTTGTAACTTGGATCAAAGCCTATCGCCTAAGTAGGGCTTTTCCCATCCCGATCCAAAGGGGACTGAGGATGAGAGACAGGGCAATGGTGGCATAAGCCACTTGCTCTCTTCCCTCTGACCAAATTCCGGCTGCCAGGCCAACGGAAGCAAGCACAAAACTGAATTCCCCGATTTGGGATAAAAGGAATCCCCCATACCAACTATCTTGAAATGTCCGTTTCCCCGCTCGAAGAATAAGCCCATTAATGACCGTATTCACGATTAATATCAATAACACTAACAAGATGATTTTGTCCCAATGTTCCAGAATGTAGGGAAGGTTTACCAACATCCCGATGGACACAAAGAAGAGGGCCATGAAAAGGATTTTGAAGGGGTGCAGCAGGCGAGAATGTCGATCCGTCCACCCTGCTGCCGAAACAAAAATTCCGGCGGCGAAAGCGCCCAACGCTTCCGATAAGCCAAATACCGTGGTGAGGATCGCCAATCCCAAGCAGATGGTCAGTGACAGATACAGTTCCAATTCCTCGTCATCCTCAACCACCTTGGGTGTCCTGACGGTCACTTTCCCTTTTATGACGACATACCCAATTAGCGAAAATACAAGGAGGCCTCCTAGCAATTGTGATCCGATTGAAAAGGCCGTGGGCGTTTCTCCGCCCAGTAATCCCAGGATAATCAGCATCGGGACAACCATAAGATCCTGGACCAACAATATGCCTAACACGTCCTCTCCGACTGGGGTATCCAGTTCATTCCAATTTTGGAGCACGGTGAGCACCACCGCTGTGCTACTCAGACTGATGATAAAACCAATCAGGATGATTTCTCCGACATTCCATCCATTCCACCAGCCCAACAACCAGGCAAATCCGACACTGAAGAGAATCTGACATAGCGTGCCGATCACCGAGATCCTCCATCCCTTGATCAACCGCTCCACGGAAACTTCCATTCCGACGAAGAATAGAAGGAATACCACGCCCATTTCACTTAAGAATTCTGTTATTTCGTGAATGGGGGATAGGCCAAACACATGAGGGCCGAGAAGCATGCCCACGATAAGGTAGCCGGCCACGCGGGGCTGACGGAGGTAGCTCAACAACAGACCCGCGATCAGCACGACAAATACGACAATCCCGAATCTTTCTAGTGGTAACAGCTGCTCAATGATGGTCATCGGGTGCTCGTATGGGGTTGTGAGGTTTCGTTCTTTTTAATACACATAATAGGCGGCTCCCAGGGCCCTTTGCCCCCGCTGCCATTTTGTGAATGCCGGGGTGCCAAAAAGGGAAAGGTATAAAAGATTACAACCGGGTAGTCGATTTAGGATTCCGCAGGGACGGGGCCTTCGGGTGTTGCCTCTGGACTTTGTTCTAAATCTGGTTCCTCTCCCATGGCGTACTCAGGGCTCCATCCGCCCCCGAGGGCTTTATAGAGTTGAACCAGCGAAACAAGCTGAGAACGCTGGGTTTTGGCGAGGTTAATTTCGGATTCAAAAAGTCGTCGTTGAGCGTCCAATACATTTAGATAATCGATGAGGCCTTCTTCATATTGGACTTGCGATAAGCCCACTGCCCTGTCATTAAACATCACGAGTTTTTCATATTGTTCCCGGGCCAGACGAGCCTTCTTGTACGCGATCAACGAATCCTCAACTTCCTGGAAGGCCTGGATGATGGTTTGTTCGTATTGAAGCATGAGTTGTCGTTCCCTGGCCTCGGTGGCCTCAAGATTGCCAAGGTTCCGGCCTGCCGTAAAAATTGGCATTGTCATGCCCGGCCCGATTCCCCATATACGAGAAGGTCCGGTGAACAGTTGATTGAGGTCACGGCTGATGACGCCTAAATCGCCGGTCAGGCTGAATCGCGGCAAAAAATTGCCGATGGCCACCCCGATTTCCGCATTGGCGGCGACCAAATTTTGCTCGGCCTGCCGGATATCGGGGCGCCGTTCAAGGAGAGCGGATGGCAGTCCGGCTGGGACGACGAGAGGGGTTGTTTGTTCTATCAGCGTGTGTCCCCTGCCAATGGCAGCGGGATTTCGGCCCAACAAAGTACTGAGGGCGTTCTCCGTTTGAACAATCTGACGTTGGAGATCCGGGATGAGGGCGGACACACTGTACACCTCAGCCTCCGCCCTTGCTTGGTCAAGGCCGGAAACCAGTCCGTCCTCATACCGGGAGTTCACAATTCGAAGGGTTCCCTCCCTGGTTTTCACGCTGCGGCGTGTAATTTCAAGCTCCAAATCCAAGGCCCTGAGTTCAAAATACGTTTGAGCCACTTGACTGATCAACCCAAGGATGATGGCCCGGCGTGCCTCTTCGGTGGCCATCAATTCAGCCCTTGAGGCCTCCGTAGCCCGACGAAGCTGGCCCCATACGTCGAGCTCCCAGGAGAGCGCCCCGCCTAGCCGGTAAATATCCGTTTCGAGGTTGATATTCCCTGCTTCCCCTGGAATCAGAGCTGAAGGGATTCCCCTGTAACTATAGCCTGCGCGAGCATCGAATTGGGGAAAGAGTTGCGATCGGGTGACCCCGAGTTCCCCCCTGGCCTCGTCAACTCTGGCGGCGGCCATCATCAGGTCTTTATTTTCCTGGAGGGCGGTGCGGATCAGAAAGTGAAGTTCTTCATCCTCAAACAATTCCCACCAGGGCATTTCGGCCAATGAGGTAGGATCAATTTCCTTGCCCTCTTGAGGTTGAGTCCGGAATTGTTCGGGATCTGGAATGTACGGCCGCTCATAATCCGGACCGATGGCGCAACCGGTGCAGGCTCCAACAATGAGCAAAGCAACGATAATTCGATTCATGACTTCGGCCCTCCTGGAGATGGTTCAATGATGATTTTTCCTTCTTGTCCCCGCAAAGTTGGCGATAAGGTAGGTGTGGGAGATTCTCTATTGGGGGCTGGGCTTTCTTTCAGTTTGGAGAACCCGCCTTCACTCAGTGCTTGAATGATCACATAGAAAACCGGAACGAAAAATATGGCGAGCAGCGTTGCCGCGAGCATCCCTCCGAATACCGAAGTTCCCAGAGACACCCGGCTGGCAGCTCCAGCCCCGGTGGCGATGACCAGGGGAGTCAACCCCACGATAGTTGAGAAAGAGGTCATCACGATCGGCCGCAGCCGAAGACGGGCCGCTTCGATCGCCGCTTCCCGAATCGATTTGCCTTCCTCCCGTCGAAGTTTGGCGAATTCGACGATGAGGATGGCGTTCTTGGCCGCGAGGCCGATGAGCATGACCAAACCGACTTGCGCGTAGACACCAAGGTCGAGTCCTCGCATCAACTGGGCGCTGATGGCTCCGAATACCCCCAGGGGCACGGCAAGAATGACCGCGAACGGAACAGACCAGCTTTCGTATTGCGCAGCCAGAATAAGGAAGACAAACACCACTCCGAGTGCAAACACGATGGGGGCCTGGCCGCCGGCTTCCTTTTCCTGGTAGGCGATGTTGGTCCATTCATACCCCATTGTTCGGGGAAGAATGGTTTCGGCCAAATCCTCCATCGCATCAAGTGCTTGTCCGGAGCTGTATCCTGGGGCTGGCGCGCCGTTGATTTCGGCTGTCCGGTAGAGATTGTACCGGGTTATGGTTTCCGGGCCGAAGGTTGGGGTGAGGGATACGAGGGTACTCAAGGGCACCATGTCGCCGCTTTTGGTCCGGACCTGAATCCGTTTAATATTGTCCGGACTGGTGCGGAACTCCGGTTCCGCTTGGGTCATCACTCTGAACGTTCGACCGAACTTATTGAAGTCGTTGACATAATATGATCCAAGAAAGGTTTGAACCGAGCTGAAGATTTCTTCAAGAGGAATGCCCAATACTTTGGCTTTGGTCCGGTCAAGTTTCATTTCTACTTGAGGAACGTTAGAGCGAAACATGGTGAACGGCCTGCTTAATTCGGGTCGCAGAGCAGTCCCGGCAATCATTTCATTCGCCACTGCAACGAGTCCCTCGAGGCTTCCTCCTCCCCTATCTTGCAACTCGAATTGAAATCCCCCCGCGTTGCCCAGTCCCGGAATGGCTGGAGGGATGAAAGAAAAAATGACCGCATTCGGAATTCCCTGCAATCGGGCTTGAAGGCGTCGGATCAAAGGCATGACCGCAAAATCGGGAGACGTGCGTTCTTCAAAAGGCGTCAGAACCGTGATGAGGGTGGCCACATTGGAACTGAACGTTCCATTGAGGATGTTCATGCCCCCGATGGTCAGGACATCCTGGACTCCCTCGGTTGTGTCGAGCATCGCCTCAACTTGATCGACCACCGCTGTCGTCCGTTGAAGCGATGCGGCATCAGGGAGTTGAATCATGGTGAAGAAATATCCCTGGTCCTCTTCGGGGACAAAGCCTGTTGGGATCTTTTCAAACAGACCGACCAACACTACCAACAACACACCGAAAAGTGCGAGTGAAAAAACCATTCGTTTTACGGCGGTTTTCACAGCCCCTTCATACCGGTCGGTAAACCAGTCAAAACCCTGATTGAATTTTCGGAAAAACCATCCGAGTGGCCCTGAGGGAAGATGTGCCGGGCGAAGCAAAACCCCACACATGGCCGGGCTCAGGGTTAAGGCATTGAGGCTGGAGAGCACCGCTGCCACGGAAATTGTCAGGGCAAATTGTTTATACAATTGCCCGGTGATTCCCCCCAAAAATGTCACAGGAATAAATACCGCTAGAAGGACAAATGTGGTGGCAATCACAGGTCCCGTCACTTCGCTCATGGCCTTTTTCGTTGCCGCCTTCGCGGCCATGCCCGCTTTATCAATATACGCTTGAGTCGCTTCGACAACCACGATGGCATCATCCACAACCAACCCAATGGCGAGAACAAGGCCGAAGAGCGTCACCGTATTGAGGGAAAAGCCGAAGGCGGCCATAAACAAAAAGGTTCCGATCAAGGCGACGGGAATAGTCAGCAACGGTATGAGGGTGACTCGCCAATTTTGGAGAAAAATAAAGACCACGAGGAAGACCAACCCCATGGCCTCAAACAGGGTAATGACCACCTCCTTAATCGATTCCGAGACAAACAGCGTGGTATCGTACGGCACGGTGTACTCAATGCCTTCGGGAAACCGTTTAGCCAGTTCGGCGAGTGTCTGACGGACGTCATTGGCCGCATCGATCGCATTGGCTCCCGGCAGTTGATAGATCCCAATGAGAGTGCTCGGCGCGCCGTTTAATCGGCCGAAGGAGGTGTACAGTTGTGCGCCGAGTTCAACGCGCGCCACATCTTTTACCCGGACCACCGATCCCTCCGTTCCCGTTCGAAGGATAATATCTTCAAATTCTTCTACTTCAGTTAGACGGCCCTTTGCCCGCACGCTGTACTGAAACTCCTGACCGGGAGGAGTGGGGGGTTGCCCGATCTGCCCGGCAGGAAATTGAATGTTTTGCTCTTGGATAGCTTTCGCCACATCATTGACGGTCAGGCCCAAACTGGTCAGTTTGTCAGGATTCAGCCAGATCCGCATGCCGTAATCCCGCGGGCCAAACAGCATGGCATCCCCGACTCCGGGAAGCCGTTTGAGTTGGTCAAGGATATTGATGGTGGCATAATTGCTTAAAAAGATTTCATCCAATGCCTCATCAGTTGAATTCAAGGTTGCCACCATCAACAGGTTGGAGGATTTTTTCTTCGTCGTGATGCCGGATTGAAGGACCTCTTGAGGCAACTTGGGTTGGGCAATGGCCACGCGGTTCTGGATGTTGACGGTGCCTTGGTCAATGTCAGATCCCACCTTGAATGTCACCGTTAATTTCATGACGCCGTCATTGGAACTCTGGGAGGACATGTAAATCATGTCATCGACGCCGTTTACTTCCTGCTCGATGGGGGTGGCCACCGTCTGTTCCACGACCTCTGCGCTGGCACCGGTATACGTCGCCTTGACTTCAACTTGTGGGGGCGTTATTTCGGGGAATTGAGCAATCGGGAGGCCGAGTAACGAAATCAGGCCGGCAAGAACTACGACGATAGATAGGACCGATGCAAAAATCGGCCGGTTAATGAAAAATTCCGCCAACGTTAGCTCTCAGAATGTTTATTTGAATCCGGACCAGAATCTGACTGTGAGGTGGCAGCGGCCTCGGGGGTATGGATCTCCTGAGAAACGGGTATCGGATTAACTTGAATGCCCGGTCGCGCTCTCTGGATTCCTTCCACCACCACCCGTTCCCCCGGTTGGAGTCCTTTCTCAATGACCCACCGACTTCCCTGCCGGGGTCCCGCCACGACCCGCCTCCTCTCAATGGTGTTGTTTTTATCAACCACGAACACGGCCTGTCCTTCCTGGGTCTCTTGGACCGCTCGCTGGGGAACCAGCAGGGCGTCTTGGAGATCATCCAGGACCACCCGAAGCCGAGCGAACTGGCCTGGACGGAGGATCCCGGTAGGATTCGGGAACTCAAGGCGGAATGGAAGCGTGGAGGTGTTCCGATCGACGGTTCGGTCAATAAAGTTCAAGTTTCCGCCGAAGGGGTATTCACTATCATCTGCCAGTATCATCGTCACTTTCAACTCATCAGGTTGAACCGGTAACCCCTTCCGTTGTTTTGTCATGTGTTCTTCACGTTTTTTCATTGCAAGGAGATAATCCCGTTCGCTGATGCTGCCATTGACATAAATGGGATTAACCTGTGATATCGTCGCGAGAAGCGTGGGTTCCCCTTTCCCAACAAGGGCCCCCATTCGGACTTCCGTTCGACCGATACGTCCGGTCAAGGGCGCGTAGATTTTCGTGAAACTTAAGTCGAGCTTGGCTTGCTCTAGGGCTTGGAGATCCCCATCCCTGGCAGCCGTCATTGCCCGTTCGTGGGCAATCGCCCTCTCTAATTGACTGGTACTCACGGCATCTTTTGTACGGAGTGAGCGATACCGACGTCGGTCTTGGCGGGCCTTCAGGAGGGCTGCCTCATCCATGGCCAATTGGGCTTGGGCTTTTCCCAGGGCAGCCTTGTACTCGCGTGGGTCTATGACAAAAAGAAGATCTCCTTTTTTGACCAGGCTACCCTCTTTAAAATTTACCTTAATCAGGAATCCTTCAACCCTGGCCCGAAGCTCGACAGTCCGGGGGGATTCGGTTTCCCCAACGTACTCACCATAAATAGGAACATCTTCTTGCTGCACAGGAGCCACCATGACATCGGGAGGCGGGAGTTTGGGAGCTTCGACCTCCCCGCTACATGCAGATAGTAGGAGGAGGGAAAATAGGCAAATAGCAGCGGGGGATCCAAACAGACAATGAAACTTTGGCGGTGTGTCTCTCGTGGTGTTCGTCAATTTCTTAAGTTCAACCTGTTGGTCCGAAGGATAATTCTTTTAAGTATTTCCTAGGGAAACTACGTTAAAGGGGATTATAGCGGTTGTCAACTTTGGATAATCCAATTAATTAGGAAGGGAATTGCCTACTTTTTGGGCTTTTAACCATTCGAGGTGTCATGAGGAACCTGAACCCTCATACTTGAAACGCCGAATTTTGTGAACCCCGACAGCCTATTCACTTAGTATAGGGGACGAACGCGACTCCTAAAGTGGTGAAACTCAATCGGTAGTGCAATGGAACGCCCTTCCGCACGACAATATCTTCTCGAGTCAGGACTTTATATTCCGGTCCCCATACTTCCAAGCGATGATCACCTGGGGCTAGGCTGACCGTGACCTCCTCTCCGGATTCCAGTGTGGCCAGTCTGAGACCATCAATGGCAACGACCAGCGACTGCCAGCTTCCCCGACCCCCTAAATCGCGAACGATGCCTACCTCCACTCCTCCGGGGTCGGCGATGGTGGTGTACTGTCTTTCCGGGGGAACAGGGTTGGCCGCTTCAAAGGGGACCTCGCTCCCGGCACATCCGGTGAACATCAGCAATCCAAGAGTGAAGAGAAGAGTTCTCATTGTGCTGTTCCTTTTTTATTAATATTTATCAGATTGGACCATTCAAAATTCTCGTCGATCATATCAAATGTGGACTTGGGGATCATCTGGGCTTGCGCGGCAGGTAAAGCGCTGAACAAGGAAAGAAGAAAATGATCGGAGGGTACTTGGGATGGGTCTAAGAGGGGTGAGCGGACCTAGCCAGGGCGAATCCCCCTTGGGGGAAAATGGAACGCTGGGGGATTCGCTGCTGGAATCAAAGGATTCTTTATACCGCCTTTGCGCGCTCGATAATGACCGGAACGGGCCGGCACACCGTGTTACAGACCGGTGAATGACGTTTCGCGATTGCCATCAGGTCTTCGAGTTCTTCGTCAGAACAGTCGGCCTTCACATGCATCTTGATGCGGATTTGCTCATATCCCGGCGCGACGGATTCATTCAGACCCAAAAGCCCATGAAGGTCAATATCGCCATCCAATTCGGTTGAAAGTTCACGGATTTGAACCCCCCGAGCAGATGCGTGAAGAATAAAGGTGGTCGTGACGCACCCAGCCAGGGCGTGCAACAGGAACTCCACCGGATTGGCGCCTTCGTTGTTTCCCAGAAGGACCGGTGGTTCGCCGTTCGTGAAAACAAAAGGCTCCTCGCGAGATTGGTCCTCCTTCAGTGCACCATAGAAATCCTTGATGGTTGATCGATTCGCCCCGCCATTCAGCCATTCATTTTTTGCCCGGAACACGAATTTGGCTATTTGGGGGTTTCCCTTGATCGCGTGAATGGTCTCGACCATTTGCTCAGTGTTGAGGCCATTTAGAGTGGTAGTTTGTTGAGTTTGCATCAAAGGTCTCCTTGGAAATGTATGTGCTCCATTGCACATACACCAACACAATTCCAAGTTTCGTGCCAGGAGACTTATGGCAGTACAAGCTATTGTTTTTTAATGACTTTATGTTTTTTTATGGTGAAATGCTGGCAATGAGATATCACGATTCACGAAATCTCACCAGTGACATTGGTATGGATTCACGAAATTTCATGACTTAGCGTGGGCGCGCAATTCCCAGCGTCCGAATTCGTGAAGAAAGGGTGCTAGGATGGAGTCCGAGTCGTTCTGCAGCACCGTCCTTTCCAGAAACTTTCCAGTTGGCAGCATCCAGAGCGCGAATGATATTTTGGCGTTCGAGTTTAATCATTTCTGTGGAAGTAAGGATCTGTTCCGGGGCATGGAATTGTTCAAGGCTCATGGGAGTTTGGTTTGAACCGCTGCCTTCGACCACCGGTAGGGCGCGATCGAGGTTTAATGTGCGCCCGTCTCTTGAAGTGATCACCGCCCGTTCAATCACATTTTCAAGTTCGCGAATGTTTCCGGGCCAGTCGTAGTTTTTTAAACGAGCTTTGCAGTCTTGAGTCAGCCGCAGCGCTGAACGATGGCCAATATTCACCAATCTCCGCAGAAAAGCCTCGGCCAGTAGAATGATGTCATCGCCACGCTCTCTGAGGGGAGGCATAAATATCGGAAATACATTTAAGCGGTATAGAAGATCTCGCCGAAAAGTTCCCTCCTGGACCATCTTTTCCATATCCCGGTTCGTGGCGGCAATCACCCGCACATTGATCTTTTCGGTATTGGAACTTCCCACGGGTTCAAATTCGCCTTCTTGAAGCACGCGCAATAGTTTGGCCTGCAGATCCAATGGCATCTCTCCCACCTCGTCCAGAAAAATCGTGCCACCGTCTGCCAGTTTGAAACGACCCACCCGGCGTTGCGTCGCCCCCGTAAAGGCGCCGCGCTCATGGCCGAAGAATTCGCTCTCCTGAAGATTCGCCGCGATCGCCGCGCAATTGACCTTGACCAAGGGTTTTTCAGCCCGCGGGCTTTTTTGATGAATAGCACGGGCAATCAGTTCCTTTCCCGTCCCCGTCTCCCCGAAAATCAAAACCGTGGTGTTATTTTTAGCGACACGTTCGACATCGGCCAAAATGTGGCGAAGCGTTTTGCTTTCCCCAAGGATCTCATCTGATCCCTGAAACGCTTTTACTTGAGTTCGCAAATATGCCGTTTCATCTTTAAGCGATCGAATTTCTGCTTCAGCCTGGAGCAGTTCGTTCACATTTCGCAGAATGAGTGTATAAAAGGTTTGCCGGTTGAGATCGTAGCTGGAAATGGTGGCCTCGGCAGGAAACCTAGTCCTATCGGCGCCTAGTGCCTCGATGCCCTCTGTTATCCATAATGAGCGTTGATCGTCGGGTCGTCGGGCAAGCTCCCCAATGAAATGAGTCAGTCGGCTGTAGGCCTCGGGTGTCAGAAATGCATCGAACCGGCGACCAAGAACATGTATCTCCTTGCAGCCAAATGTGCGTTCCGCCGCCCGGTTAAGTCTTGTAATGGACAGATCTGAATCAAGCTCAATGATGGCATCTTTGGCGCTGTTGATGAGCCGGGACATTTTTAATTCGCGTTCACGAAGCTCCTGGTCGCGCCGTAATCTTCGAAGTTCGGCTGCCGCCCGACCTGCAAAAATATTGAAAATGGCCGTCGCTCGAGGATCTTCCAGTAAGGGCTTATCGTGCATGATTGCGAGATGTCCCAGAACTCGGCCGTCGGTATCACGGAGAGCAACCCCCATATAGCTCACCGCCCCCAACGGCTCAAGATCCGGATCTGTGGGATATAGCTCAATCACGCGATCCGGGACATGCAAAAAGTCACCCCCTTCGACAACAGCGCCGCAGGGAGTCCCCTCGACGGAGTAGACGAAATCATAAATGCGCCGATTACCCGCCCAAAAAGACAGTGCACGCAGCATTCGCTGGTCCGGTAGCCACTCGGTTATCCATGCACACTTCGTATGCATAGCCCTGGCTAAATGCTGAACCAAGGTGTCAAAAAAATCCTCGCCAACAGCACTAGCCGTTCCACTGACAAGTTCCCGAAGAACGTCCTGATCGAGATTAAGCTGTGATCGGTCTGAAGCCATATTTGATAGTAAGCCAAGGTTTGACAAGGAGGCAAGAGAAAGGATTGGACCATCGAGATTTCCGGTGACCTCCAAAACAGGCAACATGAGGATGTGATCAAAAAAGATATCGAACTGTTGCATGAAGTCCCTGAAGATTTCACGGTGACTGCGGGGTTCCTAGAGCAATGGGGGAAAGGAAGTTTCGAGCCGGAGGGACTGAGAAATCCTGACGGCTGGGTAGGGGCGAAATGGAAATTTAAAGAAGGTCACTGCGTTAGGTCTTTGACACCGGTGCCCCAAAATGGTTATTGAAGTTAGTTTTTAGGGGGTCAAGAGCCTCTGACTGAGAATTAAGGAGTTTGTCCTCTCTAAATTAATCGTGACCCACCGGACTTGGTTACCGAGGAGGAAGCGTGCATCTTCGTGAAAAAATTCCCTTACGAGTCATGGTTCGATTCAGCTGGAAAAGTGTGGTCTTTCTCGCATTTTGGTCCAGTATGGTGACCTATCTGTACCTTGTCCTCAAACTCCCTATCAATATCACCTACCTCCCTCTGGGGACTATTGGCATCGCCGCGGCATTTATGGTGGGCTTTCGAAACAATGCCTCCTATGACCGCTACTGGGAAGCTCGAAAGGTCTGGGGAGATATTGTCAATGATAGTCGGACCTGGGCTACCCAGGTTTTATCATTTGTTGCACCCAACCGCGAGAAAGAGTCTGATCAAGAGAATATTCACACATTGCGAAAGGAACTCATCTACAGACAAATTGCGTGGGTTCATGCCTTGTGTTTTCACCTTAGACGATTGGAGAGCTGGGATGCCCTTGCCTCTTTCATGAGCTCTAAGGAATTAAATTGGGTCAAGGATCGAAAAAACAAACCCACCCAAATACTTCGAGTTCAAGCGGAACGTCTGGGTGAGCTTTCGGGGAATGGGTTTTTTGACAGCTTTCGTCACATTGCCATGGCTCGAACTATTGGAACGCTTTATGATTCACAGGGGAAGTGTGAAAGGATTAAAGAAACACCGTTTCCCCGGCAGTATGCTGAAAGCAGCCGGATCCTGGTGTGGATTTTTGTATTGCTCATGCCCTTTGGTTTCGTTGAGGATTTCGGTTGGCTCACCATCCCCTTTGGAGTCCTTGCAGGGGAAGCCTTCGTGGCCATGGAGGCGGTGGGGGAACTTACGGAACATCCCTTTGATTTTCTGGATACCGACGTTCCCATGCTCGCTCTTGGTCGTACTATTGAAATTGACCTCCGTGAGATGCTTGATGAAGGTTCTCTCCCTGAACCGGTTAAACCGCTCCATAACGTCCTTTTGTAGCCCCTGACGATTTTATTGTTGTGAGGAATCGCGTGAAGGAAAGATTTTGATTTCAAGTGAGAGGGCCGCGGGTAGGAAATGTTAGACCCCCGACCCTGATGAAGGTTTAACCAGAAGGAGGTCATCTTGAAGGCACCAATACTTACCGCTTTTCTCTCATTCACTTTCCTTGTTCTTCCTGGCGTTCCTACGGCAAGCGCTATTTTCGGTATTGGGGAAAAAGAACTCACGGAAGAGGAAAAACAAGCGAAGATTAAAGAGGAAAAGACCGAAATTCAGAAAATGGTCAAGGATACCCTAGGCAGATTGTATCAGGTTCAACCAAAGGCGAAACAGGAGGTTCAGCATGCGGCGGGATATGCCGTATTTAGCAATTTTGGCATGAAACTGGGGATTGTCGGCAGCGGTCATGGGGAAGGGTTGGCGGTCAATAATAAAACTGGAAAAGAAACGTTCATGAAGATGTTAGAAGTAGAGGGAGGGCTCGGATATGGTGCAAAGACTTTCAGTCAAATCTTCGTGTTCGAGACCGAAAGGGCCCTTAATGATTTTATTGAAAAAGGTTGGGCGTTTGGTAGCGAGGCACAGGCGGATGTGAAGCACGAGGATAGAGGCGCATCTATCCAGGACGCCATAACGCTCGCACCCGGAGTCTATCTGTACCAACTAACCGATACCGGCCTAAGTGCTGAGCTGACCGCTAAGGGCACAAAGTATTACAAAGATGATGACCTTAATTAAAGGGAGCTTCTAATCTAGCCTGAGGGAAGTGAAGCTGCCAGGACCGCCTGTCAGACCCTTAAACTTTTAAGATACTCTAAAAGAACGGCTTTCCCTCCTCCAATCAGTGGGTCTCCATGGGCGAAAAGCAGGTGATCGAAGTCGTAGTTGGTGCAAATTTCCAGAAATCGATCCCGGATCCCCGCCTTAATGGCCGGAGGATCATCTCCTAATAAGAAATCTGGGACAAACCCGATCGTTCCCTCCCAGCGAACCAGCGCATCTCCAATGGCCAGGACTCCCTCGGCCAACGGCAGATGGAACGCTGTCTCCTCGGGACACAACACTCCCACTTTAACGGGCTTGACCCCTCCCGGGAGATCGTCACCATGGTCAAAAGCGGTGACTGCGAGAGTTCCATTCTGAAACTCGTGAAGTCCTGCATGGTGGCACCAGACGGTTGTTCCGAATGTTTCGATATAGCGTTGGCAGTGGCGGTCGTGAAGCCGGTTCGTCAGGAATATGTGACCTGGCGGGAGAAAAGGGCGAAACGCATCCACGCCCTCTTGCGGTTCCAGCGGATCGATGAGCACCGGCGGATCCAAGACCGCTAAATAAGAATCGACCTTATCCTTTATATAGGGGTTATAGACCTTCCAATGATATAGCCCCGGAAGAATCTCCTGCATTGTTTTACTCCGTTCCGTTGGTTCACCACCGTAATAATATACCTATTCCAATCTAAATTCAGCACTCTAATTCTATTTGAGGGTCATATCTCTTTTGATTTGTGTTGGAGTAGAATTGCGGTAGTTTCTGAACCGTGATGAAACCTGGGATGGGGTGAACGATCTGAAAGAAAATGCTCAATACATATTTTTGAAAAAGGAGGGGATGACATGATGAGTGTGGTGAGGTTAAGTCATTCGTTTGAGCTCATTATTCGGTTTTGCCTGTTCTTTCTGTTTGCAGCCATGTTGTTTTTCATCGGAATTCCAGAGGGGCTTTCTGCCCCACAAAAATCCCCGACGGTGAAAGATCTCATAGAAAAGGAACCCCAAGAGGTGACCAAACCTCTCGCCCCTGTTGTTGAATCCACCTCTCCCGCGGTGACGAAGGGAGTCCTAAAAGGGGCGGAGAAGGCAGAAGTGGCATCGGAAGCGCCTCCTCCTCCGCCACCGGTTGATGAATATGATCCGGGGATCCCGCGTAACGCGGTCAAAGGATTCTTTTGGGCTTGTGGAGAGCGGGACTTTGAGCGTGCGGCTGAATATCTGGATCTTCGGTACCTGCCACGAGGGTTGGATAGTACAAAAGGGCCCGAATTGGCACGGAAGTTATATATCATTCTCACGCGGTCCATCTGGGTTGATATTGCCCATTTAAGTGATAGACCGGAAGGCTATCAGGATGACGGTCTTCCTCCCTTTCGGGATCGATTGGGGGGTATTGAAACTGAGGAAAAAAAATATGACCTCTATCTTCAACAAGTTTCCGATGGCAAGGGCAAAACGGTGTGGAAAATTTCCAACCGGACGGTTGGTCAAATTCCCGAGCTCTATGCCCGATTCGGGCACGGGATCCTGGAAGACAAGCTCCCGCTATGGGTCTTTGACTTTCATATCTGGGGAATTTACGTCTGGGAATGGATTGCCTTAGTGATCGGGATTGCAGGGAGTATTGTGCTCGTTCTGGCCCTGACTAGCCCCATCTTTTTTCTTCTCCGGCGAAGGGACACAATGCTCAGTCGCCAGCTTCTACAAGATTTTTCTACTCCCTTGCGTTTTCTTTTACTCGTCCTCTTCGTCGATTATTGGTTGGTGCTCATTAATCCTTCTTTCACGGTTAAGGCGATGCTTCATGCAGGGACCTTTCGCCTGATCGCATTTTCATGGTTACTCATGCAATTCACGCACTTCTCTCTTGAACAATACGTTCAACGAGCTAGGCGAAAAGGGCTGGAACCGTCGCCGGTTCTTATTCCAGTGTTCGGAAATGCCGTCAAGATTGTCATCGTTATCACGGCTGTCATGTTTTGGCTCAATAATCTGGGATTCCAGGTCACCGCCGTTCTCGCCGGTTTGGGAATTGGAGGTTTGGCGGTGGCTTTGGCTGCCCAAAAGAGCCTCGAAAACTTTTTTGGCGCCATTACCCTGTATGCCTCGAAACCGGTGCGGATAGGTGATTTCTGCCGTTTTGGAGATCGGGTGGGAACGATCGAAGAGATTGGGCTGCGATCCACACTCGTCCGGACCCTTGACGATACGATTGTCAGCGTCCCAAACGGAGAATTTTCAAATCTTCAACTGGAAAACTATACAAGACGGCGGAAGATTTGGTACCACCCACGCATACGGCTCCGCTACGATACCACCCCAGATCAATTGCGCTACATTTTGGTGGAAGTCCGGAAAGTCCTCTACGGACACCCTAAGGTGCTCCCGGACATTGCCCGTATCCGCTTTATAGAGTTCGGGGAATCGTCCTTAAATCTCGATATCTTCGCCTATATCGATGTGACGGATTATGGAGAATCTCTCGAAGTGGGGGAGGACCTGAACCTCCGGATCATGGGAGTCATCGCTAAGGCCGGGTCCGGATTTGCTCTGCCCCAAAATCTGTATATGGAAAGGAGTAAAGGCTTGGATCGGGAGCGCGCCGGCGAAGCCGAATCCCAGGTCACGAAGTGGAAGGAAGAGCAGGCGTTGTACCTTCCCAATTTCCCTTTGGACAAAATATCCTCTTTACGGGGATCTCTGGATTATCCACCGGTGGGTTCACCGGATGCGATGGTCAAACCATAGGTTGGGGACATTTGAATCTCTACTGAACAGGAGACTTTTTTTATCGGGGAAATAAAAAAAACGGACAGACTGATTGAGGGAAGGGGATCAGCCTGTCCGTCTCAACGGTGGAAGGTGACTCTATTTTTAGGGCCTACAGAATGTGCAACGACGAATTTTTTTGCCAACTTGCTTGACCGCCCATTGGAGGTCGCTGGAGTAGGAATTGGTGACCTCATTAGTCAAAATTTGCTTTGGCGTGACATCTTTACCGTAATAAGCTTTGTTATAGTCATCGTGGGTAGCGATAGTGACTCCGGCAATGTTAAGACTTAAATACAGGCCTTTACTTCGACCGTACACCACCAATTCCCCGCTCGTGTCTTCAGCTGCCACACCCCCCCTGGGACCCATAGTCACATTTCCAGCGCCCCCAAGGTCGAATTTATTCTGGTGAAAAGATTCAATGGCCTTTTGCGACATGAGCATGACCACGATTTCGGAGGTTTGTGCGCCTATTGTCGCCCCCACCCCAAGGGCACCCGCCGAGTAAAAGGCCGGTTGGCTCCATTCTCCGGTGCTTCGATTCTGGACGAGCAACACCCCATTTCCCCCGCCAACGGAGGCGATTAACCCTGCGGCATAATACTCGGGGATAATGAGAACCCCTTCAGCATTTTTCATATTGTCCCGGAACCAATCCAGCTCAGGATCCTCATCAAAACTGAGGATAAGCTTTTCGGCCTCTTTGACCGTTTTTTGCATCGGAGTAGGACCTTCCTCAGTTGGCCGGACTTCGTCCTCTTCTGACATGGTGGGTTCCATGACTCCTTTGGTTTCCGCCGTGGCGGGAATAACCGCTACCAACATCAGACACATTACCACACTCAGAAAGGCGGCCAATTTCGATCCCTTTGTCTTAAGGGTTGTTTGATCTGAATGCATTACTATTCCTCCTTGTTCCCCGTTGAGGGAAAGTTAATTATTCAGGTTTTGCTCATTCAAAGTATGGTTAGGATACTAAAAAACCCGTACTTTCTCAATCACCAACCTTCTAGCACTATTATAGGTATCCCATCATAAGTATACAATAGTAGGTTCCGATCTTTATGCGTTGACCAAGTCGGCCGGATTACCCAATTCCGTCCCTGGAAACTATAATGAAAAAAGGTATAGTTTTACGGTGCCCATATCCTCCAAGTTTGCCAAAAAAGAGGCGATTTCATATAAAAGCACCAATGCATTATTGTACCCTTTTCCATAGACCCCTCCTACTGGGACGTGGAGTGGAGATTCCCATGCCTGTCATCCTCATTGGGGCGATCGGCGGGCTGATTTATAAAGGTATCATGGGCCTCTGTGTCAGGGCCGTGGTTCTCGCTGTCAGTTACAAAATGAAGAAACGGATCTCTCAAGTGGAGGACGGGGGCGAAAGTCCCGTTGCCAAGGGACCGATCTAAAATTTCCCGAGTGGGTGTCACCACTAATAGAAATTGTGAAACTCAAAGGTTAGATTGGCGGTTTAATTGTGGTGTTGTTGGGATCGGTTTTTCGACCGACATCCCACTACTCTCTCAGCGGAAGAAGGAGTAAACCATGAAAAGAGGTTTGTCGGTAGATGAAGCGTTAAAGGGAGCGGTTGTGTCTTCAAGTGCGATCCAGCTATGGATCACTCTTGTGCTTGCGATTTGTATAGGGTACACGGCCGGTTGTGGCACGGTACCCAAACGAAATGCCCTCCCTGAGGAGCTCAGTAATCGTGCAGTGATTCCCGGAATTCCAAATGCCAGGTTCTGGGGAGATGAGGTCCCTCCGTGGGCCGAGAAATGGTGGTCCATGTCAGATGAAGAGCTTCAGACACAGTATGCCGGGATTTACGGGAAAGAGCATTCGTATTTGGCCCTGTCCGGTGGTGGCGCAAACGGTGCCTTTGGTGCAGGCTTGATGCTTGGGTGGACCGACTCCGGTATTCGACCCGAGTTTACCATGGTCACGGGAATCAGTACCGGGGCTCTCATTGCTCCCTTTGCCTTTCTAGGGCCTGCATATGATGAGGCACTCAAGGAGATCTACACCGGAGTCTCCACGAAAGATATTCTCACCCCACGAAGAATTTTGACCGGTCTAACTAGTGATGCTTTAGCTGATAGCGCACCGCTGCAGAACCTTATTGCGAAATATGTCACTCCTCAGTTGTTGGAGGCTCTTGCTGCGGAATATGGAAAGGGACGCCAGTTGAATATCGGAACAACTAATCTTGATGCCTCTCGTCCCGTCATATGGAATATTACGCGGATTGCGGCAAGCGGACACCCGAAGTCGTTGGAATTGATCCACAAGCTGTTGCTGGCCTCCGCATCCATTCCGGTCGCGTTCCCTCCTGTCTTAATTGAGGTCGAGGCGGATGGGAGGCGCTTCGATGAATTGCACGTAGACGGGGGAGGGTCCTCTCAAATTTTCCTCTACCCGCTCGGAATCGATTGGCGTCGCATTGAAGAAAAACTCAAAGTCCAGGGAATTCCGAACGCCTACCTCATTCGCAATGGGCAATTTAAAGAGCCCTACGAGCCGGTCGAGCCCAGTGTCACTTCCATTGCCGGCCAAAGCATTAATTCGCTTCTTGCCTCGCAAGGGATCGGTGATATGTATCGCGTCTATTTCGCGACAAAACGAGATGGTCTGTCCTACCATCTTGCCCACATCCCCGAGGATTTTACAGAGCAACCCAAGGAACCCTTTGACACCGAACATATGCGCAAGCTGTTTAATTTGGCTTACAAATTGGCTAAAGATGGATATCCGTGGCTGAAGTATCCCCCTGGGGCCGAGATTGAATGAGTGTATGGCGGTGCAAGTCGAAATGGTGAGATCGCGGTGAAGTTCTCAAAGACAAACACTGTTCAACCGGGTCCTTTCGGTCTCGTCCTGATCATTGGGTCGCCCCCTTCACTGGATGGGCGATTCCCGAGCTCCATATGATGCCGATGCGAACTCTGTTCAAAGACGAGCTCCTGGGCTTTATGCCACATCTCCGGCCCGAACTTCGTTCGACAACACTTCCCGCTTTCTATGCCGCCTTCCGCAAAGCCCTCACTCCAGGAGGACCTGGTCACTCTGCTCATCCAAAAGGCGATGGATTGAGATTGGGTGTGGCAGAGGTGAGGCTTGGCCCCTCGGACCGGAATTGGGATGCCCTCGTTGCTTCCGACCGGACCAACACGTTTATGGTAATAAATATGAAAATTCGGAGTATATTGAGAAGCTATCATCTGCGAATTCCTGAAATGGCACGGGTTAGAGAGAGGGCCGATGGCCAAGATGTCTCAAACCGTTATACTCGGCAAACCGCATCGGTTGGAAAAATCTACCTTCAAGGAAGTGCCCGACAAAGTTTCGTGAAGAAGTCTGGTGAGCTGTGGTCATGCCGAATACAATGATGAATCGCGTTTTTCAAATTCTCGTCTTGTCTTTGCTTTGCTTTCCCTTAACTGCAGGAGGCGAGATTTTTCCCAAAACAACTCATTTAACTGAACACGAAAAAGATCTTATCGATTGGGTTCAATCTCAACAAGCCGCGATGCTCCAGGGTTTAGAAACCTATGTCAACATCAATACCGGCACCTTTAATCACGATGGCATTGACAAATTCAGAGATATGCTTGAGGACGAATTCAAATCACTGGGTTTTGAGACGAGTCTACAACCAGGGGGTGAGGTTGACCTGCTCACATGCAAACCAAGGAAATTGGTTTTTGCCGACCATCTTCTTGCCCAGCGTTCCGGGAGTACATCCCCCAAAATATTTCTTAACGGTCATCTTGACACCGTGTTTGCCAAAGATGACGAATTTCAGTCTATGACGAAGGAGCCTGACGGAACGCTAAAAGGTCCAGGCGTCCTGGACATGAAAGGCGGATTAGTCATTCTGACTTATGCCTTAAAAGCTTTGCACGAACGTGGTCGTTTAAATGACGCCAACATCACGATTTTCCTCAATACGGATGAAGAAGTTGGATCGCTTGGCTCACGATCTCTTATTGAAGGACTAGCGATGGAGCACGATGTGGGTCTCATCTTTGAGGGGTCGCGTGACCACAAACTGGCTCGTCAACGAAAGGGGCTGGGTCAGGCTCGTATCAAGGTGACAGGAAGAGAATCTCATGCAGGGGCGGCCCATCAGGAGGGGGTGTCTGCCATTTTGGAGTTGGCCCATAAAGTGATCGAGCTTGAAGCGCTCACTGATTATGACAAGATGACCACCGTCAATGTGGGAAGAATTCAGGGCGGAGAAAAACGAAATATACGACCGGGCTGCGCCGAAGCATTTGTGGATCTTCGTTTTATGAACAGTCAGGAGGGTCTGGATCTAAAATCTCAAGTGGAAAAAATTGCCTTAACCCGATACACCCATTCTGCTGATTTCACGGATCTTCCCTACTCAGAAGTTTGGGCGATGCTTCATCGGCCGGCGAAGACCATCCATCCCATGACCGACAAACTTATTGCTAAGGTCATGGGGCTTTCCGCGGTGATTGGTGAACCAATTGTCGGAACCTTCCTTAGCGGGGGAGGGACGGACGGTTCCCTGACTCAGGCCAAAGGTCTGCCCACGGTGGATAGCCTCGGCCCCAACGGCGAAGGCGCTCATTCCTCGAGAGAGTGGACGACAACGACGTCTTTGATGGCTCGAACAAAATTAGCCACCGTTCTGATAGATCGGTTAATCCATCAATAGGACGATTTGAAATAGCATCTGGAGGAAAAGAGCCCTTAATGTTTCCCATTCTCGGATGGCTTTTAAAGACCTTTTTCTGGTTTCTTGGGCTTGGGTTCCAGAACCGTACCCGAGCGGGCATCTATCTCAACTTCCTGATCATCTCCTAAGTTGTTGACCAGTTTAATCTCATAGACCGCCTTGCCGTCCTCTTCCTCCAATTCTATTTCAACGGGGTGCCAACGGAGAAACTCTGTGGCGGATGTTATGGCCTCCTCTACAGTGATATAGGCGACCTCGCCCTCCCTTGCTTGCTTGATGATTTGTCCTGAATTGGCATCGACTTGGACCTCCACAACCAGCCCGTCGCTGCTTATTATTTCGATTTCATAAAAGATGAGATCATCGTCATCCTTCAGTTCGGCTTCCACAACCCTCCCCGGGAGGAGTGCCGTGGCAATTTTAAGAGCTTCTACCATGGTCATTTTTTGAACTGCCTCTTTAGCAGGCAGCTCTCCCGATTGGTTGGCACTCATCCCCACTCCGAAACTGAAGATGACTGCTGAAAGAGTCAGACACAAACAAACAAGGGGTTTTTTATTCATCGTAATTTTCTCCTTCTTAAGGCTCTTTGTTTAACTCCAGGTCCAGCCTTAAGCACTGGGCCATACCCCCGTGAGGTGTCACCGAACCATGTCATTTTGATTTTGATTCTTTCATTTCAGCCTTTGCCTCAGCTACAAGATCGCCACATTGCTCGCTGGCTTCAGCCACCATTTCCGAAACGGCTTTAAAAGCGACCATCCCTCCTTTAATCGCTTCCTTGGCGACCGGGCGAGCGACAGATCCAATCTCAGATGCGAGGGAAGGGACCAAGTACGCAACTGCCGCACCTATGACCCCTCCGGTAATGAGTAATTCCATGGGACCCTCCTTAAAAAATTATTTTTCAATGCCCCCCAAGATTCGGGGTAACATAGAGAAGGATGAAACAAGGATTAACGATCCTGGTTTTTCGGAAAGGTAGACCTATCAGTTTTATTTACAAAAGGCAATCCATTTTCAAAGAAATATTGAAACCTGATTAGGGGTGTTCAAATTCTGCCAAAAAGGAACGGGATGAAAACGCCTCCTCTGGAACTGCTCTACGCTTTCCCAGGGGCTCGACCCAATTGCTAATTAATCGGTACCTGACTAGAATGAGCACCGCCGACTATTCGTATTTCACCGCAGTTCAGAATACAGAAATGGGGCTCAATCTATTCTTGGTGTTCATTCCGGTCGCGCTGGTCCTGGACTGGTATGACGCCGACCCTATTTTAGTGTTTCTTGCTTCGGCTTTATCCATTGTTCCTCTTGCGGGACTCATGGGGAGAGCCACGGAGAACTTGGCTGTCTATGTTGGGACCACGGTTGGCGGGCTATTGACCGCGTCCTTGGGAAACGCCCCGGAACTAATTATAGCCTTATCAGCACTTTCCAAAGGACTGACCGATGTGGTGAAGGCCTCGATCACCGGGGGGATTTTAGCAAATCTCCTGCTCGCGCTGGGCCTCGCCATGCTCATGGGTGGCCTCCGCTATGAGCGGCAGCGATTCAATACCACCTCCGCCGGAATGAGCGCGGGACTCCTGCTCTTAGCGGCGATAGGCCTCGTCGTTCCCGCGCTCCATAACTTTACCGTTGAAAAAGCCGAGGAACTGAGTTTCGAGATCGCTGTCGTTCTCTTTTGTGTGTATATTCTTAGTCTGGTCTTTACCCTGTTGACTCACCGCCAACTCTTCCGGGAAGTGGAAACGGTTCATGAGCCTGTCCCCCAATCCGGCAAAGGAAATCCGGAAGGAGTCAAGGAAGAAGAAGAACCGGCCTGGGGAAAAAATAAAGCGATTGGGATACTCGTCCTCGTCACCATCGCGATCGCCGTGATGAGCGAAGCTCTGACGGGAGCTATTGAACCGGCTGCTGATAGCCTGGGCCTCACACCCATCTTTGCCGGGGTCATTCTCCTTGCCGGGACGGGAGCTGCGGCCGAACTCCTGAATGCGGTGCGCTTCGCCCGAAAGGGGAATATGGACTTGGCCTTCGGAATTGTCACCGGCTCAAGCACACAAATTGTCCTCTTTATGGCACCGGTCCTGGTCTTTGCCAGTTATTTAATGGGAGAACCGATGGATTTGTTATTTACGGCCTTCGAAGTGGCGGCCATCATGCTGACGGTCCTCATCGTCGCACGCTTGACCACGGATGGAGAATGTCACTGGATGGAAGGCATCATGTTACTCGGAGTCTATTTGATTTTAGGAATCGGTTTCTTCTATGTGCCCGTATCCTAGCCGTTCACGTTGATTGCGCTGTGGCTTTTTCCAATTCCGGATAGAGCTCGAGGAGCCTCCGCCGCAGGGCGCCTCGAATCTCCTGGAAAGCGAGGAAACTGGCTTTGTGATCGGGATCAAAGAAAAATCGGCGTTTCCGAAACGCATGAGACCATTCGCCTAAGACATGGTCTATATCCATGCGGCAATCCTGCCCCTTCATTTCTCGATATTGAACGTGGGCCAATTTAATAAATTCACTGCTCTCCTTTAGTTCTTCAAAATACGTTTCAATAAGGTCCTGGCTGGATTTCCCTAATGCCTCGAAGAGTTTTTGAAGGTCATCCCCTGTATAGGATTTCTGGTGATCGAGGGCATACAAACATTTCAGATACCCCTCAACCGCCAACCCTTTCAGTACCATCAAGGAATGCAGCACGGAGGAATCATTCGCCCGCCCTGCGTATTTCATCAACAATAATCCTGCCTTGGAATATCCTTCGGCAATTTGAAAGTGGCTTTTTAAATCGGAGAGGAATTTCGCTTTGTCTTTGGATGAACTCTTTTTCTTTTCCTCATTCATTCCCAATGCATCCTTTTCCGACTAAATAATGGCTATTAACGCCATTTTGATAAAAGAAACCGCTTCTTCCTCAGCCAGCGAGACGACAATGTCTTTGCCGACGCCTTCGGCTTCCTGGAGGAAACTGTCCTCGTTCTTATCAGATTCTAATTTCTTTTCAATTGTTGATTTTGACCCGGGGGATGGAGAGGACGTTTGGGCAGTTTTTGCCCCTGATCCAACCAGTTCACCCACCCAATTCCCGGCAGCAGACACGGAGCTTGAAACCATTCCCACTGCCGTCTCACCCAAGTGGAGTAATCCTTTTCCCGCTGGTTGAAGTGTGACGGCGATGTCAGAGAGAAGTCTGGGCCCGAACATGATGGCTGCGGCGCCAATAAGGACCCCAGCGATAATTTGGTGCAAAACCTTCCTCCTTGTAATCGATGAATCGGGTGACGGATAGGACTTGATCCCTGTCGAATCCCGGGTTAGGCCACAACTTCCAATTCGTGCTCGTTCTCTAATTCCAAGGTTTCTTCCACGGCTAGTCCCGGAGAGGTTGGTGGGCGGCTTGGGGCTTCAGATGGGGTTGCTCCCATTAAAGGTCGAAGTCCATTGGCTGTCGCTAAAATGTTGGAACCGTTGCTGAGCAGAGTAGCGCCAATGGGCCCCAAAAGTCCGACAGCAGCCAAGCCGAGCGCAATGGTATTGGGTATCATGATGATATTCCAATTCTGATGAATTAACCCAACGGCTTCCCGCCCGATGTCAAGGGCGGCAGGAATTTTCCAGAGCCCACCATGCAATAAGACCACGTGAGCCGTTTCTTGAGCCACATGGGTACCCCCGTCTACCGCAATTCCCACATCGGCATAAGCCAAAGCCGGGGAATCATTGATGCCATCTCCGACAACGGCGACTTTGTAACCCTTTTGTTGGAGCTCCTGAACGACCTCAGCCTTTTGACCCGGAAATGACTCTGAGACATAACGGGTAATGCCCAATTCTAGGGCCACCCGCTTGGCCACATCTTCATGGTCGCCCGTTAACATTACGATTTCCTCGATTCCCCGGTCACGGATGGCCTGAATCACTTCCTTAGCCTCTGGCCTAAGGGGGTCGGCATAGGACAACAGCCCGATCATTTTTCCGTCGGCGGCGACACAGAGGGGAGAGACCGCCCTGGTTTCCATTTCTCGTATTTTGTTTTGAATGGCCGGAGAGAGAGATAATTTTTTTTGTTTCATAAATCGACGATTTCCGACGAGCACCGGGATATCATTGACACAGGATTCCACGCCTAATCCAATGGTATAGTCGGAGGTTGTTCGTTCAGGGATATCTAATCCTCTATCTGTCGCAGCCCGTACGATGGCTTGAGCCACAGGGTGGGTTAACCTGTTTTCAGCGGCTGCGGCTAGGGAAATCACTTGGTCTGGAGTGCTGCCGTTCAGAGGGATAACATCGACCACATCCGGGTGTCCGCAAGTCAATGTCCCGGTTTTATCAAACACAATGGCATTGACTTCAGATAAATTCTCTAAATGACGCCCCCCTTTAATCAGTATGCCTTTTCGGATTGATTTGGTCATGGATGAAAGGACGGTTGTGGGAGCCGCAATTCGGATCCCCGTCCCATAGTCAATTATAAGAACGGCCGCTGCTCCCTGTAATCCACCACCTGCCACCGCTCCAACTCCACCGAGCATAAAACTATAGGGCACAATGTCATTCGCCCATTTCACCGCATAATTTTGAATTTTTGTCTCGCGAGCCGGGGCATCTTCCACCAACCGGACAATACGGGCAGCTTCAGTTTCGTCCCCAATGCTTTCGGCTTGAACCGTGATTTCTCCCTCGCGAACGACCGTGGCCGCATAAACCGGATCCCCGGTATTTTTTTCAACGGGCAGGGACTCTCCGGTTAAGGTTGCCTGATCCACCATGGCCATTCCTGATTGAACCACCCCATCAATGGTAATCCGTTCCCCCGGATAAATGACGACCAATTCCCCAAGTTGGACCTCAGAAACGGGAACCTTAACCTTTCGTCCCTTTCGAATCACCCAGGCTTCATTGGTTTGATAGGCCAAGACCTCCTCGATGGCTTTCTTCGATTGATTCATGGTTAGGTCACGAATGTAATCAGCAATGTTAATCAAAAAGATCATAAACATGGCCATCGGAAGGTTTCCTTGGACCACCAACAGGCTTGCGGCTGAAGCATCGAGGACATCAACATTCAATTTTTTCTCAACGGTGAGCGAGTGATACGTTCGCTTCAACATGGGCCAGGCGCTAGCCAGGAGAATAACAGGCAAGACTGGGGCAGCCAGGGGCTCGGCCAGAATCCCTAAGGCCAGGCCTACAGTTGAATACCACAATTCATTGCCAGCTGGCTCATCGGCAGGAGATAGAGGAGGAAGGACCTCAACATTGGGGCCATGGTACCCCTCGATGTCCTGATAAGGCTGTTGTTGCAAAAACTGACACAACCGTTCGCCCGACCACACTGAAGAATCGTAGTGAATGGTCACGCTTGAACACCATGCATTGATGGAGACGTCGATCGTTCCTACTTGATCGCGTAACATGGCTATCAATGGGTCGATTAAACGGGGGTGTTCTTCTAGGGCGGGTATTCGTAATCGCACACGGCCGGGAATGGAATGCACGATATGGGTCAATTGCATGACATTGATCAGAACCGTGGGAAGGTGGGAAGGCTTTTCAGGAACGTCCGAATGCATTGCGGAGGAGGGGAGGCCATTCCCATTGAAGACTTTTTCAAATTCTTCCGACTCAATATCCAAGGGGGAAAGGTTCAGTGCCTGTGCAACGGAAACCTGGAAGGCGAGGGAATCGTTCTGGCCGGCATCGTAGTCAATTTTGATATTGCCGGTTTGAGGGTTAATTTCTACCGAATCGATCCCCTTAATTGAACATAATCGCCTGTGTACGGCCTTGCTTTCCTTCTGATCATGTTTCAATTTAGCGAGGTGAAGACGAACTCTGCCCTGTGCCGATTTAAGGATTTGGACATTTTGGCTACTCATTAAACTCCCCCCTGGATAATCGATGAAGTCGCTGGGGTATCCCACTGACATGATATAGCAGTATAAAATTCATTGAACAGAAAATTGGTTCATCAGTGAACAAACCAAGGATTTTATGGAACAAACTTCAAATGTTTTAGGCAATTATTTGGCGGGGGAACCCTTTAGTTCCGCCTGGGCTTCGGTCACAATCGTTGACCATTCTTTATGAACTCCCTCAACAAGCTCAGAAGCCGAAGCTACCACAATCAATCCGCTTTTCAGCACTTCCTTGGCCACAGGCCGAAACGATCCAGTGACAGCGGACAGGAGGGGTTCGGATAGCCCTCCGATGACCGTACCTGCTATTGCCCCACCAATCACACCACCGATCGTCCATTCCATAGTTTTGTAGGCCTCCTTTACGTGAGTTTGTCGGAATTGATGAGTATTGCCTTAAGGAAACGTTGATCCTATATCGTTGCCTATAGACCTGTCAAAATAAAAAATGTAATTTTTTCAGGCCTTTCCATGGCTTGTGGTAGAACGTAACTTGACCCGTACTTTCTGGATTTCAAAATTCATCGGAAGGTAAAAGCGGGCCAAGATTTCTGCATTTGTAAACAATTTGGTAATGTGGCCTTGGATATTTTTCGGGCAAAAATAGGCGATATCACCAAGGACCGAATTTTTCAAACGAAATGCTTTGAATCATTGGGCTCTTATTTTGAATATTGACCTGGCGAAGGAGGTTTTGATGCACCCCACAAAAGCTTTTACGAATCAGGGGGAGACTATTGGAAGCTGTTCTGAATCCCTGAGGCTACGAGCAGGCATTCTGTTAATAGGATTTCTTCACAGCCTTTTCATTGTGGGATATGGAACTGTCCCCACCCGTAATCCCATACCGGAGGAGCTGGGCAATGAAGCCATCATTCCTGGTATTCCCAAGGCCAAAGCGTGGGGTGATGAGTCACCACCTTGGGCAGAGGCTTGGTTTTCCCGGACGGAGGAGCAGATTAAAAAAAGGTATCCCGGGCTATACGGAGGAGAACTGAGTTATTTGGCCATCTCGGGAGGCGGCGCCAATGGAGCCTTTACCGCTGGATTCCTCCTTGGATGGACCGAGTCGGGCAATCGTCCTGAGTTTACGATGGTTACGGGTGTTAGCACTGGCGCCCTGATTTCTCCTTTTGCGTTTCTGGGTTCAAAATATGATGCCACCCTCAAGGAAATCTATACAGGTATTTCGACCAAGGACATTCTTACCGAGCGGAATCTTTTTGTTGGCCTTTCGAGTGACGCTCTGGCAGACACGGCACCATTGATGACGCTCATTCAGAAATACGTGACCCCTGACATCATAAAAGCCCTGGCGACCGAGTTTCGAAAAGGACGTCAATTGAATGTTGGGACCACTAATCTGGATGCTGGAAGGCCCGTGATTTGGAATCTGACTCGGATAGCTGCAAGCGAAGATCCCAAAAGCTTGGAACTGATTCATAAAATCCTGCTTGCTTCGGCATCGATACCGGTAGCCTTTCCACCGGTCTTTTTCGAAGTGGAAGCCAATGGCCAACGCTATGATGAAATTCATGTAGATGGAGGAGGAGCCTCCCAGATCTTCCTTTATCCCATTGGAATTGACTGGAAGCGGGTAGAAGAAAAGCTGAATGTGCAGGGAACCTCTAAAGTGTACCTGCTTCGAAATGCCCGTCTGGGTCCAGCCTGGCAAACAGTGGAACCTAAAGTGACCTCAATCGCCGGCCGGACAATTGGGTCGTTGATTCGAACCCAGGGAATCGGGGACATGTATCGGGTGTATTTAGCAGCCAAGCGAGATGGTATGGACTACCACCTGGCCTATATCCCAGATGATTTTACAGAACAGCCCAATGAAGCGTTCGATCGACCATATATGACCAAACTTTTTGATCTTGGTTATCGTCAGGCAAAAGGGGGTGGAGGCTGGAAGAAATACCCACCCGGAGCGGAGGTGGAGTGAATAAGCTTAGAGTTTCAAGTTTCAGGTTTCAATTAGGGGAAAGGCATAAGAGTGTTCGTGGGAACTGAAATTGCTGTCTATATTTTGAAACAAGGAGTTTGGGTATGGCAAAGAAGAAATCAAAACCCGATAAATACAAAACATTCAAGAAAGACTCAGATGATGGAGGGACGACTAAACTTGGAAGGAAGGAATACGAAGCCGAGCTGGTCAGATTGCAAGCGGAGCTCGTGAAACTCCAGGATTGGGTCGTCAAAAACAAAATTCGAGTCATTATCCTTTTTGAAGGACGGGACGCGGCAGGGAAGGGCGGTGTCATCAGGCGGATCGTCGATAGCGTCAGCCATCGGGTATTCCGGGTGGTGGCATTGCCCACCCCGTCTGAAGTGGAAAAAATGCAGATTTATGGCCAACGATACATCGCTCAATTCCCTGCGGGAGGTGAAATCGTTCTCTTTGACCGGAGCTGGTATAACCGAGCGGGGGTTGAGCGCGTCATGGGATTTTGTACAAAAAAGGAGTATGAAGGGTTCCTGAAAAGCACGCCTATTTTCGAAAAGATGATAGTGGATGGCGGAACCATTCTCCTCAAGTATTGGTTAGAAGTGAGTATGCCAGAACAGGAACGGCGTATTCGGGCCCGGATCGGGGATTCTCGTAAGACCTGGAAACTCAGTCCGATGGACTTAGAATCCTATCATCGCTGGTACGAATATTCAAAGGCCAGGGATGATATGTTCGCGGCTACGGACACGGGTTTTGCTCCATGGTTTATCGTTCCGGGGGATGATAAAAGACGGGCTCGTCTCAACTGCATCTCACATATATTAAGTCAGATCCCTTATGAAAAATATTCTGACCAGAAAGTCAAACTTGGGAAACGGAATTTGAAACGGAAGTACGACGATAAGACATCGATTGCCAACAGGAAGGTCGTCCCGCAAAAGTACTGAACACCCAATTTTTCTCAGTCTGACTTTCTTAAGACCAGAGTTTGCCTTCAATGATTTCCCGCATAGCCAGGTAAGGAGAGTTAACGTTTGTCCTATAGGATGAAGTGGAACAGGTGGACAGTGGTTGGCCTACTGTTGATCTCAATGGTGGGCACGGGGCAGACAGAGGATAGGCAAGAGCCAGCCAAAAATAATCAGAAACCCGTCAAGGACGTTGTGGAACTCGCTAAGGACGTTCAGAACCCGGTCTCCGATCTCCTGAGAATTGGGCTTCTCAATACCAACTGGTTTGGAGCAGGGCGCAATAACTACGATTTCAATACCTTTGACATACAGGCAATTTGGGCAAAAAAGCTTGGAAATTGGGCTGTCATCAACCGCCTGAACATCCCCTTGATTTATCTTCCTTCAAGCGCACCTACTGTGCCCTCTGGGGATTCCGGGAGTACATTCGGGCTTGGAGATATTCAATATACGGCCTTTCTCGCACGAGATGAATCCAAACGACTTTTCAAGTCCATCGGAGGTATTGGCCCGACCTTTTTATTCAATTCCTCAACCGACGACCGAATTGGGACGGGGAAATGGGGAATCGGACCCAGTGCGGCGGTTATCAGCAAGCCCGGCCGTTGGTTAACTGGCCTCCTGGTTACCAACATTTGGTCATTTGCGGGAGATTCCGATCGCCAAGACTTGAACCTTTTCTTTCTCCGACCGTTCGTGAACTACAATATGGAGAAGGGGTGGTACCTGACGACGACTCCATTGGTTACGGCGAACTGGGAAGCGACGGAACGGAACAAATGGTCGGTGCCGATCGGAGGAGGGGTAGGTAAAGTTGCCTTACGGGGGGGGAAGCAACCGTTAAACTTCCGACTACAGGCGTTTTATTTCCTTGAAAAAGCTGATTTGGCTCCTGACTGGACATTGAATTTTGAATTTCAGATCCTGTTTCCGCAGTATGACGTTGGGCCAAGTTCCGATACAGACACAACGGAATGAATTCAAGGTGCCTGGATGGAAAAAGATTTTGGGTCGGGCATGCGTATTGACTTTCTGAGAATAGCCAACTGCCATCTCACGGATGCCACGCAAGCCCTTGGTCGAATGCATGGGAACGTTGTGTCATTGAACGCATGGATCATTCACGGTTCACGTGCATGACGCGGCGGATTAGCACACCTGCCTTGATCAGTGGCTTCTAAGACGGTTTCTCGTGCCACGCCACTTCGCGCGGTAGGGGCAAGTCTGGAGGTTTAAGCTTCATTCGTGGCCCCCAACTGTGGCCTTGAAGCTTCTGGAAGCGCAAAGACCAGCCAATTTTGCTAAAAAGTCAATTCCTTAAAGCCATCGCGCCTGTCGACTCAATGAAATCGGCTTCCATAGCTGGTCTCGGCAACAGGGTATCATGCCCGATTGATTTGATAGCTGATTTTGGATGCCACCCCTGCCCTGTTCCTCATTTATGCCAAAGTGCCCTCTTCGTGGACTTGACAAATTAGTCAAAAGGTTTAACCTAATGATAGATTCGTATGCGTTGGACAGCGGGGCCCTCAGCAACGCGGGGCCCTTTATTCTTTCACAAAGGGGGGGATTATGCATAAAGTTAAACCTTTACTTATTGGACTGATTAGTCTCGCGGTGGTGTGCGGGGCGGTCGGGGTGCTGCAGCCGGGTGACAGTACGGCAGCGGGGTCCTTCAGGGACCATTTTGTGACGAACAAACAGCTCAAGGATTTGATTCTGATGCTCAAAGACCAGGTGGCCAATCTGCCCGAAAGCGGGCCGTGTGCGGTGCCGCCGACGTGGAGCGAGGTGATTCCGGGGGACGAACGGTTTGTGCCCACGACCTTTGTCGATCCTGCGAAGGACAAACCCTCCGCCTTCTGTGACCGGGAGACGGGACTGGTGTGGGAGAGCGTGCCGAGTACGGACACGTTTGTCTGGGGAGAACTGGAGGGCAACTCGAATGCGAAGAGGCATTGCATCGAGCGCATCGAGCGCATCGTGGGCACGAACGGGCAGAAGGGGTGGCGGTTGCCGTCTATTCCCGAACTGGCGAGTCTGGTGGATACCACCTCGACCAATTGTACGATAGACTCCAAATGTATCCCCGATGGCAGTCCGTTCGAAATTGTGCAGTCGGCCGGCTATTGGTCGGCGTCGGAGGTCGCGGGCGTTCCCTCGAACGCGTGGAACGTGCCCTTCGGCTTTGGCAGTGTGTTCACCAGCCTTAAGGGCCTCCCCCTTCGTGCGTGGTGTGTCCGTGGTGCCACGGATGCCGAGGTGTATTGAGAATTGGATCATTTGAATGATTTGATTATTTGGGGGTGCAGGGGGCCATGGCCCCCGCTTCGGCCGGTTGTTTGCGTAAGGAGTCCGGGCCATGGCCCGTTACGAACATCTCCCGGTGTACAACACGGCCATGGACTTGGCCGTGTTTATCGAGACGGTGGTGCACGGGTTTAGCCGCTATCATAAATATACGTTGGGCACAGATCTACGTCAGCAGAACCGGGAGTTGGTGACCGTCATTATTCGCGCCAATTCGCAGCGCGAGAAGCTCCCCGTGCTGCTGGATCTGCGGGAGCGGCTGGAAGCCTTTTATGTGAATAAAAAATGAAAACCTCAACGAAACCGTTTGTTCTTTGCCTGGATAACACCGATTACGAGGCTTCCCTTATCCTTGGCAAGGTTTATCGTATTCTTGCCGACCCGAAGGCCGCGAAGGATGATCTTGTGCGAATTGTTGATGAAAGTGGTGAAGATTATCTGTACCACAAAAGTCATTTTGCCTTTGTAGACTTCCCCCAGGCCGTCAAGAAGAAAATTCTCGAGCTCGAAGGTGTCACATAGCCTTCTCCCCGACCATTTTACCCTCCCTGTCCCTTCTGCAACCTCATCCTTCGCATAGAGATCCGCATCGCCTGTGGCAATGTTTAGTTTCAAACGGCCGTCATGAAAAAAGAGGTCAACCCACCGGATCGAGACGGGGGCCGGCCCTTTGTGTCATCACAAAAGATGGATCAAGCAACCCGAATCCGGTATAAACTTCTGGGAAGCAGGAACTCAAAAGTTGCCTAAACCTCTGAATCACTCTTTATCCCCCAGCCCACGAAGGTGGGGAAGACTACGGTTCGACCCCTTCGACCACTTGGACTCTTAGACCTTTTCGACCCTTTGACCGCTAGACAAAGAAGCTTGAACCTTACTTTTTCCGGCCTGGCCGGCCCGGTTTGTTCGACCGCAGGTCTCGAGTCGGGATGAGGGATTGTCCTCGGAGTTTCCGGTGATATCGGATGGCAAAGTGGTGCGCTTCGTCGCGAATGAGTTGAAGCAAACGCGTGGCTGGTGATGGTGAGGGGAGGATCAGAGGTTTCTTTTTGCCGGGGGAGAATATACGTTCCTCTTTTTCTCCACGGGCCTTGGCCAAACCGAACACCGAGACGGTGGTAATGTTGAGTTTCTTTAACGCATCAAGAGCTGCGCCGAGCTGACCCAGTCCGCCATCAATCAGGATGGCATCGGGGAGGGGGAGTGCCTTAGGTTCTCCAACAGCTAGTGTGCCTCCATATCTTCGCCGGACCACTTCTTCCATACTGGCAAAATCATTGGCCCCTTCGACGGATTGAATTTTAAATCGCCGGTAGTCCGATTTTTTCATCCTTCCGTTTTCCCACACGACCATCGAAGCGACAGAGTTGGCTCCCATTGTATTGGAAATATCAAATCCCTCGATCCGGTTTGGTGGGTTTCGTAAATTCAAAAATTGTTGTATTTGCTCTAAGGCTTCCCGAGCTTGAACTTTTCCTATCAGATGGTTTTCCAATGCTACGGCCGCATTCTCTTCCGCGAATTGAATGAGATGTTGTTTGCTTCCGCGCTCAGGGATCAGTATTCGCACGACTTCCCCCTTTTTTTTTGTTAACCAGGTTTTGACCAAGCCCATGTCGGGAAATGCCGTCGGCACGAGAAGTTCTTTAGGAGGCAACATGTCTTTGTTATAGAACTGTTCGATTGTGGACCGGATCAGTTCATGATCGGGAATGTCCTTGGCGTCGATCCAGAAAAAATCTTTCCGACCGATTAAAAGCCCACCGCGGATAAACAGCAGTTGAAGGTCAGCCGCTCCCTCGGACCGAGCAATGCCGATCGCGTCTTGATCGACTGCATGAATTTGCGTGATCCGCTGTTTCTCTATGGTCTTTTCAATTTGGCCAATTCGGTCACGCAACCGAGCCGCTTCTTCAAAATCCTCACGATCCGCGGCGGCGTGCATGTCGTTCCGCAGGGTTTCAATAAGTTCGGTGTCCCTTCCTTCTAAGAACCACCGAACCTGTTTGACAATTTGATGATATTCCTCCTTGGTTTGGTTGCCGGTACAGGGGGCCATGCACCGTTTGATTTCAAATTCAAGACAAGCGCGTTCGGCTGTCCCATCGATATCAATTTTGCATGTAGCGAGGGGGAACACCTTTCGAATGATATTAATGGTTTGGCGCATCGCCCCGGTCGGAACGTAAGGTCCGAAATAGAGGGCTTTGTCTTTTTTTACTTTTCTAACAATGGACAGTCTCGGAAAATCTTCTTTGATGGGGAAGCGGAGGTAGGGATATTGTTTGTCATCCCGCAGGACAACATTGAACCGCGGACGGTGGCGTTTGATCATATTGCTTTCCAGCAGTAGGGATTCTAACTCGGATTTGGTGACAATGGTTTCAAGATCGTCAATGAGTGAGACAAGAGTACGTATTTTCGGCGAAAGATCAGTCCCTTTTTGGAAATACGAACGTACTCGGTCGGCCAGAATCGCGGCTTTACCAATATAGAGAATTTCCCCTTTCTTATTTTTAAAGAGGTAAACTCCCGGTTGCTTAGGGAGGCTTCGGATTTTCGCGGTAAAATCAGCGGTGCTGGCCATAATAAGCCCTACACAATGGCGACACCCGGAGGTCGTTCGATGAGTTCAATTTCATAGCCATCAGGCGCATCGATAAAAATGAACCGACTTCCTGAAGAGCTCTGAGTTGGGCCATCGGTAATAGGTATATTCTTCGCCTTTAACTCCTCAATGGTGTGATCGAGATTTTCCACCTGAAAGGCCAGGTGGACGAGGTCTTCCTGAACTTTGACCGGTCCGCTGGCTGGGAAGCTACAGAGTTCAATCAATTCTTCACTATTGGGGATGGATAGAAAGGCCAGATGAGATCCCCTCGGTGAGACTTTCTGTTCCGCAATTTCAAGTCCCAGAACATTTTGATAAAAATCCAGTGTTTGTTCCATATCGGTCACCCGCATCCGTGTATGCAACAGTTTTTTGATCTTCATCTTTTCAATCCTCCTGGAGTCAATAGTTCATTTTTCCGTCTGTCTATTGTACCGGCCGCTGTCCCGCCCAACAAGAATCTTCCTCAGTAGTCTGATCTGGATCCAGAGATAGGTTCAAGGTACCGGTCACTCATGTCCAATTAAAGTCAATTCACTTAGGACACGAAATATATGGATGATACCGGGTTCGCCGGTTTATCAGTTGAACAGTGTCAGCGCAGGCCGGACCTGGCCTTGTGTCTATTTACGCTCGATGTCACCATTTTGTTCCTTGCCCTAGCGCGTGCATGGGGGGTTGCGGTTTCAGGATGCCCACGTGGTTCTTGGTATTTGTCATTATTTTTCCCATTGAGTGGATAGGGTTGGCTCATGGAGAAGCCTTTCGAATTTTGGACCAAGGCGCTTCTGCCACAGGGCAGGGAACGGCTTTTTCGGCTCAGGCGGACGACCCTTCTGCCATCCATTACAATCCTGCGGGAATGACGCAACTGCAAGGGATTCAGTTGTATGTCGGGACTAATCTCATCGGAAGTCAGACAACGTATAACAGCGTGACCGGGGCGACGGTGGAAGGGGGGGTCGGCGCGTCAATCGCCCACCCTCCTCCTAGCCAGGTGTATTTGACGGCCACCCTCCATGATTTGGGGCTTGACCTCCTAAGGGATTGGACGGTTGGAGTGGGTGTGACAAGTCCTTATGGAATCAATATTGAATACCCCTCTACGAGTCAAGTTGCCTTTGTCACCTACCAGGCAGCTCTCCCCCTGATTGACATGAAGCCGACGGTTGCGGTCAGGGTCAATGACGACATTTCAATTGGAGGCGGGATTGATATCTACCATGTTTCCAGTTTAGGTGAAGGCCAAGCGGAGGTCCAAGCTATTGCGGCCCCTGGGAATCCTTTCGGCCTTCCTCAAGAAACACCACTCGAAGTAAATGGAACTGACACGGCCGTGGGGTTCAACGCGGGTTTTTTATGGACCCCGTTGAGAAACGATGAGGAAAAACCGCTTGTGAATGTGGCTTTTGTGTACCGAAGTCAAACGGACTTAGATATCGAAGGAGAATTTCTGGCCGCCGGGACTTTTTTCGCCAAAGCCCAGACCACCTTGGAGTTACCCCAGGTCGTCACCGGTGCCATTGCTGTTTGGCCAATCCGCAATCAGAAACGTGAATGGAAAATTGAAGTCGATCTTGACTATGCTGATTGGTCCGCATTCCAAGATCTCAATCTTAATCTTTCCAACGACCTTACTGTCCCCTTTCCTCGCGACTATGGGCATGCCTATGTCGTGATGGCAGGAACCGAATATAAATGGCTGAACCCCCGAATATTTCCTGAGTGGGATTTCACCTTCCGGTCAGGCTATACCCTGTCACAGACTCCCATTCCGGACCGCACCTTTGAACCCAGCGTGCCAGACTCTGGTTTCAGTACTCTATCAATCGGGGGAGGAATGTTGTGTCACGGAAAAGGGAGATTCCTGGGTCTCTTCAACTGTGGCAAATATGGAATCCAAGCGATAGGACTGGATTTGGCATATCAGGCCGTCCTATTTCAGACCCGAGAAATCCGTAACAGTATTTACGGGCCACTCATCAACGGAAATTGGAATACAACTCTCCAGGTCGGAGCTCTTAACCTTCGTATTAATTTTTGACCATCTGAGGCCATGTCCGAGCTTCTTCCTAAATCCCATCGTATTCTCGAAAAAGGCCGGATGGAATTTCGTCCCTTTGGAAGAGAGACCAATGGAGAACGTATTCAAGATGTCAGTGGCCTCACGGTTCTGGCGAATCTTGAATATCTGGAACAGGCGGTGACCCGTCGCGATGGAAAGGCAGCCGGCGAAAGGACTATCCAGGAACTGGTGAGATCCTTGAATGACCGCATCCTTGATGAGGCGTATCATGTCACTTCCGATTTTTTGAAGAATCCCTGGAATAGTTATTCCTATGAATTCGTCATGTTTCTGAACGAATTTTGTGTCCGGCTCTCCGGCGATCCGAACTTTCATTGTAATCTTGGACGCGAAAAGATGCTTTCTCCTATTGTTCAGGCTTTAGGCCGACCATTTACCATTACCCAAATTTATAAACTGTGGCCCTACTTTGCAGAAAAATTTACCAAAGGGGCGCTTCTGTCACAAATTGTCTCGGTGACGAACGGGAGGGCCGTGATGCGACTGCAATTTTCCGAACGGACGTCTCGTCAGTTTGGTGTGTACTTCAGGGGTTGTGCGGAACGAATTTGTCAAACGATCAAATCTGCCATTGCTGAGGTGCCGGCTCTTATGTTCGGTCTAAAGGCGGCTTCCATTCAGGATTGTTGCTGTATGGGAAACGGAGCGGAGTATTGCGAATGGATTTTTACCTGGCAACCCCAGAAATCCCGACCGGTGATCTGGCCCATGGTGGGACTGGTGATAGGGACCCTGATGGTACTCGTTCTGCAAATATGGGTTCCAGCCCTCTCCACCCTCCAAGCCATTGGAATGGCCATCCTCCCAGCCGTCGGGATTTGGTTGGGGGTCACCTTTTGGAATGACCGCCGAGAAATTCAAGAAAAGGGGAATATTATTCAAGAACAACTCCAAGCGGCCGAAACCCGTCACGAAGAGTTACGTGAAGCCTACCTTACCCAAGAACAGATCACCCTTGACCTCAAGCGACGGATTGGTGAGCTTACCATGCTGCACCAGATGGGACTTTCCCTTGGATCATCCTTAGATCGTGAATGGCTGATCGAGGTTGGGCTTCAGGCCATTATTAAGGAATTACGCTATGCCCGAGCCATGATTGTGTTTTATGATGGTAACCGTGCTCTGGCCCACGATGTTCACATTGTTGGAGTCTCCAAAGATCTTGTGGAGGGGGTTCGTCATAAAACCAGGCAAATCACCGGGGAGAGCGGGATAGAGAGCAAGATTTTCAAACGAGGGGTGCCACTTCTCATTGAAGATATTCAAGAGGTCTTGCCATGTTTGGATCCTCACTTTCAACAAGTCCTTGCCCAGTTGGGCACACAGACGTTTATTGCGGTGCCACTGAAAGTTCAGAACCGAATCCTTGGAGCCCTTGTCGCGGATCGGTTGGACCCCCATTCTTTAACATTCCAAGATATGAGTATGTTGAGCACCCTGGCCAACCTAATGGCGATAGCCCTGGATAACGCGAATGCGTATGCGGAAATTGAACAACTTAATATTGGGCTGGAGTCCAAAGTGCAAAATCGCACGGCAGAGCTGAACCATATCAATATCGAACTGAAAACCGCCAATGAACGCTTGACCGAGCTTGATCAGCTCAAGTCTCAATTTTTATCCCATTGTTCGCATGAATTACGTACGCCTTTGACCGCCATCAAAGGATTTGCCGAACGCATGTATCAGGATATGTATGGCAGGGTAAGTGAAAGGCAACAGCTTTATCTCACACGAATCAACGCCAATGCGGATCGTCTCACGCGTATGATCGCCGATCTCTTGGATCTGGCTCGGATTGAGTCGGGAACGATTCATTTGGTGAAAACCCGGGTGGTCCTGCCCGAACTGCTCCATGAGGTCCTTGAACAACTTCAATTAATGGCCAAACCCAAGGGGCAAACCCTGCGCCTGACTTGTTCTCACCATTCCCTTGCCATTGTGGGAGATAATGATCGCCTGCAACAGGTCGCGACGAATCTGATTCACAATGCCCTGAAATTTACACCGGAAAAGGGGACAATTTCTGTTGAACTCCACCAGGATGGTCCTACGACTATTATGATGGTGGTCTCCGATACCGGCCCGGGTATTCCAGAACATGTTCTTGGCAATCTTTTTGAGCCGTTTTTCCAGGCCCATCGGGAATTTGATAGTGGAAGCCGGGGATTGGGTCTTGGCCTCTCCATTGTTAAAAATCTTGTTGATTTGCATGGAGGAAGCATCGCTGTAGAGAGCCAATTGGGTAAAGGTACGACCTTCCGGGTCAGGTTCCCAAAGGAGCAAAAATCAACACCTGATCTCCAAGAGCAAGGACTTTGAAGCGATTTCATCTCTTATTACGAAACCAGGGCTGATCTGCTTCCGGAATTAGAAAAAAGAGACTATCCACCGACATTCTCTTTTTTTTAGATTCGACTTCGTGTAGACGTTTGATTAATGGCATTTTTATGTGATACCCACCACACACGTCGTTAGCAATTATCTGGTAAATTAGTATTCTGAATACTCCACCCCCTTCCTCTAAGGTATTTGGCAATAAGTTTGTCTTCCCACACTCAAAAACTTCCATTAGCTTATATGCTCGCTCAAGCCCGCACCCATTTTTGGCTCCTGTACACGACTCTTGTTGTAGTGGGGATCTTTTCTCCCGTGATGGGATGGGGGCAGCAGAAAGTTCCGCCCAGTCCTCCGACCATCGTTCTGCCACCTGCCGATGTGACGGTGAA
>CAZGFD010000029.1:0-49612 GCA_964525045.1 uncultured Nitrospiraceae bacterium | reverse complement strand
CTCCGGAACGGACCGGCGAAGGCTGGTGGAGGGCAGGGGAATTGAACCCCCGACCTCGACGTTGCGAACGTCGCGCTCTCCCAACTGAGCTAGCCCCCCACAAATTTTTATTGAGTTATTTTGGCAACGGTAGGGAAGTGGAAGGAATTATACACAAGTCTTAGGTTTCAAGCTAGTGACCTCCCCTACCGATTGAGGCAAAATTTTCACCTGTCGCCCTTGAATCTGCAATCGTCCTTCGGCAAAAAGCTGAATGGCTTCCGGATAGATCCGATGTTCCTCTTTTAGGATTCGGGACGAAAGGGAATCAGCGGTATCTCCTTCCCTGACAGGGACAGCCGCTTGAAGAATGATGGGACCTTCATCCACCCCCTCCGTGACAAAATGGACGGTACACCCGCTGATTTTCACTCCCCAATCCAGGGCTTGCTGCTGCGCTGATAATCCGGGAAAGGCGGGAAGCAAGGAAGGATGAATATTCATCATTTTCCATTGGTACCTGTTGATGAGAGTCGAGGTAACAATTCTCATGTAACCGGCGAGTATGACCAGGTCTACTCCATAGTTTTTTAAAATCTCAACAAGGGCTTGATCATAGGCTTCCCGGGCATTGGCCTCTCCAGCAAACGCCTTTGGATCGTGAAAGACACAGGGAAGCCCTTCAGCCTTTGCGCGGGCCAACCCGGGAGCCTCTTTCTTGTTACTGATTACGACGGCGATAGAAGCCTGAAGAGCTCCCGATTGAATAGCGCCATGAATCGCTTGCAAATTGGACCCCCTCCCCGAAACCAATACTCCTATCTTCAGCACACGCACCAAACGATCTCCTTAGTTGAGGAAACAGACCGAGGAACTACCTTCGGCCCTTTTGCGAATTTCTCCAATGATGTACCCAGAATCACTGAACTCTTTGGCCATACTCATGATGGTATCCACTTCCGCTTGAGGGACCGCCAAGACCAAACCGATTCCCATATTAAACACTCTATACATTTCTTCTTGATTAATGTTTCCGGTTTGTTGAATGATTTGAAAAATCGGTGGTATGGGCCACGATTTAAATTTCAGCGCAGCTTGACAATGTTGGGGAAGAATACGAGGGAGATTGCCGGTAAGCCCCCCCCCAGTAACATGAGCCATGCCATGCACAGAGCTGTTGCTCAAAAATGAAAGAATTGGCTTGGCATAAATTTTCGTCGGTTCCAGAAGAGTCTCCCCGAGAGAGTGGTTCAATTCTTCAATATGAGTATCGATGGTCCACTCTTGTCTGTCCAACAGAACGTGACGGGCAAGGGTATAGCCATTACTGTGAAGCCCGGTTGACGGCAACCCAATAAGGACATTTCCGACTTCGATCCGGCTGCCATCAACGATATTGGCTCGCTCCACTACCCCGACTGCAAACCCGGCTAAATCATATTCTCCTTCAGGGTAACAAGAAGGCATTTCCGCGGTCTCGCCACCAATCAGAGCACAACCGGCTTCTTTGCACCCAGTGACAATTCCTTCAACAATCGACTCCCCTATCGAGACATCAAGCTTTCCCGTTGCCAAATAATCGAGAAAAAACAACGGCTCCGCCCCACCCACGCAAATATCATTCACACACATCGCGACCAGATCAATGCCAATGGTATTGTGGCGCCCCACCAACTGCGCGATCTTTAATTTTGTCCCAACCCCATCGGTCCCCGAAACGAGTACCGGTTCTTTGAAACGTTCTGAAGGAAATCGAAAAAGACCACCAAATCCTCCGAGTCCCCCGATCACTTCTTTTCTGAAGGTCGTGCGAACGCGAGAAGCAATACGCTTCACAAATTCATCGCCACCCTCAATATCAACACCGGCCTCACGATAGGTTGTCATAGCCAATTTTCCATTAAAGGGACTGTTCAAAAAGGCCCTTTCTTACCCCCCCAACCCCGGCGCGCCAAGACGCGCCTTTCCACGGGCAAGGCCGCAGGGCTTTTGGCGAGCGGAGCGTACACGAGAGTACGTGAGCACGACAAAAGACCGAGAACGCCGCTGGTGGTCTTTTTCAACATTCCCTACAACGTAAGCTCAACGAGTGTTTCAATATGGGCAGTCTGGGGAAACATATCAAAGGGTTGAATCCGGAGAATGCTATACCCAAAGGAACCTAAACGGGAAAGGTCCCGCGCTAAGGTCGCCGGATCACAGGAAACATAAAAGATACGGGGGACCAAAATCCGGCCTAATTCTTGTATCACCTTGGTGCTCAGACCGGTTCGAGGTGGATCGAGCATGATGGCTTCATAATCTCCGTTATTGGTGCTGGACAAATACGCCTCAGCGGTTTCCATTCGAAACCGGCATCGACCAACGTGATTGAGAGTTGCGGAGCGACGAGCATCGGCGAGCGCCCAGGGATTGGTTTCCACAATGGTGACCAGGGCTCCCTTTCGGGCAAGGGTCATTCCCAGAGCCCCCACACCGGCATAGAGCTCGAGAATACGATCCCCCTTGAGATCTTCCCCCCATTCCAAAAGCCTTTCGCCTATCGCTTCATATACCGGCCAATTGGCCTGCAAGAACGAACGATGCCCTATCCGTAATGTCAACGCATGAAATCGTTCAATGAGATGATCCTGCCCGGCAAGGACAAAGGAGGATTTTGATCCACGACCACGATCTGATTGCGCATTTTCAAAAACGAACCCGGCCACTTCCTTCAAGGATCCCAACCCCTCCAGCAATGCAAGGGCTTCACCCTTCTGCCGACACTTTCCCCGGAAGATCAACAACCCTTGGCTCGAATATTCTGACCAACGAACTTCAAGGCTTTCCAAAAATACTGGAAGGGTTCGCTTGGCAGAAAGATACCGGGCCACTTTGGTTACCACCTCTTTGGCAGGCTCTGGGATTAAGAGACAATGGGTAGATTGAATCGGAAGTCGGGTCCCTTGCCTAAAGAAACCCAGTTGAAACCCGCTGCCCTCTTTAAAAACCACAAAACGAACCGTTGTCCGGTAATGAAACGCCCGGGGTGAAGGGACGACCGGCGGAATTTCAGGAATGGAGAGTTTCCCAATTCGCAAAATCGTGTCTTGAAGCAAATTCCGCTTTTGGGTCAGTTGACTCTGGTAGGCTTGATGTTGAAACTGGCAACCGCCACATTCCCCCGCTATACTACATGAAGGATCTACACGATCGACCGACGGTTGAATAATTTGTAGGATTTCGGCTTGGTGCACACCCCGACGTTTGTCACCAATGTGGACAGACAGAGTTTCCCCAGGCAGTCCTCCAGGCACCAATACAACCTGAGAGCCCACCCGTCCCAAGCCTTGTCCTCCCGCCACAAGTTTTTCAATTGATAACACCGATGAGGCTGGGATATGCCGACCGCCCTCAGGGTCCGTTATCGGCACATTTCCATCAATTGTCTGAGTGGAGTTCAACATTTAATAATTTGATTTTTCGATGAAGATGGCTACGTTCGATTTTTAAATCGTCAGCAGTTTTGGAAACATTCCAGCTGTTCTCTCGTAGCTTGGTTGTAATGTACTCACGCTCAAAAGCATTCCGCGCATCTCGAAGTGATGAAAAAAACCCTTCTACGGAATGAGGGTGATGAGCCGAGGTACTGCGACCTTGCAAAAATGTTTCAACATCAGGTCGATCGATGACGGTGTGAGAAACCATAATCAGCAACCGTTCAACCAGATTTCGGAGTTCGCGAATATTTCCCGGCCAATCATGTTGCTGGAGACACTCCACAGCCGGCTTGGTCAGTTCCTTTGGCTTGATGCCTTGTTCCTCAGCATGCAATCGTAAAAAATGTTGGGCCAATATCGGAATATCATCCCGCCGCTCCCGTAGGGTGGGGACAACAATGGGGAGCACATTCAATCGATAATACAGATCTTCCCTAAAGGTTCCTTTGGCAATTTCTTCAGAGAGATCTTTATTCGAGGCGGCCAGTACCCGAACCTGAACCTTTAATAATTTGGTTCCTCCCACCCGGGTAAATTGTTGTTCTTGAAGGACACGAAGGACCTTGGCTTGGGTCGCAAGACTCATATCTCCAATCTCATCTAAAAACAACGTCCCGCCATCGGCCAGCTCAAACTTCCCTCGCTTCATGGACGTGGCCCCGCTGAAGGCTCCTCGCTCATGGCCAAACAACTCACTTTCAATAAGTGTTTCAGGAATGGCGGCGCAATTGATTTCCACAAACGGACGACTCGCTCGTTGACTTTGCAGATGGATGGCTCGAGCCACTAACTCTTTTCCGGTTCCATTGGGCCCGGAAATGAGAACCCGACTGTTCGTGGGGGCCGCCATGGCGATTAATTGTCTTAGCCGTTCCATGGCTGGGGAGGATCCCACTAATTCAAACCGCCGTTCAACCTGAATGCGAAGGTTGAGGTTTTCTTCTTCTAATTTTCGCTGGTGGAGGGCATTTCTGACCAGGATGGTGACTTTTTCCAAATCCAAGGGCTTTTCGAGATAATCATAGGCACCTAATTTCGTGGCTTTCACCGCCGTTTCGATTGACCCATGGCCCGACATCATAATAACCAGAAGAGAAGGGTGCTGCTGTCTTAGTCGTTTAAGGGTTTCGAGCCCATCGAGCTCCGGCATCCAAATGTCCAATAACACCACATCTGGCTGTTCACTGCGAACCAATTTCAAGGCCTCATGGCCGCTCTTGGCAACTGAAATTTGATAGCCTTCATCTTCCAGAATGCTACTCAGCGTATTCAGGATCGCCGGCTCATCATCCACGATACAAATATTATTGGCCACAGTTTCCTCTCACATCGAGTCCGACCACGTTATACGGGAAGTTCGAAGGTAAACACGGCACCCTGTGGGGTATTATTCTCAACACGAATGGACCCATTATGGTCCGTGATAATCCGTTGTACAATGGCCAACCCCAACCCCGTTCCCGATCGTTTTTTGGAAAAATAGGGAATGAATAATTTTTTCTGATCCTCCGGGAGAATGCCGGTCCCCTCATCAGCCACTCGGACAATGGCACGATGACGTCGACGATCGCATTGGCTCGTTACCCAGATATGTCCTCTTTGACCCATGGCTTGGATAGCATTGTCGAATAAATTCACAAAGACACGTCGAATTTGTTCAGGGTCGCAATTGATGGGTGGAAGTGTTTCATCCAAGTTCAAAACGAATGCAACATCCCGATGGGCCCCATCATAAAGGGAAACCACCTTCTCAACAAGATCATGGAGAGATACTCGGTTCATCTGAGGAGCCGGCATCCGGGCAAATTTTGAAAATTCATCGACCATTCGTTTCAGACTGCTCACTTCGCTCACAATCACACCGGTGGACTGATCAAAGATTTCTTCAAATCCTGAGGATTTCTCAAAAAACTTTTTTCGAAGCCGTTGGGCCGACAACTGAATAGGCGTCAACGGGTTTTTAATTTCGTGAGCAATCCGTTGTGCCACTTCCTGCCAAGCTGCGGCCTTTTGTGCTTTGATCAGTTCGGTTCGATCTTCAAACACAAACACAAACCCTAAATCTTTCCCGGCATCATTGCGCATGCGTGACACGTTCAGGCCAATGGTCAAGAGCATTCCATGCGCTTCCATTTGTCCTTCCAAGGTCAAACTATCACGCCCATCAGCCAAGACTCGATCGTAGGCTTGCTGAAAGAGTTGCAAATCGTATTCCTTGAAGGCCTCAAAGACAGGCCGTCCTCGAAGTCGTTCACTACTCACGCCCACGATCCTTTCGGCTGATGGATTAAAATTTGTAATGATCCCAGCCACATCAATGGAAAGCACCCCGGACGCAATCGTCTCGACCACGGCTTCAGTATAAGCGCGCCGCTGATCAATTTCGACATTCGATTGAACCAGTGATAGATTCGCTTCCTCCAGATTAGTTTTGCTTTGTCGCAGATCAGCCGTCATCCGGTTGAAGGAGTCGACCAATGTTCCAATTTCATCCGTCGCATTCACGGCAATTTTCACATCTAAATCACCCTTGGCGACTGCCTCAGTTCCTTCAGCTAATCGCTGAATCGGAACGGTAATCCCTCGAGCCACATAAAAACCAAACCAGGTCGCGCCAAAAAGGATAAGAACGGTGACGACCGCGACAAACAGATACGCGCCCCATTTTATGGGATCTTTCATCGCCTTGATTTGACGGTAATCACTGAAATTTTTCGCAATGCCTTCCATTTTGGCGAGCATCGATTCAGGAACATAGGAAGATACGACGACGACTCCTTGCACGATTGCGCTATTCCGGCTGGAAAAAATTGGCATGGCCGCACGAATGAGCCTGCCGACTGTTGACTCTTGAACGGAGGTCAGGGCCTCTCCCGAATCTAATACCTGAAGGACCAGTTGCCCCACGGGGAGGCTCAGCACAGCATCAGTCAACTCTGGATGGACCATGCGCGCCAATGTCTCCATTTTGGGAGAAAACACTTCGACTCCGGCCAGATTGTACTCTGTCCGTTTCCTTGCCATCGCAGCCATGAGCAATTCTCGATGTTCGGGATTCAAAATTCCAGGTTCACGGAATATTTCCTGACTGATGGCTCTGGCACTATTTACCGCCAAGGCTACTCGTTCCTCATGGTAGACGGTCGTGACATCTTCAGAATCCTTCATCACCTGCATGATCTGATCGTTAAACCAGACTTCGATCACTTCGCTTATGACACCGCTGGCCACGGTAGCCAGGAGCACAGTCGGGATCAAAGCAAAACCAATAAATGCCGCAATAAGCTTTGCGCGAAATCCTGACCCTATCAGGCGATGTCTTTTTTCAAAATAGGCTTTAATGATATTTCTGGATAACAACAGCGTCAGGACAACCAACCCGACACTATCCAAATACACCAGGAATAACACCAGTGCATAGCTGGGGCTGGGTATGATGGAATCCGGCTGGATAGGCCCTGACATTCCGTATCTGGCATAATAGGCCGTCAGCGCCAGGCAAGGAATGAGCAGGAGGAGGACAATCCACACAGGCTTGAGGTGGCGAGCTTTTCTCCTCGTTTCTTGTTTCATGCGCAATTCGGCCTCTTTGGGTCGAGCGACCGGAGCGCGTTGACGAGGATATTTTCTGGCTGGGCTGACAGAGCCGGTCAGGAAGTTCATGTTATCGACCCTTCTGACGAACAGCTCGGGGATTGGGCTTGGTTACACATATTCATTTCGTCAAGATGACCCATCATTTTTATCGTCTTACCATTCACGACTGCCCTCAATGATGACTCAAACCGGGAGTCAGTGGGTTGAACGCCTCAACGGTGCCCCAACAAGTTCGGCCTCATATGCTCTGTGTTTCGGTTTCTGGCTGCCCTATGGTAGCAGCTTGGCGATGATATGGTCGAACGGTCTTGTTGAATCAATGACGATCAACAGTTTCCGAAGTTAAGAAGACGAGGATTGTGGATTATGGGTTGTTACCCCAACATATTTCATACGTAGAGTATACAACATGTCGGTTAAGACCGACTGCTCATCTGAAGTAAGATTTCCCTTAGTCTTGACCTCAAGCACCGATAAAATATCAATTATTTCCTTGGCTTGGGCCAGATTCACAGGAATCGCCGGTTGTTGAGGGTCCAACGTTTCGCCCATGAGCATCAGAGACGAGCTGCCGAGAGAAAAGACAAATGAGGAGAAATTGATGGGAGGGTTCGGTTGGCCCTCTGCACCCCTTTCTGATGATGGAGAGCTTGGACTAGAAGCGGATGGGGAAGTGGCTGACGGTGATTCGGGTTCAGTCTGAGATGGTGACTCAGACTTTCCTCGCTTATCGCGAATAACAAAGCCCTTTTCTTCTTCACTCATACCCATTCCCTCCTCAAAATATTCGGAGAAACCGTACCATTATTGAAGGACCGGCTGCAAGAAACTACTCATTGAACCACCCGGAGAAACCAGTATAATACCTCTCATGAACGTCCGGATTCCCTCTTTGACGTTTTGGTCAAGGGTTATCCTATTGAATTCCGGAATCCCATATGTAATAGCGACTCGTTGAACTTGCTCTTATGAGTCAGAACCTTAACCATCTCGTCGACCTCATGGCACGTCTGAGAGCTCCCGACGGATGCCCATGGGACCGGCGGCAGACTCACGATTCCCTCAAGCCCTTCCTTTTGGAAGAAACCTATGAAGTCTTAGAAGCGATTGATGAGGGTGATCCAGGCTCCCTAAAAGAGGAACTGGGCGATTTGCTTCTCCAGGTTCTCTTTCATTCCCAAATCGCATCAGAGCGTTCGGAGTTTACCTTCAACGAAATTGCCGAACACCTAGCGAAAAAGCTTGTCAGGAGGCATCCTCATGTCTTCCAGGACCAACAGGATCAGGATCGCATTAATAGTGCGGATCAAGTTGCCCATCAGTGGGAAACCATCAAAAGTCAGGAGAAACAGAACGTGGTCCGGTCTACGTCCCTTTTAGAGGGCATTCCCAAAGTGTCGCCCGCCCTTCAGCGAGCCCATCAAGTTCAAAAACGAGCAGCTCGTGGCGGGTTTGATTGGAAAAGTGCCCCACCAGTCTTGAACAAGTTACGAGAAGAATTTGACGAATTGTTTTTGGCCGCTTCTCAAGCGTTCAAGAAAGACGTATCTCCAACTCCCAATGATCATCACAGCCAAACAGACAGGGAAATCGAGGCCGAGTTGGGAGATGTGTTATTTTCAGTGGTCAACGTGGCTCGGTTTCTTAAAGTCAATCCCGAAGAAGCTCTTCGAAAAGCCACCAACCGTTTCATTCATCGATTTCATTTTCTTGAGAAGCAAGCCGCCCAACAAAAACGTGCCATCAGTGAATGTTCAGACGAGGAGTTAGACCGATGGTGGGAAGAAGCAAAGTTGCTAGAACAGGGATGAATTGCTAAATCATCTATCACGCTATGGCAGAACAATCTGATACTCAACACAACCAGGGGAAACGAGTCGGCATTCACCCTATTTTAGTGATTTTCGGGGTGATCTTTGGCCTCTGGCTTTTTATTACGATGATCATACCCAAATCCAAAGATGACAAACTTCAACCAGGGAACCCCGCCCAATCTGTCGGTGCCATGAGACTTTCAACAATTTCAAGTGACCTCGTCCCCACCTTCAAACTCAATGCCTCGATCCCAGAAATGAACGCGATAATCCTCCTCGTTCCTCCAGTTACCACCGACAGTCAGGTGATGGCCCTGATTAACCACCTCCGAAACGCCCGTGCGGACGGGACCCTCTCAAACATTGTCCCGCCCACGACGGCACAGGATGAATTGGGAAATTTTGCCATTGCCGACTTCTATATCTTTTCTGATCCTGAATATGCCGTTCCCGAAGCTGCCAAGGCATTAAGCCGAGGGGCCCATGCACCAGGGGAGTTTTACCCAACACGTATTCCCTTTGAAGAAGCCATGGAGCAGGTCCGAGGGCACTATGGTATTAATCTTCATAACCGCACGACTCCTGAAACAGCTTCCCTAGGCTTTGGAGAGCCGACCACAGGAGTGTACTCGAAAAATTATCACCCTCTGGAGTTTTAAGGGATTTCAGATCTCAAATTTCAGATGGAAAGAGGGCGAAACAGGGTAAGGGAGATCTCCGCAGGTATTACACTCCGACCGTATCCTTTATTTCTCGCTTATACCGGTCACATTCGGTCTGCATCCAGGCTTCAAGCTCGACAAACAAATGTTTCAATTCCCCAATGAATGGATCAATCATGACATCCCGACGATCAGCGAATAGACCTCCTTTATTCGCGATTTCGAGTTTTTGATCGGCTATGGCCCGACATAAGATCTGATTAATCCGGAGCTGTTGTCCAGGTTTCCCTCCCGATAGTTGAAGAATCTGGGTTTTAAAATAATCAAGTTCGTGGTCAATGGCCACTTTGACCCGGATGCCCTGAGGCGTCGGCCAATGAGGGCGTTGGACTGAATAGTCAAAAGAAAACGCATACTCCTGGGGCTCCCGATATGGACCAAGCACATTGAGGATCGTAAATTCATCAGCCATCGTTATCTCATCTCTATCATGCTATCGAAGGATTCAACATGGCAACCATTGTCTTTGAATCAAACTCCTCACTCAGAAGGGCTGACCCCCTCCCTTTTATATGCGAAACTAGAAACCCGAAACTCGAAACAGATCAATTACCGCCTTCTCAACATGCGATTAAGCCAATTATCGCAAGTGAGTCACGCAGAAGACTTTGATTGAATTTGTATAAGGGATCCCGATGTTTCTCCCAAAGTTAGGCCTTTCCACTTTTGGAGACCATCAAAGACATTATAAAGATTCATATACCCTTGTCGACTCAGGTAATCGCAGGCTAACCGGCTCCGGTCTCCCATATCACAATAGACAAGCACTTTCTCTGCCGTGATCGGAATCTCCGCATGGTATCGCATTTCCAGCTCTTCTACGGGGATGAGCTTGGCCCCGGGGATATGCCTCAAAGCAAATTCTCTCGGTGTTCGAACATCCACGATCATGACGTGATCAACATCGGTCTTCTGGACTTGGGCAATGATTCGCTCGGCTTCTTCTGCAGACACATTTTCATACAAACGTCCCGTTCGAATAAGTTGCTCTGACACGGAGTAGCCAGCAGCGATTGCTCCTAATTGAAGGCGTAAAGGATCAACGGCTTCAGAAATTTGTTTCGTAATTCCATTGAATTTTTGGTCGACATAATATTCTTTTCGTTTGAGATGTTTCACCTGTCTCCCTAATCGCTGGGCATACCATATCGCCACCAGGGCAATCACCATGGCTATAACCACCATGATAGTCAGAATGTCGATCATAGGATGCCGTGGAACCTTTGAAAAGAACTTGTAGAGAGAGGAAAGTGGTCGGGGCGAGAGGATTTGAACCTCCGACCCCCGCGTCCCGAACGCGGTGCGCTACCGGTCTGCGCTACGCCCCGATCAAACACCTAGCAAGCTATTGAAAAACTCGCCATTTCAATTGTTGAGATGGCCTTACAACAAATCGCCTGGATACCATGTATAAGGCAGGATGTTCAAAAAGGCCCCTTTCTTTCCCGCCCAACCCCGATACGCCAAGACTTGCGTTTCCACAGCAAGGCCGCGCATTGCCTGCAGCGTCCCGAAGGGCGTCACCTTTGTTTGAGGCACGGAGCGTACCCGGGAGTACGTGAGCACGACAAAGGGTCGACCCGCCGTCGCAAAATTGTTATGGCGGGCAGGAAATGCCTGCTGGCTTGCCGGCCGAAGCCTTGGCGAAGGCTGGCGGACTTTTTCAACATCCTACAATACTAGTCGAGTGGCTCATAGGGAAGCCCGTGGGCTTGAGCGACAGCCTGACAGGTCACCTTGCCTTGTTTCACATTCACCCCATTGGCAAGTCCAGGATCTCTTTGTAACGCCTGATCAATCCCACTTTCGACCAAACGGACTATAAAAGGTAGCGCGGCGTTGGTCAAGGCCAGGGTCGCCGTCCGGGGAACAATCCCGGGGATATTCGCGACCGCATAATGGATTACATCGAAAACACGGTAGACCGGATCCGAGTGGGTCGTGGGATGCGTCGTTTCCACACAACCTCCCTGATCGACCGCCACATCGACAATAACCGAGCCTGGAAGCATACGTTTCACGAGTCCCCGGGGAATCAGACGAGGCGTTCGAGCGCCCGGACTCAACACAGCGCCAATGACCAGATCCGCCTGACACACCGATTCCTCAATCCCAATGGAAGTAGACACCCGCGTGATTACGCGCCCGGGATATAGCTCCTCTAATCTGGTGAGCTGGTCAAGATCTAAACTGATGACGGTGACGGCTGCTCCCATTCCGACCGCAATTCGGGTCGCTGATGAACCAACACCACCAGATCCCAATATGACCACTCGTCCCGGCTCAACACCGGGCACACCTCCAAGAAGCACGCCCCGTCCTCCTTGTTGTTTTTCCAGGTAATGGGCACCAATTTGCACCGACATCCGACCCGCGATCTTACTCATAGGCTGAAGAATCGGGAACCGGCCCTGGGCATCCCTCGCCATTTCATAAGCAATGGCAGTACATCCGGAACGGACCAGGGCCTCAGTCAGTTCTTTTGAGGCAGCTAAATGTAAGTAAGTGAAAAGGATATGTTGGTCGTGGAATTGGGAAAATTCTTCCGGCTGCGGCTCCTTCACTTTGAGGATGAGTTTGGCTGACTGATATAGCTCATCAGGGGTCGATATCAGTTTTGCTCCTGCTTCCTGATATTCCTGATCAAGAAAGCCACTTCCCATCCCTGCTCCGTTCTCAATAAGGACCTCCTGCCCCATGGCAATCAACTGCTTTACGGCATTGGGCGTCATGGCAACCCGATATTCATTGTCTTTCAATTCCTTTGGAATACCGACGACCATGGTTTCCCCTCTTAATTAACAAATGGGTATTGCGATTCCCATCTTGCTGGACACATTCCCAATTACTCAGGTATCATCCTTGTTCAAGCGTTATCCTTAATTTTATCAGGTTTTTCTCATCATTGAGGTTCATGGGGGGATTTAAACATCATATTTTCGTTTGTACGAACCAACGCCCCAAGGGTGATCCCCGCGGGTGTTGCGCTGATCTCGGTTCAGTATCTTTCCACGCCTTTTTTAAAAAAGAAGTTGAACGAATGGGATTGCGGGGCCTTGTTCGGGCTAATAAGGCCGGATGTCTGGATCATTGTGAATACGGCCCAAGCGTGGTGATTTACCCAGAAGGGGTCTGGTATTGGGTCGGTTCCGAAGCTGATGTCACCGAGATCATGGAACGACATATTGGCAAAGGGGAAATAGTTGAAAGGCTCCTGATGCCCGGCCATGATACACCCCGCCCACCCGCCACGTGAAGGGGTCGTTATTTCATGCGATGGATTTCTCCCTCCTAATCCTCGGTTCGTACCCAAATGACCAAATCTCCTAGACCTTGAATCTCTCTTCCACCTTTTTGCTGAATTCCTTTACCTTTCCAAGTATCTACCATGTCTGTTGAAGCCAAATGGAAAGCCAACCAGGATAAGGTCTCCTTTTTGAAAAAATTTCCCGGCCTTTTGACTTCCTGGAGTCAAACGATCGGGCATACCATCCAACATGTGAAAGTTATTAAGTCCAAGCCTCAAAGCGCGGTCTTGATTTTTTCGGATGGATCCTTTGTGATTGTGTCGCTTCCAACTTCTGAACCACAAGAGCTCACGGCCGGGTTGCTCGAAGCGCGGGATATTCTAGAACAGCAACACCCTGCGGCCTTTGTTGAATATGACCGTTTGGATCAGGTTGATAAACATGCCAGCCGGATCGCTCGATTGGAAAACATTCTTGGAGCTATTCATAATAATCTTGAACAGATTCCCGAATTAAAAGACCGTCTCAGACAATTGGTCCATGAGTGGGAATCAAAGAGATAAGCCTATGAATATGCTCGAGATCTTTTCTCAAGCATTATTTGAAGGAGTCAAACCTATGATGGTAACTAGAGATCACCTCGTTCGCCACCCCGACCGGTGCACCCATAACGCGGTCTGCATCCCGGCATGCCCTACGGGAGCGTGGCTTTCCACCCCTCCCTATAAATTTGATGCGTCACGTTGTTTGGAATCCTGTCGGCTCTGTCTTGATGCTTGTCCGAGTCAGGCCATTTATGCGGTGTTTCGCAAAGGCGAGAAACTGCTTGTCCCCTCCCCATCCGGAGACTAAACAATTCTCTTTCGGAGATACCCCCAGTACGCCGTTCCAACATACCCGCATCCTCCTGAAAGCGTGGTCACAGCCATCATCCGGTATACTTCGGGGCGGGACACTTTCGGTAGCCGAGTCGGATCCAACGCATTGGGGGATTCGGCAAGCAAATTCAAGGTTCGCATCCCAATCAAAATTGGCCACATGCAGGCCAGGCGAAGTCGAATTTCCAATCGAGGAATAGCCAAGGTGTATTGCCATCCCTGGTCCAAATGATCCCGGGCGATCAAAATTAACCGATGAAGAATAGGCCGAAACGCTGGAAAACTTTTTAGATTTAATAATTGCTGGGGTTGGAGCCCCGCCTCATGTAGCAAGGATAAGGGAACATAGCATCGACCTTTTTGAAGGTCTTGTGGCAGGTCTCTCAAGATATTCACTAATTGAAGTCCCTTGCCATAACGTATCCCAATGGGAACCATCACTTCTTGATCCCAGGTAGACAAGTTGGAGAGATGTGCACACATCGTTTTAGTCCAAAACGCGCCGACGCACCCGGCCACTGCATAGGTGTAATAATCCAATTCGTTCATGGTGGGCAGTGCATAAACCTCCCCCTTTGCCTGTTCTTGAAACTGCACTTGGTCAAACTCCATTCCTTCAATTAAAGTCGGAAGGAGGTTGGCAATACGAATTTGATCTTGCGGATTGAGCTGTTGAAATAAGGAAAAGCACTGTTCCAGTTCTTCAATGAGTATCCGTTCATGGGGATTGGGCTGATGGGGTGCGACAAATGTTCGAATCGTCGTAATATCTTGTGAATTCACATTTCCCTTCACAAATTGTGCTTTCAGGCGACCAAGACAGTCTAGACGAGTTTTCTGATCTAATTGGCCGGTATCCGCAATGGTATCCGCCGCCCGGGCAAATAAATACGCTAAACCCACCTGGTCCCTCACGGATCGGGGTAGAACAGCCAACGTGAGGTAAAAGGAACGCGAAACCCGTTTAAGAATGGATCGCAAAAGAATTAAATCTGGGGGTGTCCTTGCCATGCCCGACTCCATCAACGGACAACGAGAGTTCCTTCCATGCCTTCCTCCCGGTGATTGGGAAAAAACAACAATTGTTTATCACAATAAAACGGATACGTACCGGGAGTCATCAGGGTAAATTGAACAGCCTCAATTTCGCCGCTGCTAAGGGTTACGTCTACCAATCGTTCTCCCGCAGGTGAGTCGAGAAGGAAATTATGTGGAACAAGGAATGAATGGTTTTCCAAGGTGAGCTCGACCGGTTTTCCGACTTCGACAACGAGTTTATTGGGTGAGTAGACATAAGACTCCATGTTGAGCTTAGCCCGTTGAACACCATCTTGGTCGGGTTGAAGGACAAGAGATTCTTCAGAAAATGATGGAGGAGCATTAAGCAATAACGAGATGGCGATGATCCCTAATTGAATTGGTATGGTTTGAAAGAACCCCAATCTTAACAAATTAATTCTCCTCTCCCCTTGACAAAACATAAAATATGCTTATCTTTCAAATTCTTAGAGAGCCTTTACAATACCCATTTATGTCATTGTGCCAATTTGCGATACAATAGTCATCAGAAAAGATTAACCATTTGTATATTTAACCATATGGGGGAACCTAGATGAAAAAGCTGAAGGGAATAGGATTGTTGATTCTTTCCAACATCCTGATCTTTATCACCTTATCGGTCACATTTGCAGTGTTGGCAAATTTTGTTCTGCCTGCCTTTGGTATTAATCTTAACCAGTATGTCAATCAAGGAGATCTTCTTTTTGCTTTAGTCTTTGGGTTTGGAGGAGCGTTTCTTGGTTTGGCCTTTTCAAAAACCATTGCCAAGATGATGATACGTGGCCACCAAATTACGCAACCCAAGAATCAAGCGGAAATGTTGGTCTATGAAACAGTCCAGAAAATTGCGCAACGATTGAATGTCACAACCCCAGAGATTTGGATTTATGAATCTCCCGACCCCAATGCCTTTGCTACCGGCCCTTCCAAGAATAATTCAATGGTCGCGGTTTCTACGGGTCTTCTCAATAACCTCAATGAGGGTGAAGTTCGGGCCGTCCTCGCCCATGAAATGGGACATGTGTATAACGGGGACATGTTTACCACAACGATGTTGCAAGGCTTATTGAACACCTTCGTGTACCTCATCGCCCATTGGGTTTCGAGACAAGTGGCTGAGCGAAATGCGGCGCTTGGATTCATGGTCTATTTTTTTCTCGTCAACATTCTGGCTGTCCTGGCCTATATTCCCATCAATTGGTTTTCCCGACGTAGAGAATACGCGGCAGACCGGTTTGCCGCCAATACCGTTGGAAAAGAATACATGATATCAGCCTTACAAGGCATTGACCGCTGGGTTCAGCGTACACAATTCCAGTACAACACCGATGACGCCATGGCTACAATGAAAATTTCAGGCAACACCAGCAGTTTCATGAAACTCTTTTCCACGCACCCACCCATCGAAGCCAGAGTTGCAGCTTTACAAAAATTATAAAGAACGAAACTTTCATTTCCAAAAGGGCTTGGATTCCTCCAAGCCCTTTTCTTATTTCATAGGGCCATTAGTAAAAATGGCTAAAAGTCCTTGAAAAACAAGAGGTCTTGCCTGTACTCTGGCCAGGGCCGAAAGCCGGCGTCTTCACCTGGTCAGCCAAATCATGACGAGGTTGTCGAGTTCTATCTACCCAAGCCATGGCAACCTACATTCGTCGCCCTAACATATCATTGTGCTTCCCCGGTAATACGTGAATGAATTGAGAAGAGACCGAGTCTTGGCCACATCCATCAAAACTCACTCGGCTTTTCTCATCCTGCTCTTGCTTGCCGCCCTGATGTTTTTGACCAATATTGGGGCCTATGCTCAATTCCTGCGAGCGGAAACCCACTTCTCTTTAGGGGCACGGATGATGGTGGAAACCCATGAGTATCTTCTTCCGCATGCGCCCCACGAGTTACCGCTTAACAAAACTCCCCTTCAATATTGGCTCATCGGAATCGCCTACAAGATCTTTGGATTCAACCACGGAGCCGGTCGAATCCCCTCGGCCTTCTCAGGGCTCGGGGTCCTCATTGCGGTGTACCTGCTGGGATTACGGTTTCACGGAAAAGTCGTCGCTTTAACCGCTTCGGCGATGCTGGCCACCACCTATCTCTTTTGGTCTTTCGCCCGGCTCTCCATGCCGGACCTGCTACTCACCCTCTGCATCACCATCACCCTGGCTTGTTGGATTCTTGTACTCATGGACAAGACCAGGCACGCTCGAACATTGGTCCTCATCGGGTATGGAGCCATGGGTCTCGGATTTCTGGTCAAAGGTCCGGTGGCGATCGTGTTGTCCATTCTCCCGATCTGTTTGGAAATAATCATCTCTCGCGATTTGACGATTATCCGAAAACTCAGACCCATTTCAGGGGCCATGACTTTTTTGTTATTTGCGGCTCCATACTTCGTACTTGTGTATGGTTACCATGGGGTAGATCCTTTATGGAATTTCTTTGTGGAGGAGAATTTACGAAGGTTTACAGGTTCTTCCTACAACTACACAAACACACCAATCATGTTCGTCTATGAGACGACGGCCTTTCTGGCAGATTTTCTACCCTGGTCTCCTCTCCTCATTGTTAGCGCATGGTGGTTCATTCGCTGGAAGACCATTGACCCGACGATGAGGCGCCAATTGCGGTTGCTCGGTTTCTGGATATTCTCGCCCATTCTGTTTTTTTCCCTCTCAAGCTTTAAACTCGATTACTACTTTCTCATCGGGGTACCCCCGGCAGCCCTACTCGTAGCCCTCAGCCTTCTTCAGGAAGGGGCTCCATCCATTTGGGCGCGACGGTTTCGTCTGATCATCGCTACCCTGTTCGTCGTCGCCCTACCGGTCCTCCTTTATTTGACCTTTCTCATGATCAAAGTGAATTTCCCGGATACCATTATGGCCTGGTTGCCCCACCTTATCGCCATTGTTTCCCTTATTGCCGCTCTTCGATACATCGTTCAGAGGCCGGCGTATCAGGCAGTTTTGGCATTCGCTTTTGCCTTGTGGGCCACGACATTTTCCACCTATTTTTTCCTGCTCCCCGCTTACACCCGATTCCAACCGGCAGAAGCCCTTGCCGCCAGGGTCCCTCCAAAAACTGATGTCTATGCAGCAGGACTAGCGGATGAATGGACTTGGGACCTGGCAATTTATCTTCCAACCTCACAATCAGTGAAACGTCTTCCCGGAAACGCGGTAGAGAGGCTTCGTCCTATCCTTCAAAGGGACCCCCACGCCGTCATTCTGATCTACGAGCAAGACTATGTGGACTTACAAAAAACGGGGTTTCAATTTCGGGTGCTAGCCCAAGCGGAGGCCTATAAACAGAACAGACTGACCCTGAAATCCTTGCTGGGTCCTACCCGGGAACAACTATACTTATTGACCCAATAGAATCCGGCAAATCTGAAATTCGTTCCGGAATGTCTTGGAAGAACGATCGAGATTTTGCTGGGATTTGTTCAATTGAACCTTTTGATTTCTTCCATAGTCACGTACAATTCCCGAGAGGCATTCCTGCAACAGGTTCGATTCCGGGCAGCCAAGCCATATGTAACTTCTGATGCCCTCCACATCCATATCACATGAGACACGAAGAACATATTTGCATTGTCATCCCTTGCTATAACGAAGAGATGAGATTGCCGTTAGAAGAGTACCAATCTTTTCTACATGACACGTCCAACGTCCGACTCTGTTTCGTGAATGATGGTTCGGTCGATCATACCCTGCAGATCCTTCAAGAACTACAAAAACAACATCAAGGGAAGATCGATGTGGTGTCCTATCCGGATAATGTCGGGAAAGCTGAAGCCGTACGAAGAGGAATCCATTTTTGCAATAACATGTACACCCACTCGTTTATTGCCTATCTCGACGCCGACTTATCAACTTCAATCCAAGAATGCCTCAGCATGACGCAATATCTCAAAGACCCCATTGAATGTTGTTTCGGATCGAGGCAAAACCGGGCCGGTTCAATCATTCAACGGAAAACACGCCGATGGCTCATTGGAAGAGTCGTCGCGTCTATTATTACCCGCATCTTAAAAATATATGTGTATGATACACAGTGCGGATGTAAACTCTTCACAAAAAATTTATCCATTCAACTATTCGAGCATCCTTTCATTTCAAAGTGGTTATTCGATGTGGAAATTTTCTTAAGATTGGTCGCCTTACATGGACGACAGCGCGTGTCCGAGAAAATGCTGGAAATACCCCTTGCCCGGTGGGTAGACAAAGGAGTGTCTAGTGTCAAAGTCACATATTTTTTTAAACTTTGGATTGACTTGTATCAAATTCACAAAACCTATAACCTCGCCAACAATAAATCCTCCTATAAGTAGGTTATCCATCTTCATGTCGGAAAACGGAGGAAATCATCCAGGTTTCGCTAAAAAAATTCCTTAAAATCCAAATTGAAATCAAAACCCTTCGTCGAATATTGTCCCATCAAGAACCTTGATTCGAGGTTAAAATTTAAAGTTTTACTTTAATTATTTTCAGATCCACTCTTTATAGCAACAGCAGGGATTCAGGACGGATTCGTCAGGATAATGAAAAATCTGAAAAAGAATTGAGGGTATTAGGTGGGGAAAACACTCATCAAGGTTTTTCAATTAATGACAAAATGGCTACGACGGTTTTTCTGCCAGCATTTTTTACTATGTTCCAGGCAAAAGGGTTTTTCTTTTCCATAGCTTATAACCTGCATGTTTTTCGCAGGTACCCCTAAGTCAATCAGATAATTTTTCACAGCAAGTGCGCGCCGCTCTCCAAGAATAAGGTTATACTCGCGCGTTCCCCGCTCATCACAGTGACCCTGAATCACAATCTTTTTATCCGGATATCTTCCAAGCAAGACCTTGGCGTTCACTTCGAGAACCGTGATCGCATCCTGGCGGATCCGATATTGATCATAGTCAAAAAAGATATCAGTGACGGTCCTTGGTACATTGGAGAGATCCACCTGATCCTCCTCTAATAAGGGAAGGGGTACGACAGGTGGAATATCGGAGGCATCAGTAGGGGAAGACACTTCCTCATCGGGTGGCGGAGAGACCTCTTCAACCTCACCGGCGACAGAAAGGGGCGTTTCGTCCTCGGTCAGTTGGTCACCAGGTAATGGAAATTCGGAAATCTGATCTTCTTCCTTGCTATCGATAAATGCCGGGGATTCCGGTTCTGCCATTGCTGGCCCCCGACTCTGGTCAGGCGGAAGGCCCTCACTTTTGACATTAATATTCTGGCGACTCGAACATCCGATTGTCAGTAAAATCATAAGTGAGAGAAGCCCATAACTTATTCGAGATAGCTGCCTTGAAGTTGTCTCCCGGGCATGGATTCTCGCCTTCATTCGGCGCACCTTTCTCCTAAGGTCCAAAAGGTGGCCTGTGGCAACTCCCTTCTCCCCGAAATACTTGTACGGTCAGTTTTATCGATTTGCATTATTTTTTCCTTCGGGATCTTCACATGACAAGTTTTTATTTTCCATCATAGATGCATAATACATAATTGATAACGGGTGTCAATCTATTCTTTTTCTTCGAATCGCTCAACTCCGACTTGACGGTATTTTGAAGGGATGGGTAAGATTCTGACAGCCCTCCTTTTCATTCTTCTGATGTTCATTTGCCTTAACCAACAGGTTTCCAGTTTCGAGTTTCGGGAAAGAAAGAAGAATCTTAGGATTGTCACCTGAAACTTGAAACGCCCCAAAATTCCCCAAGCTCACACCTGATGGTCAATTATGATTGAAGTTCAACACGTTACCAAACAGTATGGGCCAATTACGGCCGTTCAGGATATTTCTTTTTCGGTGAAAGAAGGTGAGATCGTCGCCTTTCTCGGTCCCAATGGTGCCGGGAAGACTACAACGATGCGATTATTAACCGGCTATATGCCACCAACGGAAGGAACGCTTCGCATTGCCGGGTACGACTGCGCTGAGTCGCCGATACAAGTCAAACATCGAATTGGTTACCTACCGGAGAGCCCCCCACTGTATTTGGAATTGACGGTCCAAGAATTTCTTACATTCGTCGGCCGACTCAAGGGCCTAAGTTCGGAGCAAATCATCCAACGGAAAGGCCTGGTCCTCGAACAGACCGGATTAGTGGACGTTCAGCATCGAGTCATCGGCCATCTTTCACGCGGATACCGACAGCGTGTCGGTCTAGCTCAGGCTATTTTGCATGACCCGCCAGTCCTGATATTGGACGAACCAACCGTGGGGTTGGATCCTAATCAAATCATTGAGATCCGAGATCTCATCAAGAGTCTGGCTGGAACACACACTATCATCCTCAGCACCCATATTCTCTCTGAAGCGACGGCCTTATGCCAAAGAGTGATTATCATTCACCAAGGACGCATTGCCGCCGTCGACACCCCCGAACAACTATCCGCACGACTTCGCCAAACACAAAAGCTGAGTTTGACTGTTAAAAAATCCTTGCAAGATATGGAGCACCAGTTGCGGGCCCTACGGGGGGTGCGGGAAGTATGCGCAGGGCCATCATCCAATAGCTATATCGTTGAGGCCAGCCTTGACAGCGATATCCAGGAGGATTTGACACAATTTGTCGTCAAGCATGGGCTCGGGCTTCTTGAACTGAAATCTCAATCATTGTCATTGGAGGATGTATTTATTCGATTGACGCACGATACGCCATCCACCAAAACCGAGGAAGGTTGATTGGAGTTGTTGGCCATAGAATATCCAATATCGAATTCCGAATATCGAATGTCGAAGGAAAATCCTTTTTGGCCTTCGTGATTCGACATTCCTTGTTGGATATTGGATATTTCATTCACTGCATTTTACGGTTTTTTGACGAGATTCCGCCGGACAACAGAAAGCCATGTTCCGAGCTGCCTGAGAAATAATAGGAATATCCAATCTCGAACAAGGAATAATGAATGTCCAAGGAAACGCCTCTCTGTACTTCGTGATTCGATATTCATTGTTGGATATTCGATATTTTCTACATCGGACCGTACGTTGTACAGAAAACATACAATGACTGTGATTGTGCCCCATTACTTAAGAGCTGGGCACGCCATTAGTCTTTCAACCATGGGTTTTCCATCATGACACCCGTTCACACGCTTGTGGCCAAGGAGCTCCGGTGCTTTTTCGTCTCACCCATCGTCTACGTCGTCGGTGCCGTGTTCTTGGGAATCTTCGGGTTGCTGAGCTACTGGGCTGTCGTCGAGGCCAGCAACCAAGCCTTGAGAATGATGCAAATGACCGATACCTTTGCACAGATCAACATCAACGATCTGGTTTTCCGAAAAGTCTTTTATAACCTCAATCTGGTTTTAATGCTGGTGCTGCCATTGTTGACCATGCGTCTATTCGCGGAAGAGCGGAAACTCCGCACCTTTGAACTGCTTCTCACTTCCCCTATCGGCATTAATGAAATCGTGACCGCAAAATTCCTGAGCGTGGTCATCATTTATTTCATTCTTCTCACGCTGACCGCTTTAGTTCCCATGGTTCTATCCGCGTATGTGAGCTTCGATTGGGACCCCGTGTTCACGGGGTACCTTGCGCTTCTCCTCCAAGGAGCATTTATGCTGGCCATCGGTCTCGTCGCTTCAGCTCTCACGGAAAACCAAATCATTGCGGCGTTTTTGAGCTTTGGCGTCATTCTGGTGTTATGGTTGCTCGGGGCCTTTGGCTCGACCCTTGGCGATACGCCATTAGGCCACGTGCTTGCGTATCTCTCCTTTATTGACCATTACGACCGGTTAGTTCGTGGGCTTGTTCATAGTAAGGACCTGGTCTATTACCTATCAGGAATGGCTCTCATGTGGTTTGCGGCCCACCAAGTCGTGGACGCTCATCGATGGAATTAACCCGCTTCTTTCCCGCACTCGCTATAGTAGGGGGAGTCCTCGCCATCATCGGACTCCTTTTACCTCTTTTTGTTCCTCAGGCTGAATGGATCGGAACCGTCCTGGCCGTTCTTGCTCTCCTATGCCTGGGAGTCTACCTGGCCGTTCACTTCAAATCGCTTAAAGCCTATTCTGCCCGACGTTCCACCAGGTTAGGGCTAGCCAGCATCCTTGGATTTATTCTTGCCACCGCCATTGTGGTGATTGTCAATTTCCTGGCGGCCCGCCATGCTCCCCAATGGGATCTTTCAGAAACTCAATACTTTACATTAGCCCGCCAAACCTATCAGGTTTTGCGGGAACTACCCCGTGACGTCGCCATCAAGGTGTTTGCTCATCAAGGCAGCCCCGCCTTTCGAGGCTTTCGAGACCTCCTCATTACCTACGCAGGTGAATCTTCAAAACTGTCCGTGGAATTCATTGATCCCGATCGCCAACCGGACTTGGCACGCACCTATGGCATTACACGAATCGACACTGCCGTATTGGAAAGTGGAGGCCAAAAAATCTACCTGACCCAGGCATCCGAGGCCGAAATGACCAATGCCTTACTCCGAGTCACCCGGGACAGCAAAAAGCAACTGGTCTTTTTGTCCGGCCACGGTGAGAGAAGTGTATTGGATCAACAACCTCCAGGCTTTTTTCGAGCCAGAGATCTATTAATGAAGCAGGGATATCAAGTTGATACCCACTCTCTCTCGGGGCAAGATACTTTACCTGAAAACACGGAAGTCCTCATCTTGGTCTCCCCCCAACTCCCCATCTCTCAAGAAGTGCAGACTCGCATGACCCGTTTTGTCAACAGCGGAGGACGGTTACTGCTTCTTGTAGATCCTCAGGACACAGCTGTGTTGGATCGGTTCGTAGCCCAATGGGGCATTTCTTTAGGCAGGGGGATCGTCGTTGATGAGCGCGATCGTTTAGGGCGGGGAAGTCCGACTGCCTTGCTCATTCGCACTTTCACAACCCATGATATTACCGAAGACTTCACGGTCCCGATCCTTTTCCCTGTTTCCCGGTATATTGAATTTGAGCCAGAGCAGGTTCCAGATTGGAAATTTGTTTCTCTGGCACAATCCTCGCCAGAAAGTTGGGCAGAATCCAATCTGACCGATACCGTTCCGAAATTAAACCCTGAAGAAGATGTTGAAGGCCCCTTGACCATTGCCGGGATCCTGACGTCCAAAACGCCATCAGAACAATCTGATCAAGACCCAGCGATTGTCATCGTAGGCAATTCTGCCTTTGCCAGTAACGCCTATCTGAACTATCCGGGGAATACCGATTTTTTCTTGAAAACCATCGCCTGGTTGGCCAACGAAGACCAACTGGTCTCCATCCCTCCCAAGGAACCGGCTTTTCGCCCGTTTGTACCCAATCCTTCACAAGAGCAGGCACTCTTGTTTTTTCAGGTACTATTTTTGCCGGGCTTTACCCTATTTTTGGGGTATTCGGTCTGGCGAAAACGGCGGTGTCTTTAACATGGCCAATCCGGTTCGCATCACCATCGTTCTCGCTCTCGTTCTCGGGGGCTTGGGTTCGTATGTGTATTTTGTCGATCTGCCCCAATCGCAGGAAGCCTTCCAACAAACACTTCAAGAGAGGCGATTGATTCCATTTGATGATCGCGCGATTTCCCATCTCACCATGAAGACTGCTGAGGAGGAAATCATTTTGATGAGAGATAACAAGAACCGGTGGCATATCACCCAGCCACTTGTCGCACCTGCGGATGCTCGTGAAGTGCGGAAAATTCTCAGGGCCTTAACGATTGGAAAAATTCAACGCGTGATCCAACAAGCCGGGGACGGCAAAGAGCAAGACGAAGATCAATTTGGCCTGACGCCACCTCATCTGATCCTCACTCTCACCGCTGGCGGAATCTCGGAAGAGATTGAATTGGGAAACCGGGCTCCTCTTACCTCAACCCTGTATGCCCGTAAGCGTTCGGACGACAATATCATCCTGTCAACTCTCAATCCCCATACCTTTGCCAACAAATCCCTTCAAACATTCAGAAAAAAAGAGATTCTGGCCTTTGATACCGCCCAGGCTGAAGAATTTCGGATCGTCCGCGGGGATGAAACCGTGATCCTCATTCGTCAACCCGGCGCACATGGTTTTTCCCCGAATTGGAGTTTTCGCTCCCCATTGAAAGGACCCGCTGACCGGACGACGGTGGGACTGTTACTCAGAGATCTTGAAGGGTTACAAGCTCAGAGCTTTGTTGATTCCCAATCGGAGAAGAAAGACCTCTTAAAAAAGTTAGGGCCACCAATAGTCAGAGCCACCGTTCTTTCAAGGAATCGTGAACACACCGTGAGTGTGTTTCAAACACCAGATGCGCAGGATACGTATGCGATGACAAAACCGGAACGTCCTCTTTATCGCATTGCTCCTGATATCGTTGCCGGCCTAACGAAAGAAATTTTCAAACTACGTGATAAACGCCTGCTTGGCATAGAAAAACAGGAATTAGCCATCCTTGCCGTGAAAACTCCAACCGAGTCTTATACCCTTGTGAATCAAAGCGGACATTGGGTCCTCGAGGACGATATATCTCAAACCCTCAACCAGGCTCTGGTCAAGTTATTCGTGAGCCGGGTGGTGAATCTGCCTGCTGAATTTCGGGTGGCGACAGAGGCGACATCTCTTGGACAATACGGGTTGGAAGATCCCACTGTGAAAATCAAAGCTACAGATATGAGGGGACAGGAACGAGGACGTTTGTCGTTAGGTACGAACCGTAAAGGGCTTGTCTATGCCACGGGAGCCGGCCTCCCAGGAGTCCATCAGGCTCGCTCACTTATCCTGACCCAAATTCCTTCAAAAGACCAGCTCCTGGCCGACTCCACTGCCCGTTGAACGCTCACCCTTTCTCATTAAACGGTTTAGATTTCGGAAAATAGGTGAGGGGAAGACATTACTGCTCCTGACCGTAATCAGGCGGACTGGTTTCCTGAAGCATTAATTGAGGGCTCTGCCAATAATCCCCTACTCCCTGACTTTCAATCACAACCGACACAGTGGTTTGCAGTTCATTGGATGACTCTCCCGAATAATGACCACTGGTGGGTGCCACATCCTGATAATCCCGCCCTACCGCCACGGTAATATACCGCTCATCACACCGGCATTGGTGGGTGGGATCAAACGCCATCCAGGTAGGTATTTCTTTGGGACCTAAGGGCAACAACACTTCAACCCAGGCATGCATTTGCCCTTCTCCGGGAAGATATCCGGAAACATAGCGGGCCGACAGTCCCGATTGGCGACACAAGGATAAGAAGATATGGGCATAATCCTGACACACGCCAACGCCCAGGGCAAACGCCTGAGAGGCGGTCGTGCCCACATGTGTTTCACCCGGCTCATAGCGCATGTGGGCATAGACTTGATTCATCAATGAGGTGGCTAACTCAAAAGGAGACAAGCCTCGCCCCTTTGCCCGACGAACAATTTGATAGAGGGAATCGGAGTTATCTACGAGCTTCGTTAATTGGGATAGTTCGGTCGGCTTGACCGCACAATCCAATTCCTGCGCATTGACACCTTGCGGGGCCAAAACCTGATCTTGTTGATATTTCGCTTGGGTCTCAATTCGCATTTCAACGGTGCAGGCAATTTCTTTTTCGATATGGGAATGATCGAGTTGCCAAACCATATTGCCAAAGGCATCGGTGAAATGACGATAATCTGCCGGGGGATCTACATGCCATCGCAAATCAAGACGCCGCTGCATTCCATAATGTTGCGGGGGGGCCAATCGAACAATGGTCGTCACCTGGGAAATAGGGGAAGAATACTTGTAATGAAATTGGTGACGGGCTAAAAGAACCGCCTTGACGACTCGCTGGACCGGTTCGAACGAGTGAATCACGGGTCTATGTGGAGGAGCCGCATCAGGAGTCGGCAACTCAGAATACCCCGAAGCTCCGAAAAAGGCTTTCCCCACCTTATTGGTGATCTGATCAAGTTGCGTAATCACCTGGCTTAGAAATTCTGACAACCCCGTTTTGTAGACCTCTTCTAAACTTCCGAATTCGAGATCCGCGGCCAGTTGGCCGGCTAGTCGTTCAGCCTGTCTGGTTTCAGGCCGGCGATTCGGGCTGGATAAGCGTTCCAATAAACGTTTGGTCAGTGTGGTCGTAAACCGAACCGAACGAGGGAATTTATTATGGAAGAGCAAGAACTGAACAATCTTTCTGGGAACGAGTTCGGCTGAATAAAATTTTCTATAGGCCTCCAGCGCACTCGCTGCCTTTAAAATTGCCAGGCACCGGTGATATTCAGAAATACCCCTTGTTTCGGTGGCCGGTTGGCTGAGAATGGGTTGGTCCAGCAATCTTGCCGTGCGGCTCCCTCGCTCCACATTCTTCCCCAACCGATAAAAATTCCATCCCTCATCGTGGGTCATGGTACTTCCGAACACCCCATCGAGGGTATAGGAGGTATGGCAAACGTAGCGAAGGAAATTGTGCGTGTCGGCCCAAAAAGCATAGTCTGATTTTCTATTGAGGCTCAAATAAAAATCATTGATAAAATACCAGATTTCACTTGATAACTGATCCTGAATGCCTCGTGCATTGGCTCGAGCGGAGGATATTAAACTCACCAAAGAATTGGGATTGTTCGGGGAAATCGTCAAGAATTCCAGAACGGATGAGGTGCTGATTCCATCATACAATTTTGTGAGTAATTGATATTCACCCGTTCCGTCTAGGTATTGCTTCCAGGTGTCGACCTGATCATCCTTGCTGGCGATTTCCGTTAAAAGGTGATAGTGGACATCGGTGAAGCGTGCGGTATATTCCGCCCGTTCAATATAGCGTCCTATCCAAAAAAATGACTCCCCTGTCCGGCTTAGCATGTTATTCGTCTCCGTACAAAATCCACGTATCTTTACTGCCCCCACCCTGAGAGGAATTCACAACCAAGGAACCCTCCCTCAACGCCACCCTGGTCAGCCCTCCCAATGAAATCGTAACATCGGCCCCCCAGAGGACAAAGGGCCGAAGATCAACATGCCGGCCTACCAGTTTGGGGGTGGCCTCACCTTCGGTAATACAGGGATGATGAGACAAGCGGACAACAGGTTGCGCAATAAAGCTCCGGGGATTCGCTTGGATTTTCTTTCGAAACTCGTCTTGTTCTGAATTTGTTGACGACGGCCCCATGAGCATGCCATACCCCCCAGATTCGTGAACGGTCTTGACGACAAGGGAAGACAGGTGGTCCATGACGTATTTGAAATCCTCCGGGTTATGACACAGGTAAGTCGGAACATTGGAAATAAGTGGGGTTTCACTCAAATAAAATTCAATCATCTTGGGAACGTAGGCGTAGATCGCCTTGTCATCGGCAATGCCTGTTCCGATGCCGTTTGCCAGCGCCACGTTGCCAGCCCGGTAGGCCCTGACAAGCCCCGGCACCCCCAACGTCGATTCACTTTTGAACACTTCCGGATCAAGATAGGCGTCATCCACCCGTCGGTAGATGACATCGATCTGCTCCAACCCGTGTGTCGTTTTCATGTAAACCCGATCTGATTCCACAATCAGGTCCCGGCCCTCAACAAGAGGAATTCCCATTTGTAAGGAAAGAAAAGAATGTTCAAAATAGGCTGAGTTATACACCCCCGGAGTCAACAGAACCACCGTTGGCTTCTCTCGGGAAACGGGAGCAAGAAATTTAAGATTTTCCAACAATTGGGTGGGATAGTGATCCACGGGACGAACTCGCATATCGGAAAACAGATTCGGAAAGACCTGCTTCATCACCATGCGATTTTCCAGAACATACGAAATACCCGATGGGGTTCGGAGATTGTCTTCCAGGATATAATAGCTGCCCTCTTGATCTCGAATAAGGTCAATTCCCCCAATATGAATATAAATGTTTTTTGGGGGTATAAATCCGACCAGATCTTGTTGAAAATGGGAAGAACTTTCAATTAATTCTCGAGGAATAATCTTCTCCTTGAGAATGCGCTGATCCCCATACACATCCAAAAGAAAACAATTAAGCGCTTGAACCCGCTGTCGAAGGCCGTCTTCAATCAGGCGCCATTCGGTATTGGGAATGATCCGTGGAAGAAGGTCGAAGGGAAAAATTCGTTCGGTTTGTTTAGCATCTCCATAAACGGTAAAGGTAATGCCTTGGCGCAGGAAGGCTTGATCAGCATGACGCCTTCGCCATTCCAAATCTTTTAACTGAAGTGCCTGCAGCCGTTCGCACACACGTCGATAATGAGGCCTGGCTGAACCGGGAGATTCAAACATCTCGTCGTATCCCTGACCCGCCTGATAGTGATCAAATAATTCTTTAACTTTCATTCCGTGAACTCCGCCAAGTCACCTATGCAAATTTAAAACTGGCTAAAAGCCGGATACATTACCATACAATGCCCAATCAAGAGAAGGAAACAGTCATGACCACCATCCACCAGCACGATCAACACACCTATACCAACGGTCCATGGGTCTGATCCATACAAAAAGACTTTCAAAAGGACAAGACCCAGAAGTTACAGGAGGACTTTCCTGTGTCGAAGGCTTTTTTCGAACGGAAGGCGAGGCCAATCTCGAAGTGACCCTCAATATGAGCAGAACATGTCAATTCAGCAAAGAGATGATGAACCGGGGGGTTAGAATCCGTCGGGGGAAGGGAATATTATCTTCCCTCCATGCCGTACCCAAACCGCTTCCTTTAAACATCCAAGAGTTCGTCTTCTATTGGCTTCTGTGCAACACCGCTCTTCATAGCGGCCTTGGCAACGGCCATGGTGACTTCTCTATGTATTTTGGGATCCAGGGGACTGGGAACGATTTCTCCTTTGGGGGTTGCCTCCACAATGGCTTGGACTGCCGCGAATAACATGTCGTCGTTGATTTTCGTAGATCGGGTTCGAAGTGCACCTTTAAAAATGCCTGGATACGCGAGCAGGTTGTTGACTTGCCGTCCATCAGAGTAAAAGGCAGCGCCGGCTTTTAAGGCCTGTTCCTCTGTGATTTCTGGCACGGGATTGGTTAAGGCAAGGATGATCTGTTGCTTTTGAATCATAGATGACGTGATCAATTCCCTAACCCCTGTCGTTGAAATGACAACGTCACAATGCTTCATGACATAGTCCAAGGTTGCGCTGTTCCGACGAAATTCATTCAGACGATTGACAGCCGCCGGGTTTGTATCACAGCACCAGACGTTACGCTTGGTATACGACATGATCAACCGCGCAATGGCACTACCGGCTGCACCAAGTCCGATTTGCCCGATCTGCACGGTATCCAGATCTTGTCCGACATTCCGACACGCATTGATGACCGCAGCTAAACAGACCACGGCTGTCCCATGCTGATCATCATGCATCACGGGAATATCAAGATGGTTCGCGAGCTGGGTTTCGATTTCAAAGCATTCTGGGGCGGAAATATCTTCCAAGTGTATCCCCCCGAACCCTGGTGAAATTTGCACGGCGGTGTCGATGAATGCCTGAGGGTCCGTGGTATAGATCGGAATCGGGACCATGTTATATCCAGTAAATTTTCTGAACAAAGCCGCCTTGCCTTCCATGACGGGCATAGCCGCCAATGGGCCGATGTTCCCCAACCCCAGGGTGCGACTGCCGTTTGTCATGAGGGCGACGGTCCGGTGAATCCAGGTGTAATTGTAAGCCTCTTTTGGTTCCTCCTGGATGAGACGGCAAACTTCCGCAACACCCGGGGTATAGACGGCCAACATGTCATTGAGAGTCTCGATTGGATGGTTCAACTCAAGCTTGATTTTTCCACCTTGATGCCGTTCCAGCACTTCATCAATAACTTGCTCGACTTTAATCTTCTTCAATGCCCTTACGGCTTTGAGAATTTGAGCAAAGTGCTCTCGGTCATTGGCGATGATCGTTACGTCCCGCCAGATATAGAATTCCCCAAGCTTTAGCGTTTTGACGTCGCCAATACTTCCCCCTTGGCTCGCGATAGCTGACACGAGGTCCAACAAGACCCCAATCTGGTTTTCGCCTTTATAGCGTATCATCCGAATGAATCGGGATTGGCCTCCTCCTAATGAGAGACTCGTTTGTGGTGTCATGCTGATCAATCTCCCTTATCTCCCTCGAGGCTCGCTAGATCAGGTATCTCGTTCTCTCGAGATAACCCATCATGACTTGAAATAGCTGGAATTAGGGTACGAAAAAACAGGAAGGCGTAACCTGGTGAGAGCGTAGTTATGCTATCTCCTCTGAAGGAGAACTTCTAAAAAGAATTATTGTAAGGTGTCTGTTCACGGCAGGACACTAGAATTTATGCTCCCTATTAATTTCATTGTAGCATATTTTTCTCATGCTCATACGGTCAATCAAAAAAGGGCCCAGGTGTTTAGACTCTTGAAGAGAGAAAGTCCCTTGCATGACAACGTATCGGGACCCTAAGGATTCGCTTCCTTCTTGGCTTCCTCTTTCTCCAAATTCTTGAAAAATCGGTCGGAGTCGGTCTGTACTTCCTCTTTTGTGGGGTCAGGATTCGATTTGGGACTAGACGAACATCCGCTAAAACAAGAAAGGGTGAATAGGAGCATCACCCCTCCCCACAAAAAGACCGAGGACTTTGAATAACGCCGCTTCCTCCCCAGATTCCAACAGGTTTGGCCTGGCGCTTGAACAGGAATGGAATGTCTCATTAATTCCTCTCTCGAAAAAGGTTGATCCCGTATCTTATTATACACGACGATATAAGCCGCCGCCTCACCCAACAATGAAATCTCAAGAAATGGGTCTTATAGTGAATACTACTCAAATTGACTGTCTGAAAGGGGTTTGCTACCGTTACAGTCGTCAAAAATCGAATCAATCCTCCTACATAATTCTAAACACGTTCGGAGTAACCCGTGACCCCTAACAGTATAGGTTCGTTAGATCAATTCTTATCGCATAAAGCCACTCAACTCAGAATTCATAGTATACGCTCCACCACCGAAGCTGGCAGCGGGCATCCGACAAGCTGCTGTTCCGCTGCTGATATTGTCGCAACACTCTTTTTCGGAGTGATGCGCTACGATCCGGCTAACCCCCGAAACCCCGATAATGACCGGTTTGTGTTATCCAAAGGCCATGCGGCTCCGCTCTTGTACGCGGCGTGGGCTGAAGCCGGATACATTGACCCGTCCGAACTCCTGCAGTTACGGAAACTGGAATCCGATTTAGAAGGACACCCGACTCCCCGTCTTGCCTTTGTGGATATGGCCACCGGATCCTTAGGACAAGGCCTGTCAGCGGGTGTGGGGATCGCCCTGAACCATAAATACCTTGATCGGTCACAGGCTCGAGTCTATGTGCTTTTGGGAGATGGGGAATCGGTGGAAGGGTCAGTTTGGGAAGGAGCGGAACTTGCTCGACACTTTCAACTCGATAACCTGTGCACCATCATTGATATTAATCGTCTGGGGCAATCCGATCCGACCCTGCTGCAACACGATCTAGACGGCTATCAAAAGCGTTGGCAGGGCTTCGGGTGGCAGACCCTCGTCGTGGATGGTCATGATCATGCGACGCTCCTTCAGGCTTTTGATACGGCCTCGCAGACGAAAGGCAAACCCACGGTCCTCCTCGCTAAAACTTTTAAGGGGAAAGGTATTGCCATCGCCGAAGACAAAATGAACTGGCATGGCAAAGCCTTAAATAAGGAGCAAGCCGAAGCTGCGATTCAAGATCTCTCGAAGCAGCTACACAAGGATCCGGCACCCTTGTCTATTCAACCGCCAGAAAAAGCCCCGAGGAGCCAGCCCACCATTCAAGCTCTTCAGACACCAAACTATAGGGCGAAAGATTCCGTGGCCACCAGGGAAGCATTCGGAGATGCCTTGACTCACTTGGGTGAGGTCAACCCCTTGGTGGTGGCATTAGACGCGGATGTCAAAAACTCTACCTTCACTGACAAATTCGGAAAGCGTTTCCCTGAACGGTTTTTTGAGAACTTCATCGCGGAACAGAATATGATCGGAACCGCTGCCGGAATAGCGGCCTGCGGGAAAATTCCTTTTGCAGCGACATTCGCCTGCTTTTTGACCCGGGGGTACGATTTCATACGAATGGCCGCCATCAGCCAGGCCAATATCAAACTTATGGGGTCCCATGCCGGCGTCAGCATCGGCGAAGATGGCCCATCCCAAATGGGCCTTGAAGATCTATCCATGATGGCGGCACAACCCGGTGTCGTGGTCTTGTATCCCTCTGACGCGGTCTGCACCTATCGACTTCTGGAAGCCGCAGCCAACCATAAAGGGATGGTCTATATCCGTACAGGTCGGCCTAAGACACCCATCCTCTATCCTAACGATGAATCCTTTCACCTCGGAGGGTCAAAACTCCATAAACCGAGTTCTGATGATCGATTGACCATCGTGGCCGCGGGAGTCACGCTCTTTGAAGCGTTGAAAGCTCAAGCTGAGTTAGCCAAGTCCGGCATTCCTGTGCGGGTGGTTGACCTCTACAGCATCGTTCCAATTGACCAACATATGCTTCTTGAATGCGCGCGTACCACACCAACATTTCTCACCGTTGAGGATCATTATGCCCATGGCGGAATCGGGGACGCCGTTTTGAGCGCCTTGTCAGCAGAGGCTGTTCGAGTCCATAAACTCGCTGTTCGGGAAATTCCGCACAGCGGGAAACCTGCCGAACTCCTCGATCGATATGGTCTCAGTGCCAATACTATAGTCGAAACGGCCAAGCGGCTGGTTTAGATCCGGTTTTCCCATGCCCCAACAATCTCTTTTTCAGTCCATTCCCCTTTTTACTCACCTTCGCAAATCTGATCGCGAGGAATTGGAACGCCAATCCGTCGAAGTCCCTTGCAACAAGGGTGACTTTATTTTTCGCGAAGGGGACCCCGCGCAATGGTTCCATATCGTCAAGGAAGGAACCGTGAAATGCGTGAAATCCACTCCCCAGGGACGAGAGGTCACCTTAAAGGTCTTAATGCCGGGAGATCTTTTCTGCTGTGAGGCATCGGCCCTTAATGGATCTTCTCACCCGGGCTGCGCTCAAGCGATGGGCGAAGCTACCATTGTCAAGATAGACAGAAAAATGCTCCTGGGCATGCTTCAACGAAATCCAGAGGCTGCAATCGAAATTATCAGTTATCTCGGGGACCGCCTACGAGAATCACAGGAAAATGCCAGAGCCTTTGCCCTGGATTCTGCCGAACACCGACTCGCCTCTCTGCTTGTCAATCTTGCCAACCGGGCAGCCACAACGGAGCCGGATGGTATTCGGCTTAAGGTTCACCTCACGCGTCAGGATTTTGCCGATATGGCCGGATTGACCCTGGAGACCACTAGTCGCATTATGAGTCGTTTTAAGAAGGCCGGGATGGTGAAAGGAAACGCCCGGAGCCTGATGATCTGCGATCTTCCGAGTCTCAAAAAGCTGGTTCAAAAGTCATAATCAGATCTTTTCTCTGCTTCCACAGTCAATAATGTCTGGAAATTGATCTAGATCATAGTTTTTCCAGGCACCTTTTCCTTACTATCAAATAACTAAAAATTCTTGAATAGGTTGAATTCCATTGACAAGGGGGACAACTATGCGTTTGACACATCAGGTTCCATCACATATTTTTTTCTGGTGCATGGCCTTGGGATTGGCACTTTTGGGGAACGGGCCGGCACTTGCGCAAGATTCCATTACCGCCACACTTACCTTTCCACCGCAGGTTCCTCCGCCTATCAGCAGGTCAGAACCCGCTCATGTCATTGTGAATATGGAGGCCAACGAATACGAGGGAACACTTGCTGATGGAGTGCAATATCAATTTTGGGGGTTCAACCGATCAGTTCCAGGGCCCATAATTCGCGTTCGAGTTGGAGATACCGTTTCGATTCATTTTAACAATGTCAAAACGAATAAATTCCCACACAATATCGACTTTCATGCCGTGAATGGCCCCGGAGGAGGCGCGGGAGCGCTTCTGGCAGGGCCTGGTCAGACCGATATGGTCACCTTTAAAGTTTTAATTCCAGGGTTGTACATGTATCACTGCGCCTCTCCAGTGCCGAACATTCCAGCGCATATCGCCAATGGTATGTATGGCATGATCCTTGTGGAACCTGAAGGCGGGTTGGGGAAAGTCGATCATGAATATGCGGTCGTTCAAAGTGAATTCTTTACCATGCCCACTGATGAAAAAGGTGTGTACCAATTGTCTATGGATAAAGGATTAGCGGAGAAGCCGGATTATGTGGTGTTTAATGGATCGGTCGGCGCTGTGACCGGAGAAGGGCAGCTCAAGGCGAAGGTTGGCGAGACCGTACGACTATTTTTCGGTAATATCGGACCAAACTCGGCCTCCTCCTTCCATATCATTGGGGAGATTTTTGATAGAGTGCATTTGGAAGGGAACATCGGCGGGGTCGTCAACCAGAATGTCCAAACAACCCTTGTCCCTTCCGCCGGATCGGTCATTCTGGAATTCAAGGTTGATGTTCCGGGTGACTATCTCCTGGTCGACCATAGTATTTTCCGTGTCGCGAAGGGGGCCCTGGGTATTCTTTCCGTCACTGGAGAACCCAACCTCAGTATTTTCAATGAACATTTGGACCAATAAATAATAAGAGTTTCGGGTTTCGAGTTACAAAGTCCAAGGGTTGTTTTCATTCTTCGGAAGTAATAGTTTGTTCCCGTCCGAAGGACTATCTGCAGCAAAAAAAAGGCTGGGGAAACTTCCATCGGCCGCATAATCGCCAATCTCAATATTATACTTAGTTCCTTATACCCGAAACTTGAAACTCGGAACCCGAAACTTCTTCACCCCGGATTCGGCGCCATAAAGACTAAAACCCGCAGGCGGTCTTGTGTGTGATTGACGACGCCATGCTCATCTCCGGCCGGCGCCATGGTTCCCTGGCCTCTTCCTAGGACACGGTTATCACCGCCAATCCGAAACGTTCCTTCCCCTTCCAACACAAGGTAGACCTTATCCTGATCCTGATGGACATGGCCTTTCTGTTCCTGGCCCGGCTCGAAGCAGTACACATCACAAAAAAAACGAGGCGTCTGAAATAAATTGAGTTTTTTCATTTTTTCAGATGAAAATTGTTGAAAATCTTTAAGATTAATGCATTTCATATGACTGACCTCCTTCATGGAATTGCTCAACTTCCGTCGGTTGAATGCCACAGTTTATCATGGTAGCCTGCTAAGAGTTCATGGATGACCTTATCGTTATCTCCATTGGCTTTTCCCAGGTTATCATGAATACCCCTGAATACCGGATTGGACAGAGAAAAGGAAAGGGATCGGTATGAAAATCAGAAAAATCTTTGGAGTGCTGATCGCCAGCGCTATCCTTGTCATGAGTTCCCACATTCTCGTGGCCGCGGACCCTACCTACAAAGGTGAGTATGAATTAATCAACGAACCCTCGATGCATAAGCCTGGCAAAGTGATCTTGTTGGAGTTTGCGGATTTTTACTGTCCGCATTGCCATATGTTCGAACGGGTGGTGGTGACGAAATTGGAAGATGAATTTGGAGACCAGTTGGAAACCAGAATGGTTGGTTTCCCGGTTATCCGTGGGAAATTGCCTACCGCGTTTGAAATGCACGAACAAGCACGAACGATGGGAAAAGGTCCAGAAATGAAGACGGTGTTATTCCGCTATATTCACGATGACCAGGTTCAAGTTTTTGATAAATCCATTCGGGCCTTACTGATCAAAGAGGTCGGGTTGGATCCTAAGACATTTGAGGAAGGCTTGGCCAGCGGAAAGCCTTACCGAGCCTTGGAGGAAGGCAAAGCCTGGGGAGAACGAATTGGCGTGACTCATACTCCGACTGTCGTGCTGGACGGCAATATTCGAGTGGCCAATTTGACTGAAGAAAACCTCAAGCAAGTGATTCAAAGTATTCTCGAAAATGACAATCAGAGCTAAACCCATCATCACGTCGATCATCTACATACTTCATAAAGGAGTGAGTCATGGGACGAAAGAAACAAGATGACATACCTTTTCCGGAAATGAGCGAAATTTTTGAAGGCATGCAGGATCTTTTAACGGATGAAGAAGGCAATCCTTTAACCCCGGATCACCCGCAATATAATAAGTTGACGGGCATCATGAAGCTTATGGCCGAAAATATGGATGCTCAACCTCCGGAAGATCCTCTCAATGATCCCAAAGGGCATGCGTAACCCCCCTCTTCACTAAGCAGAGAGGCGTTAGGTGTATTTAATAAAAATAGCAAAGCTCATCACGCATGTTACCTGAAACCAATTAGGCCCCTTGGGGCAATTGACAAGAGTGCGTCCTACCCCTACACTCACCGTCCTATAACCACGAAAATTTCTTCATGCGGAGAGGTGACCGAGAGGCCGAAGGTAGCGGTTTGCTAAACCGCCGTAGGGTAACACCTACCGAGGGTTCGAATCCCTCCCTCTCCGCCACAATAGCTACATAACCAAGAGTGGAGCCTTTCCCCCCCCTGCGTATCAGGATGTTCAAAAATGTCCGCTCGCCTGCGCGAAGCCAGGTCCAGCAAGGCCTCGCATTGCTTGGTACGTCCCGCAGGGCGTCCCCTTTGTTTGGCGCACGGAGCATACACGAGAGTACGTGAGTACGACAAAAAATCGCGAACGCCGCTGGCGGCCTTTTTCAACATTCTGCTAAGAAGTAGGGAGGGGTTCAAACTGGGGTTAGTGAAGGGGGACTCTTCACTTTTCTCGTTTCGGCTCCTTGACAATAGGACCGAATTCAGTATTATAAACGGTCTGGAGGGCATGGCTATGAAAATATCATCGGACATCAAACCTATCACCTATCTGAAAGCCAAAGCGGCGGATTTACTCGAGCAAATCAACGAAACCCATCGACCAGTGATTATTACACAAAACGGCGAACCCAAAGCCGTGTTACAGGATCCCCAAAGTTATGAGGAAATGCGCAATGCCTTGGGGATATTAAAACTCATTTCACAAGGAGAGGAAGACATTAAGAAGGGTAAGGCCATATCCCAAGAAAAGGTATTTGAAAAAATCGAATCACTCTTGCGGTGAAATGAAAAAACCCTATGCCGTTGAATGGGCTGAATCCGCTGAAAAAGACCTATGCCATATCATTAAATTCATAGCGACAAACAACCCCTCCCTGGCGGAAAAAATATTTCAGAAAATAAAACGACAAACCTCCAGTCTGTACCAGAACCCTAAGCGGGGCCGCATTATTCCAGAGCTGCAAGCGCAAGGAATCCAGCTATATCGCGAATTGGTCATTCCTCCCTGGAGAACCATGTATCGAATTTCAGGACGGACGGTACTTGTTCTGGGGGTCCTTGATTCGAGACGTAACATTGAAGATATTCTACTTGGACGCCTCCTGAATCTGGAATAATCGAAGTTTATGGTCCTACAAGGGGTGTGCCCCTTTCAGGGGGTGACAGCAGTAACGCGGAGGTACAAGGAGGCTGGAGGCCCTAAAAAAAAACGGCAGGCTTGGGTGAACTGAAGTATTTCAGATTTTTCATCAAGGAGATCCAGCTGGTCCTTCGGAAAAATGTTTCTTCGTGCCGCGGAGATTTTCTTCTCGGATCTTTTTGTGTTTGGTTTGCTCTTGCCTGATCCACGATACCAATGAAAGGCATAAAATTTCCCTTGTGCATAGTCCAGGCATTCTTCCCCACGAGATCAAGTCTGGTTTTGTGATTCACCATATAACTCATTCATGGATCGCAATCGATCAGCCATGACTTGCATAATCTGGAGGGCAAAAGATGGTTTTTGTTGAACAAGAAAAGAGAATTGTTTTTTATCAATGGGAACAAGCTGGCATTCAGTCTTGGCCACGGCCGTTAAACTTCGCAACTCGCCATCGAGCAAAGCCATTTCCCCAAGAATTCCTCCTTGTCCAAGAGTGGCGAACAGTTGCTTCCGAAAGTATAGTTCCACTTCCCCTTGTTTGATGAGATACATCACGTTTCCCGGATCACCGCGTATGAAAATTACCTTTCTCGGAGAAAATGTCTCAACCTCTTTGGCATTCTGAAGTATACGAGTTATTTCCACGACCGCATTTTCCCTTTTTCCTAAGCTTTGCACAGAGTTATTTGCTAACAATAAATGCCATTTTTCTTAACTCGCTTCGGGCAATGTTCCCCTTTACTCCGGAAACCTCAGCAAAAGTAATTGCCAGGCACTCCAGTCCTTCAATGATCCTACTTTGCTGGTTTGCACCGCTGAACAAAGAAGACAGGTGACCCATTCAATAGCACTACCACTCACTGAGCCCATGGAAGTAGATGGTACCCTAAACCTTGAACTCACTACAAATTTTTTGCATGTTGCACCTGGGTTGTTCTGGAACATTGAGCTCCGGCCCAGTTGGTATCCTCTTCGTTTTAGACATTTCCCCAGCCATGTCAGGAGAAATCAGGCCCCAAACGGTAGCCCGGCCAACACAAAGGGAGAGCTCTCATCCAAAATTTTCCTATTCATCTCCCGGGGTTGTCAGCATTTCCCTTAGTGGGAGCGGCGAACTTGGTCACGCGACTTCGAATGCCTCTCTCTCTGATAGGCCAGCCAAAAAAGTTCAACGCGCTCACCGAAGTTCCTTGATAACCGACGCCGGTGCAAAGGGTGCCCGCCGTAGCCTTGGCGGAGTAGGGCTTTTCATCCCTGTTTTAATTCCCTCACTATAGTTTTGACCCTTAACGACTCTCCGATAGATGGGTGCTTCGATATCATTCATTGCATCAGCCACACGCTTAGGCGCAAACTAACTCCTTGCCCCTTTTGCTTAGTCCTGAGCGTGGAAGTAGCATACGGATGAACCGGTGGGGTATGATCGACACCTGAAAAGAATCGAATAGGAATCTCTGATCCACATGGCAGCCGGATACCAGAGAGATTGATCTGATTATGGGAAAGACCAATACGGTGTGCGACGGAACGACTCAAAATTCAGCACTCCTGGTCGGAATAACCTTGGTTGTTTGCTTATTGGGAATTGCAGGTTGTGCCATAAAAAAAATTGCTCATCCTGTGGCGGACTCCCCAACACGCCTTGAGGTACGATATATCACTTCCGGCGATTTGGAAAACCTGGAATCGCTGTTTAATCAAGGGCAAAGGCCATTGGGTTATAGTCAAGCGATCGACCCTCGCCAGCGCTACCATGTCACCGACAGTTTAGTCTACACGGTTCTCAAGGATTGGGAGAAAACTGACCCGGCGACACAACAGCACAAACACGATATTATTCCCTTCCTCAGACGCCTTCCCCACCAAGAACTCCTATTTACCCTCCAAAAATTTATTTATGTCCAGGATTTAGGACCAAAGGCCCTACAACTGAGTGTCAAATTGGATGATCAGGACATCACAAAAGGCCTGGTGACGTATCTCGCCGATCATGGAGATCCTGATCTGACAAATCACTATATCTCTTCGGGGATTCCGACGTACGTCGAAAGCGGACAAGAATGGTATAGCCAACACTGCTATTTCCCCAAAAACCCCGAAGATCGTTTAAGACAATGTATTTGGTTTGGAACGAGACATCCTCGAGTATTGGCAATGGACTTAAATGAATTAGAATCGTCAGAGGAACGGAGAGGAGAAATGGGAAACAGGAGTGTTTCCAAGGATCAACCCACCATTGATAGTTTGATTTATGCTGCCAGTACCCTCCTTGATCATCAAGGTCATTGGATTGATAAACAGGAAGGTCGCCAGGTGTACGATGCGTTACAAAAAATGGATCAAAATGCTGTTGGAGATGGGTTAGCCAGACAAGTGCGATTTCCCGAATATCGCAGTCAGCTTCTTTTATTAGGAGTCAAACTCGGCATTTCGGATTCCGAAACCAAACTGAATCAAGTGTTGATTGACCACGGCGACGATTCAATGGCTGAAGATTTTTTGAAATCAGGATTCCCCAATATAGACAAAACCGCCCGTGACTGGGCCAGGTCCAATGGTTACCAGATTACACCAGGCTTAGCACGGAGCGGAGCCGAATGGGGCAACTTTTGACAAGAAGACACCCTTTTTATTGTTGTTTCTCATGACCGCACTTCCTCATGCGTGAGCACCGTTGGGAAACCCAGCCAGCTTTATCCTTTGACCAGATTCTCCAGATGACGGATCGTTTGAGAGGCGCTGGCCTAGCACCGGCCGATCCGGATAAGGACGTGATTACCTATATCGAAGACTGGGAAGTCTCAGAACCAAAAGATATCCAACAACTCGAGTTTTGGCCCATCGAGGACGTCACGCTCATTCACGTTCTTGAGAATTGGGGAGGAGATTTCTTCTTACTGGTCGGAGGATATCACACCGTGTTTCAACGGTATCAAACGGTGAATACCTATTGTTCCGTTTGTCATCCATGGCGATTAGAGGGACACCTGGCGACATTATTGCCCGACGCCATGTTATGGGTAGGATTTCGTCATACCCATTCATTTATTCGTGTTCGGGTTCATACCACTGAAATAGTCACACCCGGTGAAATCTGGGCGGATCAACAGCGTCCCATTTGGCTCGAAGAACGGCAAGCGGCCTTTCTCGCCGCGATTCGGACTCTTGATCTGCCATTGGAGCCAGCAATAGAGCGGGAGCGATTGATACTTCGTACGCCCCGCCAGGATACTCCCCTGTTTTGTTCTTGGCCTGACGCCTTTGGCCCCTGTCAATTCGAATTAAACTCACCTGATGTTTTTGAATTCCTTGTCCCCGCGAGTCAATTAGCAGCTACGTACCAGGGCCGACCCGCCACCGTTCGAACGTATTTGACAGGATTTTCAGAAAACGAATTACAGGATTTCCAGTCTTTAGGACAGGACAAACGATCAGTGTACCGGTGTTCAGTACATAACGCGTTCAAAGACATTCCCGAAATTCTTGGGATCCTTGATCGGTCCGGCCGTCTCTATACCACCTTGTGTGAATTTCAAACAGAAACCCTGTTGCCGGAGGGAAAAGACGTGGCGGCGATTATCGGCATCGTCGCAAACCAGGGGCAGTTCCGAATCGAGGCACGTTTGAGCCAAAGCCCTCTCCCGCGGGAGGAAACTACGAAATGGCTCGAAGGTCTTTTAGGAGTACCGCTCTCTTATGCTCCTTTGTCTGCATTTCCTTGACCCCTGACTTTCCAGGGTTTTCTTTTCTAAAGGCTTATCATCAGCTTTTCTTATGGCCCTAGTCTCGGGCCTTATGGGTGACTTCTACCCTCACCCAAACCCTCTCCCTCAAGGGAGAGGGGACCATTACTTTTTAAAAAAGAGGGGTATGCCTGTAAGTTTTTTTCTCAACCAATGAGGAAGACAGCTAATTTGAGAAGACCGGTGTTTTGTTGAGCAGTTGAAGAGCAGCGTTGCAGACTTCATCGACGGATATGAGCTTCATACAGCTCTCTTCGCCACGCAAACAGCCAGGCAGAAAACAGGCATCACAATCCAACCCCTTATACAACACCCTCACACGGTCACCCCTAGGCCCCCAGACCGCAGGATCCGTTGGCCCGAAAATCGCCAGCACCGGGCAGCCTACGGCTGCAGCAATATGCATAGGTCCCCCGTCATTACCCACAAACAACCCACACCGTTTCATGAGGGCCGCAAGTTCCAATACACTGGTCCTTCCCATCAACGATACCGGTTTTGACACAGAAAGGTGCTGAATCTCCTGACCAACCGCTTTGTCTTTCTCGCTTCCCACTAAGAGAACAGCAATGCCCTGCTTGGCTAACCAGTCACTCAAAGCCGCAAAACGATCGGCAGGCCAGGCTTTCGACCAATACCGCGCTGTCGGATGAATCATGCCCCAAGGCCTGTCATGCAGTTGATTCTCCTGAAGGAGCTGTTGGGCGACTTCCTCATTTTGTGCACTGACAAACACTTCCGGGTGCCCCAGGGGAATTGGAATCCCTAACTGGGAAGCGACCTGTCCATGATAGTCCACCATATGCATACTGCCGTATTTGGCCCGAACACACTGAGAATACACCCTGCCACGCCACCGGTTTTCATTGTTAAATCCTATCTTGTGCGATGCACCCGTGACAGCGGACATTATGGCTGACCGGTCCCCATCGGTCAGATCGAGAACACAGTCAAACCTCCGTGATCGAATTTTCACGAGGAAGCGTAATTGGTTGTACAAGTTGGTACGGGGAAGGAGCAGGACTTCATCGAGATAAGGATTGTGCTTCAGAACATCTTCAGTCCCTTGACTAACAAGAAAGGTGATTTTCGCACCTGAATAATGTTCCCGTAACGCCCGTACCAGAGGTGTGCACAATAACACGTCCCCAATATAACGAAGCTTGATGATGAGTATATTCTTCATACCTACGGACAAAGTCCGGGGGTGAGTCTAATGGCCACCCTGATGAACACAACTTGGCCCCGATACATCATACCTCACCGCTATTTCTTCCCGACATTCTTCATGACCTTTTTAAACGCTTCGAGGACATCTACTACGGCTATCTGTCGTAGTACCTCGTGATCGCGCTGGTAATCGACCTTTTTCCAATAGGCATGGTCCACCCTGCCTTTGGTCAGCATCATCACATTGTTTCCCCAGGGAGCGTATTGCACCGTATCCGCTTCCCCATATAAACCGATGACCGGCAGATTTGAAAAAGCTGATGCCAAATGTAATGGTCCCGTCACGTTGCAAATCACCAGATCAAGCTTGGCCAACAAGGCGATTAATTCTCTTAATGTTGTTTTCCCTGATAAGTCGATAGGTTTCGTCTCCATCGCTTCACTAATCCGACGACAAACTGGCATATCATCCTTTCCACCTAAAAGAACAATATCCACACGATATTCCTTGATAAGCAGGTCTGCCAGCTCACTGAATCGTTCAGCGGGCCAAATCCTCCATTTCGATCCTGCTCCAGGGACCAGCCCAATACGTTTTCGATCGCCTCCATCATTTCTTGTTAGAAAAAGATCTGCCGCCTCTTGTTCTTCTTTGGTAGGATACAATTCCAAAAAGGCTTCTTCTCGTTTAACGTTGCCCACAAGCGACTGAATCAAATCCAACTTTTGCTCCAACAAATGTCGCCCGTCTCGAGCTACCTTAATAGGATAGTTATACAAAAACCCTCGCAACCCCCTTCGCACATCTTCCCCATAACGATCCGGAGCACCGGAAAGCCAGGCTAATATGGCGCTCCGCGGTCCGCTGAAAAGATCAATCACAACATCGAAACGCTCCTTTCGAATGTCGGATACCAGATCACTCCATTCGTTGAATTGTTTGAGCCAGGGCATTTGATGAGAACGTGACCGATCAATCGTAAACAGTCGATCGACGTGAGGATTGTTGTGAAATACCTGGGCGCTTGGACCATCCGCTAGCGTGGCCAGGTAGGCGGTGGGAAATTTTTGTTTGAGAAGACGAACGACAGGAGTCATGAGCACCACATCTCCAATGGCGCGGATGGCAAGAACAAGAATTCGTTTCGGCAATTTACGTATCTTTTGTTCGGCAAGAGGATAACAGATGCGCACGAAGAGCAACGCTGAGTTCTCTTACAAAGATATGGCAAGAGTTTTTCAACCCAAAATTCTCCAAATAATTTACCGCCTATAACCCGGCAGAGTTTTCGGTGTTTTTCAGGGTATCGACGGGGTTGGACCGGTAATCGTTTTATTGGCCGTCAGGAACTCCGCGTAAATATCTTGAATGACTGTCAACATTCCATCACGAGTGAAATGGGTCTCTAACCGCTGTCGACCCGCACGTCCCATCTCACGCCTGACCTTTTCATCTTGAAGCAGTCGTAACAAGGCCGAGGCCAAAGCACCGGAATCCCGTGGTGGAACTAAAATCCCCGAAATCCCATCGACGACGATTTCAGGAATGCCCCCTACCCGGCTGGCGACGATGGGCTTTTCCATTGCCATGGCCTCTAACAAAGCAATACCAAACGCCTCATAAATCGATGGTAAAACGAATACATCAAATGCGGAAATATATTCAAAAACCTTCCGTTGAAATCCTGCAAAGGTGATGGCCCGTTCAAGACCCAATCTCTCAATGAGCGTGGACAACTCTGAACGATAATGTGCATTTCCATCCCCCACAATAAGTAAGTGACTTTTTGGAAAAGCTTTTTTGACCTCCCCAAATGCCTGAATCAAATACTCATACCCCTTGTGAGGGAGCAAATGGGCAACAATGCCAATGACGGGTTGATCGGTTTCAAGGCTATAACAGGATTTTATTCGATCGTGCTGTTGAAACCCCACCGGAAAGTCTATTCCGCTGTGGGCTACTTTTATCCGGTCTCTCCTGACCCCCGCGCCCAGAACAATGTCCTTAATTCCATGGGAGACCGCAATGAGCATATCGGATTTGTTCAACCAATATTGCTTTACCTTTATGGGTTGAATATGTTGACGAATATGGACCACGCAGGGACGCCGCGTCAGCCTTGAAGCCAACCACGCTACGGGATTCCACCAGAAGTCATTCACATGAATGAGATCAATTCGATGTTTGTGAATGAGACGAACAAGGTGACCGACAGCTATCGGATTCCTGGAGATATCCGTCAATTTTCGCCATGCTGGCAATTCTAAACCACAAAGAGGAACGTGAAGGGATCGTAGTTCTTCCACTAATGGCCCTTCGGGTGGGCATGCGACATAGGGGTGAAATTCTTCCCGATTCAGACCTCCTATGAGACTCAACAAGTCGGTCTCGGCCCCACCAATCATTGTTATACCATGTAAATACAGTATTCGGGCAGGCATAACGCTCGGATTGTTCCTCCGGGTACCTACTGTAACAATTTGCGCAAGATTTTGTTAGCTGTTCCCCGAACAGGATTTTAAAGATCGGACATTCAGACATGACCTGGAGAAGAAAGACAGGTCTATTGGCCAAGACCGGCTCCAACAACCTTCCGGTACAATTCGACGGTCTCTCGAGCGGTTCGCTCCCAACAAAACTGTTTTGCGCGTTGAACACCGTCCTGTCGGAGGCCTTCGGCCAGATCCTGATCGGTGAGCACTTGCTCGATAGCCGCACTCATGGCTGACGCGTCTAAGGGGTCAAGCATAATCCCAGCATCCCCTACCACTTCTGGGAGTGATGAGTTATTGGAAGTAATGACCGGACATCCACACGCCATGGCTTCCAGGACAGGAAGCCCAAAACCTTCATATAATGTCGGAAACACAAACACGGAAGCTTCCTGGTACAGACGAGCGAGGTGCTCATCGGCAATAATGCCGGTGAATACGATATGCTTCTCTAATCCCAATTGCTGAATCAGAGGAGAAAGATTTTTACTCCGTTGAACGTTCCCAGCCAGTACCAATTGATATTCGCCAAGAATAGGTTTGGGCAGATTGGCGTACGCTCGAAGTAAGGTGCCGACATTCTTGGCATGACTGTCTCCCGCAACACACAGAATATAGGGGGTTGGCTTTATTCGGTCAGCATGAGGGATTCGATTGGGGAAAAACCGATCAAATTCCACGCCATGATGCACAACCGATATTTGATGTTCCGACACCCCAAGCCTTTCCATGATATCTCGCTTGGAATTTTGTGAGACCGTCAGGACATGGTCGATTTGTTGAAAGGGCCGGGGGATCAGCATCCGTTTGAACAACCCTTTCCATGGCCGGCGACTCCCGCCATTCGGGAAAAGAAGAGGAATCACATCATGAATCGTTACAACAAACTTCCCACGCTTCATTCCAATACACGAATCATAGGGGAAATGCAGGAGATCGTATTGACCAACACAGAGGGGAGCAAACTGTTCCCAATATCGCAATTTAAAACTTGAAAATCCAATATGACGGTATCGGATGTTGGGCCAGGGGCTGGCACGGCGAGGATAATCAGGAACCAGAATCTCATAGTCATTCTCCTGATCGACCCGACCAATCCCCTTAATAAGATTTCGCAGGTATCGCCCAATACCAACATGAAAATTCTTTAAATGCCAAGCGGCAATAACAATTTTCATGGTATCCCAACAATATGTTGATTCCCCGGAGATTTTTGAGTCTCATCCATCCTACTATCACATCCAGGGTTGAGGTGACGATGAAGAATCTGGCCTCGTTTTATGGTGCGAAGTCAGTTGCCCGAAATATTGGCAAGTTCAGAAAACTTTTTCCGATACAGACTGACCACTTGATCTGGATCATTCATCGACAACAAATGCCCAAGGTTTCTCCGATAAAGTCCGGACACCTTTACGGAAGCTTTCTGACTTAAACGCGTGAGACTTCGTTGCCATGATGATGCCGATTCGGGACTGGGGGGTTCGATTTCACGGGAATCAAACCATAGTTGCTTCTTTGTCTCAAAATCCCATTTCTCGTCTATTGATATTCTTGGGTGGAGACAGGAAAAACGTGCTGGCTTTCCTTTCAACGTGGCGCGTATAAAATGATGGACGTACACCCCCCCCACCATCATAAAACGCCGCACATCTCCAAATTCTTTCTCGCGTTTTCGAATGGTCAAATACATATCCCAATCAGACGCCTGAATTTTTTCATCCAACAGACCTGTTTTATCGAAAAGCGAGCGCCGGAGTAGGACAACTGCGCCAATGATTCCTTCATAAAGACGATGGTGGAAGAAATGGTACATTTCATCATTCAATTCTTCCCAGTTCCCATACATCAGGTTGATCATTTTCCGTAAATGCTCTATGCCTTTTCCGGATGACAGTCGCCCTTTCCCTATTTGAGACCAGCGATCATACATCCAACCTGTTAGCGCGGGGGTTGGCATACGCTCCAAACCCATCGGTGAACAGGCATCCAACCCGTGGGTATCCATGGCCGCCATTAATTTTTCGTTCCACTTCGGTCCGACATACACATCGTTGTTAATCAGACAGCAGAAGTGTCCCTTGGACGCCCGGATTCCCAGGTTCATGGATTCCGGATAACACAAATTCTTCTGATGCCGAATTACCTGACAGCCTTGACTTGCAAAGAACTCCCCTGATCCATCGCTTGAATGATTATCTATGACAATCACTTCATAGGGGGGAGTGGTATATTTTTTTATCGATTCAAGAAATAATTGATTATGCCCAAGCTGATTATGGACAGCGACAATGATGCTAAACATGCAGTATCCTTAAAAGGCTAATCATCATCAGATAGTACAATCGGTCAGGACTCCTTGGTGAAATTCCCGGTGGGTGAATAAAGGATTTCCCAAAGTTTGGCATATTTCACAAATGTATACATACTCGCAAAGACCGCGAAAATGAATCCTCTCATTCCATCCCGAAATCCTCTCCGAAGAAGATACGTTTTGAGAAACACTATCAAGGGATTGAACAAAAGATGGTACCAGTATACGTGGCCTATGGATTTTCTTTTCTGTCTCGCCGCCAAGGTGGTATAGAGGTTGAATTTTCTAAAGTGGTCGACAATGTGCCTTTCGGTAAAGTGATCGAAGTGCCCTTTGAGGGCCCCGACCTCTCCCGAAATCAAAAGATTCTCATGGACCTCGACATCATTGTACTTGGCCTTCCCTTTTCGAAAAAGTCGAATCTGACAGTCCGGATAGGCCCCACCCCATCGAACCCATTTGCCGTAGAATATGTTTCGGCGTGGGATCTCAAAAGCCACCGGATCAGCGGGCGACCATGAATGGAGGAGGTCCTGAATTTCTGTCTTTAATTCGTGACTCACTCGTTCATCGGCATCAAGGATGAGGATCCAGTCCGAACTAGCTTGGTTGATTCCGAAGTTTTTTTGAGCACCAAATCCCGGCCAGGGTCGGTTATAAACTTGATCGGTGAATTCTCCTGCTATTTCTTTGGTTCGATCATGGCTTTCCGCATCCACCACAATGATTTGATCGACCCAATCCACACTTTGTAAACAATCCCGAATATTCTGTTCCTCATTTTTAGTGATAATAACCGCTGATATCAAAGAAGGCATTGCAGACACCTGGGAATGACCCGCGTTCATCATTACCCTCGGAATCCCCGCTGAAAAATGGCCTTATAAAATCGAGGGGTTAACCAACGATTCCGTCTTGAGCTAAATCTTTGGGATTGCGCAATTCGATTTCTCATGACAGCGGGATGGCTCCCCCGAAATTCCTTCATAATCCCATAATCTTCAAAGTCATAGGTATTTTGCTTCAATCGATTAGCCATTTCAGGGCGCGGCTGGTCCCCATGAAACAACATCTCTAATTTTCTAGACTTCTCTTGCATGGCCGACCCGGATTTCACATAACTGTAGTGAAAAATTCTTGCTCCCGAATGGCACACCCGGTCCTTATGAACACTCGTCAGGAATCCACCATCAGCCTTCAAAGAAAATCCTACCGCATCATCACAAGACATGAGTTCTCCGTTATTGCGAATAATTCTTACGGCCCGATGAAATCCCCAAGGATTGGTTGACCAATAATCTCCATAAAAGTGTAAATAGTTGAACACAAACCCGAGAATGCGTGAATTGTGGTAGTGATCCCGCATCCCCTGAAGAATGCGGTCGTAATCCTCTTCATGAATGACTTCATCGGCTTGGAGATACAGGGCCCAATCGCCGGTGCAATGTTCGAGAGCCGCATTCGTCTCTCTGGAAAACAACAACCCCTTCTTCCTCAGAGACTCGTCCCAGGTCGAATGGACTATACGGATCTTGGGGGATTCAAGTGACTCAATCAGCTCAATGGTGCCATCATCAGAAGGCCCAAGGTTCACAATAAATTCATCGACCAACGGCAGGGCCGATTGAATCACTTCCATCAGAGGATATTCCAATTTCAACGGATTCCGGCAAATGGTAAAACCACTAACCTTCATCTTCGTCACACCTCCAGTTCAACCACCAATTGGGAAAGTTTCGGGTTTCGGGTTTCGGGTTTCGGGTTTCGGGTTTCGGGTTTCGGGTTTCGGGTTTCGGGTTTCGGGTTTCGGGTTTCGGGTTTCGGGTT
>CAZGFD010000028.1:1326-48826 GCA_964525045.1 uncultured Nitrospiraceae bacterium | reverse complement strand
TTTTCTTGATCCCCTTTTCTTAATAGTTGCTGCAGCATCTCATCTGCCTCCACCAGAGCGGCTTCGGACAGGCAGGTGCTGCCGCCTACCTAGAAACCCGGCATGGGGCGCGCGACAACCGTGAGTCGAGCTCCGGCCAATTTCACACTCCCCTTCCTTCTCTAAGACACGTACCCTATTGCCATTGGCCGAAGAGGCACTATACCCTGGTGCCTCTCCTTTAAGGCAAACCGTTGAACCAGGGACTTTACCCTTATTTTTGCGGCTCCTTGGTCGAGGGAGGCCCATTATTTCCATTTCCAGCTTTGGGCGGGGCGGAGGTATCCGTCGCAGGTTCCTTTTGTGTCGGCGGAGCTGGAGTTTCTGACTCCCCAAGGCCATCTGGTTCCTCCTCAGGAATGGAGGGGGCTGGTTTCGATTTGAATGGTCTGTGCTCTTTGATCCAGGTGATCGTCGATCCTAAGGCGTTGGTGAAAGATACCGGGACGGTCAGGCTAAATCCGAAATCGGGAGCATCAGGGGTAATACCGATTGATCCCTGAATATTCGTCGTGATACGCGGAGTGACCGCGATATTAAAACCCATATTAAAACTTGCGGCATTCACCTGCGAATCTGGAACTTTTTGACCGTTCGATTCCACGGAAAATCTATAATTTTGGGCAAAGGACCAGTTCATGGACAATTGGTTGTTTAAGGATATGGCCATGCCCAGACTCACACTGAAGCCGCTGGTCCCCCCGAGTTCTGACTCCTGTGGTACGACAATAATTTCTCTGGGATTGGTGGGGTTGGCCGTTAGTCGCAGCACCGTCTCAGTGGTTGGCGGAGAATACCTGAATCCCACCGTGCCAAAAAGGATGGCCGGATCAAGAGCCTTCACACCGGTAATGGTGGCATCGACAGACCACCGACCAGATCCCAGCGCCGTTCCTTGAGCCGTCAACTGCTCCTCAAATTGATCAATGGTTTCAAACTGACCGGTTGCGATGATGTCTTCGAAAATGTCGAATTGACTTCTTCCAGTCGGAGCCGAGCCTCCCAATCGGAAGACCATATCAGGAAACCAAGCGCGCTCATAAAGAAATTGATAGCTGAGACCAAAGGACACGTCACCAATGCCAGAACTTTCACCACTCACCGAACGCTGTCCGGTCTCATCGCTGAGAACTCGAGTACGGGTCGTATTGATAAGGGCACCAGGGAGTCGAAAGTCCATTTGAATCCCCCTTCTGATACCGTATCGAAAACCGATGGCCGGGGAAAATGTTGTCTGATCAACTTTTTCGGCTTCAATCGTGCCTAAGACGAGGAGTGGAAGAATACTGAATCCGGTCAATATTAGACGGGAATTCGATGAAAAGCCATACGCCAGTGTCGGTTCCAACACGAGCTGGTCTCGCTGAAGTAACACACCTCCTTGTTGGACCCCCGCCAGAGGAATTCTGGCTGGTCCCTCTTCTTCTTCCTCTTCCTCATCTCCTGTGGCTGGTTGATCATCAATCGGCGGAGACGTGGGTTCTGAAGTAGGAGGAGTTTGGGCCTGTGCAAGGATGACAGGGTCCGGGTCCAGTGAAGAAACCCAAGGATCAAAGGCTAATGTTGAGGCTGGGAGGAAAAAGAGAAAAATAGGAAGGAAACAGAAAACCCAACTCCCGGTTGTGGCAAAGGAAGTTTGAGGCGTGCTAATTCCCACTGTTTACGAACTGCGCGCTCATTGGATTGGTCCCCCAAGGTCGGGGAAGAAATTACCAGCTGGCTCTCCGAATTGGATTCGGCCACCGAAGTTTTGTAATTCGAAGAATGTGACAATACTTCTGCTACCCGCACTCCCGGAGATGATCGGCAAGACATTCTTATTCACATCAACACCCGGGATCGTCCCAGGGTCAAGAATAAACCGTTGCACACGCCAGTATTCCACCGACTCTCCTTCCGGATCAAAATTAAGAATAGTTTCGGAAGGCGTATCCTCAAGAGACGTATCGACTCCTGGAACCAATGCACCCTTGGCAAGACCGGCTTCTATATCCGCGACTCGTGCCTTTTCTTCATCGGTGACTTTTTCCTGGCCCGCGGCGATCTCCTCGAGTTCACGATCACTCGCCCGTAACAAATCGGAATTTCGGTTGGTTTTGGCTCCCATCATTCCCTTAGCCAACCCTGCAGCGGAAATACTCGCTAATTCCTGTTCACTTACAATCTCTATACCATAATCGTTTCTGGCTAAGCCGTTTTTTCTATTAACTTTTGCCAAGGTCGGTTTGGGTTTGATAATAAACCCAATGCCATCGATCCAGACATCCAGGAATTGATGGATCTTCATACTTTTGTTCCCAAAAGCGGGATCAGCCATATACACTCGGCTTCCATAAATTCCTTTTAAGACGACAAAATGGTTATACCCTAAGGGCCGAATAGGAACGAGGATCGGTAGCCGATCGACGGACAAAATATCGGTCAGATCCTGAAGTTCCATTCCTTTATACCCAATACTCGGAAATCCCTTAGCCCGAGCCGCACGTTTTAAGTCTAAGAGGGTGAACCCCTGCCGCTTGAAATATTTTTTAATACCGGATTTGGGAGTTTGCCCGAACACGAAAATCAGAGAAATTAACTCGCGCTCTGTCACGTCGGATCCGAAGCCATGTCGCAACACGGTCGCGAGCGCAGCCGCCCCACAGGAATAGTCCAGGTTCTGTAAAATGACCCGTTCCTGGCGTAATTCCAGCAAGCTCTTGACCCGCTTATTCACCCTACTTCCAAGAGGGCCGGAGTCTAGGAGCAGGCTTACACCCGCTCCATAGGCCTCCGTACCCATCAATCCGACCAACAAGACAAAGGTTATTCCCAATCGGCCAAGAAAAGGTGAAAGGGCTTTACCGGGCATAAATAGGAACGACATATCCGTTATTGGTTTGGATAATCTTATCCGCGCGGCAGAAGTAGCAAATATTCATGTTCAACATCAACGTTTCTGCGACAACGGTAAGAGGGAGTAATCCATTCGGACCCGCGATAGCCGCACCATCAAGATTCAATGCGTCCAATCCAGGTTGACTCGGTCCCCCTCTGGTCACTAAAGGAATGATGTCGGCTGACCCAACGGTTCTGCCTGAATTAAAATTAATTCTCAAAATTGGATCAAGACTTCCATCGCCACCCTCTTTCAGGACAAACGCTGTCTGAGATCCACCACCTGAAGCTTTCTGGGCCTGGGCAGCTTCGTTAATCGCGTTTTTTGCAGTTTGAATCGATTTAACCGCCGCGTCAATTGCTGAAGAATGATCAATCTCCCCGCCAATCTCTGGCAACGTGCTAAGGGCAACCTTTACTGCCTCAACGGCCTTAACGGCAGTGTTCAGCTCAATCGCCTTGGTGTTAAAGGCAGCTTGGTTCAACGAAGCCGCGGCTTGGTCAATCTTATTCGCCGCATCAATTATCGCAGGGGTGTGTTGTTCGAGAGGAACACTATTCAAAAGGGTGGCTGCGGCTGAGAGGGTAGCCTTCCCTGCGTTGAGGGAATTTAGACTAATCGTGTTAGAAGTATCCGTCAGTGCCGTCGCGGCCGTTGAGACGGCATCCGATGCAACAGCCAACCCGGCAATCCCGCTGACCGCCTTTGCCGCCTCCGCGGCGGCCGCGGCCGCGGAAACAGATGACAACGCTGAGGTTAGTCCTAGGGGTGTAGACACCACGCCAGGGGTCGGCGTGGTACCCAAAATAAGATTACTATTACCAATAAAATCAATGGAATAATCGACCGACCCCGCCGCGGTCACTTCGTCCAGTTCGTCATCCGAGAGAAGCTGGGCCCCTCCAGCGATACCCGGGCCCAGCCAAATTGTCGAAAGCATGGAAATTGACAAAATCGAAAGAAAAACTTTCATCTCCGGTACTTCCTATACTTCTAAAGTTAATTCGTAACCGTTGCGGTGAGTCCTCCTGAGGTACCGGTTGATCCCACTAATGGAGTCCCCCGGAATTGAAGACCTGTATTGCTTTGATTAATTATGCCTGCGTTGCCTCCGATGGGATCCGCAAATGTCTCACTGGATCCCGGAACCAATCCCACGGAACCTGCCGCGAGGTTCAAATTGAGGGCCATCTGAGCGCGACCTACCACATTGGCGAAAAAGAGCGTAGCGAGGTCCTTTTGAGCCTCAGTATGGTCAAAGGCTAACTCATACTTTCCAGCATTATTGACAGCAACCACGGCATCCCCACCCGTATCTCCTCTTGTTTTGGCTCTTACGATCACGTCCGCAGAGGCACTGGCAGCTTCGGTAATTTTGGTGTCAACCGCCGCCGCGGCATCTCCATTCTTACCATCCCCTCCAAAGAATAAGCCCGGGCCGCCGGCACAACCATATAAAACTGCGGCGGCTATACAGCCAGGGGCCGCTGCGCTGGCGCTAACCGATTTGACGGTGTCAGGATCCGGCAAGGTGCTCCCCCAACTCTGGGCGCTGAAATTCTCTTGGTTGGTGCCCCCAACATTTTGAGAAGCTGATAGGAGGTTGAGGTTTTGCAGGACTTGCGCTTCACCCACAATGTTCATCAGAGTCAACGACCGAATTCCCGATTGGGCCTCCGGAACGTTAAAATCAAGCTTATACTGGGTATCATCCAGGTAGGCTGCCGTGGCCGTTCCATTGGTGGCCTCGACATCAATAACCGTAGGATCGCCTGCAGCGGAAATCCGATCCAGATCCTCCTCCTCCAGGGCCTCAAGGGCCCAAACCGGGGATGTCAACAATAACACACATCCCAATACGGCCAGATTTTGGTACAATCTTCGCATAAATTAGACCTCCTTGTGGTAACTGATTAAGAAACGCAAAAAGTGAGAAGGGGTCAACAGACCCCTCCTCACCCTTTTTCTGGAATATTAGCCTAATATTCCCAGAGAAAAATTCTATTGTCAAGTTCTTTTTAGAACTTTTTTATGAATTTTTCATACTTCGTCTAAACCAGTCTCCCTCTTAAAAGAAGGTTGGCGCGGCATTCCACCCCTTGGAGGATCCCCGCCATTGTTCGCTGGTGTTGTTTTGGTTCGAGGACGTGGCGAATGCGCCCCCGATGTTCCCACCAACCGTATCAACATTTCCGGACGAAATGTTCAGGCCATTGGCCACCTGGTTGAATCCGAAGATGTTGTTGACGGTCAAGGCCGTCAACCCACTTTGGGCAAACTCATCAAACGTTCCGGCTACAATATGGACCACCACATTAGCCGCAGTGGCATCGCCCTCGGTATTCGTCGCCTCAGCGATCTCATCGGCGAACTCCCACATGAGCGCAATCTTGCCTTCCGTGGCATCGCCGCCCTCTGCGTTACACTTGGCGATGATCCCGATTGCACCACAATCCGCCGCTCCACCCTCTGCACCATCAACTGTCGTGGAGTTCCAGGCCTTGGACGACCCCCAGCTTTGCATGGCGTTGTTGGTCTGCGTGCCGGAGTTGTCATCGCCCGACTGAATGTTCACGTTGTTGGCGATCTGGTTTTCTCCGAAAATGTTGTTTAGCGTCAATGCGGTCAATTCCTCCTGACCTCCGATGTGTGCCGCAAAGACATTCACCTGAAAATTCACGGCTAACGCATCGGCTTCAGGATTAACTCCCGTCACATGAGCCTGGGCGATTTTCGGCTGCCCCGCGGCGGTCACTTCATCCAACTCCTCTTCTTCAATGACCGTCTTCGCGGCCAAAGTGGGAGTAGCAAAAGCAGCCACTAGGGCAATAGCACTGACACCGGTTAAAACAGATTGAAAACGCTTCATTAAAAAAACCTCCAATTAATTAATAATAAAAATAAAAAAAACTCTTGCCAATCAGGCAAGACCCAACCAGCTAGGCTTTAGAAGAACGTTGGCGCGGCATTCCAATCCTTGGGAGATCCCCGCCATTGTGCACTGGTGTTGTTTTGGTTCGTTGAGGTTCCGAATCCAGCCCCGTCAATGCCAGTACCTGCCAAATCCCCGGAGGAAATGTTCAGGCCATTGGCCACCTGGTTGAATCCGAAGACGTTGTTGACCGTCAAGGCCGTCAATCCACTTTGCGCGAACTCATCAAACGTCCCGGCCACGATGGTCACCACTACATTGGCAGCAGTGGCATCGCCCTCGGTATTCGTCGCATCAGCGATCTCATCGGCGAACTCCCACATGAGCGCAATCTTGCCTTCCGTGGCATCGCCGCCCTCTGCGTTACACTTGGCGATAATCCCGGCTGCAACACAAGTCGCCTCACCACCTGCTGCGCCATCAACTGTCGTGGAGTTCCAGGCCTTGGACGACCCCCAGCTTTGCATCGCATTGTTGGTCTGCGTGCCTGAATTAATTCCAACTTCTGAATTGGCCGCTTGAATGTTCACGTTGTTGGCGACCTGGTTTTCTCCGAAAATGTTGTTTAGAGTCAATGCGGTCAATTCCTCCTGACCTCCGATGTGTGCCGCAAAGACATTCACCTGAAAATTCACGGCTAACGCATCGGCTTCAGGATTAACTCCCGTCACATGAGCCTGGGCGATTTTCGGCTGCCCCGCGGCGGTCACTTCATCCAACTCCTCTTCGTCAATGACCGTCTTCGCGGCCAAGGTCGGAGTGGCAAAAGCGGCCACCAGCGCGATAGCGCCGATCCCCGTAATTAATGATTGAACCCGTTTCATGTAAACAACCTCCATTAGCTTTAATATTTAGAAACTTTTCTTACCACTTACGCAAAGTTCCAGCAGTTACACCTTAGAAGAACGTTGGTGCGGCATTCCACCCCTTGGGGGATCCACGCCATTGTTCGCTGGTGTTATTTTGGTTCGTGGACGAGCCAAAGATCCCGCCTCCGATACTCCCACCAGCCGTATTAACATTTCCAGCAGAAATGTTCAGGCCATTGACCACCTGGTTGAATCCGAAGACGTTGTTGACCGTCAAGGCCGTCAATCCACTTTGCGCGAACTCATCAAACGTCCCGGCCACGATGGTCACCACTACATTGGCAGCAGTGGCATCGCCCTCGGTATTCGTCGCATCAGCGATCTCATCGGCGAACTCCCACATGAGCGCAATCTTGCCTTCCGTGGCATCGCCGCCCTCTGCGTTACACTTGGCGATGATCCCGATTGCACCACAATCCGCCGCTCCACCCTCTGCACCATCAACTGTCGTGGAGTTCCAGGCCTTGGACGACCCCCAGCTTTGCATGGCGTTGTTGGTCTGCGTGCCGGAGTTGTCATCGCCCGACTGAATGTTCACGTTGTTGGCGATCTGGTTTTCTCCGAAAATGTTGTTTAGCGTCAATGCGGTCAATTCCTCCTGACCTCCGATGTGTGCCGCAAAGACATTCACCTGAAAATTCACGGCTAACGCATCGGCTTCAGGATTAACTCCCGTCACATGAGCCTGGGCGATTTTCGGCTGCCCCGCGGCGGTCACTTCATCCAACTCCTCTTCGTCAATGACCGTCTTCGCGGCCAAGGTCGGAGTGGCAAAAGCGGCCACCAGCGCGATAGCCCCGATTCCCGTAATTAATGATTGAAAGCGTTTCATCTCGTAAACCTCCATTTTTATTATAAAAATTTCGTCTTATACGAAATGTTTCAACAGGTACACCTTAGAAGAAGGTTGGCGCAGCATTCCACCCCTTGGGGGATCCCCGCCATTGTTCACTGGTGTTATTTTGGTTCGTGCCTGATCCGACAGCAGCGCCGCCGATAGTCCCACCGGCCGTATTAACATCACCGGCAGAAATGTTCAGGCCATTGGCCACCTGGTTAAATCCGAAGACGTTGTTGACCGTCAAGGCCGTCAACCCACTTTGGGCAAACTCATCAAACGACCCGGCCACAATGGTTACCACCACGTTGGTCGCCAAAGCATTGTTTTCTACGCTGCTCGCATCGGCGATTTCATCGGCGAACTCCCAGAGGAGCGCAATCTTGCCTTCCGTGGCATCGCCGCCATTCGCATTACACTTGGCGATAATCCCGGCTGCACCACAAGTCGCCGCACCACCGGCTGCGCCATCAACTGTCGTAGAGTTCCAGGCCTTGGACGACCCCCAGCTTTGCATGGCGTTGTTGGTTTGCGTGCCACCGTTGTCGCTGCCCGACTGGATGTTCACGTTGTTGGCGACCTGGTTTTCCCCGAAAATATTGTTTAACGTCAAGGCGGTTAAATTCTCTTGACCTCCGATGTGGGCTGCAAAGACGTTAATCTGGAAATTCACGGCTGCCGCAGAACCTTCAACCGAATGAGCCTGGGCGATTTTTGGCTGCCCCGCGGCCGTCACCTCATCCAATTCCTCATCCTCAATTACGGTTTTAGCGGCAAAGGACGGAGCGGCAAAAGCTGCCACAAGCGCCATGGCGCTGATTCCCGAAATTAAAGTTTGAAAACGTTTCATGTAAACCTCCTTACTTCTTACCTTTAAAAATTACTACTTTTAAAAACACTACTTTTTAATACCGAAAAATTTTTTATTTTAAAACTGCCACCAGGCTTAATTTTTCCTTCTTTTCACCTCCTTTCAGCAACTTACTACACACCTGGCGACACAAGTAAGTAGATTTAACAGCAATATGCATACCTAAACCAAAAAAAATCATCTTTCCACGTAAATATTTATAACTTGTTGAAAAAACGGATGAAAAACGTTTTTTATTGGGAATATTTTTAATACTCACGCCCACAACTTAGAATCATTGGGTAAAAACTTTCCTATAGTTGGAAAAAATTTGTCCCTGGAAATTGATGGGGACTAGTTGAGCCAAACCCTTAAATAGCCACCGAGATTGTTCTTGGCTTTACCCCTGTTACAAGAAAAAAAATGGCCTTGGGCAATGGGCGAGAGCTTTTCCTTCCTTAAACGCGCCTTAAACGCGAAAAGGGGTCCTAAGACCCCTTTTCACTCTGCGCTCGTGCCGGGAACATGATTGAATTCCCGGAAAGTATTTTCTTTTTGCTAAATCCTTAATTACCCCTTGTAAGTATTTCTTATACGACCTTGATAGACCTCAATTTTAGAAAAACGTTGGAGCCTGATTCCACCCTTTTGGGGATCCCCGCCATTGCTCAATGGTGTTATTTTGGCCCGTCGCCGATCCGACGCCCGCCCCTTCAATGGTGGTGCCGTTAACCCCGCCGGCCGAAATGTTCAGGCCATTGGCCACCTGGTTAAACCCAACAATATTGTTCACGGTCAAGGCGGTGAGTCCGCTTTGCGCAAACTCATCAAACGACCCGGCGAAGACATTTACCACGACGTTTGAAGCAGTGGCAGGGCCATTCCCGCTTGATGCCCCGGCGATCTCATCTGCGAACTCCCAGAGAATACCGATTTTGGGGTCAGAGGCATCCCCACCATTCGCGGTACACTTCGCGATGATGCCTGCCGCGCCACACGTCGCCGCCCCACCCGGGGCGCCGGGCGCCAACACGGAAGCATGGGCTCTCGCTGAGCCCCAGCTCTGAACTATGTTATTGGTCTGTGTCCCTTCGTTGTCGGCCCCTGACTGAATGTTCACGGCATTGGCGACTTGGTTTTCCCCGAAGATGTTGTTAAGCGTCAGGGCGGTCAATTCCTCCTGCCCGCCAATGTGCGCGGCAAACACGTTCACCTGGAAGTTGACCGCTTCCGCGGTCCCCTCAGAAGTTCGTGCTTGGGAGATTTTTGGCTGTCCCGCGGCCGTTACCTCATCCATTTCCTCATCCTGCAATACCGTTTTGGCGGCAAAGGTGGGGGTGGTCAACGCAGCCACGACCGCAATGGCACACATTCCCGTTAATAAAGGATGAAACCGTTCCATTAATACCTCCTAATTACGACTTAATTAACCTTACAAAAAATATTTAAAAGTTCAAGGTCCCTGTTCAAGAATTCAATCATACCTTAACACTTCACACCCTTAGTGACAAGTTCCTCCAAAACAAATTCTATATTGAAGAGCACTATACGTTTCTACCCTAACAAAATTTATACTATTTTGGAAATGCGTGGCCGGCATTGGAATGCCAGACCCTTCCCAAACGGGTCACAGGAGTCCCAAAATTGGAGCAGAGGTGAGGAGACCCAGGAAAAACCCTCTGGAGGAATACGTCAATTGGGACCACAATTGTAGAAAAAACCAACTTTTAGACTTTCCACTATTCGCAAGTCGCTGAAAATATTAAATAAAAAATTATTCGCTTGATTAGTGGAAAAATTTTTCATAACCTAGAAAATTCTTTCTTATAAAAATGGATTTCCTAACTGATAAAAAGTTTACCTAGCATCCAACAAATCAAAATTCCAATAAGGTCGTGCAGATGTTAAGGTATGAGCTTGAGGTTCTTCATTCGGCATATTTTACATTTAGAATATTTGATAAGGTTGAGGAAAATTTGATAAGGAAAAAATTTTCCTACTTGGCAACCGTCATTTCATGTTACCAGAAGTGCGGGGATCGGAAGGAACGCTTACTTGATGAAACCCATTCTATTTATTGGCAACGAATCTGAAACTATTCCTGAGTTTTGCCAAACCATGGAATCCCAGGGATTTGGAGTGCTTGTGGCACGCACGGGAAAAGCCTGCCTGGAGTTTCTTGGAATTCAACGACCGTCCTTAGTCGTCCTGAACGGTTTGGCCCCCTCAATCGACCGTATGGAGTTACTTTGGGAAATTAAGCGGAGAGTCCCTGGAACGCCCGTGATCCTGCTGTCCAGCCCTTCTTCTGATGAAAGATCCAATGCCCTCGTTTCAAGTGAGGGGAAGTCGAACGATTCCCTCACTCACCACATCTCACCGCAGGAACTCATTCAGACTTCCCAACGGCTCTTAACGCAAAACGCGATTTCTTCCCTCCCCGAACCCGATGAAAATTCACTTGCCCTCGGCCAAAGCGAAGCTATGAAAAAGTTAAGGGGATTAGTCGACCAAGTGGCTGATACCGATGCCACTGTACTGATCCGTGGAGAGAGTGGGGCCGGCAAAGGGGTGGTGGCTTCTCTCTTACACTCGAAGTCGTTTCGTCGGGAAAAACCTTTTGTGAAGATTAATTGTGCCGCCCTCCCCAGCGAGCTGTTAGAGGCCGAGCTGTTCGGCTATGAGAAAGGCGCGTTTACCGGTGCCCACAGGCGAAAACCGGGAAAATTTGAATTTGCCCACGAGGGCACGATTTTCCTTGATGAAATTGGAGAATTGAGTCCTCCGCTTCAAGCCAAGATCCTCCACGTGCTCCAAGACGGAGAGTTTTCCCGATTAGGCGGAGAACGGGATATTCATGTGAATGTACGTGTGTTGTCTTCGACCAACCGGAATCTTGAAGACGCCGTTGAGGCCGGAACTTTTCGAAATGACCTGTATTACCGGCTCAATGTGGTCAGTCTCCAGGTTCCTCCCCTTCGCGACCGCCAGGACGAGATCCCCCTTTTAGCTGAACTTTTTCTAAAAAAATATAGCCGGCAATACAATCGGCCAAATGCCAAACTCTCATCGAAATCCCTGGCCTTGTTTCAGAAGTACCACTGGCCTGGCAACGTGCGTGAGTTGGAAAATTTTGTCAAACGGATCGTCATATTACGGGATGAAGAATTTGTCGCTCAAGAAATAAAGCCGCCCGTGGAGGAGGTCATGAACGAGTGGCCGGAACCAACCACCTGCGGGTTGAAAGAAGTGGCACGAAGAGCGGCACGAAAGGCGGAGCGACAGGCCATCCAGGAGACATTACGCCACACGCAATGGAATCGTACACAGGCGGCAAAACTTCTGGGGATCAGCTATAAGGCGCTGTTATATAAAATGCAAGAATGCGGACTTTCCCCTTCAAAAGAGGATGCCTTGGAAAAAAGCGAATCAAGTTTTTAGACTGTGATAATATTCCTGAGCCGGAAATATTTCCGGACAGACACTAACAGTTGGAGGCGAGGGGCCTTCTTTTGAAATCCGAAAATAGTAACCCGAAATTTCAAACCCTATTTCCCTGATAGGGGAAAAGGAACCAGAGGAGTTTCTTCAATGGCTGTATTGAGAGTATTTGGAAATATCTGGATGCGGAGAAGGTATGGAAAGTTAAAAGCAGGAAGATTTTTCTTTATTTCCTTTTTCTCCCTGTTTGTTGTCCTTGGGCATTCCCCTTCCGCCCCCTTGGCGCAAACGGATGTTGATCAGCACATCGCTGATGGGATGAAGGCCTATGTCCAGGGCCAGTATCAGGAAGCCCTTGAGGCATTCACAAAAGCCATCGACAGCAAGCCTGACCATGCTCAAGCTTATACCAATAGGGGGCTAGCGAAATATAAGCTCGGCGACATTGAGGGGGCCTTGGATGATCATACCGCGGCCATAAAAAAGAATCCGAATTTTGCGGCGGCCTATACCAATCGCGGAGGTGCGAGATTCCTCAAAGGGGATATTGATGGCGCTATTGCCGACCATACCAAAGCCTTGGAACTTTTTCCTGAGTACGTTCAAGCTCTAAACAACCGAGGATTTGTCAAGCTTCATATTGGCGATGTTGATGGCGCAACTGCTGACTTCGATAAAGCGTTAACCCTGAACCCTTTTGATCCCAGCGCTTACACAAACCGAGCATCTGCCCACCTCGCAGAGGCCAGGAGACTCAAATCGAATGGAGATACAGAAGGGGCACAGAAGCACTTAGAAGAGGCTGCCAGGGATGCCACGAAAGCCCTAGTGTTGAATCCGCAACTTGCTCCAACCTATTCGCTTCGTGGACGAATTCTCCAGGAAGTCATGGCATTAGACAAAGCCTTAGAAGACTTTAATAAGGCTATCGAATTGGATCCTAACCTCCCGACAGCCTATCTCAATCGGGGCTCAATCAGAATAGTGAAAAAAGATTATGAATCGGGCCTGGAGGATATCTATAGGGCGTTAGAAATCGCTCCGGATCTCGGACCGGTGGCGGAGCCCTGGATCGAGCATGCCACCAAAGGCTTGGAGGAGCAAGCAAGATAATTTTTTAGGACTTTTCCCGTTTCATCGCCTATCTGACTATAATCGAAGAGTCTCTTGGAATTCCCTTCTTTCGATATCTCCGACATCCCTTTTGGCAGCGGAGTTTGCAAAGGGATGGTAGGGGTTTTCCGATTCGCAAGACCAGGATGACGACAGGTGAATGGCCAGGAAATAATTTGAGAGCACCGGTATTAAGACCTTCATCCTTCAAAGGCAAGAGTGGCCTGTTCCCTGTTAAGGGTAACGCCTGAAAACGGCTTACTTGTACTTGATAGCAATGCCTGTCATGATGGCGATTGTGCCTTTGTTCTGGACTCCACCCGTGACTCCACCTCCCGGCCCAACGACCGGCATCGAGTAATTCCATTCTTTCTCTTCAAGGTCCACATCGATAATTGCATCTGCGCCAACCCTTCGAGCTTCTTCAATGAGTCCGGCCCTGAGTTCCTCTTCGCTCGTCGGTTCCTCTGCCGATGCTTGAAGTTTGGCTATCTTGGTGAAGGGTTTTCCGGGTGGTTCAGAGAGAATAACCACTTTCTGACCAGATGAGTATCCACTATAGGTCGCACCTTCGAGTATGACATGTTCCGTTTGGACGTTAGAGCAGCCTAACCACCCAAGCGATCCAACCAAAGCCAGTAAAATGAGTATTCTCCTCATGGTTCCCTCCATGGAAAACTATGGGGGATAGTGTCCCCCAGTTCAAATTATTGTTCGTCCCTATTATACTTGTGCTCTAGGTATCATGAAAAGAGAAATTGTCCTCACCCTTTTTCTGGCCACTTTCATATGCGCATGTTCCACTTTAAATCCCGGCGGTTACCTTTCGGGAAGAGCCGATCAGAGTTTTACCTTTCGTCCATCTCAGCCCATTTATGTGGCACTTCCCGAACCTCAAACGGAAAAAGAACAAGGATTCCGCACACTCCTCGTTTCCGAAATGCGACATGCCGGCTGGACCGTGACTAACCAATTGACCCAAGAGACGCTGGTACTCTTTTTCAGAATCAATGATGAGTCAAGTAACATCGTTCTCATCCCTGGGAACCCCGGGCTTTCTCGTCTTCCTGCCCAATGGCAAGAAATACGTCTTGAGCTCTTCAGCATCCATGATGTCAAAGATCCAGGGCCGATTTGGGAAGGGTATCTTAAAGTAAGAATAAAAACCTTCAATGCCCAACCGGGGAACGCCATCAGACCGTTGCTCGAATTGATCGGAAAAAACTATGAGGGCCCAACCCCCATTACGGTTTACGCTAAAACCGAGCCTGCCCCAAGCAAAGATGAAATCGAGCGGTTGGAAAAAAAGGTGAAAAGCCTGGAAGAACGCATTGAGCAGATGCAAACACCCTCCTCCCCCCATCAGCCTTCCGTGAAGGAACCACCACCCTCAAATGCTTCTCCTTAATGCTCTACTTACGGGAAAAACTTTCAAGTTTCAGGTAAGAAACGGGGGAATGTTTGGGCATTTAGGTTTTTCAAGTTGGAACCCCAGTGTTGAACTTGAAACCTGGAACCTGAAATTTTTATTTTGGGAGTCAGGGGGGGGATTCAATTTCTCAATGGATCAACGGTCTCAATAGTAGGAGCTTTCTTTAATGAGAAGACCCGCCGGCGGTTGAAGCCAGATCGTCTTCTATCTTAGTCAGGATCCACTCTTCTATTTTGGCATTGGAGACTTCAGGTTCGTATAACGACCCGCATTGAACGAGGTCGTCCCCACAAAGACGAAAAGAGGGAATTCCGACAACTTTCCTCGAAACGGTCACCTGGGTTCGGTTACCGTCAAGCGCTACCACTTTGATGAGAAACTCATCCTTCCACCCTTCGATCCGTTCAGCATCCGAATTATATCCCTTCGATCTATCAATCTTATGCGTGTCACGGAGTTCAATGCTTCCTTTTTTTTCATCGATTCGGATAACGGGTTTCCCGTGAAGCTTCTCAAAATGGTGAGCGACTCGCTTGGTGGCCGCCCATACGGCGTCATAGCCAGCCGTGTACCGATCCGAGACCGTCGTCGTTTGCAATTTGTTGGAAAATGCGCTCTTCGCTGTGTCGATTTGCATGCCTTCCGGGTACTCCTCCACCCGTTCGAATTCCGGTTGGCTCGAACAAGCTCCTGATAACCCAAGAACACAGGCACAAGCCAATGTACCCCAATTAACCCATAATCTCCTGTGCCACATCATTCACGACCCCTATGGAATTAAGTTTTCTTTACTCCTAACAGGTAGAGAAATTCCCCCACAGTGAAAAATTCCTGAAAGCCGCTTCAGTAAAATTTCCATATGCCCGAGCACGCATCTTAACAGATACGAACTCAACTTGGCACTTCATTCTCATTTGTCCAAAGATACACCTTTCACCAGCTCGAAATGCCTAATCAACCTATTCAAGACTTCTTTCCTGAAACCTGAAACTTGAAACCATTCCTAGAGAAAATCCTGTTTGACATGAGAAAAATTTGCGTGATAGGTTCGCCGGGTTTCTTCCCAGCCGGCATTTAACAAAGGAAAACCTATGAAGACGCATCGTTCGACTCAACTCTTTTCTGTCGCTCAAACCGTGATTCCCGGAGGAGTGAATAGTCCCGTCCGGGCCTTTCGGTCAGTTGGAGGACAGCCACTTTTCATGAAACGAGCCAAAGGGCCTCATATATACGATGCCGACGGGAATCAGTTGATTGACTATGTCTTGTCCTGGGGTCCGATGATTCTCGGACATGCCAATCCGCGGGTCATTCAATCCGTGATTCAGGCGGTAAAGAGAGGCACAAGTTTTGGCACACCTTGCGAGCAGGAAATACAATTGGCTTCCCTGATCACCAACGCTCTTCCCTCCGTCGACCAGGTTCGATTAGTGAATTCCGGGACAGAGGCCGTCATGAGCGCGATTAGGGTGGCGCGGGGCTTCACCAAGCGGGACGGCATTCTCAAATTTGAAGGGTGCTACCACGGCCATGCCGATCATCTATTAGTGAAAGCCGGTTCCGGGGTGGCCACGCTGGGAATCCCGGACAGTCCCGGGGTTCCTGCCTCATTTGCACGACACACGCTTACCGCCCCCTATAACGACTTCAAGGCGGTCAAACAGATACTTCAAAAACAGGCAAAACATGTCGCTGCAATTATTGTGGAACCTGTGGCTGGCAATATGGGAGTGGTCCTGCCCCATCAGGAATTTCTCCCATTTTTGCGTGACATCACCGAGAAACATGACAGTCTTCTGATTTTCGATGAAGTCATGACCGGATTTCGGGTGCATTTCGGTGGAGCCCAATCCCTCTTCGGCGTGATACCCGATCTCACCTGTTTAGGGAAAATTATTGGCGGGGGGTTGCCGATTGGGGCTTATGGTGGCCGCGGGGACATCATGAAAATGGTTGCCCCTATTGGCCCGGTTTATCAAGCCGGGACCTTATCGGGTAATCCTGTGGCAGTCACGGCTGGACTGGAAACCTTGCGACGGCTCAAAGCCAAAAAGGTGTATCGTGACCTGGAAGAGAAAGGAAAGAGGTTGGAGGAAGGGTTAGGAACGGCTGCCCACAAAGCTAAGGTGCCATATTACCAAACCCGGGTCGGCTCGATGTTAGGAGGCTTTTTTGCCAAAGGCCCAGTCGTGAATTACTCGACGGCCAAGCAGTCCGATACACAAGCCTACGCAAGATTTTTCCATGGAATGTTGGAGCAGGGGATCTATCTGGCTCCCTCCCAGTTTGAAGCGATGTTTCTTTCAACGGCCCATACCACTGGCCATATTGAACAGACTGTATCCGCTGCCCAAAAAGTTTTTAGGAACCTTGGGTAACGGTCGGCTGGGGATCAAAAAAAACAATATCCAATATCGAACCAGGAATGTCGATTTACGAAGAGTGGGGTGGGCAGACCCCACAGTTCCCCATACCCCGCTTTCCTTCGACATTCATGAGTCCTTGTTCGAAATTCGATATTCTCCTTAATGTCGTCTCCCGGAGCTGAGTGCTCCCGGAGCTGAGTGCCCCCCGAGTCTGTGCCCATCTTCACAATCGAGCGCTCGACCTTATTCATCATCATCGTCGTCCTCATCATCATCCGCTTCGAGAGCGGCTTGCCGCTGCTGTTCCTCCATCGCATTGTGAATCAACATGCGAATAAACATGGATATGACGGAGCCTTTTTCAAGGGTTCCTCCCGGCGGAATCGCAATCTTCCCTTCTTCCACCATTTTATCTAACCACTTTTTCTGATCCGGGGTTAGATGCAGTGGGATTTCAACAAGCGGAACCTTCCCAAACATATCCATTCCAATTTCCTCCTTGGTTTATCCTAAAAAATACCGTTTGCCCTATTAATTTTGAAGGGAAACTGAGTTCCTCTGACTCCAGGGATCAAAACATGAGAATTTTAAGTTTGTCAATGAAAACGGAATAAGAAAGTTTCGGGTTTCGAGCATTGGGTTTTGAGCTCACCGAAAAGACTATTCCTGGTTGGTAGAACAAGAAATTTTTCATGCAGTTTACACCAGGTCGGTACTACAAATGGCAGGAGAACAGTGGGGGAATGTATTTAAAAATCAACTTAGGGTTGAGCCAACCCAAGGACATCGGCCATGTGGTAGAGCCCGGGAGGTTGCTTCACCACCCAATCCGCGGCGCGCAAGGCTCCGCGGGCAAACGTATCGCGGTTTTGAGCACGATGGGTGATTTCTATCCGTTCTCCCTGGCCCCCAAACAACACTGTGTGATCCCCGACAATATCGCCGGCTCGAATCGTTTGAATACCAATTTCCCGGCTTCCCCGTTCCCCAATGAGCCCATGACGGGAAAACACCCCCACCTCTCCGATATCCCAATTCGCCGCTTGGGCTAACACTTCGGCTAGTTTCAGGGCGGTTCCGCTCGGGGCGTCCTTTTTTTTGTTGTGATGGGCTTCGATGACTTCGATGTCATAGCCCGATCCAAGGGCTTTGACGGTTTTGCCTATGATATTGAGGAGCACATTAATTCCGATACTCATATTCGGGGCAAAGACGCAAGGGATGGAAGGGGCTATCTTGTTGAGCCTTTGTAGGTCATCCTTGTCCATCCCGGTGGTGCCGATCACCATGGCCTTTTTGTGCTGAACGGCCTTTTCGAGTATGGCTAGCGTGACACGGGGGGCGGTGAAATCGATGATGACGTCACTTTCAGCAATGGCCAGTTCAATATTGTCTTGAATGAGAATGCCGGCTCGACGGGATCCGGCTTCCTGCCCCGCGTCCCGGCCAACCGCCGGGTGTCCGGGCCATTCTATCGCCCCGGCCAGGGCCAGATTGTCCGATTCCTGGACGAGGGCAATGAGGCGTTTTCCCATACGTCCAGCCGCTCCCATGATAATGGTATTGATCATTGGAATGGTGCGATTTCTTACAACAGACCGGAAATTTTCAAGACCTGATGGAGTTGGTCTTGGTGTTCCGAGGACATCGCAGTGAGGGGAAGACGAAGTTCATTTTGAATTTTCCCCATGTGGGCCAAGGCCGCTTTCACGGGAATGGGATTGGTTTCATAAAACAAGGCGGTGAACAACGGAGCCAGTTTGTAGTGCAGGAGGCGAGCCTCGTCGTAATTTCCATTGAGAGCGGCGTTCACCAAGTTGGCCATGTCAGCCGGCGCAATATTTGCCGTCACGGTAATGACGCCTTTGGCCCCAAGCGCCATCATGGGAAGTGTGAGACCGTCATCACCGGAAATCAGGGTAATCTGGTCCCCGCATTGCTGAATAATATCCGAGACCTGGGGTAACGACCCGCTCCCCTCTTTAATGGCGACGACACTGGGAATCGCAGCCAAACGGGCCACGGTTGCCGGGGCCATATTCACGCCGGTGCGGCCGGGAATGTTGTACAAGACCAATGGAATGTCAGCGGCCTTGGCCACGGAAGCATAATGTTGAAAGAGCCCTTCTTGGGTCGGTTTATTATAATACGGCGTGATGAGCAGGGCCCCGTCAGCCCCGACGGATTTCGCATGTTTGGTAAAGGCGATGGCTTCGTCTGTGGAATTGGAACCCGTTCCCGCAATGACCGGCACCCGTTGATGAACGACTTCGACGGTCAGCGCCACCAGTCGTTCATGTTCTTCATGGGAGAGAGTGGCGGATTCCCCAGTCGTCCCACAGGGCACAATGCCATGCGTCCCATTGGCAATCTGGAATTCAACTAAATCGGCATAGCCCTTTTCGTCAAGGTTGCCGCCCTTAAACGGGGTCACAATAGCGACGAGTGAACCGGAGAACATAGATGAAACTCAAATTATATTAACGAAAGTTTGTAGCTGCGCCATCTCATGGCGCTTCTTCGAAATCCCCAACATCAAAATGTCGTTCGGAGGCAACATGCGATGCTTCTGTTTCTCCGTTTATTTTTAAATTAAGAGCAGCATGAGATGCTGCAACTACGCAAAAGGAGGGTCCAAAAATTCCGGAACCACTTCGCCTCGGATAAGGTCATCATATTGCTCCCGTGCCCGGATGACATGCAGGTGTGTGTCTTTCACGAGCACTTCTGCAACGCGAGGTCTTGAATTATAATTGGAGGCCATCGTGAACCCATAAGCCCCGGAACTCATGACCGCCAGAAGGTCACCCGCTTGGGTGTTGGCCATTTTCCGATCCTTGGCCAGAAAATCTCCGGACTCGCAAATTGGCCCGACGACGTCAACAGTTGTCGTGGCGGAGCCAGTGCTCTGACGCACGGGTTGAATTTCATGATGGGCGTCATACAAACTGGGCCGAAGCAGATCATTCATCGCAGCATCAACGACGACAAACCGCTTTGCCTCCGTTTCTTTGTTATACAACACACGTGTCACCAGAACTCCCGCATTTCCGACAATGGATCGACCAGGTTCCAGAATCAACTGGCATTTTAAATCCCGTAACAATGGGGAAATGGCTTCTGCCAGGTCCTTGGGATGGGGGGGGTTTTCATTGGCATAGGTGATTCCCAATCCTCCGCCAATATTAAGATAACGGATGTCGGTTCCCCGAGATTGAAGGGTTTCAATCAAGGCCAAGACTTTTTTCAGGGCATCGATAAAGGGAGTCAGCTCAGTGAGTTGCGATCCGATGTGCGCGTGGATTCCCACTACCTCAATGTGGGGAAGGGTAGACGCCACATTGAATTCTTCCACCGCCCGTTCTGCCCCAATTCCGAACTTGCTCTTTTTCAAGCCGGTTGAAATGTAGGGATGAGTCTTGGGATCGATGTCGGGGTTGACCCGAAGCGCCACGCGCGCCCGAAGACCCATCTCTCCTGCCACATCGTTAATCAGGTGAAGTTCACCGGATGATTCAACATTGAACATGAGAATGTCGGACTTCAGGGCTTCTTGAAACTCCAGACGTGACTTCCCCACTCCGGCAAATACGATCTTTTCTGAAGGCACTCCCGCTTTCAATGCTCGATAGAGTTCTCCTCCTGAGACGATATCGGCCCCACTTCCTTCCCTCGCCAAAGCCCGAAGAATCGATAAATTCGAATTAGCTTTCATCGCATAGGCAATGATATGGGGAATCGTCCCAAAGGCCTGGTCATAGGCTCGATAGTGACGAATCAGGGTCCGGTAACTATAGATATAACAGGGTGTACCGACGTCCCGCACAATTCGCTGGATCGGAACCTCTTCGCAAAACAGTTCCTTGTCCTGATAATGAAAATCATGCATTTTCAGTCGTCTCTTCCAAAAGTCCCGGATCGGATACCCCGACTTCTTGCAAGATAGATTGAAAGGCTTCTTTGAGCTTTCGATATCGGAGGTTGGCATAGGGTTTCACCGACTTCAGGATCTCCCCATCCACAAGAGTTTGAATGGCCTTGGGGGTGGCCTGCCGCAAGTGCTCGAAATTGACCACAATATCCATTTGGGCGTCTTTGGCAGCCTTTTTAATGCGCTCCAACAATTCCTTGGCGTTGAGATGATCCAACGTGCCTTCCAGTTCGATAAACAATGCGGCAAAGGCATCGTGGCGTCGAGCCCGAATATTCAAAAATAATTCCTGCTGCCCCACAGCCTGGACATTTTGTTTCAGGGAATGAAGGGCGTTGGGAGTAAGCTGGTTCGTCTCAAACGTTGGCAATTTCGTTTGGAGATTCTTGATAACTTTGGCGACCGGGGACAAGCTGCCCGGGGGCGATGTCCGTTTAATCAATTTTCGGAATTGCCAATTCATTTCCAATCGTGGAATCAGTCGTTGCCCCGTATGACTAAGCCGATGCCAAATCGAGGACCAGGAATAGAATTGGTGATTGGCCCAGAAAAATCCCTCAAGAAGTTGCTCGGGGCTCATGCGTTTGGGTTGAAACACCACATGCTTGCCATCATATTTCGACCAGTCTTTATCAAAGATACGGCCTTCCCGGTTGTAACGTTCGTATAAAGCCGTTCCGGGCAGGGGGGTCAAGACGTTGAAATACGCCAATTCCACTCGGTTTCGCACGAGAAAATCGACAGCGGTTTCAAAGACCGATTCATCATCGTTGTCAAATCCGAACACCATGCCTGGATTCACCATAATTCCATGATCGTGAAACATTTTTATTTGGTCTTCGAATTTTCTCACTTGGTTAAAGTTCTTGTTGGTCTCGTCCAAGGAATCGGCTGACACGGATTCCAAACCAACAAAGACTGACACGCAACCACTGTCAGCGGCGAGTTTGACCAATTCTTTGTCATCCCCCAAAAACATGGTGGATTGGCAGCCCCATTTGATATTGAGCGACTTCATCGCACTCCATAATTCCCGGCAATACGCACGATGACTGTTGTGCAAATCGTCGACAAAGGCCACGATCGACCCTTCTTCTAATCCGACCCAAATTCGTCCCGCGGTTTTCATCGCACCGAGTAAGGAATCTTTCGTCATCCGTTCGACCACCTCCGACCGGATCCACTCTTTCACCTTTTTCATTTCTTCAATGACCTCGGGCACAGGACGTCGGCGGGTCGTTTTCCCGTTAAAAGGCGAGACGCTGCAGAATTCACAATCAAAATGGCAGCCTCGTGTCGTGAAAGTGCAATGGCGAGTCATATAGGAGTCCGGGCTCAGTAATTCCACGCGCGGGCTGCGGTACTGTTCCAGGGAAGGGAACTGGTCCATTCGATACATTCGGCGAAGAGCCCCGTTTTCAAAATCCGCAATGACCTGTGGCCAGAGATCCTCGGCCTCACCGCATACAATGGCGTCGCAGTTTTGAAGGGCCTCTTCAGGGCAATAGGTGGGATGCACGCCGCCAAGCACCACCGTTTTCCCCCGTTTTCTGAATGTTGCAGCCAATTCATAGGCCCGCGGCGCATAACACGTCATGATGGAAATCCCGACCAGGTCGCACGGCTCCTCTCCCGTGATTTCTTCGACCGCTTCGTCGATCAATGTGACATCCCAGTCCGGGGGGGTATAGCCCGCAATGACGGGCAAACTCAGCTTGGGGAACCAGAATGCCCGACGCTCATTTGCGGTCATCCGGTAGGGGTTGTTGCGTGGATAGGGGTCGAGCAACAACAATTTTCGACGCGTATCGGTTAAGGGTCGTGTACTCATTCGTTCTGTCCTCCTGGCTGGACTATATTATAGATAAAATTCACTATGCCTAAGCGTAGAAGTTTGAGATATTCTGCCATGACTCTCTTCCTAAAGCGAGGGGATTCGATTCATTCATGTGGATCTTACCGTGTTCCTATAGGTCGAAGGGGGGGAAGCTCGACAGATTCTTCTTCTATCGGAACCCCGTCATCTGAGGTTTTCTCTTGTTCCTCAATTTGTTTCTGCTGCTTTCGCAGTTTCGCCTCAATTCCCACATCTTCGGGTGGAATGGGGGCATTCACTTGGCCACAGGCTGGGCCTAGTGAAAGACACAGTATTACTATGATGAATCGGAAATTCAATCTCTGTTTCGTACCCATACCTGCTCTCCTTCAGGGTAAAGTTGAAAATCCCCCCATTCTCCCTTTGACAAAAGGGGCGAGGGGGATTTACTTGAGGAGTTGGTTTTCCATTTGCCGTAACCGACTTTCCACTTGTTTCCGAGCGGTTCCTCCAACCTGCTTTTTCCGATTGATGGCGCCATCGGCTGTCAGGACATTTCGGACATCCGCACCGAATTGTGATGAGTAGGATTTCAGATCCGCCACCGTGACCGTGGACAGGTCTTTATTTTCAGCCAAACAATCACGGACGAGTTTTCCCACAATCGCATGGGCTTCACGAAAGGGTATCCCTTTATTTACAAGGTAATCCGCGAGTTCAGTAGCAAGAAGCATCCCCGATGATGAAGCCTGGGCCATCACCTTTCGACGCACTTTTAGTCGGGAGATGAGCTCCGCACAGAGGGTGAGGGAGGCCGTCACCGTATCCAGTCCATCGAACAAGGGTTCTTTGTCTTCCTGCAGATCTCGATTATAACTCAACGGAAGCCCTTTCAACATCGTCAAGACCGATATCAGGGATCCATAGACCCGCCCGGTTTTCCCTCTGATCAACTCAGCCACGTCGGGGTTTTTTTTCTGGGGCATCATGCTGCTGCCGGTACAGAAGGCATCGGGCAAATCCAGAAACTGAAATTCCTGTGAAGACCACAGGACCAGCTCTTCGCTGAGTCGGGAGAGATGCATCATCAGAATGGCCAGCGCATTTAAGACCTCCACCACAAAATCCCGATCCGACACGGCATCAAGACTGTTTGTTGTAATTGCCGGAAATTTTAACAGTTTGGCCGTATACGACCGGTCAAGGGGATAATTCGTTCCAGCTAAGGCCCCGGAACCCAGCGGCATGATATTCACGCGGGTGTAGGCATCCTGGATTCGACCTTTATCCCGTTCGAGCATCTCCACATAGGCCAGCCAGTGGTGTGCTAAGAGCACCGGCTGGGCACGCTGCAGGTGGGTATAGCCGGGAATGATTAGGTTCAGGTGCTTTCGGCCCTGGGCGAGAAAGGCCTTCTGTAAGCGGATGACACCCTGTTTTACCGTGATCAGGGAATCTCGAAGATATAATCGAAGATCCAACGCGACTTGGTCGTTGCGACTTCGGCCGGTATGGAGTTTCCCGCCCAGTGAGCCGATAATTTTGGTCAGACGACGCTCGATGCTCATGTGAATGTCTTCGTCTTCTTCTCGAAAGGCATGGAGGCCACGACGGATATCTAACCGAATCCGATCCAGCCCTCGAATGATCCGGGTGCATTCGGAGTTCGTCAGAACTTTCGCCTTCAAAAGCGTTTTGCAATGAGCGATGCTTCCTTGAATATCATGAGCGTACAATCGCTTATCGTAAGGGAGCGAAGCCGTAAACTGCTCTACCAGGCGATGGGTCCCCTCGGTAAACCGCCCCCCCCAGGCCTTGGTTGAAGAGGACTTGGCCATTCGGGGTTTGGTCTTCATTAACCTGGATGGACGATTGCCCGAAGAGGTTGATTTGTTAGAGATTTTTCGTTTCTGAGCAATTGCTGGCATGCCACACTCTTTAACGTGAAGTTCCTTGCCGTGTCCGACGGACCGCCAATCGTAAGGCATTCAAGCGAATAAATCCCCCGGCCTCTTTCTGATCGTACCCCTCACCCTCCTCGAAGGTGGCAAGGTCCTTGAGATAAAGCGACCGGGGAGACCGACGACCCGTCACTGTGCAATTCCCCTTATACAATTTGGCACGTACCGTCCCGCTGACATCCCGCTGGGCTTGGTCGAACGCCGCCTGAAGCATCTCCCTTTCGGGAGAGAACCAATAACCATAATACACCAATTCTGCGTACCGGGGGGTCAGACTATCGCGGAGATGGAGCACTTCACGATCCATGGTCAAAGACTCTAGGCCTTTCCGGGCCACATGGAGAATCGTCCCCCCGGGGGTTTCGTAAACGCCACGAGATTTCATGCCGACATATCGGTTTTCGACGAGGTCCACCCGTCCGATTCCATGCTTGCCCCCAAGTCGGTTTAGATGCGCGAGTAATACCGAGGGTGGCATTTTTTTTCCATCGACGGCCACCGGGTCTCCCCGGTGAAAGTCAATTTCAATTTGCTGCGCTTTGTCAGGGGCTCGTTCGGGGGACACCGTCATCTGGAAGAGGTCCTCCGGGGCGGCTTCCCAGGGATCTTCTAATTTTCCCCCTTCGTAACTTATATGCAACAAATTCAAATCCATGCTGTAGGGTTTGGCTTTCGTCACCGTGATCGGGATACGATGTTTGCGAGCATAGGCCATGAGATCTCCACGGGATTTGAGGGTCCATTCCCGCCAGGGTGCGATCACCTGGATCCCAGGATTAATGGCGGCATAGGTTAATTCGAATCGGACCTGATCATTTCCTCTTCCCGTCGCACCATGGCTGACGGCTCTGGCCTTTTCTTTTTGGACAAGTTCCATTTGTCTACGGGCAATAAGCGGACGCGCGATCGAGGTCCCGAGCAAATAACTCCCTTCGTAGACGGCATTGGCTCTCAACATCGGAAAAACATAATTCTTCACGAATTCTTCACGAAGGTCTTCCACATGGACCTTGGAGGCTCCCACCTCCTTGGCCTTTCGTTTGATGGCCTGTAAATCTTCTCCCTGCCCCAAATCCGCACAAAATGCGATGACCTGAAACCCGTAGGTTTCCTTGAGCCAATGGAGGATTACCGACGTATCCAACCCCCCAGAATAGGCCAGGACCACCTTGGGGGCCGTTTTTGAAGAGACATGTGTTCGGGATGGAGACTTGGTCAAAGGCCAGGAAGATTGCTTCATGAGGTTGAGCCACCCAACCAATCGATCAGAATCGCTTTCTGCATGTGCAGCCGATTTTCAGCTTGATCGAGAATGACAGATTGCGCTCCATCAAGGACCGATTCAGAAATTTCTTCCCCTCGATGAGCCGGCAGGCAATGCATGACCACGGCTCCCGATTTGGCAATTTGAAGCAACTGTTCATTTAATTGGTACGGCATGAGGGCTTTTAAGCGCCGTTTCTGTTCGCGCTCCTGTCCCATGCTAATCCAAACGTCGGTATAGAGCACATCTGCCCCTTTAGCCGCTACCATGGGATCTTGAGTGACATCAATGCGACCGCCCGTTTCTCTGGATGCTTCTTGAGCCCAATTCACAATTTTTTGGTCCGGCTCGAACCCGGATGGGCATCCGACCGTAATTTGCATGCCGGTCCTCGCCGCCGCCTCAATCAAGGAATTGGCAATGTTGTTTCCGTCGCCGATATACGCCAATTTGATGCCCTTGAGCCGTCCTTTTTTCTCAGAAATGGTCAAGAGATCCGCAAGGGCTTGGCAGGGATGACACAGATCCGTCAGCCCGTTAATGACGGGGATCGTGGCATGTTTGGCCCAGGCCTCAAGGGTGGTTTGGTCGAACGTTCTGATTACCAACCCATCAAGATAACGCGAGAGGACTTGAGCGGTATCAGCCAAACTTTCCCCTCGACTGAGTTGGATTTTCTCTGCGGCGAGAAAGAGGGCTTGCCCCCCGAGTTGATTCATGCCCGCTTCAAAAGAAACCCGAGTTCGGGTTGAGGGTTTTTCGAAAATTAATCCAAGCGTTTTTCCAATGAGTGGTCGACTCGGGCGACCCGACTGTTGTTTCTTTTTGAGGGCATGGGCTTTTTGGAGAAGACGGGTCAGCTGACGCCTGGAAAGGCTCGCGACTGTTAACAGGTCTTTTTTGGGCCTGGGCACAGACCGGGAAAGGGAAGGGGTGGGTTGTCGGTTAATGGAAGAAATGCCCAGCGATGGCATGGTACTCAATCCGTTTCGTTAGTATTGGGAAAGGGTGGGGGTCAGATAGTTTCGAGTTTCAGGTTAAGGTCCGTCTTGTTCCTCAAGGGCCGAGTTTTTCACCTAGTGTCTGGTGTTGTTCAAATGTTTCGTCAATACGTCGGACAGGACGTTGAGAAGATGGTCAATTTCTCCAATCTTAATGATTAAGGGAGGAACCAATCGAAGTACCTGTCCCATCGTACAATTAATCATCAGTCGTCGGGCCAGGCAGTCCATGACGATGGGTTTTCCATCAATGGTCAATTCAATCCCCTGAAGAAGACCCATTCCCCTGACGCCTTGGATTAGGGGGATCCGCTCTTTGAGGGCCTGAAGACCTTTCTCAAGATAGGCACCCTTTACTCGGCTTCGTTCCAGCTCCCCCCCGTCCAGGAGGATCCGAAGTACTTCAAGGGCGGCGGCACTGGCCAAGGGGTTGCCTCCAAAGGTCGACGCATGGGTACCGGGGCCAAAGACCTTGGCCACTTTGTTGGTCGCTAAACATGCCCCAATTGGGAATCCACCACCGAGTCCTTTTGCTAACGTCATCACATCCGGTTGGATCCCAAATTGGTCATAGGCGAAAAGCGTCCCCGTGCGACCCATGCCGGTCTGCACTTCATCCACGATGAGCAGAATATCCTTTTGCGAACAAAGATCTCTCACAGCATGGATGTAGGCCTGATCGGCCACCACCACACCACCTTCGCCTTGAATGAGTTCTAACATCACGGCGGCCGTTCGGTCTGACACCGCCTTCTCTAAAGCCTCAAAATTATTAAACGGAACATATGTGAACCCTGGAAGAAGTGGTTCAAATCCCTCTTGGACTTTGGTCTGTCCCGTGGCAGTCAACGTGGCAAGCGTTCGACCATGGAAAGAATTCACCATGGTGACCATTTCCGATCGCCCAGGACCAAATTGTTGATGGGCATACCGTCTGGCTAATTTAATTGCCGCCTCATTGGCTTCAGCTCCGCTATTACATAAGAAAACCTTGTCGGCAAACGACTGCTCGACCAGTCGGCGGGCCAGTTGGCCCTGAGGTTCCGTGAAATACAAGTTCGAAGTGTGAATCAACTGGCGGACTTGTCGTTCAATGGCAGCCACTAAATCGGGATGGCCATATCCGAGAGTATTGACGGCAATTCCCGCTACACAATCAAGGTACTCCCGCCCTTCGGCGTCATACACATGACATCCACGACCGCGGGTGATCGCCAGAGGAAGACGGTCGTAGGTATTCATGACATATTCGGAGACAATTTGTTGTATTTCTTCAGTCAGCATGAGAAGCGAAACCCCGCGTGAATACTGGCGAATCTAGCACAGGGGTTCTCCATGGTGCAATATGACCCCCAAGGGGGAAGTTTCAGGTTTCAGGTTCCAAGTTTCAAGTCATAAGAAAAGAGAACTTTCCTATTATTTTTACCTGGAACCTGAAACTGAAGTCCCCCCTTAACCAAAAAACGGGAATAGCGGATGGACTACAAGTCCACCTGCTATGGCAATCCCGAACAGAATCGGCTTACTTAGGACGGCAAGACGAGTTGATCCGCAGATCGGTTTGGATTGGAAGACTGGTCATTCGATTGTCGCCTGAGGTCGTGGGCGAGGCCCAACTTACTCAGGGACCAAATCAGCCATTTGGAAGGATCGAAGTTGTACCATTTGGGACCATTGCGATAGTCGCTTTGGTACATATGATGGTAGTTGTGGTATCCCTCCCCAAAGGTCAACACGGACACCACCCAGCTGTCTCGACTGGAGTCGGAAGTTCCATGAGGTTGAGATCCCCAAAGATGACAAATGGAATTGATAAAAAAGGTGGAATTCAGCACAAAAAATGTTCGTCCCAAGCCGGCCAACAGAAAACAGCTCAGCCCCCCAAGCCATCCGTCATACAGAAACCCCACCACAAGTGGCAGTGCCAACCCACTGATCACAATGGTGTAGTAATGACGATGCTGCCACATGACCAACGGATCCTGTTTAAGTCTGGTGGCATACTTTTCGCTACGGTAGGGGTCTCTCCAAAATAACCATCCGCAGTGGCTGTACCAAAAGCCCAACATGGCGTTGTACGGATCTTCCTCTTTATCGCATCGAGCATGATGACGAACGTGATCGGCGGCCCATTTCAGGGCGGAATTTTGCAAGGCCATCCCCCCCGCAATTAATAACCCACCCTTGACCCAATTGGGACACTTGAAACTCCTGTGAGCCATCAGCCGATGATAGCCGACCGTAATTCCTAATCCGGAGACAATGTACAAGAGAAAAAACATCGTCCAGTCAAACCAGGAGTAGCCAAAAAAATAGGCAAAAGTCGGAACCACCAATATGGTCCCTCCAACAACTAAACTAAACAGTATCGTGGTTTTCAAATCGAACTGTCTGTCAAGAGCTTCAACATCATCTTCAGTCATGTCTTGCACCTACCGCACTATTGGAAAAAAGAAGTTTTTGGTCCATTATTTAATCCCCACACAGGCTACCTGATGCCCATAATTGGCTGGCTCTGACTCACACGGTTTCACCCTGCCGGGATAACTAACCAGCCCCTCATCAATAAAAAGATTAGGATTCGGATCACAGAACTACAGCGATCCTAAACGGTGGGTCAATGGCAAAGTATACACTTTGCCCCTCTAGTTGTAAAGTGGCTCCACCATCGCCATTGGGGCACGATGGTGGTTAAACGAGCAGCTAATAACCCGTTCCCTATCCACCTGAACGACTTAGGGCAAGCGCAAAGCCCTTTTCACGCTTGTTGTATTCATTGGTGGGCATTTCCTGAGAAACGAAAAAAATTCACGTTTCTAGAACCCGATAAGGAGGTACTTTCTCTCTCAATCAGAAACCCGACGGTGAAAACCGATTTTTTCCCGAGAAATCAATACCGATAGTCGTCGATTTTAAAAGGGCCATCTAATGAGACATTTATATAATCGGCTTGCGTTTTGGTCAGTTTCGTGATGACACCACCAAATCCCCGTACCATATAGGCGGCGACTTCTTCGTCGAGTTTTTTCGGCAAGACTTGAACCGTGATTTCCGCATCCGGGTGATCAGCAAATTTACGCTCAAACAAATAGATCTGGGCAAGAACCTGGTTGGCAAACGAACCATCCATCACTCTGGAAGGGTGACCCGTGGCATTTCCAAGATTCACTAATCGTCCTTCGGATAATAAAATGAGGTGGTCCGTCCCCGCCTTATCACGGAAGATCTTGTGAACCTGGGGCTTGACCTCTTCCCATTCCCAATTTTCACGCATAAAGGCCGTATCGATTTCATTATCGAAATGCCCGATATTACAAACCACCGCACCGCTTTTTAACGACTGCAACATGGCCGAATCGCAAACGTTATAATTGCCCGTGGCTGTCACGATCAAATCCGTATTTGAGAGCAATTCTGCATTGATGTCTTCTATTTTTCCGGTATTGATGCCTTCATGGTAGGCAGAGACGACTTCAAATCCGTCCATACAGGCTTGCATGGCACAGATGGGATCAATTTCGGCGACCTTCACAATCATGCCTTCCTGACGAAGTGACTGGGCCGATCCCTTCCCGACATCCCCATATCCAATCACAAGCGCCTTTTTCCCCGCCAACAGATGATCCGTGCCGCGTTTGATGGCATCATTTAAGCTATGGCGACACCCATACTTATTGTCGTTTTTCGACTTGGTCACCGAGTCGTTCACATTGATGGCAGGGACCTTCAGCGTGCCTTTTTCCAGCCTCTCCTGTAGGCGATGCACTCCGGTGGTGGTTTCTTCGGTAATGCCGTGGACGCGATCCAGCATTTCAGGGTATTTCTCATGGAGCATCAGTGTTAAATCTCCCCCATCGTCCAACACCATATTGGCATCCCAGGGTTTGCCATTTTTTAAAATCGTTTGCTCGATACACCAGTCGTACTCTTCGAGGGTTTCGCCCTTCCACGCAAACACCGGGATTCCCCGGGCTGCAATGGCCGCTGCGGCATGATCCTGGGTGGAAAAGATGTTGCAGGAAGACCAGCGTACTTCAGCACCCAGTTCGATCAACGTTTCAATTAACACCGCTGTTTGAATGGTCATGTGGATACATCCGAGAATTTTCGCTCCCTTCAAAGGCTGCGCGTTGCGATATTTTTCGCGCAAAGCCATTAAGGCCGGCATTTCCGTTTCCGCAATTTGGATTTCTTTTTGTCCCCATTCGGCAAGATTCATGTCAGCGACTTTGTAATCACAAAACGTGGTATCGACTTTGGTTGCTGTGCTCATCATTCAATCCTTCCTTCCTTAATGATTCTTGAACGGTCTCGGAGGTTGGGCCACCCCCTGTCAGCCTCCCCCAAAATAGTCTGTATCAATTTAACTTGTGAGAAAATAATGTCGTGTTGGCGGAAAGGGCCTTAAAGCCCCTTATCGGCCAGCATCCCTTTTTAAAATCGCCGCCTTATCCGTTTTCTCCCAGGTGAACCCTGGTTCATTTCTCCCAAAATGCCCATAGGCTGCCGTTCGTTTATAGATGGGCCGTCGAAGTTTCAGATGGTCAATGATTCCTCTTGGTGTGAGGGGAAAATGCTTCCGGACGAGTTTATCAAGGACATCAGGGGAAATTTTTTCCGTACCCTTGGCATCAACTAAAATAGACACCGGTTCAGGAACGCCAATGGCATACGCCAGTTGGACTTCACATTTTTCCGCCAGCTTGGCGGCAATAATATTTTTCGCGATGTAGCGGGCCATATACGAGGCGGACCGGTCAACTTTGCTGGGATCCTTCCCGGAAAAGGCCCCACCTCCATGGCTTCCCACTCCACCATAGGTGTCCACAATAATCTTGCGCCCTGTTAGCCCTGTATCACCCATGGGGCCACCGGTCACAAAGCGCCCTGTTGGATTGATATGGTATTTCACGGTGACAGGGTCAAATATCCCTTTTGGCATGACGGGTTTAATAACCTTATCAATCAATTCCCGCTCGATTTTTTTTGCAGTAACGTTGTCCCCATGTTGCGTTGAAACGACAATGGTATCAATTCGGACAGGCTTCCCGTTCCGGTACTCAACCGTCACTTGGGATTTGCCGTCTGGTCTCACCCAGGGGAGAATATTTTTCTTTCGGACCTCCGCCAGGCGCCGGGTTATCCGATGAGCCAGGACAATGGGCATTGGCATTAATTCTGCCGTCTCATTGGAGGCATACCCAAACATCAGTCCTTGATCACCAGCGCCCCCCGTATCCACCCCCATGGCAATGTCCCCGGATTGCGCATCGATCGAAGTCAATACCGAACAGGTTCGATAATCAAACCCCCAGGTGGCATCGCAGTATCCCACCTCCCGAATCGTTTCTCGAATAATATCAGGAATTTCGACATACGCTCTGGTGGAGATTTCTCCGGCCACAAAAGCCAATCCCGTGGTAAGAATCGTTTCACAGGCCACACGGCAATTTTTATCCTTCGCGATGATGGAATCCAAAATGCCATCTGAAATCTGATCTGCAATCTTATCAGGATGGCCTTCGGTGACAGATTCTGAGGTAAATAGAAAATTAGATTGTCTCATTGAAGTTCTCTCTATCGGTTAGGGCGAGCTCCACCACACTTAACTCACTCGGTTAAGGGGAAGCCCACCTTGATAAATTTAAGATTAAAAAAAGATGAACAGCTAAGGTGTAATACACACACTGTAATGAATTGGGTTAGGGGGTTGTCAATAAAAAAATGAAATGCCAGATTTTTCAACTACTAATCTGATGTACACCGAAATGGAAATTGATCTGAATGAGGATAATTTCTGATTAATGTCAGCCAGAATAAAATTGGGATTGCGAGTTTTGGGGAACCTGCTAAGGCCCATTGCAGGGCAAATCATAAACTGATTTGATCGGGAAGGGTAAACCTGTTTAGATTCACCATCTTGGGTTGCAAACGCTAATATCCAGTGTTAAGATCTCGTGCCATTTCTAGTAATTTGCCTTGATGACGGAGACTCGGAGGGCATTCAGGTGCCCAGGGGAATTCCCTTTTGATAGAGGGTCGTCTGATTTTTCGCAAGAACTCGCCTGAGGAGGACACAATATATGTATAAGACTATCTACATTCCGGTCGACAATTCGGACCATTCCAATATGGCCGTCGATCTGGGTGTGAAATTGGCGAGGACCTTTGGTTCAAAGGTTGTCGGAAGCCACGTGTACGCCGCCAAAATGCATGATAAGCGTTTTAAACAAATGGAGGCCGGCCTACCGGAAGAATATCATGACGAAAAGGAATTAGATCGGCAGCGACAAATTCATGATTCCTTGATTACTCGGGGGCTTCAAATTATTACGGACTCCTATCTTGATTATGTGGATAAACAGTGCTCAGAGGCCAATATCCCCCTCGAGCGACGGTCCCTTGAAGGCAGAAATTGGAAAGTGCTGGCTGAAGATATCGCCAACAACGGGTACGAGCTTACGATTATGGGAGCGTTGGGGGTTGGAGCGGTAAAGGACTCGGTTATTGGCAGTAATACTGAGCGGGTCATTCGGCGAGTTCGGAATTCTGACATGCTCATACTTAAGGATCTCAAGCCCATGAATGGGGGAAAAATTGTGGTGGCCGTTGATGGCAGCCATTATTCCTTCGGGGGATTGAAGACCGGGTTGGCCCTGGGAAAAGCTCTGGGAAAACCCGTTGAAGCCATCTCGGCTTTTGACCCTTACTTCCACTATGCCGCTTTTCATAGTATTTCTGGTGTCCTGAATGAGGAAGCGGGAAAGGTCTTTCGATTTAAGGAGCAGGAAAAGCTTCATGAAGAGGTTATTGACAGCGGGCTAGCCAAAATTTATCAATCCCATCTGGACATTTCGCGCGAAGTGGCTCAGGAGGACGGATCGGACATAAAAACCACCCTTCTTGATGGGAAAGCTTTTGAAAAAGTGATCCAATATGTTCGGAAAGAACAACCCTGGCTGCTCATTGTAGGTCGGATTGGAGTTCACAGCGACGAGGATATGGACATCGGGAGTAATACGGAAAATCTGCTTCGCGCCGCTCCTTGCAATGTATTAGTGTCCAATCGGAAATTTGTACCCCCCATCGATACTCAAGCTGAGTATACGATTGCCTGGACGGAAGAAGCGCTGAAACGCATGGAAAAGGTGCCGGTTTTTGCCCGAGGTGTGGCGAAGACTGCCATCCATCGCTACGCAATCGAAAAAGGACATACGATTATCAGCAACTCGGTCGTGGATTCCGCCGTCGGTGATATTCTCCCCAAAGGCGCCATGGATGCCATGAAGGCCTTGGGAGGCAATTTGGAGGCAGCCGGAATTGACCGCAACAAGATGCAAGCGGATGATGCGGTGGCTGAAGATCTGATGGGTTCAACCCTCAGCGGGATGATGACAAAGGTTGTTGAGGACAAAGGAACTTCACCAAGTCCGGAACTCAGTGACCGGAACAAGTCTTATTTGGATCGCATGGCCCAAACGTATTATGTCTGCAATGGATGCGGGTATATCGGTAAAGGCGATCCGGCACCAGTGAAGTGTCCCGTCTGCGCTGGAGACGGAGCCCAATTCAAGGAAGTCGATAAAGCCATCTTCGATGCGGCCGCCAAAGCCGAAGGTGGAGTGGAAACGCATTTGGCCTATGATGATGTTCCCATGAACTGGACCAAGGATGCGAAGGAAGCGATCAGAGCCGTCCCTGCTGGATTTCAACGGAGACGGGCCAAAGCGAAAATTGAAAAGTCCGCAAGAAAACTTGGGATGACAACGGTGACACTCGAATTTGCGGGGCCCATGATTCAAGAAGCCGCCGCAGAGGAGTATGACCCAATTTTTGCCAATAAAACTCCCCCTCCTACACCGGCAGATTCAGAACCGGTGAAAAATGCTGAGGAAGGGGGACTTCAAAAAAATGGCATCCAATCCGGGGCTGCTTCTTTGTACACCTGGGAAGCTGAAGCCCTGAAACGGTTAGAACGAGCTCCAGAAGGGTTCATGCGGGACTGTACGCGAGCGCTTATCGTGAAACATGCCGAAAAGCTTGGCACGACCGTCATTACGCTTGAAGTGGCGAATGAGGGCATCCAGCAAGCCAAGCAGACGATGGAGGAAGCGATGAAATCTGGCAACGTCAAGGACACCATCGCACGCTTGACTGGTACAGGCACCCAATCAGAAGCCCAATCTGGAGCTGGTCAACATGGGTAAGTCTCTTCCCATTTTTCAGCCGCTTAAATCTCTCACCAATAAATTGACGTTTCAAGAAAATGTCACTCGATTTGATGCGCCCTCCCAAGGACCCGAAGGCCCGGGAGATGGGCGTACGGTGGATGATTTCAAGCCCTACCTCATCGCGCTCAACTTAACCAAGCGGTGCAATCTCCGATGTGCGCATTGTTACCTCGATGCCACCACCAAAATGGGCGGCGGCGCGGATGAGTTAACCACCGAGGAATGCCTCCGACTTATTGATCAAATTTCCGAGGTCAATCGTGGTTCCCTATTAGTCATCACCGGAGGTGAGCCATTAGTTCGTCCGGATATTTTGGATATTGCCCGACATGCGGTCAGTCAGGGATTTATGGTGGTCTTTGGGACCAATGGCATGATGATCGACGATCAAATGGCTCAGGACCTTGTGGAGATTGGGGTGATGGGGGTGGGAATCAGCATCGATTCCCTTGACCCGCAAAAACACAACGAATTTCGGGGCCTTCCGCGTGCGTGGGAGGGTGCGGTCGCTGGGATTGAAGCCTGCAAACGAAACGGTCTCCAGTTCCAGGTCCATTTCAGTGCCCAACCTATGAACTACCAGGAACTCCCGGATGTCGTCACATGGGCTCATCAGCTTGGGGCCAAAGTCCTGAATGTCTTTTTTATGGTCTGTACGGGACGCGGTGAAGAATTAACGGATATCACGCCAGCTCAATATGAGGAAGTGTTGGGCTTTCTGGTCGAATGTCAGGATCAATATACAGACATGTTGGTTCGGGCTCGTTGTGCTCCACATTTCAAGCGATTGGCTTATGAAAAAGATCCCAACTCGCCCATTACAAAGGCACAAGGGTACATGGGAGGTGGGTGTCTCGCGGGGACCAATTACGCCAGAGTCACGCCAAATGGAGATCTCACGCCCTGTCCCTACATGCCTTTGTCTGCGGGGAATGTTCGGGAGACAAGTTTTGTCGATTTATGGGAGCGATCGGATATTTTTGATTCCTTCCGGTACCCCCACCTCAAAGGAAAATGTGGAGATTGCGAATATAGTGACATTTGCGGAGGCTGCCGCGCCCGCCCCTATGTCGACCACGGAGATTGGTTAGACGAAGACCAATGGTGTCTCTATACGCCCAAAGGTGGAGAAAAAATTAAAGTCGCCTTTAATGTCCCAGAAGCAACATCGGTCCAGTGGGATGACGCGGCGCAAACTCGGCTCAGTCGGATTCCTTATTTCTTGAGGGCCATGGTGAAAAAAGGTGTCGAACGGCATGCCACCGAACAAGGCATTTCTCTCATTACCATCGAATTGATGGAAGAGTTGCGGAAAAAGCGGTTCGGTAACGAAAAGCCCGTGTTCAAGTTTTAAGCACGCTTCCCTAGATCATCCCATCAGGTACATGGATTTTAATCAAGTCATTTCCATTTTCGTACATTGGCTACACCTTCTTTCCGCGATCATTTGGATCGGGGGTCTGGCCTTTCTGGTTATGGCCGTGACCCCGGGACTTCGGACTTCGGTGCCTCGAGAATATATTAAACCTATTACCGAGACGTTTTATCAGCAGTACAAACGGATGGTGGGGGTGATTCTTGTCGTAATCTTGTTCACGGGGGGCATCAATCTTCACTACGTGAGTCTTGGAATGGAGGCCCAAACCGGGGAGGGCGTTTCACACAATGCCAAGTACCTCACGGTGTTCTTCATTAAGTTAGCCCTCGTGTTGGGTGTCCTCACCGTGTATCTCTATACAATTCTTTTCAAGAACGAACCAACCGGGGACGAGACGGAGGAAGAACGCGAAGATATGGTCTACGAGCCCATCCCATTCCAGCGAGGGGCCCTTTGGATGGGGGTCTTCATCATTCTCTGCGCGGCCGCCATGAAACATTTGCATGCATAGCTATGTTCTTTTTCTTATTTCTTTCATGAAATGGCATCATCCGTGTTAAAAAGTCTTCGCAATGAAACAACAAGAAATCATCCTTCCGAGCCGAATACCTGAACCCCATAACTTTCGTGACACCCCACGCTGCTCCCTCGACAACCGAAGTCATAAGAAGGTTATGTGCTTGGTTTAGGACCGAATTTCTGGTAAATTCGATCTAATTTTTTTACGCTCTTTTTGTCTTAAATTTTTCGACAACGAAGTATCTCTGAAGTTGGCTGTGATTTCTAATCGCATTTTCTATTCCGCTAAAGGAGGTCTTCTTGAAATATGCGCTTGCGCTCACCAAAAGAATACCAATGCTCTGGCTGCTGGTGGCAGGATTCTTTCTTTTGGGAATCAACGGTTGTGCGAGCAAGGCACCCCAGCCCGACGATGTTCCTATCGGGTCACCGGTAACGGTATCCAAGGAATCATCCAGCCCTTCTGAAGAAACGAATTCCCAACTGAATGAAGACGCCTCTTCCGAGGATCTGACCTACGATCCATTCGAGGAGAGCGATACGGAAGAAATTGAGGAGTATGATCCATGGGAATCCTTTAACCTTTGGATGTTTAGTTTTAATTATAATTTTGACAAGTACCTCTTTAAACACATCGCCAAAGGCTATAATTTCATCGTCCCTGACGACCTTCAACAAAGTATTTTCAATGCCTTTCAAAACCTTGGATACACACCCCGTTTCCTGAATAATATTTTCCAAGGGAAATGGAAGGGCGCCGGCATTGAGACGGGCCGTTTCGTTATCAATTCCACGCTTGGAGTCGGAGGACTCTTTGATCCCGCAACAGTCATGTTCAATCTTGAAACACCCATAGAAGATTTCGGGCAAACGCTGGGGTCTTACGGTACCAGTCCGGGTCCCTATTTGGTTGTTCCCTTTCTTGGCCCTTATACACTCCGCGATGCTTTTGGGTATACGATCGATCTCTTCCTCAATCCGATCAACTGGTTCGTTTTCCCAATCATTAAGACCGATGTGATTCCACAACTGGTGACCAATGACCTTGAAATTGCCCTTGCCCAATTTGGATTGAGGTCATGGAACCTCATTAACCTGCGCTCCATCAACCTCGAGAGATTCGATACGGTTGAGGAAGGAACCCTTGATCTCTATGGTGCTGTGCGTAACGGCTACTTGCAAAACCGAGCCCAGGCCATTAAGGAATGAGATTATGAAAAGTTTCGGGTTTCGAGTGAGAAAAACGGTGTAACAAAAAACCTTTTCAATGTCGCAAGTATTCTTTAAGCTAGCACCTGGTAACATTCCTCATCCCCCGCTTTCTTTTTCAATTTAAAAACCACCGACACCAAGGGGAAAACACTTCCGCCCTTGAAACCCGAAACTCGGAACCCGAAACCCCTTCCCACGGTTATGAGTGATCGGAACCCATATTCTCCGGCTACCCAATTTCTGCTTATCGCGGCCACCCTTGTAATTATAGTCGCGGGCATGCGAGCGGCCCAACAAATTTTAGTTCCCCTGTTGGTTTCAGCATTTCTTGCCTTGATCAGTGCTTCACCGGTGTTCTGGCTTCAACGCAAGCGTATCCCCGGCGCTCTCGCCGTTTTTCTTGTGGTCTTGGTGTTCTTGTGCATCGGGATTGGATTTGGGACGTTGATCGGAACATCGTTCCAGGATTTCTCTGCAGCCATCCCCCGGTATCAGAAGGCTTTGGCCCAAGATATGGCTCACTTTCAGCAATGGCTCAACTGGGTGGGTGTGCCGTTGGCGGAAAAAACCTTCCTCCAATACGTCGACCCAGGCATGTCTATGCAGTTGGTGGCCAACATGCTGACCGGTCTGGGCGGCATCCTGACCAATACCTTCCTGATCGGGTTAACGGTAATATTCATTCTGCTGGAAGTGTCGAGCTTTCAAAAAAAAGCCCAGGCAGCCTTTGGTAACCCGCAAGGGGCCTCTGATCAATTTGCAAAACTGACAACGGCCATCAACCACTACCTGGGCATTAAGACCCTTGTGGGGGTGGGGACCGGCCTCATCGTCACTCTCTGGGTTTGGTTGCTGGGAATCGATTTCCCCTTGATCTGGGGGTTGTTGGCATTTCTCCTAAACTACATTCCCAACCTTGGCTCGATTATAGCCGCCATCCCAGCCGTATTACTGGGGTATATACAGTTTGATCCGGGAAGGGCGCTTCTCGTGGCATTGGGATATGTGCTCATCAACATTGTTTTTGGGAATTTCGTTGAACCCCGGCTGATGGGACGAAAATTGGGATTATCCACGTTGGTGGTGTTTCTTTCATTAGTATTCTGGGGATGGCTTTGGGGCCCAGTCGGAATGTTGTTATCGGTCCCGATGACGATGATTGTAAAAATTAGCCTGGAGAGCAACCCATCGACCCAATGGGTCGGAATTTTGATGGATTCTGAAAAAGGGATCTTGAAAAACTACCCTTCATTGCCGGCCAGTCAAAAGACCCAGCCTCATCCCAAAAAGTCAAGCTCATCCTAATTCGACACCTCGGGATCTGCGGGTCGACTATCTCCCCTGGGATTTCCGGATTCAAGAATTCCACCTCAATCCTTTGAACGTCATTCCTTCACGCCTTTCCTCGCTTCATTATCCAAACGTGCACAGGATGTATCCGACTGGATACTTTTTCAAGAGGCCTTCTTCAATGACCGTATGGGGTGGATTTCTATTAATTTCACCGTGTACCTCAAATAAAAACAACCTCTTAGAGAGCATTTTTCACTAATTTCTAGAAAAGGGAAGACCTTGGCACTTTCTTTGCTCCTCATTGTGTCATGAAATGGAATCGATGCTGCGATAGGGGTACTGACCGATGAATCAGACACCTCTTACTTGTGGTAAAGGGGTTGGTGTCCATCGAAGATCCGATCAACGGATCTTATGGCCACCTGGAAGGAGATCGTAAGTGGATTGCAAAGAGGAAGTTATAATGCGTGACCCATCAAAAATCCTTATCGTCGACGATGAATTCGATATTCGCTTGTCCCTATCGACTATCTTGGAAGCCCACGGGTATACGACAACCACCGTGAGTTGTGCGAAGGAAGCCCTTGATGCCGTCCACCTTGAGACTCCCGATTTAGTGCTTCTGGATATTCGACTGCCGGATCAGAATGGTTTCGACGTCTGCCACCAATTGCGCGATAAGCCGCAGACGGCCTTGCTGCCGGTCATTTTGGTAACCGCGTTGAATCCTCACCAAGAAAAAGTCAGAGGTATTGAGGCCGGGGCTGATGACTTCTTGTCTAAGCCCATCAATAACGCAGAACTATTGGCTAGAGTCCGGTCTCTTCTCCGGATCAAGGATCTCCATGACATGACCCAGAGCCAAGCCGCCCATTTGGCTGAATTGAACCAAGAATTGGAGATACGGTTAAACCAGGAATCCAAATTAGCTGAGGTCGCCAGAATGCTGGGTGATATCGCACATGAGATGAAGAATTTACTCATGCCGGTGTACACAGGGACAGAATTGCTTGAAAGCGAACTCCAAGACTTATTCCAGGATGTCTCTCGACTGAATTTGCCCTCGACACTGACCATTCATGGACGATGCCAGGAAATCGTTGAGATGGTGAATACCAGCGGGAAACGCCTTCGAGATCATGTCAAAGACCTAGCTGATTGTGTAAAAATACTGAGTACCGAACCTCAGTTCACCCCCTGCCAAATCTCGAGAGTCGTGACACAGGTATTCGAACCTCTTCGCTTTCAGGCACAGGGGAAGGGAATTGCCCTCTGCACGGAAGGGCTTGACAATCTCCCGGACATTGAAGCCGATGGGCGCCGGCTCTTTCATGCCTTCTTTAACCTTGTAAACAACGCCCTCTCGGCAACACCGGCCGGAGGAGCTATCAGTGTCCGAGGTATCCTGGGCAGTGACGAACAAACCCTTATATTGTCGGTGACCGACACGGGACGAGGTATGCCCCCTGAGGTAGTACAAAACCTATTCACCTCTCAAAGGCTCAGTACCAAACATTCCGGTACCGGTCTGGGCATGAAGATCATCAAAGAAGTGATCGATGCCCATAGCGGACACATTTCTGTGGAAAGCCACGAGGGCACGGGAACCACTTTTTTTGTAAGACTTCCTGTACACAGGCCCCAAGCCTCAGAACAACATCCGGTCCAGACATTTTCAGAATAAAGTCCTTCCCATTCCCAGATTGAATTCTCTTCCGTCAATTCTCCCGTATGGGCCACGTCCTCTTTCCCCATTTTAAATCCTCATGCCGACCATCACATAAGCACTTCTTTTAACCATTCGGATACACGGAGTATCCATTTGTATACAATAATAACCCACCATGAAATCGCCACTAAGATGGACCGGTTAAGAAGGATTCTTAAAAGATCTTTAGAAACAACTAGTTTTATCATATGATTTCCCATATACTGTTTTCCCCCCCTTGGAATCCTCTTTGCAATCCAATCAGGAAGAGGATGAAAGATCTCTCTTGACCAGGTTTTTTGAATCCGGGCGTATGAAACTTATTTCAAGCTTGAGGGTTTTTACCGGTCGGTTAGAATCTTCATTCAAGCATAAAAGAAGCCGGGGAAAGAGTTTTTATCCTTGAAACCTGAGACGGCAAGCTGAGGCATGGATTATTTCAATTGAAGAGCGGGCCCGTTTAAGTTACTCAACAATTTTATCAGGGAATCCAGGTCAAAATGAGCCCTGCGTCAAAAGAAGAGACCCCTCATTCCATTCTGCTGGTCGATAACGATCCGGACTTTATAAAAACGACCACGTATTTTTTCAGCGAAAACGGATATGTGATAGACGTGGCTGAGTCGGGGTATGAAGCTATTGCCAAGGTCAAAAACCAAGGTTATGGAGTCGTATTGCTGAATATCGATCACATCGACCGAGACGGATTGACCTTATTCCATTCCATGATCCATTTCGTCCCCGGACTCCCTATCGTCATCCTGGCGTCCCATCCTTCTCAGGAAGAGAAAATGGCGTTCCTCAAGGGAGGAGCTTTTGACTTTCTGAGCAAGCCGTATACGATTTACGAGCTAAAAGCGACCCTTCGAAGGGCGTTAATGGTCAAATTCCTGGGAGAACTCGCCCACAAATGGCCACCCAGTTTGGTTGCCAGTGAAGACCGGTTCAGGGCCATCGTAGAGGCTGCCGAGGATGCCATTATCATGAGTGATAAGAAGGGGAATATTTTATCGTGGAATTCCGCAGCTCAAAAGATGTTTGGGTATTCGCAGGAGGATATCGTCGGCAAACCTTTGACCCTCCTTATGCCCTCACGGTACCGAGAAGCCCATCAGCAAGGCATTGAACGGGCCCAGCTCACCGGAGAGCTGAGGGTCGTCGGACGAACCATTGAGCTCCATGGCCTCCGTAACGACGGGGAGGAATTTCCCATAGAATTGTCCCTATCCCGCTCGGAGTTTACAGGGGAAATTTTTTATTGTGGCATTATTCGTGATATTAGCGAACGAAAACGTACCGAGGAAACAGTCCGGGAAGGAGAACGGAGGTTTCGAGCCATTTACGATCAGGCCCCCACAGGTATTGCCATCATTGATTCCCTCAGCGGACAATTCAAAAACATCAATAAGCGATATTGTGAAATTGTCGGGTACTCACAGGATGAAATGCTGGCCCGCACCTTCCAGGACATCACCCATCCGGATGATCTTCAAGCAGATCTGGACAATATGAAGCAACTCTTGGATGGGACAATTCATACCTTTCACATAGAAAAACGGTACCTTCGGAAAGATAGAGAAATCATTTGGGTCAATCTGACCTGCGTACCCTTATGGCTAGAAGAGACAGATCCCCGTTTTCATATTGCCATTGTTGAGAACATTACTGAGCGCATCCGAACCCAAGAGGCTCTGCGGGAACAGGAGGAACGTTTAAAGCTCACCATAGACCACATTAACGATGCAGTTGTGTATGGAGATCTAACGGGGAAGGTCATTTGGGCCAATCAACAATGGGGCAATTTCCTTGGCCGCTCCCTTGACCAGATCGTGGGTCAGTCATTCATGAAATTCTTGACCCCCGATGCTGCCGCCTTGGCCAATTCGCGCCTGTCACTCGTTCGCCAGGGTGAGGAGGTACCACCTTTGGTTGAATTTGAAATTGCACGAGAAAATGATTCCTCGCGATGGGTTGAAGCCAATGTCAAGAGTGTGATTCGTGACGATAGGGTCATAGGACGGCTGTTGGTGGTCCGAGATATTACGGAACGCAAACAAGCTGAGCTGGATCTGGAGGAAAGAAACCGCATGTTGGCATTGGACGCTGAGGTGGCCGGAGCCCTAAATCAGAATCGAAACCTGCGGATGATACTCCAAGAATGTACCGAGGCGCTCGTCTCCCACTTGGGGGCCGCTTTTGCCCGCATCTGGATTCTCAAGGCGGAAGAGCAAGTGCTAGTCCTTCAGGCCAGTGCCGGAATGTATACTCATCTGGACGGTGACCATAGTCGGATACCCGTCGGTCAGTTCAAGATCGGACAAATCGCTAGGGGGAAGAGTCCCATCCTAACCAATACCGTCATTGGAGACCCGCGCGTCCCGGAACAGGAATGGGCCAAACGAGAGGGGCTGATCGCATTCGCCGGCTATCCCTTAGTACGAAATGACGAAATCTTAGGAGTTATGGCATTATTTGCCAGGCAGCCTTTGACTGAATTCACTCTCAAAAGCCTGGGTATGGTCGCTGATCGCATAACCACCGCAATCGGGGCCCAGATGGCCGCCAAGGGGCACGCGGAGGTTGTGCAAATAACTGAACAAATTCTCGCTTCTACCAAAGAGGGAATTTATGGTTTAGATCTCGAAGGGAGGACAACCTTTGTAAACCCCGCCGCTGCCAAAATGATTGGATGGAAACCCGCGGAGCTGATCGGCAAACCTCTACACGACATTTTGCATCATACGAAACCGGATGGGTCCACCTACCCTCGCGAAGAATGCCCCATTTATGCAGCCTTTGTTGATGGGAAGGTCCATCACATTCGAAATGAAGTGTTTTGGCATAAGAATGGTAGGAGTTTCCCTGTCGAATACACATCCACACCGATTTGGGATGACAAGCAGTTGACCGGAGCCGTCGTCATCTTCAAACATGCCGATCATCACCTACAGACCTGACAGAATGTTAATTCGGGCCCAATGTGTTCTCACGCCTCATCCACCATCCTATGGGCCATCATCCCAACCCCTGGATTCCCGACTTGGTGAGTAAGGTCACCATTTCTTCCCTCACATAAAATCCCACTATTATATTTCCCAGGTCGGATAAATGTAACATTGGGGTCGTTGCTTGAATTTATATAAATCTCGTGTAACATTGGGGTCGTTGCTTGAGTTTATATGAATCTCGCGATAAGATCCACCAGTATGGCTCGACCGTTGCGATTGGAATACGAAGGCGCGCTTTATCATGTGACCGCTCGCGGGAATGCCCGGCAACCCATTTATCGCGATGAGGTTGACCGGAAACGATTTCTTCAATTGCTGGGCGAAGAAATCGACCAACAGCGCTGGCGTTGTTTTGCCTATTGTTTAATGAACAACCATTACCATCTTTTGCTGGAAACTCCTGAAGGTCAACTCAGCACTGGAATGCGACGCATGAATGGGACCTACACGCAATGGTTTAATCGACGCCATAAACGGGTGGGACATGTCCTGCAAGGCCGGTTTAAAAGCATCCTGGTCGACAAAAACAACTACCTGTTGGAACTTTGTCGATATATCGTGCTAAATCCGGTCAGGGCACGAAGCGTGACCAAGCCACAGGATTGGCCCTGGAGTAGCTATCGCGCGACCGCCGGAAAGGTAACAGCGCCATCCTGGCTGGATGTGGCGGGGGTGTTGAGACATTTTCATCGGACGCAGGTTGTGGCTCTCCACACCTACCAACAATTTATTCGGGAGGGAATTTTCCTGGATTCTCCCTGGGAACAGGTACGTGGCCAAATTTTCTTGGGAGACGAAGCGTTTTTGTCACAGATGGCCAGATTGGTGAAGGGTCAGCGATTAACCAATGTTCCCTTTGCGCAAACCCAGCCGACCCGTCCCAGCGGGAAAAAGGTACTGGAACAGGTGGCGAGCGTCTATGGTCTCAATCAGAAGACACTTCTGGCTCGCACACATTCGGAGGCCTATCAAACTGCCGCCTGGCTCTTGCGGCGCATCGCGAACGAACCTTTAGCCTCGGTCGCCAAACGGTTTGGTGTATCCCCATCTCGGATTTCCCATATTCAAAAGGAACTCAACTCCCAACCCCTCAATCGCCTGCAAGTCAAGGCCAAGAATTTGTGCAAAGGTTAGCCGAACTGTCATTTCTTGAGGCACCCGACAATGACGCTATCCTATGAATGGGGTGGTTTTAACAGGGGCTAGGGGTCGGAGCTCATGCCCACAGGCTTTTTAAAAGGAATAACGGCGGAAAAGTTTCTTTCCTTGCCTGCTAACATTAGGACATACCATCTTAACGACTGTTTGGCCAAAACCCTCGGATAGGCAAGTATTGGTCAATTTCCTGTGGACTGGGGGAGACCACAAGTTTGTCCCCTTCATCCGAACAACTAGACGGCATGGGATTATGTTCGAGATCCCGGATAACCGTTAATTGCGGCCAAAAGCCCGGAGGGCTTTGGACCACGACTGCGGGGTCATCATAAAGCGGGGTCAGGTGTCCAATCCAAATATCCGCTCGATCGTCGTCGTCCCTGGAGCGGGTACAATAATTGGCAATTGCGATATTCACTTGCATGGATGCCAAGCATGAATTTTCTTGGAAATTTGCAAATGATGCATCAAATGGAATGATACCAATATTCTCCGTTTGTAATTTCCCCCTTTCATAATGGATCGCTCGGTTCCCATCGGCCGGTCCAGTCCCAACGTTTTTCACCACGCCTTTCTGAACCGAAATCTTATCAAAGATATCATGATCCTGAACCGGTTGGACCGTTATAACGGGCCCTGCAATATAGTCGGCCAATTCCACCTCTACTCCTGCCTGGTTATGAGCAACAGAGTTGACACCGTTAGGGAACACAACTCCCATGGCTTTGATCGGTTTACCATTACAGCCATGGGGAACGCGGATGTGATTCAGGACCCCTCCGCTGCCTTCCAGCTCTTCCCGGGAATCGTATTTAACCGGGTTATTCTTCTTTAATATGGTGGTGTGAGGATTCGCGAACGGTTCGCCGACCAACAAGACCGTGAAAAGAAGTGAAAGTCCCACCACCGGAACCAACACCTTGCAAAATTTACCAGTACGACCAACTTTCATGTTTAATGCCCTCCCTGCAACATTCTCAGATTTAATAAAAAGTTTGTGGTTCATCATGACACCAAATGCGGTTATCTTTTTACCAAAGGATTTGAGAACGTTCTACCGTCTGAATCCTACCAATACCCATATTTGCAACACCATTTATGGAATGGTTGTGTTGCTTTGTAAAATCTGTTTTGCGAACTGTCGAGGAATGGCAATCAACAAGGTTATTCTTATAATTGAGACCTTTCCGAAATACGGTCAACCAGGGGGAGAACACTTTGTTGAGAGGAAGCAGCGCGCCGTTTCTAATCCTAGGCGAGAAAGGAATAGTAGAGTGAAAGGTCTAGCAATGACCCTATCCTTCTGGGATCACAATTAATAGTCCGTTTTGCCTGAGCAGGTTTTAGGTAACGGTCATTTTTCGTAGATCCGGACGTTTCGGAAACGGCTCGTGTTGTTCGCCGGACGTCGATCCTTATCGTTCACGACCACCAGTCGGAAGCCCGACCCTGTATAAAATTCTCCAACCGGAATCCTAAAGGTCTCGAACGTCCCACTGCCTGTGTAAGCCTGAGACCAGTCGATGTCTCTGGCCCAGTTCTCCGTCCCATATATGCGAAAAATCCGTTGGGCGTTGATGTAACGATCATCTTCATCGAAGCCAATCCCATGAATCTCTCCCTGGGAATCACTCTGAAACTCGAATTCCAGGATTGTGGAGGGAGAAATCGTGAACGTCTGACTGGTCCGACGCCATCGGTTACCCATTACGCGCAGCGTTCTCCCTCCATCCTCGATTTCGACCGACCCACTTCGATCCTGCCTCGTATACGCGACAGTGGGGGTGGCGTTCCAGTCAATGGCCCCCGATGGGACCGGGCCTGAGGAGACGACCAGATTCACCCTGCTGTTTGCTGGTGCCTGAGTGCCCCCTTGAGGGTTTTGACTGATCACATTACCTGCCGGCACATTGCCACTGACCTGCATGGTCACCGTCCCAACCTCCAAGCCCGCCGCCACAATAGCCGCTTCCGCGGCACCCTGGGATTGTCCCACTACTCCCGGTACGGTGACCTGGGAGGACCCGGACGATACGACCAGATCGACCGCAGTCCCGCTTGATACCGGCGTGCCCCCTGGGGGATTCTGACTTAGGACGTTGCCTGCCGGCACATTGCCACTGACCTGCATGGTCACCGACCCCACTTCCAAGCCGGCCGCCACAATAGCCGCCTCTGCGGCACCCTGGGATTGTCCCACTACTCCCGGCACGGTGACCTGGGAGGACCCGGACGATACGACCAGATCGACCGCAGTCCCGCTTG
>CAZGFD010000028.1:0-1226 GCA_964525045.1 uncultured Nitrospiraceae bacterium | reverse complement strand
ATACCGGCGTGCCCCCTGGGGGATTCTGACTTAAGACGTTGCCTGCCGGCACATTGCCACTGGCCTGCAGTGTCACCGACCCCACCTCCAAGCCTGCCGCTACAATGGCCGCCTCCGCGGCACCCTGGGATTGTCCCACTACCCCCGGTACGGTGACTTGAGAAGATGAGCCTTCGTAAATTCGGACGTTGCGGAATCGACTCGTGCTGGTTGCCCCCCGTCGATCCATATCGTTCACGACCACCAGTCGAAAGCCCGATCCCGTATAGTACTTCCCAACTGGAATCCTAAATCCCTCGAACCTCCCGCTGCCCGTGTAATCTGGAGTCCAGTTGATACCATCGCTCCAGGTCTCCGTCCCATAAATGCGGAAGACTCGGCTGGCGTTTCTGGAAGAATCATCTTCATCAAAGCCGATCCCATGAATCTCGCCCTGAGAATCGCTGTCGAACTCAAACTCCAGAATGGTGGAGGGGGTGATCGTGAACGTCTTGATGGTCCGCCGCCACCGATTTCCCGTCAAGATTAATGTTTTCCCCCCAGGTTCGACTGTGATCGACCCGCTCCTATCCTGCCTCGCATACGCAACAGTGCTGGTTTCGTTCCAGTCAATGGCAGCCACTGGCGAAGGAAAAGGGAAAGGCGAGCAGGATATAGGCACTGTGAAACCGTTAGTAGCATTCCTACTGCTCGATCCTCCGCTGACGGCGTCGATGCCGAGCCCGAAATCCGCGAAAGCTTCCCACAATAAACACACATCCTCCCCGCCAAAGTTATCAATAGCCGCCTGGATGATGCCGTCCCGGGCATCTGTGAAGGTAGGGCTACAAGCCGTGTTCTTCAGTCCCTCATTGACATAAAGCAGGGCTCGGTGGTTTCCCGCCCTGGCGACGAGATTGTAGAGGTCGGGATCAAAGCCATACTGATTGACCAATACCCAATACACTTCCCACAGCGCCTGGGCCCAAACCTCTCCGACCCCGTGGGGAACTGCCATGCCGGTGATACTTTCATAAGTATGGGTATTAATGGCGGGGTCAGTGCTGTACCGCTGTGTTCGAGCGCCTGGTCCGTCTGTCGGCTGGCCTAACACATAGGTACCTAAGCCACGGGGGTCAGGTCCCTGATCCCCCACCTTGGCCGTATACACCAGGGCAAAGAAATCGCTCCACCCCTTGTATCTTAAGAGGCATATGTGAATAGTATTCCAACCCAGTGTTCTGGAC
>CAZGFD010000027.1:0-52300 GCA_964525045.1 uncultured Nitrospiraceae bacterium | reverse complement strand
CGCAACACCCAATTCAACCCGAGACGCCGCGTTTTTTCAACTTTCCTCAGACACTTCTTTCGAGTATAGCTCGGAAATCCACTTTCTACCCCTCAGATCTTTACAGTCCCCAGGACAAGTTATCTTCTTTAAGACAACTTGTTGTCCTTAAACGGTTCAACCCCCTGGATTGGAGTACTTGCCCAAATCTGCCAGGAAGCCTGAAAATACCCTATGAAATCTGGAATTCGTCGAACATGAGGCAGGGTCCGATCTTTGGGTTGTTCCAATGGCTTAGGGAATAAAGATTGCACCATGGAATGTAATGCCTATAAGGTGAGAAGAGAAATTAACCTTAACGAATGTCCGACTCTGAGGGGACAATTTGCCTGAGATAATGCATTAGTTTTTCAAGGTTCAGTATCCGAGTTTCCTGCATCGAAAGAAACAGAACTTGCTGCCTTTTTGAAATATTCAACTACGCCTCACAATTCCTTAATTTGTTACTACCCCTTTCATCCATTCAAAGAATCCATTGAGCCATCTTTTCCGAAGGCAGCCTTCCACCACAAGGGGACGAGGCCAACCGCGAGGCCAATGAAGGCCCATGCCGGCCACGCTGACTCCTGAGGCAATCGAAAGATAATTTTTCCTACCCCGACCAACATTAAAAAAAGCGACCCTGCTGAGAACGCCGTAGCCCGGAGCCCGCGGAAGAGTTCTTTGATCGGCTTATCGGGATCCTCTCCCGCACTCACTGCAGTCGAACCCCAAAAGCCTATTGGACGAGTTCTCTGATAGAAGCGCTTGAGAACCTGCGGATCAGTCGTGGGGGTGGCGAGCGTGATCATGACCACTACGATTGTGGAAATGAGCGCCATGCAACCCAGCCTGACCCACTCCTGATCCGTTGCCATGAGCAGCGCGGGCGCGGCAATGAGCCCTGCGGCCATGGCGCCGAACTCCGAAAAAACATTGATGCGTTCCCAAAGCCATCGGAGGACGAGCACAGCCCCCATCCCGGCGCCAAAGAGCAGCGAGAGGTACCAGGCCTCCTGAATGGATCCCAGGTGGCCCATGATGAACAAAGCGACGCCCATGATCATCACGTGGGACAAGCGCGCGACGATCACTAACTCGTGGTTGCCGGGTTCGCGCTTTCTCCAGCGTTGAGAGATCAACCGGAGATACACATCATTCGCCCAGTAACTGGCCCCCCAGTTGAGATGGGAATCCACCGTCGATGAGAGTGCGGCTAGGAGACCGACCATCATGAGACCTCGAAGCCCGGGGGGAAGCAAATCATTCACTTGTGTCACGAAAAGAATCTCTCGGGACGCCGCAAACTCGACACTTGTCGGATCTTCCGCCAGCGACAGAGGCTCCAGAACGAGAATCCCCACGCCAATGACAAGCCATAAAATACTCCGCACAAAGACCTGAGCCCAGGCAAAGGTGATTGCGGCAATGCGCGCGTCCCGATCGGAGCGGCACGCCATTGAGCGTTGGGCCAGGTATCCGGTCCCGTCACTGTTCATCTGAAACACCCATTGCAGACTGATGATGATGAGGAACGGCATGATCATCTCCCACGAGGTCGGCCAAAAGGACAGATGCTTTTCCGCCCCCTCCGGGCCGTATAATGCCACCAGGGAATCAGTGATATTGCCCAACCCACCGGCGGCATCGGCCACAACATAGGCATAAATCAATGTTGCAAGCAGCGTCAGGGTGATCTGTCCGATATCGGTCGAGACCACCGCTCGAAGCCCGCCGGTGGTAGAGTAGAGCGCCGTGAAGGCGAGGATGGCGAGGATACTGATGACGTTGTTGGCCGTGGCGGTCCCCGGATCAACGGCTCCGACCCCCTGCGCGAACTCAAGGCCGAGCCATTCCGTGAGGGCCCGGATCCCGCCGAATAGTGAAGGGGGCAGCCATTCATGCCAGGGGAGGAATACTTCGGCAATTCGCATGGCAGCCACGAGCACCATGGCCAGGACAACACAATTCATGACTGTCCCATAATAGATCGCTTTGAGAAGGCGCAGGGGAAGAACCCAGGGCCCGCTGTAGCGCACCTCGGCCAGCTCCGCGTCCGTAAGGACTCCGGCTCTCCGCCACAGCGCCGCGAAGAGAAATCCCATCATCAGGAAGGCCACCCCGTAGATCCACAAGCGCCAAAGCAGGAAAACACCGCCCGTCGCGATCAGGCCCGTAGCCAGGAGTGGTGTATCTGCGGCGGACTGGGTAGCCGCCATGCTCAGGCCGGCTTTCCACCCCTTGATCGACCTTCCTGCAAGAAAGTACTCACCAAGATCCTTGGACGCCAGGGTTTTCGCGCGAAAGCCTGCCCAGATTGCCCAACCCATAAAAAGGAGGATAATGAGGAGATCGAGCATGAAAGTGATTGGGTTATATGGAGTGATTCATGGTTGGTGGGCTGTCGTGAAGAGGATTTCTCAGTCCTGCTTGCTTTAAAACATTCCCTAGATATTGTCAATTTACCTTCCCTTTGGCGGGCCAGGTAGCATGAAGCGGGGAACCCACAGCCACGGTCCCCATCGTTTCCCTTCCGAAATTATTGGTTACCCCGTCTGAATCCATCGACGATTCTGTCTATGTTTCGATGAATTCGAAGAACTCCCGTGGGTCTTGGACAATCCAAGAACTTTTTGAATTGAACCCCCGGGGTTATGTTTTTGTGGCTTGACTAAGAAAGTTTAAAATGATATTTAAATATGAAAATAAAAATGAGATTCAAATTCATTTAATAATATTTTTCCTGGAATCAAGTCCAATAAATGATCCAAGAACATAACAACCCCTCCCAGGACATTCGCTGTATCTGCGGAAAACTCCTGGCCAAAATAACCCGGGACAGGGTAGAGCTCAAATGCCACCGTTGCAAAAATATTTACTTAATCCCTTTCCAACAAGAGACCTACAATGGCAATGAAATTTGACCCCCTCACTACTCGATACCGGGTGATAAATAGGAAAAGAAAATGGAATGAGCAAAATGGTTTCCTGGTCTCAATCTTTTACTACCTAAAACCGTTTCAGGACGAGGATTTTCCTCGCTTAATTGGGAGGGACGCTTCGCCACGCATCCTCCTGTGGTACGTCCCTTCACTTTTTTTATGATCCCAACCTCCCAGGAAGGAGAACATACTTATGAAAATTGGCCATTCTATCCTCCCGCAAATCCAGGTTCCCGCTTTAGTGAAAGGGGAGATGAAAATTTTTGATTTTACCAGCCTGAAGGGACGCTGGGGCATACTCTGTTGCCTGCCCCCGCTTGACTTTTGCGAGGCGGTGATTCTCAATCAATATCATCGGCATATCCAAAATGAGAGAACCGCGCTTTTGGGTATGTTGCCCTTTGCGAACCCGGTTCCTGTCTCGCATTTGCCCAAAGTCAGGGTCCTCAATATTCCCCTCCTCACAGATCCGTTACAACGGATACCAGGGTGGTTGGGGTTATCCGGGCCCCCATCGGGAAACCAGTGCCAGAGTTTCATCTTCGATCGATCGGGGGTTTTCCGGTATCACCTTGTCCATCGGTTAGCCTGGCGTGGCCTGTCCTTCCTTTTGGAAATCTTGAAACATTGCCAGGAGCTGTATTCTCACCCATCGAAGTCCCTCCCCAGCCTTCCGGTGACCCTCCACCCTTCGTGGGAAAAGCTGTCTCCGGATTCCCTTTCACCGGTGACGTTTAAACTCGCACGGTCCCAGGGTCTTTTGCAGAACATTGCGTTTGCCCGAGAAGGCGCCACGCACGGAGAACGTCGATAACCAATGATCGCAATTATCCCATTTGCAAAAAGTTGAGGTACCCAGAAAACCCAGGATGAAAAAATTCGGATATGGATCCTTATTTTTCATTCTGGATTGAACTCCTAAAAACACAAAGGCCGGTGACACCTTTTCAAAAGATGTCGGCTACGCCTAAATTATTAATCACCACAACATCAGGGAGGTTTCTTATGAAAAAATCACGGACACTGCTTCTGGTCTTCTCACTGGTAATATTGGCCTTCAATACCCCCGCGTTGGCTCAAATGGGGGGAATGCATGAGGATAAAGCGCCACATGGGAACATGGGATCTAAAAAAGAGGGGGACGGGGGAGCCTGCTGGATGAAATCCCTCACGGACGAGCAAAAGGCCAAAGCCGCAAAGATGCGTCTGGAGTATAAGAAAGTCAAAAGTCTCATCAAGGCGCAAATAAAGGTCAAAAAAGTGGAGCTGGTCACCTTGGTGACAGAAGACAGCCCGGACCAAAGCGCCATTGACAAGAAGATTGATGAGATTCTGGCGTTAAAAAAGCAGAAAATGCAGAAGAAATATGCCTATAAAATCGCCTTGCGAAACATGCTGACACCGGAACACCGGGTCTCGTTTGACATGAACCTGCTCAAAAAATCCCTTCACGGGAAGGTCCATGAAGCCAAGAAAAAGCATGGCTATCGGTAAAACAATATTCACCATTCCCGAAAATATTTTTTCCTCAGTGGGAAACGTGAAAGATGCCTATCCCCCTGAAATATAACCCCGGTTGAGGACCCAGAGTATGTTGAATACGAGGCCGGGGGGATCTCCCTCCTGGCCTCGTCATTTTAAGCAGCTCCGCAACATTTTTTATACTTCTTACCGCTCCCGCAGGGACAGGGGTCATTTCGCCCGACTTTGGGTTCGCCCCGCTTAACAGTTTGAGCCTTCGGATGAGTACTGTCGGAATAAAACCACACCCCATCCTGTTTGCGAAAATGACCAATCTCATGGTGCTCTTGAAGGCCATCTTTCGTTTCAAATGAAGCTTTGAATTCAACCATCCCTATCTCATCATCAGGTCCACCCTGTTTGGTTTCGATGATCTCCAATCCTGTCCACGTGGTCGTCTCAGCCCATTCGCGGCTATCCTTCATGTCCAAATGTTTTTTGGTCTTGGGGTCGTGAGTGTTTTCAATAAAATCCATTTCAACCTGGGAATGGGCGGTGTACCTCGCGCGCATGAGTTGTTCCGCGGTCTCTGCCTGTTTTTCCCGGTTTATGAAGGGCCCACAACAACGCTCATACTTCTGGCCACTTTGACACGGACACTGCATTCGAATCTCCTTTCTACGAATTAATTCATGTTGTTTTGTTGACGATCCTGTCTGTGCAAGCTTTCAACAGATCTTGCGGCATGGATTTTAAAGTATCACCCAATAAAAGAATGTCGCGATTGAGTGTAAAGCCAAAAAAGCCAGGGAATGTACCCTTGTGATGCAATCGAGGAACTTTACTTGCAGGGATGACCTTTAGCATTTTATCTTAACTGTCTTACTATAGGAATAATCTAAATATCCTCATGGAAATGAAAAACTCGTGGAAAAAATAATGGCTCTTTGTCGTAGGAGCCCTTGTCAACAGGAAGGGCCGGTGAGACAACGTTTCATTCGGCCATTGCCACAAGGAATCGCTGTTCCAATTGAAAAGGTATTGTGCGAATAACCAAGAGCTTCAAACGTGCGGCTTTGCGGTATATTAAAGCTTTAGTTTAATTTAAGGCATTTGGTTGCTCCAAGGATGAATGCGCTGTATTACCCGTTTCATTTGTGTCATGAAAAGACACTTCATCGTGTATTAGCGGATTTTGAGCAGGTTCATTTCCGTGATTTTATGGCCCTTCAACTCACTCCTTTTGTGGGGACAACCGCCTTTCCTGATCGCATGGGGGATTCCTATCCAGAGATTCTAAAAGCCGGTCGCATTGTGCAGGGTCACAACGTCAGTGGTTCGATGAGCGCAGAACTTATTGCCTCCGTTGATCAGGATTTACAGGATACTCTTTGGCGAAAGAGTTTTCATGAGTTCTTAGTAAGTGACTATCGGTTTCAACGAGGGTTATTTCACGATTCTCAAATACCACAAGGCCCGAATTATGACAATCGAGAATCTCCGTTCATTCAAGCGTTTGCAAAATCGGATTGGATAGATAGACCGTATCGGGTAGAAAACGTTCAAACCCTGAGTCGTAAAACCTTAACCCCTGAGGACAGCCCTCAGTTTGAGTATGGATTTGCCCTAATAAAAACTTCTGTATCGCTCATTTATACTATACAATTGTGCCAACAACGTAACCTAGTTGCTGTGACAGATTCAGTCTCACACTATCGACTGTTGGGGAGGCGCTGCATGAGGGAACGAATCGAATTGGCGAACTATTGGGTAAAACGGGAAGGCTATTGAAGACCCGGCAGATTTGAAATGTGAGTTTTCACCCAGAAACTGGCAACATGTCTATTTCAATTTATCATCCCCATCCCAGTGTCAGGAAGTTGACAAAATTTTTCAAGAGTCCTATGAAATGTTCGCCAATCGTCCGGAGAAGTCTTAACAAAACGGGCATTTTTTAATGTTAAAGATTTAATGGAGGAATGTTGAATGCCACAATTGATTGAGCAACCCTGTGTGATTACGGCGGCCGGGAATAAGCCTAAGCGAATCGAAGAGTATGCGGGTAGGGTGGCGACTAAAAATGAGGGTGTGAGTGTTGCGCGAATGGTGTCCCCCCAAGGTTGGGTGGAACCTGGGCAACGACCCGAATTTACTGAGACCACCATTGTTCTGAAAGGAATGCTTAAGGTAGAACACGAGGAGGGGGAAATTGAGGTCCGGGCCGGTCAAGCGGTTATTTGTCAACCGGGGGAGTGGGTGCGGTACAGTAGCCCGGAAGGAGACGGGGCGGAGTATGTGGCAATTTGTATTCCTGCATTTTCGCCGGATAATGTCCATCGTGACCCGGAATAATCGGGCAGAATGTTGAAGAAGGCCGAATGAAAACCGTTTCGAGTTTCGGGTTTCGGGTTAAAAAATCCCTGGGAGGGAAGTGTTTCTATGGGTTTGAGAGCGCATGCTGAGGCGCTTTATCAGGCACTTCGGTCGTTGCTGGGAACGCATGACGTCGAAAAAGTGCATTCCCTTTTGGAGCGCGAGCTTCGTCGTATTGTCCCGATTTGGACTGAGAGTCAGCCTTCCTGTCCGGGTTGGTATTGGCTGAAACCGCCAGGCGTTGCCGACCCTCGGCTCATTTTTGTGGATAACGGACGGATCGATACGAAACTGATGGCTGATCTCGGCCCTCCGCATTATCTGGTCGATGTGCAGCGAGTGCAGGGCCAATGGGCCGGCCCGGTCTTGCCGCCTTCCTAACCCGCCGCTCGGATTCTTACCTTAAGGACTTCAGGTCGATCACAAATCGAAAACGTACGTCTCCATTAATCACTCGTTCATACGCCTCATTGACCTGCTGAATTTTGATGACCTCCACGTCGGAGGTGATTCCGTGTTCGGAACAGAAATCCAGCATTTCTTGGGTCTCCTTGATACCGCCAATGAGTGAGCCGACCATTCGACGCCTCTTTCCGATAAGGGAAAAAGCCCCAACGGTTGTCGGGATGTTGGGCGCGCCGACGAGAATGAGTGTGCCGTCTGTTTTGAGCATTCCCAGGTGATCGTCGGCCGTGTGAGGGGCGGAGACGGTGTCCAGGATAAAATCGAACCGGTTTGCCAGCCGGGAAAAGATTCCCTCTTCGGACGACAGGACAAAGTCAGACGCTCCCAAGCGGTGAGCCTCACTTTTTTTGTAAGCCGAGTGACTGAGGACGGTCACCTCCGCACCCAGCGCCTGCCCGATTTTCACTCCCATATGTCCTAACCCGCCGAGGCCGACCACCGCCAGTTTGTGCCCCTTGCCAACCTTCCAATGGCGAAACGGGGAATAGACCGTAATCCCGGCGCAGAGGAGAGGGGCCGCTCCCTGAGGTGGGAGGTTTTGGGGGATTCGCAGAAGGTATTGTTCGTCTACCACAATTTGCTGGGAGTACCCGCCATGGGTCGGTTCTCCCTTTTTATCAAGGCCATTGTAAGTGAGAATCATGCCTTCTTCGCAGTATTGTTCCAAATCCTGTTTGCAGGCATCGCAGGTGCGACAGGAATCGACAAAACACCCGACACCGACCGTATCGCTTTCTCGGACGGAAGTCACGTCCGAACCCACTTGAACGGCCGTACCCACAATCTCATGGCCAGGGACCATCGGAAAGATGGCTCCTCCCCACTCGTCACGTGCTTGATGGATGTCGGAATGGCAAATGCCGCAGTATTGGATGTGAAGGAGAACATCTTTCGGCCCCACCGTCCGCCTTTGAAAAGATAGGGGTTGAAGTTTCGCACCGGCTTCCATGGCGGCATAGCCTTTTGTCGGTAGCATGGTATTTCTCCTCAAAGAAGGTGGTGAGATGTTCAAAAGACTTACGTCTTTATGGGATCCTATGTGATAATGACATAACTCAAAACTTTTCCGTCGTTCAAGGTATGGCAGAAAAGTACGGTATTCCATTTAGGCGACCACATCCATGTCCGGTCGTTAAAAACATCAAAGGGGAGTTCAGATATGAAATACGTGCATCTCGGTCGATCCGGGTTAAAAGTGAGTGATTTGTGTTTGGGAACGATGAACTTTGGGCCAGAAACGACCGAGGTTGAAAGTTTTACTATCATGGATCAATCATTGGATCTGGGGATTAATTTTTTTGATACCGCGAACGTGTATGGTTGGGAGACAGGGGAGGGGATTACGGAACAAATTATCGGACGTTGGTTCGCCCAGGGGGGAGGGCGGCGCGAGAAAGTCGTCCTGGCCACAAAAGTATTCGGTCGTATGGGAGACTGGCCCAATCATTCCCGTTTATCTGCCCTGCATATCAAGCGGGCTTGTGAGGAAAGTTTACGTCGATTGCAGACCGATTATATCGATCTCTATCAAATGCATCATATCGATCGTCAAACCCCGTGGGAGGAAGTTTGGCAAGCCATGGAACAATTGTGTCGCGAGGGGAAGGTGTTGTACGTTGGAAGTAGCAACTTTGCCGGATGGCATTTGTCGCAGGCACAGGAGACTGCAAAAAGTCGGAATTTTTTAGGTTTGATATCCGAACAGAGTGTCTATAACCTGAATGAACGAACCATTGAACTGGAAGTGATCCCGGCCTGCGAAGCCTACGGCATTGGATTAATTCCCTATAGTCCACTGGCGGGAGGGTTACTGGCAGGCGCATTGAAACAACCCAAGGAAGGCCGCCGAGCGGATGATGAACTGCGTAAAGAAGTGGAACAATTTCGAAGCCAACTCGAAGCCTATGAAGGGTTATGTGGAAAATTAGAAGAAGAGCCGGCCGTGGTCGCCCTCAGTTGGCTGCTACATCAGAAGGCCGTGACCTCAGTTATAATTGGACCCCGTACCTCCGGCCAATTATCCGGGGCCATACATGCAAGAGAAATCACCATATCTGAGAGTAATATTAAAGCGTTAGATGAGATTTTTCCAGGTCCTGGCGGGCCGGCTCCGGAAGCCTATGCCTGGTAAGAATTTGGAATTACAAACCGGGGTGTTTACTCCAAGGGTGGAGGGATTCCAAAATTAGAAATTTCAGAAGAAAGAGTGTAAACTAGCGCGTTTCTTCAACTAAAAATTCTGAATAACATTTTTGAAGAAAGCTAACCGATTTATCTTTTTTATGGAGAGGGGAATAAAACATGGCTAGTGAAAGTAAGCGGTATGCTGTCGGTGATTTTGGTAAATTGTATGAATTTCAGGGAGGGGAAGTGCCAGAGGGGACGACGGCTCTGGTGGAGGAAAAAGATGAGAGTTTAACTCAAGCAGGAAAGGAGTACTGCGAAAAACGGAAAAGGCCCGCCAATATCCAAACTCTTCACGTGATGTTTGCTCAGCAATCCTCTTCTGCGGTGACGGATGCCGCGGTCGCCTCAGTAAAAAATCATGATGCCCGACCACAGCGGGATGAACGAACCAAATCCATGTCTGAGAGATTGAGGCACGATTGGGAGGCTCAGGATAAGGCGTATAAGGCTGCTGAGTCTGGTAGAAAATAGCTGACCCTACGCCATCCCTGACTCGCCGTCGTTTGGTTTCTCACCAAACTAGAAGTCGGAACCGAAATTCCGTTTCTTTATGATTCGTGCACCCTTTGCTTTCCTCATCAGCTTTTACCCCTTGATACAACACGTTTGAGCGAGGGAAAAATGAATGATGAGATTATTCGCTGGAGGGCTTATCCTTCATGGGCCCACTTTAGCTGGTTGTACTTTTTTAGCCTGATGACGGCTCTTCGTGGGTTGTTTCTTTTACGGGTGGGGCTTAACGGATCTGAGATATGGTTGGGTGGCGCCCTTGCCTTGCTGGTCTGTGTCGCTGCCATCCGACGATGGGGAGAGTACCTTTTTACCTCCCATCGGGTGATCATTCGAAATGGTTATACCGGGCGTGACATTCAAATGCTCGGCCTACACAATATTTCCGAAATTCTCATTAAACAAGGTCCGCTGGAGAAATTTTTCAATGTCGGCACCCTGTTCATTCGATCTTCTAGTACTCAACAGCTTCTTACCTTACGAGGCATACACAGTCCTGAAGTCATCAAGTCTCGCATTCAGGCGTTAAGACCCTGAGTGTCAATATTCTCAAATCAATTGAATTCAATGTGCCTTTGTCGCCTTATCCCTGCCAGCGAGCATTGATGAATCCGCCAAAAAACGATCGAGAATGTTAGATAGCGCCTGGTTGTAGGCCTTGACGGATGCATCGATCCCATCGCCATTTGCTGATTGTTCTTCGCGATAGGTTCGCAACATGAGTGTCTGATTATCCCGGATTGAGGTCACCCCTAACTCCAACTCCATGACGACACTAGGGGAGCCGTCGAGAATTCGCTCCAGTTTCAAGATTTGACAGGAAAGCAGGTAGTCCACTTTCACCCTAAACTTTGGCGTGACAACCTGGTTCGCCAAATGAGTCGCACGCAGGTAACGGGTCATTTCCTGCTGGAGCATGAGGGTCGGGGAGTCGACCCATCGATGATACGCGTGGCGATGAACTTGAGGTGATCCGCTCTCCTGGCGATAGAGGAGTGGACGTTCCCTGGTTAACGCATTCGCCTCAGGTCTGGTGACCTGGAGTGTTCCCTTCAGCGGAGGGGTATCAAATTGACGTTCAGGTGCAGCCAATTCCAATTGATAAAACTGATCGGTGGGGGCCGGCCCGCTTAAGCATCCTGTGAGAGCCATGAGGCCAACCAGGGAAAGCGTTCTCATCCATGGATAATGGCATCTCCCAAGTCCGCGCATGTGTTTCCTCATTCCGAATCCGAGTTCACTTCCCGGCCCCTGATGATGGTGCTCGGGTTACGCCTGATTTCGGCAGTAAATTCGTTCATGTTACGCGTGGTGGACTCCAGATTAGAAGCGATTTCACGAATATGCGTGGCGATGACCTCAAGGGTATAATGCAAATCGGTGATGGAATGGTCAATGGTTTCCCGGTTGTGGGAAATGATGGTATCCATGGACGCCAGAAGGTGGTCAATCCTTTTTCTGGTTTTGCGAAACTCAATGGTTAAATCGGAAATGTTTCCTGAGGCAACCTCCACATCCGTCAGAATCGTATCGACCCGTTTGGTGTTTCGTCCCAGGAAAACCTTGAACCGATGAGTGGTGTCTTTCAGCTCTACGGAAAAAGATTTGAGATTACCGAGAATAATTGGGATATCTTTCGAAAGATCTTTGAGGGCGCTGGTCCCTTCCGTAAGATTTTCCATCAGGGGTTTGAGGGTTGTTTCGCTCAGTTCTTCGATTTTGCTGGCCACTGAAGATATGGTGCTGAGGATGCTTGTGGCTCCGAGGCTGGCGATCTGATCACCTGGCTCAAGCATTTTCGGCGATCTTCCGGCATGAATGTCGATGACCACCGCCGAGAGAAAACCTGCCTGAGTAATGACAGCCGTGCTGTCATCGGGAATGTCCCATCCTTTTCGAATACTGACGTTCAAACGATAGGTCGGAGTATCGGGAGCAGGCGAGTAGAGTATTTCTTCGATCTGGCCTGCCGGATAGCCTTCAAAAAGAATCTGCCCTCCTTCCTTCAAACCCATCACGTTATTGAATTCCATGAAGTAAGGGTGCCTGGCCTCTGTGCGTCCGGAAAGCACGGCCAGCCAGACGACTAAGATGGCCAGCAACATCAACAGAAATGTTCCGACGACAAGGTAATTTTTCCGGGAATCTCGCATGAAAAGTCCTGTATTATCCTGGGGCCGTGATTACCATTATTCCCCTGTCAACCTGGCGAGGTATGCGTCGGGATCAAGCCTTTCCTCTTCGAATCGGCGATTAAGCAGATCTTGAATACGCTTGTTGTCTGATGCCTGGACCTCGGCCACCGTCCCAACGGAAAGGACTTCACCCTGGTCCAGCACTGCGATCCGGTCGGCAATCCTGAATGCGCTTTCCAGCTCGTGGGTCACCACCACGATGGTCATGTTCAGGGCATCCCGAAGACGAAGAATCAGTTCGTCGAGAGATGAAGAGACGACAGGATCGAGCCCGGCTGATGGTTCATCGCAAAACAATAGAGCCGGATCCATGATGACGGCGCGGGCAAATGCTGCCCGTTTCAGCATGCCGCCGGACAGCTCCGAAGGCATGAAGTTTTCAAATCCCGCAAGATTTACAACTTCTAATTTAAGCCGCGCCATGATTTCCATGGTCTTTTCATCCAGGTCAGTATGCTCCCGAAGCGGAAGCATGATGTTCTCTCCCACCGTCATGGAGCTGAACAAGGCTCCCCCCTGAAACGCCACTCCGAGTTTTCGATAAAATTGGTTGAGTTCGTAGTCAGTCATTTTCCCTATATCCTGACTCAGGAGCCGGATGCACCCGCTACTGGCGCGTTCCAGTCCAATGAGGTGCCGCAACAGGGTACTCTTTCCGGATCCACTTCCCCCCATGATCACCATGATTTCGCCTTTCCGGACGTCCAAAGTGACGTTGTTGAGAATGCGACGGGAGCCGTAATAGGTGACCAGATCGGTGACTTCGATGACTGGGGCCTGCTGTGTGGGGAGGAATGCCATAAATATATTTATCGGGTGAGTAGGAACACGATAATCAAATCAGCCAATATGATGGCGAGAATCGAATGGACGACCGATTGGGTTGTCACCCGGCCGACTCCTTCTGCTCCACCGGTCACGGCGGACCCGTTCACGACTCCAACCAGGGTGATTAACGCACCGAAGGCCACACTTTTTCCCAATCCGTGCAAGATGTCATTGGCATCGAGATACTGAGTGATCTGATTGATATACACTCCGGTGGTCATTCCCAAGTCGGCGATAATGTATAGCCCGGCCCCAAATAACCCGACCAGGTCAGACCATAGCGTTAATGCGGGGACCATAATCACCATGGCAATGAGATTGGGGACGACCAGAAATCGAATGGGGTTGATTCCCATGACCCGAAGAGCATCGACTTCATTATTGATCGTCATGGTACCGAGACGTGCCGCCAGGGCAGACCCCGAACGACCGGCCACCAAGATGCCCGTAATGAGCGGGGCAAACTCCCGGGTGATCGAGAGGGCCACACCAATGGTGACCTGGTGTTCGGCGCCGAAGTCTTCAAGCGCATCGATTCCTTGAATGGCGAGCATCATACCAATGGTCAGGGAAAGGATCGAGATGATGGGAACCGCTTCAATGCCGATCTCCATCATTTGAGAAAAAATAGGAACGGCGCGGATCGGCTGCTTTTGCCGTCGTCCCAAGACCACCCAAAAGACGGCCTCATATAGCAAGGTGACTCCGAACCCGAGCGCCTCCACCCATCTGGTGGTTCCTCGACCTAAGGACTCAATTTTTTGCAGGATGACGTTGGATGGATTGTCAGAGGTTGGCATTCAGGGCACTTTCTAGATTGTCATGGATGATGAATACCTGGTCCAATCGGGCGAGATGAAGGACGCGCAAGACGGCGGGGTTGACACTCACCAACGCGAAACCGATTTCTTTCTTTTTCGCACGCTGAAAGGCTTCAACCAAACTGGCAATCCCTGAGCTGTCCATATAGGTCACGGAAGCCAAATCTACAAGGATTGTTTTTCCTCTCTCCACCGCGTCGAGCATAATCTGGCGGGCCTTTGGCGAGCTTTCGAGATCAACTTCACCCTGTAAGAGCACGATATGATTCCCTTGCTCTTCTTTGATTTGATGCTTCATTACAACGTCTCCCCCACAAAATGGTCTATGCCAACCGTTTACGCATCCGAAGGATATTGCCTCTCCCGCTGGGAGAAGGCCCAACGGAGACTTCATCCATCACTTGTTTGATAAAATGGCAGCCTAATCCGCCGGGACGGATATCCTCAAATTCTCGTGGCTTCATGCAATCTGAACCGACCTCTGGTGCCGTATCTTCCAGTGAAATTTGCAGGATATTTCCTTCCCGTCCGATTTTCAGAATGATTTCTTCATCCGTTTCACCTTGGTAGGCATGACGAATGATATTCTGGCAGGCTTCGTCAATAGCGAGAACGACATCCTCAACCGTGGTGGATACACAATCACAGTGGGTTAAAAAATTTCTGACTGCTGATCGGGTTTCACATAGCTCTTTGGCCCGCGCAGGGAAATTGTGAGTTAACTGGAGTGTCTTCTTCTTGTTGGAATCACGATGGCTCATCGATGCATCTGTGGGTTTCTGCCTGGTGGATTGCCCAGACTAGAATAGTACCCTCTTCCCTATTTCAGTTCCATAGCTAAAATTGAGAGATCATCCTGGACCTGCTCAGTGGTGGTCCAGTTGTGTACCGTGTTGCCAATGACGTTCACGCTGTCCTGAAGCTCCTTTCCCCGTGTGTCTTCAATGGTGGAGCGCAACCTGGTCTCTCCGAAAATCTCGCGTTCCCGGTTCATTGCTTCAATTACACCATCGGAATACAGATAGAGTCGAGATCCGCGAGTCAATTGGATCGTTGACTCTTCATACTTCACCTCCTCGAAGAGCCCGATGGGAAGATTCGGGGCTTCGAGGATGGTCGATTGATGACCCGGTTCGAGTAAAATAGGGGCTGGATGGCCCGCACACACGTATCGAAAAAATCGTTCCCGAATGTCGAGAATTCCATATACGAGAGTGAAAAACTGGTGTGTTTCTTCACTCATGGGAAACATATGATTGAGTCTGCTTGCCACTTCAGCAGGCGATGAAAGAGCTCCTCCCCCCTCAAACAAATTCACCGGTGTAAAAAGACCTGAAGACTCTGGTTGGGGGATCAGCACATGCGTTAACGTGACGGAGAGAAGAGAGGCTGAGACCCCATGTCCCGTGACATCCAGAACATACAGGCCAACGTGGTGGTCATTGATTTGAAACACATTGAGTGAATCTCCTCCCACTTCCTCACATGGCTGATAAGTCCAGGCAAACGATACACCGGGAATGCCGGGGGAAGATGCTGGAAGTAAGGCATGCTGAATCCGCGCGGCAGCTGCCAGGTCCTTTCGCATTTGTGTATTCACTTTGTCGGAGAGAACCATGGCCTCGCGAGCTGCTTCTTCCGCACGTTTCCGTTCCTCCACTTCCTGGCGAAGATTCGAAATCGTTTTCTCCAACTGGAGTTGGAGAGCTCGAATCTTTAAATGGATGTTCACTCGTGCCACCACTTCCTCCAGTTGCAGCGGCTTGTTCACAAAATCGACCGCCCCGACCGAAAATCCCTTGACCCGACTGTCCGTATCTGAAAGAGCCGTCATAAATATGACCGGAACGTCTTTCGTCTTTTCATGCTCTTTTAACCGCGCACATGTTTCGAACCCATCCATGCCTGGCATCATGATATCCAAGAGGATCAGGTCCGGAGGATCCGCTACGCTTTGCTCCAAGGCGGTTTCACCATCAGGAGCCACAGATAAGTCAAACCCGTAAGGCGAAAGGCCATCAACCAGCATGTTCAAATTGTTGGGATTGTCCTCCACCAGTAGGATCATGCCAAGATGTGGGGCTCGTTGGGTCATGAGCGTCGCATGTGGGTAAAAAGAGGCGAATTCATTATTCCAGAACCGTCCGGTCTTTTGCCATAGCTATATTGTATATGAAATGTGATGAGTTCGGGAAATTTAATAGAACTAGGCTTCTGGTGGGGTTTTCTTGGTTGACAATCCGTTTTCCTGGAGGGTAGAAACTTTACATTGGGGAAACACTTTTGTTCGAAATGCGAGAAACATCATCCTCATGATTCAGCTCGAGGATGCCCGGATTTCCTACATTTCCATACAAGCCAGCCACCTATATCCATTTGGTCAGGAAGGAAGTTCCATGCCCGTCAATGTTCTTCGAAAAAAAGGAGCCCGGATGAGCCTCCAGGAGGCACGCGACAGGGTCGAAAAGTTAAAACGACTCTCTAAAAGCAGTAACCCCCATGAAGCCGCTCTTGCGGCCTTGCGATTAAAAACCTTTGATGTCAACGCAGCCCGCTCTCCAAAAGTACAACAAGTGTCGAGCGATGGAACCACGCTCTTTGAAGAATCCCTTTCTGATAATGTCGTGGAGATCCTTGAAGAATTTCCGGATGAGCAATATCAAGAAATTGGAGAGATTGAGGTTCAGCAGGAACCAGACAAAAGTAAGGTGAATTGGGATACCCTCCATTTCGAGTTGATCGCACAGGCGCAAAAAAAGGGAGCCGATGCCATTGTCAAAATTCAACTGAAGGGAACCCCGGATCAAAAGGTTTTGAGTGGAATCGCCGTTCGGTATTTAAGTCCGCAGGAGATTCATGAGTTGGAGAAGGGGAAGAGGATAGAAGAGGATGAGAAAGCCATATCCGAGGCCCGAAAAGAGCGCAGGGATGAAGATACGGCCCCCGGTATCGGTTAAACGGTTTTCGTGATTTTGGAGGATGAGAAAGATACAGACGTGATGGCAAAAATCTTTACTTGAGGCGTTTGGCTATTTCCTTGGGGTATTCCTGGAAATATCGCTCGATCACTGGAAGTTCAAAAGATCGGAGAATCGATTCCTTCGGTTCACGTTCTAACAGAAACTCAAAGGACAATTTCAGTAACCGTTCCGCAGCCGCCCCACTACCGTAACGTTTGATATCGGCCGGACTCGCAGTCACTTCGTGGACTGTGGTGTTCCCTTGTTCCTTCACTTCGACCCGGAACAGGGTCTGATTGATGGGAATGACGGTTATTTCGGCCATGGTTCCTTTTCAAGGAAAATCTCAGATCTCATATTTCCGTGTCAAACATTAAGGGGTGAGATGTGTCTTGTTATCGCTTAAACGGGGCAGGAAGGCGCTGCCGAACTCTGGCCCACAGAGTCTGATAAGTTTCGAGACCCTGGAGCACCTGACAATAACGATGGAGAACTCGTTGGTACCCTTCGGGAAAGTTTTTCCCCATCCAATAATGGAAGACTCGGGGAATTCCATAAATAATTCCGGCCAGTCGTGAGGCAATTCGAAATTCTTGCCCAAACTCCTGATAGGCTGCCTTTTCGTATTCGTCCAATCTCTGATTGGGGTCCCCTAAGACTGATAGAATACTGTTAGCCGCCAGTTGTCCCGACCGAATCGCATAATAGATCCCTTCTCCCAGGAGAGGGTCAACGAGATGCCCGGCATCACCGACCAACATGGCCCTGTGCTTGACCAAGCTCCCCGTCCATTGGTCTCCATTTGTTTTGGGATTCCTGTTGAAAATCGGAAGGGGATGACCTAATGGAGTTGGGATCTGCATTGTGGCTAGGGTCGGGTCTTGCGTTGAAAACGTATGGAAACTCTGTTTGGGCCTTTTCGCTCCACTCATGAATTCTCCCACGCCAACGGACAAGCCGTTTCGTTTTGGAAAAATCCAGCCATATCCTTTTTTGACGGCGCTTAAACTGATGAGTGTCATGTTGGTTTTTCCATAGAGGTGGGATGATCCATTCCTAATTTCGCTCTCCAGAGCAGGGATTTTTCTCAGTCGACGACCCGGGAAAAAATGTTGGGCAACCAGACTCATGGCTCCATCGGCGCCTATGATGTACTGACCGCGGTAGCGGCCGCGAGCTGTCGTGACCTCAACCCCTTCCGGAAGGGCTTTGATATTTTCAGCCGGTTCGTCCTCCCGCACCTCGGTCCCGGCTAGCCGGGCTTTGTTCATGAGCCATTGGTCAAAATGGTCCCGCATGGTCATATACGCAATGGGTTTCGAGGATTCAATGACAAAGGAATCGTTTCCACCATAGGTGAATTGCACCCGATAAATGGTTTCCTCCACCACACTTAGAAAATCCGATGGGAGAATTTGTTCAATTCGTGCAGATAATCCTCCACCGCACACTTTATATCTTGGGTGCGTGGATTTTTCTAACCCTAAGACTGAAAGTCCGGCTTGACTGAGTTCATAGGCAGCTGCGGCTCCCGCAGGACCCATTCCGACGACGATGACGTCATAATTTTTGGAATCGGGGATTGGCTTCATTGTTAAAAAGAAACGCTTTTTGTGATAGTTGTCAAAGATGGGGGAATTCTAGTGGCACATGCTGACCGGGGTAGACTCCACCGATAGGAGTCTTTTCTGTAGATAGTCACTTTACTGTATTTTGAGCACCTGTGGCTACTCCAAGATACTGGATTTACTATCCAATACCAAGCACCTTTGTTGATTTTTGTTTCAAGACTCAATAAGGTGTGACATTTGGTGCATTCCTTTGGCCTTGAAATCTCCGAGGACAATATTCCGATTAATTCTCTGTTCGGTTCCTACGTAGGAGTTTTGCGCTAAAATTCGGTCTTTTTTCATTACGAGGTGGATTTACCGAGAATCTATTTGACTCCATGAAGCTGTGGTTACTTCTCATAATGTTCTTGCTAGGGCTGGGCCTAGGCCTGAGTGTCCCTTCCTTCGCTCCTCAATATCTTGACTCGTATTTCCCCAAGATGATGAAGCCGTCCGCGCAGGAGGTGAAGGGGGTCGTTGTCAAAAAACAGACCAAACCGAATCGGTTGCTGCTCACGATCTCATCGAAAGAAGGGGCCATATTGGCGACCTTTAAAAAAAAGATTGCGGAAATCACTCTCTTAGTGGATGAGGGGGATAGCATCACCTTAGCGGTGAACGATTATGCTCCCTTTGTGACAGATCCACGAATTCTTCGGGTGAACAAGCCAGAAGCGGGTTCACCCATACCGACATCTCCCAATCACCCGGGATCTCCCTCTCCCACCATAGAAGAGCCGGATACCATAGAAGAGCCGGATACCATTCTGGAGGAATCCCTCACAACCACTCAGGAGTCTCCCTAACCAGGCCCCCTTCACCTTGTTCGAGTTCGGTGTCATTTCCACACCAGTGTTTAGCAATATGAGTATTGAAAAATATCTGAGATATGAATTATGAGATATGAGATCTATTTGAAAGGAGTGAGTGATGACCATGAATCCCGGATTTCAAATTTCGCTTAATGTGCGGGGACGAACGTGTCTTGTCATTGGAGGCGATGAGGAGGCCGTCGAGAAAATCGATCGATTATTAGATGCTGAGGCCAAAGTGACGGTCCTCAATCCCACCTTGCACCCCGCATTACGAAAATTGACGGCCTCGGCAAAGATTGTGCATCGTGGTCGGACATTTCGCACCACAGACGTCCAAAGTGGGGTCGCTCTGGTCCTGAACACGATTCGTGAGGATCAGGATTTGGCCAAACTATTATTTGATCTTGCGAAGACCGAAGGTTTTTTGGTGTGGTCGATTGATCAACCTGAATTATCCAACGTGATGATGCCGGCCATTGTTCGGCGGGGGCCGTTACGTGTGGCGATCAGTACCAGTGGCGCATCTCCCGCCTTGGCAAAAACTCTTCGCCAGGATCTGGAAATGATGTTTGATGACGAGTTTGTCGAATGTCTGAATTGGCTTGGAAAAGTGCGGGAAGCGCTTCGAAAAGAGGAGCTCAATGAAAACAAGCGCCGGGAACGGCTGCAGCAAATCTTGGAAGGGTTTCGACTTGAGGGAAAAATTGCCTTGCCCAAATCCTGGACTGAGAAAAGTGATAGTACCAAGAATAAAGAATAAAGGGAGGTGGTGTTCATGGTTCTTTTAGAATTTAGTATGTCCCCAATTGGAAAAGGGGAAAGTGTCGGTCAATATGTCGCCCGGTCACTTGAAATTATTGAAAAAAGTGGTGTGGAATATCGGTTAAACCCCATGGGTACAGTCCTGGAAGGAGAATGGGATAAAGTTTTCGGGGTCGTGAAGAAATGTTATCAGCGCATGAGCAAGGATTGTGGGCGGATCTCCTGCGTCATCAAGGTCGATTATCGTCGCGGAAAAAAAGGCCGGCTTAGCGGAAAAGTGGCGAGTGTGGAAAAACGACTGAAGCGGAAATTGAAGACGTAACGGGAAACCGAAATCCCGGGAAGTCGAAAGGGTGAAAAAGTCAAAGAGGTCTAACGGGACTCTCAGCCCTGACACTCCGAAGATGCCGGTTCATACACCCGATTGACTCTGAGACCGAAGTTGCAGAGAATTTCATACGGGATGGTTTCCGCCCATTGGGCAATGTCGGAAGCCGAAATTAATTCGCTTCCCTGCTCTCCCATCAATACTACTTCATCGCCCGGCTGGACCAACGGCAGGTCTGTGGTATCGACCAGCATCATATCCATGCAAATTTTTCCCACAATCGGGGCATGGTGTCCGTGAATGAGCACCTTTCCTTTGTTGGAGAGCAGACGGGGATACCCATGAGCGTATCCGACGGGAAGGACGGCAATTCGTGAGGGCCGCTTTGTGCGATAACTCAAGTTATACCCAAGTGGCTCTCCTGAGGCCACCGCTCTCACCTGCACAATTGAGGTTGTGACTTTCATCGCTGGGCGGAGCGTGATGCCGGGAATAGAATCTGGACCGGAAGTGTATCCGTATAACATGATGCCAGGCCGAACAAGATTCAAATGGGATTCACGATGGTACAGAATTCCGGCACTATTCGCGGTGTGAAGAAGGGGAATGACGTGGCCACGCGCTTGGATTTGGTTTCCCAGAGTCTGGAAGGCTTGCAATTGCATGGCTGTAAAGGGCGAATCAACGTTGTCCGCATCGGCCAAATGGGTCATGAGGCCTTCGATATGTAACTGATTGTGAAAGGGGTGTGTTTCTAAAAAGGGCAGGACGGAATCCAACGGTATTCCAAGTCTTCTCATGCCCGTATCGACTTTAATATGCACCGGATAAGGGGTGGAGTGAGCATCAAGCCGTTCGGCAAGGTGAACGGCCATTTCTTCACTTGAAATGACGGGCGTGAGGCGATGTTCGATCAATTTGGAGAGCTGAGCGGGGAGCAAGGCTCCCATAACCAGAATCGGATGATGAATGCCTACGGTTCGAAGCTCGATGCCCTCTTGTACGGTGGCTACTCCAAAACGTCGGACTCCCAGATTGGCTAGCGTTTGTGAAACCCGTATGGCGCCATGTCCATAGGCATCAGCTTTGACCACGGCCAATAGTTCACAGGCGGATGGAATGCACCGACGAACCTCAGCCACATTCTGAGTGAGGTTGAGTAAATCAATTGTGGCGGAAATGGGGGAGAGTTGATTGCAGGTAGAATGGAGCGCGGGGGTGGTTGGAGCCATTAAGGAGTAAAAAGTTTCAGGTTGCGAGTTTCAGGTTTCATGTAAAGATCTACAAAAGTTCCGGTGTGTTAGATCTCGAGAATTTCTTCCTCTTTCTTTTTTAGGAGCTCGTCAACTTTCTGAATGTATTTATCTGTCAGTTTCTGGTTTTCGTTTTCCGCTTTTCGAAGATCATCTTCCGTTAATTCCCCTTCTTTCTGTCGTCGTTTTAATTCCTCGTTCCCATCCCGACGGAACCCTCGAATGGATACTTTGGTTTCTTCGCCGTATTTTTTGGTTATTTTTACCAGCTCTTTCCGCCGTTCTTCACTGAGAGGAGGGATAGGTAATCGAATGATTTTTCCATCGTTGGAAGGGGTCAGTCCGAGATCGGAGCTCGTGATGGCCTTTTCAACATCTCTTATGATGGAAGGGTCCCACGGTTGAATGGTAATCAGGCGGCTTTCGGGGGTTGAGAGATTCGCCACCTGTTTGAGGGGTGTCGGAGTACCGTAGTAGTCAACGGTGATGTGATCGAGTAAGGCCAGTGAAGCACGCCCCGTTCTCACCGCCGCAAACTCTTTTCGTAAATGCTCGATGGAGCGGTCCATACGCTCGGTGACTTTTTGGAGTGATTTGTCAGGCATGGAACGATGTTTCCAATTAGGCTAACGAAAACAAATTTATCGATTCAGACAGAAAAATATCGAATGTCGAACAAGGAATAATGAATGTCGAAGAAAAGAGGACAATTGATCTTTAAGAAGGAGTATGAGATGTGCCCCCTGTCGCGTTTGAATGAATCAGGAATTTTGCCAATACCAGTCCCACCCTTCAAGATTCGACATTCGGTGTTCGATATTGGATATCGTCTTACTTTGTTTCCGTGGAACTGAACGGTGTCCAGTAGTCATTATACAACTTTTAGGATTCTGTGGCATCCTTTGATACCAGTGTGCCAACCTCCTCGCCCAGAAGGACCCTTTTGATGTTGCCCGGGTCGGTCAGATTGAACACGATCACCGGTAAATTATTATCCATACAGAGGGAAATGGCTGTGGCGTCCATGACCCGTAAGTTCTTATTTAACACCGTGAGGAAAGACAACTTGTTGAATCGTTTAGCGGTGGGATGGGTGACAGGGTCGGCATCATAGACTCCATCAACTTTCGTTCCCTTCATGATGACCTCTGCCCCGATTTCCATTGCACGAAGGGCCGCAGCCGTATCCGTCGTAAAATAGGGATTGCCCGTACCGGCCGCAAAAATGACAACTCGTTTTTTCTCTAAATGCCGGATAGCCCGTCGACGGATATACCCTTCAGCCAATTGGCGCATTTCAATGGCGGACAGGACACGCGTGGAGATGTTTTTGGCTTCTAAAGAATTTTGTAAGGCGAGGGCATTGAGCACGGTCGCCAGCATTCCCATGTAATCAGCCGAGGCTCGTTCCATTCCTGAGGCAGTGGCAGCCAACCCCCGAAAGATATTTCCTCCGCCAATCACAATAGCCACCTCCACGTTCATTGAGGCGACCTCGTTGATTTCAGACGCTAAATTATCAAGGACAGCATGCTGAATTCCATATCCCTGATCACCAGCCAACATTTCTCCGCTGATTTTGAGGAGAATGCGCCGGTATTTTGATGACTTCATTCCTGTCCCAGCTGGTAACGGGTAAAGCGATTAATGGTGATGTTCTCTCCAATTTTGGCGATTTTTTGGCCTACGAGTTCTTTAATGGTCACACTGGGATCCTTAATAAACGCCTGTTCAATTAAACATTGCTCTTGATAAAACTTTTCAAGCTTCCCCTGAACAATTTTGTCCCAGGCGGCTTCCGGCTTTCCCATTTCCTTGACTTGGCCCAGGTAAATCGCCTTTTCCCGTTCGACGGTTTCGGCCGGGACGTCTTCGCGTTTCACATAGGAGGGCATCGCTGCCGCAACCTGCATGGCAAGGTCTTTGACGAAAGACTGGAACTCTTCATTGCGGGCCACGAAATCTGTTTCGCAGTTGACTTCCAGAAGCACACCAATTTTGTTCCCAGCATGGATATACGCCGAGATTATGCCTTCTTTGGTTTCCCGGCTGGCCTTCTGTTGGGCTGCGGCCAACCCCTTTTGCCGCAAATGGTCGATGGCTTTTTCTATATCGTTTTCATTCTCTTGGAGGGCTTTTTGGCAATCCAAAATGCCAGCACCGGTTTTCGATCGAAGTTCTTTCACCAAGGCACTCGTACTGGCCATGCGAATTTTTCTCCCTTATTTGATTGTGGGTGAATAATTGAAAGTAAAATCTTCCAAGGAAGGACGAGGGGTTATGGCGTTGGAACGATTTCCACCTTATCGGCCGATTCGCGGGCTGAAAGCATTTCCGCCATCACGCCTTCTTCAGTATCTACTGCTTGGTCTTGTTTTTTTCGCAGCTCTAACCCTTCAAGGCAGGCATCAGCCATTTGGGAGGTGAACAGTTTTAACGACCGAATGGCATCATCGTTGCCGGGGATCGGATAATCAATTCCCTCCGGGTCGCAGTTGGTATCCAGAATGGCAATGACGGGAATGCCCAATCGGTTGGCTTCCTTGACGGCAATGTGCTGGATCCGGGTATCGAGGATAAACACACAGCCTGGAAGACTTGTCATGCCTTTGATACCGCTTAAATATTTTTCTAGTTTGGCTCGTTCCTTTTCCATGCGCACAATTTCTTTTTTCTTGAGTCGTTCATAGGTTCCATCGGTTTCAGCTGCTTCGAATTTATGGAGTTGCCCGATGCTTTTTCGGAGTGTTTGGAAATTGGTGAGCATGCCTCCCAGCCATCGTTGATTGACAAAAAACATTTGACATCGAGTGGCCTCTTCCTCCACGATATCCATGGCCTGACGTTTTGTGCCCACAAACAAGACCGATTCGCCCGAAGCCACCGTTTCACGGACGAACGTAAAGGCTTCTTGGAAGCAGTTAAGACTCAATTGCAGGTCAATAATATATATGCCGTTTCGTTCTCCAAAAATATAGGGTTTCATTTTTGGGTTCCATCGGTTCGTTTGATGTCCAAAATGAACCCCTGCCTCCAGCAAAGATTTAATAGTTACCATAACAAAGGTTTCCACCCCCTTTCCAAAATGGTTTATGAAATTCCTAAGCCACAACCCGTGGCTTAGAAAACATCGTTATCTTTTCTACTAAGGAAGGCCGAATTTCTGGCTCGGACCCAAAAACAGGTCCACGTATGACTTCAGATGTGGTCCAACCCCAGAGGAGAATCGTAGGTTTTTTCACCAAAACCTACCGACCATATCATAGGTATGAATCCAATTCAAGTGAAAAAAGGCTGATCCGAAGCCGGTTTAGGCCCAATTCTATGAATGAGGGGATTTGTAAACTTAAGAGCATATCTCTAGGAAGTCTCTAGGCATTTTGACTCAACACACCCTGGCCGGTATATTCACCAACCTATTGGATCGTCTAAGGGCCATGTTAAAAGGGGTATCCTTCATACATATTCTGCTTACGAATGACGTAAAATCTCAACTTTGGCCAAGAGGCTGGACATTCTTAGGATGACCGGTACAACTCGATAAACCTCATACTTTGGACTTAGGAATTTAAGGAGTAAACGACTATGGTTGAAGTTCCCGTAAAAATGTATGTCCAGTCGTTGGCCAAAAACGCCAAGAACACGGCTCGGCAATTTTCCCAATTACCCAATAAGGTCAGATCTCAAGCCTTATTGGCCATGATGGATAAATTAAGCGATTGCCAACAGTCAATTATTGAAGCCAACCGTCAGGATTTGGATGCCGTCTCAAAAGAGATAGAGCCGGGAGCCTATCGGCAAGCGTTGGATCGCGTACGGATACCCGAGGACACGATCGATTCTATGATAAAAGACCTTCAACAATTACATGATCAGCCCGACCCTCTGGGGGAGATTACCCGACTGTGGTGTACCTCCGAAGGCATGCAGGTCAGTCGGGTTCGGGTTCCCTTAGGGGTTCTTGCCGTCATTTCCGATATGGGACCCCGCATCACTGTGCAATCCCTGGCCATCTGTGTGAAAACAGGGAACGTGTGTATTTATCGTGGAGGAACTGAATGGTTTCATACCAATATGCTCATCAGTGAGGCTCTTCGCGAGGCAGCAGAGGGGGCTGGGGTACCGAGTGGGGCCCTGACCTTTGTGGATCGATCGGAACCCGAGGCCGCGCTGGAGTTGGTCCGTTTGACGAAATGGGTGGATGCCGTGATTCCCCGGGGAAAAGGCGGCTTACGAAAGGGAATCATGGAGCAGGCTCGAGTCCCTGTGATCGGATATGATGGGGGAGTCTCCCATATGTACATCGATGAGGCTGCTGATATCCCCCTGGGTCAGACACTGGCCGTCAATGCCAAAATACAGGATTCGTCGGCATCGAACTCGGTCGATACGGTTCTCGTTCACAAAAATGTTGCCAGGCACCTCCTCCCCGGGCTTCTCAGACGGTGCCTGGAAGAGTTTAAAGTCGAAATTCGAGGATGTCCCAAGACTATTTCTATGATGGGCCTTATGGCCATGTCGGGGCACTTGGGCATCAAAGAGGCCCAAGAACAGGATTGGGGTCAGAAACACCAGTCGATGGTGATGAGCATAAAAATTGTGAAGGATTTGGATGAAGCCTTAGAACATATTGCCCTCGCTGGTCCCGGTCATACGGCATCTATTGTGACAAGGGATTATGATGCGGCGATGCGTTTTACCAGAGAGGTCGCCGCCAGCGCCGTGTTGGTTAACGCTTCGACTCGGGTCCACAGCGGAGAACAATTCGAATTAGGGGCGGAAATTGGAATGAATGATACGCCGTTTCATGCGAGAGGGCCTTTGACGCTGAACACCTTAACCAGTGAGAAATATGTTGTCTTTGGATCCGGGCACTTGCAGCATCCACATCCCGTTCCGGAGGCGTATCAGGATGCTATGATGATGTCTCCCCGCTTTTAATAAAACCCGGTCCCCGCTCCCTCTTCTGATGTCGTTCAAAGGAAGCATGAGATGCCGCAGCGACAATCTCCTTTTTCACCGTGATCGATGTACCACCTTGGACAGGGTCCGAAACGTCTGTCAAAGTGTTTGTGTAAAGCCCAGCCTGGTGATCCCCATAAATTCCTGATTGTTGGTCTTGTTCCCTATGAGTGCCCCAACCCCCTATCAAAAGTCTGATTCTGTAGCCATAGAATTAACGAAACACCTGGAATCCTGGGGGTTACGTCGTTTTGTCGATGAGACAAGCTATTACCAATGGCAGAAGAGGGTATTAGCCAAGCGGGAAATCGCTGAACTGAATCGGTTGGGTGAGGCCAGGAGCGAGGGGGGGCATCAGGAGGCCGATATCAGTTTTTATGACCTGGCTTCACAGGAAAGAATTCTCCAGGTCTTGTATAGCCAACGGTATGATTATTATCTGGAAATCGGATGTGCCATTACCGATCGAATTGAGCCCGCTCAACGGGTTCTCGATTTTGGTTGTGGTGTCGGAATGCTCACTACCTTTTATGCTTGGTCCTTTCCCCATATCACCTTTGTTGGTGTGGACCGCTCTCCCGGTTCTATCGCAAGGGCGTCCGATGAAGCGGCCAAGCGAGGACTTTCGAACGTTCAATTTGAGACCCGGCACATTCCACCTGATGAGTTTACTGATTCCTTTGACCTGATTATTTCTACCCAAACCGTGTTTCAGGCTGAAAGGGATCCCGGCTTGCCCAGTCTCAGCTGGAAGACCATGAAACGAGCTGCTGATCCAGGCCTTCAGGTGGAGGCTGAGATTCGAACCGGGCTCAGAGACCGATTGGATGGGCTCTCGACCTTGGTTTCGCCAGGAGGGCGGATGTTACTCTGTGAAAAGGCATGGCATTTGGGACGCCGGATCCTGTTGCAAAGAGCATTGGCCTCTCGAAGGTATCGATTGGTCGGCCAACCGGTTTTTTTTCGTTATCGGGCCATCGATGAAGTCATTCAAGACGGGCCTCTTTTTGAGGTCTCACAAGAACCAGCACACAAAGTCTGGCCTTGGCACGAAGGAGCGACCCTGGAAGCGGGAGAGAGTTTGTATGTGTATCAGGGAGACATCGCTGAGGAATTTGTATCCTGTCTGAGCGAGGCCGAAATAATTCAAACGTTTCCGTTAGGGGGGGATCCACAAGATCCCTCCACGGTCACTGTTGCCAGATGGCGGGCATGTTTGGCATATGGATTTGTCAAAAGCCAATCAGGGTTTCGAGGTCTGATCGTGGGAAGTATTGAAGATGAAAACGTCATCCTCCAGTATTTCCTGGGGGGAGAGAAATGGACGGACGAACAGAAACGCCAACTGATGGCTCAATTATGGCCACAATCCAAAGGTCAGGAAGATGAAGCCGAGTTACCATCCTACGAAAATCATACCGCCATAGCTGAGAAAATCTGGAACGCCCTTCCTGACCGGGAACTTCATGATCAGGCGACCTTTCGAGAATCAGGAGGGAAGGAAATGCACGTTGAATTGGGAATCAGCGGCCCTCTGACCTTTCTGTATTGGGCGAATACCTTTGACCAACGGCAGCTTGTTCTCATGACCCCCCATCGGGCCAAGGTGTTACACAACCATTACCGGGAGTCGTTAGCGGAAATGCGGGATAAATCCCAACACAGAAATAAAAACTTGTAGTGGCAGCATCTTATGCTGCTCCCTTCAATCGACCTCTGTGTACTGGTGACCGAAAAGGGCGCCATAAGATGGCGCAGCTACAACCTAATAAAGGTTAAGATTTTCTACCTTCTTGTCGCATTTCCGATATCAAATTACAATCTCGTATTAAAACCGGTCCCCGCAGAATATTCCTCTGAAGGATTTTTGAGTCATGGAACAACCAAGCACACGATGTGATGTGGTCGTCATTGGAGGCGGTCCTGCCGGATCAGCCATTTCTGCTTTACTCGCTGATAAGGGGTGGCAGGTTGAAGTTCTTGAGAAGGCTCGGCATCCTAGATTTCACATTGGTGAGTCCTTGTTACCACAAACCCTGCCTTTGTTGGAACGATTAGGTGTTCTGAATGAGGTCGAGAAGATCGGTCTTAAGAAATATGGGGCCGAGCTCATCTCCCCCTACCACGACAAATCACATACCCTCTATTTTTCCGGAGCATTGGACAAATCCTACCCGTATGCCTTTCAAGTCCGGCGGTCAGAGTTTGATCAAATTTTATTGAACAATTCGATTCGGAAGGGCGTGAAGGTCCACGAAGGGGTGACCGCGACTCATGCTGATTTTTCAGGCGGGCAGCCCGTGACGATCAGGGCCGTGAATCAAAGGGGAACCGATGTATATTGGCAAGCCCGGTTTCTCGTTGATGCGACTGGACGCGACACGTTCCTGTCAACTCAATTCCGCTGGAAACAACGAAATGCTAAACACAACAGCGCAGCAATCTTCAGCCATTTCGAAGGGGTGAAGCGGCATTCAGGCACTGATGAAGGCAATATCACCATCTGCTGGTTTGATCATGGATGGTTTTGGATCATTCCGTTTAAAGATGGAATGACCAGTGTCGGCGCGGTCTGTTGGCCATCGTATCTCAAATCCAGGAAGACCGAATTAGATCAGTTTTTGTGGGACACCATCGAGCATTGCCCTCCGATGGCTCACCGACTCAAACATGCCAAAATGGTTCTTCCGGCTATGGTGACAGGCAATTATTCCTATCATGCGAAAACCATGGTCGGAGACCGTTACATTGTCATTGGGGACGCCTTCGCCTTTGTGGATCCGGTATTTTCTACCGGGGTGCATCTCGCCCTTCACAGTGCCCAAATGGGGGCCGAGGTGGTGGAATCGCACTTAAACGGAGCCGGAGATTTTGCCAGGCTTGCAGGGGAATTTGAAAAGAAAGTCAGACAGGGGCTCAGCACCTACACGTGGTTCATTTACCGATTCACACAACCGGCCTTCCGAAATTTGTTTATTGCACCCAGAAATTGGTTTAGAATGGAGGAAACGATCCTTTCGATCTTGGCAGGTGATGTATTCAAGGCAAGATCCAGACGTTTTCCTCTTTTTTTGTTCAAGCTCTTGTATTACCTTTCGGCGGTCTTGACTCCCAGATTCAATTTGGCAAATTACCGGATTCGGCAGGACAATGTAGGAGAGAGAAAGAGCTCTCAATTGCTTGACTTGTGAGGGGAAAAAAATTAGAAAATCCTTTCCTTAAGGTACATTCAATGCCAGGCGTCAAACCGGAAAAGCCAACACCTCCCATTCAACGTTCGCCATCCACAGGCCATCCCATGGATGGCCCTGTGAAAGCCCCATTGGATCCAAACCAGACATTCGGAGTCACGTATGTCCCACACTCGCGATTAGAGGATTTCCTCGGCACCAATTCAAGCGACGTTCTCGGGATGATTGAATTTGGTCGACCGCTACCGGACATATCAGATCCGAATCACTTAGCGATTTCAGTAAACATGAAGCAATTGATTGATCCACCTCTTGTCGAAATATGGACAAGCTCGTTACCCGTTTCCACCCATACCGTCAAGGGAGTTCATGTCGCGTCCAATGAAGAAGTGGTATTTGGTTCTATTCAGGGGGAGGATTTGAATGGAATCGGTCTAGAGGGGGATGTGTATTCCGCCTACTCTCGTGTATTCAATACCCTTTCTCTCCTAGGCTATCCTCATTTGTATCGAATGTGGAATTATTTTTCTGCAATCAATGCCGAACAGGAAGGGTTGGAGCGGTATAAACGATTTTGTATCGGCCGGCATCGGGCTTTCTCCGAACATTACAGAGAATTCCAATCACTGTTGCCGGCAGCGAGCGCGGTGGGGACACCATCAGGTCCCTTTCAGCTTTATTTTTTGGCAGGGAGGCAGAAAGCGGCTCATATTGAAAATCCCCGCCAGATCAGCGCCTATGATTACCCTCGAATATACGGGCCTAAAAGTCCCTCGTTCGCACGGGCGACCTGCATTTCCATGGCGTCGTGGTCGTATCTTTTTATCGCGGGAACGGCCAGCATTGTCGGCCATGCGACTCAACATTCAGACGATTGTCTGAAACAAACCAAGGAAACCTTCTCGAACCTTGAGTCGTTAAGGGAACAGGCGAAGAAGGCCAATAGAAGGTTTCAGAGCCCGGATCCTTCTTTGAGCCTTCTTAAAGTCTACGTTCGCCACGACCAACATCTTGAACTCGTCAGAAAAACCATACAGGAACATTTTGATCATCACATCCCAACGCTGTATCTGAACGGTGAAATGTGCCGGCGGAATTTACTCGTTGAGATAGAAGCGCTGTATACCATTCACCATTCTTAAAAACCGACCCGCCCGGGTGACTGAGTACGGGGGGACGGGAACATTCATTCCCCACTCATCTGATGATTGAAAAAAATTGTCTTTACTTATCTCATCCGTTATTCTATGCGAGATGGGCCAGTGGCCCCAGAAATATTAACTCTAGGAGGAAACACTCATGAACGTTAAATTTTTCAGTCTTGTGCTGTTGTGTGCCATTATGATTCTCTTTACAGGCTGCCGAATTGGCGCTGTGTATAATGTCAAGGACACCCCCATCAATACCGGGTCGGGTAATGAACCCACACTGGAACAAGTTGAAAAAGCCATTCTGAGTGCTGCCACCAACAGTAAACCGGCCTGGACGATGAGAGTCCAGAAACCTGGTCATATTGTTGCGTCTCTTCATGTACGTTCCCATACGGCGGTCGTGGATATCGCCTACTCAACCAAGGCCTATAGTATTACCTACAATACCAGTACCAACTTAAAGTACGATGCCGAGGATAAAACCATTCATAGCAACTACAATGGGTGGATTCAAAACCTGGATACGGCGATAAAAGGGAATTTGTCAGCCTTGTAAGAGATAAAAACGTTGTAGGCTTGAACACGCCCGGATGTAATTTTTCTGGCAGGAAAAGGGAGGGGGGACCGTCAGATTCTCGAGAGATGGATGATGGTTTCGTTTCCTTCCTTTTTCATGAATCGTTCTTTCAGAGACCGGTACAGTCCGGTTGGATACATCCCCCGGGAAAGTAGTTTCCACGCGACCATTCGAGTTATTCTGATGACATCTAACGCGGGCCGGAAGTGACTGGCTCTGGATGCTGTTCTGATCGCGGTTTCGATGGAAAGAGGAAGGCTTTGGTAGCCCAGTTTAGCTGCTTCAATGAGTATTTCGCTTTCGAAAACAAAACTCTGAGCTTTCCCGTGCCGGCATGTCGTTTGTTGAAGGAGCCGCGAGGGGTACACTCGAAATCCTGATTGACTATCTGCGATATAATATCCTGCTGCCCAGGAAATCCAGAAATCCGCCATTCGATTCGCAAATACTCTGAGATTGAAATCCTGTCGCCCTTTTCTTTGTCTGGCGCCAATGATCAGGTAGTTGGGAGTTCTCTCCCATTGCGCAATCAGCCTTGGGATGTCTTCCGGTAAATGCTGTCCGTCCCCGTCCAGGGTCACGATGGCTCGCGCACCTCCATCCAGTGCATGCTGGAATCCCCGCCAAAGACTAAAAGCTTTCCCCAAGTTGTGGGAGTTTCTGAGAACCGTGACAGGCAACCTCTCTAAGATTTTCGAGGTCTCGTCTGTCGATCCGTCATCAACGACAATGACTTCATGGATATAACTCCGGGCCTTCAGAACCACTTCTCTTATTGTGGGCGCTTCGTTATGAGCAGGAATGACTAACGCATAGGTTGAAGGAGATGCCTCCCGGCGTTCCTTTCGGAGGACGGTAGCGGAAAAGGTAGGGGTTTCTGAATGCATCATATCGGTATAGGTGTTTTTCGGAGGTGAGGACCCTAGGCCATTGCTCCATTGATACCAATTATTTGTCCGGATATGTAATTGGCCTTATCTGAGGCTAAGAATGCTACCAGATCTGCGACTTCCATTGGTGTGCCCGTTCGTTTCATGGGGACTAAGGTTTCGATCTGTTCCCGGCTGAACGTCTGTTCGATGGCCGGGGAGTCGATCAATCCAGGAGCCACGACATTGACGGTGATTCCCCGTGAAGCAACTTCCAAGGCCAATGCTTTTGAAGCACCGTGAAGCCCCGCTTTTGCCGCGGCGTAATTGGTCTGACCTCGAAGCCCTATCATACCTGAAAGTGAGGAAATTGTAATGATTCTCCCCCATCGGGTCCGAATCATGGGGAGCAAAAGAGGTTGAGTCACATTAAAAAATCCTTGAAGAGACAAGTCGATGACGTGTGTCCATTGATGGCGAGTCATTCCCGCCATTGGGGCATCATCATGAACCCCTGCATTATTCACCAAAATTTGTATGGGCCCGTCTTTTACTAATCGGTCTAGTGCCTGCCCGGTCGCCTCAGCGTCACAGAGGTCAAAGAGCACATGCTCTGATGATCCCCCGGATTCCCTAATATGGTGAACGGTTTCGATGGCGGATTCTTGGTGGAGGTTTCCGTGGACAATGACATGGACGTCCTGACCGGCTAACTCTCGACATATGGCTGTGCCAAGTGTGCCGCTCCCCCCTGTGACCAGAGCTCGTTTCATGGTGTTTCTGTCTTGTATTGGATGAAGATTGAAGCACGCCCGCTTAGCAAAGACTTTTCGTTTGATGTAATTTTAAAGTAATACATGAAATTATGTGCCTGGCTGAATAAGAGGTCCGCAAAAATTCTCAAGGGGTCCATATGACTATCCAATCTTGACGTCCCAATTCGTAGTTCCCGAACGCCGCCCAGGTATCCAATGGTCGAACTGATGGTTGGGGGTGGTGATGTCAGGCCCACATGCACGGCCATGGCTTGGGCGGCATATTCCAATCCGCAGATCGAGTGAAGTTGTTCTTTGTTTCGAAGGGGATGAGGTCTCTTTTGGTGTGACGTCGCGATACACACAATCCCGGATGAGTCCCAGGATTCGACCGCATCAAGAAGACACATCGTTTCTCCGTGGGGAAGTAACTCGCAGAGTTTTAATTTGGACAAGGCTGGCATGGCATTACATCCACACTCAAGAGGAGATCGTCTAGGTAGTTGAGGAATAGAGTGGCATGTTCTCCGGAGGCAATGGTTGTGAGAACCGGTAGAGCTCTAGCCGCCGGATTTCCGGCTCTTAATCTTTCAAGTATTGGATCCTTCATCGTGTTCACTTTTCCGGTTTTCTCATCCAAAATTCCGATCTTCAAAATAGAAAGACTTTGCGGTAATGGGTCAGGGGTCATCACAAAGGCCACAGCGACAGGGCCGGGTAGGGGCCTGGCCTCGTATAAAGGAGGAGGAGGGGGGATATCATACGCGACAAGTAATACCGGAGCCTGGTAACTGCAAACGAAAGTTGCAGCCTCAATGAGACCACCACAAAACGAAGAATCATAACAGGAAAGACTGGAAGATGGGAGTGGGGATTGCACGCCAATACTCCAATATCCCGCTGCGGCATTATGTACCGAATGGTGGAAAAGAGTTGGAGAAATGGCTCGTTCACTCCTGTTCAAGGCCTCGCAGATTTTGTGAAGGATTTCGGTTTCTCCCCCAGAAGAGGCAAAGACCGTTGCGACCTGGTCAGGCTTAAGTTGGGCGTGCCGTACCGCTTCTTCCGCTGCCCGGAGGGACCAGCGTACAACCTCGCTACTCCTTCGCAGTTCGTTGGGCTGAAGGATCGATGGAATCGGTTTGGGCATACAGTCCGGGTCATACAATGTTTCGCCAAGCAATACCCGTTGACTTTCAGACCAGCCACACAACCCTGGTCCAAGAAGACCAATTCCATTTAGGTGCACGTGCATCAAGTGATACCAAAGAGAAGGCTACAATTATTCCCGCCAAATCCAAAAAAATTACTCATCAGTTTCTTCACGGGACGCTCCTGGTTTTCTAACAGCAGGTTGCTGGTGAAATTGGGATCCACCGTCCTGGTGTTCAGGGTGCCGGGAAGAAATTGATGCTTCAGGCAAAGAGCGGCAATCACGCTTTCAATTCCTCCGGCTGCCCCCAGGGTATGACCCGTCCATCCTTTGGTGGAGCTACAGGGAATCTGAGAACCGAAGACCTTCCCCACGGACTGGTCTTCCGTTTTGTCGTTGGCCTTTGTTGCAGTTCCGTGCAAATGAACAAACTCAATGGCCGACCTAGGGACATTCGCACTTTTTAAGGCCCCTTGCATGGCCAGAATTGCACCCGCTCCGGAGGGATGCGGATGGGACATGTGATAGGCATCGCAACTCTCCCCGTATCCCAATAATGCGATGTCACCAGGTTTGGCGGACGCCCTGAATTTTTCGACAAAGATAAAACCCGCCGCTTCTCCAATACTCAATCCATCCCGATCGGCGTCCCCCGGACGGCAGGGGATTTTGGATTCGAGCTCGAGAGAGGCAAAACCGTACAAGGTCGTCAAACAGAGGCTATCCACGCCGCCTACCACTGCTGCGTCACATATGCCGGCTTCTAATAGGCGTGAAGCACTGGCAAACGCCTTGGCACTGGAGGAACAAGCGGTTGAGACGACCAATGCGGGTCCCTGCAATTTCAACCGGGAACGAACAAAATGCGCGACGGAAAATGTGTTATGGGTATACCGATAACGCCGGATGAAATCATGAGGAAGGGCACCGGTCTTGGGGTCCCGTTGATGATAGGCTTGTTCGGTTTCCAGAATGCCGGAAGTGCTGGTTCCTAAGATAACCGCGATCCTTCGAGGGCCATAGTGGTCACGAGCTTCCCCGACCGTCTCTTCAAATCCGTCCTGTTGTAACCCCATGAGGGCTAGGCGGTTATTTCGGCAGTCGAAGGGGGCGAACTCACCGGGAAAGACCGAATCTTCCACGCCATCGACTCGCCCAATAAACGTATCAAGATCGGCATGGTGAAAGTCGCATCGTCGGAGTCCTGACCGACTTTCACGAAGGGCCGTGAGCGTCGCCTGGTTTCCCAGGCCTAACGCCGAGACTGTGGTCCAGTGTGTCAGATGTAAAGGAACCATGAAGCGTCTTCAAGCAAGCGCACGCGGGACGAGGAATTGGGAAAGCGAAAGAGGGCGTCGAACGCTTTCCTCCCGGCACTCTTGTAAAAGATCCAGGGCTTGTTGCCGATTGGAATTAAAAATCTCGTTTAATCGCTTTAATTCCTGATGCGGGCCTTGAGAAATTCCAACCCGATCTGCCCAACCCATCCCTTCCAGGGCGTTGGTAAACTCACCTCCGTTCATTCGAAAGTACTCACCGTTCTCTACCAGTTGTCTTTCAAGTTTTTTAAATAGATGGGAGAAATTGGACAGTGCGTTTAGGATTCGTTCCTGATCTCCCACCTGTTCGATCAGGAATTCCTCTTGGAGATGATGGTCCTGCATATATTGTGAGAGCCACATATGATAATACAGTGGAAAATCGAGCTGCCATTTCAGTTTCATAAGCGCATAGCTCCCGAGGACCGAATACAAATTCCGGTAGAGGCGCATGCTGGCTTCATATCGAAAGCTCATATAGGCGCTATACAAATTGGCTACCGAATGCCTTCGTTCATACGATTCGCCTTCTTCATCACGTCGAATCAGATCAGTAATGAAGTCGTTTTCCAAAGCAATAAAGTCGGAACCCGGACTATAAAACGGATCAGTAAAGGCTGCGGCTTCTCCTGTTAACGCCCAACGATCGGCACTGAAATATTGTTTTGTGCTATAGGCCAGCTGGCCATAACTTCCGATATCAATGAGCTCAGCATGGGACAACAGCGACCAGACCGCGTGATGGCCTTGAAGAAATTCGAGAAAGCCCTCTTGTTTCCGAAGCCGGTCCGTCCAGGAAGCTTTCCGGTCTGTGACCACTCCGATACTGGTCACCCCTTTTCCCAGGGGGATAAACCAAATCCAATACCCCGGGTAACAAAAATGAGTTGTGGATAGCCGACGACAGGTATACCGCACGCGCTGTCGAAAATGATCCGGTCCTATGGCATCAACATCGGTCACGTTGAGAAATCGTCCCCATACGGCTCCAAGTTCATGGCCTGATTCTGGCACTCGAAGATTTTTCAGCCGTGCGGTAAGGGAACTCCTTCCGGTTGCATCAATGAGCCAACGGCACCGGCCCTGGTGAGTTTGCGATTTCATTTTCACCACAAAATGATGCTGACCCGTCGGTTGAGCCGTGGCACAGAGGACGAGAGAATCCACTTGAACTCCCAGGAATACGTCAACACCATCATCCCGGTTCATACGATGAAGATCGGCTTCCAGGCGGGCCCGGTCTAATTGAAAACTCGGGTGATAGGGAAGAGCCAGGCTGCCAATCTCACTCATGTCGGGCAATTCGGAATCTTTTTTCTCGGAATCAAAAAAGAAACGGAGTCCGTTTTTGGGTAGTTGATGGTCATACAGATAACTGGAAAGTCCAAGCTTCCTCAATAAATAATTTCCAGCTATTTCCACTGTCGATTCTCCCACTTTGAAGGAGGTCTTCGTCTGTTTTTCAAACATGCCCACGGTCAGGTGTGGAATCGCTCTCCGTAGCTGTCTGGCGAGTAAATTGCCGGCAAGTCCGCTCCCGATAATTGCCACGTCAAAATTTAGTGTTGTCATGAGGGTAGGTGAATTTCAAGGTTGAAGTGTCGGCGGTATAGATTGTTTTTGGGATAGAGAGGAAAACAGAAGGCAGCAGAATGCCCCCAACGCTGCGGTACTTCCTATACTATGCAGAACAGGTGTCTGGGATAGAGCGAGAAGACCGAACACCAGGATTGTCGTCACACTACAGACCAGGACAGCAAATATGGTTTGTATCCGCTCTGCCTTGGACTCATGATCCCGATTAAAAAACAAGGCATAGTCCAACCCGATTCCCACTACAAGGAGCATAGAGGCAAGGTGGAAGAGAGAAAGACGTTCATCTACCAAATGCAAAACAGCCACGACGGTTACGGCGGTCGTCGCCACCGGAAACAGCACTCGAAGGCATGCTTTTGGGGATCGAAGGGCGAATCCTAATATTATCATAATCGCGAGGACCCCCACACTCAAAAATTTTATCATCTCCGCCCGATAGATACCGACCATGTGGTTCGACTCTTGTTTCAGATCAAGGTAATACAGGTTTCCATGATTGGGTTCTATGGATAAGGCGATCAGTTGGGTTCGATCCGTCACTCCTTGCAACGTGATAAGGCCCACCCACTTTCCCTTTTGCTGGAATAAGAGAGAGCGAATTTTTCCTCCCAATACCGTATTGTTGAATTTTTGACTATCAAGAGGCTGCAAATTTTTTCCGGCTGCAACATCTTGCAGAAAGGTATGAAAAATATCCGCCCTAAATGGTAAGCCTTCTCGCGCTTGGTTCAATTGTTTTGCTAATTGCTGAGGGTTCGGTAACGCCGATTGACGTCTCTGTTGCATCCGAATGCTTGGAAGATATCGGGCAGCCATATCATAACCGGTTAAGGTTTGCTGACGGACCAATTGATCGAGCATTGGCATGAGTTTTTCGCTTTGCTCTAAAATTTCCTGTTCGGATGGAGCCGTCAAAACCATGACATCTCGTACATCCGGTGCCCCGAGTTCGTTTCGAAGTCGGGAATCCAAGTGCTTGGATTTTTGGGAAACCGGACTTAAGTTGGCAAGGTCATTCTCCCACAAGGGTTTGTCTGACCACATGAGATAACCCAAGGAAACCATAATAACAATAGGCAACCCAAAAGAATATTGTGAAAGGCTGTCCAGGCGGTCGATGAGTCCTTTCCGATGGGGGCCAACTTCAATTCCGCCGGGTATGAGAGAGGGAAGGATCCATTTGGTCACCATGGCTGCGGTCAGCAACCCGACAATGGCGAATAGGCCAAGTTGGGATAGCCCCGGAAATCCGGAAAAAAGCATGGCTCCATAGCCCACGGCGGTGGTGACTGCGCCTAGTCTCATTATTGGCCAGAGGCGTCTTACGACGCTTGAGGGAGATGAGGCCGGACGCAAATGGCTGAATACATGGATTGGGTAATCAATGGCCACTCCGATCAGTGTGGTCCCAAATGCCAGGGTAATGCCGTGGATATACCCATAGACGGTATTCACAACAATGACCCCTGCGAGCAGCCCACTGGCTAATGGCACCACGCTGAGGCCTACGAGGGACACAGATCGATAACATGCGACCAAAAATCCAATAACGAGCACCGTTGCGAAGAATGACAACCACCGAGCCTCTTCTTTGATGGCGGCTCTTGATTCAACGGCGAAAACCGCGGGACCGGTTTGGGCTATTTGAACGCCAGCGTCAGGTCCATACTCCTGATTCATGCTGGAAACCGCATCAGCAATGTTACGCTGAATTTGCTCTTGGGCATCGAGATTTAATCCCGAAGCCTTCGTTTCGACTGCCAACAAGGCATAATGTCCGTCTGAAGAAAACCACACACCATGGAGTCTTTTGGGAGATGGTGATCTTGTCCAATTTTTGAGAATGGTGAGAAACTCCCCGGTCGGATCGTCGGGGATTCGGCTCTTGATGAAAGGGGGGAGTGGCGCCGTCAGGTCTTGAAGGCGATGTTGAAGGGCCATGCGTAATTCAGGCCTTTTGAACTGTTCCGGACGAACCGATGGGCTCAGCAAATAACGATAATCATAGAGCAGGTCATAATCGTTCATGGATTGTGAATCCATTCCGTTTTGGACAGAACTGAAGGATCCGCTTTTCCGTAACGTCGTGGCCAGTTTGGTACTGGCTTCCGCGAGTACCTGACTCTGTTTTCCGTGGAGCCCAATTAAAATAAGGCGGGAAGTTGAACCTTCACTGAGGTGTTTGACCAGAAGCTGCTGGACGGGAGACCCATCGGAAGGGAGCAAAAAGGTTAATTGAGTATGAATTCGAGTCGTGATGATGGCAAGCCAACATCCGATGGCAAAAACGACGATCCAGATCAGGGCTGGGAGCCAGCGAACAGTTTCAGGTTTCAAGGCAGGGAAGCCTAAACATTACACTCAACAGGTTGAATGAATGGGATTCGATCGGTTTCACAATTCTTTGAGAAATAACGTTGAATGGTCGCCATTGGATTCCTGTATCTCAATCTCCTTTATTTGAAAATTTTTGCCTTTCAAGCGAATAAATTGTACTGATTCCTGAATGTCTTCATCTAACGGAATCATCGTAAGGACCCATCGTGGAGAAGTCCCTTTCAATTCCAATTGGTAATACCGATGCAATGTGTTGAGGTTTCCAGAAAAAAGTGACCGGAGACCGGTTATAAAGACCTGCAGTGAGGGAACGTCCTGAAGGGAAAGAGTTTGATTTACGCCCTGCGTGACATTGTGATATTGAACCAAGTCCTCATCTATCACAAACGACTCTTCCGTTGGTGAGACGATATGTTTTTCAAATTTGGAAGGAGCCGTGTAACTCAGGGTACCTGATTTTGTTATGGGTGCGGTGAGGAAATGGGAGACGTAAATTTCATCAAACTGAACATGATGAATGGGGTTCAGTGCGAGAGATTGGGTCAATTGTTCGAGGGTCAATGCATCCACATTCTCAGATTGGGCAACATCGGAGTACTGAATACCGCCGACCCTATCCGGAAACATGAGTGTTCCAATCCCGAGTGCTCCCCAAGTGACCAGGCTGATTAGAAGGTGGTTAATCTTCTTTGCCCCAGAAGTCATAAAAATTGAACCAGTTGAAGGGTGCGAGGTGACAGTAATGTTCGAAGCGGTCGACATAGCGTTGCGTCCATGCCTGTAAATCCCGGGCTCGATGATTTCTATCGAGAATGATCTGCTCTGCGAACAATTCAAAGTACACGTCATATCGATTGGCTCCCCGATAAAGCCCAAAGAACAGGATCACCGGGGTTTTTACAATGCTGGCCAAAAGCATGGGACCCGATGGGAATGGCGCCATATGACCGAGAAATTTGCACGACACCACCTTGTCGTTTTCGATGACCCGATCTCCTAATATTCCGACAAGTCCCCCCTGATCCAGGCAGTCTTTCACGCGAAGCATGGTATCCGGCTGTCCTACTGGAATGATGGAATTTGCCATGATCGGATCCAAACTTGTCAAAGTTTCATTGATAAGGGGCGCGTTTTCTTCATACATGAGAAGTTTGATTTCCACCTCCCTACGCTGTAACCCACTAGCCCGAGCAATCTCGAAACTCCCAAGGTGCGATCCCAGTAAGAGACACCCTTGGCTTTGATCCACTCTATCCAAAAGCACTTCAGCGTCGTGAATGTTCAAATCAAAATGTTGGAATTGCCCAGCGGCGAGAAATATGCGATCAAGCAGTGTTGCCGAAAAGGAATGATACTGGTGATAGAGGTCTTTTACTCCAACATGGCGATGAAATATTCGTTCCAGAAACGTTCGAATCCCTTTTGAGGCTTTGGGAGAAAAGAAAGTGAAATAGAGGGAAATGGGATGCAGCAGTGCCCGGGCGAGAGGCCGTCCTAATCGAAGAGCGGACCAGGCCATGAACTGGTAGGCTATTCGGGATCCCCGTTCACGTTGAGCCAGCCACCCTTGACTCATTCCGGGGTTCCCCTTGCCGGTTCCTCTCTTCGATAGGTGAAAAGGCCGCTGGCAATGAGTCTAGTTCCGGCCGTACACACAAACCTTCTGCCTTGAGGCTGGAGCGGTTCTAATTGAATAGTCATCTCCTCTTCAGGATGAAGGGGGGTATGGAACTTCACTGATGGTGCACCGACAAATGTGATCATCATAGGCTCAAGCTGCCGAATAGTCTCGAGGACTTCTTCAAGGATAATGACACCCGGGACAACGGGGTTTCCAGGAAAATGCCCCGACAGAGCAGGATGATCTTTTTTGATCTTCACTAATCGTTCGTCAGACATACATTATGGTTATTCTTTTTCGGCTGATGCCGATTTCCCATTTTGAGGGCGATCAGATAGATGAGCCGTGAGCGTCTCTAATGCTCCCTTGGGTAATTTCCCTGTCGGATTTCGGGGAAGCGCATCGACCAGGTAGAGCGGGCGGGGCATGAACGCCGGATCAATTTTTTGTCGAAGGCTGGCTAATATAGCTTCGGCTCGTTGTCCCGGAGCCACGGCAAATGCGATAAGGCGGGTTACCGTATCCTCTTGGCCTTCGGGCATAAAGAACACTCCGTCTATCACACCCTCAATATCTGTCAATTGATAGTTCAGGTCATCTAAAGACGCTCGATGACCTCCGACGTTGATCAAGTTGCCAGGTCGTCCCTGTAAATTAAATCGGTGGAGACCATGGGGGGTGATGGAATCCGGGATGGGAATGGGATCGGAAAAATAAGGCAGATTCACAAAATGTTCGCTGGCTTGACTGGAAAGAGAAAGCCCGTCGAGCAGTTTCCAGCTTTCTCCCGTGACTGTTCGTCGCGTCGCAATCGTTCCGGCTTCCGCAAATCCAAATATTTCGATGAGTTGAGTTTGAAATGAGGTTTCAACCTCTTTGGCTAGGGAATCTGAAAGAGGGGCGGTGGCGGACAATACACATTGAACGTCCGGAAGATGGGTGTGTTCCGCGAGACAGGCACGAAGGTGAATGGGCGTCGATACCAAAATCCGGTTTTTAGGAAGGTCCAGTAATGCCGAGCGAATATCTTCCGGGTAAAAGGGTCTTCCTGTATGGAAGGCCCAACCTTGTTGGATCGGGAGCATGATGGACGTTTCCAAACCATACATATGCTGGTGTGGAACGGTGGCAACCAACTTCACGTTCTTTTCCTGATTTCCCGGGATTCGACTGCCGGTTTTTTTGGCTACCGTGACCAAAGATTCCCAGGTTTTGGAATTGGGCCGTGGCATCCCTGTGGTCCCGGAAGTAAAGGCAATGACTGCCGTGTGATGGCCGGGAATGACGGGATTGGCCATAGAAAGTCCCTTACCCCTCGGTAATTGATTAAGAGAAACCGTGTTTAAGCCATCAACCTCTTCATCACCATCTGTGATGGTGTAGCACCTTTGATACGTCTTTCCAATTTTGGCGAGAATTTGGGGTGCGCGGTTAGGAGGCAAGAGGGTAATCTGTCCGCGGAGCTGAGCCGCGGCAAAGCCGACGAGAAAGCGATATCGATCCACGCATAGGTTCAGGACATGCCGTTTATCCGGAAGTTTTCTCTGACATTCGGCTACCTGCTGTAGAAAAGTGGCACAGGAAATAGATTGTCCATTATGCCAGGCGACCGAATCCTCAGGTTGATAGGGGCCCAACAGGGGGAGGGCATTCATTGTGGAAGGTCCTTATCACTCACGCTACAGGGATGACCTGAGGTTGTCTAATAGGCCGAATTCGCCCCAGGAATCAACACCATAATCGGTTTGCGGTGGTGTATGGAATTGTGTCCCCAATTATTTCGTACGATTTTTTTCAATCGCTTCGCAGAGTGTCCGAAGAGAAGAAAATATTTTGGCATTCTCCGGGTCATCAGATCGCAATTTATATCCATAGTTTTGATAGATGACCAGAGCCAGTTCGAGGGCGTCTATGGAGTCTAATCCAAGCCCTTCGCCAAATAAGGGGGCTACAGGATCGATCTCTGAAGGATTAATCGTCAGGTTCAGAGTCTGAACGATCAGATTGGCAATTTCATTTTCTATTGAAGAAGAAGTCGACAACGGCATTTACTCCCAATGGCAAATATAAAGGCAAGCGCTGGTATAGTGATTTACTGTGTCTTGCGGGGTTGTGTCAATATGGAGGGAGGGAAGAAAAGGTCCTGAGGTAGAGGTTTCCAGGCTATATAATCTCGAATGAGCCCGCCAGCCATTTCCGATACGTTCGAACGAACAAATCCGGTTTCGTTCATGGAGGAAAGTATTTGATGAGGGGAGACGCAATGTTCAATCGTGTCCCAAAAATACCGCATGAGCGTCAGGGCGTGATGATTTCTGGTCCGCAGTTGAGCCATTCGGGGGACCACGGTTTTTAAAAAGAATTTGGTGAACTGGAGATGAATGGTCGAATGGGGACGGGAGATTTCAAGGATGAGTAACGTTCCACCAGGTTTCAATACTCGAAAATATTCTTTGAATGTGTGTGATACATCGGAAACATGGCGTAGGGCGTATCCCATCGTCACGAAATCAAACGTCGATTCATGAAACGGCAAATGTTCGGCCAGCCCCTGAGTCAAATAAGACAGGGAGTGCTTTTGGGCTTCCTGAAGCATTCCCAGGCTGGGATCCAACCCTACGACGCAACCACCCGATCCCACCAGGTTCTTTGCACAACGCCCAACCGTCCCCGGTCCGCAAGCGACATCCAACACCCTCATGCCTTGTGAAAGGCCAAGACGACGAAGTGTGGTCTGTCGATGCCATTTTCCGGACCCAAATGATAAGAATTGGCTTATCCAGTCATAGTCCGGCGCAATACGGTCAAAAAGGGAGTTGATAATCCCTTGCCGTTGTTCCTGGCCTTGATAATATTCATGTAGCCATGGGTGAGGGGGGAGGGGGGTCTTCATTCCTCCGTATGGTACAGGATTCTATGAAATTATTGAAGTAGCGGAAAAGGAGTTAGTCCAATTTTCTCCATGAAGCCAGATTCAGAATTTTATTGAAACGGAGCGAAGGGTACACTCAAGGATATTGAATCAATTTGGCCTAATCTTTCAATCGGTATTCTGTAAGCACTCGTTACTGGAGGGATAGAATTGTCTTCACCCAGGAAGCTTCTGCCACTGTTACGGGAAACCGGAAAATTGACGCGATTCCTTTCTTTCCCTACGATAGGGCTGTGAAGTCTGAGAATCTTTCTTCTTCTTGTCAATATTTCCGCATGTAAGGGAAAGTCATCATTGTATGGGACCGGTAAAGCCTTTTCACGTCGTGCTCATCAAGCCCTCGCATTATGATGATGAAGGGTATGTGATTCAGTGGGAGCGTTCGGCGATTCCTTCCAACAGTCTGGCGGCCTTATATGGCATTGCGATGGATTGTGCGCGACGGAGAGTCCTTGGTGAACATGTACACATTCAGGTCGATGTGTATGATGAAACGAATACCCGCATTCCCGTTAAGAAAATTATTCGGAATATCAAGAAGGGGGGGAGGGGAGTGGTGGCCTTGGTTGGCGTTCAAACCAATCAATTCCCCCGGGCGGTCGATCTGGGATCGCTGTTTCTCTCTGCGGATATACCCGTGGTGATTGGCGGGTTTCATGTCAGCGGATGTTTTTCGATGTTGCCCGAAGTCCCGGCTGATATTCAGGCTGCTCTGGATAAGGGGCTCAAGCTCTTTGCGGGTGAGGCCGAAGGCCACCTCGAAGAGGTCCTGAGGGATGCACACCGGGAAACGTTAAAGCCGGTATACAATTACCTGACAGACACTCCACCCCTACATAACACCCCTGTACCTTTTTTGCCGGTCCAGATTGTCAAAAAGACTTTTCGGAGACTCGCAAGTTTTGATGCGGGACGCGGGTGTCCTTTTCAGTGCAGCTTTTGTACTATTATCAATGTACAGGGACGAAAATCCCGATGGCGCTCGGCGGATGACATTGAATTATTGGTTCGAGAGAATCTGAAGCAAGGCATCTGGCGGTTTTTTATTACTGACGACGATTTTGCACGGAATAAAGGATGGGAAGACATACTGGACCGGCTTATTCAACTTCGTGAGGGGGAAGGTCTTCCGCTTTCTCTGGCTATTCAGGTAGACACGCTGTGTCACAAAATTCCTCGCTTTATCGAAAAAGCCGTTCGGGCGGGTTGCTACAATATTTTTATTGGCCTCGAAACGCTAAATCCTGACTCCCTTGCCGGGGCAAAAAAACGACAAAACAAAATTTGGGAATATCGATCCATGCTTCAGGCCTGGAAAAATCATGGCTGCACTACCGTGGCCGGATATATTATTGGATTCCCCAATGACACTCCAGAGCGCATTGCCCAGGATATTGACATTATTAAACGCGAATTGCCCGTCGACATGCTGGAATTTTTTTGTTGGACCCCTCTGCCAGGCTCAGAAGATCATAAAAATCTTTACTTACGTGGTGTGGCGATGGACCGGGATATGAATAATTATGATCTTGAACATGTCACGACCGGGCACCCAAAGATGTCCCGGGCCGAATGGCAACAGACGTACCGGATGGCCTGGAAACAATACTACACGTTCGATCATTTTGAGACTCTCATGCGCCGTGCGGCCGCCAAAGGACAAAGCGTCGTGAAAGTCATGTTTTTTTTATTATGCTTTTACGGGTCCATTTCATTTGAAGGCATCCATCCCCTGGAAGGCGGGGCTTTTCGTAGAAAGGTTCGAAGCATGCGCCGACCCGGTATGCCGAAAGAAAGCCCTTTCATATTCTACTCCCGGCGATTATGGGAGTTTTTCACCAAACCCATTCAATGGGGTCTCCTGGGGTGGAAGCTCAATCAAATCCGCCGCCGTGTCGAAAATGATTCCAAGAAACTGGAGTATACGGATTTGGCTCTCACTCCAAGCACGGAAAACTCTGATCAAGAGCTTGACCTTACGAATACCTATGCGGAATACATTCCGATTAATGGCATAAGCAAACCCAAAACCATTAAGAGGCCTTCTCTCGCCATTCATACTCCCCCGTCTTGATCCCTTCGAAATCCTTGAAAAAAGGTGGATTGAACTCGTTAAGCGTCTCAAGGTCCCACCTCTTTGTTGAAGCGATAGCGACCCTATCCGCGAATTTCGTCAAGTATAGAGCATGAAGTTTGGCCCATTGGGTCTTTTATGGCAGACCCGATGCCGTCCTTGTGGGAGACGATTACTTTTCCAGGGGCAATGCGGTGGGTTTAATGAGGGGATTTGACAAGGAAGCCTGTTGATTCCGAACCTATTTACGATAGGGAGGTCATTTCCGGTAGACAGGCAGGTCTGCCCTAAAAAGCGAATTTTAGTCCGCTAAACACACCCGCTGATATGCCGGCATCGGGGTTATGGAGTCGTTGATGAGTGAGGGTCGCGGTTAAATCGATGAGGGCTCCTTCCCAAGGCTCCTGGCTATAGGAGCCGATGAGACGCAACTCGCGACCTTTGGGGGTCAGGTCGATTGATTCGGAGGAATAAAGCAACGCGTAGTTGTTCGAAGCATCCTGGCCGGTGGGAAGGGTGACGGTGGTGGATCCGGTAAAGGCTCTGAGCGGCTGAAACAAGGTGAACTGTATTTGATCCCTGCCCGTCAGGACGTCCTGCCCGGTCAAGCTGACGGCGAAACTGTCGGTGGCGAGATTGGAAAAATCAGTAAAGAGGGTATCCTTATCGGCCTCCGCCCAACTATGGCCGATCATGTAGTTGCCCATTATCTTCCAGTTTTTAACGAGGTGAATGTTCACGGCCGCACGGGCAAAGGCCGTTGTGGAAAGGTCATTGGCAAAGGCGCCTGAAGTGCGTGAACCCAACAGCCCTCCCTTTTCTGTGACCGTCCCGCCGGTAAACTGCAAGGCAGCAATTTTCCCAAAGGCCCAAGTTTTATCCGCTAAAGCCCCGGTACTGGCATAATCGTCATCTTCATTCCCTTCATTGCCGAACCAGCCGATGGTCCAGGAGTTTCCCGGATTTCCGGTTTGCCAGGCTCCCCATACGGAAGAGAAACCAAACCCCGCAAATGGGATTTCAAAGGGTTCGGTCTGGTCGAGAACGGTGTTGATGCCCGAATTGGTCTGGAACCCCAGCGCAGTATTAATTGACCCACCATAGCTGGCCCGAAGAGTGCTGCCGTTACTCAAGCCTTTCTGCAGTTCAATGGAAGAACCTTCCCATTGATTGATGAGGGAATTGGGTTGGAATTGTTGATCAAATTGCATCACGAGTCCAGACACCAACGGCACTTGGACCAGTTGACGGTTCCTTTGACGTTGCCACCCCGTTTGTGTTTCTTGAACGTCTTCCGGGTTCACCATCCGGACGAAATTGCCCAGATTGATCATAAAACGGCCATCCAAACCGTCCTGCATGATGAACTGCTTTTCGGACAGGGAGTTTTGGAAACTTTCCCCAAAAGCGGGACTCATCTGAATTTCGGAAGCCCCATCGCTGAGGACAAAGGATTCGCTGGACCTACTGGTGGCGGTCACGGTTCCCAGGGGTCTTAATGCCCGTTCAAGGTCAATGAACCCATGACCGAAATCATTGCTGTACGCATGTTGGACTCCATTTCCCCAATTCTTGATGCCGTCGGGAGTAAACCAGGAATTATCCGCAGACGCCAAGGCCCGGATGGTCAATTGCTCAGCGGTGTGATTGGGGAAGGCTTCTCTTAACAAGGCGATTGCGCCCGCTACCATCGGTGTGGCCATGGAGGTTCCGCTGAAGGTTTCATAGGAGCGAACGCCTGGGCTGGATGTCGACTGAACCTGAAACCCGTCCATCGATACGCAATAAGGTGCGGTTCTGCCGCAGGGAGCGGATAATAAAGCAAACCGGCCTGCCTTAGTAAGGCCGGAGGACCGTTGGCCGGCATGTAGCAGTTTGGATGTAGTGGTGACATTCGCTACCACAATCCAAGCCTCCTTCAATTCGGGGTACAACTCGGGCAATCCTGGCATGATGCCGGCATCGGAGAAAGTTTCATTATTATCATTTGCCCAGACCACCACCCCTCCGAACGCTTGAAATCTGTTCATGGCTACGGCCATAGCATCCCATTGGGCCTGGGTTCCTGGGGCCCCGAGTGACTCGGCCAAGGCCTGACCGGAGGAGAGACCCCGGGTATTTCGAAATGACACCACCCCACTAATCTGGCTGTTTCCGGATGTGGCCTCCACCCCCCAGGAATTACTCCATACATCGCCCTGATTGTTTGTAATCCAATCGATTTTATTTGCAAATTGTGGACTTGGAAGATCCTCGAAGGTGGTTGATAGGAGAGCGGCACCATGGGCAATCCCCATGATTCCAGTATTATTTCGGGGAGCGAGTGCCAATCCAGCCACAGCATTGGTATGCTCCACGAGTTGCCCCGAACCAAAGGTCTTGATCGGTTTGACAACAAATTCCTCATGGCTGGTCAAAGGGGCGCCTTCATCCATGATGGCGATTCGGGTCCCTTGCCCACTAAGTCCGTAGGCATAGGCCACATGCGCTTTGATGCGTTCATTGGGGGAAACCGTCGAGTCCCGGTTCGCACTGTTCATGGCTTGAAATTCACTGTCGGATAAAAAAGATTCAGCAACATCCCTGTCGAAGTTCCCGGTATTACCCGCTTGAAAGGCTTCGGAGTCTGAGGGGGTAGAAGAACGAAAGCCTGTATTCCCGGTGTCACCTGTAGTGCCATTGCCTCCCCCAGCACAGGCGAGCATCATGGTCAAGAATGTCAATGATACCGCGCCTAGACTGCCAATCCGACCTATTATTTTAAGTAGTTTCAAAATTGAGAATCCTCCATGATGCCGGTGCCAGATTGAATTCTTTATCCTGCAAATTGATTCTCGGAGGAAGTAGCACTTTCCGGTTGCCGAACGTACAAACTTTTATAAGACCCTGAAATAGGGATTTTCTAATAGTGATATGATAACAAGAAACTTCTCGAAAAAAGCATAATTGAGGTACTATAAGAAGGGATGTCAAGAAGGGCAATAGGAGCCTATCATTTCACTTGATTAGGCATCAAGCCTTGGGAGGGGGATGGCAAATCAACCCGGGCTCAGGTGAGGGGGACGTCAAAACTTTTTATGCCCTGGGGTAATATGCGAATTTTCTTGCGTATAGCAGGGATTTCTTTGCTTTCATGCGCGAATTTTAAAGGGTCTCTAAGGGATTGGGCAAGGCAGATCGGGAGATCACGTAACCGGGGTGAAGGGGCCCAGGAGGAAACTGTGGTATGAAAAAAACCATAGGTTTCAACATCACGCTTATCGTTAATCTTTTGTTGTTGACCATTCCTGCCTTCGGAAATTTTCAAGCCGGGGAAGATGCGTATTTACGACAAGATTATGAAACCGCCTTAAAATTTTGGCAGCCACTGGCAAAGCAAGGGAATCCCGAGGCCCAAAATATGTTGGGCTATATGTACCGATATGGGCAGGGCGTCCCCCAGGACTTTGAACAGGCTCGCTCATGGTATCGACGAGCGGCGGATCAGGGCTTCGCCCGGGCTCAAAATAATCTGGGAATGCTGTATCGCCAAGGATTAGGAGTCAAACAAAATTATCAGATAGCTTTTCAATGGTTTCATCGGGCCGCAGAACAGGGAAATGGAGGGGCACAAAACCATTTGGGCCTCATGTATTACATGGGAGAAGGAGTGCCGAAAGATTTGATTCAGGCCTATAAATGGGCGTCTCTGGCCGCTGACCGGGGAGTCGATCCAGCGATACAAGCATTGACCATGCTCCGAAAAGAAATGACCTCCAGTCAAATTGAGGAAGCCAGGACTTTAGCCAGGGAGTGGGTTCCCAAGGGAAAAGAAGTGACACTCTAGGATTGTGATGGCACACCCCTTTCGCAAGCCACGGTCCGGGATTCACGATTTGAGTTCAGTGAGAATTTTGTGAGTCGATTGTCGTTGAACGATGGTAAGCAAATTGGAACGTGAAAGGGGATTTGCCCCACTGACTCTAAGGCATTCACAAAAGAAAAGAACTGTGCGTACAAATTTTGATTCAACGAAGAACATAGGGAGGGACGGTGGACGGGGTTATACATAAAATTACAGACAAGAAGGTCCGCATATGTCATTTAGGGACCTTCTTGTTGGTGTTTAGAGAAGAGCAGGTTAGGGGCTCCTGTGGCTCATTAAATGGAGCTTGACCCTCTCTTGCACTTTCCTTAGGCGTGAGCTTCCAAACATTCGCGCATTGCTTGCTCCTTGAAACTATCCTTGCCAAACATGTTCACTAACACTCCTACGACTTTCCCCGCAGCTTCACCAATTCGCGAACTCGAATCTGTGTCATTGCCATCGGCGGTGTCAAACAAGGTTCCACTTTCGCGGCCGAGACTTTCAAGGGAATCCGTTGTTTCATGATGATTGGCTTGCCACTTTAAAGCCGCTTCAGCCTTACATTTCTCAACTACTTCCTGAGACACTTTCGCCGTATGATGAGCTTGGGGATCTCCTCTCGTGGAGTAGTAAGGGTTATTCATTCCACAGCCTGAGATCAAAAGCCAAGTGACGATCATAATGAATGCAACTTCAGCGGAGTTGAAAGATGGTAGGGTATGATGGAAAGTAATGTGTCTCATAATTCCTCCTTCATAAATGGTTTTTCATAACATTTCTAAGCATTGAATAATGCAACAGGGATGCCATACAGGATGGCTGAATTTCAGATCTCTATAAGTAATGAAATTAACTCACATTTCGTTTTCCAAGGTGAAGTGGATTTAGTTGGGTGTCCAAGGAAATTACAGGACCACGATTCCAAATGGATACAGACTGTATCCATTTGAATAAGGGAGGGAAATTTGAGTTTGAAGACACAAGTACCTGGAAGTAAAAGGGGTCTGGATTCTTTGTTGGGAAGAAGTCAGAAGTGAAGAATATCAAAAACTCGTCGTTTCAGTTTTTGGAGAGCAGGCAATACCCGGTTTGTCCTCAGTTCCACCGGTATAGAATAAGGGGCAAGCTCAGTCTCGCTCCATCTGATTCATTTCTATTAATTTTTTGGGGGACCTGGGTACCAAGGGGCATGGTCTTCGAGGTATTGAAATTGTCAAGAAGATTCCGGGAGGCAAACTCCCATTTAATTTAACCCCTCTCCCTCCTTTCGCACCTCTTGGCGAATAGAGTAGGATCGAAGGTAATGTTATTAAATCGCTTTTGACCACGTAGGCGTATTAAAGGAGGGTGACTCATGATATTCCAAACATATTCCAAATTATTCCTGGTTCTTCTAATGGTAGGAATTTTGCCGACCGGCTTTCTGCAGTTCGGTCTGTCTGATGTGGCTCTGGCAGATTCGGATAAAATCAAAGTCTTGTATCACGTCGACAGTAAGGACATTGAGACGGTCACCTATGCGATGGCCCTGGTTAATAAACACATTGAAGCCGAAGGTGGGCCAGACAAAATTGACGTGGTGGTTGTCGTTCACGGACCCGCGTTGGAACTGTTCAAGGCTGACACCATTGACCCGACCTTAAAGAAAAAACTGAAATCCGCCATCGATAAGGGCACTCAGGCGGAAATGTGTCAGGTTTCAATGAAATTGTATGGGACCCCCTTGGAAAAGCTAGTGGCGGGTTTTATTCCTACCGAGCATCCGGTGGCGGTGAAACGCATCGCGGATCTACAGAAGGAGGGTTATCTTTACATTAAGCCATAGTTCAATCCCAACTCCATCGGATACTGACATTCTGCTTGCTCTATCCCTCTGCTTCCCTAATTTTTAGATTTAAGGGTGGCGGTGGAGGATTTCGAACCCGCCGGTCCGTCGCTGGCCGGACCACCTCCCACAAGGGGGCCAGCCCCCTCGTGCCTTCGCTCTGCTTCGTCACCCCATGAAGGGGCACACCCCCTTCAGAACCCCCGGCCGGGGATTCAAATCTACGGGATCTTGTGGATTTATTTGGTGGCGGTGGAGGGTTTCGAACCCCCGGCCCGCGGCTTATGAGTCCGCTGCTCTACCACCTGAGCTACACCGCCACTTTGTGAAGGGACCAGTAAGGCTGGGAAAAAGTCAGTAGTCTTGTAACACTCTATAGCACAGGGGAGCCGATTCTCTCAATCTGAATGGAGGGTGTTTAGAAGTGAAACGAATTTGGGGGAAGGATTGGGATCATTGTTAAGTTCTACGCTTATCGTCTTGCTCTCCGACCAGTTTCTGGAGAATACCGAGGGCTTCTTCATTAAGCTCTAATGGTTGTTCATCCTCGGGGACTTGTAGCT
>CAZGFD010000026.1:0-53240 GCA_964525045.1 uncultured Nitrospiraceae bacterium | reverse complement strand
GCTGTCACAGCTAATATAACGCCGCAGCACTATAACAGGAGCGTCCATACCATTAATTTAACCCTGGGTTGGCAGATTGGGCAACATGAATAATCAAGTGTCCAGCTAGCAGCAGCCTCGCTTTCCCGCCGAAATTATCAGTGACGAGGGATGGCTCTACCATCGTTTCTCTCTCAGCTTCCGTGAGGTCGAAGAGTTGTTGGCAAAACGAGACTTCACCGTCACCCATGAGAACATTCGCCAATGGTGTCAGAAATATTGGCCAGATTATGCTCGCAAGCTCAAAAAACACCAAGGTCGACTCGGGGACTCCTGGCATATCGAGGAGGTCTTTGTCACGAGACAAGAACAACGACAGTATCTCCATCGGGCGGTCGATCAATATGGTGATGTGATTGATATCATGGTGCAACGGGGCTGAAATCAAAAGGCCGCAGAACGTTTTTTTTTGTCGCTTACTCAATGGCCAAGGGCAAGCACACAGGTAAGTGGTGACTGATAAGCTCTCCATTTATGTAGCTGCACATCGGATAACCATACCCACAGTCCGGCACGTCAACCACGCCTATGGGAATAACCGACTGGCTCTCCTGCCTGAGAAAACCCTGTGCGCAAGAAGGGGATCAGAGTCGGAATGGCCATTCTCACAGCTTAGCCCCTCATTGGGAGACCGGCGACTGACGGAATTGAGCTCCCACGACCTCTTCGATATTTTTCCGATTGCTCAAAAATAAGGTTTAATCTTTTTATTCTTGGAATGAGGACCAGTCGCGGAACTGTGGGCCGTCGCGGCAAAAATAGGAATGATGGCCAGAGCTATTTATTGAAAGAAATATCTTTTAAGGATGGGAAAGATAAAATTGGTGAGATGCATGTGTTGTGCGTTGGGGGGAGCTTTCTGGGAATTTCAGGACGCAAGATCAAGGCCAGAATAAATAGGGTATCCTGCCTTTCATTAATTTCCACCAGAGGTGAAATAGCATTCTTGTAAGGAATGCAGTTCCTATTTAGGACTATTCAGATTTTTACCTGTGTAGCTTTTTGCTACTGACTGTTTGCATATATTCCTCGAACCTTTCCTTATATATTTTCCCAATGACAGACACGTACAAATTGACCCTTGAAGGCCAGGTTCATTTTCAGATGGCATTGAGTTTGCTGTGCAGGGTGTAGCATGAAGAAAGGAAGGACCGCGTGACTGGAGAATTATTCGAAAAGATTTTAATACCGATTGATTTCTCGCACTGTTCGCGTGAAGCATTTCGTTTTGGATTAAACCTAGCTCGAGTGTTCCAATCCCAGGTATTGCTCCGCCATGTTGTTGATGTCAATGCGCTGGATTCATTAAATGCACTTGGATTAGCCAAACCATCTGATGAAAAAAGCCAAAAAAAAATTACGTCACCATGCCCGTTTCCATGCGCGAAGGCTTCTTCAAATGGAAGAGGCCAAGGGATTATCCGTCTCCCATTTTTTGAATGAGGGGAAACCCTTTGTTGAGATCGTGCGGACGATAACCATAGAAAAGGTGGATTTAGTGTTTTTGGGCAGGTATGGAGGACAAACCGGTAAAGCCCACCAAGGCTAAAAAATAGATTAAAATCCTGGGCCTTTCGGGTATTCTAGGGAATAGAGTAGACATTCCGGCATACAACGACCGATAGCTCCGTGAGACCCAGGAAGGTAGTAGCCCTACCCAACACGATTCTGGTTTTTAAGGGAAGGAAAACTGATTGATCCTCAAAGTTCCGATACTCTGTCACATCTTCAAGAATCCCGCCCATTTGCCCGGTCTATCAGTCTTGGTGTGGTATGAGCCTTTTGCATCCTTGCTGAGGGGGCCGTCAGTAAAGGTATTCACTTGATGGAAGTTTTTTTATGGCAGTGGTGCTAGGGGTGTCTCCCATACCGGGAGGTCTTCCTGTGGCCATTTCGGCCACGACGACCAGAATGGCAAACCAACGCGATTTTTTTGAAGGCATACACCTCACCCTCCCATAAATAAACGCATGCAATGAAAAAGCTCCTTAATCCCGATACCCACCAGTTGCCCGTTCATGAAGTGCTCCTCCTTTTGGAGACTGATGCCTCTCGTGGTCTCACCCATAGCGAAGCAACGCAGCGGCTTCAGCATGTTGGACCGAATGTGCTGCCGTTGTTTCGCCGGCATGGTCCGTTGATCCGGTTTCTGCTCCAATTCCACCATCCACTGATCTATATCCTGCTGGCGGCTACAGTCGTCACTCTGCTCTTAGGTGAATGGGTAGATGCCAGCGTAATTTTTGCGGTTGTAGTCGTGAATGCGGTCGTCGGGTTCATTCAGGAATCTCGTGCGGAGCGCGCCCTGGAGGCCTTAATGAAAATGGTCAAGACGGAGGCCACGGTCTTGCGTGAAGGGGAAAAACTCCACATCTCTTCATCTGAGGTGGTTCCAGGGGATATGGTCTTTCTCCAGTCCGGCGATAAGGTACCGGCCGATTTGCGTCTGGTTTCCGTTCGTGAGTTACAGGTCGATGAATCGGCTCTGACGGGAGAGTCCGTTCCGGTTGTCAAAGAGGAGTTATTGCTACCACTTGACACTGCCTTAGCGGATCGCAGGAACTTGGCCTATTCCGGGACCCTTGTGACCTATGGCCAAGGCATGGGTGTCGCGGTTGGTACAGGGCTTGAAACTGAAATCGGCCGAATTCATCAGCTCATTGGCAGTGCAGCCGATATTGCCACCCCACTGACAAAAAAAATTGCACGCTTTAGCCAGATCTTGACCGGCGTCATTCTAGGGTTAGCCGCGGTTACGTTCGGTATCGGGATGTGGCAGGGGAAGCCGGCCGTCGAGATGTTCATGGCTGCGGTGGCCTTGGCCGTTGGTGCCATCCCTGAAGGCCTTCCCGCCGCGGTGACCATTACCTTGGCCATCGGCGTCAACCGTATGGCAAAACGTCATGCGATCATACGCAGGTTGCCTGCCGTGGAAACTTTGGGCAGCACGACAGTCATCTGTTCGGATAAAACGGGAACGCTTACGGAAAACCAGATGACCGTACAGGCCATCATAGCTGGGGGCCAAATGTTGGAAGTAAGTGGTTCAGGATATGAGCCAGTGGGAACTATCCAGCAAAATGGGAAAGTCATTGACCTTAGACATGCCCCAGCACTGCATGAATGTGTTCTGGCCGGAATGCTCTGCAATGATACTCAATTGGTTGAACGAGATCAGCAATGGACGATTGCGGGCGATCCTACCGAAGGAGCATTACTCGTCGCAGCTTGTAAAGCGGGACTTGAGTGGAAGAACGTCTCTCACCATTTTCCCCGTATTGATGTCATCCCCTTCGAATCCCAACGACAATATATGGCCACATTGCACCAGAGGACGGATGACCCCTTAAAGGTCGTCTATCTGAAAGGTGCCATGGAAAAGGTGTTGAGTTTGTGTACTCAGGAATTAGGGCCGGAGGGGCAGGAACGGCCTTGTGATCCGGGCACCATCCAACGTCTAGCTCAGGCACTTGGTGAGCGTGGCCTTCGCCTCCTGGGATTTGCGCGGGCCATTGTACCGTCAGAGACCGATGCCCTTAATTCAGAAGACCATCTGTCTGGACTGACATGGCTCGGACTCCAAGGCATGATGGATCCTCCTCGGTCTGAGGCCATTCGAGCGGTGCAGACGTGCCAGACTGCAGGAATTGCCGTCAAAATGATTACGGGTGATCATGCTTTGACAGCTGGGGCTATTGCCAAGCAGATTGGAATTGATAATGAAAGAATCTCGGGCGCAGAAGCGCCAAGGGTCATGACAGGGTCGGACCTGGGTGCCTATCCGGTGGATCAATTGCCCGAGGCTGCAAACCAAATCAATGTGTTTGCACGGGTGGCGCCGGAGCAGAAACTGCGACTGGTGGAAGCTTTACAAACCCGAGGCCATGTTGTCGCAATGACGGGAGATGGTGTCAATGATGCGCCGGCACTAAAACAAGCCGATATTGGGGTAGCCATGGGTCGTGGGGGTACTGAAGTTGCCAAAGAGGCAGCGGATATGATTCTTACCGATGATAATTTCGCGTCGATAGAAGCTGCGGTGGAAGAAGGCCGGTGCGTCTTTGACAACCTGACGAAATTTATCGTGTGGACCCTCCCAACCAATATGGGAGAAGGGTTGGTGATCCTGGCGTCCATTGGCGCCGGATTGGCACTTCCGATTCTGCCGGTGCAAATTCTGTGGATTAATATGACCACTGCGGTGGCGCTCGGATTGATGCTTGCATTTGAGCCCAAGGAAGCGGGAATCATGCAGCGTGCCCCACGAGATCCTAAAATGCCGTTACTAACCGGCGAGTTGGTTTGGCGAATTCTTCTAGTTGGAGCCCTCCTTCTTTCAGGTGCATTTGGTTTGTTCCTTTGGGTTCAGAAGACAGGAGGCACTCTGGAGGAATCCCGGACCGTAGCCGTGAATGTTTTTGTGATGGTCGAGTTGTTTTACCTATTTAATTGTCGTTCATTTGAAAAATCGATGTTTCAGCTTGGGATTTTCACTAATCGGTGGGTCACTTGGGGGGTGCTGACAATGATTGTTCTTCAATTACTGTTCACTTATGCGCCAGTCATGAATTTTTTGTTTCATACCGTTCCTATATATTGGCAGACATGGATACCTATCGTCGGTGTGGGCATGGGAAGCTATGTCATCGTAGAAATGGAAAAATTGATCCGGCGGAAGCTTACAGGGACGATTGACCCTCTCCAAAAATCCAATAAAAGGAACCGAGTGGAGACAAGAACTGCCAGTCTGTAAGAGAGAAGCACTTAAAATTCTTACTTGCGGTTGCTCAAAAACGGAATTCATTTGTAGCATGTTGAGCGGATATCCTTCCAACCGTCAGCTTCATCCTTTTGATCGCTATGGAATTCTTTCAAGCTCTCAATCGGAAATGGGCTACGCCGCATTAATCCAATTTTGATCCATCTTTGAAATTTTCCTCGAACTCAATTTACGGTAACCGTATTCTTCGTCATCACAATAAGTCTAGGTGTCCACATGAGCGTGAGACAGATGATTTACTTGTCGGTAATCTTTTCTCGGCCCTGGCTTTCATGGGGGTGCTTACTACTCTCCTTACCACTGTTTTGCTGAAACGAATCCTTTCCGGTCCCTCCCCCAAACCTGCTTAAACGATACCTGAAGAATTGACCTCACACATTTAATGGAAAAATTCTGAATCTGGTAAACGCTATGGTATTTTTCCGAACCTTCAGGTCTGCCCAACCTTAATTGAAAGTCTCTGCCCGGTCTCTTCTGCCTCATTGTAGAAAGAGAGCACTGTAGCGAATATCCACAATTAGTCCGGTTTTTTTTCTTATTATGGCACCCAATTCCCCAATTCCTCTGCCCCCGGCCCTTTCTCTTCCAGAAACTGTGGTGGCATAATTGTTGCCTGGACTTCTCATGCATAGCTTATAAGTTCAGAAGTTCGGCATTCAGAGTCTTCCAGGATGAGGGAAAGAATCCCGGACAAATCGGATGGGAATTTTACACCGAACCTTGTGCGCCTTCCTGTAGACTTTACTGAATGTTCCTGGCAGGCTTTTCAATACACCATGCAGGTGGATAAAGCATTTCAGTGTTCCGTCACCTTAATGCATGCTGTCGGTCGCCCGTCACATCTTATAGAATGTAAGTCGACGCATCCTATTGGGAACCTTACATTCGAACAGCAGATTGAAATGCGGTTATCCCAATGAGAGGAAGGATTTAAAGGTAAGGGAATGCCTCATTTTTTCCGGGGCTGATCCGATCATAATGGGGATTCATGGGTATCAAGGTGTTACTCGGCTCATTTTGGGTGGCGTGGCAGCCACGATTCCTCGGAAAAGTACCTGAATGGTATTGACGATATTGGGCTTGAACAGTTCCTTTTCCCAACCTGGCAAGGAGAAAGAAATTCATTGATCTACTCGGATATTTCCGAGCCATGTTATAATTCTACCAACGATCCTTTCCATCCTGACTCTAGCAATTTATCGGCATGGATCCCTCTTCCATTTCCCCTTCTTCTCCAGCACTACTACCACGATCATCTTTTGCCAGTCTCATCCAGACGTTAAAAAAGAGTGGTTTCAGGGTCATGGGGCCGACAGTCTGGGATGGAGCCGTCATGTGGGGCGACATCCAAGGAGTTCAGGATCTACCGGTAGGATGGAAGGATCACCAGTCCCCGGGGCAGTACCGACTGGAAAAAACTGGATCGCCGAGATTTTTTGGGACTGTCCAAGGGCCGGAATCAATCAAACGGCAAGCCTTTGCTCCAAAAGAAACCCTCCTTGTCATCGAACGTTCAAACAGAAGTTTTTCCGTTAACTCCTTCGTACCTCACATTCAAAAAACTGCCTTGCTTGGGGTACGAGCTTGTGATCTGGCTGCATTGCGCATTCAAGACAGGATATTTTTGGAAGGTACCTTTACGGATCCCTATTATCAATCTCGACGAGAATCTCTTTTGCTTATCGCTGTGAATTGCACCCGAGCTCTGGATACTTGTTTTTGTTCTTCTATGAACACTGGTCCCAAGGCAGGTCCGGGATACGATTTGGCGCTCACCGAATCTGATGAGGATTTTTTGGTGGAAGTCGGAAGTCCTGCTGGCGAAAAGATCTACAGGGAATTACCCCTGTCAAAGGCCTCCAGCGAACGAATAGCTGCTGATCATCAGGATATCGCAGACTGCGGAGCGAGCCAAACCCGCAAGATGGAGACCCGAGGTCTTCCCAAGGCATTGTATGATGCGCATGACCATCCGCAGTGGGACGAGGTGGCGACCCGTTGTCTCGCTTGTACCAACTGTACCATGGTCTGTCCCACCTGCTTTTGCTCCAAAATGGAAGAAAAACCCGCCCTTACCGGAGAGCGGACCGAACAGGCAAGAATATGGGACTCTTGTTTCACAGCCGATCACGGGTACATTCATGGGAAAAATTTTCGTCCAACCATTAAAGATCGCTATAGAATGTGGCTTACCCACAAACTAGGATACTGGATCGATCAGTTCGGAACATCTGGATGTGTGGGGTGTGGTCGATGTATCACATGGTGCCCCGTTGGTATTGATTTGACCGAGGAACTCAAAAAATTAATGAAGAACGTGGATGAGCCGGTGATATGAATCCCGCTGTGCCTACATACGGGGTCAACCCCTTCGTCATTTATCCAGCGCAAATCCTGGAAAAGAGACTAGAGGCGACGGATATCGTAAGTTTTCGCATGAAAATTTTTGATGCGTCATCCCGGCAATCCTTCAAGTTTTCATCTGGCCAATTTAACATGTTATATGCCTTCGGGGTCGGAGAAATTGCCATTTCCATCGTGTCGGATCCCGATGAACCGGAATTTCTGGATCACACGATTCGGATGGTTGGTCGAATATCTAGAATCATTGGCGAAAAGCAAATCGGGGAAACTCTTGGTATTCGTGGGCCATTTGGAATAGGGTGGCCCATGGAAGAAGCCAGGGGAAAGAACATCATCATCGTCACAGGCGGGTTAGGTTGCGCCCCGGTAGCCGGAGCGATCGAATATATGTTTCGTCGTCGTTCCCAATTCGGGGCCATAAAAATTCTTCATGGAGTGAAAGCTCCAACAGATTTACTGTACCGGGAGCGGTTCGATAATTGGCGCAGTCAGCCAAATACGGAGGTATACCTCACGAGTGATGAACCGGGGAAGACCTGGCGATACCATGTGGGTGTGGTTACGGAATTATTCGATCGGATGAGTTTTGACATTGATAATACGGTCGTACTGATGTGTGGTCCGGAAATGATGATGCGTGTGGCCGTTAATATCCTCACTCACCGGGGGTTAAGACCGGAGGTCATGTATGTCTCGCTCGAGCGCCATATGGAATGTGGAATAGGATTGTGCGGGCATTGCCAGTTGGGGCCATTTTTTCTTTGTGTCGACGGTCCGGTGATGCGCCTCGATAGAGTGCTGCCGTTGCTAGGAAAAGGTGGGGTGTGATGGAAATTCATCATCACAGGCAGAAGGAGACCTCTCCCTCTTCTCCCTTGAAGCGGCTCAGGCTGGGGGTCATAAAGTTTGCTTCATGTGATGGGTGCCAGCTAAGTCTGCTAAACCTCGAGGATGAACTTCTTGCTCTTGGGCAAATCATGGACATCGCCTATTTTCCTGAAGCTTCCAGCCGGATGAAGCCCGGCCCCTACGATATCGTCCTTGTTGAGGGATCTATTTCTGTTCCGGAACACGTGACAAGAATTGCAGAAATCAGAAACCAAACAAAGTTCCTGGTCACTATTGGGGCATGCGCCACCGCGGGGGGGATTCAGGCTCTGCGGAACTGGGCGGATGTGGAAAGCTACAAGCAAATGGTCTACCCCCATCCGGAGTATATTCGCGGTCTGAGTACCTCCACTCCGATTTCGGAACATGTACAAGTGGATTATGAATTATGGGGCTGTCCGATCGATAAATACCAACTTCTCCAGGTCCTTACCGATTTGACCGCAGGGACAACACCACGTCTTCCCTCACACAGTGTCTGTCTGGACTGCAAGCGTCAGGGACACCTCTGCGTACTTGTGGCCAAAGGGCTTCCCTGTTTGGGGCCTGTCACACAAACCGGGTGTGGGGCTATCTGTCCTGCCCTTGGCCGTGAATGTTATGGATGTTTTGGTCCCGCAGAGGGGGTTCCTCAGGGCCCAGGAGTTCCTCCCAATACCCCTTCCCTATCAACACAGTTTCGGCACGGGCTCAATTTGATACCCGTTGAAATCATTCGACGATTTCGGGGGATTAACGGATACGTTGAGCCATTCAGGAAAGAGAGCCATGACTGGGAAGAACGAAGAGACCCGGACCATAAAGATTGATATGCTTGCCAGGGTCGAAGGCGAAGGTGCCTTGCATGTCACTGCCAGAGGAGGTGAGGTCGAGGATGTCCAGCTTCGCATTTTTGAGCCCCCCCGGTTTTTTGAAGCCTTTCTTCAAGGGCGACACGTCTCGGAGGTGCCGGATATCGTTGCCCGGATTTGTGGAATTTGTCCGGTGGCCTATCAAATGACCACCGTTCATGCTCTTGAACCGCTTTTTGAGGTTCAAGTCGAAGGTCAGCTACGCGATCTTCGTCGTCTGCTCTACTGTGCAGAATGGATTGAAAGTCATACGTTGCATATATACATGCTCCATGGGCCCGATTTCATGGGTTTTGCCAGTGGAATCGAAATGGCCCGGTCCCATCCGGGTATTGTCACCAGGGGCCTGAGAATGAAAAAGGTGGGGAATGCACTGTTGGCACTCCTGGGGGGACGGTCGGTACATCCCGTTTCCGTCAAAATAGGAGGTTTTACAAAAGTCCCGAGTAAACACGAATTGGTTAGCCTGAAGGAGGAGTTGCTCTGGGCCCGGGATGCGGCCGAAGAGACTCTTCGATGGGTGGCTGGTTTTGAATTTTCCGATCCTGAGCAGGACTATAGGTTAGTCGCCGTCCAGTCCTCCCTCGAATACCCCATGAATGAGGGGATGATTGCGTCAAACTCGGGGCTCTTAATTTCCGCTCACGAATTTGAAAACCATTTTATCGAGCACCAAGTACCCTATTCTCATGCTCTTCAATGCGCTTTTGAGGGCAAGTCCTACCTTGTCGGCCCCCTGGCGCGGCTCCATCTTAATTATGACGCCCTAACCTCATTGACGAAAGAAGTACTCCGGGCCACAGGATTGCAGCTTCCATTTCGAAGAGCCTCCATGGGCATCGTTGCCCGCGCGGCGGAAGTGCTCCATTGCATTGACCATAGTCTCCACATCATCGATCAGTATGAGAAACCACCTCTAGCGGCGGTTCCATTCGAGGTGAAAGCGGGAATGGGTTCGGCGGTAACCGAAGCTCCGAGGGGGCTGCTGTTTCATCGGTTTCGTGTAGGTGAGGATGGAACGATTCGAGAAGCCAAAATTGTCCCGCCAACGTCGCAAAACCAACGACGTATGGAGGATGACTTGCGCGAAGCTCTCCCTCCTTTACTTCACTTCCCCAACGAGGAAGTTGCACGTCTATGCGAAGGCATTATTCGGAGTTATGATCCATGTATTTCCTGTGCGACCCACTTTTTACGGCTGGATATTCACCATCTGCCTGATGTGCGGTCATGAGTTCCTTAAAGATTATCGGAATAGGAAATCCCTGGGTCGGTGATGATGGTGTCGGCAATCTCGTCGCCCGGCACCTGAAGTCTCAAGGGCTTCAGGATGTTGACATTAATGAAGGTGAAATAATGGGATTGGGAATCCTCGATCTTCTGGAAGGGGCCACCCAGGTTATCATCATCGATGCAGTTCAAACCGGACAACCTTCGGGGACCGTCCATCGTTGGGAAATCCCACCGGATCTAGAATTTGCAATACAGGTAAACTGGGCCTCCGGAATGAGTTCGACCCATGGGTTGGGATTGGGACAAGCTTTATCCCTCGGAGATACCCTGCAAAAACTTCCTCCCCAACTCGTCTTGTACGGGATCGAAATCGGACCGGTTAAACCAGGGAAGGGGTTGTCCAATCTGATGGCTGACACCGTGAAAAGGGTGGCGAAGCGCATTCAGGTGGAATTGGAGAAATCGCGATGCACGAATTCACCTTAATGCGTAGGATAGCGTTCATGGTCGAGGAAGCGGCGAAGAAGGCAAAGGGAAGATTGCCCAATCTGATACGTATACAGGTAAGCCCTCATTCGCATCTGGCTCTTCATTCTCACAGTGAATTGCAAAACACCTTCTATATGGCTGCACGGGGCACGTTGGCTGAACATGCCAAACTAGAAATCCTCCATGTTGTGGTGTCGGGTCAGTGTCTGTCATGTGGTCAGGATGTGCAGGCCAAGGATGACTCAAGGCTCTGTCCAAAATGTGGCAAGGAACAAGTAGATTGGGAGGATCACCCCGAAGTGGTTATCAAAGATGTGGAGTGCACCCTTACTCAACCATGAGGCCGCTTGTTGAAGTTCCCACAGATTCGCAACGGAAAACCAGGCGACGGTTCATTATTCGCGGGGTAGTCCAAGGGGTAGGTTTTCGTCCCTTCATATCGCGGTTAGCTCGAAAATACCATTTGAATGGGTTGGTCGCCAATGCCGCGCACGGTGCCCGGGTGGAAGTGGAAGGGACGCCAACAAATCTCAGGCACTTTCAACAGGCTCTAGAAGTGAACCCTCCCCCTAATGCAATAATTTCGGAGATCTCCATTTATACCATCCCCTGTCAGGGGAAGGAAGGGTTCACGATCTGTAACAGTGACAAGTCAGGTCAAAAGCAGTCCGTGATTCCTCCTGATCTCGGAACCTGTAGGGAATGCCTGAAGGAAATTTTCAATCCCAGCTCCCGTTACTATCGATACCCTTTTACGGCCTGTACAGAATGCGGGCCGCGTTTCAGTATTCTCGAAGGGTTGCCCTACGATCGGGTGAATACCACCATGAAAAAGTTTGATCTGTGTTGCCATTGCAAAGAGGAGTATGTGGACGTGGGGAACCGGCGTTTTCATGCTGAAGCCACATCATGTCCCGCTTGCGGGCCGCGATTGGCATTGTGGAATCAGAAGGGAATGGTGCTGTCCCAAGCTGAAGAAGCTTTGTCCTTTTCGATCCACCTGATTGAAAAGGGAATGGTTCTCGCTGTCAAGGGGCTTGGTGGCTTTCAATTGTGGGTGAATGCCTCTTCGGATAGGGCCGTGCAAAATCTTCGTGATCGGAAGAACAGGCCTCGAAAACCCTTCGCGGTTTTATTTCCAGGATTGACATCAGTTGAGGAGCATTGTTGCATTTCCTCCGGAGAAGCTGACCTTTTATGCTCTCCTAAAGCTCCCATCGTCCTTCTGCGAAAAAAGGAATCCAGTTTTCTGGCTGAGGGAGTTGCCCCGGGAAATCCCTATGTTGGGGCCATGCTTCCTTATACTCCGCTGCATCACCTGATGATGAACGGGTTGAGCTATCCTGTGATTGCCACAAGTGGGAATCGGAGAGACGAACCCATAGTCATTCACGAGGATGAAGCCTTGCATCGGCTCAACGGCATCGCCGACGCCTTCCTGGTCCATGATCGACCGATCGCTCGCCCAATGGATGATTCAGTGGTACGGATGGTTGACCGCCAACCCCGGGTTCTCCGGCGGGCCAGGGGATATGTTCCCACACCCATAAGCTTGAACATACCTGAAGCGATAAAAAAATCTTCTGCGTCTATTTTGGCTCTGGGCGGGCATTTGAAAAATTCGCTTTCGCTCACGGCTGGGACACAATTGGTGATGAGTCAACACATCGGCGATCTTTCAACCACCGAAACTTGTTCTCAGTTTGAGCAAACAATTGCCGATCAGGTGAAATTTTTCGAAACCCAGCCGAAAGTCATTGCCTGCGACCTTCATCCCGATTACCGGTCTACTACTGTGGCCAAGGCTCTAGGATCATCCTGGAATGTACCGGTGATAGACGTGCAGCATCATCATGCCCATGTCGCCGCATGTATGGCGGAACATGGGTTACAGGGGCCTGTGTTAGGGGTGGCATGGGATGGGCTGGGGTACGGCGCAGATCGAAATTTATGGGGAGGAGAATTTCTCATCACACATTTTGCCGACTTTTTCCGTGTGGTCTCCCTTAGATCAATTCCACTGCCTGGGGGGGAGGCGGCCATACAGAACCCATGTAGGGTGGCGCTTTCCTTATTGGTGAATGTTTTTGGTGAAGAAGCCTTGAACTTACCCCTTGCACCTATTCAATATCTTGGACCCACTAGGGTCCGGTCCATAATGGAGATCATCAAAAAAGAGGTTGCCTGTCCGATGACCACTAGCATGGGACGGTTATTTGACGGTGTGAGTTCGTTGCTTGATCTTTGTCAGACGGCCTCCTTCGAGGGGGAACCAGCTATGGCTGTAGAGTATTTAGCGGAAAAGGCCAAAGATCCGGAGGGGCTCTGCTATGCCATCCCGTTACAAAAGAGGTTGGACGACTTCTGGGTCGCCGACTGGGGACCTTTGATTCGGGCCATGGTGTCAGACTTGCTTGGGGGAAAAACTACCTCGGAAATTGCCTGGGCATTTCACCAGGCTTTGATCGAATTAGTTATGAATGTCGCAAGGAAAGTTGGCATAACCTCCATTATTCTCACCGGAGGGGTATTTCAAAATGGTTTGCTCTTGGGTGCGGTTCAAACCAAACTGCGAAAGGAAGGTTTTAGAGTGTATTCGCATGAAAAAGTGCCTTCCAACGATGGGGGATTGGCACTCGGCCAAACCATTGTGGCAGCAGCCCGGAGAATTTCTGAAAGGAGCGTGCGCTCATGATCACAGGGCTAGGCCCTGACCCCTCGGCCTTCCAATAGTAGGAATCTTCTCATTTTTTCATTCGGACCCAAGAAATGTGTCTAGCCATACCCGGTCAAATTAAGAGTATAGAAGAAGGTGACCTTCGACAAGGTTGGGTTTCCTTTGGAGGAGCATTGAAAGAAGTGTGTCTTGCCTTCGTTCCCGAAGCGAAAGTCGATGACTATGTGATTGTGCATGTGGGTTTTGCCATTAGTAAAGTCGACGAAGAAGAAGCGAAGCAAACATTGGCCATGCTTGAAGACCTGGAAGCCCCATAGAGCGAATCTTTCATTTGCCTTATGAAATATGTCGACGAATTTCGGAATGCCAAGGGCGTGAGCCGTTTGGTAACAGCGATAAACCGGGCCACCCATCACCCCTGGAACATCATGGAAGTGTGTGGAGGTCAGACCCACGCCATAGTGAAGTATGGGCTTGATCGCTTGCTTCCCCCTTCGATGGCTCTCATCCACGGCCCTGGATGCCCGGTGTGTGTGACACCGATTGAATTTATCGACGACGCCATCCATCTGGCGCAACTGCCGGATGTCATCCTGTGTTCCTTTGGCGATATGTTGAGAGTCCCAGGCTCTCAAGGTGACCTATACAGTGCGAAGGCCAGAGGGGGGAATGTGAAAATCATTTACTCTCCGCTCGATGGGGTGGCGCTCGCGCAGGCTCATCCATCCAAACAGATCGTGTGTTTTGCCGTGGGATTTGAGACAACCGTCCCTGCACAGGCCATGGCCGTCGTCCAGGCCTCTCGTATGGGACTACCAAACTTTTTTTTGTTGGTGGCGCATGTGCTGGTTCCTCCGGCCATGGAGGCCATCCTGGCCGCTCCAGGAAATCGTGTCCAGGGATTTCTGGCTGCAGGGCATGTGTGCACAATCATGGGGTTTGAGGTGTATGAAACTTTGGCACGAAAATATCGCGTGCCCATCGTGGTGACGGGGTTTGAACCTATTGATATTTTGGAAGGCATATACCTGGTGGTTCAACAATTGGAGTCCGCGCGGTTCGAGGTGCAGAATCAATATAGCCGGTCGGTCAGACGGGCGGGGAACAGTACAGCCCGCGCACTTGTGGAAGAAGTGTTTGAGCCGGAACCCAGGACCTGGAGGGGAATGGGAAGCCTTCCAGCCAGTGGTCTGCGTTTGCGGGCAAAGTATTCCTCGTTTGATGCCCTCAAGCGCTTCGCCGGGCGAGTGCCTGCAGGGCACCAACACGTGGCAGAAGACGGAGAATGTCAAAGCGGTCTTGTGCTGCAGGGGCAACTTAAACCGGATGGTTGTCAGGCATTTGGAAATCGCTGCACTCCTGAACATCCTCTTGGGGCCCCCATGGTCTCAACCGAAGGAGCTTGTGCTGCCTATTTCCGGTATCGAAACCAAGTCTCGACAAGAAGGTAAGCGATGAACCAAGATTCTGGCCATGAACTTCAATGTCCGGTCCCTTCACAGAGTGACCACCTGGTCCACTTAGGTCATGGTGGAGGGGGGCGCCTTATGCAATCCCTTGTTCAGGACGTTTTTCTGAAGGCCTTTTCTACTCAACCGTTCCATGCCCTTCATGACAGTGCCGTTATGCCCCCCCCGGAAGGTCAACTGGCCTTTACCACCGATTCGTATGTGGTCAGCCCTTTATTTTTTCCCGGGGGAGATATCGGAAGGCTTGCTGTGTTTGGAACGGTTAATGACCTTGCGATGGCGGGGGCTACCCCATTGTATTTGAGCGCTGGGTTTATTCTGGAAGAGGGTCTTGTCATCGACACTTTGAGAAAGGTGGTACAATCCATGGCTGAGGCTGCATCCCAAGCCGGGGTCCGGATTGTTTGCGGTGATACCAAGATCGTTGAGCGGGGGAAAGGCGATCAGGTCTTTATTAATACATCAGGTGTGGGTGTTGTTCCACCTGGTGTTATCATCGGACCTCAACGCATTGAGGAAGGAGATCGAATCATATTGAGTGGAGATGTAGGATCACACGGACTGGCGGTACTCAGCCAAAGGCAAGGCTTGACCTTTTCGGGTGATATCAAAAGTGACTCCGCTCCCCTTCACGCCGTGGTGTCCGACCTGATCAATCAAGGAATTTCCATTCACTGTTTGCGGGACCTGACTCGTGGTGGTTTGGTTACCGCGTTGAATGAACTCTCTTTAGGGGCGGGGGTGAATATGGTGATTGATGAAACCAGAATACCGGTTCTTGACCCCGTTCGAGGAGCCTGTGAAATCCTCGGTTTTGATCCCCTCTATATCGCCAATGAGGGACGGTTCGTGCTGTTTCTTTCCCCTCAAGAAGTTGACCGTAGTCTCTGCCTTCTACGCCAGCATGCAGTATCCGTTCAGGCTCAAGAAATTGGAGAGGTACATGCTCCCTCCTCCCAGGCCAGACCGCACGTTTCGGGCAATACGGTGGCCGGAACCCACCGCATCCTTGATCTTCTGTCGACCGAGCAGCTCCCCAGAATATGTTAATCACGAGAAATGTTTGCCTCGGGTCTGTCCACCAGTGATGGTTTTTTGTTTGGTTGAAACTCAATAAAAAATCAACGAAGAGCCTCGTTTTTTTTAAAGGATTATCCAAGTAAAAGGAAAAAAGTGTAGTCCAGGTAAAAACCCATTATTAAAATGCGCACTAAAAACGGGAGGAGCTATTGTCAAATGTAATGTCTGAGCTGTTGATTACATATTGTTAAAGGGGTCGCTTCTTGACTGTCTATTAAAAACTTCCTTGGAGATTCTTGCCTTTTACTTTATCTAAACGTGAAATAAATTGTGAGATGTATTATTGGCAAGATCGAATGGTCTGCTCATTCGCCGACCCTCCACTGAAGGAGATCTCTCCATCACAAGGGAAGACCCACGGAAGGTCGTTCTAGCTCCCACAAGGGGGCCCGCTCCCTCGGGCCTCCACTTCGCTCTGGTCACCCCACGAAAGGGGCATAGCCCTTTCGAAAACCCCATTTTGGGGTTCGATTCATTGGAGACCTCTCTATCGAATTGTTTTTCAAGCTGATTTGGATAGGCCATTGCACCTTGCCATTCTCAACTTCTAACACCGTGCCGATCCGTCGAAGTTGACAAAATTACCAAGAAGTTTATCCTAATCCGCGTTTCCTTAAATGGCTCAAAAATGGGGCTTACCACCCGAAGGCCTGCTATGCATCCATTGGCCAGCACGGAGCGAAAGACACGATTTCCCTTCGGCGAATCGTGAAGCGAGCGAGATGTAATCACTCCCAGGATATGCTGGCTATCCGGAATGCTTATCTTCGTCAGAATCAATTGCAAGGTCGGTATGACTGGCGTGAAGCCAGTGGGTGTCCACAACAGAACTTAGCAGAGAACGCTGTGTTTCGATTCAAGAGTACTTTTTTTCCCAGGTTAGGGTCGAGCAGGTTGAATATTCAGCGGGTTGAAGGGTGAATCAAGTGCGGAGTTCTGAAACGAATGGTGAGCTTAGTCATGGCGGTATCAGAGAGAATGTATTGATTAAATACACCCCAGCCGCAAAGCGGTTCCATTTTTGATTTATGCAACAACACCATTGTGAGAGACCCATCCCACGTCTGGAGGACTTACAGATTCTCCATCAGCGGTTGGAGTCGATCGCGGCAGGAAGGATCTTGCAACTTTTTCATGGCACCCGCTTCAATTTGTCGGATACGCTCCCGGGTGACCCCCAAATCCGCGCCGACTTCTTCCAACGTTGAGGCCTGACCATACCCGATTCCATACCGTTTTCTGAGTATGGTCTGTTCGCGAGGAGTCAGACTCCCGAGTACCTCGTTGAGTTGTTGTTGGACACTCAAACGATCAGCCACATTTAAAGGTGAGATACTGTTGGTATCCTCAATAAGGTCACCGAGCTGCATATTCTCCCCCGGGACCGTCGGAGCATCAAGTGACACCAGATCTTTGGCGCTTTCCAAGGTTTCTTCCACTTTGTGCACAGAGAGTCCCACCTCGTCGGCAATTTCTTTATGTGCCGGCATTCTGGAAAATCGCTGCACCAGTTGTCGGGAAATTCGATTCACTTTCTGCAGAGTTTCCGACATATGGACAGGGAGGCGAATAGTGTTGCCCTGTTCCGCAATGGCACGGGTGATCCCTTGCCGGATCCACCACGTCGCATACGTGCTGAATTTATATCCACGCTCATAGTCAAATTTATCAGCCGCCTTCAATAACCCGATATTGCCTTCCTGAATCAGATCAAGGAGATGGAGACCCCGGTTAGTGTAGTGTTTGGCCACACTCACCACTAACCGAAGGTTCCCCTCTACCAATTGACTTTTGGCAGATTCAATTTTCTTTTCCGAATCCCTCAGATTGCGTAACGCATTTTTAAATGCAGAAACCGGCATTTTCAGAACATTTTTCTCAAGATTCCGGATATGGGAGTGAGCCTTCACGAAATCGTCTATAATTTTTCGCAGAGCTTCCCGGGATTGGCCGGTCTTTCGGCACTTCGTCACAAAGACGGAACGGTCTGCAGACAGCTTATGAAATAATCGGAGTCCCTCCTCTCCCGTCACACCGAGTTTGCGGAAACAGCCCTCTACGATTTTTTCGTTCGAAACAATTTCTTCTTCCATCCTCTTTGCGTCATTGACCATGGATTCCTGAAAATCCGGGCGTAAGCCGATTGTTGCGACCCTCTTGCTAATTTGCCCTTGCAGGGCCCGAATGCGTTGTTCGAAGGGTTTAGCTTTCTCTGATTTTCCCCCTGAGGCTGTTAACTGTTTGTCATACAGGGATTGCAAAGATTTGAATGAACGGGAAATGGCATTGAGCTCCATAAGAGTCCGTTTGAAATACTGGCCCTTATCAGAATGCTTCTCCATCGAAACTTTGTCGTACTCCTGCCCTATTGGCACACTGATGACGACCACTTCACTCACCTGGATTTCGCCCCGATGCAATTGTCCTCGTGCAGATTCCAGTCTGGAAAGGGCCGTTGGCAGACTTGACAACGCTCTGAGCAATTCCCCCTTGCCATTTTTTACTTGTTTTCCTAAATGAATCTCCTCATCGCGACTTAACAGAGGCACACGGCCCATTTCTTTTAAGAAAAGGGTTATCGGACCACTGGGCGGAAGAAAACCTTCTTCCTGCTGCTCTTGAGCATCATCAATGGAACCCTCACACGAATAGGTTCCCCTCTCCTGCCGGGTAACGAGAAGATGTTTCAACGAACCCGCAGCCCGGGTTTCAACGACAGACGAATTCAACACATCCTCGGGCCGAACCTGGACTTGTCGGGCCTCGGTGGATAAAAATTGCGTGGATATATCAGTCGATTCATTTCTCATCATTACCAACTTCTAAATGAATGAAAACCTCAAAATCAAATTTTCATTTTTCCATAACGCCAAGCTCAGGAATGCATCCCTCTCTCAGGTTTTTTCGACTCGTACAAAGTGGAAATTTATCCCTCCGCTAATACCTTGGTCATTCGGGTCGGCAGGCTCATAGGTCGCCACCGTAAAATTTTCTGTCGGCAACGCTGCCTGGAGTGCGACCCCAAAATCCTTCAGATTTCGGATTTCAACTGAATTAATCTCTTTAATCAGTGCGCGGGGTTTGATTCCAGCCAAAGCCGCAGGCTTTCCTCCAATCACTTCGAAAACAACCACACCTTCAGGCTTTTCCAATCCGAGAAATTCCTGGATTTCCTCGTCCACCTCACCGACAATAATTCCAAATTCTTCCCCCAATCGTATGGCTTCCTCATTGGTGATGGGTTCCGGGGCTCTGGCCTCGGCGAACAGAACTTGTGGAATTGCAAGCAAGAAGATTATCAACAAAAAACAAAGGACTGTCCTTCGCGGTAGGAAGATCCCCCCCTTCGCTATTGAACTTTCCCTATGAATCGTTTCTATCCTTGATCTCATATGAGGCAAACTCCTGTCATTTTTCTCTGATTTACGCCTTAATTTCCTGCCAAAACCGATCTCTCCCTGTTACCCCAGGGTATTATATAACCTGAGGGTCACCATCCTCCAATCATCGCTCAATATCATATTTCCCCATTTATCAGCATTTTTGGGGAAAAACGAAAAGGTAAGTGAATTGGATTTCATTCACTTTATCCCGCACTCACAGTGGATAAGGCAGTGTTTTCTTTGTTCTTTTTTTCATTTCGCGCTTGGAGGATTGTGGGGTCCACGGTATCTCCACAATTCAAGCATCTCCAAATATCAATATGTAAGAATTGACCATCCGGATCATATATTTTGTCTAAAACCATTAAACCCTGGCATCGTCTACATTTCATAGCATCCTCGTCTAAAAGGTTAACATACAGGTGCTCTCTGCCAACTTGTGTCCTTTTCCTACAGGAGCTAAGATAAGTTACTAATCACAAAAGTAAAGTAGGTACCAAAAAGTAACCATGAAATTACCGCCCAGTTCATTTGGATGCCCACTAGACTCTCTATTAAAGGTTCTTTGCGGGCCCTGGACCATCTATATCCTGTATCGACTTCACCACAATGGTGCAACTCGATTTGGCCAACTCAAGCGCCTAATGCCTGGAATCTCCTCAAAAATGTTAACCGGGCGATTGCGAACCCTGGAGAAGGCGGAGATTATCTATAGACATCAAGAACCGACTGTGCCGCCGCAGGTGACCTATGGGCTCACCCAGGAAGGCCGGGAGCTCACCACGATTCTCAATCAGCTCAATACTCTGGCTCATACATGGGAAGATCAGGTCGAAAGGGCGGTAGTCAATAAAAACAGGCCGGCTAATGCAGGAAAGGCACTTCGTAGGATTTCCTAAACGTTGACAGGTTTCCTCCTTTCATTTCTTGCATCGCAAATTTCAGGTTTCCGACTTTATGTGCCCACATCCGTCAGGCACCCGGTAAAATCACGCCCTCTGCCAATTTCATCGATTTCCTATTAAGTTCAAGTTCGCTATTCATTCTTGCCGGACGATTTTCCGGTCATGATTATCCCCGAACGTAACAGAGCAATTGCAGCACGCGTTGGGAGTGCCAGGGGAAAAAGCCGTCGCCGGCAAACTCCATCAGTTCGCCCCACGACGGTTTAATCCATACGGTGAGGCCTGGCTGCCAGTCTTACACACTCAACGTGGCAAACATCATTTCACCACTTTATATTCCAATACGGCCCGCGCTCACAAAAAAGGAATAACCCACAACTGGGTGGTTCTCTAGTGGGATGACGGACAGAAGGATTCGCAGTGCACCGGTATCACGGCTGAGTGGGGAATACTTGAAGGTCGTCGAATTGTCAGTGGCCGGGAGTCGGCATGTCTCAAGTACTACAAGGAACACGAATCAAAAGCATCTGAAGTCTCTCCTTTTCAAATCTGAGTATTTTAACAAAGGCATCAAAAGGGATATATGGCGTCCTACCTCCTTTTGTAAGCCTGGACCTTCAGATGGACGATGGTGTCTGACATCTTTTTTGTCTCCGTCGGGTCAATCTCCGCCTCCTGAAGGATAACCTTCGCCGTGGGATCATTGATCCACAAGTCAAATGGCAATGGGATCTGATCGAGAACTTTTATTTCTTGGAATCCCGCCAGTTCGATGCAGTCCAAATATTCATCCTTGATCATGGCTCCAGACATACAGGCATGATAGCCTTCAACGGACTCTCTTATAAACATGGGAAGCTCTCGAGTCAGGACGATGTCGGAAATCATCATGGGGCCTCCTGGTCTCAGAGCCCGGAATCCCTCCTGAAAGACCTTGGTCTTATCTTGTGCCAGATTGATTACGCAGTTTGAAGTAACAACATTAATGGAATTATCAGCAAGAGGCAGATTTTCAATTTCACCTAACCGAAATTCTACATTACCATAGCCTCCCTCTTCCGCACTTCTTCTCGCTCTATTCACCACCTCGAGGGTCATATCCACACCAATGATTTTTCCTGGCGATCCAATTTTTTGCACGGCAAGAAAACAATCAAAACCAGTCCCCAATCCGAGATCAACGACCACCTCCCCCTCCAGCAAGGAAGCCAGAGCAACGGGACTCCCACACTCAAGACCAAGATTGATTCCCTCAGGCCCTGCATGAAGATCATCGAGTGAATACCCTATTGTCATGCTGAAATTTTCTACATGCCTTTTTTCTCCTTCTCTCTTGTCACCTGGTGGGCCGCAACCGCCTTTTTCTGTGGCTATCTTGGCATAGCTTTCTTCAAGTTATACTTTAATTTCATCTTCTTCCATTTTATGGACCAAACCTAAGGTTATTGATCATTGAGGCGCTCCATTTCCTCAATCATTTCCACTATTGGGCATTGGCCGGACAAGGTCACATAGGCCCCAATCATTGGAAAAAATAAGGCCATAAAAAAAATCCAAAGCGCCAACCCCCGACCGATTCTGTGAACGGCTCCCTGGACCTTGGTGGAAAAATACAGGACAAAATACCCAATCACCACAAAAATGGTTGCAGGCATTAAACTAACAAAAAAACAAATTGGCCGGGTCCCCCATGGTATACGAATAGATCCTTGACGGAATACGTCTCTTCAAATCCTCCTCTGATCTTTTGACGCAAAGTATACTTCTTTTTGGTCATTAGCAATACTCCCAAACCAAAGAGGATGGCCAAGAAGGTGACAATAGTCCCAAGAAAAAGAAGGAGGGTCATAGAAGAATACACTATTCACCCGATAGCATTTGCCAATTCATCGTGACGTGCCTTCCCCAGGCGATCGAAAATCAAATTTCCTAGCACCGCGATAACAAAGATTCTCGCCAGAAAAAGGTAAAAGAAACATACAGCCAGCATTATCCACCCGAGTGGGAGTCCAAGTTCACGAATGACTAATATCCCCACGATAATTGGAGTGAAGATTAAGGTAAGGTCATGAACATCCAACTTTTTAAATTAATACCTGAGTCATTACTGGACATCAGTTCTTGAACTGGTGTAGCCAATTGCCTCATTTCTATCCCTTTAAAAACGGCCAATGGGCATTTTTCTTAGAAAATTGATTGAATCGGTTCAGTGGCATTGTTCTTGATAAAATCGTAGGTACTCTCACCCCTCGAATAGGAAGGGGTGAAGGATTTACTAGCTCACGATTTCTTCACAGATGGCGGATTACGAAAAATAGGAGGGGGATTGATTTATGCGGTCACCGGTAATTTGGTCATGGCGAGTATTCCTACCAATTATTGCGCTCCTTTGGCTGGGAGCAGGATCTGGATTTTCCGAACAAGGCGTTGAGGTGAACCCTCGGTTGTCTCCCGACCAACTTTCAAAGGCTCAATCTCTTCAGAATCCCCATATTGTCACACCAGAATTTGTCGCGCATGGGAAAGCCCTGTATGAAGGCAAGGCGTATTGTTCAGCCTGCCACGGGCTAGATGGAACTGGGACACGACCAGATGTCAGAACTCCTCATGTCGGCACCCCATTTCCACGAAATTTTGGGGATGGCGCCTGGCAAGCTGCACGGACGGACGGAGAGCTCTTTTGGATTCTGAAACATGGCAGTCATGGGACCGACATGGCGCCTTACCTCCCGCTCTATTTGACTGAGGAAGAGGCATGGCAAATTGTGACCTATATCCGATCTTTTGGAAAATCATAGCGTGCCGATTTTTTGAATAAAGTAATACATATTGGGAATCAAAAGATGAGGAGAGAGGCATTATGGCAACAATTATCATATCAGGTAGTCGAGGAACTGACGATCCGACATTGGCGACCCTCCCTTTCATGGCAGCCAAGACCGCCAAAGAGCAAGGTCACAATGTAGTTTTGTGGTTATGGAATGAAGCCGTGACATTAGGGCGAAAAGGCACGGCTGATCATGTGAACGGGGTCAATCTGACTCCTCTCAAAGAGCTGGTGACAGCCGTTCAGGCGGCTCATATTCCCATTTGGGTATGCGGAGCATGTGCGGTCGCTCGGCAAATCCAGGAAAAAGATCTTTTGACGGGAGCAACCATCAAAGGTATGCCGGACTACATTCAGGCGGTCACGGAGTTGGACCGGAATGTTTCATTTTAAATTAAAAATGCGGAGGAGGGCGATGAATCTTCAATCTGCTTATCTCGCGATACCGATTATCCTTTTGACCTATCTTCAGCCAATCCCTGCCGCTGAGCGCCATATTATGGAACCAAGGGTACCCGCAGACCAGCTCGAGGAAGCACGGGCATTGCGAAGTCCTTTGCCCGAATCTGCTGAGGTCGTGGCTAAAGGGAAAGTGATTTATGAGGGCAAGGGAACCTGCTTCAATTGTCATGGTATGAAGGGCCGCGGAGACGGTCCCGGGGGTTCCACCTTGAACCCCTCCCCCCGGAATTTTCGTCACCGTGGCATGTGGCATCATCGAAGCGAAGGCGAAATCTTTTGGGTTATAAAAAACGGGATAGAAGGGACGGGGATGATTCCTTTCGGAGGGCTTCTTTCGGATGAAGAAATCTGGACAGTCATCCAATATGAGCGCAGTTTTTCCGGTGGACGAGGCCGCGGGGGAATGAGGCGCCATAGAGGAATGGGGCCAATGGATCAATGCAAAGGGATGGGATGCCGGGGAGGACAAGGTATGATGGAATCCGATTAACATCCTGCGGAAGGAGAATCGGCATGTATCGAGTGCTCGATGACAGTACCGGTAACACCGTGGGGATACAAGTTGATGGGAAATTGACTAAAGACGATTATGGTGTCCTGATTCCGTACTTCGAAAATCTCATCAACGAATGTGGACCATTGAATTTGCTTTGCGATATGACCAGGTTTGATGGAATGGAAATCGAAGCTTTTTGGGAAGACTTTCAATTCGGCATTCGTCATCTTCGCGATTTCAAACGAATGGCAATCGTCGGAAATCAAAGCTGGCTTGAATGGTTAACAAAAGTCTTTAATCCATTAGTCAAAACTGAGGTAAAATATTATTCCCCACAAGAATTGAATGATGCATGGAGATGGGTCAAATCCTAAATTGACAGACAACAAAGCTTGATGGATGTTGATAAATCAGAACAAAGAGCTTTGGGAGAATTTCTGCGCATATTTGAGGAGCAGCATTTTGATTTCAAACCCACGGTCATAACCAGTCGCATTCACCGAACCCCGGACGGCCAAATTATCATCCGCCTCTCAGTAAAAGGGGAATCCCCTTCCGCTAATGTTTGAAGACATGTCGATAGGTCTCCCTAATATCAAGGGTTCGATGAAAAAAATGTCGCGAGTCCTTCTGTGCCATCAGCTCACAGTAAATTTCCCTAACCCTGTTTTTTTCCCATAGACAGTCGGTAGCTCTGTCTGACAGTGAAATGGTGCTAACTACTCTTTTGGGCGAAATTATTGTACATTAGGGATGCAACCTGCTATGACTCCAAATGGGAACATTCATTATGGGAGCATTCATGATGTAACCCCAGATACTTTTACTTTTTTCATGGAGGATGAGTCTCATGACTCGAGACGAGGCCGGGCGTCTACAAGAGTTGTGGAAAGCCAATTATGGTGATAAACCCTGTTCCCATGGTCGGTTAGTGGACCATTTAACTACCGAAAAGGGCAAAAAAACGGAAATGTGCGTCTGTCTAGAATGTGGAGCCATTCTGCCGGACCCCCTCAACACCCTTCTGTCGAATTAACCCGCATCCCTTTTTGAAAAGATTTTTTGTCATGCAGAAGGCCAACCAATCCCATGCCAAAAATTTGTTGGATGCCGTGTTCTGGGTGAGTATCATTTTCTTATCCCTCTTGTCCTTCACCCAAAGCGCCTTGGCTGAAGAAGTAGATTTGGCAAAAGGGAAAGCGCTGTACGAAACTCATTGCGCCGTGTGCCATGGACAAGAAGGGAAAGGAGACGGGTATACTCTCCTTGACCCCCCACCCGCAGATCTTACTTCTTCGGCCATTCAAAAGAAATCATACGATGAGCTCTGGAATGAAATCCACGATGGCATTCCCGATACGGCAATGGGAATGTGGAAGGTGGCCTTGTCAGATTCGGAGATCACGATGATCCTCGCGTATGTCCGAACCCTTGGACAGTGATCCCCTTCATTTTCACGTTAAAACCAACAAACCTCATATTAACTCCGAATTTGTTCATCCAACTAATTTAAACGTCATGTGCAAATAGCTTCTTCCCATCAAATTTGGGGCAATTCTTTTCCTTCATTCTTGAAAACGCCGTACACTGGAAGTGGTTCAATCACATACATTGGACAGATGGACGGGGCACGAAATCACACTTTATTATCGCTAGATTTGGGAATTTGCCACATGGTAGTTGTTTCCCACGATCATTGAACACACAAGCCTTCTCGAATCGCCTATATGTTTTCGTTTTGGCATTGATTTTGGGTAGATGTCATTTGATGAAATGAGCCGAACTGAAAACCGATGAGACCGCGGCATGACTCAAAGTAACCGCGGCATGACTCAAAGTAACCTCGGCCATATGTCTCAAACCATTTCTGGAGCTTTTGAAGTAATCTGCGGGACTGCGACCGACCGGATTGCCATGCAAATGAAGGTGGAAATGCATTACCAGAGGTACACCTATACTCAAATGTCTCAACAGGTCCGGAGTCTTGCCATCGCCTTCATTCAACAAGGAATACAACGGGGAAGTCGCGTGGCCATTGTCAGCGAAAACCGTCCGGAGTGGGTGATAACCTACCTTGGCATCGTCACAGCCGGAGGGACAGCCCTTCCTCTTGACATTCAATTGACCGAGAAAGAAATTTTGTCCCTCCTTGAACAGTCAGGAAGCCACATGGTGGTCGCCAGTGACCAGACCAGGCATCTTTTCAGATCCCTGCCCCCCCCTACTCGCTTGATCACTTTAGATTCAAGAACAGGCACGGAAGAACTCGTCTACGAGGAACTGGTCACTCAAGGAATGGAAGAGAGTCTGCCACCCGTTCACATTGTTCCTGAGGATATAGCCTCCCTGCTCTATACTTCAGGGACAACCGGGAAGCCAAAAGGGGTGGCCCTCACTCACCGTAACCTGCTTTCCAATGCCCGGGCTATGGTGAATTCGGGACTGGCGTCTCGTCATGATAATTTTCTCCTCATGCTTCCTTTGCACCATGCCTATCCCTTCATGATTGCGTGTCTGGTTCCCTTGCTCATGGGTGCCAGAGTGACGTTACTCCAGAGCCTGAAGGGACCTGACCTTGTTCAGTGCGTTCAAGAAACCCAGATCACGATGTTAGTGGGAGTGCCTCAGGTGTTTGCCATGATTCGGCGGGCCGTATTTGATCAGATATCTCGAAAGGCTCCGTTCCTCAGAATGCTGATTAATGTGTTTCTGGCTGTATCAGGATTCTTCCGCAGACAGACGGGGTGGAACCTGGGCAGGTTCTTCTTCAAGGGGATCCACCAGCGATTTGGTGGTTCCTTGCGCCTCTTATGTAGTGGAGGCGCAAAACTGGAACCTGAAGTCGCAATGGATTTCGAGAGATTAGGTTTCACTATTCTCCAAGGCTATGGGTTGACCGAGACCTCACCCGTGGTGACCTTTACCCCATTGAATAAACCCAAGCTTCCTTCGGTTGGAGTTCCGCTTCCGGGTGTCACCGTACGAATTGCCAATCCTGATGCCGGGGGAATAGGTGAAATCGTCGTCAGTGGTCCCAACGTGATGGCAGGCTACGACCACGATCCTGAGGCAACCGGCGTGGCCATTCGTGATGGATGGTTTCACACTGGTGATTTGGGCTATGTCGACCGGGAGGGGTACCTGTTCTTGACCGGACGAAGCAAAGAAGTGATTGTGACGGCAGGCGGAAAAAATATTTACCCTGAAGAACTCGAGAAAGACTATCAAATCAGCCCAGCCATTGCGGAAATCTGTTTGATGAGTGGAGACCTCATCGAAGAGGGACGCGAAGGCATTCATGCCATTATCCTCCCCGACTTTGAATTTTTAAAAACTCAAAAACTTCTCGATGTCCCTCAGCATCTCAAATATGAGCTCACCCGGATCGGCATGACGCTGCCACCCTATAAACGAATTACCGGCATCTCCCTGGTGAAGGAGCCGCTCCCGCGAACACGTCTCGGCAAGATCAAAAGGCATAAGGTCCTCGCCTTACTTGAAAAAGAACCAGACCATGAAGGGGAAAAGATTGGGACTTCGGCAATGGAACAAGAGGGCTTGTCCACCGAAACAGACCGGAGGGTGGTCACCACGTTGAAGACCTTTCTCCCAAAAACCAAGCCGATTCGGTTAGAAGATCACCTTGATCTCGATTTGGGATTGGATTCGTTACGGCGAGTTGAAGTCCTTGCCTCCTTGGAACAACAGTTCGGGTCACTACCCGATTCAATTGTATCGGAAGTTATTACAGTGAAAGACCTGATTGAAAAAATCAAGGAATCCACTACGGAGCCAGCGAAAGGGACAGTCCCTAGGGTGCAGTCGTGGGAGAAACTTCTCGGGGCTCCTCCCCCATCGAGAAAGACCACCCGTCTGCTTCAAAATCCCTCCGTTTGGCAAAGGTCGATTGAATCGGTGACCCGGAAAATTTTACGGATAATCTGCCGCGTATTTTTTCTCCTTGAAGTCAAAGGGCTTGACCATCTCCCGCAACAAGGACCGTTTGTGTTGGCCTCCAACCATGTGAGCCACATCGATCCATTTATTATATTAATTTCCCTTCCCCCGGCCGTGTTCGACCGAACATTTACGTTTGGCTGGGAGCCCTATTTTCGTGGGTGGTTAGGCCGCTTTTTTGCCTGGATCGGGCATGTCATCCCAATCGGCCCGGATTCATCCCTCGTGACCGCGTTACAAACCTCGGCAACGGGTCTCGGGCAGGGAAAAGGTCTTCTGATTTTTCCAGAGGGCGAACGAAGTCTAGACGGCCGTGTTCTTGAATTCCGGAAAGGCGTGGGAATTTTAGCCTGTGAATTGAAGGTACCCGTCGTTCCAGCCTGGATCGAAGGGACGTATCAGGTGTTGCCCGTTGGCGCACGGTGGCCCCACCGTCACCCCGTTTCCCTGAAAATTGGAAAGTCGTTTACCATCACTGCGAATCAAATCGAGGGTTGGAATCAGAAAGAAGTGGATTCTTATGAAGCCGCAACACATTTTATTCAAGAGGAAGTGCTTAAATTAGCAAAGTAAGCCCATCCTCTCCATTACAGCTTCAGCATGACAATCCTTGAATATTCCTGACAATCCTGGTCCTCTTCCCGACCATGACGTGTTGACTCCAATCGGCCGCGCCAATCATGCTATCCATCCATAATTCCCGCCAAAGCAAACCATGGATAACCTCGCCCTTCGGCAACTCTCGCAGGTTTGTATTGATAAAATGTTCTGGATCGGCCTGTAAAAATTCGAGAGTATCCCGTCACCCCGCTCCCCTGGCGGGTCACTTCAAACAACCTCTTCGCGTAAATTTAAAAAGGGGTCGGAGGGCTTTTGGTCAGGCAGGGAGATCGATCAGGGATATTTGGATGAGAGGATGAGGAATGAAACCAAGTGTTACCTGAAATGATACGAAATGCCTGCGGCAATAATATTTGTCGTATACGTCCCTTCAAATCCAAACGGCAGACCGAAAACAGTTGTTCGCAGATCAAATGTAGCTTGATTATATTTGTATTCAACAAACAGAGCGAGGGATTCGGTCACAAATCCTCGAACACCCCCGAAAAGATTAAAGCCAGGGACCCAGTTTTGGGAAAGGTCTTGCCCTGCGAGGTCGGTATCGATTTCCACAAAAAACACGCCGGCCCCTGCTCCCAAGTAGGGTTGAAATCGTTCTCCTGGATATCGGAGCAAGGCATTAAATGCCCACGTAATGACCTGTAAATTCGCATCAACCCCTTGGCGGACCCAGGGAGAAAATTCAGGGTCGGTGAAATAGGCTTCTGTCTCAAATCCGAACCAATCGTATCCAGGCAGGTAAAACCCCACCTTGCCGCCTCCCATTGCGGAATTTCCTAGGTCAGCATCCGGCAAGGGCATATCCGGAAATGCTCCCTTCGAAGTCACATCGCTAAAGTCATTGAGAAAACTAAAGCCCCCCATTCCCCCAACGTAGATTTCCGCCTGCCCGATTCCTGGAATGAGAAGAGCTGATCCTATGGCAAGGATGCTATACAGAAAAACTTTTTTGAACCAACCCATCCTTCATTTCCTCTATAGAATGTTCAAAACAACGTATTAAAACGGATGCTTCCTTGTTTTTATTCCTCACCATTGGCACAAATCTCAAGAACCTTTTATCCGTTCTGTCTTCCCGTCACGGTTTTTCCCGTATTCGGCAATTATGTTTTTGTCAACAAAACGAAATCCAAGAAGTCATCGAGAAAAAGAACTTGCATCAATTTCTCCTGCGTCGCAATAGTACGGGTTCCGAAGATAAACATCAAACCGCCAGGACTATCACAGGGAACGGTTTCTCAAGAATGGCAAGCCTCCGAATGTCAATAATGACAGCCAACGTGCAAATAAGACTAATGAAAAACTTGGAGTGGCCTAGGTTTTCTCGGCGCATTATCGGCGACTTTTCCACAAGGAATACCTGTTGTCCTGGTTCCTGGCTCGAATGGTCCAATAGAAAAGACTGAACATAAGGAGCAGCCCCCCAAGAACCACGGTGAGCCCCAAGTAAGGGGAATGGAGGGTGAGGTTGGTCCACCAGACTAATGGCCAAAGTGCAACCCGGATGACAGCTTTGAGTACCGGTTGCTGGCTGATATACGCCGCCACGGGAGGACTGAAAAAATAGTAGGCCTCGACCAGAAGGTGGCCGAGGGTTGACGGAAGCAAATATTGATCACGAAACTGGCGTAACAGTTCTACTTCCCTGGCGAGGGGGGAGCCATAGGCGGCTGTAGCTATGAAACACCCGCTGTCGTCTCCTTCACCTCCCCTTGGAGGTCCCCCCGGCGTCACCGCCACTGTTGTCAAAGTCGTCGCCTGATTGTTGCTTAAATCGGGATCAAAAGTTAGCGTCGAGGCAGACGCCGTGTTGGTGTGGATTCCTTGCGTGAGTTCCACAGAAAATTCCAGGGTAACGACCTCATCCGGAAAAAGGTTTCCGAATTCACAGCCTATCACCAACTCATTCTCTTGAAGGTCCGGCAACATAAAATTGAACTTTTTAGTGCAGTCGAGGCCCATACAGGCAGAACATTTACATGAGGTACACTCGGAGGTACCTTCCTGGGTCGTTTTCACGAGTTGGAGGATTTCCAGATTGTCGGGAGTCGTTGGTGGAATCCCATCTATTTCCTGAACATTTATGCGGCTATCCCCATTGACATCAATACCTAGATCCGGTCCATCATTGCCGACCCTCATTGTCCAGGTGGCGGTTGCCCTACCAGTAGAAATATCAGGATTAAGTCGACGCTCTGATTGGCTGAGTGTTACGAATAAATCAGCTACCTCGGTGCCAACCGGCACCGTGACCGTGGTGTCTTCATTATCGGTATTATTTCCTATTTGCGGATCGGTGGTACTACTGGTCACCATTGCCACATTGGTGAAGTCCCCCAAAGTAGTCGAGATGACCGGAAGGGTGACGGTGGCGGTGGATTCGGCCTCCAGACTCCCTAACTGACAGATCAGCTCACGGCTTCCCGTACAAATGCCCTGGGTCAACGTGACCTGACCTAGAGAGAACCCCCGGGGCAACGTGTCCGTTAGAATAATATTCGTGGCAGTGTCCGGCCCGTTGTTGGTGACCTCCAGGGTATACGTGAACGGGACCCCGATGGTCGCCGGATTGGGATCATCATTTTTGACGAGAGATAAGTCCGCCATGGGGCCGCCGGGTGGGGCGATCACTTCCGTGAGCACTTTCACACTGTTATTTGACACATCGGGGTCAGGGAGAGCGCTTAAGACACTCGCGCTATTGGTCAACGATATCTGCGAGGCCAGCGGGGTGCCGGAAATGGAAATGGTCGCCTGGCCACCACCGTTAACCGACCCTACTTGACATACTAAAGGCTCACCTTGGCAGGTGCCCTGACTGGCCGACACCCCCGTCAGACTGAAACGAGGGGGCAGTTTATCTGTCACAATGACCCCGGTGGCCGTATTCGGTCCCTGGTTTGCGACCGTAATGGTGTAGGTCAAGAGCGCTCCCTGTTCAACGGGCTCGGGGGCATCTTCCATAGTGATGATCATATCTGCCTGAGGGAGTTCGGCATCGGTTAGTTTTGCCACAAACCCGCCTGACGGTTGGGCTTGGGGGGGAGCGGTTCGGGGAAAATCGGAGGAGGTCGTCCTCCCTCCGATATAGATATTGGAGAGGTCATTCGACCTAGTTGCGGCTATCGCAAGTCCTTCATCGTCGCCATCTCCACCCAGGTAGGAAGCATACTCCAATTCACTGCCGCCGAAAGATAGTCTGAGGGCAAACGCATCAAAGTTTCCCATCCCAGGGGTTTTTTGGGGGGCGGTCTCCGTGACCGGGAAATCCTCGCTGTCTGTAGAGCCCGTAATCCACGGCCGGCTGTTGGAGTCGAGTACAATTCCCAAGCCCAAATCGTCACCTTTACCCCCGATATAGGTCGAGGACCTCAGGGACGTTCCGTCAGTAGTGAATCGACTAACAACGACATCCAAGCCCCCGGCCAACTCATCCTGCGCGGCTCTTTCCAACGGGAAATTGTCCGATTCGGAATGGCCAGTGACGTACGGCCGGTCGAGCTGGTTCACCGTCACGCCACGCCCTTCCTCCGCATCATTTCCGCCCAGATAGGTAGAGTATATCAAGCCCGACCCATCTGGCTGAAATTTAGTCAGAAAAATGTCACTGTCTCCACCAATTTGGGGTTGCATCGGGGTCACGACCGGAAAATCCTCAGAAAAGGTCGTCCCTACCACATAGGCGTGGCCCTCCTCATTAGGGGCCGCTCGATCGACGGCCACATCTCCTCCAAAATCACTATTGGTGCCCCCCAGGAACGTGGAAAACAAAAGCTCCGATCCAGTGTTTCCCACTTTGGCCACAAACGCATCCACCCCCCCGCCGTAGTTGGGCTGGAAAGCCGTGACGGTCGGAAAATCAGGGGAATTCGTCGAGCCGCTCAGATAAACACTTACGACTAAAGGATCCCCGCTACCACTTCTTCTTGGCGCATCGATCGCCAGTGCCAAACCGCCCAGTAAGCCGTCTTCCCCCACGCCCCCAAGGTAGGTGGAGTAATCCAAGGAATTGCCGGAAGGTACCAGCTTCGCCAAAAATACATCATAGGAACCTGCGTTCTGTGATTGGATGGGTTTCTCCGTCGGAAAATCGGATGAGGAGGTAATGCCCACAACGTAGGCGTTCCCATTCTCGTCAACGGCTATATCCCGTCCCTGATCGTCCAAGCTCCCTCCAAGGAAGGTCGAATACAGCAAGGTTGTCCCAGTGGGATCGAATTTGGAGACAAAGGCATCCAGAAACCCTGCGGAGCTCTCCTGTTCGGCATTGACGGTGGGTAAGGAAGGCAGGGCTGCTCCGGTGAGATACAGATTTTCGTTTTCGTCGAGAGCCAGACTGTATACTCCATCGGATTCAAAGTAGCTGGAATAGCTTAAGACTGGATCAATATACAAGGGCCGCATGGGATCATAGGCGGCAACCTCAAAACTGACCCGATTTCCTTCCTTCAGGCGATAGCCGCCGGCAATCATGGCCTTGACGCCATCCGATTCTTGATAGATAACAGGCTGGTGTTGCCGCAACGCCCCCACCGATGTCTCGATACGGAGAGCGCCATCAGGCAGCAACGTGAGACTTTCGGCTCCTTGAATTTCAAGGAGAATCTCCTGCGGATTGGCGCCGGGAGCGACCACTAAGTCGTATTCTAACTTCCCGTCCCGTCCATAATGGATCAAGTCGATGCCAGGGTAGAGCCCTTTGTAGACCACCCGGGCATAATGGGGGACTTGAGTATGCCACCCTGCAGGGTCCTTGCCCAGGAAGTAATGACTCTGGCCCGGGAGCTGATCAAGCCCGATGGGTGGGGAGGGATTGACTTCCATCCCTATGAAACGGAGGCGAAGTGTTGCTTCATCTATTGGACCGTGGGGAGGGGTAGAAGAGACAGGAACCGACCTTGGTTGAGAAGGGGAGCCAGCACGTTGGAGCACTAAAATGGTTTCGGTCGGCGTCAAAAACACCCCATACCCGGGACCACGTGACAGGTAGCGGACCTGGCCATCGGCTTGACCTACATTGGGTTCAAAGCTGAAGGGGGTTTTTAAAAAAGAAGTTCCAACCCGGGGAGCGGACAGGTCCTGCGATTCCGCCATCGGGGGCCAACCCAGCCAGCTTAGACAACAGACCAGCGTAAAAATAATCTGTATTCGAAGTGGGTTTTCTACACTTCTTTTATTCAATTCCGGATCATCCATGATCCGTGACTAAACAGCATTGCCCATTATTATCTCTCAAGGATATTTCTCCCCTCATTCGCGTCCTTCTAGTAAGAGACCCACCCTGTTTGGGGTGGAAGGATCTTTAGGATAGTCGAAGCCGCCATGATCTCCTCGCAAAACCCTCAGGCTCTTCTAAGGACTGATTCCCCTGGAATAGACTCCCACACGGCGTTTCTCTGTATGGTAATGGTCAAGAGCGTTTTCCATCTCAGCCTGCGAGCGGAGTTTCATGATTCTCAAATAGCAGATTCCGAATTATAGCACAATTTTTCGGCCATACGGGCCAATCCCGACCTTTCCACCATCAAATGGCCAACCCCGTCTTATGGTTTTGGATGCCCCTGGTCTTCGAGTCTACAAAGCTGGCGCACACTCCACCTGGGAATGACCGAACACAGGAAAGATTTTATAGCCGTGGTGATTTTCGCGAGCTACATGCATGAGAGGCAGGTCCGGCCTCAGTAATTAATAATAAGAAATTTAAAGGTTTTTTTGACTTTAAAAAAAGTACCGAAGAGGCTGCGTTATGTCAATTACGCTAGTCAGCGGCTTCCATTGATACACAGGAAACTTTCCAGGATCGAACGCAGTGGGTGGCTTGAAATATGTGGCGGGCAAGGGAGAGGGTTGGCTCAGAGCGGATAGGGAGAAAGATGTCACCGGCGTGGAAATCTCCCGGCTTATTCTAAGACCTGGTGGCCAATCCAAAGTGGCGGTGACCTTTCTTCTTCATACTGAAAAAACCTATTCTTTTTTCCTCCGAACATACAACGGCCGTCCCTAAGGACGGCCGTTTCATGTGCTCCAAACCTCAGAGCAAACTGTTATTTTTCGGTGGCCATCAATCACTCATGCTCTTGCGTTTCATGCGTCACCTGAATATCGATCTTCCTGCCTTCACGTTCCAGGGCCTTGACACCAAACCGATAATTAGGATCCATGGTGTTGTGAGCCATTCTTTTGTCCCTAGGATTCTCAAAAGTAAATTTCGTTTTGAGAGTCTCATTAGCCAGTACCACCACTTTCATGTCCAAAAACCCCCCCATCCCTGGATGCCAGGCGACGAGGGAATACACACCTTCCGGTACATCGGGAATGGTAAAATTCCCCTCCCCATCCGTAATGGCATAATAGGGGTTATCAACGGACAGACCCCAAGATTGCATGTAAGTATGAAACCCGCATTCCAAGTAAAAAACCCGACGACCTTGTGAGAACTTCACCGTGTCAATCATGGTCTCCCCCGGATTATGTTTATGGTCCCCCAAAAGGTCTTTGGGATGATGCGGATTGAGCCGAAGGGGTCGATGGAGCATCACTTTGTTTCCGAATGGAGCCGTTTCATAAATTTGGACGTCATGAATGATCGGATCCATATTCACGACATGGATAGGTTGTTGGTCTTTCACCACCAGGACCCAAGGATCAAACACGCAATCTTCAACAGTCACCTTCGCGGGATTGGATACGGGAAAGGGTTTTCCTCGAGAAATCCCGTCCAGAAAAACAATAGTATTTTGGAGGCCTCCGTCAGACGCAACCTGGAATTCATCTACGACTCGCCAGCCCGTGCCGGTTGAGATCCGACCGCAAAACTCCGCGTCGGGATTGGTCACCAGACTATAGGCCAATGAAGGTGGTTCTTTTCCTTCGAGAAGCACCTTCCCGGTGATAGTCCCTCCGTTGACGACGGGTCCTTCGTCATATGAGATGGCCGGAAGAGGTCCGGTTGGAAGAAATGCCAGGATCAGGAATACTATGACTCGTTTCATGAAAATGTCCTTTGTAAAAAGAGAAAAACTGATGATTGAGATATCCTACGAAAAATATAGGGAACTACGCTAGTCCCCCTTTTATCGGCGTCCCCCTCAAACTTCTCTCTCTCCTGGGCGTTTTTATGTTTTTTCGTCCTAATTATTCGTCCTAATTAAAAAGATGCAAGAAGGAAGCCGTGAATACGTCTTCTTTTCTAAGTGAAAGCAATCCCCTTCTGAAGTGTTTGGGCGCCGATATCGATAGCCTTAATCATTTGTCGACTTTCGCTACAAGATTCGATCGAATTTTGTAGCACTTTTCGCCATTCAATTTATTTTTCTGCTCGAATTCTCTTTATAAATCCAAAGGTCCTCAAATTTTTCTCTTAAGGGCTCTCGGGCATAGGCATTGCTATTTCAGCCAATATCGGGATTGGACTGACTTATGACCCTCCCTTGTCATACAGATTCACACGATAGCGACGATTCATCAATTGGAAATCCCGAGAGGGGATGTCAGATTCTTGTGGTGGATGATGATGCCGCGATGCGAAGCCTATTAGTGGATGAACTTCAGGAACAGGGCTGTCACGTCTTTGAAGCGAGTGATGGAAAGGATGCGCTGTTTCAACTTCAGACTTTTACTCCCGATCTCATTATTACCGATTTGAAAATGCCGGATGGAGGCTTCGGGTTTATTCGAAATCTTCAAAAGATTCTCCCCGGCTGCCCTATTGTGTTGATTACGGCTTTTGGGGATTCTCATACGAAGACCCAAGCTCGGGAATGCGGAGTGATTGCGTATATGGATAAGCCTGTTCGAATCGCCAACCTCAAGGATTCCCTTGCCCATATTTGCCAAATGAATCCTTGCAAACATTCTTCACCACTTACCATTCTGTAAAAAACCACCGTGAAGGGGATAAACGATGGCCGGGTCGTCTATTCAGCCACATAATAATAAAGACGTCAATCTTTCTTCCCGTTTAGAAGGATTAAAATTCCTCGCTCAGCATCTTTTCGAGCCGGTCGTGATTTTTAATCCAGACCTGAAATTAGTCTATGCCAACCCTCGGGCGGATAAGATCGCCCAAGAATGTCCGCTGATCGAACTATCACAACAGGAGGAGCGAGAGCCAACTCAGCCTATTCTCGAGCCTTGTGAGGGATGCCCTGGGAAACAATTGTTGGAGGGCAGTAAGATAATCGCCAAGACTATGAAAGAACAGTCAATCGTTGAAATGGCCCATCACACCTGCCCCTTACCTCGAGCCGTTCCATTGGAACACGAATCCGGAGAGATTGGGTACGTCGTCATGATGGGAGCAACCGGTCGAGAGAGTCAGGTGCTCAGGAAAAATAGGCACTCCACAATCTCCGATATCGAACAGGAAAGTCCATCAGGCAAGGAACCGTTGATTCCCTTGATTGGGGAAAGCTCCTCGATGCAGCAATTGATTGAAATGATTAAGCTTGTATCTGAAAGCGAGGCCACGGTATTGATCCAAGGGGAAAGCGGTACCGGAAAAGAGCTTGTCGCGAAAACCATCCATGAATTAAGTCCCCGACGTGATCAGCCTTTCGTCGTGGTGGAATGCAGTTCTTTGCCCGAAACCCTTCTGGAAAGTGAATTGTTTGGCCACGTTCGAGGGGCCTTTACCGGAGCTACCGCCAACCGAAAAGGCCTTTTCGAAGAAGCCGAAGGCGGAACGATTTTTCTGGATGAAATTGGAGATACGAATTCCATCTTCCAGGCCAAACTCCTTCGGGTTCTCCAGGAGGGCGAGATCAAACCCGTCGGGAGCAGTCAATCGATAAAAATCAATGTCCGGGTGATTTCCGCATGCAATCGTTCGTTAGCAATCATGATGCAGAATAAAGCGTTCCGGCCGGATTTATACTACCGGCTCGCCGTACTTCCTTTGACCATCCCTCCTCTCCGAGACCGGCCGGAGGATATTCCAATCCTCGTCCAACACTTTTTGAAACGATTCTCCCTGAAGTTTGGAAAATCGGAGGTCAGGTTCTCGCCGGATGCCATAGACGCTTTGGGTCATAACCCATGGCCGGGCAATGTTCGGGAATTGGAAAACCTCATCGAACGCCTAGTTGTGACAACAAAGAAGGCATGTTTTTCGATCGAGGACCTCTTCATGTCAACAGGGGAACCTGCCTCCCCCACGGATCTTAGCTCAGTGGGCAAAGCCGCGCTCAAGGCAGCTGAGAAAAAGAAAATCTTAGAGGCGCTTCAAAAAACAAAAGGAGATAAAACCAAAGCTGCCCGCCTTCTGAAAATCAGTCGCGCAAGTCTGTACAACAAAATAAAGACCTACCAGATTTAAACGAGCCTCCAATTTTGTCCCATTTGTCCTCAAAACCTCCTCATCAGCGTCCAAACTTTTGGACAGTCTAATCTATTGTTTTTTCTGATGAATTAAATTTTTCTTGCGGTTTTGTAAAAAATTGTGGATCCATTGGGCACTTCACCCCGATTAAGAAAGCCTCAACTTGGCTTCCAAATGTCTTTCTAATATTGCCGATTCATACAACTTTCATTTTGTAGCCTACGTTGGCATCTCAGTTGCTTCTCTACCGCTTGTCGGCGAAGGGGAAGGGTGTGATGGACCGGCCTCCGAAATGCCCCAACCTCCTTTGAGGACCCCCTTCACCGGCACATTTAGATAAGCATCAAGGCCGGGAAAATTTTTTAGGCCGTTTTTTTACAAATTCAATTCAAGTGGGATGTCTTTTTTATTAACCGCCTTAAGAGGAGGCCGGATAATGCGATACGGCACACGTTCCTTTCTTACAACAACCGCCCTCTTGGCCCTTTTCGGTGGGAGTACCTTTTTGTTGAGCTCACCTCCCGCCTGGGCTGAGAATGAATCTGCCCCGCCAAGGGGCCACCAAATGGCCATGTCCTCCCAATCCCCGGGATGGGCTGAACGACTCAAAGGACAAACCATTACCGAAAATGCTATTGAAGGCCGCGCCGAGCGGGCAGCTCAGGTTGAGCGTCAGCATCAACGACTGATGGACCAAATGCAGAATGAGATGTCCCACCAGGGCGACAACAGCGGGACCTTCAATTCAATGTCGATGATGCACCAATATGGTGCAGGCAAATCCAATGGGCTGCTCATGACGGATCCTGAAGTTGAACCCGTCTCTACCAAAGGGGGACGATGTCCAGCCAGTGCTCCGGTCAAAGAATATGACATCAGTGCCATTAACGCAGAGATAACTCTGAACGCTTGGCTTGATTACTATCCGGGGTACATGTACGTCCTGACTGAGAACATAGACAACGTTCGGGCCGAAGAGGCCAAAAATGCCGCGGCCAGGGAAGTGGAAGGCCACACGGATCCCGGTGCGATCATTCCGGGGGTTCAGAATCAGTGGATTCAACCCTTGGTCATTCGAGGCAACCAAGGAGATTGCGTTAAAATCACGTTACGCAACAAGTTGGAGTTTGGTGAGGAGGTCAGCCTTCACATCAACGGGTCCGATATGGTGATGAGCGATACAGGCCTACCTGCCGTGACCACCAATCCGGGTTCAGTGGCCGCCGAAGGCAAATCCATTCAAATGGAATGGTACATCCATCCCGACACCCAAGAGGGGGGCCGTCAGTTTCATACCAAAGGGAGCAACGACCGTGAATTGACCGTGTTGGGGCTCGCCGGCGCGTTTATTGTGGAACCCCGAAACTCCAAATACTGGGAACCCCTGGGAACCGGTCCGGCCACAGAGGCCAAAAGTGGCTGGCAGGTCATGATTGAAAATGGAACGGGCCCGGACTTCCGTGAATTTGTCGTCATTTACCATGAAATCGGGGATGAGGCCTTCCGGCCGGTCAACAAACATGGGGATTTCCTGCCCCAGCGCGATCCGTTGACCGATGCCTATCGGCCTGGTGCCCGGGCGCTGAACTACCGGAGCGAGCCCTTTGGCATCAACAACATGCATATTCAACACGAGTACTTTGGTTTTGAAGACGAATCCATGGCCTATAGCAGCTATACCTTCGGTGATGCGTCCCCAACAATTCCGCGAAGCTATTTAGGCGATCCTGCCAAATGGCGGATCATCCATGGCGGGTCGGAAGTCTTTCATTCTCACCATCCGCATGGCGGTTCGATTCGCTGGCAGCGAAGCCCACGGGCGACTCAAATGCCGGTCTGGAATACGGGCCAAAACGGACCGGTGAAGTATCCCATCATTCGGACGAAATCAGATCGGGTCGACGTGGAACTCATCGGGCCAGCAGAAGCGTTGGACCTGGAAACCGAATGCGGCTCCGGCCTGTGTCAATGGTTGGCTGGAGATTTTTTGTATCACTGCCATGTCGCGCATCACTATGTGGCGGGAATGTGGGGCTACTGGCGGGTGTATAACACCCTGCAAGTACCCGGACTCCAGAATGACATTATGCCGCCGATGCGCGAGCTTCCGGATCGACTTGGTCGGATTCACAAACCGGTCACCTCGGATCAATTAGTGGGCAAGACCGTCAACTGGTTCGGGAAGAAATTCAAGATCACCGGCAGTGGAAAAAGCAATTGGAAGACCAATCCCGCAGTGGTCAACATCAAGGATTGGGTAGAGATGCAATTAGTCAATCAGGGTCAACCAGGGAATACGGCTGATGAGAAAGGCCAGCTTATGGCGTATGACGCCACAGTCATGGACTGGGCGTGGGACGGGAACAAAGCTATGAGTGAAAAAGAAGCGACCCTTGGGGCAAACCCCAAATACCAACCGGAATGGCAGGGATATAAGGCTGGAGAACGAAGAGGTATCTGGTTTGAACCGAAGACCGGTAAGGTCGCCTGGCCCTGGGTCACTCCGCATTTTGGCAAACGGGTACCGTTCTCCAAAGATCATAATGGTGCTCCGTGGCTTGAGCCCATTAAGCATGACGAGGAAGGCAATCCCAGCGTATACCCGGCCCAGCCGGGCGAGAACGGACGATGGAGCTTATGTCCGGAGCGGGCCGGCCGGCAGGAATACAACGTCCACTTCATCCAGACGCCGGTGCAGTTGGCCGGACCCCAGGGCAGTGAGCCGGCCATTGTCGATGAACATGGCCTGCTTTACGTGGTCCATGAAGAAGAAGCTGAAACCCGCGCGAACAATGATAAGAAATATCCCCTCATTGTTCGGGCCAATATTTATGATTGTGTCGATTGGCTTCTGACCAGTGAGTGGCACGATGATGACGTCACGAACTTCCAATCGTCCAAAATCAACACCCATTTCCATTTCATTCAGTTCGACAATCAAGCCTCGGACGGGGTGATCTCGGGAATGTCGTATGAACAATCCATGCGGCCCTTCACCCAGTTTGAGAAAGAAAAACAAAAAGGGCTGCCGGTTCCCATGAATGCCAAGATAACCAAAGCAGCAAAGAAAGGTGACAAGACGATTCATATTTCCAATGCCAAACAATACCATGTCGGCATTCCTATTCTGGTCGGCGCCGATAACGTTGGGAAATGGGAAATCCAACGGATTGCGAAAATCGGGGATGGAACGCTGACGTTCACCAAAGGCCTCAAAAATGACCACCCGGTCGATGATATCGTGACGGTGGAATACGTCTGGCAACGGTTCTGGGCAGATGCCGATGTTGGCACCACATTCTGGCACGATCATGCGTTTGGCGGAACAACCTGGCCTCACGGGGCAGTCGGGACGATTATTATCGAGCCCTTCGGGTCAACCTGGCATAATGCGAAGACCGGTGAACGTATTCGCACCGGCCCGATTGCCGACATTCATACCAATGAGCGGATCGGTCATGATGTGGCAGGCAGCTTCCGGGAATATATGCTGCACATCCAGGATACGGTTCCTCATACCGTCAATGTCGTCACGGCGGGGAATCCTCCGGGACAACCGGTGGAAGTGGCTTTGGAAGCAGGAAAAACCATTGCCTTTATCATGCCCCCGACCGAGTTAATTAAAATGACACCGATGCCCTTCCTCAATGGAGGGACGCATACCACCGGTGGTACCTTCAACTGGCGGGCCGAGCCGTTTGCCCAACGGTTGGCCAATAACCCGGATACCTCGAAGCTCTTTAGTAGCGCGGTACACGGGGATCCGGACACCCCGATGCTCCGGGCCTATGTGGGAGACACCATGGTCCTTCGGATGCTGGACGTGACCATGAATGAGAGCAATGTCATGACGCTCTCCGGACATACGTTCTGGTCGGAACGATACGCGTGGGATGCGAATCGAAAGAATTCGCTGCACATTGGTATCGCCGAGCGGTATGACCTGGTCATTCCGGATGCGGGGGGGCCCCGGCGGCAAGCCGGAGACTATTTAGTCTTCAACGGAAGATTTTCCAAATTCTCGGAAGGATCGTGGGGAATTATTCGGGTTCTGGATAAACCAACCTCGGATCTTCAACCCTTGCCGAATCAGGCTCATGGGGGAGAAGGGATCCCGGAGGCTCTTCCAGTCTGTCCGAGTGACGCCCCGGTGAAGAATTTCAACGTTGTGGCCATTGACTATCCACAGATGACCTTCAATCCGAATGCACCGGAATCGATTGAGGTGGACTTCGAACGAAGGATCGAGCTGCGGAATCCGGAGGCCAAGATCTATGCGTTGGAAGAAGATCTGGCCAAAGTAGCGGCCGAGGCGCAACCCATGCCGCTCACACTGCGGGTCAACGTGGGCGATTGCATGAAAGTCCAGCTCACCAACAAAATGAAAGAAAGCCGGGCTTCTTTCTCGGCTTTTGGAATGGCATTTGACCCCAAGGATTCCTTGGGAATGAACCTCGGTAATAATCCGGGCGACCAGACGGTAGCTCCGGGTGAAAGCCGGACCTATACCTACTATGCCGATCCCTTCAATGGGGAAGCGCAAATGGTGGTGTGGGATTTCGGAAATGTTGCGATGAACCCCAGGAATGGACTCTTCGGAGGGGTCATAATCGGTCCGAAGGGATCCAAGTACCGTGATCCGAAAACCGGAGAAGATATTTCTTTGAAAAATAGTTGGGTGGCCGATGTCATTGTCGATCGGACCATCCCGGGTCAGGAGAATCGGGCCAATTACCGTGATGCGGCCTTGTACTTCCAAGATGAGGACAACATCATGGGAACCTCCTTCATGCCCTACGTACAGAATGTGGCTGGGTTGACCGGGGTCAATTACCGGTCAGAACCCTACCTGTATCGGGAAGAGGCAGGTTGTACGTTAGGCCGGATGTTCCAGCCGTGCGAAGTCGATAACCCGAAAGATCCCGTGACGCCCACCATTATGGCGCATGCGGGAGATCCGGTTCGAGTGCACGTGTTCGGGGCGGCGAGTGAGCAGAATGGCATGTTCACCATCGAGGATCATGAATGGCCAATTGAGCCTTTCATGGAAGGCGCAGATATGATCAGTACGGTGGAATTCGCCAGCTCTGAAGGACTCGATGTGTTTGTGTCCTCCGCTGGAGGCCGCAATGCCAACAGCGGTGACTATGTGTGGGCCAACGGACGGCTCAACTATTCACAGTCGGGTCAATGGGGATACCTCCGGGTGCTCCCGGCCAACGACCCAAGGATCCAACCTCTTGGCGGAGCCGCCGTTGGAAGAGCGACCGCCCAAGTGGATCAACCAGAGTCCATTAAACCCACTCCGGCTTCTTTCAAATAACCGAGGGGGGTTAAAGAAAGACCGGGTGGTTCTGAACGGGGGGGCCCAGTTTGGCTCCCCCGTTTTTTTGAGAACTTCTGGTTATAATGGTAGATCAAGGATCTGTCCATTTAGCCTAGAATCAGCATTTGGATCACAAAAATCCGTGCAAGCCCTCGGCAAATCTGGCAAAATAAAAAACGTCTCGTTACCACAAAGGTAACCCCGTTTTTTTAATTCACCACGCACACCCCTACCTTACACGTGGGTTTTGCGCTCAACTGCGGGTTCTAGGTTTAATCTAATTGGAGGGAATAAATGAGATATCTTAAATATTTCATTGCAATAGGGTTAAGTTTTGGTCTTTTTCACCAACCCGTTGGGGCGGCCTATAAAGAAATCAATGTCGTGGGTGGAGGGACCATCAGCGGAAAAGTCACCATAGAAGGAGGGAAACCCAGGCCAATGGCCTTTAACCTGGTGACGATTCCGGACCCGGTGTTTTGTGGAAGAATTTCCACCGGTACAGGGTGGCGGATTGTCGAGGACTTTATCATTGGGCCCGATAAGGGCCTGAAGGATGTGGTGGTCTTTCTCAAGAATGCCAAAAAAGGGAAATCCTTTACATTACCCAAGGTCAGGATTGAGTCAAAAGATTGTGATTTTATACCGTTCGTCAATGTTTTAAAGGACAGGGATAAAATCGAGGTAGTGAATATGGATCCAGTGGAACATGATATTCAAGGATACGAAACCGCACGTCAGCGTGGGGCAAGAGTTCTTTTTAACCGGCCATTACCCATGAACCCGTACCATTCCGTGGCCGGAATCTTTGGTCGGGATTACCTTCCCGGGGAACCCATGATTGAGAAAATTCATTTACGAAAGGGCCGAAATGTATTTGTAATGCAATGTGGATTCCATCCGTACATGTTTTCCTGGGGAATGGTAGTCAAGAACCCCTATTACGCCATAACCAAGGAGGACGGAATTTTTCAAATTAACGATATTCCCCCCGGGGAATACACCCTTGCTGCCTGGCATCCGGGAGTCAATAAATTTATCGAACAAACCGTGACGGTGAAGGGCAAGGACACCACCAAGGCCAATTTCGTTTTTCAATCACCCAAAGGCCGGCGGAGTGTTCATGAGATAGAAAACAACCCCCGCTTTGGATTGGAACTGTTGGGTGAAGGAGTCGAGATTAAACCGACTATTCGGCTCCAGAAACCGTAAATATGAAAAACGGGAACAGGCTATGGGATAGGAACCTGTTCGTCGGCGACATTTTTCGCTTTTCCCTTCCCTCTAATGTGGCGTACAATATATTCGTATAGAACATGAAAGCATTCTTAATATCAGGAACGTGTACTCTAGTAATCCCATTAGGGGAAAAGGGAGGGTTGCTATGAGAAACAAATTTTTCGGTTTGGGAATTATTTTAGCCTCGGTAATGGCCACCGGAGGGATAGGCATTACCTTTGCCGAAGGTGAAAAGGAAACGACCGTCGCGTTTTCACCGGAAGTGGTGGCCAATTATATCCATGCAGTCATAGAAGCGGATCGAACTCTCTATACGACCCACGTTGTAGAAAGAATGCAAGAGGGAGGGGTAGTCATCGCCACTGAAGGTTGGAAAAAACGGAACGCTCTTCCACTTCCAGCTCAAATGTTGTTAATGGCCGGACGAAAGGTGGAAGAAGGAGGAAGCGGCCTACGGTATCGGCTGGCAAGTTTGCGACCCATATTTGAGGAAAATGGGCCGGCTTCGGTTTTCGAAGAAGCAGGGTTGAAAGTAGTAGCCGAAGATCCCGGTGAGGTATACACGGGAATCATTACGAGGGGGGATCAGCGTTTCTTCAAAGCCATTTATGCGGACCTCGCCGTCTCTGAGGCTTGTGTCAATTGCCACAACACCCACCTCCTGAGTGGCAAGCGGGATTACAAGATCGGGGATGTGATGGGTGGGATTATCATCTCGTTTCCGCTTCCTATTGAATCATCGGATTAGTGTCTCCCGACCACCAGCCTTCCCAGAAGAGGAAGGGAAAATCATAGTCAAAAATCCCAGTGAAATTGCTTTTGGCAAATTTGAGCCAATCACTATAGGATGGGGAAGTGCCTTGGATTTACTTTATTTTGTTATGGTTTCACATTTTGGCGGCTGCGTTTTACGTGGGGGGAATGCTCTTTCTATCTCTCGTCGCCGTTCCCCTTCTAAGAACTGATTCAGATTATCCAGCAATACAACGCAGTTTTCTCAAAATGGCCAGACGATTTCGAACCTTCGCCTGGGGAGCCATTTTTGTCCTGCTTGTGTCCGGAACCATTTTGCTCCGAGGACATGTTTCATTCGGCGAACCCCTTTCCGATTGGCCGGCAATTGTCGTAGCCAAGCTTTTGTTAGTCGCCGTATTACTGGGAACTGCAGTCATTCATGAATTTTTTTTCGGCCCCAAAGTTACGACCATTAAACAAAAGCCCCCGTCTTCTTGGTCTTCCACCGAACAGACTCTTGTCAGAGTCTCCCCCTGGCTTTCCAGGTCCGCCTTAGTGCTTGGTTTGGCCATCTTTCTGGTCGCAGTTGTGTTATCAAGATATTGAACACATTCTCTTCGAACCTCTTCAAGCTTCCCCTCGTTATTTCGCCCGCTGACGGGCCTGATAGACATCCCAAGGCCTCTTCGAAATGAGTTTGCCCCTTATTCTGTACAGGTGGAACACAAAAAAAACCGGACATTTTCCCTTGACCTCTCATAAACTAGCCTTATATGATACCCATACCCCATGGGGTGGGGTATGGAGGTACTTCTATGAAGCCGAAAACTCGAAAGGAAGCCTTAAAACGTCTGGCCTACATTGATGGTCATGTAAATGGTGTCCGAAAGATGGTTGAAGAAGATCGCTACTGCATTGACGTGCTTAAGCAAATGCACGCCATACGGAAATCCATCGAGAAATTGGAAACGCTGCTGCTTGAGGGCCATCTCCATACATGTGTTATCGACGGCATAAAAGGGGGACGGCAAGAACAGATTGTGGCCGAACTGCGTGACCTGTATACCGTTGGGCGATAAAGATTTTCGCCCCCTAAGGAGAGAACCATGGTGAAAACTGGACAATTTTTAATAAACGGTATGACCTGCGACAATTGTGTTCGACATGTGACCCAGGCCCTGCAAGGGGTGAAGGGGGTCTTATCCGTGAGCGTAAATTTGGACGATCACCAAGCGACCCTGGAATATGACCCTGCCATAGCCAAAGTGGAAACGATGGCGGCCGCGGTAAGTGAAGCAGGATACACGATGGAGGAAAAGTCAGGTTAGGTGAAGGAATGATTCGGGTTTTGGGTTTTGGGTTTCGGGTTTCGGGTATTGAGTCAGGTAAGACAACGGTTCGGAGACCGGCGCCTGCAGTCTGTCATTGAATACCAAAAAGAAGATTATGTCGTCTAAAACCACTCAATCGTCCTTTCCGGTTCAGGGTATGACCTGCGCCTCATGCGTCTCCCATGTGGAAAAAGCATTAGGCAAGGTTCCTGGGGTCGGTTCAGCCAAAGTCAATTTAGCTACGGAAACCGCTACCGTCCAATACGATCCGGAACATACCGGCCTTGATTCCTTTACCAAGGCTGTTCAAGACGCCGGTTATCAGGTTCCACTCCAAACCGAGATATTTAACGTCAAAGGCATGACCTGTGCTTCCTGCGTAGGCCGGGTTGAAAAGGCTATAGGCCGAGTACCCGGTGTCACAAATGTCACCGTCAACCTGGCGAGTGAAAAGGCCACCGTAGAACATTTTCCGGATGTCCCGACCTTCGAAGGCTTGTCTCAAGCGGTTCAGGGTGCCGGATATACATTGGCTCGCCCGGAAAGCACTAAGGAAGATAACACCGTTCAAGAGCAGAATGATGAGCGCAAAAAACTATTGCTGCGAATAGTCGTAAGTGGTCTTGCCGGGATATTTGTCATGCTTGCCTCCATGAATCTGGTCCCGGGCCTCAATTCAGTGAGCAATCAGGTTCGTTTTCTCCTGTTGTTGCTCGTCACAACTCCGATCCTTTTTTGGGCTGGGGCTCCTATCTATTGGGCCGCCTGGAATGCCGCGGTACACAAAACCGTCAATATGAATACATTAATCGCGATCGGAACTCTGGCGGCGTATGTGTACAGTCTCGTCGCCACTCTCGCTCCCGAATTCTTTGAACGTAGTGGCCTGCAAGCTGACGTTTACTACGATACGGCAATTATGATCACCACACTCATTCTGTTTGGACGGTATCTTGAAGCCGGTGCGAAAAGCCGTACCTCTTCAGCAATCAAAAAATTAATGGGATTGCGACCCTCAACAGCCAGAATCCGGCGCAAGGACCAGGAGTTTGATGTTTCAATCGATCTTGTGAACCCCGGTGATGTGGTGGTGGTGAGACCGGGTGATCGAATTCCCGTAGATGGTATCGTCCTGGAAGGCTATTCCAGCATTGACGAGGCCATGCTGACCGGCGAAAGTTTACCCGTGGAAAAGGAGCCGGAGGCCAAGGTTTTTGCCGGAACCATTAACAAAACCGGAAGTATCACATTCACCGCGTCAGCCGTGGGGAAGGATACGGCCTTGGCACGAATTGTCCATCTGGTACAGGAAGCCCAAGGTTCTCGTGCCCCCATTCAACGATTTGCCGACCAGGTCGCCAGCGTTTTCGTCCCCACGGTGATCGGCGTCGCGTTTCTCGCCTTCCTCGTGTGGTTACTCATCGGTCCTTCGCCTGCCTTCACGTTTGCCCTGCTTGCCTTCATCGCGGTCCTCATCATTGCCTGTCCCTGTGCGCTGGGTTTGGCCACCCCGACTGCGGTCATGGTGGGAACCGGCCGGGGTGCCGATCTGGGAATCCTGATTCGAAATGCCGAGGCCCTTGAAACGGCTCACCGCATAGACACGGTAGTGTTGGATAAAACCGGGACTTTGACCCTCGGTGTCCCGAAGGTAACCGATGTAGTCAGTAAAGGTATCAGTGAACAGGAGCTGGTCCGGATCGCCGCTTCACTTGAGCGAAGGTCGGAACATCCGCTGGCCCAGGCTGTGGTTGATTACGCGAAAGAAAAGGCCCTCACTTTGGAGGAGCCCTTAAACTTTTCAGCCACGCCCGGCCAGGGGGTTCAGGGGCAGGTGGCTGGGTTATCCGTCTTCATCGGAAATCGAAAGTTAATGAGTGAACGGTCTTTTGATCTCAACGGGTTGAAGGAAAGCGTTGACGCATTCGCCGATTCAGGCAAAACCCCTGCCCTGGTCGCCGTCGATGGTCAGGTGACAGGAGTATTGGCCATTGCCGATACGATCCGGCCCGAAGCCCGCGAGGCTATTGAAGCCATCCATGAGGCCGGCCTTGAAGTCGTGATGATCACGGGAGACAACCGCCGGGCTGCTGAAGCCATCGCCCAAGAACTAGGTATTGACCGGGTGCTGGCTGAAGTCCTTCCGGACCAAAAGGCCGCCGAAGTGAAGAAACTTCAAACCGAGGGCAGACGCGTAGCCATGGTTGGTGATGGGATCAATGACGCTCCGGCTTTGGCCCAAGCTGACATCGGCATTGCTATTGGGACGGGAACAGACGTGGCCATGGAGACGGCACAGATAACCCTCATGAGCGGCGATGTCCGTGGGGTGGTGAAAGCTATTAAGTTGAGCAAAGCCACCATGCGGACTATTTACCAAAATTTGTTTTGGGCGTTCGGGTATAATGTAGCCTTGATCCCCGTGGCGGCCGGTGTGCTTTATCCGATATTCAGCGCCTTGGGGGGAGTCCCGGATTCTTTGACCTTCATCTTTGGGGAAAAGGGCTTCCTCAATCCGATGCTGGCCGCGGCAGCCATGGCGATGAGTTCGGTGAGCGTAGTTTCGAACTCGCTGCGGTTAAAAAACGTCTCTTTACATTAAGTCGAAGTTTGAACCTTCTCTCCTTTTTGTTCTTGTAACAGTGCTTGCAATTCAGTCCCCGTCATGACTTCCTGCTCTAACAGGCGTTTCGCTCCCGTTAATAATACAGGTTTGAGGGCAGTCAAAACCTCTTTCACCCGGCCTTCCTGTTTCTGAATCAATTGTTTGACTTCCTCGTCGATTTCTCGGGCCGTCTGTTCGGAATAATTCCCATCACCAGCTATTTCGGTTGGCTTGAGAAAGGCCGGTTGGGGGGCCATCTCCAAGGCTACTCTTCCCAATTTCTCACTCATGCCATAATCTTTCACCATTCGTTTCGCAATATTGGTGGCCTTCTGAAGATCATCCGCCGCTCCTGTTGAGGCCTCTCCAAAAATTAATTCTTCCGCCGTTCGCCCACCCAACAACACCGCAATTTTGTTTTCTAACTCCGACCGAGTGAGCAAAAACCGATCCTCCGTCGGCAATTGCATGGTATAACCTAACGCGGCAATGCCACGGGGAATGATAGAAATTTTTTGAACCGGATCGGAGCCGGGCATTGACATCGCAACAAGGGCATGGCCCACTTCATGATGAGCCACCCGCTCTCGCTCTGCCTGGCTGAGAACCCGGCTTTTCTTCTCCAACCCGGCCACCACTCGTTCCACAGCCTCTTCGAGATCACCTTGGCGAACCGTATCTCGATCATGACGAACGGCTAACAAGGCAGCCTCATTAATCACATTGGCAAGATCCGCTCCGACCATTCCCGGAGTCATTGCCGCAATCTTCTCCAACTTCACATCCGGATCCAATTTGATATTTTTGGCATGCAACCGGAGAATAGCTTCCCGGCCCGGGCGGTCCGGACGATCAACAAGAACTTGTCGGTCAAATCGACCTGCCCGAAGGAGAGCCGGATCCAATATTTCCGGACGGTTCGTCGCAGCCAAAATAATGACCCCCACGCGCGGATCAAATCCATCCATTTCCACAAGCAATTGGTTCAGGGTTTGTTCCCGCTCTTCATGTGCCATGGGACCGGTTCCCCTGGCTTTACCAAGGGCATCCAATTCGTCAATGAAAATAATACAAGGCGCTTTGCTCTTGGCATTTTCAAAGAGATCCCGAACTCGGGCCGCCCCAACGCCAACAAACATTTCTACAAATTCTGAACCGCTAATAGAGAAAAAGGTTACCCCCGCTTCACCCGCAATGGCTCTCGCCAGTAAAGTCTTTCCTGTTCCGGGAGGTCCTACAAGGAGAACACCCTTTGGAATTTTTCCGCCGACGCTGGTGAATTTTTCCGGACGCTGAAGAAACTCGACAATTTCTGAAATTTCTTCTTTAGCCTCCTCTACTCCCGCAACATCGGTCATTCGCACGGGTATGTCCTTTTCCATATAAATCTTGGCCTTGGACTGCCCTACCCGCATGAACCCCCCGCCCGCTCCCTGGCTTACCCGTTTCAGAATCCAGAACCAAATAGCGGCAAAGATCATAATCGGGATCACCCAGGAGGCCACATCTTTCCAGAAGGTACTCACGATCACACCGGCGAATTCTACATTCTTTTCCTCCAGAAGTCGGACCAAATCCGGATCGTCAACCCGCACCGTTTCAAACCATTGAGCCTCATCTCCCCCGGTTTCCGGCTTGAGCTTTCCATTGATTTTGGTTTCTGTAATGGCGACTTCGGCCACCTTTCCTTCCAGCACCCAAGTCTTGAATTGGCTATAGGGCACCTCATCAAGGTGTTGGGAGGCAAAATACAACTCCTGCAATATAATGATGAGCCAAAAGGCCAGGAGGAAGTACCAAATCGAAAAGCGATATTTCTTATCCATTGTGCTACACGGACCGGATTAATGGGAATGCGAGGTTCGTTCTTTGTTCACATCCTCCGGAACAATATCGGCCACCCACACCACATAGGCGGGACACCATTGCCAAACCCCTAAGGAGATCACTCTTGTGAGTCCTGCCGGAATACAGGCATTGCGGTCTACGATCACCTCTCGATTCACAAGCTGTATCGAAGGTGCGCACTGTTGCAAATATTCGTCAGGTTTGAGGACATATTGATCGGTATGAGGAAAGAAAAAGGCCAAAAACGGGACAGGCACCATGGAGACCGAAGAATCATCACTCCATTGCGTCCCTTCACAATAGGCCGAATTCATGGGCACCGGCTGGATGGGATCTTGAACCATGACAGTCGAGCATCCACTCAGGAGAACGGCTCCGCTCAACAAACAGAAAGAAAGGATTCTAGAATATTGAGAACATCGAAAGGATAAATTTTTCACATTCATGATTTCCCTACCATCAAGAAAATTATTAGCCGCTCGTCATCCCGACACCGGACGACGAATGTCCATTTTGGCTACACGATTTCAATTAAGCATTGTAGCAGATTTCACCAACAATGAAGATACAGGAAAAAATAGCCCGAAAAGGATCCCCGTCTCCTGTACGGGTTGGATCAGATAAAACGATATCCTGGCAGCTGTTTAATCCCAAAGAGAAACCCAGCCTTTTAGCTCTCGGTGGCAAAAAAGGCTTGAAAACTCTTTGAATTTCGGTCTCATGTTTGCATTGAATGGCTTGAGGTTCATCGGTATCCTAATTGAAAAGGGCCTTGCCCATCATTTGTTCTCTCACCCATTAGAAACAAGGATCATTGAGGAAATAAGGCCGACACGGTGACCTCCACTGCAAAAAAGGGGCATGCGGAAAACGTTCAGGACATCCGAATCGCGACCTATAACATTCATCGGTGTCGCGGCATGGATCGGAGGGTGCTGCCACGCCGCATCGCAGAGGTGTTGTCTCCCTTCCAGGCGGATATCATTGCCCTGCAAGAAGTTCTAGGCCGTGGTCCAAAAGGGAGAGGACAGGACGAGGAACTGGGTGCCGCTCTGGCCATGGGATGGGTTATGGCGCCGACAAAACCCAAACGGGGCTATGCCTTTGGAAATGTCATCCTGAGTCGATTTCCCATTGTTTCAGATTCTCAATACGATTTATCCTGGAAAAATCGCCGTCCTCGATGTTGCCAGCGTGCAGATATCCGTATTGGAAAACACATCCTTCACTTTTTCAATGTTCACTTGGGAACAGGAATCCGGGAACGCCAGCACCAAACAGAAAGACTCGCCACCCTGGTTGAGGACGCACGAATCGGTGAGCCCAAAATTGTGTTGGGGGACTTTAATGAATGGGGTCGTGGATTGGCGGCCGCCACATTGACCCCTAAAATGAATAGCTTGGATTTACGCTCATTTCTCAAACGCCGCCGAACGTATCCAGGATTTTTTCCTCTGCTCCATCTCGATCATATCTTCTATGACGGTAAGGTGGAGATGATCCACGTGCAGGTTCCACGCTCCCGATTATCCTTGTTGGCTTCCGACCATCTTCCCATAGTCGCAGATATACGGATACGTTTTTAAAGATACTCTTAAAAGAATGAACCCCTTCAGTTCTTCTCCGACTCTCGACCTTCTGCAAATTGATGCGGTGCTTTTCAGCCTTGATGATATTCTCCTCTCATCGGATCAGGTTCAGGGACAGACTTCACGGGAACACAAACAACGGACGGTCTTTTCGGCCATGGCCTTAGCCAGAGAGCTAAAAGCCTGTCACATCAAGACGGCCCTCGTCACGGCAGGCCCAAACAGCGCTCCGTTAGGTACCCTCGCGGGTCTTTCTGAGGTCTTTGATACCCAGACACATGGAGGCACCGAAGGGTTACTCAAAGCGTCTCAATTGTTAGAGGTTCCACCTGGTCGCACAGCGATAATCGATTGTACCCAAACCGGCGTGCAGGCCGCGCGCGCCGAACATTTTGGAGTCATTGTCGGCCTCACGCCATTGACATCGCCCGAGAGCCTCAAGACCCATGGAGCTGATGTGGTTGCGCCAGATCTATGCGATCTTGCCATCAAAATAAAAAATGGCCTAATAAAAAGAAACACCATGGGGTTACCCTCAGGGTTGCAACATCACCTAGATATCCTCCGGCAGGTCCAGGATAAATCTGTTTTCGTATGTTTGGATTATGACGGCACACTGACACCCATTGTATCCCGCCCAGAACTCGCCACCCTACCCGACAGCACGAGAGAGACATTGAGGGAGCTCGCTACGTACTGCCCGGTCGGCGTGATCAGCGGCCGTGAC
>CAZGFD010000025.1:0-55897 GCA_964525045.1 uncultured Nitrospiraceae bacterium | reverse complement strand
GTGGGGATGCCCAATTTTCCTTTCCACGGGGGTTTGGCGACATCTAAAATTGAGTTCAGGTGGCCAGGGTCGACAAGGTTGGTATTATAGACAATGACCCAAATCCTTCCGGATACCCCGATCCAACTGTTGTCGGGAGCCCGGAAAGGGGACGGAATCGTCTGTTCAACCTCTTTCATATTTAGCGGGTGTAAAAGATGAAGTTCCCGTGCGCGCTCTAATGTGCCGGCTTCATTGGTAATAAACACATCAGCAGAGGTTCGTTGCCCTTCGGCTTGTAATCGATTCAATAAGTCCGTGCTGCCCGAGGTCAACATGCGAATGGATATACCGGTCTTTTGCTGAAACGTGTCCAACACGGGTTTGATGAGTCGTTCCGCCCGTCCGGAATACACGGTAAGGGTGTCAGCCCCATGCACAGGAGATCCAATGTGAATCCCCAAAAGTGAGACCAAAACGAAACACACAGGAAACAGGTGGCGCCCAAGGCAATGTTTAATCATTAAAAAGTTCCTCTCAGGGAAAGAGTATGTGAATCAAAGAAGGAAAATTGTGACAAAAAAAATGTGTGAGGGACGCGTCAAGGTTCGCATGGTCAGCCAAAGTCTCCGTTATCAGGTGCGCCTTCCTGCCGTCCATAGGTCGAACCTATCTGAATCGTCCAACCCCTGAACTGATTGTTTTTGGGAAAATGTTTTGAAAAATGCATTCGTGTGAGTTGACACCCACCCTAAGACCATTCCCCTAACTTGAAAGGGGAATGGTCAGTGGGGGGATCTGGTAGTGAAAGGCGAAACACCACTTCCCTTAAAGTGCTATTAAAATTACTTTACCGATCGCCATGCTTTTTCTTGTATCCATGTCCCTTTCCGTGGACGGTCTTTTTGAGCAGGCTCATGTCAAACGAAACCCGGTGTTCCGGTGACAGCATGTTGCGCAGGGCGATTTTATAGGCATATTTTTTCTGCATTTTCTGCTTTTTTAATGCCAGGATTTCATCGATCTTTTTGTCAATGGCGGGTTGGTCCGGGTTGTCTTCCGTCACCAAGGTGACCAGCTCAACTTTTTTGACCTTGATTTGGGCCTTCAGGAGACTTTTGGCTTTCTTGTACTCCAGGCGCATCTTTGCGGCTTTGGCCTTTTGTTCGTCGGTGAGGGATTCCATCCAGCAGGCTCCGCCGTGCATCCCTTTTTCAGATCCCATTTCCCGGTGTTGCCCTTTACCCTCATGCATGCCGCTCATTTGAGCCAAGGCGGGGGCATTCAAGGCTAAAAGAAGAAGTGAAAAGACAAGAAGCAGATTTCGGGTTTTTTGCATACGCGACCTCCGTAGTGTCGTTGTGGTTAGTAATTCAGGCGCGGGGGGCATCTCTTAGGAATGCGTCACCCGCCTTGGGCTTGTAAACATCGGATTGAGGATGCTTGAAGTGCAAGAATATCAGAAGCATATCTTATTATACATGTTCATCTGGAGGAATTGTATTAAGACGGTTCACGAGGAGATAATTAATAGTTAGAGACAGCAGAAAGGGTATTCCCATAGGGCTCCTCTAAATGCCAATATGCCAACCCCGGTTGCATGTTTTGCATCCAACCTCTTCACAATTAGGAACGGGTCGGGAGAGAGGCATTTGCCCGCGCTCGCCCTTGGAGAGGCGAGGCCGTCGTTTTGTTGGAGGGTGCATGGGCCCAGGGACTGAAAACCCAAGAGGGTTCAAATCTCAAACAATTGGGGCAATGCATTTTTTGCGTGTTGTAATGGAGCGCCAACGATGATGAGACGATTAGATCAACAAAAGGGGTTCAGCCTGACGGAGTTAATGATTGTGGTGGCCATTATTGGCATATTAGCCACGATCGCCATACCGAGTTTTATGAGCTACCAGGCGAAAACCAAACAGGTAGAGGCGAAGAATAACCTTGTCGCTATTCATACGGGAGAAATCGCCTATTTTGCCGAAAACAATAGCTATATCGATGACTTCAATGCCATTGGGTTTGGGATTACGGGAGCTACCCAACGGTACTATTATAAGCTTGGGAAGGCTAGCCTGGGAACACCTCCCCCAGGATGTACTGAGACGGGATTGGATAAGGTATCCGCCACGGAATTTGTGGCCGTAGCGATTGGGAATATAGACGGCGATAGCACTTGCGATGTCTGGACCATTGATCAGGATAAGGTCTTAAAAAATGTCGTAAATGATGTGTCATCGTAACTCACTCTCTTCTCGCCGTGGGGTTCCCCATTTCTGGTTCGATAATTCGTACTGACGGGGAAGGGGAAAATTTATTTTCTATTGGTAGCAGCATTAAGGCCCAATTTAATTTTCGTGGCGGGAAAGCCGCTTTGGTGCGTCTTCGGCGGGAGATCAACTTCATTAACAACGGGGCGGGCAATCCCGTGAATCGCTTGCCGGACGGATCGCCTAGCCCTTTTCCTGTTTCAGCAATTCTTCCAGTTGCGTAATCGTAGTCCCCCAACCTTCATAGAAGCCCATTTCCTCATGCGCTTTGGTTTGGTCAGGCGTGCTGTGCATCACATGGGCCGTATATGCGGTACCGGAAGAAATCGGTTCGATGCTCACGATGGCGGTCATGGTAAGATGGGCACATTCTTTATCTTTGTCCTTGGCAGGGGGCGCAGGGCGGTAATTTGCGACCAATGTGCTGGTCCACGTCAGGCGTTTTTCAGCGATGACTTCTAAAAAGCATCCCGTATTCGGATATAGATTGCCGTCCGGGTCCTGCATCACCGTATAAAATTCGCCGCCGGGGCGCAGGTCAAGACGGCAATCGGAAAGACCCCACGGCTTCGGGCAAAACCATTGTTTGAGAAGTTCCGGTTCGGTCAGGCCGCGCCAGACCAACTTAACAGGAACCGCCAGTTCCCGTTTCAGAACCAAGTCCAGCTTTGCGTCAACAGGCGTGGTGTTCATCGTTTTTTTCCTTTCAGTTTGTTATGTTCTTTTACAAGCAACGCATCCAGCGCGTCGAAACGTTCATGCCAGAATTTGCGCATCTGGCTTAACCATTCCCACATTTCATCGACTCCTTGCGGGTTAAGAGAATAAATACGCTGTTGCGCCCGTTTTTCCATAGTCACCAGTTCAGCCTCGCGCAACACTTTGAGGTGCTGCGAGACGGCAGGCGGGCTTATATCAAATTGGTCACTAATATCTGTGGCCGCAATCTCTCCTTGCGTCGCGATGATCTCAATCATGCGGCGGCGGTTGGGTTCGGCAAGGGCTGCGAATCTGTCCATACCCCATTATTAAATATTAACTTAATTAAGTCAATGATAAATTATAATCTCTCTTTCTCCGTGAGCTGTGGGCTTCGTGGGTTGCATGGGTAAAACCGTTTTGTGTGGAACCGGGTCTATTGCAGAGAAAAAAGGCGGAGAGGGCATCCCCGCCTTTTTGGGAAAGGTCTTTATGCCCGTGCGGGCGCGGGCCTGTGTTGGGCCATCCATTCCTTAGCCTCCAAAGCGGCGTTCATCAGATCTTCGATCGCCTTTTCGGTATAGGAATGGCTTTGCCGCCAGTTTCCATCCGGCGAACGGAAGGATTGTGAAAAGATCGCTTTGAGGAAAGGACCGTTTTTGCCGTCATTTTCGAAAATGGCCGCACGGGCGCTTCCGGTTTTAAGGGTGTGAAGTGGTTTTTTGTTGTTCGAAGCCATGTTGTGCCTCCTTTATTTGATTGTTGAACCTGGCTTTCTCACTGGTCGCGAAAAGCCAGGGCAACAAGGCGAAGGAGGCGGGGGAGGGGAGGCCGGGATCGTCGCCATGGCACTAAAAAGGGCAACCCGGCATGACAAGCCTGCTGGCATGCGTGGTTGCGTGGGCCATGGAAATCGAGGGCACGGGTGACCCGTACAGGCTTCGGAACGGACAAAGAAAACCGGAACACAGCCCGGAAGGAAATTCCGGTTGCGCAGCCAGCTGGGAAGATGACCTGAAAACGGTTTGTAACAAAATGGGGAAAGGACACTTTCACAATCCTTTCGTTCATGGGGAAGGAAAGAAGGCGCTTTACGCGCCTTCTCCCTGTTCTTCGAGGGCGATTTCCTCGTCAGAGGATGCTTCAGCTGGGAGGCGCAGGATGGCAGGAAGCCAGTCCGTGCCGGCGACGGCCTTTTCAGCTGCAGCGGCAAGCTCGCGCTTTTTGAGCTTTGCCATGGCGGGGGCCGGGGGAACGCCTTTCGCTGCGGTCATGGCGTCAAGAATTTGCGTCTTGCTGATCTTCCCGAAATAATTCTCCGCCGTGGGGGTGAACCAGTCGGTCATATCAAGCGTGAGCGCTTCGGCCAGGTCGTGCGCGTGGGCAAGGCGTCCGCAATCGGGGCGATCGGCTTTGGCCTGTATCGCATTGATGCTGCACGCGGCACAGACGGCCAGAAGCGCCATCAGGGTGTCGCGCCTTTGTTTGAGGCACCACTTCCACAAGTCCTCCGCCTCCTCCGGGAGGCGGAGATGCCAGTCTGCCTTGTGCTGTTCGATCCGCGCGTTGGCCGGGGAGTCTTTGGTGCGGCTGAAAAATTGTTCGCTGGCAAAAAGTTTCAGGCAGGAATCGGCATGCGTGCCACGGTAAAAGATCCCGAGGGCGAGCGCGTGAACGGTTGCGGCCAGAGCCACTTCCGGTTCGTCCGCAAGCGTCACGGCCAAGGCCGCGGATCTGTGCGCCGTGAGATTTTCCACGAGGGATGCGGAAAATTCCGGTTTTGCCGCAGGCTTTGAATGTTGTGCATCCGGATCGTCTTCGGATGCGTCTGGTTCCGGTTCCGGGAAGTCTTCCGGCCGGATAAAGCCGCGCCGGATGTCAGGATCCCCGGTACGATCCAGGGTTATGACGGCCCCGGCAAATCCAACGGTTTCCGGAGGCCAGACCATTTCACGATCTTCCAGCGCCTCGATCCGTTCCCGGATGGCGTCGGCACGGGCTTCCTGTTCCTCGGTCAGCTCGTCTTCGGTGTCGTACAGATTGTCGAGCTCGGTTTCGAGCGCGTCATATTCCGCCTGCTGATCATCGGTCATCGGAACCGGGTGTTGGTATTTGCGCTCGCAATCCACCCATTCCGCATGATCGTAGGAAGGCCGGACAGCGACCCATTTCCAGCCCTCGGCCTGGATTTTAACGGCAAGGGTTTCGAGTTTTTCGGCCACGAGCCGGTCGAGCAGACCGGGGTCGAGGATGAAAATTCCCGCTTCATCCTGCGTGAACAGGTCGCGGCGTGTTTTGCCCCCGGCCGCTTCATAGGCGCCCAACGTCACAAAGCGTACGCGGCGGTCGGTCGCGGGAATATCATTTTCCGTCAGGGCGTCGCGGATGTCGTCCGGATCGTTGTTGTAAGAGGAAAGATTTTCCAGCACCTGTTCCTGCAAATCATGATCGTCGGAGACGGCAAAGGCCATGACCTGCGCAAGCGAAAGCTCGCTTTTGCGGTAGGTGTCCAGAATGACCGGGCTGACGCGGGCGAGCTTCAGGCGCTGCCGGACGACGGTTTCCGTGACCCCGAACCGTGCGGCTACGTCTGCAAGCGGGATGCCCTTGTCGATGAGATCTCGGAAGGCCTCGAATTCATCGGCCGGGTGCATTTGTTCGCGCACGGAGTTTTCGGTCAGGCTGATTTCCGTGTCATCCGCGCCGTTTGCGATGATCCGGCAGGACACCGGGTGATCGGCGGGAATGGTCCCGTGCGCTGCAAGGTGGTTGAGTGCCTGCAGGCGGCGGCCTCCGGCGATGACAGCGTATTTTTTGCCTTTCGGCTTCTTGCGTACGACGAGGGATTGCAGCAAGCCGTGTGCGGCGATAGATGCGGTCAGGTGGTTCAGGCCGGTTTTGGGTTCCGTCCTGCGGACGTTGCCTTCCCATGGCGTGAGCTGGTTCAGGGGGATTTCTTTTGTATCAGTCATAATCGTTCTCCTTTCGATGGTTGGTTTTCCTTACGCACGAAAAAAAGCTGGCCGGGATAGCCGGAAGGTCATGGGCAACACGGTCCCTGGTGCGGGCCGCCCATTGACCTGACGGCGCGGCCAGCTAAAAACGCGCAAATAAGAAAGGAAAACCAGCCGAACAGGAAACGTGCTGAATGCGTGATCCCGGAATAGTCCCAAGGGTCAGGGGGACAAGCTTCGGGGCAACCGAAAAACCACGGGAAGTTAATATGAGAATGGATTGGAGAATATTCCAAAAAAGCTTGTTTACAAAAGGCTTAGGAGAGGGTATAAATTTCCACTGTACGTAACGTGGAAATTATGATAAGCTGTAAATGATAAGAAGCTTTAAGGATAAAAAGACAGAAAAGTTCTTTGCCGGGGTACGGGTGAAGGAGTTTTCGGCGGTCAAGAGGGTGGCGGAACGGAAGCTGTTGATGCTGCATGCGGCCGTGGAATTACGGGATCTTTTATCGCCTCCCGGCAATGAGCTGGAAGCGCTGAAAGGCGACCGGAAGGGTCAGCACAGCATCCGGATCAACGATCAGTTCCGGATTTGCTTTGTGTGGAAAGAAGATGGACCTCACGAGGTGGAGATCAATAAGCATTATGAATGAGAGGGTACGATGATTAAGAATGGAATGAATCCGCATCATCCGGGAGAATTTCTGGAAGAGGAATTTTTGAAGCCGATGGGCCTGAAAGCGACCCAGTTGGCGCACGCGATTTTGGTGGCGCCAAACCGGATGACGCGGCTGTGCCGGGGCGAGGTGGATGTGACGCCGGATACGGCCGAACGGCTTGGGTTGTTTTTCAATACGACGGCGCAATTCTGGCTTAATCTTCAGATGGAGTATGATGCACGGATAGCGGAAGAGGAACTTCCGAAAAAGGTTCGTCGGTCTATTGAAAGAAACCGGGATTTGTTGTTGTCGGTTTCTGGGGGAAGAGATGAGGGCGGAACGTTTGACAGTGGTCACGCTTGATGAAGCCCTTAAGATGAAGGGGAAGACCCGTGCCGATGCGCATGCTGGCCCGTCTTTGCCGGAAGGTTTCTGGAAGGATGCGAAAATCCTCCTGCCGCCGATGGGGACGGAAAGTAAGAGCCGGAGATCTGATTAAAGCCCGTATTCCTCGGCTGCGCTGCGGCAGGGCGAATGGTACGGGTCGGAACGTACGCTTTTGGGACATGGCAAGATTTAAAAAAAACCTGGGAGTTGGAAGTCAACACGTTGGGGGAAATTTGGCTGATAGCCTATCTTGAAATGCCAGGAGATGAGATCCGACAAGAAAAAAACGAATGAGAAAGATCGGGCCTGGGCGGGTTCTGGAGGAAGATAAAACCGTTGAACCAGGGTATTTAGGGGCCAGGAAATCCCTCTTGGTTTTGTGTGCAATAGGTTTGTTTGCGATAGGGATACCCACTAAAATCATTATCGGGCTGATCTCCCCAGAGATTATCACCTGTTTCCCATAGGTGAAGACATCGCGCAACCATGGCGGGGATGGTGGCGGTCGTTCCAGTGAAACTGTCGATCATCTCCACCGTCCCCTCAAGGTGGCCGGTCATCGTAAACCGGTTTCCCTGCCAGGAACTCCATCTATGAATCGGTTCGGGGTAAAGAACTGAAAACCGGCCTTGGCGGTCAAATTTATTTGAACCAGGACCATACTGGCCTTTGGCAGGAAAGGGGAGCCAATCGGCAAGGATCTCCGTCCCCTTTTCCGTCTTTTCGACCCGTACTATTCGCCCCGCCAGTCTTACCGCCCGTCCGCGATACACGTCAGGTTGGGCGACGACCGCGCCGAATTCCTCCATCCGGAATTCTGGAGAGGTGTGATTCGGAGAGGGTGCCGGGAAGGTGCATCCGGATAGGAGGAGACACAACCCTCCACCACTGAGTGTCATTCGCAATTGATTGATCACTGATCCCGTCAAGTCTTTCAATAGTCCTTCGTGCAACCGTAACATATTGTTCATATCATTGTAACCTAAAGGCCTTCATCTGGCGGACAAAGGACTCCGAAAGACGAGGGGAACGGCTTGATTTCGTTGTCCCCCCGGCTAACGTTGGGAAATTGCCGGGAAAACCAATCGAAGGAGAAGGATCAGTCGTGAATGTAATCGTTGGATTTCTTGCGACGGGCTTTGGACAGGCGGCGCTTGACCCATCGTTTGAACGAGGGCTTGTGAACGGTGATCCGAGGCCAGCGACGTTCGCTCAACCATTTTCCTTCGGATTTGTTGCGCGGTTTAGCCATGCCTTTGGCCTAGCACAGAATGCTTGCTGATTAAAGGCCGTATTCTTCGGCTGCGCTTCTGCGCGGTTCTGAAATTGTAATGTTTTCATCCATGAGATTGTTGTTTGGGCCCAGATCGGCAAGGCCGATTCCGTCCGCGTTGGATAGTTTGACAAACAAGGCGCAGCCGAATGATTTTGTGCCGACATGGGTAATACCTAAATCCTCCAGCTCATCGACGGCCTGGTTGAGCATATGACGCAAATCGGCCGTGCTGTGATGGCCGTTCAGATAGATACGCAGGCGATCCAGTTCCTGGGTTTTGGAGCGGGTTCTGGTTGTTCTTTTGGCCGGTTGTGTTTTGCCGTATTTGAGCTTGGGCATGGAGGGGCTCCTGAAAGAGGCGTGCGAAACAGGGTATCAGGATAAGCCAGGCAGGGGAGGGGAGGAAAGAGTGAATACCCCTGTATGGTTTCCTTTTGCCTCGATAGATTGAAATTGCCAATTTCCCGAAGCTTTTTTGTAAACTGCCCCGAAATTTAGTTGTCAAAATCATGAAGATGAGGCCCCCTATCTGGTAACCGTAGCCCTGAGTTTTGTTAAAACAGAATTGAACACTTAGCTGAAAAAATCCGACCTTTTGAGTTAACATGGGGGAATCTGACTTTTTCAGGGTTTTGCGAATACCTTCAGGCTCTTTCCTTTTTCTCAATGGACGTTTTTACCAAAACATTTCTTCTGTTGTTGGTGCTTCTCAATCCGTTTACCATGAGTATCTATCTCCTGGAGATCGTCAAGGCCTTTGAATTCCCTGCCTTCTCGCGGCTTCTCTTCCGGGCGAGTGTGCTCAGCTTAGTGGCCTTTGTGGTCTTTGCTCTGGCCGGCGATGCCATCTTTGAGCAGGTGTTGCAGGTGCGCTTTGCCTCCTTTCAAATCTTCGGGGGGATTACCTTTCTCATTATTGGCATTCGCCTCATCCTTGGCATTGGCCCCCCGATGGAGGCGCTCCGTCCGGACTCCACCCACCTGTCTGGTGCGATTGCCATGCCGTTAATCGTCGGACCCGGGACGATCAGCGCCAGTGTCTTTGCGGGCAGTCGCCTCGATCCCGGGTGGGCCAGTTTATGTATTGGACTCGCGTTGGGGGTGGCCATTCTGGGCATTCTGCTTTTCAAATACCTCCATGATCAGGCGGTCAAATACGGTAAAAACTACCTCCAGCGGTACACCAGCATCGCGGGGCGGGTCACGGCGCTTTTTACAGGGTCGTTTGCCATCGAGCTGATATTCAAAGGCGTCGATGGGTGGCTGCCCATCCTGGATGACGGTGACCATTAATGGTGCTCAATAGGATCAAGGAGGCTTGATACAGCGGTCCTCAGTTCTTCGTTTTTTTTTATCTCATAGGAGGGAAGGGCATGACGTCAGACGAGGCCGGTCGTCTGAAGGCGGCCTGGAAAGCCAACAATGGGGGAAAGCCCTGCGAACATGGACGCATGGTGGATAATCTCACCGGGAAAAGAGGGAAAAAGACGAGATATCTGGTATGTCGGGAATGTGGGGAAGTTATTCCTGATCCACAAAAGAAGGGTAAGCGGAACCGGAGCAAGAATTTGGGAAAAGTGAATCGATTACAGGTTAGGCGGTGAGCATTTTAGACAAGACCCGGGTTTCAGTCTGGTTCGTCCCGGTCTTCTGGATGAATATAGCCGATGGGACGTTTTTTTGATTTTGGAGGTTCGAGAAGTTTGTTGAGATAGTCATACAGGACGGCAATGTCATTGTCACGCTGGGCGACCTTGCGGGCTATGTCCTTGTTGGTTGCCAGCATCTCACGCATGCGGACAAACGTCCTGATTATATTGATATTGGCTAATATGGCCCGTTTGCTCCTGAGGACGCTTGACAACATGGCAACCCCTTGTTCTGTAAAGGCAAAGGGCTGGTAGCGGCGCCCGCCCCACTGACTTGAGGTGCCAAACTGGCATCTCAAGTTTTCAAACTCGTCTCTGGTAAGCTGGAAGGCAAAATCACTGGGGAACCGGTCCATGTTGCGTTTCCTCGCCCGCACCAAAGCGGAGGGAGGAGTTGAGCCGATTAATTCGCCTATTCGGCTCATTTTTTTTGTATTTGTGAGCCGATTATGTGCTATAATCGGCTCATGAGCTATAACTGGCAGCAAAAAGACTGGCCGGACTTCTCTTACGACCTCACCGATGTTGAGGATGCGTTGCTGGCGTTTGCCGAGAGAACGGGAACGGTGAGCGGGCTCCTGAAGGGATTGCCCGCTGAATCCCAAACGGAGGCCATCATTGAGCTGATGGTCGCCGAGGCTGTGAAGACCTCGGAAATCGAGGGCGAGTATCTGAGCCGCGAGGATGTGATGTCCTCGATCCGGAAAAATCTGGGACTGGCGGTGAATGTTCCCCAGGTCCGGGATGAACGCGCGCAAGGGGCGGCCGCCCTTATGATTGACGTGCGAAATAGCTATCAAGACCCTTTGACGAAGAAAAAGCTCTTTGACTGGCATAAGATGATCATGCAGGGGAGCCGCGGCGTTAAAACCGGGGTCTGGCGGCGGCATAAGGAGCCGATGCAGGTGGTTTCAGGGCCGATCGGGAAAGAAAAAGTGCATTTCGAGGCCCCGCCGTCTGCGCGTGTCCCGAAAGAAATGAAGCGGTTTGTCGACTGGTTCAATGAAACCGGCCCAGGGGGAAAAAAGGAAATCAAAAAGCCTGTTATCCGGTCGGCAATCACGCATGTCTATTTTGAATCCATCCACCCCTTTGAGGATGGCAATGGACGGATCGGGCGGGCGCTCTCGGAAAAAGCGTTGTCGCAGGGGATCGGGCGGCCGGTTTTGCTGAGCCTGTCCCGGACGATAGAGGGGAAGAAAAAGCTCTATTATGAGGCGCTTCAGGCGGCGCAGAAATCCAACGATATCACGCCGTGGATGAACTATTTTGTGACAATGGCCCTGGAAGCACAGGCACAAACCGAAGAGCAGATCGATTTTACGCTGAAGAAAACACAGCTCTTTGACCGGTTTCGGGATCAACTGAATGAACGCCAGTTGCGGGTCCTGAACCGGATGCTGGAAGAAGGGCCGAAAGGATTTGAGGGCGGGATGAATACCAGGAAATACCTTGCCATCACGGGCACCTCAAAAGCGACCGCGACGCGGGACTTGCAGGATTTAGCGGATAAAGGCGTCTTTGTGTCTTCCGGTGGCGGGCGGAGTACGCGCTATGAGGTGAACTTATGACCGGGGATCTGTATCCCGTTCCTCTTTTTCCATCAGTTTCCGGCATCTCTTTCTTTTGAGTCCATTGACCCGGCCTTTATTTCTCCCGTCGTGGCAGGAGTCGCCCTGAACGCGGCAACAGCCTCCGTTTTAAATTTTCCCCTTCCTGACGGACTTCCACGCGAAACAAAATTTTAAAACAGCCATCTGTCCTTCTCTCCGTTACGGCCTGTCATGCAGGTGCGGCGCGTGCGTCCTCCTGCCTAAACGTTTGGCAGGAAAGGCCGCGAGGGTCGTGGCATCTTTAAAAAAGAGGAAGAAATCATGAAACTGATGTTATCGCATGAACTGGAAAAATGCGGCGAAAAAGAGCTGTCGGCCTTGTTCTGCCGCGTCTCTCGTGAGCTTGTCTCCACGGAGCGGGGCAGTCCCGCCCGGCGCAATGCGCTTGGCACCCTCGAAAACATCGTCCGGGCAAGGCTCGCCTGCCTGCAACGCTAAATCCGTCCTACCGTCGACTCCCCAGGGGAACCGTCGGTGATTTTTTAGCGGCCGTCCCTGTCTTTTTCGTGCGTGTGGTTGCGTTGCTCCCTGCGGGCAAGGGCGCGCCGGAAGGTTTCCTTGAGCGTCTGGTCTTTTTCGGATTTTTCCCGTTGCTTCTGGCGGTCCTTTTCCGCTTTCAAAAGAAAATCCTTTTCCCTTTGCAGCGCCTTCTGTTTTTCCAACGCCCTGGCGTTTTCGATCCGGCTGTTGACCGTGTGTTTGGCCTGGAGGGCTTTTTCCTGCTGGGAGGAAAATTCCCGGGGTTTGGCGGGGTCAGGCTTGCGCATTTCCTCGGCAAGCCAGTTCTCCCGCTGGGCTTCGAGATCATGGTGTTTTTGAACCTGTTTTCTGAGGTTCTCCTGCTGGAGCCGTTCATATTCGCGGCGTTGTTCGGCCGTGAGGCGTGATTCAAGATAGGCCTTCTGATCGGCGGCCCTGGCAAAGTCCGGATTGACAGGATGGTCAGGCGTTCTCAGAAAACACCTTCAGGCAAGGAGGCTTTTGAGCCTCCACAAAAATGATCCGTGTGAGCGGGCGGATTTTACCAGAAGGGATCGATCTGCGTCAGGCCGGATGGGAACGTTCCTGCTCGCACTTGCGGAGAAAATTCAGTTGGGCCTGGTAGCTCTCTTCGAGGAAATCCCGCATGTCGGTTGATAACTGGTGCTCGGCCTCGATGGCGAAGTCGATGAACCGCCGGTTGAGGGGAAGATCGGGTCGGGGCGTTTTGACGGCCTTTGCGCCGAAAAACCCCATGGATCGGAACGCCTTGAATTTGCGCGCGGCCGTCAGGGTCAATTGACGCTGCAAGGCTTGGTTCCGGTCAACGCGGTACCCGTCTTCGTCATGGCTGACAGCCAGGTCATAGCTGTTCGTGGCGTGATGGGCGATACAGACGGGGTCGGCCAAAGAGAGGCCTTTTTCTTCAAAACATTCAAACGTGACGGATTGGAAGGACGGCTTGTCGTCCCGGTGGAGTTTTCCGAGAAAGTGAATGTCGGTCAGGGACATCTCCGAGAGATCGTCGAACCGGCGAGTGGTGTCGGTCAACGTGCGGAAGCTATGGCCCGGCCGGTGTTCGCCGTAATCCACGATCAGAAGCCGGGTCGCCCGGTTCGGCACGGTGATTTCAAGGATGTCGCCAGCCGGCAGCAGGTCCTGCAGGGCCGTAGCAAAGGATTGGTAAAGGTCTTTCATATGGTCTTCTCCTGTTTTCAGGGTTGGCGTTTGCTCTCTCAACCCGCCAGGAGAGCAAACCCAACCCGTAAAAAACTTCATGATAGGAGGAAAATGCGGCTTTTTTGTGGATCCGTTGTCCTCACAGATTCCATTCCGCCCCGTTGATGCAGGCCTTGGCCGTGATATCCGGGTTCGTGGCCCGGTGGAACGCGTCGCGAAGGGATGGTTTTTTCAATGGCTTTTCTGAAAAGGCGGCGGCCAGAGAGTCTTGAAAAGAACCCCTTGCCGGTTTGTGGCCGTGGGGTGAAGAAGCGGCTGGTTCGGAAGGAGTCGGTGTGAGGTGCGCCTGCAAAAAATCCCGCCTAAGTTTCGTTTTCAGAGAGCGAAGCTCCCGTTTTTCAACGCGGGCAATGCCTTTGGACTGGCGTTTCAGGTCGTCAAATTCAGAGCGTTGGCGGACGATCAGATCCCGTCTTTCCTGTTTGAAACTTTTCAGGGAAACCATATCCTCCCTTTTGTGGCGCTTTGCGATCAGCGTTCTGACCCCGGGCAGGCGGGACAGAATGGCCTGGAAACCGGTTTTCTTAAACCTTGTATCGCGGATTTTCTGAAGCGTTTCTTTCTGCGTGGCGATCAGGCTTTGTCGTTCGGTTTTGTGCTTTTCCTTGAGGGTAGCCAGTTTCTTGTGAAAGGTGGATCGGCGTTTGTCCTGTGCTTTCTGGAGGTCTGTCAAAGCCCTTTGGGCGTTGTGATTAAAATGCGAGGTGATTTGTTTTTGCAGCCGGGTTTGAATTTCGTCCCTGAGAGTTTGGGCATCGGGAAGGGATTCAGGGGGAAAGTCCTTTAAGCGTGCCCGTAAATCCCTTGTGCGAACGCCTTCGATCTGGCGGGCGAGGCTGTGGATTTCTCCGTAGGAATCAATGACCGCATATGATACGCTTTTGCCACGGGCAAGATGAAAACCGGCCTGTGCCATGGCATCGGAAAAGGCCTGGCCGGTATTGGTTTCCCGCCAGATTTTTGTGAGAGTGTGCGCCCGTTGTTCCTTTGCTATCCCGGTACGTTCCTGTTGTTGGTTTTCCGACAGGCTTTCATTTTTGGGTAGTTTCGGGTTTTTGGGGCTTCCGGTTTTTCGCATGTTGGCGGGCAAATGAAGGCCGTGATCCTTGGCAAAACGACGTGTGAGCGTTTGCAGGGTTTTCCGGTCATGCGATATCTGGACGGCCTTTAACTGATCCGGGATGATGCGCGACCAGACGACATGGCAATGCTCGCGCCCGTCCTTGATATGAAAGACGACCGCCCGGGGCTGACCCGCCAGGCCCAGTTTTTGTTCGACACGGGTGATGTAATCCTTGTATTGACGGCGGGTGAGGGGGTTCTGACCGGGATCGGGATTGACCGAGAGGCTGTAAAGATACTTCTTACACCGGGTGACCCGGGAGAGGGCGTGCCACTCTTTCAGGGCGCCCTGCAGGTCGCGGGCGATCGCGCCGCTGATTTCAGCGATTTCGACATGTTCATTGTCATACGCGTTTAAAAGGTGAATGGCGAGTTGCTGACCGTTTTCGCGCTGGCTGGCTTTGGCAATCATATTCCTTTTTACAGTGAGGGCTCTTAAGGAAAGATTGCCTGCATTCTTATGTATGCAGGAAGGGTAGGGGAGACAAGGCAAAGGAACGGCTCAGGAGAGCCGTTCCCTTTTGGCGTCCTTGTCAAAGAAGCCCTGCTGGCGCAGATTGCGGAACCACATGCGGGCAAAGGATTTTAAATCCGCTTTCAAGCGCGGATGGACATGGGTGCGCTTGCCGGAATCGTCATACTGATAAACCTCCTGCATCATGCCCATGAAATCGTTGCGGAAGGAAATGGGCTCGGCGGCCAGGAATTCGCCCAAGTAAAAGAAGACGAAGACCATTTCCGGATCGCGCATAAGATCGCCATTTTGAACGGCCGTATGTGAGATGGCGATTTGACGCCGGCCTTCAGGATCCAGGCCGATATCCTCGATGGATAGAGGCATGAAGCCGTCTGACGTGATGCGGACGGCTGTCGCGTCGCCGAGAAGCTTGAGAAGGTTTTTTGAGAAGGATTGATAGGTTTTCATGATGGTTTCTCCTTTTTAAAGGTTGACGTTGGCTCTCTCACGGACGCTGGAGAGCCAACGCAACCCCGTCAGGAAAAAGAGAAACCCTGAAAACCACCCTGATCATGAAAAGGGCCAAGGAACGTTTGCCAAAAGCAAACGCCGTGACAGCTTTGCTGGCACAGCCCGTCAGGGTTCCGCCGGCCGGCTGACCGGAAAAGCGAAGGAGGGGACGCTTGGGGAGTTTTTCACGGGGGTGAATACGGCCGTATGCTGAAAAAAAACCCGTTTTCTTTTATTGAGGGCCATGCGATTGAAACCCTACTTGTGTATTCAAAATTAAAGAGGGTATGAGAGTCATGACGATTAAAAGGAAGATGGATGATAATAAGCGGAGCGGTTTTGAGGAAATTGTGTGTGAAGGGGGCATTCAATGGGATGAAGAAAGTACGGATGACCTTTTTGCAAATGATGCCGGCGAGTAAGCCGGAAAGGTAAGGGAGAGCGCGATAATTTAACTTATGAAAATATTCCGTTGACTTATTTTGTTTTTCGGATGGGATTCCCGAGGATTATACGCCTGTATCCGGTTTATTCGGCAACGGTGACCAATGGGTGTAAAGCTCCTCGTCGAGCTTTTCGCCGGTCAGGGCCTCAAGGAGGTCTGTGTCCGACCAGAAGGCGATCACCATGCCGTTGTTAGGTCCGTAAGCGTATGCGCTGCGGGAGTAGGCTATGAAGGCTGTTTCATCCTTCGGCGAGGTTTCAATGGGCTGCCAGCCGTTATGTGCTTCATTTTCTTTGGTTTGCATGTGGCAGTAGTAACAGCGCCTGTGCAGGCGGGTAAATAATTTTTTCAGTTTATCGTAAGTATTGTTATCAGAGTAAGAGGTGGCAGCTCATTGAGCCGCCAGCTTGTCTATTGTTGCAAGAACGAGTTTTGCCGGCGTGAAGACCGCATCCCAGAGGCCTAGCTGGTGCGGGCAGGTAAAAGCGTTCTGAATGAGGAAAGCCGCAAAAGGGGGGAGAAAGGTGGGCTTATAAGAATCGCTGACGTGCGGGTATTTACGGTTTTGTTATGGCGTGATAACAGACGTTGTGGAAACTTCTTAATAAAATCAATATGGTAATAAAATTTAGTAGAAATTTAATGCCTAAAGGCCTATAATAAAAATATAAGGGCTAGGCCCCGGGGTTTGACGCTAAGCGCAAGCCGGATTTTAAAGGCTCGGATTTTCCGGGCCTTTAGTCTTTTTGGGGATCGAAACAAGAGTATTTTATTCCCAGAAAGGGAATTTCCTCATCCCTTAAAAAACTGTCGATTAGTTTCCTACCTTCTTTTAGTTCCCTGTAAGGTCTGTAGTTTTTGTCGTACCCCGCTTTTGCAATGGGATAAAGAACGAGGTCTGCAACCTGGAGCATGGGAACTTTCTTTGTTTTACGACGTGGCTCTCCCAAGATAATACGGCGGTAGTCTTCAGGTTTAAGAGGCGTATAACTTTTAGAAGTTTCAGAACTGAAAGGACTGCCGTCCTTTTTGAGAGCTTTTAGATAGGCCGTGATATCCCTGTCTTCGAGTTTTCCAGCTTCCTCAAAAAAAACTTCGAGCTTTCGATCATGGATATCTGCAAATTTGGCAGCCCGTTCCACAAGGATTGAAAAAGCCGTTTTGCACATGAACCAAAGGCTTTGGGGGTATATGTCCTTGTAACGAGCGACGTAGCCTTGCCTGTCGATAATGCAGGCTGTGCTTACGATGGGAAGCGACAGAAGGAATTCATTTAACTCTGTGTAGAAGAGAAAGGTTTCCTCCGGAGTTTGCCTGAGCCAGCCGAAATCGTTTCGTCCGCCTCTGATGCTGCGTGAATGGAGAGGGTAAGTGATGCTCCATTTTTTACAAAAAGCCGCGTGCTTTTGAAGAAGTTCCGGTATGTCCTCTTCCTTGATGAGGATACCGCCCAAACCAAAGCAATCCATCTTATCTTGGCGGTCAGGGAAATGGGTTTTATCCGGATCGCGGCTGCCCGTGTCATCAAAGTAAAGGACGTATTTTCTTGTCATAGATTTAGGTTTAACACAATCGGGGACAGGAGAGATGTATTTTTCTGGGGCTTTTTTGAGTTTCTCAATGAAAAAAGTCCGTGGGTGGGCATGCGGCCGTAAAATTTGAGGACCGAAAACACGCCTGAATAAAGGTCTTCATGCAACCGGGCGATAATAAGATGTCTCTTTTTGAATATGGCTCTTAGGGTATTAGAACCCCTGAGAAATCCCGTCAGAACGAAAATACGAGGAAAAATTTTTGGCTTAGTCCTGAGAAAATGACGCGATAGCAGATTCTGTAAAGAATATAATTGAGGTGTTTGCTGGTATTTGTTAAGGAATTCTGGCAACTTAGGGTGAAAATTATGTGAGGAGTTTTGATGCCCGACCCGGAAGCGCTGGCAAGAGAGACGATCGATAAACTGCTGGAAGCGGCAGGGTGGGTTCTTCAGGACATGAAGGACTTTAACCGCAATGCTTCTTTGGGTGTTGCTGTCCGTGAATTCAGCACACTATCCGGGCCCTGTGATTACCTGTTGTTCGTTGGGGGGAAAGCAGCCGGAGTCATTGAAGCCAAAAAAGAAGGCGCGACCCTTTCCGGCGTCAGCGATCAATCCCAGAAATACATCTTGCACCTGCCTGACCATGTTGCCCGCCATGGCGATCCTTTGCCGTTTGCCTATGAAAGCACAGGCATTGAAACCTTCTTCCGGGATGAACGGGATCCGCGGCCACGCTCGCGGCGCGTCTTTGCCTTTCATAAGCCGGAAACCCTGAATGAATGGCTGAAACAGCCAAAACCGCTTCGCGCCAGGCTGAATGAATTGCCGGCTTTGGATGAAAGAGGGCTGCGTGATTGCCAGATCAAGGCGATCCACGGGCTGGAAGAATCGCTCAAAAAAGACAGGCCGCGGGCCCTGATCCAGATGGCGACCGGCGCGGGCAAAACCTTCACAGCCTGCACGTTCAGCAACCGGCTTGTAAAATACGGCGATGCCAAACGGATTTTGTTTCTGGTTGACCGGAATAATCTGGGCGACCAGACGCTTAAAGAGTTTCAGAATTTTGAGCCGCCCGGCGCCGCACACCGCTTTACGGATACCTATATCGTCCAGCACCTGCATTCGAACCGTATAGATCCCGATGCCAAGGTCGTCATCACGACCATTCAAAGGCTTTACGCGATGTTGCGGGGGGAAGAACTGGATCCCGAAACGGAGGAAGCTTCCAACTTTGAAACCTGGGAGAACGAGGAGGGGGAAGTCCCGCCAATCGCCTATAATCCGGCCATTCCGGTTGAGACGTTTGATTTCATCATAACGGATGAATGTCACCGGTCGATCTATGGGCTGTGGCGGCAGGTTTTAGAATATTTTGATGCCCATATCATCGGGTTGACGGCCACCCCCTCCAAACACACGCTCGGTTTTTTCAATCAGAATCTGGTCGCTGAATACCCGTATGAGCGCTCCGTCGCGGACGGCGTGAATGTCGGCTATGAAGTCTTTCGCATCCGGACAAGGGTGTCGGAAGAAGGCGGGAAGATCGAGGCGGCGGAATACCAGGTGCCTGTTCGGGACAGGCGTACGCGCGCGATCCGCTATAAAAAACTGGATGAAGATCTGGAATATTCCAGCAATGAGCTGGATAAATCGGTCACGGCGCCGAACCAGATCCGGGCCGTGATCCAGTGTTTCAAAGACAAGCTTTTTACCGAATTGTTTCCCGAACGAACCGGCGAATGGGTGCCCAAAACCTTGATTTTTGCGAAAGACGATAACCACGCCGAGGAAATCGTCCATATCGCCCGGGAGATTTTTGATGAAGGAAACGAGTTTTGCAAAAAAATCACCTACCGGGTTTCCGGTGAAGACCCGAAAACGATCATTAAATCCTTCCGGGTTGATCCCATGCCGCGCATTGCCGTCACGGTCGATATGATTGCCACGGGAACCGATATCAAGCCTGTTGAAGCCATTATATTCATGCGGGATGTCAAATCCGACGGCTATTACGAGCAGATGAAGGGCAGGGGGGTGCGCTCCATCAAGGATGCGGACCTGAAGGCCGTCACCCCTGATGCACAAACCAAAACCCGGTTTATTCTGGTGGATGCGGTGGGTGTCACGGAGAGCAAAAAGAATGTCTCCCAGCCTCTGGAACGCAAGCGCACGCTTTCCTTTGACAAGCTGATTGATCAAGTTGCGCAAGGCCGGCGTGATGAGGATGCCCTGTCCTCACTTGCTGCCCGGCTGGCCGCTCTGGAGAAAAAGCTGGAAACAGAAGATCTCTCGCGCATTACGACGGAAAGCGGCGGGAAAACGCTGCGGGTATTGGCGAACGGGCTTTTAGATGCGATCGACCCGGATAAAATCAAGGAAATCGGACTGAAAAGACTTTGCCATGAACCGGATGAGCAGGAAAGCAGAACTCTTCAGGAAGAGCTGACAGAGGAAGCCTGCAAACCCTTTGATGATCCAAAGCTGCGTCAATTGATCAAGGATGTGAAACAAAAATCGGATATTGTGATTGATGACATCACGACGGATGAAGTGCTGGGTGCCAGCTATGATCTCAAACGGGCGGAGGAGCGGATTACATCCTTTAAGGAGTTTCTTGAAAAGTACAAGGATGAAATTCTGGCCCTGCAGATCCTTTACAACCAGCCCTATGGGCAGCAAAAGCTGACCTATGCGGCGATCAAGGAACTTGCGCAAAAACTGACCGATCCGCCTTACTACCTCACGACGGCCGATGTCTGGCAGGCCTATAAGAGGCTGGAAACCGCCAAGGTGCGCGGCGCGCCCGTCGATCAGCAATTGACAGAGATTGTGTCTCTGGTGCGCTATGCCCTGGGGCTGGATGAGGTTCTGGAGCCTTTCGGCACCAAGGTGGAACAGCGTTTTAACCTCTGGATCGGCCGGCAAAAGAAAGCCGGGCGGGAATTTTCAGAGGAACAGTTTCACTGGCTCCGCGCCATTGCCGGCTTCGTGGCCGCCAATGCGGAGATTCACACCAATGATTTCATGAATGTGCCCAGCTTTGCGGATAAGGGCGGGCTTCTCAAAGCGCGGGAATTGTTTGGTGCCGGATTAAATGATTTGATGGAAGACCTGCAAACGGCATTGGTGGCGTGATGGAAGAGAAATTACCTTCAAACTGGATAAAGACGACCCTTGGGGAAGTGATTGAACAATTCATTGGTGGAGGCACACCATCAAAGGCAGTAACTGAATATTTTTCGGGAAAGATCCCTTTTATGACTGTAAAAGATATGAATGCAAGGCGTCCAAATGACACAATTGATCATATTACAAAGAAGGCCCTCGAAAGTAGTTCCTCAAAATTGGTGCCGGCCGATACTTTGATAATTGCAACGCGAATGGGGTTGGGAAAGGTAGTGCGTCCTACTGTTGATGTGGCAATCAATCAGGACTTGAAAGCCCTTTTCCCAGCCAAGGGTGTTGATAAAGACTTCTTGGAAAACTGGTTTTTATTTCAGGCTCATTATTTAGAAACGCAGGGAATCGGCACGACGGTTAAAGGAGTGCGTCTTGAGTTTCTGCGTGACCTTCCTTTTCCTCTTGCGCCATATAATGAACAAAAACGCATCGTTGACAAGGTTGAGCGCCTTTTTAGTGATCTGGACGAAGGGGAGGCCCTTCTCAAAACTGTTCAGCAGCAGTTGACCATCTATCAGCAGGCGATTCTCAAAGCAGCTTTTACGGGAGATCTCACCAAAGACTGGCGCGAAAACAATAAACATCGTATTAAAAGCGGAACAGACTTTCTCAAGAAGATTCTTCAGGCTCGAAAGGAAAATTGGCAAGGAAAGGGGAAATACAAGGAACCTGTTGCCCCTGATTCCACCAATTTTCCCGCGATATCCAATTCGTGGGTTTGGGCGCGAACCGAGCAGCTTGCTCATGTGATAGGAGGCTTAACCAAGAATGCGAAGAGAAAAGATTATCCGATAAAGCGACCCATGCTGCGGGTTGCCAACGTTTATCAAAACCGGTTTGCCCTAGAAGAAATTCACCAGATAGGTGTCACTGGAGGTGAGCTGGAAAGAGTTTTATTGAAGAAGGACGATCTTTTGATCGTGGAAGGAAATGGGAGCAAGGATCAAATTGGACGTATGGCAATATGGGCAGATCAAATAGAAAATTGTATTCACCAAAATCATTTAATTAAAGCCAGACTCGTTGAACCGAAACTTTCCAAGTACGTACTTCTTTGGTTCATGTCCCATAATGGACGAGAAGTAATCGAAAATGTAGCGTCATCCACTTCCGGGCTTTACACCTTAAGTATTAGTAAGATTGAAGAACTATGCGTTCCTCTTCCTTCCTTAGAAGAAGCAAGTGAGATTGTGAGCAAGGTTGAAGATATTTTCTCTCAAATCGATGCCCTTCAAAGTTGGTGCGCGTCGGAATTGGCACGAAGCGGAACATTACGCCAATCCATATTAAAGGATGGTTTCTCAGGGAAGCTGGTTCCCCAAGATCCTGCCGACGAGCCCGCCGGTGAATTACTGAAGCGCATTCAGGCTGAACGCGCCTCGCAAAGAAAGTCCAGCCAACGCAAAAGCAAGAAATCGGAGGCAGCCTAATGGCCGAAAAAGATTATTCATCCCTCGTTTCCAAAGTCTGGAATTATGCGCATGTCCTTCGGGATCAGGGCATTTCTTACGGCGATTATGTGGAGCAGATCACCTTCCTGCTTTTTCTAAAAATGGATGAGGAACGTAGCGAACTGCTCGGGGAGCCCTCGATCCTTCCGGAAGCGTACCGGTGGGATCAGTTGGTTGATAAGAATGGCGACCCTCTGGAGCTCCAGTACCGGCATACGTTGGAAAATCTCGCCCAGGAACCTGGCCTGATCGGCACCATTTTTAAAAAAGCCCAGAATAAACTGACCGACCCGGCGAAGCTAAAGCGGGTGGTGTCCCTGATTGCCAATGAAGGGCCGTGGATCGGGATCGGGGTTGATGTCAAAGGCCATATCTATGAGGGACTGCTGGAAAAGAACGCGGCCGAGGTTAAATCCGGTGCGGGGCAGTATTTCACCCCGCGGCCGGTGATCAATGCCATTGTGCAGTGTATTAATCCGAAAATCGGGGAAACGATCTGCGATCCTGCCTGCGGCACCGGCGGATTTTTATTGTCTGCCTATGACTTTATGAAAGGGCAGTCCAAGGATCGGGAACTGTTGGCAAAACTTCGCAACGAATCCTTAACAGGCATAGATATTGTGGATGAAGTAGTGCGCCTGTGCGCCATGAATTTATATCTTCATGGCATCGGAAACGGCGGAACACCTGTTAAACAGGGCGATTCATTATCCGCTGATCCGGGCGAGCGTTTTGACATTATCCTGACCAATCCTCCCTTCGGAAAGAAAAGCAGTTATACGGTGGTCGGAGAAGACGGAGAAGTCACGACCGAGCGGGAAAATTATGAACGGGATGATTTTAAGTTCACGACCTCGAACAAGCAGTTTAACTTCCTGCAGCATATCATGACGATCCTGGACACGGATGGACGGGCAGGTGTTGTGATGCCTGACAACGTGCTTTTTGAGGCGGGCAGAGCAGGGGAGGGGATTCGGGCACGCCTTTTGACACAATTTGATTTTCATACGCTTCTGCGTTTGCCGACCGGGATCTGGTACAGCCCCGGTGTGAAAGCCAATGTGTTGTTCTTCGACAAAAAGCGGGCCGCAAAAGACCCATGGACAAAAGAATTGTGGGTTTATGATTTTCGTACCAATGTGCATTGCACGCTCAAGACGAACCCGCTGAAAAGCAGTGATCTTGAGGATTTTGTAACGTGCTATAAGGCGCGAAAGGAAACAGAGCGCTTTCGTCGGTTCCCTTATGATGAGCTGGTTCAACGGGACAAACTGAATCTGGATATATTCTGGCTCAAGGACGAGAGCCTGCAGGACGTGGACAGCCTTCCGGCGCCTGATGTTATCGCCGCCGAGATCGTCGAGAATTTACAGGCGGCGCTGGAACAGTATCAAGGGGTTTCGGAGGAGTTGGGTTGATTTACTCTGAGAAAATCCATGATGAATAGCACAATTGCGACAGGCGGAGCCGGCACGCATTTTGAAAGTCGTGTTGCGGCCTATTTCATTGGAACAGTCCTTTGTCAAACAGCGGCAAGAGGGCTTCTCCAAGGTTTTGTTGGTAATAAGGTTGAATTGCAGAGAGGGTTTGAGGGGAATTCATCTGCCTTGGATGATGTGATTCTTGAAGGAAAGGCTGGCACGCAAAAAAGCCGTCTATCGCTTCAGATAAAAAGGGAGCTTACTTTTGGCGACAATGAGCTTTTCAAGGAAGTTATCGGCGACTGCTGGAAAACCTTTTCTTCTTCGGAGTTTACAAAAGAGAGCGACCGTTTTGGCGTTGCCCTTGGAAAAATCGCTCAGGCGGTTGAAAAGGGCGGACGCGATGTTCTTGATCTTGCCAAAAAAAAGTCAGATGCCGCTGATTTTCTAAATCACCTGGGGCAACAGGGGGTTGCCAGCAACAGTATGAGAAAATTCGCCGGTAACATTCGTGATCGGCTGGATGAAAGCAAGGACAGCCCCGTATCTGATACTGAATTTTGGGAGTTTTTGCGGCATTTTGAAATTCTGTATTTTGATTTTGAACAGGGAGACAGTTCAGATTCTCTTGCTGGCTGTATCAATGGGTTGGTACCGGCTCTAATTCCTGCTGATGCTGGAAAAGCATCCTCTTTATGGGATGCACTCATCACCATTGCTGATGAATACAAACCGGCAGCGGGTTCTTTGACACGAAGCCAGTTAATTGAAATCTTGCACAACCGTTTCCGTTTGTCCGGTCTTAGGCACCATGCCGATGATGTAAGCAAAATTCAAACCTCTTCGGAAAGGATTCTAAATTCTATTAGATCTCAGCTTGGTGCAGTTCATCTGGACAGAAGCAGTTCATTATCTGAGTTGATTCAACGTTCGACAGAATGCGAATTTGTTGAGATTACCGGGGAACCAGGTAGCGGAAAGTCCGCCTTATTAAAGACATTTGCTGAAATTAAGGCTCAGGATTTCCCTGTTTTAGTTATCGACGCAAAGCGTTTACCCGAAACACCTGGTCTTGAAGCGCTTGAACGTCTCTGGGGTATCTCCGGCGCGTTAGACCGGTTGATCCCAGACTTTAGTAGGATAGAAAGGCCGTGCCTTTTCATTGACGGCGTTGACCGCCTAGAGGATGCAGGCAAATGGGCTACAGTCAATGATCTTATCAAATGCATCCGGCAGGCGGATTCAGGAGAGCGTTGGTGCATTATTGTAGCGGCGCGGGCCAACACGCTTGAATTCCGTCAAAACCTTGCAAAAGAGGCAATGGGGAAGCGCCAGGGAAGAGTTGATGTCAATGTTTTGAGTGATGATGACGTCCAGCAAGTGGCCGCCGCCTATCCTGCGCTTTCGGCTTTAATAAAAGATGACGGTCCAGCTGCCGACCTTGCAAAAAGGCCGTATCTTTTAGATCGGCTTATTAAAAGCAAATTCCCAGATTCAGATGCACCGCAATCAAAGATTACTGAAATTGATTTGATCCTTGATCTTTGGACAGACGATGGCGGTAAAGGGCAGGCTTTTAGGATACAAAGGCAAAGTGTTCTGACCAAGCTCGGCAAAGCCTTGCTCGCAGGCGAAGGCTTGCCTAAAGCTTTTGATATAACAGAGGCAGATGCCCTTCAATCCTTATCGCAGGACGATATTATCAGAGACGATCCGGTTACGGGCAAACTGGAATTTTGTCATGACATTCTTGAAGATTGGGTCTTGTGCCGGTGTCTGGATGAAGAATCCGTAGAAATTGTTTCTGTTCTCAAGAATCTCGATCAGGCTTTATGGCTGGTGGAAGCCATAAAGCTTCTTGCCCAATATTATCTTGAGAAAATGCCAGATGCGGCGACCTGGCAAAGTCTTTTGCAAAGTGTAAGCGATGATACGCTTGACCCCAGATGGAAAAGGGCTGTTTTAACAGCTCTGCTCCAGTCGCCTATGGCTTTTGAATTGCTGGTTAAGCTTGAAAACGTACTCTTTGCAAATGATGCGAAACTTTTACGCGAAATGATGGTGTCTTTGCGCACAATAGAAATATTGCCGAATACCGGTTGGTATAACCCAGAAATTAAAATGAACGGCCTAGACGATCCTATGAGGAAAGAGCTTGCGTTTAGAACCGCCTATCCGAGGGCAAGGGCATGGAGACCATTTTTAGGTTGGTTACGCCCTAGAATTAACCAGATACCGCCGCATCTTGTATCCGAACTAAGCAAGGTTTTAGACGTTCTTCCTAAATCGATGGGGGCAGTGCCCGATTTTCTGAGTGATGTTGTGGTTGATTGGGCAAGAGAGTGGCTCCAAGTTATAGACTATCCTTGGCATCGCAACACCGGCATAAAAGAGAAATACTCCAGTTTACAACTCGGAAGGCGCGAGGACGATGAATTGGGTGATCAGCTTCGCCATTTAATCCTTACTTCTGCTCAGGGAGCAGGCCAGAAGGTTACAGAGTATCTGTCAGCGATACAGCAGGACGATAGACACAGGGGTGCAGAATATATAATTGAAAATTCTAATTTACTGGTGCCGAACCTTCCTACAGCGTTAGTTGATTTTATGCTGAAGGTGATGTGTTCCAAGGAGGATGCTGAGGAACGCCGCCGCCACATAGGGCGTGGCCCCATGGCATTCGGACAGTTAGAAATATACGATGACCGCCTGTTTTTTCCTTCTTGTCACTTGCGTCCTCCTTTTTTATCGCTGCTCCAGAACTCCCCTGTGGAAGGAATCCGGCTTATCAATGGATTTTGCAATTATGCGATCGAATTGTGGAGAGAAATTATCCGCGAAGAAAACAGGGGGACGCCGCTTCCTGTTCATATGTCGTTTTCATGGGGCGAAAAAGTTTTCTGGGGACATGAACAGCAATATTTATGGTTTCGTGGTTTAAGCGTTGGGCCCTACTCAGTTTCTTCCGCTTTGATGGCTCTGGAAGTGTGGATGGAGGGAGAAGTCGAGAAAGGCCGTGATCTTAATGAGTTATTTGAAATAGTTCTTAAAGATAATGATTGTGTGGGGGCTTTAGGCGTCTGTGTATCTATAATATTGGCCAACCCGAAAAAATCTTTGGATGTTGCAATACCTTTTGTGACCAATCCTTTTCTTTGGGACTGGGATCTCCGGCGCACAGTCCATGAAAGGCCGAGCCCCTCTAACCTAATTGGCTTTATGCCGAAAGACTTTGCATTCTTGGAGCATGTCCAGACGCGCAATAATTTACCGCATAGAAAAACAATGCTCAGGGAAATTGTCCCGTATTATATCTTGACAGCAGAAGCGGCAACAAAGACCGCTTTTCTTGAGCGCATGAAAAAAACGGTAAATGGCGCGTTACCTTATCAATATGAGGAGTGGCAGGGACACCCTGACGTGGAAGCCGAATTAAAAGACCAACTTCGCCGCATGGAAGCCATGGCCGACCCTCAAAATTATAAATTTTATAATGCTGAAGATGGGCAAAATGTCATCTTTCAGTATGAACATCCTGCTGATCTTGCGCCCGAAGCAGAACAAATCCAGACAGAACAGGCAGAGTTGGGACAATATTTACGAATAGCATTATGGGTCGAACAGTGTCTTGGAACTGGCAATCTTCAACAAGAAATTGATTTACAGGAGGCTGTTGCCGAAGCAAAGGAATGGGATGAGACTGAGCTTTTCTCAATACCGCTATCTTCTGAAGATATGAAACGGCAAAAACGGGCGGCAGCAGTCGCGGGAACAGTAGCGGTTCTGTTAAATCACGAAACCCAAATATCCGAAGATGACATGGGGTGGTGCCGGGACGTTCTTAATAGAGCCGCTACCACACCGTTTGCAAACGACACGCTGACCATGAGGATGTCAATTATCAGTTTTCATCCAGCTTTGTATGCCGTGCATGGATTGATGGGTTTGGTTAGAACAGGCAAGGCTTGCCAGGAAGACAAACATCTGGTTCTTGCCCTAGTTTGTCACCCTTTGGAAATGATTGGGCAAACTGTTTATCTGGAAACGTCTAAGTGCTGGGATTGTGATCCTGATTTTTGTTGGCAGGCATTTGTATTGGCCACAAAGCTTTCTCTTATGCCGCGGTCCATTATACCAAGAGGGCATGGCCTTGAGGTTAATGAAGCTGAACAGCAATTTTTAGAAACTATTCTGAATGAGGTCTTGACTGATTACGATGAAGGTCGTTTGTCAGAGCTGCCGGACATTCCACTGGAGTGGACGGAAGACTTTTCAATTGAGCCAGATATTACGTATGGACAGTACAAGCGCTCTGAAATTTTGTTCATGTGGCATATCCCATCCAAGTCTTTGTTTTTACAACCCGTCAGAAAACTCTTGGAGGATGATAAGCGACGAAAGTCCATCCTTAAACTTTTGCAGGAATTTATGGCTTGGACAGAACAGCATTGCTGCCCGCCCTGGGATACCCGCAACAGAGACTCTGGCGGCAGCGCTTTTGAATGGTTACACGCTTTTATGGCGTGGTGTGCCGAACTTTCCTTGTATCTTACGGCAGAGGAAACCAATAGCCTGATTATTGATCCGATTTTGTCCATAGAAGGGCGTCAGGAAGATTACCTCCTATCAGATTTCATAGGAGAATTTTTAAGACGACATTTTACACAGAATGGTATGCCTGATGATCGTACCATCGTTTCATGGAGGCGATTGTGCGATGCCATCTTTAACCATCGGGACGTGCGATACATTCAAAATTCCGACATACTTACCCGGAATTTTGGAGAAAGTGTAGGCTACATTTTATTTTGTAACCCATGGCAGTGTTGCTTTCAGCATCCCTGGGAACCTGTAAATACTTTCGATACCGAAATTAGAAAATGGGTAGAGATATTTGGAAAGTCTAAAGCCTGCTTTGGCATTCTAATATCATTCTTGCAATCTGCGGGATGGGTCTATGTGCCCGGACAAGCAGTAGAGTGGTTAAGCGGCATCGCCGAAGCTCACAAGGATAACTCTTCTTTCTGGGCCACAAACAGCAACGGAAGCGAAGCTACAAATTTTCTTGAAAAACTGATCGATGATTTTGAGGCAGAGATTCGGAAAGAACCCGATATAGCCCGAAAAATAATCAGAATTGCAGATATCATGACTGCAAACGGAATTTCTACAGCCACCCAGATACAGCAAAAAATGGCAAAACTCTTGAGCCAAATGCCAAATAGGCAGAGCGCTTAATTTAGAAAACTATGGCAGGCTGGATAATATTTAGCTCACTTCCTAAAGAAAGAATTAATTAATATTCAAATTGAGTGGGTCGAGTGCAAAAAAGTTTTATTATTGCCGAGGAAAATGATTATCTTATGGACCATCGTCGATTCGGGCCATTGGAACCAAATTCAAAGTACGATCCTATTAAAAAGTGGTCGCACGTATTGAAGTACTACTCGGAACATCGATCAGACTGGCGTCGCTGGATGTTTCGTGGTCATCGGAACGTCGAGTGGCATTTGCGTCCCAGTCTGGAGCGAATTATTAAAGATAGGTTTCCATCACAGAAGAATCAGCTTGATTTGTGGGAGGAGAACTTGCTTCGAGAATTCAAGCGGCACGCGTACCGGCTCAGCCCTCATGTGCCAGATAAAGAGTCTGTGGATGAGTGGTTAGCATTGCTCCAGCATTTTGGGGGTCCTACCAGACTTCTTGATTGGACCTATTCTTTTTGGGTTGCGGCATTCTTCGGGGTAGAGACTGTGAAACCGAACAAAACATTTGCTATTTGGGCAATCGACTCCGACTGGCTGCGAGACCAATACCTTGAAAGCCTGTCCGACGACCGGAAATTTAAAAAACGGCTTGTCAAAAATCCCAAAGATCCCGCTATCATAAAAGAACTGTTGATCGACAGGCAGAAGTTGGGGGAGATGGGGGTTGTTGCAATTAATCCATTTCTGTTTAATACGCGCCATGCGGTACAGCAGGGAGTCTTTCTGGCCGCGATCAACCTTTCCCGTACCTTTGAAGAGAACCTCGAACATACCATTGGAAGCGTCGATCCAAGCGATCATATTAAGGTGTTACGCATTCAGCTTAATGAGGAAGAGCTACGTGATGCTCATGCCGACTTGCACCGTATGAACATCAACCGAGCAACTCTTTTTCCCGGCCTAGAAGGTTACGCCAGTCACCTTCAAAGCTTGATTGCTATGCCTGAATTATTTGAAGGGATCCGGTCAAGTTACTACGCAGGGCCATAGAAAAAGATTTTAAAATGAGCGTGATAATAGTAACTAAGTACGAAAAAAGGTGGTTTTAATAGTATTCTCAGATAGTTAGCCCAGTGTGATAATGTTATTTATGACAAATTATGGAAAAGAGTAGGGGGCTGATGGCCCCTTTTTCTTTTTGTAATAATTAGTGGTTATGAGATTCCTCGACTGGTTTGAATTTAATTTGAAGTTCATATCCGGTTGCTGCCGCATATTTTTGAAGCGTCTTGATCGTGGGCGAATGGGCAGCAGAAGGGCTTTCGAGCCGGGAAATATTCGGCTTTTTGGTGCCCATTTTTCGCGCAAGCTGTTCCTGTGACAGACCGGATTTTTTCCGCATGCGCAAGAGCTGCCGGATAAGATCGTATTCCGGCTGAAGGCGTTCATACTCCGCTCGGAATTCAGGATCCTTTAACGCTTTTTCTTTGCTCTTCTCAAATGTAGGTCTTTTTTTCATTGGTCTAGCTCCTTCTTTTTTCGCAAGGCTATATCCATGTGTTTGGCCGGAATCTTTTGGGTTTTCTTGATAAAGGAATGAAGGATTACGATCTCCCTTCCCTTCACTGTACAAAAGATTGACCGTGCAATGCCCTCTCTTCCTTTCGCGCGTATTTCAAACAACCCCTTGCCCAGGGGAGCCGTATGCGGCCGCCCGAGCGCAGGGCCAAATTCCTGTATAAGCGTGACAATGTGAAAAAAATCGGCCCTGATCCCTTTCGGGAAAGCCAGCACTTGTTTTTCAGTCTTCTTATCAAAATATGTAACCTTCCAGCTCATAGGGGTTGTTATCATATATGATAACCTATAGCAAGTTAAAAATTGGTTAATAACGGATCAGGGCTCATAGACATAGTATTCCTCTCCTTCCGTGTCTGTTTTAAGCTGAGGGTCATCATATGCGAGGCCTTCGGTATCAGAATCCCAGACCTGCGCATCGATATTGTTTCCGTGTATGTCCTCGACGCGTTGGACGAGGCCGCCACGTAAGAAAATCCGTATCATGTGATTGCTCCTTTGGTTGTCTTCCTTACGCGCGAAAAAAAGCTGGCCGGGTCAGCCGGAAGGTCACAAGATCCTCTTCGTGTCCGGAGGGTCCGCGGAGCGGAAACCGGAGACGAAAGGATCTCTGAGCATTGACCTGACGGCGCGGCCAGCTAAAAACGCGCGCAAAAGTAAGGAAGACCAACGAAGGAGGAAATGGCGTTGGGGGGGTCTGGCCGGGCATTCACGAAGCCCTCTTATATATGGCTTCGCCACTGGAAAAGGTGCCGATTTTCCGGTATTGACCGAAGGCCTGATGAAATTTGGGGGCGATGCGATTTATGAAGTTTGCAGCAAGGGGCAAGATATAAACTTCGCCGCTGAAATTTCCGGTATTGGGGTATTCTTTTGGGACGAGCCAGATGGAAGCCAGACCGCCATATTCAGACACGCCCAGGTAACAAAGGTCGTTTTCGAGTATGGCGTGATCCTCGCGTCCAAGCCATTTGTCGCATTTGCTGAAAGAAGGCCAGAGGGTTCTGACCTGTTCTGCTATATCGTCGAGCCACCATTGGAAGCTGTCATAGTCATGTTCTGTTACATCTTGATACGCGATTTCTTGCGCGTCGCGCGGAGTCGATACTGTCCTTGCCATTGTTTTTTTCCTTTAGGTTGATCGGTTGAAGAAAACGGGGACTCTCTTTCGAGAGTCCCCTGTACGGTTCAAGCTGCCTCTGCGAGGACTTTCCATTCACTGCGGGGCAGTGTCAGGATGTTCCCGCCGAGTGTTTCCAGCTCGGTGGCCCGGTCGTAGCTGCCTACGTCCTGGGCTGTGCGCGTTACGGCGTTGAGGAGACCCCATCTTGAAAGGTCACCGCCTTCGATCAAATGACGGAGAACCCCGCCCTGCTCGAATTCGTTGAGAGCTTGTTTTTTGGAAAGTGTCTTGACCGCCTCTGCAGGATCGCCCTGGAGCTTGTCCTGGGTGGCGTCGTGGATCAGGGAAAGATGCCGTGCAAAGCGGGCTTCATCGAAAGATGCCCTGACCACATCCCGGATTTTAAGAAGAATGGCTTGATCATCAGCGGCGATAGCTTCTTCTGTGAGAAGTTCATGAACATTCTCCTCTGCCGAAATCCGGCCGCCGATATGACGCGCGGAGAATTTAGCGTCATTGATGATCGTGCCGTTAAGGCATACGAGGCGGTAGACAAGAGGCTCGATTTTGACGGCGCCCATGCCGACCTCCGAATTGCTGATGGCAACAACGGCCTGGACCACGTCCCCGAGTTTGGCTTCTCCCTGGATGTGAGGGAAAACGGCCTTGATGTACATCCTTGTTTCGGTGATGGCTGTGCTTTTGATCTGGACGCGTTCACGTTCCATCAGGAGGGGAAGGACCGTGGAAGCGATCTGCTCGTTTTCGATCCTTTTGTAGCGGTCTGACAGAAAGGCCCGGGCCTGGCCGTCAAGGGTGCGGATCATGCGGGTTTCCGGGTTGGCATGAAGCCAGTGATTGACGTTGTTGGCCAGAAGCTTCGGAGCATTTTCCCGGAGACGTTTGTAGTATTTGACGGGAATTTCGAGGCGGCCGGCGATCTGGTTATGGGCGATGTCATTGGCCTCGAACTGGTGTAGTTTCCCGTTTTGAAATTGGAGACTGGCGTCGTTGCCCATTTCAATTTGAGATGTATGGATAGCGTAGTCCTGCTTCGCTTTGCTTCTGCGTTCCAGCTCTGTTGCCAGGTCTGTCAGTGAAAGATCAGATTTCATGGTAGGTCTCCTTTGTTTGAGGTTGGTTTTTTCTGAACGCGGATGGAAAACCCCGGCCGGTTGAGGCGCACGGGTCAAACAAGATCCTCTTCGTGTCCGGAGGGTCCGCGAAGCGGAAACCGGAGACGAAAGGATCTCTGTCTATTGACGCGAAGCCGCGGCCGGGTACGATCATTGAACCGCGGAAAAACCAGGCGGGTACATGGATATAAAGAGTGAGTTGAAAGATTTAGGGGAGGAGTTCAAGGCCAGACAAAAGCCGGAATCCAGCCGGGCGAACAAAAAGGATTCTGGCCGGGAAAGATAGAAGCGATTGGATATATCGTATTCTATGGTTACAATGCCTTCATGACCATTCTTCTAAAAGACATTTGGCCTATAAGTAACCTTAATGAATATAAGGTTCACTTTGCGCGGTATAATCAACACTCTCAGCCGCTAAATGTTTTTGCTAAAGACTTTACAGAGTGGCAGGGGTGGCAAGAATATAAAGGGCAGCGTAATGACTTTAACAGGCCGTATATTTTTTCACTCATTCAGTTTTACCATGAAACCGATTCATGGCTCTTCGGCGGCGTTTTCAAAGTTAAAGAACGCCATGAAGATCGATACGAGGTTGAATTAGATGACGAAGGCAAAAGTTTTATTGGCCGCTTAAAAATCAAGTCCACTTACCGCCAAAGAGCAACAAGGACGAATTTAGAACGACACTTTGAGGAATTTGAGGTTCAAGAAATCTTACGCGAACCTTATTCGGGTGAAACATTCCCCGGTTACAACAAAATTGACCACTCTTTTGAGCAACTAGAAACGCTTATTAAGCGCGAGCGTCCTGACTGGATGTCGGCTCTTAAAAACATCAAGGGTATTTATCTGATTACAGATACAAAAACCGGTTTTCGCTATGTTGGTGCTGCCTATGGTGAGCAAGGCGTATGGTCGCGATGGTGTGATTATATTTTTACAGGGCACGGCCATAATGCTGAACTCCAAAAGTTGGTTAAGGTCCAAGGTATAGAGTATTGCCGAGCCTATTTTCATTTTACACTTATAGAGCATTTACCCTTTAATACCTTTGATAAAGTCATACAAGAACGAGAGAATTACTGGAAACGCATTCTGTTTTCACGCGGTAAACAGGGGCTGAATAGAAATTAGAAAGAAACTTTGGTCTTGCCCCGAAATTGTGGACACATCTGAAAAGCGCGACAATGCGCCAGGAGGTGTGTCATGTCACAACGACGTCGTTTCACCAAACAATTCAAAGAAGAAGCGATCCGGTTAACCAACCAAGAAGGCGTGAGCCTGACCCAAGTGGCCCAGGATCTGGGCTTGAATGCGAGTATGCTCCGACGATGGTGCAAAGAGGGCCACGTGGAAGGTCCCAAAGCGTTCCGTGGCCAGGGCTTTGCACGGGATGAAGAACTGGCCCGCTTGAAACGGGAATTAGGGCGAGTCAAGCGAGAACGGGATTTTTTACGCGATGCGGCGGCGTACTTTGCCAAGGAATCGAACCGCGGTTTCGGTGCATAGCGCGTCACCGCCACAGCTATCCCATTCGCATGATGTGCCGGTTATTGCGCGTGTCGGCCAGTGGCTATTATGTGTGGCAAAAGCGGCCAGAAAGTTCTCGAAGTCGGGATAATCGCAACTCTTAGCTGAAATCCGCACCATCCATGCGAACAGTGCGGGGACCTATGGCAGCCTGCGAGTTCGGGCCGAACATCTCGAGCAGGGGTATGCCTGTGGGCGACATCGCGTGGCCCGATTAATGCGAACCGGCGGACTATTTGGCATTCCCAAACGTCGCTTTCGGCGAACGACGACGAGTAATCATTCCATACCTGTGGCTCCCAATCGGTTGGCGCAAAACTTTACGGCGGTTGCGCCCAATGAACGGTGGGTGGCTGACGTGACGTACGTCAGGACCGGCGAGGGGTGGCTCTATGTCGCCGTCATCCTCGATCTGTATTCCCGGAAAGTGGTGGGCTGGTCTACGAGTGCTCGGTTGCATCGTCAACTGGTTCTGAATGCCCTCCTGATGGCCGTCGGCCAACGCCCACCATCATCGGGGATCATTCATCACAGCGATCGCGGCAGTCAATATGCCAGCCATGATTTCCAGAACCTCTTGAAAGCCCACGGGATTACCTGCAGCATGAGTGAAACAGGAAATTGTTACGATAATGGTGCGCCACGAACACCGAACGGTGATGCTTCATGAGAGATGAGAGCGTGGCCTCTCGGAATCGGGTTGCAGGACCGGGTTCCAAACTACGTCGAGCTGCTGGGGTCAAAAAAAACCTCAGTGGTGAGCGTCGACGAAAAGGCGCCGGAGGAGGCGTCAAGTGGGAAATGGGAAGACGAACGCCAGTGAACGACTGATGACGCGTCGAAAAGCAAGGCAACCGACATCAAAACCGAGCAGCGTTATTGGCTCGGGACAAGTCCAGACGAGACCTGCTGACGGGCTGGGCGGTGTCCGGCGTGGAGGTCGCGTGATCCCATTTCAGGCTCTCGTGAGGAACGTGGGAACCTGGCCCCTCGATGTGAAGGGAGAACTCCAACGGAGTGGTCCTCCGAAGGAGGAGAGTACCAAGACGAGGGACAGGGGCGGAGCAGCCCGTAGTAGTGAGGAAGCGATTAAACGATCGTGGAGCCAAGGGGCTGCGTCATTCAGGCAGACTCATGGGTCAACCCCTGGGGGAAGGAACCTGTGAGCTCGGCCAAGGCCTTTGACATCCCGAAGCCGCTCGTATGGGACGCCTACCAAGACGTCAAGCGCAAGGCAGGCGGTCCCGGGGTGGATGGGCAGCGGATGGAGGAGTTTGAAGGGGATTTGAAGAATCATCTGTACAAGATCTGGAACCGGCTGTCGTCGGGGAGTTACATGCCGCCACCCGTGCTGCGGGTGGAGATCCCCAAAGCGGATGGCGGTGTGCGGCAGCTCGGCATCCCGACGATTGGTGATCGGATTGCACAGGCGGTGGTCAAACGATACCTGGAGCCCTTGGTGGAGCCCTCGTTCCACGAAGATTCCTACGGGTATCGGCCAGGCCGTTCAGCGCTGGATGCGGTGGCGAAAGCTCGTCAACGCTGCTGGCGGGATGATTGGGTGCTGGATCTGGATATCAGCAAATTTTTCGATACGCTGGATCATCGTCTGGTCCTGCGGGCGGTGCGGCGGTTCACCACCTGCAAGTGGGTCCTCCTGTACATCGAACGATGGCTACGGGCGGACGTGCAGGGGCAGGATGGGACCCGTCACCGACGCCACACCGGGACACCCCAAGGCGGGGTCATTAGCCCGCTTCTAGCCAACATCTTTTTACACCTCAGCTTCGACCAGTGGATGAAGGAGCAGTATCCGAGTATCCACTTTGAACGGTACGCCGACGATATCGTCGTGCACTGTCGGTCACGCAAGCAGTTGGAGTGGATCAAGAGGAAGCTAGAGCAGCGGCTGGCAGGGTGGAAGCTCCGCCTGCATCCCGAGAAGACGCGGACCGTCTACTGTAAGGACTCGCGTCGTACGGGAGAGGGCCCCAGTCACAGCTTTGACTTTCTGGGGTACACGTTTCGGCCGAGGTCGGCGCGGAATCGTTGGGGGAAATTCTTCGTGAGTTTTAGCCCGGCGATCAGTCGGAAAGTGGCCTGCGCGCTTCGGCAGGTCATTCGCCGGCAGTGGAACCTGAAGGCCAGGACGCATGTCAGCCTCAACGAGCTAGCCCACCGTCTCAATCCAATCATCGCGGGATGGATCAACTACTATGGGCGGTTCTGTCGATCCGCGCTCCATGCTGTTCTGAATCATATCAACCTGACGCTGGTGGGATGGGCGATGCGCAAATTCAAACGATTGCACCGGCGGCGCAGCCGTGCTCACGCATGGCTGAAGGCCGTGGCCCGGCGTGATCGGTCGCTTTTTGTGCATTGGCAGTACCAAGGCTGGATGACAAGAGCCGTATGAATCGAGAGGTTCACGTACGGTTCTGTGAGGGCGTGGGGGTGAGATTCCCCCGCGCTACTCGACCGGTGGCCGAAAGTTTCTTTGCCCTGCTCAAACGGGAGCGCGTCCATCGGCGGAGGTATCGGACCCGTGCGGAAGCGACGACGGACCTCTTCCACTACATTGAAGTCTTTTATAATCGCCAGCGTCGCCATGCCTTTGTCGGCCACCAGAGTCCTGAGCGATTTGAGAGGGATGGGCTCATCAAAGGCCATTCCGAAGATAGCAGGCACAATGCTGTGGAACTGTAGGCTAAGAAATACAAATGAAGCTTCGATCGGTGGCTTTTGATTGACAGAAGGTTAGAGCCAATAAGATAATCGGACGCAGATTCAGGAAAGACTGTTTCCTTCTAACCTCAGTACCGCAAGTATGGCAACTTTACAAAGAATGGCCATTGTTAAATGGGAGATCTCGGGTTAAATCACTATTTGATGATAGCTCCGGAGAAGAGCTAGGGTTTAGAATTTTTGAAACAACGCAACTAGTCGAAGCTGATAGGCGGAGATATCAAGAAATCGCACGAGAAAGTGATTCGTGTTAAAGGAGAAAGTCTGTACAACCAACAATAGTCAGAAGCTCTAGGGAAGCCCCAATCGTGAAGTGAAAGGAGCGCTTATGACACGCAGGAATGGACGGCGGACGTCACTATTGGTGTCGATTATCACATCCCTCGCTATAGCCGCTATGGCATTGAGCGGCACGGCCTCTGTAGCTGATGCACAGCCAAGGATCACCGGCTGCATCACCAAAAGCGGCAAAATAACCAACGCCGAGGTCGGGGAAAATCCGGGTAAGACTTGTAGGGAGAATCAGAGGTTGATCATACTCCCCATCAGCGCGACAAAGGACCATTTGAGCGAGAACCCCAAAGAGATTCTTGCCTTGGGGGACGATATTCTAAAGCGGCTAAGACACGTTATTCGGAAGCGGCTTAGTCATCCGAAATTCGGCGGCTCCAATTTTCATGACGGTTTCGCTCGCTTGGTTAATATCGGCGATGGCCGCAAGATGGTTATTGAGTGTCGCGGTGTCGGGTCTCCCATGGTTTTGCTTATATCCGGAGGGTTCGAGGCTGGTTGGATCTGGAAATTTGCCCTCTATTCCACTGACCTCGTGCTGGAGGAGCCGACAGATGCATTCTCATCTTCCCGCGGCGACATTCAAAAACTCGATCGGGCCGTCTATCCCACCATTGGCAATCTTACTAGAGTCTGTAACTACGACCGCCCCAACACCACTATAGAGGAAAATGTTGAATTGGAGCGCAACGGACGAGTCTCCACGCCGGTACCGCAGCCGCACACAGTAGAAGACGATGTTAAAGACCTGCACGCGCTTCTCACCGCGGCAAAGGAGCCGGGGCCCTATGTCCTTGTCGCGCACTCTTACGGCGGATTGATCGCCGAGCTCTACACCAGCACGTATCCGGAAGAAGTCGCAGGACGGGTGCACGTCGACGTCACGACGGCCTTCCTCAAGGAAACGTTTACGGCGCAAGAGCTTGAAAATCTCAATGAGAGTACAATGGCCCCCAACCCTGTGCAGCCCGATCTTGAGAGATTGAGTCTTTTAGAGGCCATGAATTCCGTCATGAACGCTCCTCAGGCCCCTCCTATGCCCGTTTTCCTGCTCTCGGCGGACAAGCCCGCCAATTCAAATCCTGACACCCTGGAAACGTTTGCGCACATCCGGGCTGCCCATGACCTGCTGGCCGAGCAGCTCTGTGCGAAGTACGTCACCCGATCGAACAGTGCGCATCACATATTTGCCGAACAGCCGCAACTCGTCAATGATGCAGTTCGCGAGGTTGTGGAAGCCGCGCGCCTCGGGTGTACGGCGATCCCATGCGAAGGAGTCCCTCCGAAGACAGACCCGAAAATTATCCTTCCTGATTGCGCGCTTGGTCAATCACGGAACTTAGCCGGGTGAGAAAAGGACAGACTGCGGCAACACGGCGTCGACAAATGTGAGTGCAAAGGAAGGAGCCTTGCCAGACCGAGGAGTATCTGAAGATTTCCATAGCGCTGAGATGATAGGTCAATCACTAAAAAGCTGATGGCTTGGGCCACGAGAATGAGGCCAGAAACAACGGGCCAAAGGATGGACCAACCGATTAGAATAGGGTATATCCACCGGTGAATTAGGAACTCTGAATGTTCCTTTTACCCTAACTCACTCTTTATCAACCTGTCCCCAAAACCGGGACCAGACCAGTACTTGATGTCCCTTCGCACCAACACCATTTGGGTTTTGCTTGGAACACCAGCGCGGATCCCGCTGCTGGTTGGCCTATTATGGATTGGATGGATTCTATCCCCTACCGCGTCAGCGCAGACCATTCCTTCTGATATCCTCTCCCAGCATCTCCCCAAGAAACTCTCACACCCCTCCTTTCCACCCGAGAGTGAACTCTTACCGTCCGCGACGGCGGAGCGTATCAGTTGGCGAAACTGTGGAGATCGGCTGGAGTGTGCGCAGGTGCGCGTGCCGTTAGATTGGGATCATCCTGACGGCCCCACGATCTCTTTGGCCGTGATTCGACATCTCGCCAGCCTACCCGAGCAGCGAATAGGGTCTCTGTTTGTCAACTTTGGCGGTCCGGGCGTCCCGGCAGTTGCCGAAGTGCGGGAGAAGGGAGAGAGGCTGGACAAATTAGGCGGTGGACGATTCGATGTCGTCGGTTGGGATCCACGTGGGGTTGGCGAAAGTACTCATGTGCGCTGCTTTACCAGCGAAGAGAGCAGGGTTCGTTTCTGGGGAAAGAATTGGACCATCCCGACAACGCTGGTGAATTCATGGCGATACGTGCCGAAGACCGTCGTGTACGTGTGGCGGTGTACCGCGCTGAGTGGCTCGTTGCTGAAGCACGTCTCCACCAAGGATACCGCCCGTGATCTTGATTATTTGCGTGAGCTGGTCGGCGACCCTCAGTTAACCTATCGGGGCCTCTCATACGGGACGTTCCTCGGTCAGACCTATGCCAACTTGTTCCCGGATCGGGTGCGAGCGATGATTTTGGACGCGGTCATCGATCCGGTGCCGTTCACGAAATCGGTTGAGGCAGGGCTCGCTAGCAACGAGGCCGACACCGACCTGGTGTTCGAGCAGTTTCTGTCGCTATGTCAGCAGGCGGGGCCGGCGCATTGCGCGCTGGCGGGACAAGGCCCCGTCGCCTCGCGCGTGCGGGCGTTGCTGGCGAGGTTACGTCAAGGACCGATCCCGGCCCCCTCGGCGCCACCACCGAGGCGGCTGCGTTATGGCGACGCACTGATCGGGATTTGGTTGAAGCTGGGGACTCCATCCCAGTGGCCCGAGCTGGCAAGCCAGCTTGACGAAGCCGCCGCTGGCGATGGTTCCTCCCTTGCCACCACAGTTCGCCTATTCCGAGACCCCCTTCAGCAGGCCTTAGTGTCAGCGGTGGCGTTGCAGTGTGCGGACAAGCCTCTCCCACCACTTGGGGCTGTTTTGGAATGGCCGAGAGTTCTCAATCGGCTCACCAACACGAATTTCCTCGCGCCGGTGGATACGTGGTGGCTGTGGGCACCCTGCGCGTCCTGGCGAGTCCGCAGCGTGGATCGCTATACGGGCCCGTGGAATGCCTCAACTCCGAATCCCATTTTGGTTATCGGCGCTCGCTATGACCCCAGGACGGCATTCGCCAATGCCCAGCTCGCGGCCCGTCGCCTGGGTAACGCCATCTTGCTCACCCTCAACGGGTATGGCCACACCAGCCCCGAGGATCCCAGCGCCTGTATTGATGAGGCGGTCGGCAACTATCTCGTCACGCTGGCACCCCCGCCGGTGGGGACCGTCTGCCAGCCAGACCACAGCCCCTTTGATCCCAACCGTTCCCCGTCGGGGCCATGATGGACCAGGAAGACTAGCGGTGGGTTGGTTCCCGACAACCGTCTAAGCTCCGGAACACCAAAATACGTAATAGACGCATGCGAAGCAGGAACTTTCAAGAGGTGCTAACGCCGTGAATCATTCTTTATCAACCTGTCCACGAAACCTGGGCAAGACCACTTCCGGGTTAAAGTTTTAAGCTGCCTCTAGGAAATATTTTTTGTAAATCTGCATCGAGGATAACCTCTGCAACCCAAAAACCTAGAGCCAGCTTGAGAACCGTTTTTCGTAGTCCGCTCAGACCCCTCCTGTACCGGTTTTTGACGGCCACCGCTGAGGTGTATCCCCTGCAATGTTCTTCCACCTTGAAAAGAGATGCTGTTGACAATAGTGATACAAGGTCCAGACCGTGGCCTTGGCTGTACGCGCGCAAAAGTGAGGAAGACCAACGAAAGAGGAAGGCCTGATCCGAACGGGCAGAAATGTTCGGACTAGGCGGCCGGTTTAACCCTCGGGAGAAAAACCAGGCCTATAGGAAATTCCGATCATGAAAGGGTGCCGTCATCGGCGAAGCTGTAAAACCGGCCGTGCCCTATGACGACGTGATCAAGAAGGCGGATGCCGAGAAGCTCGCCGGCTGCGGACAGGCGTTTTGTCAGGGTTCGGTCTTCCGGGCTTGGTTCCGGATCGCCGGAAGGATGGTTGTGAAGCGCGATGATGGCCGCCGCATTGGCAAGAATGGCCGCTTTAAAGACCTCGCGCGGGTGAACAATGGCCGTGGTCAGGGAACCGATAGCGACCGTATGAACGGCTGAGACGTGGTGTTTGGCGTCAAGAAGTAAAATCCGGAATTCTTCCCGGTCAAGGTCCATCATGTCCTGGGCGAGAGTAAAAACATCGTTGCTTTGTGTGATCTTCGGGCTGTAAGTGCCGCCCTCCTCCCGGATAAGAGAAATACGGACCTGTGGAAGGTTGAAGAGATCGTGTGATGTTGAAAAAGCTTTCAATGTGTTCATGACATGCCCCCTTTGTTAATAAAAAAAGAAACTTTCCCTGAAGGCCTCACAAACCGGATGCCTTCAGGGGTTGGGGCTATTTGCTGGGGACATTGTGATGGCAAACCTTATTCAGCCTGCAGGACCGTAGGACGTGACCGGAGGGCCAAAGGGTGATGGGGCTTCACCTTCGTCCCCGGTGATTTGATGAGAAAAGAAAAAAGATTGGATCAGCGCAGTGTGCTGGGCCGCACGTCCGCTGAAGAGTGGCTTCAGGACGGGCTTTGATTCCGTTGCGTGTAAAAAACGGTTGTGATAAGGAAAAAATGGGAGGAAGAAGAATGATCTTTGCCTTATATAATTATTATCATTACAAAAATCGATCGGGATGTTATGGCCGAGATTTAAGAAACGGACCAATGTCCTCCGCATGGGAAAATGGCATTCCCGACTTTGTGCTAAATGAATTGGAAGATGGAGATATTTTGTTTTTTCAGACCTTTAACTCCATTTCCGCTTGGCTGATTGTGTATGGGACAAGTTCCCAAGTCAGTCATGTGGGTTTTTATTTGAAAGAAAAAAGGATCGGCCATATGGTGCCTCCGGAATTGACCATAGAGCCGATCCAAAACTGTTTCAAAGAGAATATAAGAATTTTACCTGTGAAAATTGGAAATGCCGCCATAAAAGAAGGAAAAAAATTTAATGTGGAATCGTTTCTTGAAGAAATCGAAAACAAAAACTACGGCTATAAAACTGTCTTTATTAAGGCATTAAAAATTTTAAGTGGACGCCATTGGTATTATTTTAGATGGAAATTTTTTGGTGATATATCTCTATTGCTTCTGATTCTTGATTCACCATTTCTTCTTTTCTTAAACCAGCCGATTTTTAGTTTTTTGATTCCTGTGCATTTTGCTTTAATTCTGTTTAATAGTGTTCTTTGGAAATATAAACCTCTCGGTCCTGATGCCGACAACGGTGCCCCCGTTGATGGATTCCGTTTTGTACAGGCTGCAGGGGGAATGATATTAGGCGATGCTTACGCAATAAGAAATCAGAATCACAAGCTTCCCATTTACCGTCACATCTCCCAACAAAATCGGTCCCTATCCGGATGATTTAAAATCGGTCAGAAAAAAAGAGGCCCTTGTTTTCTAACGTGCAACAATCTGAAGGATATTTTTTCAATTTTCGCTTTTGATAAAAGCCCCAATTGGAAATCATTTAAAAACAATGCTTTACATTATTTTAAACATATGATATTGTGGCTTTTATGCAAATAAAGAGAAAAGCCACAATTGAAAAACAGCCTTGGAACAAGGATAAAGCGATCGGCCAAATGGCGCCCTTTACCCCCGACCAGGCCGCGGTCATCCGGGCGCTACTTGGGACGGAGAAAAAATTGCGGGATCTTGCGCTGTTCAATACGGCGATCGATACCATGCTGCGCGCCTCTGACCTTCTTGCCCTGCGCGTGAATGATGTGACCGATCACAACGGTGACCTTGTTCATGAATTTTCGATCCGGCAGAAAAAAACGGGCAAAGGACATGTGGTCGCGTTGTCCCCGCATACACGGGACTCCATCGGTGACTGGCTGATCGCCTCCCGGAAAGGACCGGAGGATTATCTCTGGACCAGTATCGGAAATCGTAAGACCGGTCGTGCTCTATCCCGCAACCAGTATGCGAACCTGGTCAAGAAATGGGCCTATCTTGCCCGGCTGGATCCCCGGCGGCACAGCACGCATTCGATGCGCCGGTCAAAATCAGTCGCTATTTATGATGCAACCCATAACCTTGCCGCCTGTCAGCACCTTCTCGGGCACCAGAGTATTGGCAGTACAGCACATTATCTGGGCGTTGATCAGAGAAAGGCGCTCGACCTGGCAAAAAGGGTCAAAATATAAGGAGAGGGGAAAGATGGATCAGAATTTTCACATTAAACTGGAAGCCAGAAATCCTGAGAAAGGATATTTTCGCTCCTATGCGATTGATGCCGGCCAGGATTTGTTTGGGCAATGGTGTATCGAGGTAAGTTTCGGACGAATCGGCCGGCGCGGCCGGTCTGTGAGTTATGCTGCTGCCGACGATGAGACGGCCGCCGGCATTATCCGCCATTGTCTGAAAAGGCGTGCAAGCGCGCCAAAACGCATTGGCGTTCCCTATAAAGTCAGGGAGCTTTCCGATCCAAAAGAATGGGCCGGCGTCAGTCTCTGATGGAGAGAAAGGTGTTTTTTGCGAATCAGTGCTTCCTAAGGAAATCAGAGAATGAAATTTCTTTCAATATTGTCATTGCTCTGAAAAAGTTGATGCCCGTTGGTTCATCATTCTATGAAGTTCAGTTCGCAATTCCAGTGCATGGTCGTGCATGTTGTCTAATACTTTGCCTACCGGAATTCCCTGAAATTCGTCTCCGCTTCCAGCATATCTCGTCGCTCACAAGCCTTAGAGAACGATTCGGCCACCAGATCGTCAGCCTCTTTGCAATGAGCGACGGCGACTAAATCATCGATAAACATGTTCAGTTGGTTGGTGATCGCGGTGATTTTTGGTCTGAAATTCCGCAGCACGACATATTTTCTTAACTCCCACCACGATCTTTCAGATTCCAACTGGTCTATTGTTTTCTCGTGTTTTGGATCAATGTTCGAAAAATCTGCGCGGCGTTTATCTATTTGGTCTATAAACTGACCAACGAGAGTGTACGCTTCAGAAGCAAGCTTCTGAATAACATCTGAAACTGAAAGCTTCTTACCCTCTTTTTCCGCTGCCGTAAGAAGCTGGACAAGGCTGTTAAAAAGCTTGAGCGTTTCTACGCTTCCATGGGCTATGATATTCCCATCAATCATAAAGTGGGGCGTTCGCGTTCGGAGAAGTATGCGTTATAAACTAAACTGGCAACAGCTTTTCCCTGCCGGGATTTGAAACAGCGTTCGCGGCCCATTTTGGGTTTCGGCTTTCTGTTCCGCCATGCGAAGGCATTGAACAACCTCTTGGGGAAGGCCGCTCTTCTCCGCTGCGTCTGAAAGCAAAAACTCTTGACCCAGAAACCGGTACGGCTCCTGAGGATCTGCACCGGCTTTTAACAACTCTTCAAAAGTTTGTAAGGGTGCCTTACAACGCAAGGCCAAACCAAGCGGCCGGTAATATTCAGCAGAATCAGCGAAATCATTCGGATCCGCCCCTTCCTGCAGCAAGTTTTTTACTTCCTCAACATCATGTTGCTGTATTGCCATGCGAAGAAGGATGGCAAGCTTTTTTTTGCTTCTTTTAAATAGGGACCTCAGGGTCATTCGAAATTTTTAGAATAATGCCTATAAGATGTCAAGGAAGGTTTTGCCTATTCCCCCTCCCCTTCCCCTGTCTTTTTGCTGATAAGTATCCATCACAAATCTTAAAAATAGTGCCTTTCCGTTTTCTGACGTTTGGCGGTAGCCGTGCCGATGCGCGGAACCTTCCATGGTTTGTCCTTATGATCCTTCCTTTTTATTGCAGTCCCTGATCCGACGCCTTTGAAAACCCGTTTTGACATGTCCTTTTTGCGGGCGGCAAGCGCGTGGCCCTCCTTTTTTTTACCTTGCGCCCCTCATTTGGTCGAAACGGGTGAGGAGGCGACGGCGGAGAAACGATCGGTAGCCCTTACTCTATTTGCGAAATGCATGATCCCTTACGGTGGGTAAAGGTAAGTCTGACATAAAGAAAATAACATTCATAGTTTTACATGGATTTGAAAATTCATATTCAGTGATAACCCGTATTATCACCCACAAACCTTGGTCCCTTGGCTGGTCCACGCCAACATTCCGCCCATCATGACATGCACATGAGGAAACCCCGCTTGCATGAGGATTTGAGCTGCCGTATGGGCTCGTCCACCACTCTTGCAGACCGTAATGATCTCATTTGATTTGTTGGCCTCCAGCTCATCCAATCGTTTGGCCAGGTCTGTGACAGGAATATTGAGGGCCAGTGGAAGGTGACCTAACTCCCCTGTAAATTCCTCTGGAGTCCGGACATCTAAAATGATCGGAGGCTTCTCGCTCTTCAATTGTTCTTGGACTTGCTGGACCGGGATGGCCGCGACTTGCTGGTCATTGGCTCCACGGGCTAACGTCCCTTTCACTTCACACGCAGGAACATCAACGGGAATCCAGGCTGCCTGGGGATCGCGCGCACAGGCGTAATTGGCCTTGAGTACATCTTTCATCCAATCAGCGGGACCAAGCTGCAAGCTCTCAAGATATTCCACATAGGCTTGCTTGGACGGGAGCTTCAAGAGCGGATTACTCACTTTCTGCTCGTTCAGACTCGACGGCAAACGATCCCGGTATTCATGTGCGGGATAGACCACCAAATGGTCAGGCAAGGCCAGAAGACGCTGTAAACTTTCCCAATGCGCCCCTGGATCCCCTCCCGGTAAATCGTCACGCCCGGCACCGGCATCCCCAAGAAACAGGACATCCCCGGTGAGCACACGGTCATGAAAGACAAGCGTAATGCTATCTTGCGTATGCCCTGGTGTGGCAAGGACCTTTACAGCCTGATTGCCAAGATGACATTCAAACCCATCCGTGAGGTGAAAGGTGACGCACCGCGCGGGAGCGTTTGCGTGCATGACATATTCACAGCCCACCTGATCTTTCAGGGCAGCCGCTCCCGAAATATGATCGGCATGGGTATGAGTATCGATGACATGGGTCAGGGTTAGCTTTTTTTGTCCCAAAACCTTTATGTACTCGGGGACATGCTCCAACACTGGATCCACTAGGATAGCCTGGTGGCTCTGGTTATCGCCGATCAAGTATGTTCGACAGGCTCCCGGATTTAATTGGTCAAAGATCATGGGGTGCCTCCATTCTCATTTACCATTTCGAATCTGCTATTCTCGGTGGTCAGTGAAAAAAACACTAACGCATTCACTCGGTCGCGATCAATTGGTTTCATTAGTTCTCATCCCTTGGTTAGGAATGATGATTGCGGCCATGGTCAAGTGGATCAGGGATATCTATCTCGTCCCTGTTTCGATTCCCTCCCCTGCCGCACATAGCTGGCGATCGGCATTTGCCAAATGTGGCCATCTGGTTGGTTCCAATATCTGCCAGATCGAAGATCAAGACCAGGTGGGATTGGTGCTTCGTGTCGCGCACAGGAGCAAGGTCTACGACAAGGGGCGACGGAAACGGCGGAAAAGAACAAGATCTCCTAATTACTGAATGATCAAAGATAAAGCAGGAATAAACATCCAACCAGGATCGTGGAGGTTGAGATATTCCTCCCTTCTACGAAAAAAATCCTCGAAGTGCGTTATCTTCCCTCTTGCCCTTTTCTTCCTGTTGCACGACCATCACGCCAATTACCTCAACAGTCCGTTGTAAAACTTTTCTGAGTTTGCCTTATCCTTGTTCCCACAATGCAGTCAGTTGATTTCTCTGCCTTCAAGTCAATGAAAAACCAAAAGTATTCTCTGTGCCGGAATATTCATTTATTCGTGGGGTTTTGCCTGACATCATCCTCAATCACCTTTTGGTAGGATGGCCATGTATAACTCCATCTTTGAACAATACGGTGTTGCTTAACACGCTGAGTCATCACCAACATCTAGCCCTCGAATTTCTGAAATTTTCGAATTAGAAGACCAAAGGGAAACCGCATAAACCAAAAATCGATCATCTTGATATTATAAGGATGGAAATAAAGATGGAAGTGCTACCCAAGATTTGCCTTCATTTCCTGTTTTCCAAATTCCATGCGAATTCACAGTTAGCCATATGAATCGACCACAGGGGAAGAAGAAATTAATGAACGTATTGCTTGCCGTTGACCAATCACGGCATTCCGGCGCCGCAGCCAAATGGGTGAAAGGCCTTCGCTTTCCGCCTGGATCCATTCTCCATGTCCTCCATGTTTTTGGGCTCAAACAGTGGCCGGAGTGGTCCACTTTTGAGGATGTGCGGAAGTTTCGCAATAAGGTTGCCGCGCACCGGGGAGCGGCGGTTTCCAAAGCCCATCGGTTCATCGACCGAATTGCGGAATTGTTGCAGACGGAGAAGATGGAAGTTCAAACCAGGATTGTCGAAGGCATTCCGGGAGCTGAGATTCTCACGGCGATTAAGGAGCATCAGATAGACCTGGTCGTTGTGGGAGCGAAGGGGCTTTCAGGAATGAAACGATTTCTCCTCGGGAGCGTGAGTGAATGGGTCTTAAGTGACGCGCCATGTTCCGTCCTGGCGGTGCGAGGGCAGCCTCGTTGGACGCAAGGCTCAGCACGCTCCCTGCGCATTCTGATCGCGACAGATGGCTCCCAGGATGCCAAAAGCGCGGTCTCCCTGCTGAAACAGTTCCATCTTCCCCCCTCAACCCACCTCTATATTCTCCATGTCGTGGAAACCGCCGGTTCTCTGACCTCCCTCTCGGGACTCCCCGATCATTTACGTTCGACCCCGTTGGGTTTCGCAATCAAGGAAACCCGTGAGCAGATGGGGAAACGCCTTCTTCAAGAAACCCGACGAAATTGGGGTCGAAAACAATTGCACGTCGACGTGAAGGTGACCAATGGGCACGCAGCCGAGGAAATCCTTAAGGCGATCAATCGCCTCCGGGTGGATCTCGTGGTGATGGGGTCAAGGGGATTAACCGGGATGAGGCGCTTCCTATTGGGAAGCGTGGCGAATTCGGTGGTCCGCCACGCTTCGTGTTCGGTATTGGTGGTACGACCCTCACCAACGAAGATGAAAAGCCAGACGAAAACGTGATCGTCAGCGTGTTTGCTTCGATGGAGAATCTGCCATCCAAAAAATCCCGAGGCATCTTACAGAGGAATGATGATGGCTGAACCGGTTCCAGGCCCTAGGAGGCCTTCATGTTGGAGGATTTGCTATGATACAGGGAACCAAAGAGGGGATTTCAATGCCATGATCGGAAAGCCTAGGTTTTTGCAACTGGCCAAGGAGGATATTCCAGGTGTTCTACAGAAAAAATTATTTTCTTCTGTCTGTTGACCATCAAGATAAATCTCAAGTGTATGCTCGCATTACTGGATTGAACAAAAAGTGAAAATTCCTCCTCTTTTATAAGGTTCTGGGTTATCTTCCCACCTACTTCCCCACAATCACCTATCTAGACACCCCACCCCTTCTTTTCATGGGCGAGGGAGTTTGCTTCCTGTCAAAAATGGAACCTGAGTCTCTGTGAGGAGTTATCATGCTGCTTCCAGAATATTTCTTCTCGGGACTAACCATCTCGCGGTGTGGATAAATCGCAGTAGGCTCCAAAGGCATGCCGCTTTTTCGTTTTGATTTTGTAGCCTTACCCGGAATTTTTGAGCTGGCTTTCTCAGTGTGGCTTTTACCAAGTGGAGCGGAAGATTTTCTGTGGGCACATAATTGCTCCATGCCAACGGAGCCCTCCTTCCCAACACTTGCTTGTAAAGTGAGATTTCGAGTCACTTTTGACCAAGCATTATTCTCTCCTGGAGAGAAAGCCCAACCCGTCATGAATGGCGACGCTTCTGTTCCTTAAAGAAATGCGAAGGCTCGGGGCCCCTTGTCAGGAATATCATTCATTCGTGGGGTATTGCCCTGCATCTTCAGTTGTAGGGTTCTGATAGGATCGCCTTTATTTCTTGTAACATTTGGAATAAACACGCTCTTATTAAAAATTGGTTCGTCTCCACCGCCTACGCTCTCAAATTCCCAGTGTTTCTCGATCAAAGGGCGAAGGGGTTCAGAGGGCCATTTATTTCTAACCGTCCTTGATTTCGTGATTCAGATTAGGGGGCTTCAAAATTCAAGAACAGATCCGAAACACCTTTTGGGTCCCTCATTTTTTTCATTATGAATTGCCGAGACTTTTGCCAGTCTGCTCCCTTGAACCAGTTGAACCTTTTTGCATTCGCTAAACCGATGCACCACCCTTATCATCCATTGTCCCCTTCCCTCTGCCATGGGGACCGGATGGATAGGGGTCCTCAATCATGCAGACCGCTTGAGAACTCCGATTTTGTAAAAGAAATGTGACAGGCCGGGGCTCATGTGGCAGGAAAATAATCCAGATTGCCCTGTGGGCGCTATTCATTCCTTTGCTGCCTTCCTGTGCACAGTTCTATGACCCCTTGTCTGTGCCACTTTCGGCGTCGTCTTTGTCGATCTTATCTGAGGACAGCCCACAATTCACGGTTAGTGTGCCGACCGCGGATGATATTTTTAACAAATTATCGCGCCAGCGGTTGACTCTCAGTGCAACTGAAGGGCATCAACCGGAGATGATGGACCGACTTTCGGGGGAAGATCAGGGGCCTCGCATTCCTGAGCCCATGGTGTTCGATCTGGTCCGACCGCTCGGCGCAAAGCGTGGGGAAGCCGAGATCAATGTGCTTGGGCTGGTTCCCCTTGCCCGCACAACGAGAACCGTCGACGAAGTTCCCGATCCGTTGGGGCTTGTCAGAAGAAGTCCTGACACGCAAGGTATTGAGTGGGCACCCGAGATGGAATTGGTCTTAAGAGATGGTATTGCCATTGAGCTAGAACTTCCCATGGAAAATGCCACCATCGAGGCCTATAAAACCGCTGGACAAATCACGTTCGGGACTGAATTCACCAACCGGTTTATCCACGGTGCTCAGACGATCCTTCAATACGATCTGGAACCCCGACTGTGGACCACGACGTGGTTATATCTCGCTGGACTCCGTTTGGATGAGACCTGGAGCGTATTCGGCATGTTTGGGCCGCGAGCGGAAATCGGGAACGCTGTCGGTGGGGCAAATGTCGAACTGTTAAGCAACCTAACCCTGTTCGCAGGCCCGTCCCATCACCTTGTCGCTGGGATTGAAACCAATTTTGGTCAGGTCATCGGTGGCCATGCAAGCTTGCTCGTGATGCCCCAGCTCCATTATGAGGTCAGTGATGACTTGCTCGTCCAAGCGGGAGTGGGAGCGAGACTCACTCACGAGTTCACCCTACCTACAATCGGGTTCCGGCTCATCCACGAATTTTAAATAGGAAAAGGAATGGTTTGGCTAGATACTTCCTTTTTCCCAATTCTAGTAAATTGGGGTATGGGTACCTTGATCGTGAGTGTGGGGATAAGCAACGCAATTATGGTGGGAGTAAAGAAACGAATTCGTGAACAATTCACAGACTCCCATGTCTCATCATTTCCTTATTAAAACCAACTCAAAAAAATAATTGTGGGGAAACAGAAGGGAAAGGAAAAAGGATGCGGGTATTACTCGCCATTGACGAATCACGGCATTCCTTCGCAGCCGCCAAGTGGGTGGAAGGGTTTCCCTGTTCGGTGTTGGTGGTTCGATCCTCACCAACGACGGTAAAAATCCAGAAGAAGACGTAATCGTTAAATTTTTGGCCTGTGACCATCAAAAAATTATTCTCGAATAGAGGATCAGACTTCCAAAAACCAGTACCTCTAATTAAGGGTGAAAGGATAATTTACCGATTCCACGCCCTAGGGGTCATTCACGTGTTGGATTTGCTATCATACAGGTGGCGAATGGCCGGGTTTTCATCTCAGGAATGCCCCGCCTATTACTTTCGCCCATCAGGGAGAAATAAGATTTCAACATTGGAAGCTCTCTCTCCCAACATCCAACATGATACACTGTGATTTCTCCAGTAGCTCCCCTTTCTATGACCAGCCCTGGTGGCACACCCGATTAGGGGCAGCTGGGAATCGCTTCCCCATCCCTTCCCTCGAATCGACCCAAAGAAATGGCGTCGAATGGTGGATGAAGAAATGAATAGGAGATTGAAAATTTCATCCGTGTGGTTCAAATCCCATTCCCTGTGGGTGACTCTATCGCTTGCGGGTGGCGTTTTTGTTCTTGATTTATCCACTCCCAGAGGATTCGCTGAAGAAATGTTATATACCGCCGTGGTGTTTTGGGCCACCCAAACCCTCCCACGCCGCCTGGTGGTTGCTGTCGCCGGTCTATGTACGGTTTTGACGATCCTGGGCTTTTGGCTCTCTCTTCCTGGGATGCCGGAGGAAGTCTCAATGACCAATCGAGGGTTCTCCGTCGCCGCCATTTGGGCCATTGCCCTCCTCTCCCTGCAACGTGCCCGTGCAGAAGAAAAATTGCAGACCAAAGAGGACCAGGTCCGGTTAGTGGTTGAGCATGTCCGGGACTATGGGATTGTGATGCTGGCCGCAGACGGACGGGTGGCCAGTTGGAATATCGGCGCCGAGAAGATGACCGGGTATTCTTTAGAAGACGCTGTGGGTCGGACATTCTCCCACCTGTTCCGCGAGAACGCCACCAACCCCCAGTGGTCAAATGCGTTACTCTCTCTGGCAATAGCCACAGGCCAGGCAGAAGATGAGGGTTGGTGCATCCGAAAAGACGGCACCGCCTACTTTGCTCATATGGTCCTCACCCCCTTACGCAATGACGTGGGGGAACTGCAAGGGTTTGCTACCGTCACCCAAGACCTCACTCAAAAAAAGGAAGCTCATGAGACTATCGTCAACCTTACGCATATTAGCCAAAAATTAAGCTCGACACTGGAAACCGAACAATTACTGGATGACCTCGTCGTAGAGTCGATTCGACTCATTGGGGCTTCGAGTGGCTTTGCGGGGCTCATGGAAAAAGATCGCATTGTCTCCCACAAATATTTCCAGGATGGGAGGGTCATCGCGACTCCACAGTATTTCCTTTTAGGAGAAGGGCTGCCTGGTTGGGTCATCCTTCAAAAAGCTCTCTATGTCACCAATGATGCTGGGCATGATAGACAGATCGATTTGCACCTCCGGGACGAATTTGGGATCCAAACAGCCGTGTGTCTCCCAATTCTCGATGGGACGGGAAACCCTCTTGGGATTTTGGAACTTCACAATAAGAAGGATCCCAAGGGGTTTACAAAAGCCGATGAGGCCAAATTGCTGGGAGTAGCCCAGGCGGCTTCTATCGCCCTCCAAAATGCCTTGACCTATCGGAAACTCCAACAGGCTGAGGCCGTTCACGAACAACTCTTAAACAAGCTCATGACCGCTCAAGAAGATGAACGGCGGCGCCTCAGCCGTGAGTTGCACGATGAAATTGGACAATCGCTTACTTCCTTATTGGTTGGGCTTCGTTCGTTGGAGGAATCCGCGAGGGACCACCTCTTGCAAGTACGGGCCAAGGATCTTCGTGTTATCACTGCCCAAACGCTTTTTGAAGTGCAACGACTGGCCAGGGGACTCAGACCCAGCCTCCTGGACGACCTTGGGCTTCAGGAAGCCGTTTCCCGGTATGCCGTTGAGTTTGAGCAAACTCATGGGATCCCGGTCGAAGTCCATGTCGCCGGACTGGATGGTGGCCGGCTCCCTTCCCTGACGGAGACAGCCTTGTATCGCATCATTCAGGAGGCATTGACGAACATCGCCAAGCATGCCACAGCAAAGACGGTCAGCATTATTCTCAAATGCCTGCCATCGGAAGTTCAGTTGATCGTTGAGGACGACGGATGCGGCTTCTCCGTCGAACCGATGGTACACGCCATGGATCCCACTCATAAACTGGGACTCTATGGCATGCAGGAGCGTGCCAATTCCCTCCAGGGCAACTTGATGATCGAATCTACCCCGCAAATGGGCACCACCATTTACGTTCGAATCCCCCTGTTGAAGGAGACCCCCGATGCCAATTCGCGTGCTCATCACTGATGACCATGCCGTCTTGCGAGCCGGCCTTCGTTTGCTGATTAACGCGCAATCGGATATGGAAGTCATCGGTGAAGCAGGAACGATCCCTGAGGCCATCACCACCATTCAAGCGGTTGGGCCCGATGTGGTTCTCATGGACTTGGCCATGGCGGGACGGATCGACATGGCCGCGATCACCCAGACGCGTGAGGCCTGTCCCACGACGCGGGTGTTAATTCTCACCATGCATACGGAGGCCGGGTATGTGCGAGCCGCGTTGGCAGCGGGCGCGGTCGGTTATGTCACAAAAAGTGCCGCCGACACGGAACTGCTGACGGCGATCCGCGCCGCCGCTCAGGGACGGACTTTTGTGGATTTCGCCGCCACCGCCGAAGCCGGACCGGATCTGCTCTTTGGGTCTCCAAAACTCAGGCAGCCGGGGGGTTCCCCTGGCTGGTTGAGCCTGCTCAGCCAGCGAGAACGGGAGGTGTTCAGTCTTGTTGCGCAGGGTTTCACAAATCGCCAGATTGCAGACCAGTTAGGTGTCAGTGTGAAGTCCGTCGAAGCCTATCGATCCCGCCTGATGGAAAAACTGGGACTCCGAAGCCGGGTAGCTTTGGTTCAGTATGCCGTGGATTGCGGGATTCTCAAGCCCGGGCGTGCCACTCCCTGACGTCTGTCCCCACGGATCCCCATAAATTCTTCTTCCTTTGTCAGGTTTTTCCCTCCCTGGTCCGGTATTCCCTGCTATCGGTCTCCAAAATTGGAGCTTAAGGTAGGGCATCATTAGTGACAACTAAATCAGAGAAGGAATTCCACAAGGAGATCCCCATGCGCGTCCGGCAGCGGAGATACTGTTTCCCCTACAACTATTCCCAGAAAAATTATAACCATCAGGATCTTCAGCAGGAATGGAGTAAAAACACCGCTTGTGTTCGCTGTGGTGGATTACTCGTTCCCTCATTTTTTCTGGATATTTTCGATGCATCCGGTCATCAATGGTGCCTGAGTTGGCGCTGTCTTTCTTGTGGGGCCGTCATCGATCCGACCATTCTGCAGAACAGACGGATGGCAAAAGGAGATCACCGGCACGCAGGTAAGAAAAGGCAAGATTGAGCGTTTCCCCGGCTACCCCCAGAAACAGTTTGAACAATATTCAATCATCTCGTATTAGCCAAACGTGAATATGGGAGGACCCCTATGAAAGGGCGAGACTCCACGGAAGGGCACCTGTGGTCCGTTATCTTGCCAGGGGGTGAAGGAGTGCGCCTCCGGCCCTTTATTCACCAATGGCTGGGGTATCCTCTTCCCAAGCAATATTGTACCTTTGTCGGCACCCGCTCCATGCTTCAGCACACTCTGGACCGTGCCGACTGCGTCTCTCCCAAGGCCCATAAAGTCACGGTGGTTAGTCAGCCACACCAACATCTCGCCTGGCCACACCTGAAGCCACAAAAGGCCGGCCAGGTCGTGATCCAACCAAACGTTTGCACTACCGCCGCCGATGTGTTTTTCCCCCTGACCTATGTCCTGGGGAAGGATTCCCAAGCCACCGTCGTCATGTATCCCTCAGATCATTTTGTGTTTCCGGAAGATCAGTTTGTGGAGACGGTTCGTCACGCCATTCGGGCCGCAGAAATCCTCCGAGACCGGCTGATCGTCTTGGGCGTTCGTCCCACCCATCCTGAATTGGACTATGGATGGCTGGTGAGGGGTGACCTCCTTGGATGGACCGGAGGCGCTGCGGTCTACCAAGTCACCGCGTTTATGGAAAAACCCGATACAAAGCGGGGCATCCAGGCGATGACCCGTGGCGCCCTGTGGAATACCTCGGTGATCGCCGCGAAAGCTTCGACCTTGTGGGATCTCGGATGGCGCTGCTTGCCAGAACTGATGGACCGCTTTGCCCGGTTACAGGGAGTGATCGGAACGGCAAGGGAAAGTCAAGTCCTTCAGACCATTTATCACGACATGCCTCGGTACACTATCTCATCAGACCTCTTTAAACGAATTCCGGAATGTGTGGGTGTGATGGAACTGGAAGGGGTGCTGTGGAGCGATTGGGAGAGACCGGAATGGATCGTCACTTCATTGCGCCAAATTGGCAAGGAGCCCTTGTTCCCCTTTGAAGAGGGACGAATCGGAGGATCTGTCAGCCATGAAGATGACGCAGGATCTCGCCTTGGGGGAAGTCGTCCATCAGGCCGGCATCCGGATTTCGGTGACCTTTCGTTCTTTTCCTAAGGACACATTCCCCTCTCTAGGTGCACAAAGAAAAAATGGAAGACAAGACGACCACCCCATTCTTCCCTCTGAAAACGGTCGACGGCTACCTCCCGCTTGAAGATTTTGGTCTGATAGGGGATGGCACGACCGCGGCGCTCGTCGGGCGTGATGGAGGGATCGCCTGGCTCTGCCTTCCGCGGTTTGATTCCCCACCGCTCTTCTGTGGCCTCTTAGATGTGGCCCGAGGGGGACAGTTCCTGGTGACCCTTCAAGGGCTCGTGGAGTCCAGACAATATTACGAACCGGATACCGGCGTATTAGTGACTGAATTGCGAAGTCAGTCGGGCCTCGTACGTGTGACCGATGCCCTGGTCCTTCGCCACGGCACCGCTTTCACGGATCCCACCCCTCCCTATCAGGGCCAACTGGTGCGATCAATCAAGGTGCTGCGCGGATCGGTAAGTCTCCTGATCAACCTCAACCCCAAAGAAGAGGTGTTAGTTTCGCCAGAAACCGGGGGATTTCGCCTGAATCTTACAACCCGTCCAGAGTTACATCTTCACTTCTCTGCGACGCTCCCCCTGAAAAGTCTCCGGTCAACACACACACTCCAATCTGGTACCTGCCTCCAATTGGCTTTGCGGTGGAATGCCCCGTTGGCCAATGATTTTTCCCCAGGTTCTGAGAGCCTGTTACGGGAGACACGCGAGACGTGGCGGCGCTGGATGCGAAATTGTGAGTATGAAGGTCCGCAAGCCGCGTTAATCCGTCGATCAATCATTACCCTTAAACTGCTCAATTATTGGCCGAGCGGGGCCA
>CAZGFD010000024.1:34857-56033 GCA_964525045.1 uncultured Nitrospiraceae bacterium | reverse complement strand
ATGGCAAGAAATTCGTATTAATACCCATTGACATTAATCACAGTTGCTCACCCTGGAGAATCCAAGGCCAGGAGGAAGATCCAACCTTGGAGTTGGTATGTGAAGAACTGATAAATAGACTCTTTTGCATTCCCGAGAGGCAGGAGAGACCGTCGACGCTCTGTGGAAAATCCATAGGTGTAGTCACTTATAGAGCGCCGGTACATAAAAATTGAGGGGGTTCATGGCCTGGTAGCTGATGTTCGAGTTTTTTCCAGCCTCAGGATCGACATAACCTTGGGATTTCCCGGACTCATGGTAGTACAGGGGGCCGGGGGGGCTGGGGTTTTCATTATATTGCTTCACGAGCTTTTTGAAGGTCCGCTTGCCGGTTTCAATCCGGATAATTTCATCGTCTGTTCCGTATGTGACACGGGAAGGGTAGGGACGACACGTGTCTACCGCAGCATTAAAGATTGGATGGAGACGTAAAAAGGTATTGAGTGCGAGATCAACAATGGTCTGTTGATTTTCATCAAATTGAGAAAGGAAATTTAATCGGGATACCCCATGAGTCTCCCCAACCTGAAAAATGATGGCATGTCTCTGATCAAAGGCTATGGCCCCTTTTTGAACCCGGCCATTTGTCAAATCCGCTAGTGTCACGTAGTAAACGTAGTCTTTTTTTCGCGCTTCATCGGTTTCCTTTGGGATATGTTGTCCGGGAAACATTTTAATGTGAATATCCCGGTGGCGGGCAATGTGCAGACGAATATAGGATTCCTTATTTAACTTCTTACACATTGTCGGGCTAAAGGGCTTGGAGGCTAATCGAAACTCAAAAATCGCGTAAGTATCGGCTAATGGGGAGCTGAACGCCTCTCCACCCAACAACAGGGTGTGAAAATAAATGATAAGGATACAAAACTGAATTCTCTTCTCATCAATCCACATACTCGGAGCCCTCCGCGCCATCTTTGGAATAGGACCGTCTTGCTTGGCTATGACTGTCTGAAGACACTGATCACGCCAAGACCACAAAAGTCCTAGAACGAGTTTCACTGTTGTGTTGCAGATCGCAAGGGGAAATCAGAACGGTATGAGCTGGAAATCGCTCTGAGCCCTTTTTCAGGAAATGTCAAACGACCGCGAAGGGCGGATCACGAGATCCTGGCGAGAACGCGAAAATGAGAAGGATACAGGCTGGGAGAAGGTTATTAGCCCAGCCGATGGGGTTGAAATCTTGATCAAGCTGAAGGGAAGGGGCCTCAATGGCCTGACCCGCCCCGCACATCCACGCACACCAGGATTGGGTATGTGAATGCTTGTCATGACCGGGGTGATGAGCATGGCGTGCGATGGTCCCAGTTAAGATCGTACTGGCTATCAGGAAAATAGCAGCCAGCCAAAATGTCAACGCGATGGGAAACCCACGTTTTAGCATTGCTGGACAATCCCTGGTCTATTGGCGGATAGGCACATCTCAAGTCGAACCAAATCAACATTCAACTATCAGGACATTAAAGAATTCCGCCGGGTCGGTCTACTGATCGTTGCTGATGATTGCTACAAAAAATTCACTTCGACTCGTTAAACGCTAATGCCCACTGATCTTTACGGTTTCCCTGAACCAAAGAATTCACGGAATGACGAAAAATCCTCAGACTGCCCTTCCCTATTTTGGTGGCTTCAAGTCGCCCCTCTTCGACCCAGCGGTAGATAGTCCAACGACTGACGTTCAATGCTTCCGCCGCTTCTCCGACTCGTAATAATTGTTTCTCCATGACTGTCCCTCCTTTTCATGGACCAATCCTTGGGGGTTACAAAGAATTGAATACGGCCTGGAGGCGTGAAGACGGACTTCACCCTCGCCGAGGCATGGATATCTTAGGAGAACGGCAGTGAGGGAGGACCACGAGCCAGCCGGACCGGCTGGAGTTGAAATGGAAGGTCCGGTCGAATGGTAAGTTCGACCTTACCAATCAAACCGAGATATGAAATTAAAAACGGATTGGAAGTTTCCTCCATTTGACCGGCTGAGCAAACCCAAAAACACAAAGGTTGGGTGTGTGACGAGGCCGTATGATGCGAATGATGAAAGGTGTGGACGAGGATTTGCGGGTAGGTCAGACTGTTCAGAGTCAGGAAAACACCCAGTAAGAAGAAGGTGAGAATTTGTCTAGAGTTTTTTTTCATGAGGAAAGGAGTCGAGAATAGAACGGTTCCTGTTTTCCTTACCATCAAATGATCCGATTACTCAAGAGAAAAGTCAATATGGGAAATTAAAAGAGTTTCAGATTTCGGGTTTCAAGTTTCCCGTTTCGGAAAAATTTGAGATTTGAAATTTGGGATCTGAGATCCCCAAAAGGCTCCTACCGAAATTTCTTACTTTTTAATTGGCTCATCAGCCTTTTGGGGTTTTGTGGCAATGGCCATGTTGGAAATTCCGCTCAAGCGAACGTGATCCATCACCTCGATGACGCGACCGTGAGAGATTTGTTCGTCGGCATTAATGACAACCGTTGGGTCGGGATCCGACTGAAGAAGGGCGGAAAGCCTTGTCTGGAGCTCATTAAGGGCAATCGGCTCCTTGTTGTAATACAGGGTTCCATCTTCAGTCAGGGTGAGCGAAACCTGTTCCTTCACCCTATCGGTGGTGGAAGCGGCCGTCGGTAAATTTACCGGCATGCCGCGTTGGAGAGTCATGGCAAGGGTTGCAATCATGAAAAAGACCAACAGGAAAAACATGGTGTCGATCATGGGAATAACTTCGATGCGGGCTTTTTTCTTTGCGGAGCTCGGTAATCTCATTGATGACCGTTTCGTAATACTTTAGTTAGGGCGGATTCAGCTCGAGTTGCATACAGTTCAATTCGCTCGCTTTCCTGTTCAACCCGGGTCAAGAAATAGTTATAAGGAACCAATGTCGTGACCGCCACAACAATGCCGGCGGCGGTACAGACCAGCGCCTCAGCAACTCCTCCCGTGACCGCGTGTGGTTGACCCAGGCCGGATTCCGCCATAATGCCAAAGGCATCGATCATGCCAATGATGGTGCCTAATAATCCCAACAAAGGCCCCAGGGTGATGATGGTATCCAAAATGTTCAAACGGCGTTTCATTGTCGCCAATTCAGCCAAGCCCGCCGCTTCCATGGCTTTTTCCGGTTGATCGGTCCGACTTAAGATGCCTGAGGATAAGACGCGCAGGATGGGGCTGGGCCGATGTTCGGCGACCGACAACGCATCGGTAAATTTGCCTTGTTGAATGAGCGCGAGCATGCTGTCCGCTTCAGCGGTCGTTCGAGAGTTGTAAAAGAAGATAAACCGTTCGATCACGACTGTCACCGCAATGAGCGAACAAAGGAGAATGGGAATCATCATCCATCCTCCGCTGATTAATATCTGCATCACCGGTGAGTCCCTCCCTCGGCGTTATCCTCGACTGTGTTTGCTGTGAAGCTCGAATTTAAGGGGAATATCAACAAATTTGTTAATAAGAATGTTTCCATCTTTTGCGGGCTTGAATCGCCACTGCTCAACCGCTTCCAATGCGGCTTTATCAAGGATGGAATAGCCGCTGCTTTTCTGAACAGTCACCTCACCAGGCGATCCATTTGTTTTGACCAAGACTCTTACCACTACGACTCCCTCCCAGCCGGCATCCTTCGCGACAGCTGGATAAATGGGTTTGACAAATTGCACGATGCCGACTTTTGAGACGGAGGCGGTCTGGCCGCCCGGGGGTGGGGCCTTCAGAACTCTTCGTTGTGTGGGGAGGGAGGAGGAAGCCTGGGTTTCCTGAGAGGGTGCAGATGGATCGACGAGGGGGGATTCCGCTGCCTGGTTGGTCTCGCTGGCCAGTTTCGGTGGAGATGGCTGGGCCGTAGAAAATGTTGGAGTTTGGGTGTTCTGTGGCTTGATCATTTTCATGAGGGATCGAGCGACCAAGGCGTTGGTAGCAGGTTGATCTTTCAGCACCTTTTTTTTCGGTTTATCGGGGAGCGGCTCTTGTGGCTCAGGGGCCGTGGGGGTCTTCAGTGTCGAAGTTAATGACCTCAGACGAGAGGTCTTGAGTCGGGAAGGGGGCGGGGAGTTGGGTAAAGGTGGCTTAATAGCCCGAGAGACAGATCGCAAGGATGGCGGGGGTTGAGCAGGGGGGACCGAAGGTGTCTCTGACGGGCCTGGGACAAGACTGATTTGGACAACGGGAACGGATTCAATTGTGGGTGTTGATGGGGACATGAACCCCAATCCTGCTAAGAGCCCCGCATGCACCACGACTGAAAGAATAGCACAAAATGTGACTGAGGGTTGCGGAGGATGTAATAAAAATGGTTCAGCCGCCGTCATCATCGGGTCTTTTTAAGCAAATTTATGACGCGGTCATCCGCTCCCCCCTGATCCACATATTCCTGATAGTGGGCCAAGGCTTTCGGGGTATCATTCCGATGAAATTCATAGAAGACCCCCAAATTGTAGTAGGCATCCACTAAGGTGGGATCAAGGGATATCGCGTTTTTATACGCTTGCTCCGCTTCGTCCAAACGGTTCATATTGGCATAAATGACCCCGAGATTCAGATGGGCCTCTGCGTCCTTGGGGTTCAGGCGGATCACCTCTTTAAATTGTTGTTCCGCTTCCCGGCTTTTCCCTTGCTCTTGGAAAAGCACGCCAACAGTATACCGAATATCAATGAGTTCCCCCTTGAGGTCTAGCGCCTTCTGGTAGGCATGAATGGCTTTGGAGGGGTGATGGGATTGCTCCTCGATTTGTCCTAGGAGAATCCAGGCGGCAAGATGTGTGGGATCGATTTCAACAAGTCGAGAAAGCGCCCGACCCGCCTGCTCATGATCTCTCACATGATATGACCAATATGCGAGTTTATACAAGGCATCAGGATTGTTGGGCTGAAGCTCCAATACGGCTTTAAAGGCCTTGATGGAGTCGGTCGGTCGCTGCATGCGATCATAGAGGTTGGCCAGGGAAACTCGTGCTTCAAAAAACCTTGGATAAAGTTTTAAGGCCTTCTGGAAAGCGGCTTCGGCGGCCCCATATTGTTTTTGGTGTTGAAGGACCACTCCTAAGTCATGATGGGCTCGCGAAAAATTTGGGTAAAAGCCAATAGCCTGTTTGAATGAGGCGATGGCCTCGTCAGATTGATTGAGACCCGTGAAATAAACGACCCCTAATAAATGATGAGCTTCAGCAAATCGGGGGAAAAGCTCAATCGCGGCCCCCAAAGATTGGGAAGCTTTCTCAAAGTGACCTTTTTGAATCTGAGTATGGGCCTGGTTGAACAATTCGAGAGCTTCATCGGCCAGACCGACTGTTGGGAAACTCAGTGAATACCCCATGATTAACCAAACCAGGAGGTAAATAGGGAAATGCCTAGGTGGGTGTTTTGCCTGTTGACTAGTTGGATTTTCCATAGGTGCTTGGCAATTTTTCATGAAGGTTAAACTTCACAGGCACGTTCACTTTGGTCGCAACCGGGAACTCTCCATCTTTTTGTGGCTGAAAGAGCCAATCTTCGGTGGCATCAAGGGCGATTTGATCAAGGAAGGGAAACCCGGAACTTGTGTGGACTGTGGCCGAAGAGATTTTCCCGTCCGGCCCTATGGTCAATGTCAGTTTTACCGTTCCCTGCCAGCCTTGCTCCTTTGCGATTCGGGGGTAGGGTGGCCTGTTGATTTTCACCGGAATCGGATTTGACGTTATACCACGTTGTTTGCCAATAGGATCAAGGGCCACCGAGGTTGTTGTAAAGTTGTGATTAAGTTGGATATCTGCTGAAATGCGGAGGTCCTCAGAAGGGGATATTGGAGGAAAATCTTTAATGTCGGGTTTCGGGAAAAGGAGTTGGCGTTCCTCTAAGGTCACAGCCGTGCCCGGAATTTCAATGACTTCCAGGGTTTCGATTTCCTCTTCTTGGTTTTGGGACCAGGAAAATTTTGCGCCAAAAAAGAGAGAGGTGGCTATGACCAATAGGATGGAGATGATGAGAGACGGTTCGGATGTGAAAAGTTTCAGATTTCGGATTTCAGGTTTCACGGTAAGATTTTAGATTAATGATCGAAATATAAACTTTGGACGTTGAACATTTTGCGTAAAACCCGTAGCATTCTCCACCACAGGCCCGAATAAAGTTTAAAGCTTAGCAAGAATTAAGAAGTGGGGAAAGGGATCACGTTTTCTGAAATTGATCGACCGGAAACGGAGAAGAATACAATGGGACGAATCGCTCTTCTCGCTGCTATAATACAGAAAGCCATTTTCCTGCACGTGGTTGAATTCATAGGTCTTTTGATAAATAATCAGGAAACCCTCATCGAAGTTGATAATTAACTAATGATAAGAATTTTATGATAAATCAATAAGTTGAGTTGATTCCCAATGAATATTCGGTATACTTTTGAAGGAAGAAGAACCCTGCCAAGATGTTTGTAAAAATTCTCAACATACTATTCGGAAGCAAGAATGATCGTGAACTGAAGCGCTTTAAGCCGCTTGTCGACAAGGTGAACGAACTTGAGGCTTCGTTGACCTCCATTTCTGACCAAGCCCTGACAGATCAAACCCAAACTTTTAAAAAGCGTCTGGAGGCCGGGGAATCACTAGACGATATTCTTCCAGAGGCCTTTGCGGTATGTCGTGAAACCTCACGCCGACGCTTGGGCATGCGTCATTTCGATGTGCAATTGCTTGGCGGCATGGTGTTGCATCAGGGTCGGATCTCTGAGATGCGAACAGGAGAAGGCAAAACTCTTGTCGCCACGCTGCCTGTCTACCTCAATGCCTTGACGGGCAAAGGTGTTCATCTTGTGACGGTCAATGATTACCTAGCCAAGCGAGATGCCCAGTGGATGGGCCCGCTCTATCATTCTTTGAGCCTGTCCGTTGGCGTGATCCAACATGATGCGTCGTTTATTTATGACCCGACCTATGATGCACCTGATAAACGGCTTCAATATCTGCGTCCTTGTTCAAGGCCGGAAGCCTATCGGGCCGATATCACCTATGGAACCAACAATGAGTTCGGATTTGATTATTTGAGAGATAATCTGATCGTGACTGATTTGGAACAGGCGGTTCAGCGGGAATTAAACTTTGCCATCGTGGACGAAGTCGACAGCATTTTGATTGATGAAGCGCGAACCCCGCTGATTATCTCCGGACCAGCCGAACAAAGTACGGAACAGTATTATCGGATTAATCGGATTATTCCCCAACTGAAGAAGGAAAAGGATTTCACGATCGAAGAAAAGACGAAAACGGTCGTGCTCACGGAAGAAGGCAATGCGCGAGTCGAAAAGCTTCTCGGAGTGGAAAACCTCTATGACCTCGCTCATCTCAGTCTCGTACACCATGTCATAAAGGCCTTACAGGCACACGCCATTTACCAAAGGGACGTGGATTATGTCGTGAAGGATGGAGAAGTCATCATTGTTGATGAATTCACGGGGCGCCTGATGCCGGGGCGGCGATGGAGCGATGGTCTGCATCAGGCTGTCGAAGCCAAAGAGGGTGTCAAAATTGCGAACGAGAACCAAACCCTCGCTTCTGTCACCTTTCAAAATTTCTTCCGTATGTACAATAAATTGGCGGGGATGACCGGAACAGCCGACACCGAGGCATCCGAGTTTGCCAAAATTTACAATTTGGATGTGAATGTGATTCCCACCAATCGTCCTATGATACGTCGGGATCATCCCGATGTGGTGTATCGAACAGAAAAAGAAAAATTCAATGCAATCGCCGATGAAATAAAGGAATATCACGATCGGGGACAGCCTGTCTTGGTTGGTACGATTTCCATTGAAAAATCGGAGCGCCTCGCCAGCATGCTTAAGCACCGCGGGATCAAGCACCATGTCTTGAATGCCAAATTCCACGAAAAGGAAGCGGAAATTATTTCTTTGGCCGGTCAAAAAAGTGCGGTGACCATTGCCACCAATATGGCCGGTCGTGGAACGGACATCGTGTTGGGTGGAAGTCATGAAGCATTGTTTAAGCAGCAGGTGATCTATAAGAATGAGGACCTGACAGAGGAGCAAAAGCAAGTCGCCTATGAAAAGATCAAAGCCGAGTGTGAAGCCAATAGGGAAGAGGTTGTGGCCGTCGGGGGTCTGCACATCCTAGGCACAGAGCGTCATGAAAGCCGGCGCATCGACAATCAGCTACGGGGGCGGTCGGGACGTCAGGGCGATCCCGGGTCTTCACGATTTTTCCTGTCATTGGAAGATGATTTGATGCGAATTTTTGCTTCGGAGCGAGTCTCGAATCTTATGCTCAAACTCGGCATGGAAGAAGGGGTGCCGATTGAGCATAGTATGGTCAGCAAATCAATCGAAAACGCTCAGAAAAAAGTCGAAGCGCATAACTTCGATATTCGGAAACATCTTCTGGAATATGACGATGTCATGAACAAACAACGCGAGATCATCTATCAACATCGCGCGATGGTGTTGAAGGCAGAAGATTTGAGTGAAGAAATCCATGACATGATTGCCGATATCACCGAATCCCTCGTGGATACGTACTGTCCTGAGGACCAATATGCCGAGCAATGGGATTTGCCGGGGTTAATTGAGAATATTCATGGTCAGTTTGGGCTGGATGCATTTCGGCCAGATGAATTGGAGGAGATCGGCCGCGACGCCCTGTTTGATGAGGTCAAAAACCGGGTTCAACAGGCTTATAAGGAAAAAATTGTGCGATTACAGTCGGAGCATGAAGCCAAACCCGAACTCATTCACTATCTGGAGCGGATGATTCTCCTTCAAATGATCGACCAGCACTGGAAAGATCATTTGTTAGGCATGGATCAATTGCGAGATGGGATCGGGCTCCGTGGATATGGGCAGAAAGATCCGCTGGCCGAATACAAACGGGAAGGCTATGACATGTTCGCGGGCATGATGAGCCGGATAAAAACGGATACCCTGGAGCGCCTCTTTAAGTTCCAATTGGTCAGAGGGGAACGCCCTCAAGAGCTGCCCGAGGAGCCGCAACCTCAACAAATCACCCTCAATCGTGGAGATGGATCCGCTCCAGCTCAAAAAACGGTCCACCGTGACCACGATAAAGTAGGACGAAATGATCCATGTCCCTGTGGGAGCGGGAAAAAATTTAAAAAATGCCATGGGGCATGATTTTGCTTTTTCGTACCTTTCTCTTTTTATTCGACCGTTCACCGAATTCTGTTGACATGAGTTTCCCGTCTCCTTAATATAATCATCCACTTATGAAGCGTCTCAGTCATCCATTCGTGATCATTGGCTTGCTGGCTTGTTTTTTGTTTGTCAGCGGGGTGTTATCAGGTCAGGCTGCCCAGCATACCTTTCATCATGCTCACCATAAAGCCGCTACGCACGCCAATCCTCTCTGTTCCTGGATGTGTGCAGCCGGGCAGGTGCTCCAAGCCCATGAGTTTGGGATCAATGGAGCCTTTTCTCTTATTTTCCTCGTAGAAGCGGGGTATTCTTCGTCTATCCACTCTGTTTTAGCATGGTCTCCTCCTCTCCGGGGGCCTCCCTTTTCTCTCTCCATTTCATAATCTCCCAGTCAGCGCCAAAAAATGGTTTGAGTGTTTCCGGTATTTCCGGGGAAGCGCTATTAATATTTATGGCCTAACCTGGGTGGTATGGCTTCCTAGGTCTCCCGGACGACCCATGTTTTCGATTCACTGGGTGGCTGGTGTGGGGCATTCAATTAAGATACTTCAATTATTTGTGTATTCTTCGATGATAAAGATGCTTAATAAGGCCATATTAAACAAGGATTGGATTAATGAAAAAAATTTTTTCGCATGTTCCAAGGTCTGTGAGAAGGGATTGGGTGGCCCTATTTCTGGGCTTTCTCATACTAGGAATTGGATTGGGCCAGGCCCAGGCGGCCTTGCTCGATGGATTATTTTCTGATTTGGAGGAAGAGTGGGCAGAGGACGCCGCTGAAAAGGGGGAAACACTTACGATAGGCGATTTCTACCAGGCGGAGGTACCCGATGCGCATGGACCCATTGGGACCATGGCGAATCACACGCATAACTTTGGAGAATTCATGTTCTCCTACCGATACATGAACATGTTCATGAAGGGGACCCTGAATGGCACTGATGGGATTTCAGACCAGAATGTTGTGAGACCCACGCAGGCCGGGGGAGAAGGGTTTCTGGTCACACCAACGGACATGACCATGCAGATGCACATGTTTAGCGGAATGTGGGGAATGACAGATACGCTGACCTGGATGCTCATGGTTCCTTACATTGAAAACGATATGAATCATATCACCAGGGGGGGTGGCACATTCAGAACCTCGTCGAATGGAATCGGAGATGTCCGACTCGTATCCATGTGGCGATTGTATGCCATTGAATCCCCCAGCATCGGAGCACATAAGGCCCATGTCAACTTTGGTGTTGGGTTCCCTACCGGCAGCATTGATGCGGAAGATCAGACTCCGCTTGGCCGCACCACCCTTCCTTACCCCATGCAGCTTGGTGCCGGAACCTTTTCTATCGTTCCGTCTTTGGCGTATTTATGGGGTAGTGGTGATTTTTCTGCAGGAGTGATGCCCAAAGGGTTTGTGTACCTTGGCGAAAACAGTCAGGACTATGCTGTAGGCAACAAGTTTAACCTTAATACCTGGGGAGCCTATCGAGCGGCCGATTGGATTAGCTTGTCTGTCCGGTTGAATTATGATTGGTGGGCGAACTATCGGGGAGCCGATCCCCGATTCGACCAAGCGGTGGCCAACAATCTTGTCTATACCGTGTTTCCGAATTTACGAGGTGGTGAACGGCTTGACATGCTCGGGGGTGCAAACATTCTGTTTCCAGAATTCAAGGGGTATGAAACCAGGTTAGCCGTTGAATATGGTCAGCCAATCTACCAAAACTTAAATGGACCTCAACTCGCCACGGATCATGTGTTATGGCTTGGGTTCCAACTGGTTCACTAAATCCTGCCGAGGGTTCATCTTCTGGGGGAGCGAGGAAGGGAAGTCAGCGATGAAACGTAAAACAATTTTTTTAATGGGATGTTTATGGCTTTCGGTCTTCGGAGGCTTGGATTCCACCCTCGCTTACGAGGTCGCAGAAGTAACGAACGGCGCAACCATTTCGGGAAACATTGGTTTTCTGGGTGTACCCCCGGAGCCCCTCCGGTTTGAAGTCAAAAAGAATTCTGATGTGTGTGGGACAGAGAGATGGCTTTCAAAGGTTGAGGTGCATAATGATCGCTTGAAAGGAGCGGTCGTCATGCTTCAAGGAGTCTCAAAAGGAAAGCCTTTCGAAGCCAGCGTCCATCGGGGGGAATCTCCGAACGATGGAGCCTTTCATTATAAAGGGGGACATGAGCTGACCCTGACAATACAAACAAAATCCTGTAACTTCGGGCCCTACACCGGTGTTCTGGCTTCACAAAACCTGATTCGCCTGGAAAATACCGACTCGGTCAAACACGTCTTGCATTCCTACGCTGTAAGGGGCCGTAAGGCCTCCATACTGAGAAGCGTCCATAATCGGGATATTTTCCCCGGATCGGACATTGAAGTTGAGTTCACAACTAGGCACCTCAAACATAGTAGCGTGGTTGCGATTACCTGTGATCGACACGATTTTATGGAGAATCGATTTTATGTGGTGGACAACCCCTATTTTTCACTCTCTGACCGTGAGGGACATTTCAACATCGATGATGTTCCCCCTGGACATTATGAACTGGTCGTCTGGCATCCGGTTCTGGGAGAGAAAAAACAAGAAATTACCGTCGAACCCAACGGAAACATTGAAATGTATTTTGAGTTTTCAAAAAAGTAGTGCACACTAGACAAGATTTACCTAGCGAATTTCCCTCTCCCTTCTAGGGAGAGGGCACGGTGAGGGTGAAGGCCAAGGAAAAGCGATTATTTTACAACGCAAGCAAGAATCCCTTTCCAAAATGGTTCCTTCCCATCCTAATCCGCATCATACCCACCGATCCCTATTTTCACTTTTTCCACTCTTGGTCCCGTTCCTCCTGGCCTCTTGCACCGGAGGCTATCTCATCACCGAAGACCAGCTGGCTCAAATCAAAATCGGAAGCTCAACCCAAGAGGATGTGCGAAAAGTGCTGGGAGAGCCCATGTCTGTCTCACAACCCACGGACTCCGAGAATGCTCCGGAACGTTGGGTGTACCCGCTCTCCAAATATGCGAGTGATCCGAATACAGGCGTCCCGCCAATTGGAGTTGTTGGCGTTCCCATAAGCCGGGGCCGCCGGAAAACAACGGAAGTCGAGATCGGTTTTGATCGGAATGGAATTGTGAATTCCATCAAGGAACGCCGCCCCCCTCAGTAATCGCCATCTTCTATTTCGCTCCTTTACTTTCCCCTAAGTACACCTTTAGGAAGCTTGACTTGTTCTTCCTATGGGGCTTATGGTACCCCACCTAAGAAAAAGATAATATATTGCGGGTAGTTGTGACTCGTGCGGTCAGAAATTTCAGTTCAAAAAGGCAATTCTCAACTCATTCAAACTATCCAGTCTGAGATCAGACGAAAAGGTTGCCTGACTTTTGCTCGATTTATGGAATTGGCCTTATATAACCTTCAGAACGGGTATTACATGACGTCAGGCTCTCAAGAGGCCACGGCGCGTGAAACCGGCAGGGAACGAATTGGCTGGTCCGGGGATTTCTACACGGCTCCCGACGTTCACCCTTTGCTCGCCAAGGCGATCTTCAAACAGATACAGGAAGTCGATGACCTACTTGATCATCCATCAGAGTTGTCGGTTCTTGAAATGGGTGGAGGAAAAGGGCTCCTGGCCCGGGATATTCTCCGAGAAGGTGAAATGGTGGCACCTGAAGTCCTCTCAAGACTCAGCTATGTCTTGATTGAGTGCAGTCCCGCCATGCGGGCTTCCCAAGAGCATCATCTTGGTGAATTTTTGCAAAAAGGATTGTCGATTCAGTGGGCACCGTCCCTGTCGGAATTGGAGAACCGCCAAGTGATCGGGGTCATTTTTTCCAATGAATTTGTTGACGCGCTTCCCGTTCATCGAGTGACGATGCAGAATGGGTCACTCAAGGAGGTCTTTGTGGATGTTGAAGGGGAGGGGTTTGGTGAGCGTCTGGGGCCGCCATCTTCAGATAAGATTTCAACGTACTTGAAGGATGGTCAGGTGAATCTCCCCGAGGGGTATACCACCGAGGTCCATTTGGAAGCTCTGCGTTGGATAGGAGAAATTGATCGTGTTCTGGAGAGGGGAATTGTCTTAACCATTGATTACGGGCACACCGCGCAGGACTATTATGGATCTCCCAGAAAAGACGGGACTCTTCTGTGCTATTACCGTCATACGGTTTCGGATCAACCCTATGCGCATGTTGGAGAGCAAGACATCACGGCTCATGTGAATTTTTCGGGGCTGGCATTGGCAGGAGAACGAACAGGTTTGTCGGTGACCGGGTATACCAATTTGATGAGTTTTCTTTTGAGCCTTGGAGCCGAAGAGATGCTGGCCGGTCTTGACCAGGAATCCAAGGAACTTCAATCAGCTATCCACCTCATGCGGCCCAATGGTATGGGAGAGACGTTTAAAGTCTTAATTCAACATAAAGGAATACAAGATCCCTCCCTCAAGGGCCTCCGGTACCGTCCTTTTTTTGAAGAAGCCTTATTGGGAACCAGGTCCGAATTTCAATAAAGAGAAGACTTAAAGATAATGTCCAATATCGAATAAGGAATATCGAATTATGAAGGTTGAAGATAATGAACCAAGACTCCTTCTTCCCTTGAATATTCAAGATTCCTTGTTCGATATTGGATATTCATATTTCTTTGATACTGTCCACCCTTTTAGATTACCTCATTCGGAGCGAAGGAACTTAACGTATGGGTGGTGATCCCGTTCCTTTAAATTATGTCCCCATCATCATATTTGCCATATTGGGCGCGATCGCGGGTTTGGCCCCATTGGTGATCGGGGTTCTCCTGCGTCCTCACCGACCCTACCGAGCTAAATTGTTGCCTTATGAAAGTGGAAGTCCCTTGTTCAGTGACGCTCGAGTGCAATTCCCCATGCGTTACTACATTATTGCCATGTTGTTTGTGATTTTTGATATTGAAATTGTCTTCATGTTTCCCTGGGCTGTGGTATTCAAGAAGCTGGGACTGTTGGGACTTATTGAAATGGGGGTATTTATTGCTATTCTTGTTGTCGGCTATTGGTATGTATGGAAAAAGGGCGCATTGGAGTGGGATTGAAAAATAGGCCTTTAGCCCTAGCGGAATGAAAGGTAATCCAGATAAAATAAGTAACTTTAACTCTAGTGCCATATCAAAGGGTTCTGAATAGGGCCAAGAATTTAGGATTTCTCGTTGGCAACAAGACATTTCAAAGTTTAGAGCCATTCATCAAAAATACTGATGAGCATATTAGAACGACAACTCGAAGCCAATATCGTGACCACCCAACTTGATTTCGTTGTGAATTGGGCGAGGAAATCCGCATTGTGGCCGATGACGTTCGGCTTGGCGTGTTGCGCCATTGAGATGATTGCGTCGGTTTCCTCTCGATACGATATCGATCGCTTTGGCGCCGGTGTATTTCGGGCTTCACCCCGACAGTCTGATCTCATGATCGTGGCTGGGACGGTGTGCCGAAAAATGGCTCCGGTCATTCGGCGAATTTACGATCAGATGGCTGAGCCCCGCTATGTCATGTCTATGGGTTCCTGTGCGACATCGGGCAACCATTACAACAGTTATAGTGTGGTTCAAGGAGTTGACCAAATAGTTCCGGTCGATGTCTACGTTGCAGGTTGTCCGCCGCGTCCTGAAGCGTTGATGGATGGACTCATCAAACTTCAGGAGAAAATCCAAAAAGAGAAAATTTTTGTGAAGTAGCGACTGGTCTTGTTGGTGTCCTCACCATCGGGCCATTGATTGAAGGTGTCTACCTGAATGCATGGTGTTTTAGAAAACCTCAAAAAGAAATTCCCAACGACCGTGCTTTCGGTCTCTGAAGATCCAAGTCGATCCGACCTGTCCGTTCAGGTCAGCCCGGAGGGTTGGCACGACATCGCACGATTTCTCCATGATGATCCATCCATGGCCTTCGATCACATGACCGACATTTGTTCCGCGGACTATCCCGATGATCTTGAGCGGTTCGAAGTGATTTACCATTTTTTGTCGTTGCCTCACGGTATCAGAATTCGGATCAAAGCCCGGGTCACGGAGGACGATCCTACAATTCCTTCCATTACGGATATTTGGAAAGGAGCTGACTTTTTAGAGCGGGAAGTCTATGACCTGATGGGGATCCGGTTTGCCGGGCACCCGGATCTTCGGCGAATATTAATGCCGGATGATTATGATGAAGGGCATCCCTTACGCAAAGATTTTCCGGCTGAGGGAAGGGGATGGCGGAGTCGTTTTGATTTTCTTCCGAACCTTGATGAGCCGGTGAGTGAATGGTCGGAAGAAGAAATTCCAATCGATCAGCGACATCAATTTATGGCCGGCGACCGTCCGGCTGATTCAAAACGGACCACGGAAATGTTGTTGAACATGGGCCCTCAACACCCCAGTACCCATGGGGTTCTTCGTGTGGTTCTCGAATTGGATGGAGAACGCATATCGAAAGCGATTCCCGACTTGGGATATTTGCACCGGGGAGTCGAGAAATTGGCTGAGGGACTTCACTACACCCAGATTATTCCGCACACAGACCGGTTGGACTATATCTGTGCCATGACGAATAACTATGCGTATGTGCGGGCCGTGGAAAAGTTAGTGGGAATCACCATTCCCGAGCGTGCGGAGTACATTCGAACGATAATCGCTGAAATGCAGCGTATTGTGGGTCACCTGTTCTGGTTGGGCACTCAAGCTCTGGATATCGGGGCTATGACCGTCTTTTTCTGGACCTTCCGAGAACGTGAGATTTTGTTGGATCTCTTTGAAAAGCTTTGTGGCGCGCGTCTGACCCTGAATTATTATCGCATTGGGGGTGTTGACAGTGATCTCACCCCGGAAATCATCGAAGCCTTGCGAAGTTTTCTCAAGACGTTCCCGGACAGGATTGAGGATTACGATACCTTATTGAAACAAAATCGCATCTGGTTGGCCAGAACGAAAGGGGTGGCCGTCATTTCAGGTGAGGATGCGGTGAACTTTGGGCTCACTGGTCCGACTCTTCGAGGGTCCGGTGTGGCCTATGATATTCGAAAACTGGAACCGTATGGGGTGTATGACCGGGTTGAATGGGAAGTCCCTGTAGGAAAAGATGGGGATACCTATGACCGGTATTGGATTCGCGTCGAAGAAATGCGCCAAAGTTCACGCATTATTGAGCAATGTTTAGATCAACTCCCGGAAGGTCCGGTAATCGCAGAGGATTCGAAGGTGATCCCGCCACCCAAGCCGGCCGTGATGCGAGATATGGAAAGCCTGATCCATCATTTCATAATCTTCACCCAAGGGTTTAAGCCTCCCAAAGCAGAAACCTATTGTGGCACCGAGGTTCCCAAGGGAGAACTTGGGTTCTTTCTGATCAGTGACGGCAGTCCGAGGCCCTATCGTATGAAAATTCGCTCACCCTCATTTATTCATATGGGAGCCTTCGATTTCATGGCCCGGGGCTACTTGATTTCGGATATCATCACCATTTTTGGCACCTACGATATTGTGATGGGGGAATGTGACCGGTAACCGGATACTGTTTATTTATGATCTTCGATAAATATAAAGACCAAGTTGAGGACCTTCTTTCCCGGTACCCGGTGAAGCGGTCGGCGCTTTTGCCATTGTTATACATGGCCCAACAGGAAGAGGGTTATGTCAGCGAATCCGCGATGAAAGAAATCGGGAAGATTTTGGGACTGACGCCACCCCAAGTGTATGAGACGGTCACGTTCTACACGATGTTCCACCTTAAGCCGATCGGGAAATTTCATTTGCAGGTATGTCGATCCTTGATGTGCGCGCTGGTAGGGTCGGACGATCTGGTTGGTTGGATTCATCGACGGCTTGGTATCTCCCCCGGGCAAACCACGAATGACAAAATGTTCACCCTTAGTGTGGTCGAGTGTTTGGGGTCCTGCGGAACCGGCCCAATGATGCAGGTTAATGATGATTATTATGAGCAGCTTAATGAAGAAAAGGTCGGGCGCATTCTCGATGACCTGAAAACCCATGGGACCTGTCCATTAAAGAGCGGTCCCTTCATGTTCCCCGAACCCGTGAGCTAATCTGAGATTTGAGATTGAGTAAATGAAGATTCTTTTGAAAAATATGGAGACCCCGGGCTACACAGGCTCTCTGACGCAGTATGAACAAACAGGAGGGTACCAGGCTCTTCGGAAGGTGGTCGGAGGCATGGACCCGAATGATATTATCGAGATGGTGAAAGCTTCTGGGCTGCGTGGCCGGGGTGGGGCGGGATTCCCAACCGGCGTAAAGTGGGGATTTATTCCAAAAGACCATCCAGGTCCCAGGTATTTGTGCTGCAATGCGGACGAAAGTGAACCCGGGACGTTTAAGGATCGACAATTGATGGAGCGGGATCCGCATCAAGTTCTCGAGGGGATCGCTATTTCCTGTTATGCCATCCGGGCTCAGATTGCCTACATTTATATACGGGGTGAATTCCGGTTGGGGTTCCAGATTCTGGAGCGGGCCATTCAGGAGGCGCGGCAAGCCGGATATGTGGGAAACAATGTCCTGGGAAGTGGGGTCGCAATCGAAATGTATGTTCATGCCGGAGCCGGAGCGTATATTTGTGGTGAGGAAACGGCCCTACTCGAATCGTTGGAAGGGAAGCGGGGAAAACCTCGTACGAAACCGCCTTTCCCTGCTACGCATGGTCTCTATCAAAAGCCAACCGTGGTAAATAATGTCGAAACGTTGGCTAATTTGCCCCATATCGTGAATCGCGGCGCTGAATGGTTTGCGTCCATCGGTTCTCCACCCAAGAGTACCGGCACGCGGATTTTTTGTCTGAGCGGCCACATAAAACGACCTGGAAATTATGAAGTGCCCATGGGTACAACCTTCCGGAAGTTGATTGACGAGCATGGCGGGGGAATGCGATCGGAGAAGCCCTTGAAAGCCTTTATTCCAGGGGGAGCGTCGGCTCCTTTCCTGACCCCCAACCATCTGGATGTCAAGATGGACTTTGAAGACGTGGCGAAAGCCGGATCTATGTTGGGGTCGGGTGGTGTGACGGTCATGGAAGAGGGAACCAGTATGGTTTGGGCGGCCCTTCGACTGATGGAGTTTTTCAATCATGAATCCTGTGGAAAATGTACCCCTTGTCGGGAAGGAAGTTCCTGGATTGTCCAAATCTTACAGCGGATTCGGGCCGGGGGAGGGCGGATGCAGGATCTCGATACCCTGTCGACGATTTGCGGGAATATCGGCGGCAGGACCGTTTGTGCTTTTGGCGACGCAGAAATTGCGCCGGTTCTGAGTACCCTCCAACATTGGCGGGATGAATATGAAGATCTTATTCGACAGGCCGAAGCGGAGCAACCTTCAAAAACTGAAATTCCGGTGTTGAGTCTCTAATTTAATGGTCGTATGGCTGTGAAGGAAACAAAAGAAATGGTCGAGGTGACGATTGATGGCATCGCCACCCAAGTTCCCAAAGGCACCCTGGTCATTGAGGCTGCCCGGCGGGTAGGGGTGATGATTCCACATTTCTGTTACCACCCGAAATTGGAACCGGACGCCAACTGTCGTATGTGTTTGGTTGAAATTGAAAAGATGCCCAAACTCCAGACTTCCTGTAGTACACCTGTGGCGCCGGGAATGGTGGTGCGGTCTTCAGCGCCGAATGTGGAACAGGCACGGCAATCCGTCCTGGAACTTATATTGGCCAATCACCCCCTGGATTGCCCGGTGTGTGATCAGGGTGGGCGTTGTGACCTTCAGGATTTTTCACATCAATACACGCCGACATCCGGATCGTTTCACGAACTCAAGCGGGTGTTCCCAAAAAGATATTTTGGGCCCCTGATCGAAACGCAAATGAATCGCTGTGTGACGTGCATGCGTTGCGTGCGCTATTGCGACGAAGTGATGGATGTGAAAGCCTTGGCGGCCTCCCACAGGGGTACCTTGACTGAAATCGTGGCCTTCGGCGGGAACGAACTTGATTGTGAATATTGCGGGGGCTGCGTGCAGATTTGTCCGGTAGGCGCGTTGGTAAGCCGGCTGTCGATGTACGAATATCGCCCCTGGATGCTCAAACGTGCTGAAACCATTTGCGGGTATTGCGGAGATGGATGTCATATCACGATTCAAACGAAAAATAATGAATTGATCGAGGTCAATTCCACTTTTGGAGCCGGACGCAATAATGGGGATTTATGCGCTCGGGGATATTTTGGGTTACATGCCAGTGAACATCCTGATCGACTTCACACTCCCAGGCTTCGTCAGGATGGGGAATGGGTTGAGGTTCCTTGGGAGGAAGCGTTGGAACGTGTGGCAAATGAATTCATTCGCATCAAAGAGGCGCATGGTCCTGATGCGATTGGAGGTCTGATTACGGCCCGCTGTACCAACGAAGATCTCTACGTCTTTCAAAAGTTCATGCGGCTCGTCCTGGGGACGAATCAACTGGATAGTAGTGCCCGGTTTGGACAGATCAATGCTGTTCAGGCCCTTCGGCGAGTACAAGGAACGCATAGCTGGTCGATCGCCTACGAAGACATTCTCTCCGCTGATGTGATTCTTCTGGTCGGCACCAACATCACCGAAACCAATCCGATTACCGGCTTGAAAGTTAAAGAAGCTGTCAAAAAGAACGGTGCCCAATTAATCACCCTTGAGGCGTTGACGTCTGCGGTAGGCCCGATCAGCAATATTGCGCTTCTCGCATCGCATCACCTTCCTGTGAATCCTGATCAGTTTGGAACTGCTGTCATGGGGTTGGTCAAAGCCGTGGTGGAAGAAGAGCTGGTTGATTCTGAGCTTTCCAACCGCGCACCTGAATATGTCCAGGCTATCAGTGAGCAGATCGGGCAGGTCACATGGTCCGAAATCGAAAATCGTACCGGGTTGCCATCTACGTCTTTCAAAGAATCCGCTCGAACTTTTGAAAAAGCCGATCGTGGCGTCCTCCTCGTCGGTCAGGGTGTCCTTCGTGCCCCTGGGGGTTATGGCATGACGGTCAATTTATTAGATTTACTCTTGCTTACAGGCAAACTCAGTCGGTCGGGATGCGGGTTGGCTCCCTTGGCAGAAGAAAATAATGATCAAGGCGCGATCGAAATGGGGGCGGTTGCTGAATTCTTACCGGGTGCTCGGGAAATACAGGGTGGTCAGAGCCGTCAAGAGTTGGCCTCTGCTTGGGAACAGGACCTCCCGGCTGGAAACGGACGATCTTTGACTCAAATGCTTGAAGATGCCAAATCCGGAAAGCTGAAAGCGATGCTGATCGTCGGGGAAAATCCTGTGGCGTCGTTACCTCCGGAGGCGGGAGTTGAACAAGCCCTCGGGAATCTGGAATTTTTAGCCTGCCAGGAACTGTTTTTGACTGAGACAGCTCAGTTGGCCCACGTCGTCCTGCCGTCATGTTCGTATGCGGAAAAGGATGGAACCTTTACCAACACGGAAGGACATGTGCAGGCTGTTCGAAGGGCCATCGAGTCTATTGGGGAAAGTCGGCCGGATTGGGAGATTTTTTCTGCGCTATCTCTGGCCATGGGTCATCCCATCGAATATGAGAATGTGAAGGCAATAGGAAAAGAAATTCGAAGTGTCATTCCCGGAGCCCGAACCCTCGGGCCCTCACCGGTCCCACCCTTGCCCGATCTTGAACAAATCAATCATTACGTTCATGCCGGGTTCCAGGAAGATGTGACATCTCGATACACTCTTGGCGACAGGAATGAACATGGAACCGATAGTTTTATTTTGGCCGTCACGCAAACGCAGTACCATTCCGGAAAGTTTTCTACTCGTGCCAAGGGACTTCTTCGGGTCCAGGATAAGGGAGTGCTCAGTATGAATCCGGTTGACGCGGAACGGTTAGGTGTTAAAGAAGGGGGAGGCGTGAAACTCTCAAATGCACAGGGACAGATTGAAACACCCGTGACTATACGGGACCGGGTTCCAGAAGGGGTCATTTTCTTCCCCGAACATTTTGATGAAAAGATCCGGCACGTACTTCGCATGACCATTGACCCCAAAACGGC
>CAZGFD010000024.1:0-34757 GCA_964525045.1 uncultured Nitrospiraceae bacterium | reverse complement strand
GTATTCACGTGCTTGAAACAGGAATAAAACTTGCGCTGACCCTGACTCAAATTGGCGTGATCATGGGCATTGTGTTGCTCACGGTGGCCATCTTAACGTTGCTGGAACGGAAGGTGTTGGGATGGATGCAGGACCGGATGGGTCCGATGGAAGTTGGCCCGTACGGTATTTTGCAGCCGGTTGCCGATGGCCTGAAGTTGTTCTTTAAGGAAGATATTATCCCGGCAGGGGCTAACAGACTGATGTTTAGCCTTGCTCCGATCCTTTCTCTCGTTCCCGCATTAATTGGGTTTGCCGTCATACCGTTCGGTCCGAATTGGTCCATCGAAATTACTCCGGGCGTGGAATTTAAACCGTTTGTGATCAGCGATATTAATATTGGAATTTTATATATCTTGGCTTTTGCTTCCATTGGCGCCTACGGCATTATCCTTGGGGGGTGGTCATCCAACAGCAAATATTCTCTCCTTGGGGGATTACGGTCCGCCGCGCAATTAATCAGCTATGAATTGAATGTCGGGCTTTCCATTGTCGGGGTATTGCTGTTAGCCGGTTCCTTGAGCATGGTCCAGATCACCGAGGCTCAAGCGGGGGGATTTTGGAATTGGTTCTTCTTTACTCTGCCATTTCCGCAAGCTATTGCTTTTGTCGTGTTTATTATTTCCGCAGTCGCTGAGACCAATAGAGTGCCGTTTGACTTGCCTGAAGCGGAAAGTGAGTTAGTTGCGGGGTTCTTTACTGAATACAGCGGAATGCGGTTTGCCTTTTTCTTCTTGGCGGAGTATGCGAATATGATTTTAGTGTCTTGCGTGGCCACCGTTCTATTCTTCGGTGGGTGGCATGCCCCATTTTCCTTCCTCCAGGGTCCCGAATCTTTGACCTGGGTGACGGGAATCTTTTGGTTCACAATTAAAGTGTACTTCTTTTTATTTCTGTTCTTCTGGCTTCGTGCCACCCTGCCTCGGCTACGTTATGACCAGTTGATGAGATTCGGCTGGAAAGTGCTGCTGCCGATCGCTCTGGGTAATATTGTCGTCACATCCACTTTGGCCTATTTGTTTCCGGGATCGTGACTCGAAGAAGGGGGCGTCGATGAATTGGCGTGAATGGATAAAAACTCTGACCTTTTATGAAATTCTTATGGGCATGAAAGCCACGCTTTCGCATTTACTCAATTACAAACCGATTACCGTCCAGTATCCGCATGAAAAGAAGCCCCTTCCCGACAATTACCGGGGGATGCTGGCCCTTCTTCGATATGATGACGGAACTGAAAAGTGCGTCGGCTGTGATCTGTGCGAGGCGGCCTGTCCTTCCCGGGTGATCAGAGTCATCAGTGCAGAAGTCCCGGGTGAACCAACGAAAAGGTATTCAAAGGAATACTACATGGACATGACGCGGTGTTTATTTTGCGGGCTCTGTGTGGAAGCATGTCCCGTGGATGCATTAGGCATGACACGTGAATTCGAATGGTCCGTCTATGACAAGCGCAATTTACAGTTGAATAAAGAACAATTATTAGCCATTGGTGATCGGTCTTATCCTGTTCGAGAAAAAAGAATTGAGTTTCAACATCCTAATGTGGCGTTTTTCAATGTGTCATTTAAAGATTTGCCGCAGAAGGAAAATTGAACATGATCTCCACTCTCCATGATCGCTGGATTCTCACGGGTCCCCATCACCGCCATACTGTCGATGCCAGGACGAGCGCGTGAATACTCTGGTTTTTTTCTACTTTGCGGGTGTCATCGTCTTGACCGCTTCCCTCGTGGTTGCGATTCGAAACCCCATTTATAGTGCTCTGTCCCTCCTCGTGATGTTTTTCCATGTGGCCGGCTTGTATGTCACGTTGCACGCGGAATTCTTGGCGGCTATCCAGATTATCGTCTACGCGGGTGCCATTCTTGTCCTGTATCTCTTTGTGGTGATGTTATTGAATGTCAAAAAGGAATTGCGGTTTCATCAGCAACGGACGGTGGGGATACTATTGGGTTTGACTCTGCTTGCCGAGGCCCTGTTGCTCTCATTTCGAGGCGAAGGACCGAAGTTCGGTAGGGAACAGTCGGCCGATTCCATGTCGGCGGTAGTGGGGAATACCGAAGGGATCGGAGAAATCCTCTATTCCACCTACCTGTTCCCCTTTGAAATTGCCTCCTTGATCTTATTGGTGGCGATGATTGGAGCCGTCATCTTAACGAAAAAGGGAATTATGGAGTCCAAGTCTTAATGGTCGTTCCCATTACGTATTACCTGATGTTAAGCGGATTGGTGTTTCTGATAGGACTGGTCGGAGTCTTGATCAGACGTAATATTATTATCATTCTGCTATCCATTGAATTGATGCTGAATGCCACGAACATTAACTTTGTGGCGTTTTCTTCCTATCTGGGAAACTTATCCGGTCAGGTGTTTGTCTTCTTCGCCCTTACCGTGGCTGCAGCGGAAGTCGCCGTCGGGCTCGCCATTATTGTGGCCCTGTATCGGCATTCTGCCAGTATCAATGTGGATGACTTCCGATTGTTGAAATGGTAATGGTCAGGGGATGCTCTATACTTTAATCCCGCTTCTTCCACTCCTCGCATTTATTATTATCGGGTTTTTCGGTCATTGGGTAAAAGACCGAAGCCACCTGATTGCTGTTCCAGCAGTCCTCCTTTCCTTCCTTCTCTCTCTCCTGGCCTTCGCCGAAGTGGCGGGCGGCCGAATTTTGCACATACCGCTTTACACGTGGGCTTCGTCCGGCGATCTTCACATTGAGTTGGGGCTTTATGTGGATCAGCTGACGGCCGCCATGTTGCTACTGGTGACTATCGTCAGTTCTCTCGTTCATATTTATACGATCGGATACATGCATGGAGAGCCCGGGTACGCGAGGTTTTTCTCAAATATTGCCTTGTTTACCTTTTCGATGTTGATGCTGGTCATGTCCGACAATTTTCTTCAGTTATTCGTGTTTTGGGAAGCGGTTGGCCTGTGTTCCTATCTTCTGATCGGACATTGGTATGAGCGGCATTCGGCACGGGCGGCCGCGACGAAGGCCTTCATCGTCAATCGGGTCGGTGACTTCGGGTTTATGCTTGGAGTCCTGCTGGTCTTTGTGATATTCGGCAGTTTGCAATACGAGGAAGTCTTTTTACATGCTCCGGATATGTCGAGTGCCACCGTGAATCTCCTTGGGGCGATTGGGGGGAATTGGGAAGTGTCCGCCCTCACATTGATGTGTGTGTTGTTGTTTGTTGGGGCTGTTGGGAAGTCAGCCCAAGTACCCCTTCACGTCTGGTTGCCTGATGCCATGGAAGGCCCAACCCCCATCTCGGCTTTAATCCACGCGGCCACCATGGTGACGGCTGGCGTTTTCATGGTGGCTCGTTTGGCTCCGCTGTATAACCTCTCACCAGTGGCCATGGATGTGGTGGCAGTCGTTGGAGCTCTAACGATGTTTCTGGGAGCCACGATTGCACTGACCCAGACCGATATCAAACGAATTGTGGCCTATTCGACCTTAAGTCAGTTGGGCTACATGATGATGGCCTGCGGCTTAGGGGGATATGTCGAGGGAATTTATCATTTGTTGACCCATGGATCCTTTAAGGCACTGCTATTTTTGGGTTGTGGTTCTGTCATCATTGCCCTTCACCATGAACAGGATATGCGATACATGGGGGGGCTTAAAAATAAGCTTCCGATCACCTATTGGACCTTTGTGATCGGCTCTCTTGCCCTTGCAGGGTTCCCGTTTACCGCTGGTTTTTTCAGTAAAGATGAATTGCTCCTGGCCTCCTGGATGTCTGGTGGGTTGGGCCAAACGCTGACGGTTCTTGGTGTGATTACGGCGGGGATGACGGCCTTTTACAGTTTCCGATTGGTGTTTGTGACCTTTTGGGGAGATTCCCGCGTCGATCTCCATCATGCCGGCCATATACATGAACCGTCAAAAACCATGACGGTTCCCTTAGTGATTCTGGCGGTGCTCAGTATTGTGACCGGCTATATTGGCATTCCCGAATTTCTTCAACAGGCGTTTCCGCAAGGTGAAGCCGCGGGTGGCCACCATGGAGGAGCCGAGGCTTGGATTATCGGCGGGGCGGCATCCCTTTTAGGGTTGTTGGGAATTGGTCTGGCCTATGTGATGTATGTCAAGTCTCCCGGTCTCTCTGACCATTTAAGTGAGAAATGGCAAACCCTTTATCAAGGGTCTTTCCATAAATGGTATGTGGACGAGGCCTACGACAAAACTTTGGTCGAACCTACATTTGAAGTGGCAGACAAGATGTGGAAAAAGGTGGACGTGAAGGTTATTGATGGTGCCGTCAATGGTGTGGCACGGGGAATAGCCTGGAGCGGTTGGGTGACGCGCCTTGTCCAAAGCGGGGAAACACAAAATTATGCATTGGCCATGACCGCTGGAGCGGTCATGATTTTGGGTGTATATCTCCTCTATTGAGGAGATATCTCAAATCTCAAATTAGAATCTGAAATTTGGAATTTGAAATCTGACATAAAAAAACTGAAATATGAGATTTGAAATTTGAGATGTTGCTGAACTTACCTTGGTTGACTCTGGTTATTTTTCTGCCGCTGGTCGGGGCCGGGGCCATTTTTATGGCCAAGGAATCAGCCGCACGGCAGATCGCCCTGGGATTTTCTTCCCTGGTGCTCCTGGTCTCACTACCTCTTTGGATTCTGTTTGACAACAGCAATCCTGGAATGCAGTTTGCCGAACGGCATTCATGGATTACCTCCCCTCCTATACACTACACATTGGGCATAGACGGAATCAGCCTACCCCTGGTTCTTCTGACTACCTTCCTGACCCCTCTCTGTGTGCTGGTTTCCTGGACGGCGATCAACACTCGTGTTCGCGAATTCATGGTGAGCCTTCTGGTCATGGAGACCGCCACCGTCGGAGTGTTTTGCGCCATGGACTTTGTGTTGTTTTACATTTTCTGGGAAACCATGTTGATTCCCATGTATCTCCTGATCGGGGTGTGGGGTGGTCCAAATCGGATCTACGCAGCCATAAAGTTTTTCTTATACACCTTAGCCGGCAGCATCCTCCTGTTAGTCGCCATTCTTGTATTGTTTTTTAAAGGGGGACAGACTTTTGACATTTTAGCCCTCAGCAAAGCCGAATATGCTCCCAGCCTGCAAGCGCTCTTGTTTTGGGCATTTTTTGCCGCGTTTGCGGTCAAGGTGCCCATGTTTCCTTTTCACACCTGGTTGCCTGATGCGCATGTCGAAGCGCCAACAGCCGGCAGTGTCATTCTGGCCAGTGTGCTGTTGAAAATGGGTACGTACGGCTTTCTTCGATTTTCGCTTCCGATGTTGCCCGATGCCACGGTGACGTTTACCCCCATAATCATGGCCCTCTCGGTCATTGCCATTATTTATGGGGCGTATATGGCGCTGGCCCAGGACGATCTGAAAAAGCTCATTGCCTATTCAAGTGTCAGCCATATGGGATTTGTGACCCTTGGTATTTTTGCGCTCAATGCTCAGGGAATTGAAGGGGCTATCCTGCAAATGATTAATCATGGCATTACCACAGGAGCCCTCTTTATGTGTGTGGGCATCATCTATGAGCGAACTCACAGTCGGCTCATTGCCGATAACTCGGGCCTGGCATCACCCATGCCTCGCTATGCGACCTTTCTCGTGATTTTTGGTTTATCATCGGTTGGGCTCCCTGGGATGAATAGTTTTGTCGGAGAATTTCTTGTCCTGGTGGGAACCTTCTTCTGGAGTAAACTCACGGCGACCCTTGCCGCCTTAGGGATAATTTTGGCCGCGGTGTATATCCTGTATATGCTCCAACGAGTCATCTATGGAAGTCCGGCGGAGCACATGGCTCCTAAACTCTCCGACTTAAATTGGCGTGAGTTCGGGATGTTGGTCCCGCTGGTGGTATTTGTCTTTTGGATTGGCCTCTATCCCAAACCTGTGTTGGATGTGATGCACGCCAGTGTTGATCGCTTGCTCCAAAACGGACCGGTGGTGATGACAGTGGACGATCGCCGTCAACCAGAGAATTTTCAGGTTATGTCCTCTCAAGAACGGATTCGTGTGAGTCACGAAATTCGGATTGTATACCCATGACCATTCCCTTAGCGGACTTAATTGCCATTCTTCCAGAGCTTCTCGTTGTCGGAACCGCCTGTGTCCTATTGGTCCTGGATCCGATTACACCGCCTTCAAGGAAAGATGCGTTGGCCTGGATGAGCTTAGGCACGCTGATCCTCTGTTTTCTGGTGACGGTTGGTGATCTGGATGATCGGGTCTTTGCTTTCAGTAATCTTGTCGTCATTGATTCGTATGCTGCCTTTTGGAAACTCCTTTTATATGTCGTCAGTGGCCTCACCATCCTTCTTTCCATGACGTATCTTAAGGAAGAACACATTGATCTCGCCGAGTATTATGGATTCATTTTGCTTTCCCTCGCTGGCATGATGATCATGGTATCCGCCGCGGATCTTTTGACCATGTATTTGGGTATCGAGTTGATGTCCATTGCTCTTTATGTCATGGCTGGGTTCAAACGTTTTGAGGCACGGTCCATCGAATCGTCGGCAAAATATTTTATCCTTGGTTCTTTCTCCTCGGGCATCCTCCTCTATGGGATTTCTCTGCTCTATGGCGTCGCAGGCAGTACGCGGTTGGCCGATATCGCCGAAGCCCTAACCAGTCGGGGAGTCGATGATCCGATGGTCATGATCTCGATGATGTTGTTGATTGTGGGCTTTGGCTTCAAAGTTGCGGCTGTGCCCTTTCATATGTGGACACCAGATGTCTATCAGGGAGCTCCAACTTCGGTCACCGCGTTTATGGCCGTGGCGTCCAAAGCCGCCAGTTTTGCTGCGTTCTTACGTGTCTTACTTGAAGGATTTGGAGGCGTTAAGCCCAACTGGCAGGGAATGATTCTGGCAGTGTGTGTCTTGACCGTGGCTCTGGGTAATATCGTGGCGATAGTGCAAACAAACGTCAAACGAATGCTGGCCTATTCCAGCATTGCGCACGCCGGATATGCGTTGATTGGCTTGGTTGTGGCTGGTTCGGTCGCCAATGGCGATCCCATTGTCACCCATGGAGTTTCCAGCGTCATGCTCTATTTGGCGATCTATTCGTTTATGACTCTGGGGGCATTTGCCATTGTGGCACTGTTGCGAAAAGGGGGATTAGAAGGAGAGGAGTTAGAGGATTTCACGGGCCTCTCCAAACGTCATAAAGGAGCTGCGTTTCTCATGCTGCTCTTTATGGTATCCCTTGCGGGTATTCCCCCCACGGCTGGATTTATCGGAAAGTTTTATCTGTTCATGTCGGCGGTGAATGCGAGTATGGCCTGGCTCGCCCTGGTCGGGCTCTTCTTTGCGGCCGTATCCGCTTTTTACTATCTTCGCGTGGTCATGGTCATGTATATGCGGGAACCTACCTCTACGCAGGAACTCGAAACCCGCCTTGCACGTTCACCCGGGACGACTGTGGTTCTGGCCTGTGCTGTTGGTGGGGTGGTCTTGCTTGGAATTTACCCAGGCCCCCTTGTCTCTATGACTCTTTCGGCCGTGATTCCCTTCAAATAAAAGTCTTTCATCGATCAAATTTTGAAGAGCGGATCTCTGGGAAGTTTAGATCGTATTGATACTTGGCCCATCGAGAATTTCTTGATTATGTCTGAGTTCATTGCAGTTAAGGAAAGCTTTTGATAAGCTGGTCATCCTTCCATACATATCTTGTTAGACGTTGAGAAACTCTAACTCAACACAGGTTCTCTAAACGTTCGGTCTCGCATTTCCATCCCCCATAGGAGAGTGGGAGTGTGAAAGATTTTCGGGCTTTATGTTTTATGTTTACGGCCCTGAAGCCCTTAGATTCTTGAACTTTGGACTGTAAATCCTAATCTTTGATTTATTCAGAAGTGTCAACTCAAAACTTCTATCGAGGTAAAGCCGATGGCAGGTCTTCATAAAGTTCTCATAAGTGTTTCTGATAAGACAGATATTACGAAAATTGCTAAAGGTCTCGTTGCACTCGGTGCTGAGATTTTATCCACCGGTGGAACGGCGAAAGCCTTGCGCGATGAAGGCATTGAGGTGACGGAGGTCTCCTCGTATACGGGTTCTCCGGAGATTTTAGGCGGACGGGTGAAAACATTACATCCCAAAATTCACGGAGGGTTATTGGGTCGCCGGCGCTTGGATGTTCATGTTCAGCAGATGCAAGAACAGGGAATTGATCCTATTGATGTCGTTGTGGTCAATCTCTATCCTTTTGAAGCGACAATCTCCAAGCCCGGTTGTAGCTTTGAAGAAGCCATCGAACAAATTGATATCGGTGGTCCCTCGATGTTGCGATCTGCTGCTAAAAACCATGAGGATGTTTTAGTTGTGGTCGACCCCGCTGATTATAGTCGTGTGCTTGAGGCGTTACAGGGTGGCACAGTCTCCTTGGACCTCCGCCGTGACCTCGCCCGAAAAGTGTTTGAACACACCGCACGGTATGACAGTCTTATTGCCAAATATCTCGGGGAGGAGTCCAACGATTCTCAGGATAACAAATTCCCAATTTTGCTCTCCCTGCAGTACGAAAAAGTGGAAAACTTGCGATATGGGGAAAACCCTCACCAGCAAGGAGCGGTGTACTGTGAGATTGGGGGAAAAGAGCCGTCGGTTTCTCACGCCACACAACTTCATGGCAAAGCCATGTCGTATAACAATTATCTCGATGCACATTCGGCATTAGAATTGGCCAAGGAATTTGATGACATAGCCGTTGTGATTATTAAACACAATAACCCCTGCGGTGTAGCCTTGGGATCGAGCCCTGTCGAAGCCTATGTGCGGGCGCGGGAAACCGATCCGGTTTCTGCCTTTGGTGGGGTCATAGCTTGCAACCAGGTCGTGGATCTCGCCATGGCCAAAGAAGTGACCTCTACATTTGTGGAAGTCCTGATTGCGCCAGACTTCTCTGAAGAGGCGCTAGCCGAATTGAAACGAAAAAAGGATTTGCGATTGTTGGCGGTCGGCTCTCTTAATGTTACGGAACGAGAAGGCCTAGATATGAAAAAAATCGTGGGCGGCCTTCTTGTTCAAGACCGGGATCTCGGAACTCTGAGGGAAGTCGGTGAGTTCAGAATACCATCCAAGAGGCAACCGACAAACGAAGAATTTGAAGCGTGCGATTTTGCCTGGAAGGTCTGTAAGCATGTGAAATCCAACGCGATCGTGTTTGCCACCAAGAATCAGACGGTAGGCATTGGCGCGGGACAAATGAGTCGGGTGGACTCCGTGAAGCTTGCAGAGATGAAAGCCGTGTTGCCGGTTAAGGGGGCCGTTATGGCTTCCGATGCCTTTTTCCCCTTTCGAGATGGCCTTGATGTCGCTGCCAAGGCCGGGGTGACGGCCGTGATCCAGCCAGGTGGCTCCATCCGTGATGAAGAGGTAGTCAAAGCCGTAGACGAACATCAAATGGCGATGATCATGACCGGCATGCGGCATTTTCGGCATTAAGAATGGGAAACGTTTCGCGTTTCGGGTTTCAAGTTTCGGGTTAAATAACGGAGTTTGTTCCCTAATTAACCTCGAAGTTGAAACTGCTGTCACTCCAACCTCTAACAATTTCTCTCAACGATGAAGGTTCTTGTGATTGGCAGTGGTGGAAGAGAGCATGCTCTCGTGTGGAAACTTTCACAGTCACCGCGTGTGGCTAGGCTGTATTGTGCTCCTGGGAATGCGGGGACCAGTCTATTAGCCGAAAATGTGCCCATTCCGGTGGATGAGGTTGGTGAACTTCAACGGTTTGCGATAGACCATCAGATTGATCTCACCGTGGTAGGGCCGGAGTTACCCCTTTCCCTCGGCATTGCAGATACGTTTCGCCGAGAGCAACTAAGAATTTTCGGTCCGACCCGCAACGCAGCTCGTATCGAATCCAGTAAATCCTTTTCGAAGGAACTGATGATGCGGTGCAAAATCCCCACCCCCAAAGCCGACACCTTTGATAGTCTGAGCCAAGCCCTGCAGTATCTTGAATCTCACTCAACTCCCGTGGTGGTAAAAGCTGATGGGCTGGCCCATGGAAAAGGGGTGATCGTGGCGTCCACACGGGAGGAGGCCAAGGCGGCGGTGACGGCCATGCTGGGGGATCATCAGTTTGGGGAAGCCGGCGCTCGCGTAGTCATCGAGGAATTTGTTGAGGGGGAAGAATTAACGGTGATGGCATTTGCTGACGGGCGAACGGTAGTGCCCATGGTTGCCGCGCAAGACCACAAGCGAATCGGAGAAGGTGATACCGGGCCCAATACCGGAGGTATGGGGGCCTATACCCCGACTCCGCTCATCAATGACAATCTTCGGCTTCGGGTTCTGCGAGACGTGCTGTATCCGGCGGTTGAAGGATTGTCCCGAATGGGAAGTCCATTTTATGGTGTCTTGTATGCGGGACTGATGATCTCGCGTGACGGCAACCCTCTCGTATTGGAGTTCAACGCCCGATTCGGCGACCCTGAAACCCAAGTGGTGCTTCCCCTACTCAAAACTGATTTGGTTGAGGTGCTTGAAGCGGTTGCCGAGCATCGATTGGATCAGGTCCATGTCGAATGGCACCAACATGCTGCCGTGTGCGTCGTAATGACTTCAGAAGGCTATCCTGGATCCTACAAGAAAGGAGTGCCCATCACGGGCCTGTCAACACCTGTAGGTCAACAGGATGCGGTCGTCTTTCACGCCGGTACTGCAAAAGGCGGTGAAGAATTTGTGACCAACGGTGGCCGGGTCGTGGGGGTCACAGGTCTTGGCAGCGACCTTCCGACCGCGCGGAGTCATGCCTATGAGGCCATCAAAAGCATTTCCTTTGATGGTTGCTACTTTCGTCGGGATATTGCCCAACGAGCCATACCCACGGGTTCGTAATTTAGCATCGGGCTTACCATGGCCAAAGTCCTTCCGTTCCCGGACGTACCTTCCCAAGAAATTACGACAGAAGCCATTCGTTGCGTACAGCAGGATGGGGTCATCTCCGTTGCCACTGAGAGTTTTTATGCATTAGCGGCAGGTGTTGAGCAAGGGGTCGCCATACAACGTGTTGTCTCCATGAAGAGGGATCGGCAAGCCAAACCGATCCTTGTCTTGATTGGAGCGAGAGCACAGTGTATTCCCTTACTCTCTCGTATTCCCCAAGGAGCTGAAGCCCTTATTGATCGCTTTTGGCCTGGCCCCCTGACCCTTGTCTTACCTGCCGCTTCCCACCTGCCCGATTCGCTCACAGGCGGAACGGGGACGATTGGCATCCGTCAACCACTGACCTCCCGGCTCTTGACCTTGCTCCGGTCAACTGGTCCCTTAACCGGAACCAGCGCCAATCGATCGGGCGAAAGACCCTTACAACACCCCACGGAGGTGGAGGAAGTCTTTGGAAAAGACATTGATTTGATTTTGGATAGTGGCTCCTCCCCCGGGGGAAGGCCTTCTACGGTTTTGAATCTGGTTGGAGAAATCCGGCTTCTTCGAGCAGGACCAATCTCGCCTCAGGCGATTCAAGAAGTGCTTTCCACGGTAGGGTTGGCACTTGTTGAATCGCCGGAAGAACATTGTTGATGGACTTCTCTTAAGGAAAGAAGCGGAGTATTCAAAAGGTTTCGGACTTTCTCAATATTCAAGGTCAGGTCTCTCGGACGAATGAGTCCTGCTTCAGACCTTGTCGAAGGAACAATCCACTCGGTCGGAGTTCTGTTGTGAAGGGCTAATATTCCGAGACCGAATTCCCAACGAGTCAACGGTTCAGGCCCCGCAATGTTCAGCATGCCAGAAAAATCCATCCCGGCCAGCTCTAAAAGGCATTTAGTAAGGGTGTGGACCCAGATCGGACAACGGATTTCGTCGGTAAACAGTCGGATGGTGGGTCCTTTCTTGAGCCCCTCAAGAAGCCATTGAGAGTGGTGATCCACAGGATCCCTTCCATATATCAGTGAGGTTCGAACAATAACCGCTTGGGGAGAAAGAGTCGCCAAGATCTGTTCTGCTTCGGCCTTGGCCCGGCCATAATCGCTGATGGGCTTTGGAAGGCTCTTTTCATGGTAAGGCGGGTCTTCGCCATCAAAAACTGAATCAGTTGATAGGTGAATTAAGCGACAGGAAGAGACCTTGGCAATCCGTGCAAGGTGTCTCATGGTTGGCACAATAGATTCAATTTCTTCCAATGAGCGACCGGAACAAGCTGTATGGATGATGACGTCCGGATGAATAGAGGTGAGCAGGGATTTGACCCTTTCATCATTCCGTAAATCGCAATGGTGCCACGTGGCCGGCAGGGAAGCAGGAGGTGGGCTTTTGAAGAAGGTGGCATGAGTACGCCAAGCATTCGCACAAGAAATAAGATGTTGTCCTAAGAAACCCGCTCCACCTGTTATTAATAAGGTTTTACTCATTGGAAGGGAATGCCCCAGTCTTCATTGTGAATACATGCGCTAAAATTTTCAGGTCGGAGGTTAGAGATTCTTACAGCCTTTAGGTCTTGTACTCGAAACTTGAAACCTGACACCGCGTAACTGCGGGCCTGCCGGCCGGCCTCGGTTGTTCCACATGGGCCGACTTTCATAGAATGAAGGAAAGAGGAAAGAAGTATCAAGAGCCAGTTCCGCCATGGTGAGGGAAGGAAGACATTTATGATTGATTTACGGAGTGATACTGTCACAAAACCCACGCCGGCCATGCGTGAAGCCATGGCAAAGGCCGAGGTAGGAGATGATGTCTATGGGGAAGATCCCACGGTCAATCGACTTGAATCCATGGCTGCGGAATTGTTGGGAAAAGAGGCGGCCTTGTTTGTACCAACGGGAGTAATGGCGAACCAACTTTCCATTCGTCTTCACACCCAACCGGGTGATGAAGTCATCGTCGAGAGCACCGCCCATATCATTCGTTATGAAGGTGGATCAGCATCCTCATTATCCGGAGTGCAATTATGTTGTGTCCCCGGAGATCGGGGAATTTTGGATCCTGATCGGGTTATGGCGGCGATTCGTCCGCGAGATGTTCATAATCCTCCTACTAGATTGTTATGCCTCGAACAAACCCACAATAGTGGAGGAGGGTCTGTCTATCCCTTGGCCACATTACTTCGGCTGGTCGGGTTAGCGAGAGAGAATGGGTTGGCGTTGCATTTGGACGGCGCTCGTTTGTTTAACGCTGTGGTGGCCACGGGTGTGTCAGCCAAAGAGTATACCCAGCCGTTCGATACCGTGTCCTTTTGTTTGTCGAAAGGCTTAGGCGCTCCTCTTGGATCGATGATCGTCGCCGATCGGGAGCACGTGACCCAACTTCGACGCCTGAGAAAAATCTTCGGCGGTGGGATGCGTCAGGTAGGGATTGTGGCTGCCGCGGGGATCTATGCCTTGGAGCATCATATCCCAAGGCTGAAGGATGATCATGCGCATGCCAAACGGCTGGCAGAATTGTTACAGTCCATACCGTCCATCTCAGTCAATCCCAATGAAGTCGAAACCAATATCATTGTTTTCAAGGTTGATCACTCCACCAAGTTGACGAATGATTGGGTAGCCGAATGTAAGCAGGCCGGCGTGCTCCTCAACGCGGTCGGAAGTCACACCTTTCGGGTGGTGACGCATTTGGATGTCTCCGCTCAAGATATCGAAGAAGCCGGCCGCCTTTTTCAAAAGGTATTTTCAAATTGAAACGCAAAGGCTTTTCTTCTGCCTCTCCTTTGTCAAAGGGGAAGGAGGGGGATTTTCGCGGAGTCCTTCCCGGGAGGAGACTATACGTTGCATTGACAGGCTCATAGAACCCTTCCTACAATTTATAGGATTTAGACAATAGAAAGGACAATAAGTTGTGCCAAAACTTCTGGCCGTTTCTTTTGAACAAATAACCCGCGTCTTGGAATTAACCGACAGATTAGAGATATCCCGTGAGTGGGTTGAAATCCCCCTCTCCACGGCCAATCCTGGGACCGTGAAAAAATTACCTAACGGGAAATTGGAAATTGTGGTCGATTCAGAGGTCCCATTTGACGAGTGGTTGAATTCCCTGGAGGAAAAAATCAAAACGGTCTTTCCCTCTTAATCGGCAATTTAGTTGATGCGCCTTGATTCAGGCGCACCGCCTCAATGGAAATGAGGGAATATGATCGGCGACTTAACAAAAAACCATTGACAGGGTACTGAGCAGGAGTATTCGTTTAATGGGGATTGGGAGACTATAACACTGATGGCGGTTCGGGATCGGGATTGGCCTGGCTATACCTTGTGGTACTGCTGCCGGGAATGTGGGCGTCTTTGGACGTATCAGGGCAGCGACGTGGTAGCGCTGGATCCAAGTTTTGCTTTAGGGCCCGCTCAAGTCAGCGAAGGTGTTTCGGGACGAACCTGCGCGATTTGTGAGGGGACGTGTAATGCTCCCGCTGCTGAGATTTAGGCAGAATGTTGAAAATGCCCGCCAGCTTCGTTCTCGTCCCTTTGTCGTGCTCACGTACTCCCCTGTACGCTCCGCTCGCCAAAGGACCTGCGGCCTTGCTGAACGGCCATTTTGAACATCCTGCCCTGCTATTGATACGTTCAGTCTTTCAAAGTCCTGTTAATGTAAGTCTCTGAATTGGTATTGAACATGCCAAACGATTATTTGAAAACCTCTGCGCTCTAGCCGGCTAAACACACCGCATTGCCCTTGGAATCGGTTTCTCCTTCACCTTCCTTCGTTTTCTCAACTGACCACTCAAGAGGTGTGATGGTAATCAAGTGGCCCTTGAGGGTGTAGAATTCTCCTCCAGATATTTCCACCTTATTACCTTCCGCCACGTGTATGTCCAAGACCGGCTTTTTATTCTCCGTTTGTTGAAGCAAGAGGCCATCCTCTTTTTTAATGAGTTCATAGGTCCCTTGATGGTTGATGGTCAAGGAGCTGGCTTCAACTTTCGCATGAAGCTGGCCCACATTGTCAAAAATAGCGAAGTTCAGGTGCAAAGGGCCCTTTCCCTTGCGGAATGACAGTTCGATCTGGGGAAGCCCTTCGATTTCAATTGTCCCATTTGAATTTCGATACCAATGAGGCCCAACTTTCACATCCATACAACACATCCCCTTTCAATTCAAGAAAAGTATGTTTCCATTATCGCTGCCGAATCCGATTAAGAATTAAAGCGACGCAGCCTCCCAGAATACCACCACCAATAATCGTGATAATAATTCCCACCACTTCGACTTCCCAAAGTGGTTCCTGGGCTACCATCATATCCCGAAGGCCCCCCTGTATCATGATGACGGCAATCGTCATCAAAGCGCCGATGGTAAACCACCAAAAAAAAATTTTAATTGAATCCATAAAAAAACTTGGAACCCTCAATATTTCTAATGACCGCTATCACCGTCGGACAGAAGTCTCATAATGAAGATTTCACATTATGAAAGTAAGGACTCGACTTTTTTTAGCCTGAACCCTGAAACCCGAAACGTTTTCTGGGGCTTTATTTAATTACCGGCCTGTCCAGTGTCCGATACTGAATAGCCTCGGCAACATGAATGGACTTGATCCTGTCCGATTCTGCCAAATCGGCAATAGTCCGCGATACCCGAAGAATTCTACCGTATGCCCGGGCCGTCAATCCGAGTTGTGAGATAGCTCGTTCTACCAGGTTTTGTCCCTCGGCATCAATCTGGCAATACTTTTTTAGGTGTCGAGGCTTGAGTTGAGCATTACTGAATACGCGCTCTTTTCGATATCGATCGGTTTGGCGCCGGCGAGCTAAGGTTACCCGGGTTCGAATTGTGTCGGAGGGTTCAGAATCCCTCCCATTCGCGAGGTCCTGAACAGGTACTGTTGGAACATGGAGATGAATATCCAGCCGATCCATCAATGGTCCGGATAGCCGAGCCCGGTAACGACGAATTTGATGGAGCGTACACACGCATTCCTTTACCGGGTCCCCAAGATATCCGCAAGGGCATACCTGCATTGCCTTTTTGCCAAATCCACCTGAGGGCTCCCAAACCGCTTCCTGCTTGCTATCCACAGGAAATCAAGACCTTAGGGGACCATCTCAGAAAAAAACGACTGGCCTAAGGACTCCTTCAAAAGGATGTGGCCAAGCAGTTGGGTATTAGTGAGGATACGGTGCGTCTGTGGGAAAGGAACCGAAACTCGCCAAGAATAGGCTCCATTCCGAAGATCGTCGAGTTCTTAGGGTATTTCCCAGCGATAGCCGACCAGACGCTTGGTGAAAAACTCAGGATTTATCGAAAAACCAGGGGCCTGACCCAGAAGGCATTCGCTAGAATCCTTGGGGTGGATCCTAGTACCCTCGGCAAATGGGAAAAAGGGAAGGGGAGATCTCCGCAGAGGATTTGGGATATTTTGAAGTTTTCTCCAAACTGATTTTCTTTCGTGTGAGGTTTCCACGCTACCAAATTTTCAGTTCCCTTACAGGCACCATTTTCACGAGACCTTGGAATATTTGCGGAATGTCGCGTCTTACTTTCCCATTCGTCCTATCACCTTTTTTCTTCATTCTTCTTTCCCCATCTTCGAGCACGTCGGAAAAGTGAGGCCTGAGGCCGAGGAGACGACTAGTGGGGTTGATTTTTTAACCGTTCGTACCGCTCTCTGCCCTCCCCACTGATCAGGTAGGAATTTCTCGATGGATTATATTGGAACCAACTTGGACACCTCACCAGGTACGTCTCTAAGCGCTGGCCCGACAAGTTTATGGAGTGTTCATAATCTCGCAATTCAGCCATTGTCCCGCCCTCATCGCCCTTGGACTCAAGCCATTCAAAGACTTTGAGGAGTGCGTGTTTCCTTTCGTCTGTCAAAATCCAGGATTCTCCCGATGCCATCATCCCTCCTTAAAGAAATATCTTCCCTCTTTGTTTCTAGGCGTGGACTCACATTATGAATTTTTAGGTGCCTCTCGGGTTGTTCGTGCTCGCCACCCCCTCAATTCCTGCTGGCCTTTCTCGGTCATGGTAAATCGCCTTTGCACGAGATTCAAATGAATCTAAGGCTCCCAGGCCACTGCTCGGGTCCGGATACTTCCTCGCCCTTCATCACTTTGGAGTGATTGGTACCATTCATCCTCGGAGCAGGATCCCCCTTTCAATTCTAAAAATTCGAGTCGCTCAATTAAGTCTGGATCACGGTGAACTATTTCCTCCATGTCCCAACTCGCTCATTTTGATCTCATTCAATCACCTCGAACCGACGATGCCACCTTACGACTTGGCGGCTTGCATGCCGTCAGTCCTTTCGAAGCGGCGGTTCACACCAGATGAAATAGGTATCCTTATCGAGTACGGGGTGGGGTTCGATGGGGTGGACGGCCACAAACTCCTCCCCTCTGAGTCGTTCGAGCTCCGTCTGGCCCCCCTCCTTATCCCATTTCATGCCATCGACTTTTTTCCAGACTGTGTGCATGATCGTTTCTCCTTTGGCTTGATGGACTCCTCCAGCGTCAGGGGATCAGGTCGAATGTCTATTCAGACTGCTCTTGGATGTCACGAAATTTTACTGCCGTTAACCGCCTGAGTTCTTTATGGCCCACAGCGGTAAGTTCATAGCCGCCCTTATCGGCATTTGGCGCAATATAGCCCTCCGCCATCCATTCACTTTGCAAGAGAGGATCAAGTCGACCGGCTGTCTCGGTGTCAAACCGCAACCAGTCCTTATACGAAATGAACCCGCCCTGATCCTTAAAATACCGAAGGACGAGCCGCCTGAGTTCGCTGCCACGGTCGAGGGTACTCATTCAGGCCTCCTATTCGCTGACCGCCTCATCTCCCCGGAATAAAGGGCCAACCTGGGATCCACTAGTCTTCCCGGAGCACGGGTTTACACTAAATCAAATAGGCTGGCTCATTGAGTAGGCGCTCCGGTTGGATAGGCTCCACCGGGAGGAATCCTTTTCCTTCAGTCGTTCGCTTTCCCTTTTTTCCTCTATCCAGATCCCAGCTAAATCGATTGACGTTTTTCCAGATCCCGCTCATCAGGGACTGTGCTATTACCATTGGCCCTTCCCCTGGGGGAATTCTTGTTTCGTGCGAATGCCCGCTGCCACCGCGTCCTTTTTCGTGGCAAAACCCCTGGGATGTTCGAGTCTCGAAGAATAAATTTGAGCCGAGACCCCGGGGGGAGAGAGCGATCATTGATCCCTTTAAAAATTCTATAAGGTCACCGCCCATCGGCGGTATAGGGATAGATGGCCCGATGCCTCATGCGGAGGATCTCCTTTTCAGTCTCTCCTTGCCAGGGCCAGTGGCTCCTAGAGGTAAAGTCGGCGACGAAGAAAGTCCATCAAGCTCAAGAAGTTGTGTCCGTAATTCCTTTCCCTTTTCGGTGATGACATAGCCATTTCCCTGGTCTTGAATATACTTGCCTTCTACAAGGTCACAGAAAATTCGATCCCAAACCACAGCCGGTGCCCCGATGGCGGGAAACGTTTGCCATTCTTGTGCAGGACACCCCTTAGGCCAACGCTTCACAAAAAGATTGAGAATATTAAGGAGTGTGCATTGAATGATTTTCCATCCTGCTTGATTCGCCTCTTCTTCTCGCGCATAGCCTTCACGATTTTTCTGTCCACTGTCATAAGAGCATACGGATGCCCCCCCACCTCTCTTGACCACCCCAATGAGCCGAAAATGGTACCTCCCCCCATCCGGATACGTCCTCACACTAATATTATTGAGCATGATGTATACCGCCTTCGTTAAAAAAACCCCTGATCTGTGAGTAGTTGACGTGAAATGTGAAAAAGCGCCTATGCGTGCCTCCCATCATAATCTGGGGCCCAAAACATTCTAGGTCACCAAATCAAGCTGTTTAATTGGTTGTGTTGATCTTCGGCCATCTCATGCAGGACACAGGCGGAAGGGAATGAGGGGTAACAAACTCAGGAGGTATTGTTGGATAAGGACGAGAGGTTCATCCCTTGAGGTCAGGATCATGAGAAGACCTCTTTACCACTAATTAATCTGGCCTGTCCCCCTGAGGTCCTCCCATCCTGCCGGCAAATAATCCCCACATCTGGAACACACCACTAAGCCCGTGGGCTCGCCCGTTTGATAATATTCGGTTTCCACCACGGGGTGTCCGCAAAAGGGCGATCCCTTGGCCTGCCATAGCACCCGCAGATGTTGCCCTTGGTCAATGGTCATGGTCCGAATCGATCTTCTCAACCCTTCCTACCGGCGACTCGACATCATTCAAAGCCGACGGCAGTCACAGCCTCTGTCCCTACTCAATAGAAAGCCCTTATCTAATCATGTCTAAATGAAGTTCGAACGTCAGCGAATGTCCGGCCAAAGGATGGTTTCCGTCCAACCTCACAGTGGTTTCGGAGACCTTCGTCACCCTGAATATTTTTGGCTCATCCTCCCCGTTACTCCCGTCTTTGATCTCGAGGGCTAGTCCTATTTCGGGTTTAATGCCTCGCTTGGTAAATTCCGCACAGTCGAACTCGATCACCAACCCAGGATTGTGAGGCCCATGGAGTTCTAATTCCGACACCCAAACGGTTTTGGTCTCTCCCGGTGCCATACCGATCACCGCATGATCGACTGCAGAGGGCACCTTGCCATCCCCTTGCGTAAAAGTGAGCGGCTCGTCCTTTGCCGTTTTGTCAAAGACCGTCCCATCTGGAAGGGTGGCCGTATAGTGGATGGCCACGGTATCGCCTTGCCGAACACGTGCCATGGCAACCTCCTTTCGGTAAGCATGTGGCCGTCTTGATGAAGTTTTCTTCGTGACCTCGCGCGAGGAGCGGTTCTTTGGGAAAGCCGTTGAGGGTGCGGTCCCCCAAAATACTTCCTTTCGAACTCAGTTAAGATGCCCTTCAAAAATGAACCAGACTTCTTGCGAATGTTCGTGGATCATTAGGTTGGAGAGGTATCCTTTCACCGTTACCACAAAAGAATCCGATTCGACGTTCCTTGAAGACTTTCCTGATATTGCCATAAGCGGGATATGGGGATACTGGGCCTGCAGATCGTTCAAGACCCCAAAGTCAGTTCTTTCCAGCCGATCAAGCCTGAGCACAACCCCGTCTATTCGGAGAGAACGCAGCAATTCGAGTCCCTCTCGAACAGTGTCGGCGATATAGATGAGAATGCCTTTGGGGCCTAAGAACGTTTGGCGGTTTGACATCCTGCCCTTTTCACCTCCAATAATTAACAATTGCTTCGCCATCACATGCCCTCGTCCCCAACCTCTTTTTTCTCAGAGCTCCGTAAAAAAACCCATTTCGACAGAGGAATGATGATTAATTTTATTCAGGCTCCAAAAGGAATCGTATGATTGGCCCTCAACGTAGGGTTGAAATCCGACAGGGTAGCCCATATTTTGCAAGACACAACTGGCAAAAACCCTAGTTTCTCAAAGGTACGGGTAAGAAGTTTCTTCGTCGCTAGCTCTCCTTTATAAGTCGATAGGAGTAAGGGATGAAGCAAGCAATAAATTGGTGGCATTCATCCTTAATCCTTCTGGATAAGGGTGAGCGAGTCTCCTGGGGAATTTCTTTTTTTCGTTGAGGGACGAAGGTTGCTGATGGTTCCGAGTGTTTTTAGGAAGCATGAAAAAATGACTCGATTTACGCACCGCCTCCTCCTGTGGCGAAAATATCCCCCACAATCCACTCTCCCTTATGATTAGAATTCCTAGTCTCCTCCAAAAGACTTGGGCGCTGGGGAACTCGGTTGGTTCATCCACCATGACCTCTAAGATTTCTCCCAATCCATTCCAGGGGATTCTCAATTTTCTTCAGAGTGCTCTTGTCCCTGCCCCGCTTGGGTGAAAAGGTCGTTAAATATTGAATGAGGCAGTTTGCCCCCCTTCCCCTGCGCAAGTCGCAGGGGAGAGGGCCTTCGACAATCGGACAAGCCGTCAGAGCGTAACCTGCCTTTGACGACTAGCCTCCCACGGCATGAGGGTGTATCCACTCAACGGGGGATTTGAGGCGAGAGGTCACCGATTGACTCAGGTATTGGGGAAATAATCCGCACCACAAACCACCATGCACCTCCCCCACCGTTCGGAGCAAATTCATAAACTCGGGACCCGGGACTGAGATCGGGGGTAAGAAATTGCCCCAGGAGGGACGTTTCTGTGTCATCCGACAGACAAGTGATGACATGAAGGTCGGGAGGGTCGGTCAGAGCGGTTAGCCCCGGCATCGGCGGTTGACCGCCCCCGACTAAAATCGTACAGGTTGCTATGGCGTTGAGCTCTTCCGACTTCTCTCCGGCCCAAGGACTCGATAAAAAGACTGTGGCCGCAAACTCATGGGCTCTCACCATGGAAATGTTTCCCAGACAAAACGCGCCTGTCCGAGTCGTGGGGTTTGGGAAAGGGAAAAGGCCTTGAATGATGAGGTCGTCGATACACAGCGCCGGGCTGTTGCCTTTTTTATTGGGGAACACGCGCTCCACCCACATCCGGGCTTGGCCTTGAGGAAGTCCCCAAACCATCACGCGATCTTCATTGGGATTGAACAATCTGGGGTGAGGGGGTGAGCTCAATTCATTGCCGGCCAAGGGGCCAACGGTAAAATCGAACAAGCAAACGGCTATCACCAAGATGAAAAGAAGTCGGGACATGGGACACCTCGAGTTGGTCGGAGAGCGGGGTCCTAAGTGAGTGATGAATCTACGTGAATGACCATTATAATCCCTTTGGTTGTCTGGAGGTGGAGGCTCAGGAGTCTTAGGGAAAAGGGATGACGGCAATGGGGGCGACGAAGCCAATCTGGGAGCGTCCGACCGCTCGTTCCAGAGAGACCATCCTTCCTGGTCACCGAACACAGGGTCGCATATTTTTAAGGGGGTTCACCATTTTGCAACCAGGGCACGGCTGACCTCACATACTTTCCCCCTCTTCAAAGAATCGATCAATCCCCTCTCCAATGTAATCTCCACACGTGGTGCAAACCCGGAAACCGGTTGCCTCACCGGTGAGATTATGCTCTTTTTCACTCTCAGGATGGGTACAGACCGGTTTGCCCTTGGCCTGCCAAATCTCTCGTTGTTGTTGCGCCTCTATCACAGTCATGATTCTCGTGCCTTTTGAAAACACATTAATTCATGGCGTTTCCCGACCGCTCAAAGTCAAAGTCCAGCCCCAAGCCGACCAATAGCATCCACGGTCCCTGTTGAATCAGACCTATCGATGACCGTGGACCCAAGACATTTCCCAACAGGCTGATCTCCCTTCACCCCCTCTCTCCGAAACCAGTCGAGATGTCCTTCAAGGGAGGGATATCCCAGGGAGTTCCTAAAATTTTGGCTTTGAAAGGTATCCTCTCCAGAGCCCAAGGAGAAAATTCCCTTTGCTCAAGCAATGAAGGTGAACCCCCGTCATGTTCCAACCTAATCTTTTGGGGGATTCCTCCAACTTCGTAATAGAGAGGGTTAGAATAGATCATCTGAGGGAAGACACAACTGGCAAAAACCCTAGATCTTCAAATGAGTACTTAAGATTTTTCAAAGTCTTCCATTTTGCCCTGTCCTAAGAAACCTGCCGAGCCATCCCTTGGCTTTAGCCAACAAAAAAGAAATCTAATCGAGAAGAGGCCATTTGCGAGGTCAACATTCACGGCTTTGTCATAGATCAGTGGTGACCGAGCTCCATTCGTTGATGGGGCTAAATTTACCTGGGGGGATAAGGGAGGGAGGAGGCTAGCGGTTATGTGGGTGGCAATGGAGCCTCTCAATTAAAAACTGGAGGCACTTGATGCAAGGAGTGACGTGAGTGTGAAAATGAAAAGTGGGTTAACGAAAAATTTCGTTGATGTACACGCAGGAATTTGTGGCTGGGGCTCTTGAACGATTCTGGACCTGTGAATATTAAAACCTCTCATCCAAACATAAAGGAATGTATTGCCGCTTACCGGGTTTTGTGATGATTATTCATTTCCACGAAAATTGCCCCGGTTCTGGGGGAGGGAACAGTGAAAAACATTATTGCGGACCTGGATCGTTTCGGTTCTCAACTTGTTTCCTTAATTCAGTGAACTCCCGTTCCATGGCGTCAAATCGCTCAGTAATCGGGTCCGGGATATTTCCGTGATCCAGCGTGGCTTCAGGAAAGCGCTCCCCCTCATCTTGGATGATCCGACCTGGGTTCCCTACCACGGTCGAATTGGACGGGACGGTCCGCAGGACGACCGAATTTGCTCCAATCTTCACATTGTCCCCAACGCGAATCCCCCCAAGCACTTTGGCACCTGCCCCTACGACCACATGATGGCCCAGGGTAGGGTGCCGTTTCCCCCGTTCTTTACCGGTTCCGCCTAACGTGACGCCTTGACACAAGGTGACATAACTCCCGATTTCAGTGGTCTCTCCAATCACGACTCCCATCCCATGATCAATAAAAAATCCGGGACCGATGGTTGCATCGGGATGAATCTCAACTCCCGTGAGCCAGCGCGCCACTTGCGAAATGAGCCTGGGAAAAAATGGGACCTTTCGCTGTAACAGCCAATGGGCCACTCGATGCGCCAAAAGAACATGAAAACCTGAATAGGTGAAAATCACCTTTAATCGATTGGTTGCCGCCGGATCACGATTAAAGACTGCCTTGAAATCTTGTGAGATAGATTTCAACATGTGAGACATTCCTTAGAATTACGTTTTAAATGTGGCGCTTGACCATGAATGAAAGAAAGCTGGGAGTGTCGGACGTTAGAGTCGCGTTTGCCTCATTGGACCCTTTCCATTAAACAAAGGGGGGAATCCTTTACCTTGTCCAACCATGCGAACTCCTTGAGCCCTCTGGACTTTGACGTTGATTGGATTCAGAACTACCCTCAATACGTCGGCGAGGGAACGTTCCATCGATTCGAGTTAGTGTTCTCAACCCGGGGATTGGGCTAAAATCCCAGAACTTAGCTTAACGAGTGGAAACCCCTAGTTTGCAAGTTCCTTGGCGATATCTTTGGATTTTGGTTTCGGATTAGAGAGGCAGCTCACTGGTCATCCCTGCATTGCCTTTTTGGCATATCCACCTTAAAACTCCGAACCCCCTGTCTGCCTCCTATCCCAAAAAAATTAAAACGTTAGGGGATCATCTCAGAAAGAAACGACTGGACCAAGGTCTCCTTCAAAAGGAGGTGGCCCGGCATTTGAGTGTCAGTGAGGATACGGTGTGTCTGTGGGAAAGGAACCGAAACTCCCCAAGAATAGGCTCCATTTCGAAGATCATCGAGTTCTTAGGGTATTTACCAGAGATGGCCGACCAGACCACGGGTAAAAAACTCAGGAAATCTCAAAAGGCCAGGGGGCTGACTCAGAAGGTATTCGCCCGAATAGTGGGAGGGGATTCGAATACCTTCCCAAATGGGAAAAGGGAAGGGCCCAGGAAGGTAGTGGGGAGGGGTCTTTTTTGTGAATCCTTACTTTGGCACTGGTCTAGTTTAATGGGAGGAGCTCAAGCCGACCAGGGAAGCCTGCCAATCGAAATTGTAAATACAGCAAATCAAAAAAAATGGACTATCATCTGCCGTCCGTAGTTCTGACTTTCCAGGTATTGAGGAGCCTAAATTTAAGCATTGACTTAATTAAGCAAATATTTAATAATAGGATATGGACAGATTCGCAGCCCTCGCCGAACCCAACCGCCGCCGCATGATTGAGATCCTCGCGAAGCAAGGAGAAATTGCGGCCACAGATATTAGTGACCAGTTTGATATAAGCCCGCCTGCCGTATCCCAGCACCTCAAAGTGTTGCGCGAGGCTGAACTGGTGAACATGGAAAAACGGGCACAACAGCGTATCTATTCTCTTAATCCGCAAGGGGTCGATGAAATGTGGGAATGGTTAAGCCAGATGCGCAAATTCTGGAATGAACGTTTCGACGCGCTGGATGCGTTGCTTTTAAGAGAACATAACAAACCGAAAGGAAAAAAACGATGAACACAATACCCGTTGACCCAAAGCTGGACTTGGTTCTGAAACGGGAACTGGCTGTTCCTGTTAAGTTGGTCTGGCGCGGCCTGACCGAACCGGAACTTCTTAAACAATGGTTTTGCCCGAAGCCGTGGGGCCTTTCCGATTGCCGCCTTGACCTGCGTCCCGGTGGCGAATTTTATACGGTGATGCAGGACCCGGACGGCAATCTATATCCGAATACGGGATGTTTTTTAGAAATTATCAAAGAACAACGCTTGACCTGGACCAGCACGTTGATAGCGGATTACCGCCCTGCTCCGCCCGCCAAGGACAAAGATAAAGAATGTGCCCATCTTGCCATGACCGCCATCGTGAGAATCGAACCGATTTCTTCCGGTACCGCATACACGGCCCATGTGATGCACAGCACGTCTGAACAAACCAAGGCGCATGAAGAAATGGGATTCTATGAAGGTTGGGGCACAACGATTACGCAACTGGAAGAATTGCTAAAACAGGAGAAGGTGTAAACGATGGCCGAACAGAAAAATCAGAAGTAAGCATGTCTGTGCGTGTAACCCGCCATTTCGATTTTCCGACAGAGCAAGTTTTCGATGCCTGGCTTGATCCGGAAAAGACCGGAAATTTTTTATTCCAAACACCCGATGGCGTGATGCAAAAGATCGAAATCGATGCCCGCGTTGGTGGCCGTTTTACCATCACGGAACGACGTGGCGAAAAGGACACCATCCATACCGGCGAATATCTTGAAATCGACAGGCCCCATCGCCTCGCTTTTACTCTGGAAGACAATGTCGGGTTTCAGCATACGGTCGTGACTATTGAAATTAAAGCTGTGGATGGCGGCTGCGAACTAAGCCTGACTCACGAAGGCGTCGCCCCGGATTACAAGGATAAAGTTCATAGCGGCTGGGCAAGCATTCTCGAACTGCTATACGAAGTTTTAAATTCTGAAAAGAAAGGATCGTAAAATGGCACCGGCGCAACCAAAACCGGGTCAGTTTGTCTTTCATATCGAACGCACATTCGACGCCCCGCGTGAGCGGGTCTGGGAGGCGTGGGAGGATTCCGAACAATTCAAACAATGGATGGGGCCGAAAGGCTCTGGCATGACCTATTGCGATATGGATTTCCGCGCCGGCGGCGCCGTGCGGTTCACGCTGGAATTTGAAGGCACGGTGATTCACGGGCGATGGACCTTCAGGGAAATCATCGCCCCGGAAAAAATCGCCCCGGAAAAAATCGTGGCTATCATTTCTTTCACCGATGAAAAGCATGAACAAATCATCGAACATCCCGGCAAGCCCGGCTGGCCGCTGAAAATATTAAGTGTTGTGACGTTTTCGGCCATTGGCGATAAAACCAAAATCGAAGTTGCCTGGTCGGCCTACGAGGCCAGCGACGCCGAAGCGAAATTCTTCGAAGAGAATGCAGACAGCATGCATCAGGGCTGGAGCGGAACCTTCGACCGTCTGGTAGAGGTTTTGGAAAACAATCAACAACCGTAGAAAGGAAATGGATATGACCGAACTTGTCACCTGCCTGTGGTTTGACCATGGCGAAGCAAGCAAAGCGGCGGAGTTCTACGCCGTTACTTTTCCCGATAGCCGTGTGAAACGGGTAAACGCCGCGCCCGGCGATTTCCCCGGCGGACAAGAAGGTAATGAATTGACCGTTGAATTCACTGTACTTGGGCGGTCGTTCATCGGATTGAATGGCGGTCCGAATTTTACTCCTGACCAAGCCGTTAGCTTTATGGTGCTGACCAACGATCAGGAAGAAACCGACCGCTACTGGAATGCGATTGTAGAGAATGGCGGAAGCGAGAATAATTGCGGTTGGTGCCAAGACCGTTGGGGTTTCTTCTGGCAGATCACGCCGAAGATTCTGCTCGATCTGACAACAAGTTCAGACCGGGACAAAGCGAAGCGTGCGTTCGACGCGATGATGACGATGAACAAGATAGATATTGCCAAGATCGAAGCCGCAGCGATGGCAGAAAGTTAGAGGAAAATAAAGAAAGGAGAGTGAAAAGTGACTTACGTAGATGGATTTGTTTTACCTGTGCCAGAGGGCAAGTTAGAGGCTTACCGCGAAATGGCGGAAAAAGCCGGGAAAATCTGGATGGAGCATGGTGCGTGGCAGTATAAAGAGTGCGTGCTGGAGGACCCCGAACCGGAAATGCCCGAAGATGCGCCGGAAAACTGCAAAATAACGCCGTTTCCTGATCTGGCCGGGGTGAAAGACGGGGAGACCGTTATTTTTGCCTTTATCGTTTATAAATCGAGAAAGCACCGCGACGAGGTGAACAGGAAAGTCATGGCTGATCCGCGCATGAAAGAGGCCTGTGATGAAAACACCATGCCGTTCGATCCTTCACGCATGACCTTTGGCGGGTTTAAAACGATTGTAGATCTATAAAGAAAAGAAAACACTATGAAACCACTCACCAGTTACTTGTTTTTCAATGGAAACTGCCGCGATGTTGAAAGACAATTAGGGCTTTCACTGGAAATTGCATTGTCCCCTGGAGGAAAAAACGATAGACGGTTAATGATCTATCATGGCGAAATAAAAAATTTATACAATAAGTTTCCAAAGTGTCTATCCCCATTACGTAGATAAAGTAGATAAAAAGGAACGAACGAAAAAAGAAGTCGATGAAATCATTCGCGGGTTGACAGGGTATAGCCAGAAGGAACTGGAAACTCAACTGGAAAAAGAAACAGACTTTGAAACCTTCTTTGCAGAAGCGCCCCAACTGAATCCTTCGCGAAATTTCATTAATGGCGTAGATTGCGGCGCTCGCGTGGAGGAGATTCCAAAGCTAACCATGCAGAAAATTCGCTACCTGAATATGTTGATTGATGAGTTGGCAAAGGGAAAAGGGATGGAGAAGATTTTGCGGAAAGAATGAATTTATGAACAAAGCCATGACACAAAAAGAAATACTTGGCGGTGTAGTGCATGACTTACCCGACGATCTTAAAAAAGCACTCATCTCTGATATGAAAGCATTGGCGACATGGATGGGTATCACACCGCTCGCACGCAATGAGTGGATATGCTGGATTGAGTCTGCCAAAAAAATTGAAACAAGAAAGAAACGGATTGCCTGGGGATGTGAAAACCTTAGAGATGGAAAACGCCGCCCCTGTTGCTGGGCAGGGTGTCAGCATCGTTGAAATATGTAAATCTTACAAAAGACTAGGCGCGGTTTTAGAGGGATAGAAGCGAGAAGGAGAGGCATTGTTGCATAATTTACAAACGCAGCACGGTTTGCGTGCTTGTTCGCAGGCTTAATGCATTCTCTCAGACATCGGCAAGCTTAAGTTCACCATTCGTTTCAGAACCATTCACTTGAGCCATCCTTCAACGCGTTGATTGTCTAATCGGCGCGCCCTCAACCTGGAACCATAGATACGCCTGATTCGAAACACCGCATTCTCCGCCAAATTCTGGTGGGTACACCTACTGGCGACACGCCAGGCGTGCCGGCCTTGCTGGTAAAACTAGCGAAGAGTGCATCGTGGTTCGCCAGGGTATCAGGGGAGTTCTCACACCTCCTCCGCCTTGCCTTACTCGGTGGGACTTTGGGTTGAAAGAAATGGGACGTTCGTCGGAATCCGTACGGATACGAATATCCTCCGTAAAGGGATAGAAACCAAAAGAGTTTTCAAACGAAAAAATCTGGCTCACTGATGGGGTATCAGCGGGCCTATTGCTAATTCCGAATCAGTCTTGATAGGAAGATAAAAAAAATAGTGAACCTACCATCAAAAAGTAATTCAAAAAAGGCTCTTGTCTTCTCACTTTTTTTCTCAATCTCAAGAACTATTTCCCAAATTGTGTAGACGTATCATTTTTCTATTCTGCATTCAGGTTGGAGAATTAACTCCCACTTCATCCCTGCGTTGCCTTTTTGCCATATCCAACTGAAGGCTCCAAAGCCACCGCCAGCCGCCTATCAAAAAGAAATCAAGACTTTAGGGGATCATCTAAGAAAAAAACGACTGGCCCAGGGTCTTCTTCAAAAAGTTGTGGCCTGGGAATTTGGGCTCAGTGAGGATGCGGTGCGTCTTTGGGAGACGAATCGAAAGTCTCCGAGGTTGTCCTATTTCCCCAAAATTATGGAGTTCTTGGGGCATTCGCCTGCTATAGTTCATCAGATTTCTGGTCAAAGACTCAAGACCTTTTGAACAACCAAGGGACTGACGCAGAAATACTTCGCCCGAATACTTGGAGTGGATGCAGGTACTCTTGGAAGATGGGAGGTAGGGAAGGGGAGACCTCCAGAAAGGATATGGTCTCCCCTGAAGTTCTCTTCACACTGATTTTACTCGAAAAGAAATTCAGGTGGGGATATTGAGTCCCCTGGCCTTTCCGTCCGAAATGGGTCTCCTCCAGAGGGTTGGACACTTTCGTGGTTAATTGCCATCGGCAAGGAGAACCCTGCCGATGCCATGAAAGGAAACCAATGGAATGGACCAACGCAATCATCTGCTTGCGGATTGGGTGAGTAGGGACTACACCAGGGGTGAGCTGTGCGGGATCCATGGAATTAGCTGATGGACGGGGGACAAATGGATCGCGCGTTATCATGAGCGAGGGGCGATCGGGGGATACGGTCAACTTAGTCCAGGTTTACCGTAACAACGCCTTGAGGTCTGAAAAGATTTTACAACGCAATCTTCGGGCGTTAAGCTACCAGGCAATAAAATCTCCCTAAAGAAAAGGAACTAGACCATGCCCCAAAAAGACAATCAATCAAAAGACCCAAAACCCGTAAAGCCGAACCGGCGCGAGTTTCTGAAAGGCAGTGTGGCAGCTGCAACCGCCGCCGGACTAGCAGCAGCGGTAGGGGGATTGGTGGAAGCCAATCCGAACTCACCGCCTCGAAATCCTTATGGACGTCGCCCAGGTGGTGGTATTAGCCTTCCGGACTACTACCGGCCCTGGCCAGCCATCAAGAACCGCAACGTTTATCTACCGGGTACGGAAACTCTGCCCAAACACGAAATGCGGATCTCATTTCTGGGAAGCACCCCATGGCCGCCATCGAGGCTACAATCAGGCACGTCCATTCTCGTTGAGCTAGGGACAGGGAACCTCCAACCGCGTCGGTTCTTTTTCGATTTAGGCAATGGCAGCATTGCCAACGCGATCGCCATGCAAGTTCCGGCGGCGCTCATCAACGAAATCTTTCTCAGCCATCTCCACGTCGACCACTTCGCCGACCTTCCCTACATGTACCCCTTCCGGGCCTTCTCGGGGGGCTTTACGCCCTTGCGGGTGTATGGACCGTCCGGAAGGACCCCCGAACTGGGAATCAAGCATATGGTTAAGCATATGCGGGAGATGAATCGGTGGCACGAGGAGAACTTCAATGCCTGCCCCATCGGGGACGGTATGGAAATCGAAGTCACCGAATTCGATTGGAAAGAGCAAAACGGGGTCTGCTACGAAAAGGAAGGGGTGATTATTCGACACTGGCCGCGATCGCACGTCAAAGATGGGGCCTCTGCCTATCGCCTGGACTGGGAGGACGCCGGGCTGTCCTTCGTCTGGACCGGTGACGGTCGACCTGACGAACTGTCCGCAAAGTTCGGCAAAGGAGCCGACGTGTTCGTCACTGAAGGCACGATCGATACGCCTTCCTTATCGTCGCTAAAGGTGGGCGCCCCGTCGGAGCTCTGGGAATATACGATCGACATTTTTCACACGATGTATTATGCCGCCGGCTACCTATTCAAGCAGGCTCAGCCTCGCATCGGCTGCATCTGCCACTACGAGAGCGGGGGCATAGCGCTCGATGCCGAGTCAGTAGCAGAGGTCCGTGCCCACTGGGATGGGCTTTTCATGTTTGGCGGTCCTGATGTCCAGGTGGTCAACGTGACGAAGGACGCCATCTGGTCGCGGGAAGCGCTTCTTCCTGACGGGGCGGCCCCCGCGTCCATGGACCCTCGCTGGTTCGTTCGGCCGGGCGAAAAGTTTCCAGAGAAAATCGAGCTTCCGAATCCAAAGATGCCGCGGGAGTTTCAACAGGAGCAGTTCGTGCGCGATCTTGAAATCGACCCGAAGAAGTACTACCCGCCCGATGCCTACCGCAAGCCGGTCCAGACCTGGCCCGGCGTAGTCCTTAACCCTCGAAAGATGCTTAAAGCCCGCGGGATTGACCTTGATGACACCAAGTAAATTGATGGACGGGCAGGAGGGAGATCGCTGATCAACTCCCGACCTACCCTTTCCCACGATAGGAGATACTCATGTCTGACAACCCTGTCCCGATACTTGCCCCAGCACCGCGAACCGAACCCATTGTCATACCGGGGCGTGATCCTGTCCCTGTTACCCTGTTGACCGGTTTTCTCGGCGCGGGGAAAACGACCTTGCTCAACCGCATTCTCAATGGGAAGCACGGCCTGCGGGTGGGGGTTTTAGTCAACGACTTCGGTGCCATAAATATCGACGCGGAGCTGGTTTCTGGCGTGGAGAAAAACATGATCAGCCTCACCAATGGCTGCGTGTGCTGCCAAATTCGTGATGACCTCGTTCATTCACTCGAGCAGTTGCTGATACGCTCCGATGCGATCGACTACGTGATCTTGGAGGCAAGCGGGGTCGCCGACCCCGAGAGCATCGTGATGACCTTCTTGGATCAGAAATACGGAAGGTTACTGAAGCTTGACAGCATTACCTGCATCGTCGACGCGGAAGCCGTCTTCACACACGGTGACAACCCCGGGCTGTCGTTGCTAAAAATCCGCCAGATTGGCTTTGCCGACTTGGTGGTGCTGAACAAGGTCGACCTCATCGGACCGGAGCATATCGAGGTGATTAAGGAGTGGGTTGGGCACCATCTGAACCGTATACGGATCGTGGAGGCAATCCGGTGCGAAATCCCCCTAGAGATCTTGCTTAGTGTTGGTCGCTTTCACTGGGCGAATCTGGCGAGACAAGACTGTGCGGGTAGCGTAGAGAAGCCCAAATCCCATCACACACAGGTAGGGGCGGACCGGACCTTCGACACCTGGAGCTACGAGTCTGATCGGCCCTTTTCGCTCGAAGCTCTCCGCCAGATGGTGCGGAAGGAACTTCCGGCGTCCATTTACCGCTGTAAGGGCATCGTTTTTGCCGCAGAGTTCCCTGAAAAGCGGCTCACTCTCCAGACGGTGGGACGTCGCACTGAGATTTCCGAATTGGATGAGTGGGGCCAGCGTTCGCCTCACACACAGATTGTAGCCATCGGCGCCCGGGGAGGCATAAATGCCCAGGAGATGAGCGCCAGGTTCGAGGCGTGCATTCACACATGACAATACCGTCCCTGTAGCCTGCTGACTCCGAGCCAGCCCCAAAATTGATTTCTCTTTTGAATTGTCGAAAAGAAATATTCAACTTGGTACCTCCGCACAACGTACGCCCATTTCCTCACAAACTCTCAAGACTCCTTCAATTGCTGGAGAAATGTCCCTGTGCCCACCAATGGAGGCCAGGAGAAGCTGACTTAATTGATCACTGAGTTTCGTCACTCGTAAAGTCATGGCTCCTTGGTCATCCGAAAACTTCACGGTTAAGGTTGACTCGTTCTGTTCTGTGATCGTGATCTGGGGTTTCTTTTCCAGAATGGTGATAGCGGTTTTAAAGATATTCTCAGCCTTAGCCTCTAATAATACTGTTGCCACTTCCTGATGGTGACCGTCAAACTCTTGGTAGAGTTGCTCGACTCGACCCAGGGCTTTTCGAGCAAGAAACGCCCATTGGGCATACGCTTCAATTGTTACGGTAACCAGCGTCAGAGCAGCAATCAATAGGATAAACCTTTTCATTCGTATCCCTCCTCCATTCAAAGCTTTTTGATTCCTCTCCACCTTGTCTTCTTGGCGGAAGCCATAGCCAGGCCGGACTTCAAAATGGATTATCAACTCCGGAATGTTTCCTCGAGCGCAGTCAAAAGAAGGCTATTTATTCTATGGGAAAGGGACATCGTTTGCAAAAGACATTATTCGATTCCCCAGGAAACAGATAACCCACAATAACATTTTATAGTTTCGTAACCACCCCTATTTGAGTTTGAAGCTGAGCCCCGTTCCCTATGTCTCTCGTCTGCATTCGATAATGCGAGGTGCCGCCACTCCTAATGAATCGACGGTGAATGAAGAAAAGATGAATTTTAATAAAAATCCATTTTCAGTTTTGAAATTGAATACCCTCGTCGGAAAAACGGGAGCAGTGCTCTAAGAGTAACTTATTACCGTTACCATTCTCGGAATCGTTTTGTTTGCTTATGGTTCATTACCCCGTTCCGTTCTACTAGCACAGCGTTGGATCGTGCAAACCTTCTCGAACCTGAACGACAAAGCTTTCTCGGCAAAGGATTGGGCCCCTTGAGGAGGTGCCTCAGAATTATGGTGAGTATTTGGATAGTTTAACAAAACGAGGGGTTGAAATTAACGGGAATCAGACCATGATGCTCCTCTATAAGATTAATCCCTCGCAAGTAGATTCCGCAGTGTCTCCGATTCTCCTTAAGGAAATGGAGGAGTGGTGTATTAAGCAAATACCCTCCGCGTTGGCCTTCAACAAAACAGCCCCGAACAAAGGTGGCGGTGGGTTTCGAATCAATTCCGATGACAATGAAATCAGCCCTAACACGAGTAAGCACAATTACGCTGATGAATTTTCTGAGCGGCGGTGAAATCGTAACCCTGTGAAGGCACTTTTGGGCAAAGAGAACCGGGGCATTGGGTTTTGTGTGGGGCCGGAAGTGGCGACCAGTGATGACAATAAGTTTATCAAGAGCCGGGCGCCCAGTGGAAGCTCACCCAATTAGTGGGGCCCATCCACTCAATACCTCCGACTTGCTCTACTTGGTGTTCGCCGATCTTGTTCCCCCAGACTCAGTAGAGGGAATCCACGAATCTCTCATCAGTGGGGGCCAGCGTGAGGGTAATGGTACTCAAGGGACGAGCCGGGTGAAAACTTGTCCGGACAGGCTGGCACCGGGCTGCCCATTCCTTGTCATTCCACGCATAGCTATTAACCAGAAAAGGGTGAACAGGGGAAGCATTTCACATCACGAAGCCCAGCAGGACTGGTATAAGCCAGGTACAGCGTCGCATAGTTCACCTCCGGATATTTTTAGTCCCTCCCAAAAAGGACAAGAGATAAGATGGCTTCTCATGAGTCTGGGAGTCCAGGTGTCAAAAATCACTAAGGGGCAGTGAATTCAGAGGGATTCAGAAAGTTGGCCACTAATCCATACTCCATTATTTTGGCAACCGTATCTCAGCGTCATTAAAAACAATCCCTTGCAGGTTGAAATTTTCTGTTCCTTCAAAGACAAGCTCTGCAAGCAAGGCCAAACGAACCTGAAAAAATCCTCCCAGGAGGGATCTGATCTTGCCTCTGTTTCGGTGACAGGTACGTAGTATCGTAAATGGCAGTTTAGTTCTTCCAGAGAATCCCTTTCTCAGGCAGATTGACAAATTTGGGGGAGACCTATCAGGTTTCAAAACCAAATTAGATTGGAATTTCAGTTCCCTCTTTATCCCTGGGTACCTTTATTTCCATTTCTTCAAAAGGACTTCACAGCCTCTTAGGGTCCCATATGCCAAGCGAATTAAAACCTTAGGGGATCATCTTAGAAGAACAGATTGGATGAAGGCCCCCCATCAGAAGGATACGGCCCACCTTCTGTTACTCTATCCGATTACCGGCCGGTCCAGTGTCCGATACTGAATGGCCTCGGCAACATGAATGGACGTGATTCGCTCCGATTCTGCCAAATCGGCTATGGTCCGCGCGACCCGAAGAATTCTACCGTATGCCCGGGCCGTCAATCCGAGTTGTGAGATAGCTC
>CAZGFD010000023.1:0-57455 GCA_964525045.1 uncultured Nitrospiraceae bacterium | reverse complement strand
GCGCAACCCGACTCGTCTGGCCCCTTGACAGCTTTTTTCATACGTGACCCCATTTAGTTATTTTAAAGTCAAGAAGCGACACTCATTATTCCTCAGCAAATGGCTAACCTCGGAAATACCCCGTCCTTTTCAATGGCCAGGATTCAGTCTCTTAAATCAAGGAAAGATTGTACAACTCTCAACAACAAAATTTCCCATTTTTTCTGGAGATTGAGATCTCCGTGCTATAAAGGTTCTGTACCTTGCTCGAGGATCTTGAGGTACGCGTCATACGCATAAATACGATTACGCTTTTTACCGGTCGTTTCGCGAACGATTTTCAGGTCTTTAAGGTGCTTCATGGTTTTTATGAGAGTGGGCATCGAGAGATTTGTACGTTTAACCATTGCTCGCAAATTGGTGACGGGGTGGATTTTCAAGTATTCGTGGACTTGTAATGCTGAGGAGGAAGCCCTGCGAAGAGTCTTGATTTGTTCTTTATTTTCTTCAAAAAGTCTTAAAATCCGTTGCGCCCCCTCGGTTGCTTGTTCCGCTGTTTCCTTCACACCTTTCAAAAAAAACTCAAGCCAGGTTTCCCAGCTACCACGAGCACGGGTTTCTTCTAACAAATCGTAGTAAAGCTTTCTATTTTTTTTAAGATATAGGCTGAGATACAAGATGGGCTGTCGCAAAAGACCGTTTTCGCAAAGCATCAGCGTTATTAGTAATCGGCCAATCCGACCATTTCCATCGAGAAATGGATGAATAGTTTCAAATTGTAAATGGACGAGGCCGGCCTTGATGAGCACTGGAAGGGGAGGAGTTTTGGCGTGGAGAAAAGCCTCTAGGTCGCTCATACAATCCAATACTTTGTCTTCTGGAGGGGGAACAAAGATGGCGTTTCCCGGACGGTTACCGCCTATCCAGTTTTGCGAGGTTCGAAACTCTCCAGGGTCTTTTTTACTGCCCCTACCCTTGGCCATGAGTTTTTTGTGAATTTCTTTTATGAGTCGCAAAGATAAGGGGAAATTATTGTTTAATCGTTTAAGACCATGGTCAATTGCCGCCACATAGTTGCAAACTTCTTGTACCTCATTCATAGGAGCCCCTGGGGCAGCTTCGCTCTCAAAAAGGATTAAGTCTGAAAGGGAAGACTGAGTTCCTTCTATTTGAGAGGAGAGCACCGCCTCTTTGCGGACATACATGTAGAGGAATAGTTTGGTATCCGGGAGAATAGCACCCATGCCATCGAGACGGCCTAGGGCCTGATTAGCTTGATCAAGCAAGGGATAGAGTCGTTCCATAGCTAAGGATGGCTTGGGTGGTAAGGGATGCGGGACAAAAGCCTTAACGGTTTCTTCGCCAAAGATGGTTTGAACGTATTTTCCGGTTTTTCGGGAAATCAAGCTGGGCATGATCGTTTTTTTCATCCTTTAATAAGAATGGTCATTAATAAATGATATCTTATTAAGCTTAAATAAGAAAGAGGCTTATTTAAGGTTAATCTGTTGTGGATTGGGGCCAGAAGGGGCCACTCCCTATACCGAATGGCGCAGTCATTGATTAAGTAAGGCCGGCTTGGAGATTAGAGCCTGAAAATTGTTCTGGATGAGGGGTCAAGTCTTTTGTTAAGAGTTTTGCTTCCTTACGTAGTTTAAGAACCTACATTCTTCCCATTAATAAACGGAAGGATCTCCGGGGTTCGCCAAGTAATGGGAAAGAAGAGTTTGTCAACAAAAGACTTGACCCCATTTCTATTCTTTTGCAAATCATCCATGCTGCAAATTCCCTATCTCAACAAAAGTACTAAAATTATAATTGTCTGAAATCTCTCGATCAAAAGGATAAGAATTTCAAACGGTGTTTTTGGAGGAGTGCAAAAGTATCGAAGAGGTCAAAAGATGTCAATCAGGGCAGGCCAAGGTCGCAACAAGGGCGGACGAAGACTGCGAGAAGGGGCATTTGCCAGTTTGAAATCCGCTAGAGCCAAGACCGGCGATCGCAACAGTGTCCGAATTTCTTATAACTAGATTTGACCCCTCTTTTTTCTCTTTTTTTTTGCTTAGACAAAGAATCGATAGGGCGGTGAAAAGTGCCTGAAAGCAATACAGCTAGATTTCCTTCCCTAACTTTTTTTGTTGAACAGTACATGCCTCTGAGACCTATTCAACGACCCCCTCTTGATCAACAAGTTAAGGTCGTCATCCATAAAACTACTTGCCAAGAATGGAGATTTTTGCCTGGAATTTTCGATGGCCTACGTAAACCATGGTATATTTTTAAATATAGGCCATGAAACTTTCGCGATCACATGAATGGAGAGATCCACATCATTTTCATTTTCCCCATCTTGAAGCGGCCCCAATAACCTTCCAGTTTCAATATTAATTTTTGTAATTAAACTATCCTCTTCAGTGAGGCAGAAAATTCTCTTCATTTCCGGAATATTATCCGGAATTTCGTTTTCCGCTAGTGGAATCCGAAGACCATCAAACAATGTTTTTAATCGATTATCTAAATCTCCTCCATGCACGATTGCCCCCGGATCTTCCCGTCTTAGAAATAACAATTCCAGATGGCATTGAAGCTCAAGTCCCATTGTAATTAAAGGGATAAATTGACAATTTCTAAATTCAACACTGCAATAATAATCGAATTCCTCTATTCTTTCTTCTGGATAGGTTACCCTCCCTCCTTTGACTTGCCGTACGGGTATCTCATCGAGTCTCCCTTTTATGGTATTTAGTTGTGGAGCTTTTGACCACAAATCCTCAAGTTGAGAAGAAAGCGCAATCCTTATTTTGTGCTTTTCGGTTATTCTAGTTTTACCAGGAGTGACGGACGGTAAAGGCCCACGATATCGTAGATAAAAATCCAAATCTATTCCTCCCTAACCATTCATCCTGGTTCCTGGTCTTATTTTGGAAATTTTCGGGATAGTTTATTATGAAGTTTTTTCCCTGTTTTCTTTTGTTCCTCGCCCCTACTATGTGCCTGTCCGTAAAAAATAGGAATTTCAAACTGTATTTTGGGGTCATCGCCAAAGTATCGAAGAGGCCGTGGACGGTCAATCCTGCCCAATAATTACGGAGGCAGCCTGCGCGGGGATCCTTCCCGACCACTAGGGACCCCCTTGCCCACAGGATACTTTTCTTTGCCGCGATAAAGACTCCAGCCCCGTTATAATTTCACTGGCACAACGATTGGGGAACAGATAATTTAAAGTCAAGAAGCGATTCCTATTTTCCTTCTTTAAATATTTATGAAATTCCTATGTTTAAACTATGCCCTTTATACCTTCTCCTTAATTTAATTTTCATCATCAAGATCCAAAATCTGTCGCTCATCCTTCCACCATAAAAGAGTTAAAACTAAATCAGCTGAAATCTTTATGGAATCTTCTCGCAACGGATACTTAAGTGAATCTGGATGATTTATCCAATTATCAGCGGAAACATCATTGGTCTCTCGATCCTTGTCAGGATCATTTAAGAGTGCGAAGGCCCCGGAGTCGTGACCGGGTTTGTCCACTGGCCATAGTTCTTCAGGAACTAGAGGCCCTCGATTAAACCAGCGTCGCCTGTTTTTGTCATTACATACGACCATAGCTGGAAAAGAGCCGAGTTGAACAAGGCGGATAGCTGTTGCGGTGTGACTACTTTGAAATACCTTACTAAGAGTCTCAATTGAATCAAAGGTTATTGGTTTATTTTTTGCTTGAGGAACAAACATTGCCTCTGGCATCAAAAGGTCTGCGGCGAAGCGATTTGCCCTTCGTTCTGGGGTATCATTCTGCCATTCTGTCCGGAAAACTGCTTCCTCGCATGCGAAAGCAATCTTTCCCCGATCACACATCCAATGTCCCAATTCATGCGCTGCGGAGAACCGCCGCCTAGAGGGTCGAGATTCTTTATTGACTGTGATAATAGCTCGGTCACCATATCCTAATATTCGACCCTCTGAACCTTTTATTGTTTCGTAGACGATCGTTGCCCCACAATATTGAGCAATGGCTTCTATGAAAATATCACTTGGTTGAACTATTCCTAGTTCACCAAGAATTTTCTCAGGGGATTTGTAGACAGAACCAAGAGTCATTTTTCATCTCCACCATCTACTAAACCTTCATCATCTAGCACTCCTAATTCCTGAAATTGTTTGAGATAACCTTCAATATCTTCGTCGCTAAGGTTTTTAAATTCACGGTGCTGCGCGGTTAAAAGGGCGGCCCTTATATCAGGCCTCAGAGATAACACATGGGTTAATAAATCGCGTCTTTCTTGCGTTGATGTCGGCAGTTTGAAGGAATTTCGATATAGGGTTTGAATCCGTTGTTCATAATGTTCTTGTGCCTCATGTAGCGCTCGCTGTTGATATGCCTTAACTTTATTTTGAAGGAAGTTGCGAATCTGCTGGGCAGCTTGCGTCGTATTTTCTCCATCCTCTCGTGCCTCAGCAAGAATCTCTTCGTCAGAGCTTTGAGCAACAACCTCAGCCATTTCTTCCAATAAGGCACGCAACTGGTCGTCGTATTTTTTTGATCCTTTTGCCATGCCTTTCCCCTCCTTAAATTAAAACCTTCTTTGCAGTTCGGCTAATTCTTCTACGGATAGTCTCGTACTCCATTTTGGACAGACTAAGAATTTCTTGAATTTCTGGGCCCTTCATTTCTTCTAAAAGGCCATTTAACACCTCCAACGCCAGTGCATCATCGCAAAGTGCCTCTTTTAATTTTTCAATTTGTTCTTTGGCCTCAAAATTTCTTTCTGGATTAGGAATTTCTGATGAGGCTAAAGATAAGGGATCAATTTCCTTTCCTTCAGAATCAATGGTCAAATTCATCCATCCCACAGCCCCTTCTTTTCGGTCATATTTTTCTGCCAAATGGGTAGAAAGGCTCCTTATTACACCAAATAAATGAGAAAGGAATGGAACCCTTTCCTTAAACCACTTCCGTTCTCCTTCCATAGTCCCTAATATTGCATCTCCTAAAAGGTCTTCAAAAGTATGGCCACGTGTTTTTTCCCCAACCGCTTTTAGGCGCAATTGCGCAAATTTCCGAATTCGCAGCAGATCCGCATCCGTGAGGCTCTCGACGGCTTTAGTTATATCCTCCTGAGTTGCAACTACCTCTTGGGCGGTCCTTTCTTGAGGTTTTTGCTTTTTCATTTTCCTGAATTTTCCCCCAAATCGGGAAGAAATAAGAAGCTAATCCATTATGCCCGAAAAATCCTGCTTTTGGACATTTTTTTTGGTCCTGTCCGAAACCTGATTATTCCGGGCATAACTAAAGAGGGGTTGATGTGGTTAAGGGGTCGTTCCTAATCAGTTATTTTGAAAGGAGTCTAGATTTGGGAGGAAATTATTACCAGGAAAAGCCAACAGGTAATGGAGATTGGAGGGTGAATGGGCAAGGAATATAACCTGCTGACGGTATTGACACAAATAAGTCCGATTCTGTTGACCGTGCAAGAGATCTAGCAAAATCCCAACCACTTGGCCAGCTAGTTATTCAGAAAAAGATGGAACATTTGGAACTGAGCTCACGTATGTGTGGGCCCCTTCCCCAACACTTTATTAATCATGATTTCAGAGGTCTCTTATGAACCCAGGGGCTCTAAATTGTTTTCCGCCTCAAGATGACTTTAGAGGAGACGAAGTATGCCAATTTCTTTAGACGCCCTTCAGCAAGCTTCAGGAAGATTTTATCGAACAAGGATAGCCAAAAGCATACAACAAGCACGTGCTTTTGGTGATCAGACTGCATTTCTATCGCATAGCCACCGGGACAATGACTACGCGAAAGGACTAGAAGTTCTTCTTCGCGAAGGGGGTTGGGAACTTTACATCGACGGAGAAGACACAGAAATGCCAGCGAAGCCAAACCGAATAACTGCGGAACGAATCCAGAGGAAAATTCGAGAACTGGATTGGTTCCTATTTTTGGCCACACCAAATTCGACCGCCTCCAAATGGTGCCCATGGGAGATCGGATATGCGGACGGCGTTAAAGAATATGAAAAGATATTAATCATTCCGACGACAGACCGATCTGGTCGATGGTACGGGAATGAATATCTTCAACTTTACCGTCAGATCGAGCCTACAAAGGGAGGAGGTTTAGCCGCATTTCAAGCTGGTCAAGAGGCCGGAGGGTTTTCTATTGGCGCTCTCCAGGCAAGATAAATTGATTATGCCACTGGTGAATAAGTTGAGAGTAATATTATGACCCAAAAGACTGCTCATTTGGACATGATTCAAGGGGTAATAAACCGCATGTCCGTGAATTCATTTTTGTTGAAGGGATGGTCTGTAGTGCTCATCAGTGCCCTATTTGCTCTTGCAGCTGCGCAGGAAAAACGAGAGTTCATCCTTTTAGCATATTTTCCGGGCATCGCATTTTGGGTACTGGATGGTTATTTTTTGAGACAAGAGAAGCTGTTTAGAAAACTCTATGATCGGGTTCGTGGGTTGGCGGAGGATGCTGTAGACTTTTCGATGGATACAGCAATCGTATCAAGTCAGGTGCCTCCATGGGAACGGGTGATTTTCTCTCACACCCTCGTAATATTTCATGGAGTTGTCATTGGGGCAATTGTGGTTGTTATGTTTTTATTGCCACATTCATAAACCAAAAAAATTTGAAAGGAAGAAACGATATGTCACGAAGAGTATTTTTTAGTTTTCACTATGCAGATATAATGAATGCTAACATTGTTCGCAATTCAGGACAGTTTAAACCAACAAAAGAAACTGGCTTTTACGATGCTTCTCTTTGGGAAACCGCAAAAATGCAAGGAGATTATGCGGTAAAGCGACTAATCGACAACGGTCTCAACAACACCAGTGTTACTTGTTTCTTAATTGGAGAACACACTCATACACGAAAGTGGTGCAAATATGAATTGGAAAAAAGTTTGCGAGATAAAAAAGGGATCATAGGGATTCTTTTACCCAATCAAGTTAAACACGGTCCAAAATGGATAAGTAATTTCGGGAAAGTTTATAAATGGGATCACACCAGATTTGCTAACTGGGTTGAACAAGCTGCAAGAAATGCAGGCAGATTGGGGACCAAAAGCACGACCATGAGCATGGGAGAATTTTCCTTTCAACCGCAGTCATCAAAAATCAATTAGGCTTTGTATTTCATCTGCTATCAACTGTTCTAACTCAGGGAATTTTACAGGTGCCTCAATACGTACTTGCGAACAACAACAAAAGGTTTGCTATAAACCCCGTGAATTAAGTGGAGTAAAACAGCCAGGCATTTTTTTGTTAATTACTCGTTTTGATTCCCTGGCGATTAAGGGGGCCAATGGAAAAGAACGAGACAGCCCGACAATGCCGAATCGACGGCACGTCCCAACCCCGATTTGACCACCAGAAAAACCAGGTGATAGGGTTTCAATATGGGCAGTATCCTTAAAGTTTCTCTCATATCACTCTGCTTTTTTGCTCTGATTTCAGGGTCGGCTTTCGCGTTTCAAGGGGATGTTCACCTCCCAAAGAATGACGCCGTTCCTTCACCCATTCTCGTTGTAACTCCCTCCCCGTTTTCTTCGGTCCAACCCCGGATTAAACTTCCGGAGGAGCCTGATGAGTTTGATGATCGGGAGGTGGAAGCGTATTACGATTGGCGGAATGATATGTTTTTCCGGAAATTTGATCTGACGGGGATGGGCAGGGTGGATTACATGACGGCGCGGCGAACGTATAAGGTTTGGCTGGATGACTTTGGAACGCCGGTGGTCATCACGGTCGCCGATCCGCTTTTCTACTGGATCGATCTCAACGCCAATGGAAAGTTCGAGCAGGATAAAGGCGAAATGTGGTCGGACCCCTATGAAGATGGATTAACCGGAAATGAAAAGGTTTACGATAGTAGCGATCTCCAAACCCCTCCTTCCGAAATACCCCTCTGGTCGGCTCCGGACGACCCGTTTTCTCCATAACTTTCTCTTGGGTGCTAATTGGCCCATCTAATAATAGAAGAGAGTTTTATCGTTTTCGAGAAGTCTAGGCCAAATATACCAATAAATAATATTATATGGTATATTTGGTTCAAGGAGGGCAGACCACATGCCGAAGAATACCAGTGTGACTCTGGGAAATCATTTTGAGCAATTTATCAATCAACAGATTGAACGTGGTCGGTTTAATTCGGCCAGTGAGGCCATCCGCGCAGGATTACGGTTACTAGAGGAACGGGAAACCAAGCTAGAATCCTTACGTCGGGCACTGATTGAAGGTGAAGAAAGCGGAAGGGCCGACTATTCCCTTGATGAATTAAAGAAAGAAATTGATCGGTTGGATGGATAAAAATGGTCTACCATAATTGGGGGTATTGGGGGGCTCACTTACAGAATCTTTGGACATCAGACGAATACAACTTCCTGCATTCGCTCTCCTTTCCTGCGGGGGGCAATTGTTAGGGTTACTCGTTGATCCAGCTTGTTGAGAAAACTCACGAGCCGTTCTTGAGAAAATAAGGTGTAGCGTCCGTTCATCAGTTTTGACACTTCCGGTTGTTTGATCTTTAACAGTTTTCCGATTTCCCGTTGCTTAAGCTCACGTTTTTCCAAGATCATACGCACTGAATGCCCAAGTTCTGCGCGGAGTAATAACTCTTCCGCATCCTTCAAACCCATATCTGCAAAAACATTTCCGCTGCTCTCTTCAAATTCGAATTTCTTTTTCTTGGTCATTTTCTTCTCTCCTTTTCGATGGCAATGACCTCCTTGTATCTCTTCTTTATTAGTTCGATATCAGGATTCGCGGTTTTGCGCCCCTTTGGGGATTTGTATGGAGAAGTATTTAACTTTCGGCGGCGTGACCCCCCTTTGTACATCGTAGTGGTTGGCACCAATATCTTGTCTCACCGATTGGGGAAACATTTGGACCTGTTTCCTGGAATCACCCAGCCACCGAATGGGTCTAAGCGTTGGTTTTAGGAGTTTTCCCTCCATTTTATAAGTATTTACTTATACAATCAAGGAGAAAGTAATTCCACAAAAAAGTCGTTTAACTTAATAAGGACCTATTCGGCATGGATGCTTAAGTTCTTCACTTTTTTGGGCTGCTGCAACTCATATCGATACCGACAGGCGACATGGTTCTGAGAAAGCGTCCTATGGCTGATCTCCGTACCCCGCAAAACACTTGGACCAAATCACAGGTATTGATATCCCAAAAGAGGCGCCATGAGATGGCGCAGCTACAAAAAGAGGGTGAAGACGCTCTGCGGCTAGAGTGGAATTGGGGTTTATTGTGTAAGTCTCACCTCTTCTACTAGAATAAGTATTGAGTTTTTCTTATTAATTTCCTCCTCATTTCGGAGGATCCCCATGAAACCCAACTCAACACCAGGCGACAGCCAATCTGACAAGCCGCCGAAGCGGATCTGGACTCAGATTCATCGGCGGAAAAAGGCCAAGGCTGAGCCTCAAATGACTGACGAATGGGAAGACCAGTCTCAGACACCTCCCTCCAATCTGCGTATGCCTCCTGAGAACATGGAAAAGCACTAAATTCCCAACATTTTCATAGGTAAAAACCCCCATCTTTTCAATGGATTAGTCTACAGGGTTCCGGGCTTGGGCTTTTCGGGCAACGCCCCTGATGTCGGGAGCCTGTCCAAGATTAAACTGATCTACTCCGAATGCACTGATTTGGCCATATTTTCCGATCCTTTTTGTTAAATAGCCTAACTATTCGCCTCAACCGACCGAATTATCTGACTCAAACCAGCACATTCCCGCGACGATCGCTAATTTCGGACAGGCTCCTAGGTCTTTTGTCTCATTGATCGCAAAAATGGCGGGTGTTACCATGACAACTACCGAATTATATTGCGGATTTTCGAAAGGAGACGGCTCCCAGGATGGCAGGACTCGATCTACTGGCAGAGTACTTGTCGAAGTACTCTCCTATTATCATCTTTATTGCGCTGGCTGGAGCGTTCGGCCTCGTCACCCTCGCCTTGTCCTATTTCGTTCAGCCTAAGTACCCTGAACCGGAAAAGCTCAGTGTCTATGAATGTGGAAGCGAACCGTTCTCGGATTCGCGTATGCCCTTTCCGGTTCGTTATTACGTCATTGCCATGCTCTTTGTGATTTTTGATATCGAAGTTATTTTCCTTTATCCGTGGGCCGTTACCTTCAATCAATTAGGAATCATCGGATTCATTGAAATGATGATTTTTATTGGTCTTTTTGTGGTGGCCTATGTCTATGCTTGGAGAAAAGGGGCGCTTGAATGGGACTGATTCAAATCGGGAAACACAATAAAGATGGTGACATCGGGGTCATGACCCTCTCAATAGAGAAGGCGGTCAACTGGGCCCGGAAAGGGTCGTTGTGGCCGATGACTTTTGGCCTGGCTTGCTGTGCGATCGAGATGATTGCCGCGGTCTCGGCTCGTTATGATATCGACCGCTATGGGGCGGGGGTGTTTCGTGCCTCTCCCCGACAATCCGACCTCATGATTGTGGCAGGGACGGTGTGCATGCGAATGGCCCCGGTCATTCGCAAAATCTACGATCAGATGCCTGAACCCAAATATGTGATCTCAATGGGATCATGTGCCACGTCCGGCAATATTTACGACAGTTATAGCGTGGTTCAAGGAGTTGATCGTTTTGTGCCCGTTGACATTTACGTGCCCGGTTGTCCGCCGACGCCGGAAGCGCTTTTCGACGGCATATTGAAATTGCAGGACCGGATCATGCAAAAACGGGTGTTTACGAAGCAGCCTGACGAGGTCAAAGTTTAAAGAAGGAGGTTCAACCATGGCCAAGTTGATCCCATATATAATTATTCCTTCTTTCTCTCTCTTTTTGTTTTTTGGAACCGCTATTGCTGAGGAGATGGAACTCCCGCCATATAAAGGTAGCCAGCCCTTCGAATCGATGAAGAGTCTTGCCGGCCATTGGGAAGGGGCTAAAGTTTCAAGTGGCAAAGAGGAACCGGTCAAGGTGGAGTATAAGGTCTCCTCCAATGGCAGCACCATTGTTGAAACCCTGTTCCCCGGTACGCAACATGAAATGGTGACGGTGTATTACGATAAGGGGGGTCAGTTGTCCATGACCCATTATTGTGCCATCGGAAACCAACCCAAGATGGATTTGGTGAATGCTGAGGGGAAGGTGCTGGAATTTACCCTGGCCAATTCGGAGGAGATCGATGTGGAAAAAGAGGGCCACATGCATGGGTTAACGCTGACGATGGTGGACAAGGATCATCTTAACCATAACTGGACCCTGTACAAAGAGGGAAAAGACGGTGGCACGACCACCATTACGCTCGCAAGAGTCGAGTAATAGTCTAGTTTAAACCTGAAACCTGAAACTTGAAACCTGCAACTTTTTCCTATGCACCAATTAGCCGAAACGATTCAACAACGATTTCCTGAGGGATTCCTGCAGGCCTACGAATGGCGGGGCGATATCGCGGTGACGGTAAAGCGCGAAGCGGTTCACGATGTGTGCCGCTTTCTTCGCGATGACCCGGCCATGGACTTCGATTATATGGTTCACGTCAGTTCGGTTGATTGGCCTGACGAAGAAGAACGCTTTGAAGTCGTATGGGAAGTCTATTCCATCCGCCATCGGCATCGGATCAGGATTAAAACGCGGGTACCCGAGAAGGATCCTTATGTCGATTCGATGACGGATGTGTGGAAAGGGGCCGACTTTATGGAGCGTGAAGTCTTCGACATGATGGGCATCCGATTCCGTAATCATCCGGATCTTCGCCGAATCCTCATGCCTGACGATTATCCGGAAGGGTTTCCGTTGCGCAAAGACTTTCCCCTTCAAGGCAAGGGGTGGAGAGAAACTTTTGACTTTTTAAACGACCCGGCTTAAGTACTAAGACCATGCGACTCGAAGACCAACGCGATACCATCTATAAGGTTGACCCGGAGCATCCCGAAACGGCGGAGCTTCCCATCCTTCGAACGGAGGAACTCCTCCTGAACATGGGACCGCAGCATCCGGCGACTCATGGGGTCTTAAAGGTCATTCTTGAATTGGAGGGGGAACGAATCGTCAAATCCACTCCGGTCTTGGGCTTTCTCCATCGCGGCGTGGAAAAACTCGCCGAAGCCGGCACGTACCATCAATTTATTCCTCATACCGATCGTCTGGATTATGTCTGCGCCATGTATAACAACTTTGCCTATTGCCGGGCGGTCGAAAAGCTGATGGATATGACCGTGCCGGATCGGGCTGAATATCTGCGTACGATTGTCGCGGAAGTCCAGCGTATTATCGGACATTTGTTCTGGTTAGGGACCCAAGCCCTGGACATCGGGGCCATGACGGTCTTTTTCTACACGTTCCGGGACCGCGAAATTCTCCTGGATTGGTTCGATGAGCTCTGTGGAGCCCGGCTGACCACTAGCTGGTATCGAATCGGGGGCGTTGAGCGGGACTTTACGACTTCGCTCGAAGAAAAAGTCCGGAAATTTCTGGATTATTTTCCACCGAAAATTGATGAATATGTGGTGTTCCTGGAGAAAAATCGAATCTGGCTTGCCCGTACCCGGGGAGTCGCCGTGATCTCGGCAGAGGACGCCCTGAGTTTTGGCCTCAGCGGGCCCACGCTTCGAGGCTCCGGCGTCGATTACGATCTCCGGAAATATGAATCCTATGGCGCGTATCCGCGTTGTGAATTCAGTGTTCCCGTCGGCAAAAACGGCGATACCTATGATCGATACTGGATTCGAATCGAGGAATTACGGGAGAGTCTCAAAATTATTCGCCAATGTATGGATCAAATGGAGCCGGGACCGATCATGGCGGAGGTCCCCAGCGTGACCCTGCCGCCCAAAGACCGGGTCTTTACGAATCTGGAATCCATGATTCAACAGTTTAAGCTGTTTTCGCAGGGCTTCGATGCCCCGGTCGGTGAAATCTATTGCGGAACGGAAGCCCATAAAGGCGAACTGGGTTTCTATATTGTGAGCACCGGCGGCGGGCAGCCCTATCGATTGAAAATCCGATCCCCCTCGTTCATCCATATGGGGGCGTTTGATCACATGTCGCGCGGCTACATGATTGCCGATGCCGTCACGATTTTTGGCACTTACGACATCGTGATGGGTGAGTGCGACAGATAAAAACCGGTAAGCACCAGATAAGAAAGAGGCAGAAGAGGTTCAAATATGGGATTAAAACCTGTTACGACACCCGATGCGGAAACAGCCACCATTGAGCTGACGCTTGATGGGGAAACTGTCACCGCCACGGAAGGTGTCTCATTATATGATGTGATTTCCAGTACCGGGAAGATTGTCCCGGCCATGTGTTACCACTATACCTTTGATCCGTTCGGGTCCTGCGGCATGTGTCTCGTTTCGCAGGAAGGGAAAAAGGCTCCGGTTCGTTCCTGTACCGCCAAAGCCACAGCCGGAATGGTGATCCGGACCGATGGCGAGGATTTATTCCTTGCCCGGAAGAAAGCCGTCGAAAAACATCTGTCGGTTCACCCTCTAGATTGCCCCGTTTGCGATGCGGACGGCCATTGTGAATTGCAGGATACCGCCTTTGAACATGGGGTTACGAATCTGGCTAATGCCAAGCAGAAAAACATTCCCGAAGATACACGAAGTTTGGTGTTGGATTTCAACATGAACCGCTGCATTGCCTGTGGGGAATGCATCAATATCTGCAAAGACGTGCAACGGATCGACGCCCTGCAATTCATGAAGAAAGGCGGGTTTACCCAGGTTGTTGCCAAAGGGGACCAAGCTCTTGAATGCGAATTTTGCGGGGATTGCTTAGCGGTCTGTCCGGTCGGCGCGATTACCAATAAGTTCTCCAAGTATGTCTATAAACCCTGGCAGCTCAAGAAAACGACCACGACCTGCAACTATTGTGGCGACGGGTGCCAGATGTATATCGAAACCAAAGATACCGAAGTGACGCGTGTCACCTCGCCGCTCTCCTGGAAGAATAAGTGGGGGGATCGCGCCGATACGGTCAATGGACATGGCGGATTATGTGTCCGGGGCCGGTTCGGTTTTCAGTTTATCGACAGTCCCGCCCGTCTCACGAGCCCGTTGGTTCGCAACGAAGCCGGGTTGACGGAAACCCCGTGGATTGACGCGCTCGATACTGCCGCCGGACGTTTAGCCAATGTCAAAAAAGCTCATGGACCTCAGGCGATCGCCGGGCTGATCACCGCTCGATGCACGAATGAGGATTTGTATGTCTTCCAAAAATTCATGCGTACCGTTATTGGCACGAATAATCTCGACAGCAGCGCTCGCTATGGTCATATCAATTTCGTGCGGGCCATGCATCAGGCACTGGGCATTCACCGCTCAATGAATACCTCAGAGGAAATCACCAAAGCCAAAGCCATCCTGCTCGTCGGATCGAACATCACCGAGACCAACCCGGTGGCCAGCTTGCGGGTGAAAGCCGCGATCGGCACGTATAAAGCTCAGGCGATTGTGGTGGATTCGGCTCAAACCAATATCGCCAAACTGGCTTCTCATCCCATGATGGTCAAACCCGGCACTGAGGGGCTGTTTGTCCAGGGATTGGTGAAATCGGTCATCCAACAGGATCTGGTCGACGAAGAAACGACCCAACGGCACCCGGAAGCCTTTGCGTCGCTCAAGCAAGCTATCGAAGAGATTTCGCTTGACCGGGTGGCTGAACAGACGGGGGTCGCGGTTGAGCAAATCCAGGAAGCAGCCAAAATCTTTGCTGAAGCTTCTCGTTCGATCATTCTGTGTGGGGAGGGCATCGTCCGCCATGCGGGAGGGTATCAGAACATCTTGAATCTTATCGATCTGGCCTGGGTCACCGGTAAACTGGGACGCCCCGGATGTGGGATCAACACCCTCACCGAGGAGGCCAACGAGCAAGGGGCGTTGGATATGGGTGTCGCGCCGGAATTTCTCCCTGGCCTGTCTCCCATCACGGATCCGGCCGCTCGGGAAAAATTTTCTTCTGCCTGGGGGGCCGAATTGCCCGAGGCTGGAAGCCATTCCCACCTGATGGATATTCTCGAAGGCTGTCGGTCGGGCGAAATTAAGGCCCTCTATATTGTAGGGGAAAATCCTCTGGCCACGCTTCCCGCTTCGTTCGATGTTGAGACGGCGTTAAAGAATCTCGACGTCTTGATTTGTCAGGACCCCTTCATGACCGAAACCGCCAAGTTGGCGCATGTCGTGTTCCCGGCCTGCACCTTTGCCGAGAAAGACGGGACCATGACCAATCAGGAGGGAAAAGTTCAATATCTTCGTCCTGCGATGGATCCGCTCGGAGAAAGTGCCGTGGATTGGCACATCATGGTGGGGCTTTCCAATGGTCTGGATGCTTCTATGGAGTTCGAAACCACGCATGATATTCAAAGGGAAATCATGAAGTTGTTGCCCGGTTATTACAACCTTGGCCAAGTGAAGCCCGAGGAGCCTGCCCTGAATGCGTATCTTTCCAACGGATTTGCCAAATCCGTCGGGTCCCGATATGCCGTTCCTCCCAACGGCCAGCCTGATCAATCTTTTGGGTTGCGAATGACTCAACTGCTGTATCATTCCGGCAAGCTGTCGACCCAAGCATCCGGGCTGGTGGACATCGCGCCGAATACCAAGCGATTACGAATGATTCCGGAAGATATGGAACGATTGGGGTTAACCTCCGGGGATCAGGTTCGGGTGACCTCTGAGAAGGGAACCTTGGAATTGCCGGTTCAAGAAGATTTATCCGTGATGCCGGGAACGTGCGGGTTTCCGGAACATTTTAACGATCCGCCTGTCAAAGACCTGATTCCTCTTCACATTGATCCGGATACGGCTGTGCCCTATTTTAAACTGGCTCGAGTGAGGCTTGAAAAAATTTGAGGAATTTGAGAGAAGATACCCCATGAATAACACGATTACGACAAAAAAATTCTTCGATGCCGTTCTGTTCCGGGAAATCTGGAAGGCCATGAAGGTCACCTTCCGCCATATGTTTCACAAACCGATGACCTTTCAGTATCCCCGTGAGAAGCGAACGATTCCCGATGCCCATCGGGGGGCGTTAGGACTGTTACGCTACGACGACGGAAAAGAACGATGTGTGGGATGTGATCTCTGTGAAGCGGCATGTCCCTCGCATTGCATCAAGGTCATTAGTGAAGAAGATAAGTCCCTTCCTCTCCAGCGCTACGCGACTGAGTTTTATATCGATATCACCAAATGCGTCTTTTGCGGCTATTGCGTCGAGGCCTGCCCGGTGAATGCGCTCGCCATGACAAAGTTCTATGAGTTCTCCACACATGATAAACGGACCCTCCTCTTTGATAAACAGCGGCTGTACGAAATTGGCGAGCGGTACTTAGAGGATTCGAAGCGCTATCTGTATGCCCATAACCAGGAGAAGGAAGGAGAAGAAAGCCGCGCCTACCGCTACCACTTCCCGGTTCCCGTCGAGAAGTCTCCAGAGTCGTAATATTGTACATGGAAATTCTTTTTGCATACTTTGCCACGGTGAGCATCGTGGCGGGGGTCATGACTGTGGCGTTTCGGAACCCCGTGCATTGTGGGTTGGCCCTCCTCACGCTCCTGCTGCATGTCGCCGGCTTTTTTGTGCTCTTAAACGCGGAATTTCTCTTTGCGGTCCAAATTATCGTGTATGCCGGCGCCATTCTGGTGTTATATCTGTTTGTGCTCATGCTGCTGAATCTTAAAACCGAGGAGCAGTACCTTCACCGAAAATATGCCTTTTTGCTCTTTGTCGGCGTCGGCATCTTGGGGGAGCTCCTTCTCCTCATGCTGCAGTCGCCCTACGGGGGCATAAAGGGAAAGGCCTCACCTCAGGTGGTCTTGGAGACCGGTCCGAGCCATGCCGTGGGGATTACGATGTTTAGTGATTACCTGTTGTTGTTCGAAATCGTGGGGGTCTTTCTGCTGGGCGCTATCATCGGAGCCATTGTCTTAGCCAAGACCCCGGTCCTTGCGGAAGACAAGACGGAATCATGATCCCTCTTTCTGCCTATGTGGCCGTCAGTGCCATCTTATTTATGACCGGACTCATTGGTGTCCTGATCCGGCGGAACTTTATTATCGTCTTAATGTGCGTGGAGATCATGTTGAACGCCGCCAACATTAATCTGGTGGCGTTTTCGCATTATCTCGAATCTATGGCCGGACAAATGGCGGCGTTGTTTGTCATTGCGATTGCCGCCGGGGAAGCCGCCGTCGGCCTGGCTATCATTATCGTGGTGTTCAGGGGCAAGATTGCCACCAACGTTGATCAAATTAATGTTCTGAAGTGGTAGCGTGTTCGATCTTCTCGTTGTTCTCATCCCCGTCTTTCCCCTCTTAGCCGTTCTTGCGAACGGGTTATTGGGGAACCGGTATGCTCCGGAGCTGGCCGCTCGATTGGCCTTCGGGTCCGTCGGCCTGTCCTTTTTGTGCGCCACATCCATCCTTTTTGAGGTAATTTCCAACCCTGCCCCTCGAGAAGTCGTAGTCTATTCCTGGATTTTCGGTGGAGACCTTTCCATTGATCTCGCCTTCTTAATCGACCCGCTCTCGGCCGTCATGTTGATGGTGGTGACCGGGGTGGGATTCCTGATCCATGTCTACTCGGTGGGCTATATGCATGGAGAAGAAGGCTTTACGCGCTTTTTCACCTACATGAACTTGTTCATGGTTTCCATGCTGCTGTTGGTCATGGGCAACAACTATGCCGTCCTCTTTATCGGATGGGAGGGCGTGGGCCTGTGTTCGTACCTGTTGATCGGCTATTACTATGACAAGATTTCGGCCGGAAAAGCGGCGACGAAAGCCTTTGTCGTCAATCGTATCGGTGATGCGGGGTTTCTTCTGGCCATCTTTCTGGTGTTTCAAAATTTTAAGACGCTCGATTATACGAAGGTCTTCGATCAGGTATCGCAACTGTCCCCCGGAATGGCCACAGCCATTGCCCTCTGCCTGCTCGTGGGGGCGGTAGGAAAATCCGCGCAACTTCCTCTCTACACCTGGCTGCCCGACGCCATGGAAGGCCCGACACCGGTCAGCGCGTTGATCCATGCCGCCACCATGGTCACCGCGGGGGTGTATATGGTCGTGCGCAATCATGTGATCTATGATGTGGCGCCAGGCGCCCTGCTCACGGTGGGCATCATCGGTGGCGTGACCGCCCTCTTCGCCGCCAGTATCGGACTCGTTCAAAATGACATCAAACGGGTCCTGGCCTATTCCACGGTGAGCCAACTCGGCTATATGTTTTTGGCTTGCGGTGTCGGAGCCTATACCGCCGCGATCTTTCATTTAGTGACCCATGCCTTTTTCAAAGCCTTATTGTTTCTCTCGGCGGGAGCGGTCATCCACTCGCTGGATGGCGAACAAGACATCCGGAAAATGGGCGGCCTCTATAGCAAAATTCCTATTACCTCCAAGGTGTTTATTACCGGCACGATCGCCATTGCCGGGATCCCCCCGCTGGCCGGATTTTGGAGTAAAGACGAAATCATGGCTCACGCCTTTGTCCATCACCATTATGTGTTGTATTTTTTGGCAGCCATCGGGGCCCTTTTGACAAGCTTTTATATGTTTCGGTTGACCTTTTTGACCTTCTTCGGTCCTTCAAGGGTCGAACCCCATGTCGCGCACCATATCCACGAGTCACCCAAAATCATGACGGTGCCCCTGATGGTCCTGGCCGTTCTCTCCCTGATTGGAGGAATGTTCCTGGGGTTCCCACCCGAACATGGGTTGCTGCATAGCTTCCTTCATGGCGTCGCGACCCCCCTGGGGTTCGAAGCCCACGAAGTGAGCGTGGGGCTCCTGCTTGGGCTAGCCACGTTCGCCACACTCATTGCCTTGGGTGGATTAGGTTTAGCCTACTACATGTATCTCTCACGCCCGCAAACGGCGGACGAATGGGCCCAAAAAGCGTCAGGGGCCTACACGACGCTGCTCAATAAATACTATGTCGACGAAGCCTATGATCGGATGTTTGTGGAGCCCTGCAAACGATTGGGTGAAGTGTGGGACTGGTTTGATCAACATGTGATCGATCGATTTGTGCGCGGGATTGGAAAAGGGACCGACGTCAGTGCCGCGGGAGTCACCTGGACTGAAAAACACGTGATCTATGGCGGGTTAAACGTCATTGGCTACGCAAATCATTTGGCCGCGTGGTCGTGGCGAAAACTGCAAAGTGGCATGGTCCACCATTACGTGGCCATGATCGTGATTGGATTAATCATTCTGGTTCATGTGGTCTTTCTGTGGTGGATGGGTTCGTCTCCGGTCGACTATGCCATGCGATAGGATGACTTTGTAAGATGCTGGAAGAATTGCATTTCGGGTTTCCCCTCTTAACGTTCGTGACGTTTTTCCCTTTGGTGGGAGCCCTGATCATTTGGGCCCTGAACGATCTGGAGCAAATTAAGAAAGCTGCCCTCGGGGTGGCCGGCGTCGAATTCGTAATGTCCGCCCTTTTGCTCTGGTTATTTGTTCCGGAAACCGCTGCGATGCAGTTTGCCGAACGGCATGAATGGGTCCCGGCACTGGGAATAAGCTATCACGTGGCCGTAGATGGTATCAGCATCCTCTTTGTCGGTCTCACCGCCTTTCTGACACCGCTCTTAATTTTGTACGCCTGGGATACGGTGAAAGAACGTCAGAAGGCCTTCTTCATGAGCGTGTTGGCCCTCGAAACGACCTTCATGGGCATCTTTGTGTCCATCGATCTCATTCTCTTCTTTGTCTTTTGGGAACTCATGCTAATCCCCAGCTACTTTCTCATCAAAATATGGGGAACGGGCGCCGACCGCCAATACGCAGCCTTAAAATATGTGCTCTATACCCTACTGGGCAGTGTGTTCATGTTGGTGGGATTTGCGCTGTTAGACATCAACCACCATGCCGTTACCGGGAAATATAGTTTCGACTTGCTGGAATTAATGTCTGTCCCGGTCCCCCTCGGACAACAGGTGTTGATCTTCTGGATGATCTTCCTCGGTCTGGCGTTTAAGTCACCGGTCTTCCCGTTTCACTCCTGGTTCCCCGATGCCCTGGTGCAAGGGCCCATAACCATGTCCGTCATGCTGGCGGGGATCAAAATGGGGACCTATGGATTTCTCCGGTTCACCTTCCCGCTGCTTCCGGAGGCATCCCAGGATCAAACCGTGGTCGCCATCGTCATGGTCCTCGGTTTGGCCGCTATCGTGTATGGGGCCATTGTCGCGATTATTCAGCCGGATTTCAGACGGCTGCTCGTATTTAGCAGTATTAGCCATCTGGGATTTGTCGTGATTGGCTTGTTCGCGCTCAACTTCCAGGGACTCCAGGGAAGTCTGATCCAAATGATCAATTTGGGATTTACCACGGCAGGACTGTTCTTCTTTGCCGGCTTTGTGTATGAGCGGCTTGGCCACACGGATGTCAAGCGGTGCAGTGGGCTCGCCAAGAAAATGCCACTCTTTGCCACGTTCTTCCTGATTATCGGCATGGCCTCCATTGGCCTTCCCGGCACGAACGGCTTCATTGGGGAATTCTTAATCCTGTTAGGAGCTTTCCAAGCTTATTGGTTATACGGCGCCATTGCGGTGACGGGTGTAATTTTCGCGGCCGCATACTTTTTGTGGTATTACGAGCGGGCCATTTTCGGCCCCCTCAATGAAGGGTTGCCTGCGGTCATTAAGGATTTAAACACACGGGAATGGGCGATTGGCGTGGCCCTGTCTGTCATGATTTTTTGGATTGGGATTTACCCTTCGCCATTTCTCCGAATGGTCAACGGATCCGTTCAAGCGGTCATCGAGCGGTTAGACCAGGGAAGCCGCGCTTCCATGTCACAAGACCATCCGGTGGTGTCACGGGTCGTGCAGGACTAGCGAGTTATGGCTGAATATAGTCTTCTCATCATTCTGTTTGCCCCTTTCCTGGGAGCGATTGGGCTGATCTTTGTTCCGAGGAAAGAGGAGTTCCTCACGCGCATGGTCGCGGTCGTGTCTTCAGGCATCTGTCTGTTGGCCTCCGCGTACATTTTCTTCGCCTATGACCCTGACAAGGCCGGCTTTCAATTCGTCCAAAAGTTTGCATGGTCCGAAGAACTCGGCATCGCCTTTTATGTCGGGGTGGATGGTATCGGGGGGCCACTCGTGTTTGCTTCGGCCATCCTGCTATTCGCCGGGATTTTCGTTTCCTGGCACATCAAAGATCGAACAAAAGAATTTTATATCTTTCTCCTCATTCTCGCCGCCGCCACTATTGGCGTCTTCATGTCCCTCGACCTGTTTTTCCTCTATTTCTTTTATGAGATGTCAGTGCTGCCCATGTATGTCTTGTTAGGCATCTGGGGCAGTCACACCAAAGGGTATCTCTCGATGACCGATCCGGAAGGAGTCAAACTCCGGGATTCGGTCGGGTTCATTTTGAACTTCGGCTCCAATAGCAAAGAATATGCGGCCATGAAGCTCACGCTGTTCCTGTCAGCCGGGGCGGTTATGGCACTCATGGGTATCCTGTTGATCTATCATTTTTCAGGATTACATACCTTCGATATCGTCGTTCTTCGGGAACAAGCGAATTTTTCAGGAACGTTAGCCACCATCATTTGGCTTCTGGTGTTTTTCGGTTTTGCGTCAATCGCTCCGATTTGGCCTTTGCATTCCTGGTCACCGGTTGGTCACGCAGCGGCTCCCGCAGCTACCAGCATGCTTCACGCCGGGGTGCTGATGAAATTGGGGCACTTTTCCATCATTCGCGTCGGATACGAAATTCTTCCGGATACGACACGGGAATTGATTCCCATCGCGGCCGTCCTCTGCGTCTTTAGCATCATCTATGGAGGATTGGTCTCCTATTTCGCCAAGGACACCAAATATGTGATCGGCTACTCCAGCTCCAGCCATATGGGCTATATCTTTTTAGGCATGGCGGCACTGGATTACATTAGCTTGACGGGCGCCGTCATCTATATGTTCGCCCACGCCTTAGCGACGGGCATGCTCTTCGCCATGGCCGGATGGGTCTACGATCAGACCCACACGAGGGATATCCCTTCCCTCGGGGGATTGATGGAAAACATGCCGTTTTTATCAGGTGCCTTCATTGTGGCCTGTATGGCATCTATAGGTATGCCCGGAACCGTCAATTTCATTGCCGAAATCATGATTATCGTCGGCAGTTGGCAGAAATATCCCTTCCAGGTCATTGTGGCCGTCCTCGGGATCGTGCTGACCATGGCCTATTTGTTCAGGATGATGCGGGGGCTCTTTTACGGACAACCGATTCCGGAGTATGCCCATGCTCAGGATACGAAAGCCTTTGTCGATCGTCTGCCCTTGTTGCTCATGATCTTTTTCAGCATCAGCCTGGGTATTTTCCCGGGTCATTTTTACAATGTCGTCCGCTCTTCCGTCGAGCCCCTGTTGGATCGCATTAACCAGGTGGCGCCGCTGATCACGCAAAACAGCACGGGGCTGCTTCCATGACCTTTAATCTGGCACTCACCGGATCCGACCTTCTTCTCCTGCTGCCGGAGATTCTGCTTACCCTCTGGCTGTGCGTGATCCTGTCTATCGATTTTTCCATGCGCAATGTTCGGCATGAAACTCTCGCCTATCTGAGTATCGGTGGCTTAGTCGCTACCATTCTGACCCTCCTGTGGTTTGATCAATCGGGCATTACCGGGGCCCTGTTTAAAAACATGTTCGTGCTGGACCGGCTCGCCATTTTCTTTAAGATCCTTATTCTGTTTGCCACAGCTCTGGTCATTTTCATCTCCATCGACTACGTCAAAGCGTTTCGCTTCTTTAAAGGCGAATATTATTTCCTGGTCGTCATGTCGGCCTTGGGCATGATGTTCATGGCCTCAGCGAGTGATATGGTTTCGGTCTTCGTTACCCTTGAATTCTCCACCTTCGGGTTTTACGTGCTCGTGGCCTATTTGCGGGAGGATCTTCGATCCAGCGAGGCCGGCCTCAAGTTCTTTATCCTCGGGGTCTTTGCGGCGGGATTACTGGCCTATGGCATCAGCCTGGTCTACGGGGAAACCGGAACCATGATTTTTTCAGAGATGGCTTCCACCCCCGGAAGCTACGGTCTCGCCATCGGGTTCCTGTTGATCTTCGCAGCCCTTGGATTCAAAATCGGGGCCGTTCCTTTTCACTCCTGGATTCCGGATACCTACCAGGGGGCCCCCACTCCGGTCACCGCGTTTCTCTCCATCGCCCCAAAAGCCGCGGCATTGGCCATTCTAATTCGCATGTTTTATGTCGCCCTGGCCTCCTATAAACCGATGTGGGTACTCCTGTTCGTTGGCGCCTCGATCATCTCGATGACCTACGGCAACATTGTGGCCATTGCCCAGAAGAACATCAAACGATTGCTGGCGTACTCCGGGATCGCCCAAATCGGCACGGTGTTGATTGGATTGGCTGCCGGCACCAAACAAGGCAGTGATGCGATCATGTTTTATCTGCTCACCTACCTGTTTGCGAATCTGGGCGCATTTGCAGTAGTGATCGGCGTCAGCAATCTTATCAAAAGCGATGAAATTGAAGATTACAACGGATTAAACCGCCGGTCGCCGTTCCTCGCAGCGGCCATGCTCCTTTTCCTCTTATCATTAGCCGGCGTCCCACCCCTGGCTGGATTTATCGGCAAGCTGTACCTGTTTGTCGCCGCCATAGAACAAGAACTCTACACCCTCTTGATCGTGGGCCTCATTAACATCGTCATTTCCATGTACTATTACCTGATCGTAGTCAAAAAGATGTACATCAACGAACCCACCGACCCCTCTCCCCTCACCGTATCCCTCCCACTCAAGACCGCCGTCTACGTCGGCATCGCCGGCACCCTCATCCTCGGCATCTACCCCAAACCCTTCATCGATTGGGCCGTCTCCGCCACCTTGATGTTCTCCAATATTGTCGGGCCTACCACTGCCGCCGCCCCCATTATCGGCGGCTGAAACCTTTCCAATCCCTAGATCCATTTATCCCTAGCTGTTTTTCTTAGATAGTGTTCCTTGATTTGTATCCAATCGTATAACCTCTGTATCTATATAGATACATTTTCTCACTCATAAAAATCTTACTTTCCTCAAATTTTAGTTTATCGAAATTACCATTCCCTAATAAAATCAGCCCATTAAACCGGTATGGCTGAATTTTCTTGAATTTTAACAAAAAGAGGCGTATTAATTGCTCTGTTTAAAGGAACACAGGATTAAAAAACTTCTTCTGATACCAATATTAACAACAAGCCACAAAAGGATATTGGGATGCCCCCTACCAATATTCTGGTGTTTAACCCGAAAAACACCCTACATCCCATCCTACAAAGTCTTTCCACGGAATATTCCGTACAGCTCCTCTCCGATCAGAACCCGGAAAGTAAACCCATTTCTCTGGCAAACGAATGCCGCACCCTTATGGTTGTTGATGCAACCGAGAGACTCCCATTGGAAGGCTTAGGCCTCGCCAAAAAATTCAGGGAGAGTTTCCCTCCTATACCGATAGTTATTTTCACGCGTGAAGGATCGGAAGATTTTGCCTTGGCCGTTTTGAGAGCGGGCATTAATGACTACCTAAAGGAACCATTTGGCTCAGGTGAGCTTACGGCTAGCATTGCTCGATGCCTATCGGGATTTTCAAAAAATGAATCTACCTCCAGGGCAAGTCCTCCCGCATCACCTTACATTGCCAAAAACCTCATTGGTGACTCACAGACCATGGAAGACCTTCGGGAATACATTACCCGAGTCTCTGAAACGGATAGCAATGTCCTTATTACAGGTGAAACGGGGACAGGGAAAGAATTGATCGCGCGGCTCATTCATGAAAACAGTTTCAGAAGAAAAAACCCTTTTATCTGCGTCAATTGTGCAGCTATCCCCGAGACTCTTTTGGAAAGTGAACTCTTTGGCCACGAGCGAGGCGCCTTCACAGGCGCCGTCGGGACTAATCGAGGGAAGATGGAGCTCGCCCAAGACGGAACAATTTTCTTCGATGAGATTGGAGATATGAGTCCAATGGCTCAAGCAAAAATTCTGCGAGCCATAGATGAAAAAAAAGATATTCCGCTTAGGGGGGAAGAGTAGTGTACCGCTCAACGTAAGAATACTTTCGGCTACCAATCAGGATCTTGACCTCGAAATGAACAATGGCCATTTTCGAAAGGATCTCTATTATCGGCTTAATGTAGCAAGAATTTCACTGCCTCCATTACGTGAAAGGCGAGAGGATGTTCCCTTTCTCCTGCAATATTACATTCAGGAATTCAATCAGAAGTTTAGACGGAAGGTCGAAGGTTTCACGCATGAGGCGAAAAACTTCTTATTCAAATACTCATGGCCAGGAAACGTGAGAGAACTCATCAATCTCGTTGAAGCAAGCTTCATTAACCTTCCCCCTCGCCATATAACATGCATAGACCTTCCAAAACCATTCGAGACCATTGCCAAAGAATCGGAGCATCTACCCCACAACGAAAGGGACCGAATACTTACAGCCCTCTTAACCACAAATTGGAACAGGAAAAAAGCGGCCGAGAAACTGGAATGCTCCCGGATGACCTTATATCGAAAGATGGTTAAGTATCAGGTTGGTAATGGAAAGCCTTCCAAAATTAAAAGGAACAAAGTCGTCACCCAGCAAATCAAGGAGCGTGTAACAACTTCCTCTTCCACTACACACACTGTGTAACAACTTTTGATACAGCACCTTTCCTCCCTCCCATCAGCCTAACTTTCGAAATTTCCACCAAACTACCAAATCTTCGATCTACATTCATTCCTCAATTCATTTCTTAAACACATACGATGTAACATTTGTTGTTACCTTCAAAAACTCCTTCCTATAGCCTCATCCACTTCCCATAAAATATTGTTCCTACATTTCAATTGGTTATAAGAAAAGAAACGACGGCCACAAATTTGGACCCAACTTTGCAAAACAATATTGAAGAGGCCTCGTGATATTAATGTTTTTTTTCAAAGCAACAATTACCGCTCTAGTCACGCAAAGATGGGAGTCTTATTAATGGAAAAAGAAGTCTTTGAAGGTTATTCCGATGGCACTCCTAAAGCTGAATATGCGGACTGTTTCAGAATTGGATATAGCGCTCATAAATTCGTACTCGACTTCAGTCAAATGTCCCATCAAGGTAAGGGAAATATGTTTCACACTAGGGTGGTTACCGGACCAGATACTGCCAAGGTACTAGTTGAATCACTAAGGAGGTCGATCAAGGAATATGAAGAGAAATTTGGTCGGATTAATCCTATTAGTCGTAATGAGAACCTGTAGAGGGAGTTATCAACTGTAGCACTAAAATAATAAATTTTTCGTCAGAGAAGGAGGGAACTAGTTTTACAATTTAGCGTTTAAAATGTAATTAATTGGTCAATTCTCAATTGCTTAATTTATTTAAACAAAGTTGTAGGTACCCTAGTGGGTTTAGCTAACTAGAGTTCAAGAAAACAATACCGAAGACTTGGTCAATTAGGACCTTCAGGACCTTTTCACAAAACCAATTGAGGTATTTATCCATGAAAAAGCAATTTCTCTTTTTTGCGTTAGTTTTCGCAGGAATTTCGAGCTCAGGGTGTGTCTATTTTCATGACCAAGCTCGTCAAAATGCAGCAGAGGAGGCCAAAGCCAGCTTCGAGGAGTCTATTAAAAAGGGAAATGTGTCCAAGGCGGTTGCTAGTTATGATGCAGAGCAATCTATAGAAGATGAACTTGTTGAAACATTTCACAGAACGGATGACACAACCCAGTTAATTGCTCTTTTAAGTACTCCTTGGAGTGACTTGGTGACTTTTACGACCAGTGAGAAAAATATTGTTGAGGATGCCATTCCTACAACTGAGGCCAAAAAGAATCAGCTTAAGACAGAACTTAAGAAGAGCTTGGAAGATTTGCCAGGAGTAAAAGCTGAGAAAAAGAAGGTCGTCGATGCCCTTAACCAAGCAGCAATGCAAGAGGGGAGATACTTAGCAACCCAAAAACTTTTGGGCGAAAGCCTTCTCGTTATTGCAGATGATAAAAAAAAGGCTTCCCTCGTGCGGTTAAATGAACTCCTTGATACGACCGTTCCCGTCAAAAAATATAAAGATGAAAATGGGCAGTTAGTTGAAGACACCTCAGATCAAAAAAAGCTTGGAACGATTTTGAAAATGTCGGAATGTTTAAAGTCCACTCCCGAAGCAAACCAACAGGAACCCAGGGGGCAAGATGAATCAGCGAAGATGTTAGAGTTTTCCCTAAAGTGCCTACCCAAGATTAAAGATAAGGAAGCCTTCTCTCTGGAGGATCCCGGAATTGCCACGACGATATTAGGTCTTGCCTTCGATCTTGCGAGAGCTGAAGAGGAACGGATTCAAGTGAAGGTTAATGCAACACTGAGGGAAATAGGTCTTTATGATGAACAAATTGCCTTCTTAAACAAGCATAATATGGCCCTAACCGATGATCTCAATGAAAATGGTCTTGGAGTGAGGGGAGTTGCGCCATTAGCCTCGAATCCTGAAACACCTGTTAGAGAGGTATTAGAGCAACAGGCTACCAATTATCAATTAGCCCATAACCAAGCAGTAAAAGCAACTAACCCTAGCGATAGGAAGAAATGGATTGAGGAAAAGCGCCGGGCACGTGGAAACATGCAGGCCGCATACATGGCTCTCGCCCGATACTATGAAAACGTAATTGTCAATTCGAAGAAAAGAATTGAATTTGATGATCGCATGGCTAATTGGTTAGTGAAAAAGTCATTGGCAACAAGCGAAGCAAACTTACGCGAAAGAGAGGCCGTAATCCTAAGAGGACTCCAAGGACTTGTGGCATTTCATCAGGGAGGAATAACCTCTGAGGATATCGCAAATATCATTCGTATAGCCCAAACTGCTGGCATTTTCTATATAGCTGGAGTGCAATAACTATGAAACACACCGCACAGAAATTGATCGCCCTTTCTATTTGTACACTGTTTTGTTTGGGATGTGGCGCATACAACAATGCCCAAGTCCTAAGCCGTGAGACCTTAGCCCAGGTAGTCGAATATGAAGTCTCCTTGCGAAACATGACCCGTTTACTCCAACAATATTATAAAAAGCAGCTGACCGACAGGTTAAAGTCATTCAAAGTTTTAGAAGAAACATCACTCGGAGCAATTCAGTTCCAGACTGCGGAAGACGCAGTGGACCTGACTCTTTTACGGGGGTTCGAGGCCAAGCAGTTCCGTGACTTTATCTTAAGTGTTCAAGAGAAGAAGAAAGCACAACGTGAAGGCTTTCGTAGATTGCTAAATAAGGTCGTGGCAGCTCAACAAAAGGCTTTAAATGACCTTAGGTTTGAAGAAAAACATATGCAAAACGTAAGGACAAAACTCGAACTTCTTCAAGTAGAGCCAACCTTGGAAGACAGGGTAACCCAACTAAAGCCATTTCTCGAATCGACGTTTAAAGAGTACGAGGAGTGGCAAAAAAGAGATACCTCAGAAGAGTTGAAAAATACAGGTGGATCGTAAGGGAGGAGAAATAAGACCATGAACAATGAAGAAGTCATTCAAAAGCTACAAAAAATGGTGGAGGAACTAGAACAGAGGCAAAATGAACTCAGAGCCCTTAGAAATCAGCCAAACGTCCCAATCCACGAGCGTCCAGGACGCGACATGCAGATACATGCTCGAATCAGCTCATTGGAAGTAAGATTATTGCATCTTAGATCTGAAATAAATCGCCGTGAGTTGGCAAAATCGCTTAACGAATCTGTTCCACCCATAAGCGACGATAGAAAAAATGCTATGAACGTTGCCTTGGTAAAGGTCAGCCAAGATATTTCGCTTACCAACACATTTAAGGCCAAGATCGAACTGGCTTCACAGATTTCGAATGCAGCGACAGTAGCTGCCGACGCCTCTTCACCCAGCTAGATTATTTGTCGAAAAATAAACGTATTCCCTAATAATCTGTGTGGCAAAAATTGTGAGCAATGCGGGCCCTTAAACAACGAGTTGGGGGGTACCACGATGGCATTGCAACCGGGAAGTTCAATAATAGTCCAAGACAAAACAACATTCTTACCCAATATATAAAGGAAAAAATTTTATTGCAACAAGATCGAGTAGCATATACGCAGATTGTTTAAAATCAAGCAATGAAACTGAATTGCCTTGTACTTGTTAAGTCGGGATTGCCTGTTGTTTATAATTTATATAGGGAAATAATAATCCTCGGTCTCGGAATTAAAAGACTCAATGCGTACATAATTTGGGTTTCTTGTATGATTCGAATTATTTTTTTTAGTCGAAGAACCATTTTCTATGCTTAAAAAAATTTTCTTTTCTGTTACCCCTTGGAGTACCACACAATTGGCCGCGGTAGCTTTGGCCTACCTGGTATTACTTCATACAAATCCTGTCCTGGGGGAGAAACCATGCGCGGCCGCAGACGGCTTACTTCAGGGAAAACGGACCGATAAAGCGCTTGAAATATATCAGGACCTCATACAAAAAAATCCCGGCCTTGCCTGCGCAAAAGATGGTTTGAATAGGGTTGCAACTGAGTTTTTGAAATTGGGGAAGGCATTTGAGGAAGCAGGAAGTAAGGATAAAGCTGTTTCAGCTTACGAAAATGCAATAGTTGCTAATCCCACCCTTGAGGAAGCCATTGCAGCGCTCAGGTCTCTTGCTCATCCCGATCAAATTGCGGAAAGGCACTTCCAATTTGGTGAGGCTTATGAAGCTGCAGGTGATCTTGAGCAAGCTCGCAAGGAATATCTCGAGGCATACATCAAGAACCCGCAAATTGCAGGAGGGTTTGAGGCGATCAAAAGAACCGAAGCCCCCTTCACAAAAGTAAGAATTCTTCTTCATAAGGGGGAGAATAAGGAAGCACGGAAAAAATTCACCGGATTATTGAACAAATATCCATTCATCAATATTCCCGATGACCTTCAGTATCTGACGGGGCCGGATCAACCCTTTACTACGGTTAAGAATCTAGTGAATTTGGGATTCCATGAAGCGGCCCGGACAGAGATGAAAATAGTTCTGAAAAATAATCCTTTGCTCACCGTTCCCGAAGATCTCGAGTATCTGTCTGGGGGGAAAATTCCCATCTGGAGGACAATTCGGCGAGGCATAGAGCCTTGGCTCGTTCCAGTTGGTGAAATCCTTGTCATGGCCTCCCTAACTTTTATTGGTCTTAGGTTTCTTTATTCTCGAGGGAAGACTTTGTTGGGATTAGGGGGCATGCCAGCATTAGAAATTGAAGATATGGAGGTTTCAAATACCTCTGTATTCAAGAAAGGGAGAAACTTTTCTATTCTATTGATAAATCACTTAAATAGATTGGAGAAAGGTAATCCCAGCGGAAAAATATTTGTAATTACTGGCGCAATCCCTTCTTTTAAAATTCCCCAAGATATTCAGGAAGCGATCCCCCCCTCAGCTAAATGGGCATTGGGAATCCCCGATTTTTTTTCTTCTTTATTCAAACCGAAATCAATGAAACTTTCAGGCGTCCTTCATCCATTTGATGACTCTAGAGGTATTGGAGCCTCCCTTCAAATTACCCATAACAATAAAGTTCTCGCTAGTAGGACTCTTTGGCAGCGGGATTTTATGATTGAACCTTATGTCCAGAATAGCGAAGAAGCAGGGGCCTATTATCAACTTTCAGAGTATGGGGCAATATGGCTATTTTTTGAGATAATGACTCGATTCTATAAGGATAGTTTTTCTCTCCTTGGCACACATCATTGGCGTAGTTACGCTTTTTTTCGTGCCGGATTGCATGCCCAAACGAGAACTCCTCCCAACAATAAGGAAGCCAAGGCCTTATACGTTATGGCACTTAAACTCAGTCCAGAACTTCTTGGTGCAAGAGCCAATTTAGCCTGGCTCCTTTACTACGATAAGGATATAGAAACGCGACGGCGATCGATTCGCCAACTTGCCAAAGTGGAATCGCTCGCTAGGGAATACAAAGAGAAATATTCGATTGAGGACCCCACCCTATATTCCGTGATGTTTGGCCAGGCCATCCTAAATCAGGAGTTAGGAGAGATTACCGAAGCTAGAGAAAAAGCTGAACAATTAATTACCGAAATAAACGTTGTCCACCAAAACAATTTGGGTGCTGAAAACAAACCAAAGAATCGATGGCTACATTCCTATTTGGCCTCTATTAGGCCTAGTGCCAATGCTTTATACGCAGCGCTAAAGGGAATTGTTCGCCAACAAAATATAGACAAAGACTCAGAGGACATCTTACTCGAGGAAATGGACGAGACTTCCTTTTCGCCAAGTGCTCGGTTCAATTTAGCTTGCGCATACTCAATTATGGCTAAAAATGCCGTAATATTGAAGGCAGAGGAATATTTAAGGAAATCACTATTTCACCTCGATGCTACATTTTGGCTCGATGAGGAATATGTGGGTCATGCGAAAGAGGATCCTTCGCTTAGCTTCCTTCGTGACAGTCTCGGGAGAGAGCTCGATCAGCTGATCCAAAAGTACCAACCCAAGATAACACCAGATCTATCACAACGACCCTCATGGAATCTGTCTAAGTTACATCTTATTAATGATGAATTCGCAGAAAAACTTGCCGCCGCTAATATCCACAATCAAGATGATCTCCTACTAGAAGTTCAATCTCCCCAACAGCGCGATGCACTGGCACGAAGACTTAATGTCAGCGTTGCCTTAGTTCAAGGGTGGGCAAACCTGGTTGACCTTTTGCGCATTGTTGGATTAGGCCCTAATCAAGCAAAACTTCTGTATTCTTCTGGTATCCGATCAATTAATGATCTTGCTCAGAGCGATCCCCTTACATTGACTTCGTTTCTTCAGGAGCTTGCTAGAATCAATCATGTAAATGTGGAATTTAAATCAGAAACAGTCACCGGATGGATTGATCAGGCCCGTCAAATAAATCCCATGGTTGGTTAATTTTTTCCTTTTCCATTGAGTCACCTTTTTTCCTAATTGAACAACGCAGATCAATATTTATTTTGTCACCGACTAACCAAATAAAACAGGTTTTAAGGAAATCTAAAAGCAAAAAGCGAATATGAATCCTAGGTTCACCTACTTTTAGAAAATAAGGAATGACCACGGCGACCCGCCCCCACCATTAGGCAGATCAAGGAGGGATATCATGAGCGGCAAAATCGGAGTCTTAATCATTCATGGAATAGGATCTCAACGAGCTGGATTTTCCGCCGGGCTCAGTGAAGAGTTGCAGGACCGTTTGAAAGATGATCAAGTCCATTTCGAGTGGGAAGAGGTTTTTTGGGCGAAACAACTCAAGGACCGGGAGGACGTTCTTTGGGATTGTATGCAATCAGCAAAAAATGCAGATCAACAAATCATTGATCTTGACTGGACCACCATTCGGAAATTTGTGATTCACAACCTTGGCGATGCGATTGCCTATCACCGCAATCTCGGTCACCCCGAGAGCGCCTATTCTCTCCTTCACAAAGTTATAGAAACCTCCGTCAAAAACCTGAACACCAAACTCAATGACCCACAGGCGCCTATTATCGTATTAGCACATTCTTTGGGGGCCCATATGATGTCGAACTATATTTGGGATCAGCAACAAGGGAAAGGAATACCGTTGACTCCCATTCCCAATTTATTGGCGATGATCACCTTTGGATGTAACATTCCCTTATTTAGTCTGGCCTTTCCAGAGGCCTACCCTATTAATCTTCCCGGGGAAGGAATTACCGCAACTTCCCTGAAAGCGGTTTCAAAATGGCTGAATTTTCTCGACACCGATGATGTCCTCGGGTGGCCGTTAAAACCCTTATATGAAAAGAATCGGATTAAACTGTCAGCTAAGCAAAAGAAAACTGTTGATCGAATTGTCGACGATGACATTAATGTAGGGTCCCTCATCACAAGTTGGAATCCTGCCGCTCATAACGGATATTGGACTGACAATGATTTTACAAAACCCGTTACAAAATACCTGCGCCAGGTTGTCCAAGCACTCCCTTGAAGGTGGTCTCACTTTCAAGGGGTTCACTATAGAATTTTCTTGAATTTTCAAACAAAGAGGCGTATTAATTGCTCTGCTTAAAGGAACACAGGGGAAATATTTCCTAATAACTTTATTAACAACCAGCCACAAAAGGGTATAGGAATGCCCCCCACCAATATTCTGGTGTTTGCCCTCAAAAACGCCCTCGGTCCTATCCTGCAAAGTCTTTCCACGGAAAATTCCATACAGCTCCTCTCCAATAAGACCCCGGAACGTAAACCAGTTTCTCTGGTAAACGAATGCCACAACCTTTTGGTTTTTAATGCAGCAGAGAAACTCCCCTTTGAAAGCTTAGGCTTCGCCAAAAGATTCAGGGAGAGCTTCCCTCATATACCGATAGTAATTTTCACGCACTCCACCATGTTGGGGGGTTCCCTCAATGACAAAAATATTAAAACATTTTGGGGGACCTCATTCTACCTTCTTTAAGAGGGGGCAAAAATGAACTACTCTCTTATCATTTGTTTTATTTTCATAGTCGTTTCGACCGGGTGCACCAGCAACGTCGAGGTTACGCCCGAAGATTATACTTACGCCATCAATCACCTTATCGCTTTGAAAGGAGATGGAGAGGCCTTTCCGATTGAAGAAAAAGCTTCGGAAGATGGAGAGGCCACATTAAAATATCAAGGCCTTGAGGAACATACTAAGACCATCATCAAAAATATCCAATCCGAAAGGGGGATTAATCCCAACAGAAAAAGAATATTAATTTACGTTCATGGCGGGTTAAAAGGCATTCAGGGTTCTGTCGATGAGGCCCTCATTCTTTCCAGATTGATGGAAAGAGACCATGAGCATCAAGACAACGAATTATATTACCCCATTTTAATTAATTGGGAATCCGGAATGGGGTCTGCCTATGTCGATCATCTTTTCAGAATTCGGCAAGGGAAAGAGGCTCCAATCTTGGGAGCCATTTCCTTTCCATTTTATTTTCTCGCTGATATTGGTAGGGCCCTTTTCCGATATCCTGTGACAATGGGGGTTCAAATTTATCGGGGGCTTACCCCCGTACCCGTCCCTACCCAAGATGAGGTGGCATTCTATAACCAACAATTTTTTACACCTGAACCAGACCCTCATCAAATTCTCTTGGGGCAAAACACCATCAGCCGTTTTTCTGAGGCTTGGTTTCAAGATCGGGTGACCCTTTTTGTCCCCGGCGTGATTCGGTTTGTCACTACCCCTGTTTTAGATGTATTCGGCAAAGCCGGGTGGGACAACATGGTGCGGCGTACGAAGACCGTCTTTCGGAAACCTTCGGAATTTGTTCCCTCGGATTTAACCTTTCGGGGTGAGGTTCAAACCATCTCGGAAAATATGAAAGGTGAGGCGCCACCGACCCTTAATCCAAGACTACAACCAGAGGAGAGTCGCCCAACAGGTGGACTAGCTGTGTTATTGGAAAAATTACGGGATCTGAAATCCCAAAAAGGGCATGAGGATTATACAGTTACCCTGATCGGTCATAGTATGGGAACTTTAATTTTAAATGATCTCATTCGTTTGTATGGGGACTCTAATCTGGATTTCCCAATCGATGAGATTGTCTACCTGGCAGCAGCATGTACCATCAGAGACTTTGAGCAATCCGTAATTCCTTATTTACAAAAAAATCCATTAACCAAGTTTTTCAACCTCACTCTTCACCCTTATGGGGATGCGAGAGAAAAAACCTATGGGGATTTTCTCCCGAGGGGAAGCCTTCTTGAATGGATTGATGATTTTGCCTCAAACCCCTCTACCTTCACCTATTTGACGCTCGGTAAGTGGAACAACGCCATCATGGCTTTACATATGATCCCTCCCGCGGTCAGGGATCAAGTCACTCTCAAGGGATTTGGAATCCAAGATCCAGAATATAACCATCGACCACACCAAGGGGAAGTGAATGAGATCTCATACAATAAGCCTCAAAGGCATAGTCACTTGAACGATTCCGATCAATTATTTTGGCGACCCGATTACTGGAAAAAGCCTATTTCCAAATAAAATAGAGCTAATCTTTTATTTTGGAACCCATAGCTACCACCGCAAAACGGATAATGAATGAATAAGAAGATTGGTATGCAAAGGGGCAAGGAGGAATATCATGAATGGCAAAATCGGAGTCTTACTCATTCATGGAATGGGTTCTCAATGCGAAGGGCGTTTTCTACAGGTCTCAGATAAGAGCTTCAAGTCCCTTGAATGTACTTGCCAGCTGGAATGGCCACAGCCAAAGCCATGGATTCATTGTTTACGTAGGATTCTCATCTATATTTTTCCTTCCGGAATACCCACCCTACATACAGCATGACACTGAAATAGGTGAGGCCGAATAGGAAAATACCAGCAATGATAAGTTCGAACGTCAGTTCGAGCGGCCAAGTGAGGAAATACGCTGGAACGGCAACTAAGAGTATTGCCAGAAGGTAGCGCCACTTTCCGTATTTCCAAAATCCTCCTTTCTCAAAATCCTCCTCTTCCTGCAATCCCTTTTTTGCTGGTTCAGTGTCTCTCTTGCTCAATTCGAGAAGAACGCGTCGCCATTCAATCGCGCCTGCGACGAGATGTGCAAAGACACTGCGACGAAATCTCCAGACTCGGCGGATTGACGGTTGCTTCTGTGCTTGAGAATCCATTGAAGGTTCGCTTGAACGAATGGTATGGGGCTTGGGAATCGTCCACAGGAGAAGGGAGGCCAGAAGGCTCACAGCATGCATGAGTCCAAAATCGCAGCTGCCGGAACTGGTACCGACACAAGGCCACAAGCCGTGTAATCCATATGCCAGCAGGACAAACGTGATAACGGCGGTCACGAGGGGAATCCGAAAGTACGCCCATTGGAGGGCTTCCCCATAAATGGATTTGTCCTTTTCCCAAAAATCTTTCTTGTAAAAATAACCAGAAAAGTCTCTTGAACGATCAATCACTTCCCCAAGAATTCCCCGAAACAGTCCGCCGTCCTCCCAATATTTTACATGGGCGACTCCGGGAACCGGATAACGCCGGAATACGATATCCCGGTGTTTGATTGGCATTTCATCATCAGGCACAAACACTTTCCCGTAATTCTGGGTCCTTTGAGCCACATCCAGTTTATGTCCAACCGGATCTTGTTCATCGCAGAGATTGTAATGAACAATTTTGTTTCCGGGCCTTCGTTCTTCAACCCAACCCTGAACCCACGCTTGGTCAGTTTCAGTCTCGAGACCCATATGATAATAATTCTGCCACCACAGAACATGGTATTTGTCTATGGGCGAACCCAAGGTAATGAAGTTTTGAACGTGATCCCTCCATTTTAAGGGTGGGATCGTGACCCTTTTCTGTTCCTCCCATTCCTGAAGGTACTCACGCTTGAATCTATGGTGGCCCTCAAGACCGGAAAGTTCCTCCATGAGTGATCCCCAGGTGATGTGTTCTCCCTCCGCCGGATCGCCGTACCCCAAAAAAGGCAGGGATGGGCTAGGATGATCCGTGCTCGCTTTGGTCGCTCGTAGGGATCTCCGGGCCTGAGCATACACCAGCGCATCGAAGCTCAAAATGCTACCTAGGCTGTGGGCAATCACGGTATAGGTTGGAGGTTGGTAAGGAGCCACTCCCCCATTATCTTGATTATTTCTTCCCCATTCGATCAAATCCCGAAGATGGATTTCATCCAAAATGACATGAAAGTGCCTGACAGCCCGACCTCTGGTGCGCGCAAAATCGCCATACAAGTGCACATCCCCTAAGAAATCATCAAAGATCATTTGGGCCAGGGCCGGACTATGCCAATTCAGCAATTTCTTCATGGGCAACGCAGTTTCCACCAGCTGGTGCAACAATTTCTTCTGCCAGGGCCTGCTCCATCCGGGAGGAGCAATGGTTTTAAAACGGTACCGAAGCGCATTGGCCCAGCTTTCGGTGGACGACGCATAATCTTTATGGAGGTCTCGAAGGATATGAGCCCAATGAAGATCGACGAACCGAAAGTTACGACCCAGAGAATCAGAGGGGGATGTTCCATCAAAGGCTTTTTCCGGCCCGGTGGAACCAGGAGGAGACACAGGTATTCCCTCAAACTCAGACCACCCATGTCCCAATCCTCTCTTCCGGACCGACTGTGCAGACAGATGGGCGGGAAGGAGATTACGGTAGTAACCCTCCTCTTTATTATTTCTGGCTTCGGCAAACCGGTGAATCAAGGGTGTGGTGGTTTCGTTCAGCTTCTGTTCACCGATACCATGTACCACAATGATGTAATGCCGGCGCGGGCTTTCATCCATCGGATCACCCCCAAGGTGACGATTAATATTTTTTCGACCGGTTTGGGTGCTCTAATTTAGTGTATGGGCACCATCAATAACTATTAAAATAGACGGGAAATTTATTAGGATTTGCGGGAAATAAAGATTGGGGCATTACAGATGAAACAACTTTTCAACCAAGCATTACCTATTCCAATAGACCAGGGCCTCAAGGCCGCTCATATCCCGTAATTCCCAAATGGCCCAGCCAGCCACCAGGAGCAGGATGCCCAGTATCACCAGCAGATAGATCTTCCATGATTTTTTGGGCCGGGAATGGCGAGGCGATTCCCGAACACTCTCTCTTCTCTCTTCCCAAAGAGGTTTCCTTCTCCTTCCTTCAGGAAAAGGTGGATCACTCGTCAGTTCTTCGTCGGCGCCGTCCTCTTCAATATCCAGGCCGATCCGGGATTGAGCTGCCAGAACTTTTTCTTCAATGGGAAGCAGGGAATCGACTTCTTCACCCGATTTTCTTGGCTTTGTGCCGTTGGTGAAGGAGACCCCACAATGGGGGCACATGATTGTTTCCTCACTCCCTTCACTCGCGACAGGTTCCGGAGGGACTCCGGCTTCAGGATCGGGCGCTCCACAATGAGGGCATCTTTGGACTTGTTTGGAGATGATCCTTTTACAATCCGGACAGGTCCGGAGGATCTTTTCATATTGACCGTTTCCAGTATCCTTCCTTCCAGGATAGGGAAAGGCGCATTGTGGGCACGCCAACGCCACGCTTGAAACTTCTTTCTGACATTCCGGACAATGAATAAGTGCCATAATGAATCATCCTATTCTCTCAACAGAGTGTATTCAGATTTTAAAAGAAATTTCAGGTAAGATAAAGCAAGGCCGATACCGAATTGGTGAATTTTGTTTTCCCATGATTTTTCAAAGCGTTAGAAATCTGAATTGGTCATTCCCCTCCCTCCTAGTGGAGGGATACACATTCACCATAAATCACTAGCAGGGCGTTGAATGTGTGGAACGGAAATGCTCCACCTATATATTGAACAGGCTGTATTTTACGGTGGAAGGTGATTTACCCTGGATGGCCCAGGGTGACGGGGTGGGAATCCCCTTAAAACGGTGAGGGAGATTACAGAAAATCTGTAACATTTTCGGTATCTTGTCGACTATTCTACAACCTATAAAAATTGACCGGACCTTCTCATCTGGTTTATAGATAAGTTCTTTCAGAACTCTTATTCACTATGGCCACGAGGTTTTTATGTCAAATGACACCATAACGCAGGCTGTCAGCGATCGATATGCCAAAGCGGTCACCACTGGTGAAGAAATGTGCTGTCCGACCGGGTATAACCATGAGGATTTACGTACCTTTATTCCCGAACCGGTCTTAAAGGTCTCGTATGGCTGCGGAACTCCTGTTGGCCTCACCTCGGTTCAGTCGGGCGAAACCGTTCTGGATATTGGATCCGGCGGAGGGATTGACTGCTTTGAAGCCTCTCGTCGAGTCGGGCCGACCGGTTCCGTGATTGGCATTGATATGACGGACGAGATGTTATCCATGGCCCGTACCCATGCCCCGACTGTGGCCGCCAACCTGGGCTATCCCCAATCGAATATCGATTTTCGTAAAGGATTTGCCGACGCCATGCCGGTGGACGCCAATACGATCGACCTGATTGTCTCGAATTGTGTGATCAATTTAGCCCCCGACAAGTCTAAGGTCTTTAGCGAGATGTATCGGGTGTTAAAGCCAGGCGGCCGGTTTACGGTTTCAGATATTGTCGCCGATCAACCCGTTCCCAATTACCTCATTCACGATAAAGACAAATGGGGAGACTGTCTTTCCGGTGCGATGCCACTGACACACTATTGGGGGGGATTACGAGAAGCGGGATTTCGTGGGATTCACCAAGTTACGTTTATTCCCTGGCGGGTCATCGATGGCATTCACTTCTTATCCGTGACGCTGACCGGATACAAGCTTCCCGATGGGGATCCCAACAGCCATCCTCACTTTGCAACTTTGAAAGGCCCATTCAGTCGGGTCGTGGATGAATCTGGATGTTCCTTTGTCCGGGGCGTTCCACAATCTATTGGCCCTTCAACGGCCACGCTTTTGCAAACTCTCCCCTATAAAGATCTGTTTATTTTGTCGGAGAAACCCGTCACACTTTCTGCCCAAGATCCGGATTGGTCAGCGGTCTTCCCTGAGGAGACCCACTGTGTTTGGGAAGGACATTTTTCCCTTATGACCGGTCCATTTACGGAAGCCGTCGATGATGATCATCACGTCTACCATTGTGGGACTCCCCATGAAATATGCTCCAAGACCTTGAAGGTTCTCCATAGCGATGAGTACCGCCCATTCTTTGCAGTGATCAATCGAGCGGGCGATGGCATTTCTGAGAATGCGGCTCCATGCGAACCAACAGATGGCTGCTGTTAAATCCTCTACCGAATTGAAGCCCTTATTGGAACACCAAATAAGAAGAAGGCTTCGAGCGAACCTCTACATACATTCATGAAATCTCTACCCCTCCTCCATGAACCGCCGGCCCCGCTGAAGAACGAATCAATCAGGCCATTCGACCAAAGCTTGACGGCTCAGGGGTTCCAAGCCTTGACCGCTCGCTCCGTTCAGACCCTTCAGGTCAACGTCGGTAAACTCTGCAATCAGACCTGTCATCATTGTCACGTGGATGCCGGGCCCCAACGGACCGAAATCATGACTCGTGATACCGTTGATCATATTCTTGGCGTCCTTGAGCGTACCCCTCAAATATCAACCGTCGATGTGACTGGGGGTGCCCCCGAAATGAATCCGCATTTCGAACACCTGGTCATGGGATGTTCAAGATTGGGGCGTCACGTGATCGATCGGTGCAACCTGACAGTGTTTTTTGTCAAAGGGAAGCAACATGTTCCACAATTTCTGGCCGACCATCGGGTGGAAATCGTGGCCTCTCTGCCATGCTACTCGGAAGAAAACGTCGATCAACAACGCGGGAAAGGGGTATTTGACCGTAGCATTGCCGCCCTCAAGCAACTCAATGCCCTCGGTTATGGCATTGAAGGCAGTGGCCTTCTCCTTAATCTGGTGTATAATCCCCTGGGTCCCAAACTTCCTCCTCCCCAAGCCGAGTTAGAAACAGACTATAAACAGGAATTACTCCAGCAATTTGGTCTCGTGTTTAACCGCCTCTTTACGATAACCAACATGCCCATTAACCGCTTCTTGGATGACTTGAAGGCCAAGGGCCAAACCCATGAGTATTTCACTCTTCTTCAGAATAGCTTTAATCCTTCGGCCATCGAGGGACTCATGTGCCGAACGCTGATAAGCGTTGGATGGGATGGACGGTTATATGATTGTGACTTCAACCAAATGATGGATATCCCCGTCGCGCCCCCCTACCCTCAAACCATCGATGCCTTCGATTACCAGGCACTCGCCCGGCGCCACATCGTGACAGACAAACATTGTTACGGCTGTACCGCCGGTTGCGGATCCTCCTGCGGGGGAACGCTTACCTAAAAGAAGTTTCGGGTTTCGGGTTTCGAGTTTCGGGTGGGAACCGGAAAAGTTCCAGGTAGGGTGCTTTGAGTTGAAGAGATCCGGCATGCATTTCAACTTTCCACGCCATCATCAAGAATTCTCTTTTTGGAATTTTTTTGCACAGTTATTGCTGCAAAAAAAATAGGTTTGGCCACCGACCCGTTCCCTCACCGCCGACCCTGCGGTAATGTACACTTTGCAGACGGGATCTTGAACCATGACATCTTTACCTGGAAGGGCTTTTTCCTCGTCAGTTTTTCCCCAATCTTGAATCGCCCGCCGAAACATATAAAACAGGATAACCAGCAACACGAGTATGATGATAATTTTATACATACCTTACAATATCCACTTTATTCGTTTACGACTCCAATTGAAATATACGGCTTCCCTGTGACCTGAAACCTCAGCAAGAGGAGATTGCCCTTGAATAATGAGAAGTGTACTTTCGTGAAACCTGAAACTTGAAACCTGAAACTCTTCTCTCAACATGCCTGGGACTCTGAAGAAATTTCTCGATCTCAAAAATCCCTGAGATCATTGTCGATACTGAAGTTCAGTATAGCGAGCAAAGGGGATCCACGCCAATCCCTCCCTATTCGTTGCCGGTCAAGCGTTTATCCTGTTAGGATTTGCGGTCCGATTGCCTGCAATACAGAAGAGAACCTATCATGTTAACCCGTTTTCTCTCCGAAAACCTTATTGAGGAAAATTCTTTTTCTTTTCAATCTGAAACTTGAACCCTGAGTGCCAGAAATTTATCCCGACCAATGAGTAAATCAATGGGGCGATCATCCCTCTCAAACATCCACCACCTGACATTCTTTATTGGTAGCCTCCTCTGGTGTTCCTTGGCTTCCTGTATTCCACACCCTCCAACAACCATCATCGACCTGACTTACCCATTTGACGACCAGACCGTGTATTGGCCCAACAACAAGCCATTTGAATGGGAGAAGGTCAAGTGGGGGAAAAACGCAAGCGGCCATTGGTATGCATCTGGAGCCTTTTCCGCTTCCGAACACGGAGGCACCCATCTCGATGCCCCCGTTCATTTCGCAGAACAAGGTCGGAGTGTCGATCAAATTCCCGTTGAAGAATTGATTGGCCCCGCGATTGTGATTGATGTTCGAACTCAAGTTGAAGGCAATCCTGATTACGAACTTCAAATTGAAGACGTGCAAGCCTGGGAAACGGAACATGGACACATTCCGAAGGAAAGTTTGGTGTTGCTCTTCACCGGATGGGGGAAATATTGGCCGGACCCTATCCGCTACCTGGGCAGTCCTACCCCTGAGGATTCCACCACGTTACATTTTCCAGGGTATTCAGCTCAGTCCATCCAATTCCTTGTCTCACAGCGAGGTATTCGGGGAGTAGGGATTGATACCGCGAGCATTGATCCTGGGCGATCAAAGGATTTTGTGGCTCATCGGGTCTTAGGGGAAGCCAACCTGTATGGACTTGAAAATGTCGCCGCCCTTGAGAAACTTCCTCCGACAGGATCCGTAGTCACCGCGCTTCCCATTAAAATCCGAGGGGGCTCGGGGGGACCGGTTCGAATATTTGCTACCATTCCATAATGGAAAAGAGATGATTTCATTGTGAACATTTGTCGATGGCGACAGGACAACCGGACTCGTGTATGGACAGTGATCAAAGGGCCATAAGAATAACCAATGGCGAACAAGGAATTACGAATGTCGAAGGGAGAAAAACTGCTTCCTAAACTTCATTATTCGACATTCAGTGTTCGATATTGGAAATTCCCCTCAGCACGTTCTCATGTGCCCGCACCTATGACCAACAACCAGTAATACTGAATGGTTTTTCAGAAGTCGAAAGTTTATTCAAAGTAGGCTAAATAGACATTTTATAGCCGCATAAGGAGTTAGCATGGTCACAATCAGTTTAATGGGAGAATTGCAAACAGCTGACGGGGAGCGAACTCTGGGGTGTGAAATTTCTGAACCCACACCCGTCAAACAATTGATCAAGAACCAGGGGAAGGTACTAAGGGAGGTGTTTCAACTTCTCAAAGAAAAAAAATTAATGGTCACGGTAAATAAGCGCATTGCCAGTGAAGATACGCGCGTTCAGGACGGGGACTCAGTCAATTTAGTTGCGCATGACGGGATGGGGCAAAGTGGACTCACCCCCTCTCTATACTGATAGAGGCGACGCTTTGTCTTGCCGCAGGTGAAACGGCAGAAAACACGAGACAGAAAAAAAGGCAGCACCTTTCTGGCACTGCCTTTTTTTGGAAAGAAAAAGAAATGTGTTACGGACCAGGTTTCAAAACCTCAAACGGAAAGAAGAAGAAGAAAGATCTGGTAAGGTTTCTTGGATCGCTCTTTACTTCTTCGCTCCCAGACATGCATCCTTTGCAGCTTTGGCGACGCGGAATTTGAGAACCTTTTTTGCAGGAATTTTTATCGTTTCCCCTGTTTGAGGATTGCGGCCCATCCGGGCTTTGCGGTGTGCCAGCACTAATTTTCCCACGCCAGGTACGACAAACGCATTCTTCGCTTCCTTGTAAGCTAATGCCGCCAAATCATCGAGAATTTGGGTGGCGGTTTTTTTGGTCACACTCGCTTTCTTGGCTAAATGATCAGCAATTTGAGACTTGGTCATTGACTTTCCCATACGTACCTCCTCCGCAAGTTGAGTGAGTGAGCAGTGAAAAAATTGTTGCCCATATAATGTTTGACCTTACCAACACAATAAGGGTTTGTGAGAATCAAAGGTGCAAAGACTTTTGCATTCCTCTGTACAGGTGGCGACCGTCGCCAGCTCTTTCTTATGTGAATATCCTGGGGGGGAACGCCCCTTTCCCCTACCTAAAAGAGGCGGAGACACCAGTCCGTGTCTCATAGACTTGCAATGGGCGGAAAGTGTATACGAAGAGTTAGAACCTGTCAATAAAAAAATGCAAGCCAGACAAGTGAATTGTGAGATTCGAGACCCTCAGCATCCAGCCTGGCAACTTGAAGGATTTGGTCCTAACCGGGTACAGTATATTCTTACACGATCAGTTTTCAATAACAATTTTTTGAAAAGAGTTTCATATGGGAAAAGAGATACCGGTTTTTTCCAGTACGCAACCCCTTGAAGGTCAAACACCTGAATCGCTGACGTATTCAAGGGTATTCTGCCAACGCGAAGAGAGTCCACCAATTCGCTTGTTGCTGGATTTTCTGAAATCAAAAAATCAAATTCCCCTCGTCCCCAAGATGGATCCGGAAGCCTTAGATGATTGGGATTGGGCGCAGATTACCCTCGGATACAATAGAGAACGAAAACCGATTCAATTGTTTTGCGTGCGTGATCGTGGAAGTTATCAGGACGTCTATGAATCAGAAAAAACCATGTTCTTGCAACGGCTTTCTGTCTATGACGATGAAGAATCCCAGATAGCTCGAGGATTTATTGACCGATCACGGTTTATCGCCACAACCCAAATGGTGAAAAACGACATCACGGACGAAGGGTACGACTTCAACGGTTGGATCCTGGAATTTTTCCAAGAAAACTGTAATGGCATAGTCCAAATTGATGAGCAGGGATTCTTTTCACCCCGTGGGGATTTGGTCGTGGATATGGAAGAAAGCCAAGAAAGCGGAAATGACGGGTCTCCCGTATTGCAGAACGACAGTCCTTCTTCTTAACGCGTATTTCTCACGGTTTTTACCCTTCCGCTCGCAAGGCCTCCTGCATACAGGTTTCCAGGTTTCGAGACGGAAATCCTTCCAGTGCTCCCCGATAGGCCACGCCTTCTTTAACCACATCAAGCAGGACTCCTTTTTCAAACAAGGCAGGCTGCTCTATGACATTCCCCCGACAGACAAGGAAATCTGCCACGTATCCCGCCCCTAAAACTCCCACTTCGTCCTGAGCAATTTGCTTCGCAGCTAAACCGGTTGCTCCATACCAAGCCGTCAAGGCGGGAATGCCATCATTCATTAACGCGACCAGCTCCATATAATTTCGCCCATGCATATCGGGGAGGACAGGATCCGTCCCCGCTAGCATCTTCAGGCCACTGCCATGAGCAATACGGACGGCTTGGGAATGAGCCTCCGTCACTTGTTGGATTTTTTGCTGGACCAGGTCGCTCCACCCCTTGGCTTCCGATAATGCCTGAGTGACCCACGAGGTTGGCGTGACCGTACAGCCCTTCACATAGGCCTGTTCCGCAAGGGTTTCATCAAGAAAGGAAATATGTTGAATATCCTGGACCCCATGTTCTATCGACAACGCAATGCCACTTCGACTATGAGCATGCCCCGCCACATACAGCCCTCTCCCGGCGGCTTCATCACAAATGGCATCAATTTCCTGAGCCGTAAAATCCCGATGTTCGAGCTTGTCACCCGGAGAAACCACACCGGGGCTTGCACAAATTTTCACAAGGTCGGCCCCACATGCGGCAATTTCCCTGACTCGCTTTCGGCAGGCCCAGGGGCCGTCAACAATACTTGAGGGACGCCCGGGACCGGGCGGCCACAGGCGAGAGACCTCCCCACAGCATCGATCGGGGCCTCGAAAATCTGCATGGCCTCCCGTGGTCGATAACATACAGATCGCAATCTTCAGCCGTGGGCCGATGAGGAAGCCTTCTTGAACCAGCCGCTTGAGCAAATGGGTTGCTCCACCCACATCCCGGAGGGTTGTCACCCCGCCATTGACCAGGGTCGTATACAGGATGCGTTCGGCATACAACAGGCCTTCGAGCGAATTCATTCGTTCCAGAGGATCCCGTCCTATCCCAAACAAAGTGACATGACCATGACAATCAATGAGTCCCGGAGTGACGGTAAAGGAAGAACAGTCGATTCGCTGAATTGATGCTCCCACGGGACGCTTCGGGTCATGAGGATGAAGCGATTCAATCTTCCCTTCATCGATCCACAGATCCACATGTTCATGAATGGCATCTGCAGTCGCCGAGGTTCCGTCATAGAGTTTTTGAATATTGGAGAGAACAATCATATGGGCAGATCCTTAAATAGTTGGCACTTTTCCTTGGGGTCTTGCTGTACCGGAAACCTCAGCTGTTTGGCAACTCCCCCCAGCAAAAAGTTCAACTTTAGGCATCGTTCCGATTGGTTAACCTGAAACCTGGAACTTGAAACCTGAAACCTAGCCCCCTTGGGGCAGTTGAATTCCCTGACTTTGCAGAAATCCAGGTCATCGTGATAACCTTTCCTCATAGCTGATTCACCATTCGGACCGTTACGCGAATCAAATCACAAGAAAGCCACCATAGCAGAATTTCTAGGGCTTTCCATTACTCTCAGTTGCTCTCACGCTCAAGACATTCGTATTGTTCATTTTTGGGTGATCACCCAAACGAAACACATGCGGTTCTCAGACATGTTCCTTAATTGTGTAAAAGACGTTGGAAATCATGAATACCCCAAAAATTGACCAACGGCTTCATTCCCTTGATGCCTTTCCACCCCGGCACCTTGGTCCAACTGAGGCAAACATCAAAGAAATGTTGGGAACCTTAGGCCTGGACTCTCTCGACGCGCTCATCAATGCGACCGTTCCGGACCCCATACGACTACGACGATCACTGGATCTCCCTTCCCATCAAGGGGAACAGGCCACCTTGGAGGAACTCAAAGAACTGGCAAGGCAAAACATGGTGTTCCGTTCATTTATTGGAATGGGGTATTACGATTGCATCACTCCTTCAGTGATTTTGCGAAATGTTTTGGAAAATCCCGCCTGGTATACCCAATATACCCCCTACCAGGCTGAAATCGCACAAGGACGGTTGGAAGCGCTTTTGAATTTCCAGACCGTGGTGTCGGATTTAACCGGCTTACCCCTGGCCAATGCGTCATTGTTGGACGAAGCCACCGCCGCAGGCGAAGCCATGTCCATGTGTCAGAATATTGTCGGCCAGGATCGAAATCTGTTTCTGGTGGCTGATGATTGCCATCCCCAGACCATTGCCGTCCTTCAAACACGAGCCAAACCCCTAGGCATCACCGTCCATGTAGGAAATCCCCTCACCGATATTCAACAGAAGGATAAGGTCTTTGGCGTGTTGGTTCAATACCCGAACACCGATGGAGCCCTCTTTGACTATCACGATCTCGCTCAACAGGTTCATCATGCCGGCGCGCTGATGGTTGTCGCCACAGATCTGTTGGCTCTCACCCTTTTTCGTCCCCCTGGAGAATTTGGGGCAGACATCGCTTTGGGGTCCAGCCAACGCTTTGGCGTGCCAATGGGATTTGGTGGACCGCATGCCGCCTTTTTCTCTACGAAGGAAGAATACAAACGGCAAGTGCCAGGCCGAATGGTTGGAGTCTCAAGGGACACCGAGGGACATATTGCCTATCGGTTGGCTCTGCAAACGCGGGAACAGCATATTCGCCGCGATCGTGCGACCAGCAATATCTGTACCGCACAGGTGTTGTTGGCCAATGTCGCCAGTATGTATGCCGTCTACCATGGCCCTGAAGGGCTGAGGCAAATTGCCCATCAGGTTCATACGTTCACCGCGATACTGGCTCAGGGATTACAGGAACTGGGATGCCAAATCACTCAAGAGCCCTTCTTCGACACCATCCGGGTGACGGCGCATAGGCAGTCCCCCGACCAGATTCTCGCCAAAGCCGTGAAACAGAGGATGAATCTTCGACCCTTTCCGGATGGGACCTTCGGCATATCTCTGGACGAGACGACCACGACATCAGACATTCAACATCTCCTTACCATCTTCTCCCATGGCAATCAGTCCCCCGTTTCAATTGAGGAACTGTCAAAAACCGTTCCTCACGCGATCTCCTCTTCCTTCGCCCGGACGACGCCCTATCTCACCCATGAGGTGTTCAATCGCTATCATTCTGAGCACGAACTGCTGCGGTATCTCCATCAACTTCAAACGCGGGATCTCTCATTAGTCCATTCCATGATCCCCTTGGGCTCATGCACGATGAAATTGAACGCGACGGCTGAGATGGCTCCGATTACCTGGCCGGAATTCAACCGAATCCATCCATTTGCCCCGAAGGAACAAACCAAGGGGTACGAAGCTCTCCAGCACCAACTGAAACATTGGCTGGCGGAGATTACCGGATTTGCCGCTGTCTCGTTACAACCCAACGCCGGATCACAAGGCGAGTATGCAGGGTTGATGACCATCCGGGCCTATCATGAACACCGTGGACAGACTCAACGCCAAGTATGCCTCATTCCTGACTCAGCGCATGGAACCAATCCCGCCAGTGCGGTGATCGCCGGGATGAAAGTCGTGCCGGTCGCATGCGATCAGGATGGGAATATCGATATAGCCGATTTAGAGGCAAAAGCTTCAGGGCATCATGAGACGCTGGCCGCCCTGATGATTACCTATCCCTCGACTCATGGAGTGTTCGAAGAGACGATTGTTGAGGTGTGTCGTCTTGTTCACGAACACGGCGGACAAGTATACATGGACGGAGCGAACATGAATGCGATGGTGGGTATCTGTCGACCCGGAGATATGGGCGCGGATGTCTGTCATCTCAACTTGCATAAGACGTTTTGTATTCCCCATGGAGGAGGAGGGCCGGGAATGGGGCCAATTGGCGTGGCTGCCCATCTGGCGCCTTTTTTACCGGGACATCCCATCAGAAAGACCGGCGGGGATAAGGCGATCGGACCGATCGCCGCAGCTCCGTACGGCAGTCCCAGCATCCTTCCCATTTCCTGGGCGTTTATCCGGCTCATGGGTGACGATGGCCTCACCACAGCGACCCAGGTGGCAATTTTGAATGCGAATTATATGGCCAAAAAACTGGAAAAATATTATGCGGTCCTGTACACGGGGAAGAACGGTCTGTCGGCTCATGAATTTATTCTGGACTTGCGTCCATTTAAGAAATCGGCGGATGTGGAAGTGGAAGATATCGCGAAACGCCTCATGGACTTTGGTTTTCATGCTCCGACGATCTCCTGGCCGGTACCGGGAACGATGATGGTTGAACCGACGGAAAGTGAATCGAAGGCGGAATTGGATCGGTATTGTGAAGCGTTGATTCTTATTCGAAAAGAGATCGCCGATATTGAAGAAGGCCGAATGCCTAAAGATGACAATCCCCTCAAAAACGCTCCGCACACCATCCAATCCATTGCCCGTTCAGATTGGCATCACCCCTATTCACGTGAACAGGCGGTGTTTCCTGCCCCATGGACCCGCTCTTTTAAATTCTGGCCTTCTGTTTCGCGTATTGATAATGCTTACGGAGATCGGAATTTGGTTTGCTCCTGCCCGCCAATGGATGCGTATCAGTAGCCCGGATTGTCCTCGCACAAGAAGTTTGAAGTGTAAAGTTAATCGTTCAAGGTAAGAATTTTTTCTGCCTGTTAACTTGAAACATGAAACCCGGAACTTGAAACTTCTTTCATCCGCATGACCCCGACCAACCCCAATCGCCTCCTTCTCGCCATCCTTGCCGGAATCCTCTTTGGAACATTCATGGGAGGCCTGTTTCCTGCAGCCGGAATCGCGGTCTATTTTCTCGGGGAAATATTTCTCCGGACCCTGTTTGTCATGGTGGTGCCCTTAGTCATGAGTTCTATGATTGTGGGAGTGAGTAGCCTGGGGGATGTCCGGAAATTGGGGCAATTGGGAGGTCGAACCGTCTTGTTTTTCATGACCACCACCGGCATCGCCGTTCTTATTGGCCTTATCCTCGTATCGGTCATCCATCCTGGAACTGCCCAGGAGGCCCCATCAGTTGAACTCTCCAGCGAATCCATGGAGCAGGTTGCCGAGCGGATGGAAGACAAACCCACCTCCCTGATTGAATTATTCGAACAGATCTTGACGAACATGGTCCCGGACAATCTTTTCTTGGCCATGGCGAATACCGATGTACTCCCTCTCATCGTGTTTTCCCTGGTATTTGGAGGTATCCTGACTACGCTTGGGGAAAAAGGCACGGTGGTCATCCGATTTTTCGACGGTGTCAACGAGGCCATCATGGGCATCGTGCATCTCATCATGTGGGTCGCGCCAATTGGAATTGGAGCCCTGATTGCGGGGCGACTTGGGGAGGCTGGAGGGTTTGTCGGGTTTTGGCCTCAACTGAAATCACTGGGAGCCTATGCTGGCACCGTCATTCTTGCCCTGTGTATACATGGGCTTATCGTCCTGCCTCTCGTTCTTCGATTCTTGAGCCACCAGACCGTTGGGGCTTTTGCCAAAGCCATGAGTACCCCCTTGATGACGGCCTTTTCAACCAGTTCGAGTTCGGCAACGCTCCCCATGACCATGGAAAGCCTTATTGAGGAAGCAAATCTTTCCCGACGAACGGTGAGTTTTGTGGCACCCCTCGGCGCTACCATTAACATGAACGGTACAGCACTCTACGAAGCGGTCGCCGCCGTCTTCATTGCTCAGACCTACGGAATCGAATTAGGCCTGGGAGAGACCATCCTCGTGCTTCTCACCGCGACGCTCTCTGCCATTGGCGCAGCCGGTATTCCGGAAGCCGGCTTGGTGACGATGGTCATTGTGTTAAAGGCGGTAAATTTGCCCTTGGAAGGGATTTCCCTCATTTTGGTCATTGACTGGTTTCTGGACCGTTGTCGGACAACCGTCAATGTGTGGAGCGATGGGGTAGGGGCTGCGGTGATTGACCGGCTACAAATGAACAAACAGAAGTAAGGGCTCTGTAGTTGCACCATTTCATGGTGCTTTATTTCCAATTGTAGTTGCACCATCTCATGGTGCTTTATTTCCAATTGTAGTTGCGCCATCTCATGGCGCCTAATGACTCTGGTAGCCACGTCATCCAATGGCCCTTGGGTTTAGAGGGCAGCATTAGATGCTGCAGCTACAAACCGGGGTTAGAAAATTCGAGGACCTCAATATCCTCCCCGGTCTTCACGGGAAATGGTCAGCTTGGCATCAATGAAATCCTGATGCCCCAGCTCAAGGCCCTTGGCAATGGCACGAATTTCCTCTATTTCCTGGCTTGAGGTATTATGGGCGGTATTGGCAATTGCAAAAAGGCTATTGAGAAACTGTTTGCGCTCAGGAACGGTCGTGTGTTCACAAAACCCTTTGCTGAGCTGCACAAAATCCAGGCCCTTCATGATTCGTTGGTGACCGATTTCCATAATTAATTGCGCCTCTTCCTTCGGTAATTGCCACCCCTTAGCAAGGGCCTGAACCACGGAATCCTGCTCTTGCTCACAAAAGGCTTTGTCCACCCAGGCCACGCGCGCCATCAATCCGGCAGCCAGGCACACCTTGCGAATTTCTTCTTCGGGGAGGGAAACCGTAATTCCCCGCTCTTTCATTTCTGATACAAGCTGGTAGTAGACCGTGTTTTTAATATAATCGTCTATCCGACTTTCGCGACCACCATCTGCAGCATAATGACTCGTTCGCGCCCCAATAGCCCGCTTAAGCGGATTCATGAGGTGGCCCAATAAGCCCGTGCTCTTCCCTTCAATATCTTTCCGCAACTCTTCGACGACCGACGCTTCAGCCTCCTTGGTGACACCTTCGATATGGACAAGCTTCCCGAGAGTTTCAAGAACGAGGGCCTTTTCTGCTTGTGACCTGACCCCATTAAGCACTCGGCTGAGAAGTTGTTGACGCTCCTCTTCCCCAACGGGCGATTCCATATAGAGCTCTAAAGCCATCCATTCTTCCCCGGAAATTTCCGGCAAAAGAAACAAGAGTTCTTTGAGTGCGTTGATCTCCTGCCTGCTCAAAGTCCCATCTGCCCATGCTACCGCGATTAAGAGCTTTCCAAGATTTAAAACAAATTGTTTGTCAGCCATTGGGTTATTCCTTGTATGACAATTTGATGCATGAGTGAATAGGAGAATCTATTTTCTCCACAAAGTTTTCCCAAACCACATTAATTTCCTGAATTCGAAAGGTCAATAATTGGGGATGTCAGTGATTTTATCAATTATGGTATCTACACCTTTTGGGAGCGTTCACCCTCACCCAAACCCTCTCCCTCACAAGGAGAGGGCCTCTTTCTTCTGAATTAAAACCTGAAACTTGAAACCTGGAACCTGAAACTTTCTTTTAACCCAAACCCGGAACTCGAAACCCCAAACTCCCCCCCCTTTTTGGGGGCTGTTATCGGATCCGATACACCATTTACCCAATTAGATACGCCCATTAGTGCGATTCATTGGATTATTCTATGCAACCAGACAAAATTCTTCTTTAAATTTCAATGGTTAGGCTGACTTTCTCAGTAAAAAATTTCAGGCCCTTGAATTGCAAATTCACCAAGCATCAGGCGTTTGCGCCGACAAATAATCCTGCGTCCCGGTGGCAAGAATTAAGGTTTTCAGTCAGGTTCGTCCTTGGATGCCCGCTAAATTCGCCGTTTTCGGGTACTAACTTGGTTGTAATCTGTACCCTCGGGCCCCCCCCCAGGACCCTCCTATGACCGACCAGCTTTCAAAAGACCATACCATCCTTGAAAAGGGTTCCATGGAGTTCCGTCCTTATGGCGTGGACGAACAAGGGAGAAAAATCCGTGACGTGACGGGAGTGAAGGTCCATGCCTATGTGACCTATTTAGAAGAGAAGGTGGCACGGTTGCGTGGGGTCGACGCCGGGAAACAGGCTGTTGAAACATTGTGTCATCGTTTAAACGCGAGAATCCAAGATCCCGCCTACCATGTTACGCCCCAATTTCTTCAAAATGTTTGGAACAGTTATTCCTACGAATTTGTCTGCTTTATGATGGAATTCTGCATCATTCTTTCTGAGGATCCCCATTTTCCATACCATGCGGGAAAGGCCAAATTTATCTCACCTCTCATTCAAACACTCGGTCGACCCTTCACCATGCCCCAGATCTATAAAATGTTTCCTCATTTCGGGCAAAAATTTGCGAAGAATTCCATTGAGTTTGGAGTCGGCCCGGTCACCAAAAATTCCGCTGTTCTCCGCATGAGGTACATGGACCACATTTACGATCAGTTCGGCCCTTATCGCAAACGATGCGCGGAACAGATCTGCCAGGCTTCCAAAGCTGCCCTTTCAGCAGTTCCGGAAGATATCCACCAATTAGGGTATGCCACGGTCACCGACCTCCAATGCATTGCGAATGGAGATGAATGGTGCGAATGGGAATTTACCTGGACCGCTCCGATCCATATGCCATTTAGCTGGTCCATATGGGGAATCCTTGCCGGGGTTGGAGCATTGGGGTACCTGCAAATCATGCATCCGAGTCTCTCACTCCTCGAAGCCCTGATTATTTCCCTATTCCCTCCCCTGGGGGTCTGGCTCGGTATGAGAAAACGTCAGGAGCACGACACGAAACGACGTGAAGCGTTGATCAAGGAACAACTGGAAACCCTGGAAAATCGCCATGAAGACCTTAGAGAGGCTTATTTGGAGCAAGAACAGGCTACAGTAGATCTTCGTCGAAAAGTCGCACATTTAACGACGTTCCATGACTCGGGCCTATTATTTAGCAGCACCCGGGACCGTGAGACGCTGATTCAAAATGTTTTAGACACCCTGACTCGAGAACTCCACTTTGAGCGAGTCATGCTCTTTTTTTACGACTCCACCCGTGGCATAGCCTATGATGCAAGGTTACAGGGCGTCCCTGCCGACACAGCCGTCCGGGTTCGCTCCCTTGAAATTCCCATCACCGACTCTCACTCTATTGAAGGCACGATCCTTATTCGGGGACAACCCTTACTGATCAACGATATCCGAAAATCTCCTTTCTGGGATCGGCTTCAATCCCTGAACCAATTGGCCGTGTTGAAAACAGACTTGAGTTCCCTGCTTGCCGTTCCCCTCAAGGCCAAAGATATCATTATTGGCTGTTTAGTGGTCGATCGGCTCCCCGGTCACTCATTAACGCAAGAGGATCTGGAGGTCATGGTGACGTTCGCTTCCCAGGTCGCCATTGCCTTGGACAATAACCGCGCCTACCATCAGATTGAGGAATTAAATGCCAGCTTGGAGCTTCGAGTTCGAGAACGCACGGCCGAGCTCGAAGCGGCGAACCAAGAGCTCAAAGAATTGGACCGTCACAAGTCGCAATTCCTCGCGCATGTCTCACACGAGTTGCGGAGCCCACTGACCAGTATCAAAGGATTTGCCGAGAACATGTTGGATGGTATGGCCGGGAACACGACCGAAAAACAAATTCAATACCTTCGGCGGATACAAGCCAACAGTGGTCGCCTTTCACGGATGATTTCTGATCTTCTTGATCGATCGAAAATGGAGGCCGGGAAAATGGAACTCTCCATGGGCCTGGTCCCGATGATTGAACTCGCCCAGGAGCTCATCGAACAATTCAAACCCTCGGCTAAAACAAAGGGGCAACACCTTACCCTGGATTACTCTCAACCTGACCTCATGGTTCACGCCGATGGGGATAAAGTGAACCAAGTATTGACCAATTTGCTTGAGAATGCCTTGAAGTACACTCCAAAGAATGGCTCCATAAGAGTTCACATTGGGTCGAAGGACCCGCATTTGGTCCATATTTCGGTCATCGACACCGGGCACGGCATTCCCGCCGATGCCCTTCCCCACATTTTTACACCCTTTTTCAGAGTCAAACGCCCTTCATTCAAACATATCGAAGGCCTAGGATTGGGACTTTCGATTTCCAAGCAACTTGTGGAAATGCAGGGCGGGACTCTTGCCGTAAAGAGCACAGAAGAGGAGGGAACGACCTTCTCCTTTACCCTGGCGCGAAGCCAAGCGACTCCACCACTTCTCACTGTGAACCTTTTTCAAGAAAAGCGCATCCTCGTCGTCGATGATGACCCGGATATACGTCAATTCCTGGTGGATCGATTACAGGGGGAAGGGTTTCAAGTGGAATCAGCCACCAACGGCCATGAGGCCCTTGAAGCCTTGAAGGTGCACACGGTTGATGGGGTGATCCTGGATATTGGCTTGCCGGACATAAACGGCCTGGAAGTCTTGAAAGATTTCAGAAAGACCCACCCGGCGTTGCCCGTGATCATGATCACGGCCACCGAAGCGGAAGAACGGGCCCAGACAGCCCTGAAGCACGGCGCCACCGCGTATCTCCTCAAACCCTTTGACCCTGTGCAATTTCGATATGTGACTAGACGGTGGTTTGGAAAGAAGGAACCCGTCAAAAAGGGTTAAAACTCAAAAAAACTACAGGTTTATATTGGGAGCTTGATATGAAATGTGGTTCCTGCTCCTAATTGACTTTCAACCCTGATAGTTCCATGGTGAGCGTCGACCGCATCTTTGATGATCTTGGTGCCTAATCCGGTACCTCCGGGTTTCCGGCTGACTACCCGGTCAGTGAAGAGAGAATCGCGCACCTCTGAGGGCATGCCGGGTCCGGTATCTTTCACCCACACCACAATGCTTTTCTTATCCCGTTCCCGCTGACCACCAATCAGGATGGATCCCCACGGCTGAACTTCAGCAATCGCGTTATTCACCAGATTATAGAACGCTTTGAATAGGCGTCCTTCATCCGCGTGGATCGTCGGCAGCGTTTCCAGGCCCTCCGTTTCAAGACGGATCCCCTTTTGAGAGGCTGAAAAATGAAGAGTCTTGTACACCGTGTCCACCACTTCTGCCAGACGACAGGGCTCATATTTTAAAGGAGTCGTAAGGCCCTTGACGCAGTCCGCCATCTCCTTGACTTGATCTTGGATTCGCTTGGCATTGGTCTGCAGCATTTCAATAATCTCTTTGCTCAGCTCCTCGCTGGTCTTCGATTGTTTCGCCTGTAATTCCGGTAAATTGCTGAAGTGCTCACTCAGTTCTTCTTGTAACAGCCAGGCGCCATTGAGAATGGGCATCAACATATTTTTAATGTCGTGGCCCACGACTCCGAGGGATCGCGCCACTTCCGCGAGTCTCGTTTCCTGTTCCAATTTTACTTTCAATTCCTGGTTCCATTTGGCCAGTTGATTTCCCAGAGCTTGAGTCTCATCGTAGAGCTCTTTTTTCTTAATAAGGGAACGAACTCTGGCGAGCAGCTCATGTCGATCGCCCGGTTTGACGAAAAAATCATCCGCATCGGCCTCAATGCCTTTCACGCGTTCCTGCGCCCCCGCCCCTGTCACCATCACGACAGGGAGTAAGGCCGTGGCAGCATTGGCTCGAATCCGTCGACAAACCTCAAAACCATCAATGTCTGGCATCATCACATCCAACAGAACGAGATCTGGATGATCGCGGTCCAATTTTTCCAAGGCTTCATTCCCAGAGGATGCGGTGAAGATGGTGTATCCTTTGGATTCTAAAAACTCAGAGAGATAAAGGAGAATATCAGGGTCATCATCAACAACCAGAACTTTTCCCTCTTGCTTCAATTTTTCTACATCCATGAGAAACTCCGTTAAGGTGGAGAAGGCTACGGTCGCAAGGCAAAAGATTCTTCGTTGAAGAATGTGCTATTTCTCACCCATCCATACATCACTTTGGCCTTGAATTTAATGAAACGTTCTATCGAAATGGCCCGCTCAATCAATCTCATGTTGCAGGTCAAAAGGAAATTAGCAGAAAGCGCCAGATGTCGTAATATGCTAAACTCTTACATAAGGACCGGAAATTGTCCTACAAACCGTTCAGAAGAAATTAACGGATTGCCATTTTCCTAATCCTCATGGGCAAAAGAGACTCGTATGTTCTAGAATAATCGGTGCAATTTCCTTTTGCACATCTTGCTATGCACCCTACCATTGGCTCTGTACTCCTTGACCGCCTTTATCACCTGGGCCTACACCATATGTTCGGCATTCCAGGTGATTACATTCTGACCCTATACAAGCTTATAGAAGATTCGCCGATCCAGACGATCGGTACCACTCGTGAGGATTGTGCGGGATTTGCAGCTGACGCGTATGCACGCATTCGGGGTATTGGTGGAGTATGCGTGACCTATTGCGTGGGAGGGCTGAATATTGTGAATGCGGTCGCTTGTGCCTATGCGGAACGGTCGCCGGTTGTAGTGCTGTCCGGCTCACCCGGCCTGGGCGAACGGCTCAAAAATCCCTTGTTACACCATATGGTACGAGATTTTTCCACTCAACGCGAGGTGTTTGAGAAGATCACCGTGGCATCGATTTTGTTAGACGATCCCCTCACTGCCGAGCGTGAAATGGATCGGGCCCTTTCGGCACTCATGCGTTATAAGCGGCCTATTTATCTGGAAATTCCTCGTGATAGGGTGTTGGCCCCCCTGAAAGAATCAACACCATTTGCTCCCGCCGAAATCCAAGAATCCAGTGACCCCGATGCTTTGAAAGAGGCCGTATCAGAAGTCCGTGGGATACTCTCGAAATCAGAAAGGCCGGTAATTCTGGCAGGGTCTGAAATCCATCGGTTTTCCCTTCAGGACAATTTAACGCAGCTCGTCGAACGTATGAATATCCCCGTCGCTTCTACCCTCCTGGGCAAGTCGGTCATCCGGGAAGACCACCCTCTGTATATTGGAGTGTACGGGGGCTTGGTCGGTCGTGATGAAATCCTCGACTTTGTTGATCAGGCCGATTGCTTACTCATGCTTGGCACGGTATTGACAGACGTGGAAGATGTCCGAGCTCACCCCACCCTCTTGGCCGAGGGTCGGACCATTCATGCCACGGCCGATGCGATCACGATCCGGCATCATCGTTATGACAGTGTCCGATT
>CAZGFD010000022.1:57459-65996 GCA_964525045.1 uncultured Nitrospiraceae bacterium | reverse complement strand
GTGATCCGGTCGCTGCGTGATCAATTGCTCAGACACCAGATTTGAAAATAGCTCTGATTTTCGGCCAAGAAGGCATTTCCAAGATTCTTCGGAATTAATGAAACAACTTCGGCTTGTTCCCTATTACCTTTTTTATACCCCAAAAATGGATGAGTATATCGCCAGAATTCTGACTTTTTTCTTCACATTTTTTTGGCAGTAATTATGCCTAAGTTAAACCCAATTGACCTCCTCCGGAAAGACTGGTACAGAAAAGGGTGAGCCTCACACATTGCGAGGCACTGTAGTTGGCAGGACCGGGTTTCAGTGGGGAATGAAAAAAAGCGATAACTGAAGACGTTTCGAAAACGAAGCGTAGGGCAAAACTCGTTTGAGATTTGAGGAGGCCGTGCCAAGTGGTTAGAAAATCATGCAAGTTGAATGCGTATCTGTCATAGGCTTGGGTAAAATCGGTTCTCCCCTCGCCGCAGTACTCGCGAGTAGAGGGTATCGCGTGATTGGCGTAGACCTCAATTTGGCTTTCGTCCAAGCTCTTGATTCCGGCAGGGCCCCAGTAGAGGAGTCCGGAATTCAAGAGCTTATCGACGCATCAAAGGGAAAGCTCAGCGCCACAAACGACTTCGAAGCAGCGGTACGTGAAAGCGAGGTGAGCTTCGTCATTGTACCAACGCCGAGCGAGCACGAAGGCGGATTTTCTAACACATACGTGCTATCAGCAGTAGCTGAAATCGGACGGGCTCTTAAAACACAGACCAAGTATCACGTGGTCAATATTACCAGCACTGTAATGCCGGGATCCACGGGAGGCGAAATACGTGCGACCCTAGAAGAAGCATCCGGCCGCATAGTAGGAAAAGGGGTAGGGCTTTGCTACAACCCGGAGTTTATCGCGCTTGGAAGCGTGGTGCGCGACATGCTCTTTCCCGACATGATACTGATCGGGCAGTCGGATACGCGCGCGGGCGATCTCTTAGAGAGTATTTACATGAGAATGTGTAAGAAAGTTCCACCAATCGTCCGAATGAACTGGGTGAACGCGGAGCTCACGAAAATCTCCGTCAATACATTTGTCACGACAAAGATCTCTTACGCTAATATGCTTGCAGATATTTGTGACCGGTTGCCCCAGGCAGACGTTGATGTTGTCACCAAGGCCCTTGGTATGGATAGTCGTATCGGAGAGAAATATCTAAAGGGGGCGCTCGGATATGGCGGACCGTGTTTTCCACGCGATAACGTGGCCTTCCGTTTTCTCGCTCACTCGCTCAACGCTCGAGGTGACATCGCCGAATCCACTGATAGGATAAATCGGTACCAAATCGACAGGCTCGCGGAGGCCGTTAACCGGCTCCTCCGCGATAATGGCAAAGTAGGAATACTGGGCCTGTCCTATAAACCCGAGACAGGTGTAATCGAGGAAAGTCAGGGCGTGGCTCTCGCCTTGCGGCTTGCGGAGGAGGGCAAGGAGGTTTACGTGCATGACCCGATGGCGTTAGTGGCGGCAAAGGCAATCCTGGAGGACAAAGCAGTGCCCTTCAGCAGCGCCGACGAGTGCGTTATGGCATCCAATGCGATTGTGATTACCACGCCCTGGTCGCAGTTTCGCGACATATCGCCAAAAGCATGCGCCCGCTCGAAGGAGCGGCTAAAGATCCTTGATTGTTGGCGCATTCTGCCGCGAGACAAATTTGTAGCGGTTGCCGACATCCATTACATGGGCGTGGGGAAAAACACCGAATGATGGGCACACAAAATCTCATCGGCAAGGACGATCTGATCTTGGTCAGCGGAGCCGGCGGATTCATCGGCGGGCATTTAATCGCGGATCTGCGCGCGAAAGGCTACCGCAAGCTGCGTGCGGTCGACGTGAAGTCGCCCGGGGAGTGGTTTCAGCGATTTCCCGATGTTGAGAATCTCTTTCTCGATCTGCGTGACCGCGAGTCCTGCCGTACAGCAACTCGGGGCGTGCGCTACGTTTTCAACCTGGCTTGCGACATGGGTGGCATGGGCTTCATCGAGACACACAAGGCCGAGTGCATGCTATCGGTGCTTATCAACACACATATGCTTCAGGGGGCGCTCGAGGTGGGCGCGGAGCGGTTTTTCTTTGGATCCTCAGCCTGCGTTTACGCAGCTGAAAAGCAGACCGTCGCTAACGTGGTGGCACTCAAGGAGGGCGACGCCTATCCAGCGATGCCCGAGGACGGCTACGGTTGGGAAAAACTTTTCAGCGAGCGTATGTGCCGGCATTTCACTGAAGATTATGGTCTCATTACGAGAGTAGCTCGCTATCATAATGTCTATGGGCCGCTCGGCACCTACGCTGGTGGACGCGAGAAGGCGCCCGCCGCGATCTGCCGTAAGGTTATTGAGGCCAAACTGTTGAAGAAGGATGAGATCGAGATCTGGGGAGACGGCGAGCAGACGCGCAGCTTTATGTACATTGAAGACTGCCTCGTCGGTACCGAGACAATCATGGCAAGCGACATCGTGGAGCCGATCAATCTAGGTAGCAGCGAACTGGTATCGATAAACCAGCTTTTAGACATCGTGGAGGCTATCGCGGGTGTGAAGCTAAAAAGAAAATACAAGCTCGATGCCCCCAAGGGTGTACGTGGACGCAACAGTGATAATACTCTCATCCAGAAATATCTCGGGTGGCAACCATCCATTCGTCTGTGCGATGGTTTGGAGAAGACCTATTGCTGGATCCGCGACGAGATGACTGAACAGGCTGGCGGGGGCCGGAAGGTATTCGCTGTTTGGGCAAAGCCAAAAGTCCCCTGAGCTTACCCCTTATTCTGTACCGGTGAAACTCAGGAAAAACCGGGTAAATTTCTGATCCGTTGCTGCATGCTGTTCGGCAAAACCTGAAGGTGTCAAATCACCCAACGAGCTGTGCGGACAAATCTGACTGTCCTATTGCGGGTTGCCTTTGAACAACCTTTTTCCTTCTCTGACGGTATAGCAGATTTTGCTATCCAATCATTCATTCCGCAATTCACCGTAACAAGGCCCATCAGTCCCATTCTCTCACGGACTTCTGGGCTATTAAACCTTATCCCAGCATTTACCCGAGTTGACCATTTGCAAATAGCTATTGTGGTTAAATGGAAGATTCGTCAGGAACTGCGGTAACGGCCGTGGCGGCATCATTTTCCGGGTATTTTGATTCGACCAATTTTGGAATGCAGATGAGGTGAAAACCGCACCTGCAAGAAGGTCTACCAGGGTTTCTTGAATAGCCAGCGTATGGCACGCTTCAACTTTTCATGAATCCCCACCACAAATGGAATCCGCTTCAGCGGCACAACCAAATAGTAGTAGAGAAACGGAAGTGTAATTCGCCGAAATGTCGCGAATCCGATTTCCGGATGACACAGGAGTATTTCCTTGTAGATAGTTTCACGAGTCTTCTGATCCAGATCTTGCTCATACGCTATGCGCGCCCATCTTTTTAACTGCAACTGCAAAACGTTCCGACGGGTGTGAGGTCCGAGCTCTACATTCTTAGAAATGAATTTGAACACCTCCAGTCCTTCTAGAACTTCCAGCGCCTGCGGCGCGGTTCTCGACCGTTGACTTCCTTCATGTGTTCTTCGCCAGAAGTTGAGAGGTTTGGCCACGAAGCACACGTCTCCTCGAGTCGCCAATTGAGACCAGAACATCCAATCACCGCAAAGTTTCATATGCTCCGGCGCCCTGGGTAGACCCTCCACCAATTCTCTGCGAAAGACCACGGCGCTGGCGTTAGGAATGATATTCTGCATAGTAAAATAGTTGGCCAACTCATACTTCCCGTTGCTGCAATAGTCCTTGGTCCAACGCTCGGAATCGATCAGGTGCCAATACCAGTCCGGAAAAGTTTCAATTTTTCCTTTCTCATCCGCCATGAAGGATTGACAGTAAGCGAGTTCTGCGGACGGATTTCTTTCCAACATGTCTATCATGACTTGGAGGAAACGGGGGTCAGAAAAATCATCGGACTCTGCAATCCAGACAAATTCTCCCCTAGCTAGCTCGAACCCCCTATTCCATTGTTTGAACGGGCTCCGGCTGTTTTCCCCATTGAACTCAGCACGAATGCGGGGATCTCCAGCAAAGATCCGGAATATTTCCAAGCTATTATCGGTCGAGGCATCGTCCAAAAATATCAGCTCGAAATCCTTTAGAGTCTGACTGAAAATACTTGCCAGGCGTTGAGCAAGAAATTTTCCATGGTTGTAGTTAGGCAGGATAATGGAGACTTTCGGCATGGTATTCAATCCAAGCCCAACCCCCGGGCTGTTGCTTCTAGATACGCCCGCCCATATTTTTGGTCGGGTTCGAGATGACACCCTTCGGCCCATTCGTTCCAGGCATTGACAAAAATGAATTGATATTCCGGGTCAAAGCGCAGCCGAGTTCTGCGTACGATTTCACCAAGCCAGGCTTCGTATTTGTCCGGGGAGGAACCCAGAATAACATCCGCATTTCGTGGCCTGCGCGCTGTTTTATCCCAGCTCGGGGTCACGCCCCGAAAAAATGTATAATCCGGCTCTGGCTTGGCAAGCATATTCGTGACCATCGTGTCGTAGTTCCACAGCCGTGTATCAAGCGTAATATTGCTACTACTGAGATTCCATAGGCCCCGAATCCAGCGATTCTGGTTGGGCCCGGTGGCATGCCAATCTGGCGCAAATTCCACTGATGCGTCGAATCCAATATCCTTGGGATTGCCATATGTGCCAAGGCTGTTCACATTAACCAAAAACAGGTCTCCGAGCCCAGAATTAATTGCCTCTTTTCGCCATATTTCCGAAGTGGATTTGGGATCAGGCATCAAGGCGGTACGGTACACAAGGAACATCGGCTTTCCACACACTCGTATGTAACGTTGATCTTCAAATGCAGGTAGGAGGCTTCGAATGTGCTGGAGGTCATCCGCATGATTGTATTCCTGCCTCAACAATATATTGGAATCAAGCCCATCCCATTGTCGAGTCCAGTTCTCATTCGCCCAGCAAAGGCAGAAGGGGAAATTTGGCTTTCCAGATTTCAGTACTTCATCAAACGGCCTTTCCAGCAGTCGCTTTCCGTTGAACCAATAATGATAGTAGCAAAACCCGTGGATACCATACGTCTCCGCCAACCCTGCCTGCGCTTGGCGAATTTCCGGCAGGCGGAGATCATAAAACCCGAGATCCGAGGGCAAATGTGGTTGATAATGACCCCGGAACAGAGGTTTTGCCGTAACTACATTCCTCCATTCTGTGAATCCTTTACCCCACCAAGCATCATTCTCAGGAATCGGATGGAATTGAGGCAAGTAGAAAGCAATTAGCTTTGTGGTATTCTCACTCGCCCTCAAATCCCGGTCCCTGATTCCGATATTTTAGAAAGAGTGTTTTTCGTCGGCAAAATAGGCAAAATCCAAATGGGGCTCTATCGGAGATAAGAAAGAATGGCAACAAGTTCAGTTTGTGGACGAGACCGTCTTTAAATTACCCACCATTGAACATCATGCCCACTTCAGGCATGACCCAAACCCTTATTTCGAAAACTTCCCAGCCTCCCATCAAGACGGAATACGATCTGCTTGCATTAAACCATTTTATAGTCTATGTCACTGATTTGGGTATGTAAAGGAGGATTCCACGCTAGGCATTAACCACTATGTCGAAAAATTGTTCACAGCCTCAGCGGATGGGAAGTTCATTTAGGCCAAAGGCAGACCATCACCGCCCCCACCTAACTAGGGTTGTCTTCAGGAAAATGGCGGCCTCAAACTTAACTTGGAGAAAAAACCTAAGTGCCTGAAATCAGATAGTCTATCCGACTCAATTGAGACCACGGCGATCTCAAGGTAAAGGGGAGGGGGAGACTGCTAGGCACCACCAGAAAAGGTCAGACCGCCGCCCTCCGTCAGTGAACGATTGCGCATAGCCGAACCCTAGCCCAACGGCCAATACCCCTATGGCTTCTTATCTAACAATGCGCATGATTTACATTCACCATGGAACATTCACAGTTAGGTGTTCACTGCCGATTTTATAGAAATGAGGGAGGAATGACCGAGACATCCGTTGGAGCTACTAGGGACGCTGGAATACCAACTCTGCCAGCACGGCTTGGGCGACTTCCGGCGAGAAGTACTTCTTGGTAGTCTCAAGGCCACCCTCACGCAACTGAGACCATCGCTCCTCGGATTGGTAGGCCGCTCCAATGGCCGATGCGAAATCGATGGCCTCGTCGGCCACCATGCCATTGACGCCATTCTCCATGAACATGCCCTCCGCACCAATGCTCGTGGTCACGCACGGAACACCCAATGCCAGACTCTGGTTAATCTTCCCCTTAACTCCAGCACCATAGCGCAAGGGGGCCACCGAGAGCCGGCATGTGTTGAAGAGCGGTTCGACATCGGGCACATAACCATGAATCGTAATCTGCTCTGACTCGAGCTCAAGCACCTCAGGAGGAGGATTCGAACCAACGACGTGGAACGCAGGCTTGAGCCCGAGGTGCGCTAGCTCGGGAAGAACTTCTCTTGCAAACCACAGCACGCCGTCGATGTTCGGAGGATGCATAAAGTACCCGATGAAAATAATGCCTGAACGCTCACCGAATGGTCGCGTGGTGGGTCGAGGTTCAACAATGTTCGACAAAATTCGTACGTCATGCTGCGGAAAAATTCGTCGGAGGGTTTCTTGTTCTTCGGGACTAACAACGAAAGTGATATCCGAGCGAGAAATAAACTCAAATTCGAGAGCTTTCATTTTTTCTATTTCACTTTGATCGAGATCGCTCCGGCCGAGGTCTAATTCACGCTCTTCCCGCACGAAATGGAGATCGCAGGTATCATAGACGAGTTTCGCGTTTGTGCAGTAGCGATAAACCGAATCCATATGCATCATAGCAGTCTCGCGTCGACTCACGATCACGTAATCGAAGGTTCCACCCTCCTCCATCAAGTAGCGATCCACTGATTGGATATGAGGACTGCGCAGAATCTCTACGCCAATTTTTTCCAGAGGAATTTCGTCCCCATCCTGTGTGCGCAACTCCCTGGGTATTAAGGTCACGTGACACTCCAGCCCCCGAAGAGCGCGCAAGATACCCGCCATCCGCACCGATCCCGAATCACGGTCTGTTCGCGGAACAATCCAATCAATAATCATCACGCGGGGACCGGTTTTTGGAGGTCTAGGTGCGCCAGTCGGCGGGAGAGGATAACCGGAGAGTACATCCTGCCAGCGTTCCAAAAACTTCTTGTGATTGACGACCTGATAGCGCTTGATACCCTTGTTCGTGTCCCTGCCTGCCGTGCCCCCTTCATGGTGCCGGACCACGGCGTGCGGGTTGATGACTACCTGAAGCCCTCTCTCTCGAACATGGAAGGCAAGATCGGTGTCCTCGTAGTAGGCAGGTTCGTAGCGCGAATCGAACCCGCCGATCTCGTGAAAGAGGTCAGCCCGGATCATCATCGCCGCAGCGGAGACATAGTCGGTCTCACGCGCAAAGCAGTAGCGCGGATCCTGCGGATCCCCTCCCCGGCCGTAGTTTGCCGCCGAGCCATCCCCGAAAACCAGGCCGCCACATTCCTGCAGGGTTCCATCAAGGTAGACAAGCTTGCTCCCGACGAGCCCGGCTCGGGGCCAGTCTTCGAAGGTCTCAAGCAATGCGTCCATCCAGCCGTCGCAAACCGTGGTGTCGTTATTGAGGAATACCAGGTATTCACCTCTGGCCTCCGTGGCCCCAAGATTACAGGTCGCCCCAAAACCCCGGTTCTGTTCCCTGCGAATGTACCGCACCCATGGCATCTCCTGTTGTAAGGAAGGCGTTTCGTCCGAGGAACCATCATCCACCACCACCACTTCGAAAGGAGAACCAGCAATATGAAAATAAAGGGAATTGAGGCATTCCCGAGTCAACTTCGCTTGGTTGAAGGCGGGGATGATGACGGAGACCTTAGGACGCTCCCTGGACCCTACCCCCACCACTGCTGAGGCTGGAAACTCTTGAACACCGCTACCCGTGAATAGTTCTAAAGCGCCGTCGTCGTCAGCTTGAACTAAATCTTGCCCCGTTTTGGTGAACGCTTGACAAGTAGGGTAATTTTTTCCATCAGGCTCGAGATGCCCTTCTATAGTAGAGGCGGGTATCGCCGGTTTTGTACTTTCTTCCTCAAGGGGGGAATTGTCCAAAATCAAATGAGAGGCCGTTGTCACATCTGAGGGTCGGGTCAACGAGTCCCTGTGGGACAGAACGTACCAGGAAACATATAGCTTCCATCGTATGGCGATGAGCGCATCCATAACCCCCCGAAGCGGACTTGTCAATCGCCACGAATAGGTTGACATAATCCGGTCAAGGGAGGCCTGCAGACCTGCAAGCTGCCGCTCAGTAGCCTTTCGCTGCCACAGACTCCGGGAAAGTGCGTTACTTTTTTCCACCAGCGCGGCCTCTTTCTCCTCCAGTGCCGCATCCTTCTCAGCCAATGCCTTCTGAGATTCATCAAGCTGCTGCCCCCTCTGGGCCATCTGCGCCCGCATCTC
>CAZGFD010000022.1:31009-57359 GCA_964525045.1 uncultured Nitrospiraceae bacterium | reverse complement strand
CCTTAGGGCCGCCTCCTTCTCAGCTAGCGCCTCCTGAGAATCACCAAGCTGCTGCCCCCTCTGGGCCATCTGCGCCCGCATCTCCCTTAGGGCCGCCTCCTTCTCAGCTAGCGCCTCCTGAGAATCACCAAGCTGCTGCGCCATCTGGGCCATCTGCGCCTGCAACTCCGCTAGGGCCATATCCTTTTCAGCTAGCGCCTCCTGAGATTCATCAAGCTCCTGTACCCTATGGGCCATTTGCGCCTGCAACTCCGCTACTGCCGACTCCTTCTCAGCCAATGCCTCGTGAAATTCATCAAGCTGCTGCTCCCTAAGCGCCACCTGGGACTGTAGATCGGTGCGCCGATATTCCAGATACAGGGCATGTTCCGTAGCATTCCTCATTACAGACAATTGTTCCGCAAGTCGCCATTCTTGGTCTTTTACAGTCTCCAGAGCCTGAGTAAGATTCTCTTCTCGGACTCGTACCTGTGTTCGGGTTTGATCGAGAATTGCAGACGTAGTTCTAAGTTCCGATCGGAGTTCACTATTTACCTGTGCGGCCCTGGTGAAGTCGTGGGTGTACAGGCCAGCGAACATTACGTGATTCTCAACCAGACGGCGGATCTTGGTCTCCTCGCCGGATCTTTCGAGATTGCCCGTGTTCGACATCACATGGAGCAATTGCGCCAACTCTACCACCGGTCTCGGACACCCTGCCTGCATCAGTTCCTCCAGGGTAGATGCGCTGTGGCACAGGTCCACTCGGACAGATTCTCGAAGGGCATCCAGAAGTCCTTTGTCTTTATCCGACCAGGGGAGTGAAATACGAGGGGCCCAGTGGGTTACGGTTTCGACTGGATCAGTGAGGAGTCCTTGGTAGGACACCAGGGCTCGCCTCATGCCAGTACTGCTTTGTAACATGGCGAGATTGTGGTTGAGCCAAAGGCCAAAGGATTCGTCTTTTGATAAACCGTCTCGTGTCAACAGGGATTGGGCGACGTCAAGCGGATTCCTGTACACAAGAAGAAAGCGCGGCTCTATTTTGAGTCTCCCCAGGGCTTCTCTCCATAGAGGTAGGAGGATAGAGGTTCGTGGGTCCTTCCAAGCCCACAATGGCCGGTTGGCGAATCGCGATTCGATTAACTCGATCAATTCGTCCAGAAAGGGGGTGATTTCGTTCGAGTAGTTCCAGTTATTCGGGAGAGGTAAGGCTGTATCCCAAGTCCTGCCCAATGCCTCTAGAATTCTGTCGTGAAGGGCGTTAATAGCATAATGCTCACAGTTGCCCATCGGGTTGTCCGGTTTGGAAAGAAATAGCTCCTCTTCCTCGCCGAGGTAGGCACCCAAGAGATTAACAACTCGCGTCACCAACGAAGTACCGCTTCGATGCATTCCTAGGATACCGACTGCGGTCGCTTTCATTTTTTGCATGGATGGTCCACGGTTACGACGTAAATGGTCCCGCCTAACTGAGGTCGAGTTGGCATCTATACACCATCTTGACAGTTTTCATTAGGCATGTTCATCCGCTTTGCCGGGGGGTCGGCTATTAGCTAACGTTGGAATCCGATGTCTAGTTCGCGGCCGGAAAAAATCGGAATTCTGCCGGCAGTAATAATCAAGTGGGGTTTAAAAATTCCGGGAGTTAACGATCCTCCTCATTTGAATCAGAAGTTGCCGGAGGTTGGAAATCTACTAAAAAATTCATCTTTGATAATTAATCTATGACAATGACCTATGTTTTTAATCTTGGATTTTTCCACATTAAGCAATTCTACCATAACCAGATTCAATGTCTAGGAGTTCTCATCGCCTAAAGATTTAGCTGTCAAATAAGCAGATACAATCCGTATTAGATAACATTGGTCATACCTTGATGCATCTTCTAGACTATCCAAATTAGTTGGATAATATCACTTTCATCCGCCATACATAAAGTACCCGGGATGTTTTGTTCATTTTGAAAATGCTATAATAAATTTTTTTCCAAATCAGTGAAAAATTTACCCCAAAACCCAAAAACTGACCCACGAAAAAGGTGAAAATCGGATCGCCGGGGTAGTTTCCTAGTACCCAGAGGAAGTCACGACCAGGGGCAAGAAACGGCTTAAAGACAAAAATATTGGCTGGACGTTCCCCACAAGCGGAAGGTTCTGAAAAAGTTGATGAAAGTTGTCGACAATTCGGAATCCGTAAACAAACGTTTTATTCTACCAAACGCAATTACGCTGGCTGGGCCCGGACAAACTGCGCGAATTACTGCAGTTGCGTGAGGATAACACCATTCAGAGCCCTTGTTATTCATGCAAAGCCTTATATGAAATAGCAGGTAGGTTTGCACCGCCACACGAAGTGGACCTTTGGTGGGCAAGGCCAAAAGGGGCAAGGATCTTGCCAGTTACGGTGGGATCTTCAATGGAGGCGATGAGCGTCACAGGGTCCCACAGTGCGAACCGCATGCCATATCAATCTCGAATACCCAGCAGCCTGTGATTCCCTGGATGACATGGTCTCCTAGGTCAAACAGTAGGGCTGGCGTACCAATGATGGCTGGGCGCGATAGCGAGCCATGGTATCTTGCCGTTATGACGCTCGTCCCCCGTTTGCTATCGTGGATCACAGCGTTTGTCCTCGCTGGCTGTGTCGCCGGCCCCACCTACGAGACCTCCACCACCTTCACCTGTTCGGAAGACTTTGGTACCATGGAGGGGCACTGCACAGACGGCACCAGTGTCTTGATTCCGTACGATGTCGCCGCGCTGCGCACCAATCCCGCCCTAGATCCTCATGCGACTTTCGAGGGCACCGCGATTGACGTCATGGGCGCGTGGCCCCGACTCGGCCTGCTCGAGGCCAAATGGCTAGGGCCGGGTACCTATCGCATTGATCTGCGCGATACCGACCCTTGGTGGGCCACCGAGCCGTTGTTGCTGTCACGCAGCCGGGATCTGCGGGAAGTCCGAGCCGAAGGCGCAAGCGCCACAATAATGTCCCAGACCTACCAAGACATGGGTTGGTCCCTCTGGCAAAACGCCATCCGCAACAATCTACCCAAGCAGGTGACCCGACGCCAGACGTTCATCGACGCGGGGATGCCAATTATGGGATACATCGAAGGCACCGGCAATCTACTTGTCTTTCTCGCCGCCCTCGATCAACCGCCAGTGCACATCCCTGGCACCGATGTGACTCAACCTCCCTACGTCCATTGGAACTGGGGCGCCTGGGGAGCCGGGCCACTGCCACCAGGGCTCCAGGTTTTGTGGATCGGACCCCACACCTACTATGATGCACCGTCTTACGCCGAACCATACACCCGCAATCACCCAACTTACGGCGATACTATCACCCCCACGGCTACGGACGGAACACCCATTAACACCGGCGACACAGGTGACCCCCGCTCCTATGAGCTCTACCGTCGTTGCGCGGCCACCGATATCAATGGCGAGCCGGCACTGTCAGATTTGAGTTTGCAAGATGGCCGAAACGTCACCGGACTGCCAGGCGTGGTTAATATCGGAGGCACCGACTATAGCATCCTCGGCTTCGCCCGCGATCTCGCTTGCCCGACCTGGTTGCGTTATACTGAAAGTACCTTGCGCTACGCCATCGACAACGGTACCACCGGATCATGGATGGACAACGTCTCTATGTGGGATGCTTGGGGTCTGGTGCCAGCAGGAAATGCCTTTGGGGAACACACCATTGCCGGCTTCGAACCCTGGTTGTCAAATAAGGCCAGCGCCGACTTCATGCAGCGCAGTAGCCTTGAGGTTCCTGTGGGATGGAACATGATGAACATGCGGTGCATTATAAAGAATCTTGCCCGCACTGACTTTGGCGAAAATCCAGACGCCGCCGGTGAGTGCGACAACCCAATCGCCACGAATCACACCGGCCTGATGGATCCCCGCTGGGATACTAACCTCGCCTGGGGTGCGTGGGTGGCCTATCATTCCGATTTGCACATCCGTTATTACCAAAAGATGCGGGAAATGCTCGACAGCCTCGATCCTGACTTTTTATGGGGCGTCAACGACCTGCCTCACTATGGCGCCATCGTCGGCGAATCGGTCCCACCATCAATGAACCTCGGCGAGCAGTTCATTGGCTTTTCCATCATTGCTGGTGGTGTTACCATGCCACCGACGGGAACGGTCGCACCTTTATATGATTTGGCCGGGAGTTTTGATCAAGCACAGTTTCAAACCACCTGGCTGTACGTCGACGACGTCAACCGGCAGAACAGCGCCGAACTGCACCGAGCCCTGGCCGCCGAGGCTCTGGCCTACGACACATTTCTGATGCCATCAGCCACCGATCAACGAGCACCTGGGACAACTGCATCCGCGGGCAAGATCCACAGTTGGCTGTTACCCCACGCCCGCGAACTTGAAGGCCGTCATTTGTGGAGCCGGACGGCCATCGCCTTTTCCGCCGACACCTGGATCCGAACCTTCCGGCCAGGTGGCTTACCCGAAACCGACTCAATATTCGAAGGCACAAATCGCAAGGTGCGCAATCTGGGTCATCTCTACGAGGTTGCCGGCTGGCACCGAACCCTCGAAGAACAATCACACAATGTCCTACCCCTGCTCGCCGGCCGAATCACTGCTGAAAGCCTGGCGGAAATCGATCTGCTCCTGTTGCCCGACGTCCAGGTGCTACCTCAACGGTTGCGCGACTCAATTATCAAACCATGGGTCCAGGCAGGTGGAACGCTTGTCGTCTCAGGCAATACTGGACGGTACCGAGGTCGCGATAAACTTTATGATCTCTGGAGCCCCAACGGTGCGCCAACGGCCCTGGCACCGCTCATCGGCATCTCTGATCTGAGCACGGTTTCCACCATCACCGAGTTCGCCTTTGGTGCTGGCCGTGTCTTTGTCATTCCTGAACACCCGGGCGCCGCTGCCTGGCTTGGTCTTGACACCAAGGCCATCCAGGCAGCCATCGAGGCCCTACAGAACGCCGACGTGCTCGATGGTCCCGTGGTTACGCCTCCCACTGGTACCAACGTCACCGCCCGCGTTCACGTCGACGTACCACGTGGGCGGACGTTTATCGATTTCGTCAATCGTAACTACGACGCTGCTAGCGATCAGCTTCCCATAGCTACCGGCTCCAAAGCCACGATTAGGTTACCGGCGTGGGCGCAAGGAACATCCCTGCTCACCCGTACAGCCGCTAACCGCGGTCATACCACCGTCTCGATAAATGGCGATCAGGCAACAGTCACCGTCTCGGATCTCAACGACATCATCACCGTTATCCTTGAGACACCGATCCCCTAAAAGGGGGTCAACGGCGGCTCTCGACCACAGCGAAGGGCAGCATGTCGATAGATTCACCTTCTTCGTACTGAATAAGATTGGAGATGTTCGTAAACTCGTGAAAAGGGAACTCCAACATGACCCTCGTAATGCATCACCACATCTTCAAGAACGCAGGTTCCACAGTTGACTGGATCCTGCACAAGAACTTCCCCTGCAGGGTCTTGCATATCGAAGGTGATTTCCCTGGAGCAAGGCTGACTCCCGCTCAAATTAAGGACGCTGTCCGCCCCTATCCACGGCATCAGGCCATCACGTCGCATTGCACTCCGTTGCCCCACCCCGAATTAATGTGGGCTCAATTTCATCTCACTTTACTTCGGGATCCAATCAATCGTGTGTACTCCATGTACAGATTTGATCGACGCCGCCCAGAAGACACCCCTGCGGGTTGCATTGCAAAAGAACGAAGCTTTCGAGGATATGTTGAGTGGTGGCTCAAGAGGGAGCACGACACTATACTAAGCAACTGGCAGGTTCGCTGTTGTACTCCTCAGGGACGCCTATCCGGTTGTGGTAAATCGCCTACCCGCAAGGGCTGGGACGCCGATCTGAAGGCAGCCCGATCCGCCATAGAAAACTTCGTATTTGCCGGCACGGTAGAGGACTTCGACGAGAGTATGCTATTGCTTGAATGCCGACTGCAACAACGAGGAATCCCGTTCGACGCCTCCTATCTCCGCCGAAACACGGCGCCGCACGACCCCGACGGAGAAGATAACACTCGTGATCACCTTCTCAAGCTTTTGGGCGGACCGCTACATGAACTTCTCATGGAACTCAACACCCTGGACCATGATTTATTCGGACTCGCCCGGCGTCTCGTTCGCGAACGATTCTCAGCACTGGAAGATGCGCAGCAGAGGCTAGAGGAGTTTCGTGAGCGTTGCAGGGCCCTGGGTGATTCTAAGGGGGCCACAACAGTCTTGGATCGGGTCAAGAAGTTTATCCCTCAATTTTCAGGAAAGGAAATGAGATTCAACCGGTTCCTTCCCAGACTCATGAGTTATGTGAGACACAAACACCCTCATTTTGCTGAACAACTGGCAAGACATGTTGGAACCGGCGGCCGAATCATCATTTCAAGTGGAGTGAACGTGGAAGAGGACTCCTCGTTACCACACCAGAACCCTTCATCTCACTGACTGCGGCTACTCACTAAACTTTCTCTCCTTCTATCTTCTCTGTTTCCGCCCCCCGTTGGGCTACCACTTCATGTAAGAAAGTTATGCCCCCCTTGACCCCTCTCACTGTATCACAATTCTTGTGAAAATCCTGGGCGCAAGGGCCGGGAGGCCTTTCTCGCAGTTTGCCCCCCTCATATTGAGACCGCTGCTTGGCGTAATTGACATCCCACAGCCGATTCGGTACTTTTTCGAATGACAAAAAAACCTGAAAATTTCTTATTTTTCCGTTAGGGAAAGCAAAGTATGGAACAAGATTGGAAGCTATGGACTGGAAGGTAACTTGACATGGGCATCGGTTATCAGCGGAAGGATTTCGAGATCGTCGATTACAACCTGTACAAACTGCCAGGAACATCTTTCTTTATACGTGGCCCTGAACGCTGGACCGTGGGAGAGAGTGGCTATTTTGCAGCCCTCGGTGCAGCACAGACTTTTGGGCGATTTTGCAGCTCCCCATTTCCGGAAAAACTGGAGCGAGAACTGGGAATACCTGGCCTAAATCTTGGACACGCCGGGGCAGGCCCTAGTGACTTTCTCCGGCATGCATCCATAATAAAATTTATCAATGACGCGGAGTGCGCCATTGTGCAAGTTCTATCCGGAAGATCCGTAAACAATTCTTATTTCACCTGTCCCAGTGGAGGCGTCGTTGTTCGTGCAGATGGACGTGACGGTGACAAGCCCGTGTTGGCTGCCGATGCCTACCGAGATCTTCTCAAAAACGAGAACAGATCTTTCGTGAAACGGATCGTCGAGGAAACTCGTGACAATTGGCTCAAGGGCATGCGCGATCTTCTCAAGAGTATTACAGTACCCAAGATCCTTTTTTGGTTTTCTGTGCGCACACCGCGATACAGAGAAAATTATGATACCCTTCACGGCCTATTTGGTGAATTTCCGCAGTTTGTCAATGAAGAAATGATTATGACATTGAAAGAAGATGCTGATTACTATGTCGAATGTGTAACTTCCCGGGGGTTGCCACAATCATTGGTCAGTCGTTGGGATGGCAGCCCGGTACCGATCTACAAGAACAATCCGTTTCCTCATCACAACCTCTATTATCCTTCTCCGGAGATGCACGAAGATGCAGCGGCTGCCCTAAAGCCTGTCGTCCGAGAACTGATGGTCCACTGCTTCCCACCAAATGATGACGAATGCCACAGAAAAAATTTACGATCCTCTAATACTTGACTTCATCCTCGGGATTCAGCCTCGGGAATGTCTTGCGGTCGATCCACCGATACAAGCGTTATTAAACACGATCGACCTGGAAGCCCAATCGTTCTTCGGATCAAATCCATCCAGCTCCGTGATGAGCAAGTTTTATAACAAGAGTCGCTGGAAAGCCCGTCGAACTAGGGTGACCACCCGGACAATCCCCATCGTCTTGTTATCCGAGATCAACCGCGACCCTCATGTACTCGCAGGTATCGAGCGAATCTACGTCTATACCTGGGATGAAGAGCAGTCCGCCACCCACTTGGTCAAATCAACGTTGGAACAGGCCAGAGTCAAACATTGCACCGTATACAGTTTCAAGAATGAGATCCACCCCATTATTGCGTCCAAAATGGACGTAGACCGAGGGATAGCTCGATTGGAGGCACCAGAACCTACACACAAGCTGTTCATCATGTCCCCACCTCGCGCTGGTAGCTTCATGTTATGCGAATATCTCGCTTGCCTAGGTGCGGGGCATCCTGACGAGCATATCCGGCTGCCGATCCTAAAATGCCTGCGCGAACGCGGTAAAAACGACTTCGATTTCATTTGGTGGCTTCGGACCCTTATGAAGATCGCAGCAACCGATGACGGGGAATGGTTCGGCACGAAAGCGATTTCACACTTTATCCTTCGGTTGCTTCCCCTTCTTTCTCCTAAAGAGCGCGATAACTTCAAAGGCATCCTTGACCAAAGCTTTGTGATATTCCTTCGACGTGACGACAAGATACTTCAAGGAATATCAAATTTCGTGGCAATGGCAACTCGCACCTACCGGATTCCCAATAAGGTTCAGCATCTTGAATACAATCGCAAAACACCTGTGGAATATTCGTTCGACAAGATTAGGGAAAACGTTGAATTGGTCAAAGAGCAAGATCAACAGTTAAACAAGCTATTGAACGAGTATGCCGCCGGCTTTCATGAGATCAGTTACGAAGCTCTATGCCAAAACCCTTTGGGACAAATTCGGGAAGTGGCTTCCTATTTACAAATTCCACCCCCTTCCGAGGTATCTTTGTCCCGAAACATCCAGATGCGTGACGAACGATCATTGGAAATGGCCGCACAATTTAAGACCGAGTTACACGTCCGTTCGAAGGAGAACTCAAAAACGGAGAAAAGCGGGTGATCTGCGACGACATGGCCGCTCGCTCGTTTGACCCTTACGTGTATCCTCTGCGCTGACCGAGGGGGGAAAGGCCGAAAGGAAGCAAATCAGAATGACATTGAGACGAATCAGCGACAGAATTCAAAAACACTTTCAAGAATAGGAATGCGAGATATCATCCTATTATTGTGACGCCAATAAATGTTTAATCTACTCCGGCGGAATTAATCTTGACAATCAGGTCTATAATGAGACTTTAGGTAAAGTTTAATTCGATCATCACAAAGGCCAATGGCCGCTTATCTTCCGACGCTTTCAATTTTATGGGAGTTGCTTTGATACGCAGAGAAAACATTCCCCCTGGATCAACTTCACAACGAAAAGTACATTCAAATTCATTGCCATCGACAGTCAGTATTTCAACTTGTTTACCATCGATAAATATCGCAATCTCCGATTTCTGGCCATCGCCGCGGTCAGGGACCATTCCCCTTAGCCGACCTTGTCTTATTTTTCTTTTTGCCCTAAGGGAGACCCCAAAATCCTCCCCAACCCAATTGTCATCCCAAAACTGCTGTGCAGATGAAACTTGTTCAAACTCATCACTTTCGAGCTGAGGTTTTAAGGAAAGGAGTCCTGGCACTTCCTTGTACCCGATGAAGACATCCCTCCAAATGCCGTTCTCTCCTGCGGGATGAAATTCAATTGCCGCGAACCTGCCATATTCCAGCATGACATGTTCAAGCACCCAATCTTTATCAATTTCGCGGGGCCTGTCAGGAATTCGTTCCTTATAGATGTCTTCCAGAGTATACCCCATCTCAACGATGCAGATATGGCGAGTACGGTCGAATAGATACTTGAAACACTCTAGGCCCGCCTGGTAACCCTGCTGGCTCATCACCCATTGAATCGTAGCAAAGCTCGATGTAACATCAATCAAATCATCGGTTGCCGCAATGAACTTGAATGCGTCTTCGCAAACATAATTAATATTCTGGCCTTTCAGTTTTGCAATCCGCCTTGCCCAGTTAATAAAGTTGTTCGTAACATCAACACCAGTTGAATAGAACCCCAAGTTCGTCATGGCATCACAGAAGAATCCCGAGCAACAACCGAGATCCAAATAAGTGAGTTGCCTGTCTGCGGTTTCGACTGTTGGTTGAAGCGACGGGTAACGCTCAATTGCACTCTCCATAATCTGAAAACGGGCCAAGGAATCCGGGCGGACATAATCCCAATCCTCCGCTTCGATATTGTAAAATGGCTGATAGGTCTTATTTTCGCCAGGAAATGGGTCGCTATCACGGATTTCTGCGAATAGCTTATCAATGATCTCGTTATAGCGCTCCGCCTTGCAGTCATCGCATAGATGAGTTGGATAAATCATATCATCCTCATACAAGACCGAGGTCGCATTCGCTTTGTTACATTTGCAGGGCACGGTGAGTTCGATCGGTTCATAGCCATACTCTTCAAGTCGATCCAATTGAGCCTTTGACGGCGTGGAGACAAGAATTGTGACACCCCGATTAGCAGCGGAATGCCAAGAATCCACTATCTCCGGCCTGAAAAATTGGGCTTCATCGAATACAGCCATGACATTTGGTTCAAGTGCCTCAAGACGTTTAATTGTCTCACCCGTCTTAAGGACGTAGTCGATCTTGAAGTGCAGTTCTGGATCTCTGCATCCCATCCTTCCCCCGGGCCGAACATTGGGACGCCTGGTAAGTTCCGGGTGCTCGGCTGAAAGAAACAAGACGACTTTGCCGCCATTGTCCTGATATTCTCGTAACGACTTTATTAGAATCGATGTTTTTCCCGTTGCCGGCAATCCCGTGTAAATGAATATACTCATAGACCTCTAATTTTCCAAACTCTGTTGGAACGAGACTTTTCTCTTTCGAGGCGAGAATAACACAGAACGAGCAGACGTGTTTGCCGCCCGTTTCAGTTAATTAAGTTTCAATACCAGACATTCACTGGAGTTTATTTGATACCGGTTATGCTGTGTACAGTTAGATTGAAGCATGGGGACATGGCATCCCCTACAGGTCTAGGCAAAGAATAGGAAGTTTAAATGCTAATGATGCAGGTTTACGACGTGCCGTCATGTCACAAGTCACGTGATGAAAATTAGACCCGCGCCAGAGGGCGAAAGCAATTTGGAGGCCCAAACCTCTTTTGGCCAACTGGCATAGTCCCGAGCGATACGGGACGCCCCCCTACCGGGTTCTGAATTGGTGAATGGAGCTAGTCGCTATACTCGGGCAAGGCGACTCGAGCATTATCGATCACGGATAATACAGACACGCTGATCCCTTGCCTCAAATAACGCTGAACTGAGGAGGTTCCTCGCCCGGACTTGAAATCCCCATCGCCCTGCTGAGGGCGGGGTCCATTTAAAGGTGTCCCCGTTCCCATAGGCTTGCACCACGGTCCACTCGCGATCCGGATTCCGGACCAAGAACTGATAGTCGTAGGCGCCGCTGCCACCGTCAGCACTAGCAGTAAACGTAACCGTACCTACAGTCGAAAGGTCCGCCAGGACCCCAGGTTTGTCTGAGTCCAGGCGGACTGAGCTCACAGGCGAGTCCACCAAGACCTCCATGATCCGGCCACCTAAGGCCTCCCACCGCGCAGTACTCCCAACATTCCTTGCCCGAACCTGGATCGCCCAGCTGCCGATATCGGGTGGCGTCCATGCAAAGGTGTCCCCGTTTCCGTAGGCCTGCCCCTCTGTCCACACGCCGGAGGGGTCTCGCACCAGGAATCGATAGTCGTAGTCCCCGCTACCACCCACCGCGCTCGCAGTGAAAGTTACTGTGCTGACAGCCGAAAGTTGGACCGGGCTTGCTTTGTCAGACACCAACGCCACCGAACTCACAGGCGAGTTAGCCTGGACCTCAAAAATTCGACCCGTCAACGCCTCGTAGAGTGCGGAACTTCCTACGTTTTTAGCCCTAGCTTGGATTCCCCATTCCCCCACATCGGGAGGCCTCCATTCGAAGGTGTCCCCGTTCCCGTAGGCCTGCCCCTCTGTCCACACGCCGGAGGGGTCCCTCACGAGGAACCGATAATCATAGGTGCCCGAGCCACGGGACGCCGTGGCGGTGAACCGGACAGTTTCCACGGTATCTAGCCCCACTGGACTCGCCTTGTCGGCCACGAGGTCCACCGCAAGGTGCGCGTAAAAATCAGCGATCCGTTCGCTGCGGTACGTCGAGTATCCGAGCGATTCAGGCTCCGGTGGTGCCTGGATGGATAGGTCGAACACAGTTGTCGCCGGGATATTGTGATCGACTTCGATTATTCGCACGGCATCGCTGGAAGTGGCTACATGATCCACGTAGGAAATCCCGGCGAAGGTGATCAGCACATTTCCGGTCTCCGGCATCCAATCTGCATCAGATTGGAATCTCGTGTAAATGTCGACACCTGCATTGCCCTTGGATTCCCAAACTTGTCGTACTGTCATATTCTCGGTGTCAATGAGATATTCGACCGCTCGACTGTAGTTGTCCGCATCCGCGATCGGCTCAACCGGTTCGCCCGTATCCGGGTCGACCTCGAATGGCATTGCCCTGTTGTTGCCGTTGTCGAAGAGGAGTAGCGTACCCTCCGGGGTGATAAAGGGTGCATGCTGATGGTACTGCCACTCGAAGGGGCTACCCACCGGGGTCAGGAGGTAGGGCTCGAATTCCGGGCTCCACCCATGGTGGTTGCCGAGAATCCAGACAAGTTCCCCGGTTGCACGGCGGACCTTGATCACAGCGTCCTGATGCCGGAGCGAGACAATATATGTGTCGTCACTCGAGTCATGGATAATCGCGTTGTCGTGCACCCAATCGGCTTTACATTCCGGATTCCTCGCCGGACAGGGCGGGGTGGGCGCGACGGAGTTGTAGCCGATACGCCTCGGGTCGAGCATATCGACCAGCGAGTAGTAGTGGAGGATGTCGCCTGTCTCCAAGTCAAACTCGACGAGCGGTTCGTCAACGACCACCGTATCGGCGGTCGGAGCTTCAGGATCGGTATCGCTCGTTGGATACCCCTGAACCAACCGGTCGACTCGGTCGAGCGTCAGGACCGTACCGAACTCGGTCGGGTACACTTCGTGATGGAAGAGGACCGGATGATTATCGGTCGAGTCGACTTCGATACTGTCCGGTAAAGGCGTAGAAGCCGTGTTCGCGGGGTGCCAGGCCCGTACGACCTCGCCCAGCAGGGTCGCCTCCACTGCGCCCCCTTGGAAATTGTAAAAGAGGTTTCCATTCGGCAGCTGGCGAAGGTCACCAGGATTCAGCCTCCGATACCACACAACGTCTCCCACAGCGTCGAGCAGCATCGTGTAGCCCCCGCCGCCAGGGTTCCGATTGCGCACCGGGAGTAACGTGTAGCCTGGCTCCATTTTGTCCGGATCGCTCAAAAGCACCTCGAGCGGGGGAAAGTCCGCGGGAAGCGGATCAGTCGTGAAGAACAGGGTACCTAGCTCCAAGGTATTGCTAGAGGCAAATTCGGTAAGCGTGACGGTGATTTCGTAGGTCCGGTTGGGTTTGAAGCCGAACAGCGGCACTGAATGCGCCTTGGCAAAGGTCGGGAAGGATTTTTCGAAACTCTCGATCCCGTCAGTGGCTGTAAAGCTCATGCGCGAATACTTGTTCGTGGTCACATCATAGACCACCGCAAGCGGTGCGGTTGCAGACGGTGTCAGGACATGCCCCGCGGTGACGGCCAGATCGGCGGCCCCGACGACGCCAGGAACTACCAGCAACGCTATCCAAAGCACAATCAGATGTAAGAACGAAAAATGATTCCTGGCGAGCATGCGCGCGCGACAATCCGAGACAGAATATAAGTCGAAGCTCATCCTGTTCATTTTTGTCTCTCCCCTGGTGGCCATGGGTGCCTGTTGTTCGTAGAATTGAATGTTTCAATGCTATTTTTACCCAAAATTAAAATTACCGAATCTGCCTTGGTATGTCAATTACCCCAGTCAGGTATCTCAACATGTGAGGGATTCAGGCTACGAGAAAGGCCTACTTGACTATGATGCACCCACCGCCAAGGGGAAATCAGAAGAAATCGGAACGGTAGGCAGAAAGGAGTTGTGTGAAAGGCCGGGGGAGTGTTGGCTCATGGGGGGAACCGGAGGGAAGTAGCTAACTTCGGGCCTCCGGTAGAATCAGACCTTCTGACCGAACGGGCAGGCCTGCCCCAAGGCCCGGGTTGGGGATTTGGTGGGGCAGCCCAAATCCGCGAGGATCTTAACCAGGAGCACAATCTCTTCGATGTTAGAGAGGAGGGTCATGCCCCCACCATCAGGGGAACCGGCTCTTTTGTCGATCGCAAAGTCTCGTTTGAGCAGCTGGCAGGTACGTAGTTGTACTCCTCAGCATCGCACACCCGGGGGCCGCGAGTTGCACTTACCCCCCTCAGGGTTGGACCCCGATCTGAATGCAGCCCCATTAGCCCTAGCGAATTTTGTGTTTGTGGGAAATAGTAAAGAACTTCGATGAGAAAAGGTTTTTGGTTGAATTCCGCCTCCGGCAATAAAGAATGCCATTCCACGCCGCCTATCTTCGTCGAAACACGCCGCTACGTGAACCCAACCGAGAAAAAGACCATAATGAATGTCTTCTCGAACTGTTGGATAAATCGTTACACTATCGTCTCATGGAGTTCAACGCGATAGAATACGATCTGTTCGGGTTTGCCCGACGGGGCATTCGTGCACCGGTCTCGGCATGGGAAAATGCGTAGCAGAGGCCAATTGAGTTACCTGTGCGAGCCGAGCCATGGCGAACGGTTTGTGGTTTCGCGAAGAGAAGAGATGGCCTTCCCTTCTAAAACTGATCCAAAAAGTAAGGAAGGAAAAATAGTCGAATTTTGAATACGAAGTCCGAGCACAAAAAACCCACTTAATTTTATTAACATGCAGCGACATCGGCACCCTAGATTTTGGTTTCAAACTGGTGCAAACTGAAGTCAAACCAAAGCTACTTCATCGCTTCACTTTCCACTTTTCCAGGCTGGGGATTAATGCTCAGGTACTCTAGCAGGAGGAATGATTGGCGCGGGAGAGAAATGGAGGTATCAAAGGATATTGGGCTGTTCTCACTCCAGCTTTTGGGCAAGATTCGGTAGGGCTGGTGACCACCAGCCCTACCAGGATTGCAAGGCCTCCTCCAACCACATGCCCTAAAAACTTTGTAATTTTCGGCTATATTTATTGTTAAATTGCCGATTTTTGGAGTCGGCTCACCAGGCGACGCCTCTGCGGTTTCAGCATAATACTCAGGGGGCAGGGGGAAAGACCTCTGTGAAGAGGCCGGTATAAATTTCATCACCTGCGTCGCAACCATTGGTGGGCCCAGTTAAGTGGACACACGCTCTTATTTTGACGCCTTTGCCTGGGAAGGGATTCTCCAATACGAACCTCGCCCTCGCCCTTCCATTGGCATCGGTGGTGATAATGCCGAGAAAATTACCCCCCATAATAGGTAAACAATCACCGGGAGTGGGGAGACCTAACCAAGCTACGGTCATTTGTGTATCGGGCGGTCCGTTCCTGAATCTCACCGTCACAATATTGTCATTATCAGTTTTATCCTTATTCAATACCTCCCCCACTATTGTCTGGGCTAAATCCAGATCCTTGTGTTCGATAGTTACTCTTCCGACTGTCCCACCAATGCAAGTGCCCGGCTGTACGTCTGGCCCCTTCAGTTCGACGGTTTCTTCCACCGCTGCAGCTTGCAGAGAAGTCCCATAACAGAACATTAGTGCGAATAACACAGCAAATGATACTGAAAAACGACGAATTTTTTTCATAAAATTTCTCCTTATGTTATCTCCGGCAGCTACCCCACCCGGATCCGGCTGCCTGGTGCTCGTGAAATAATTTGGGGTTGACGCCCCTGGGTGGGGGCAGGGAACCGGGATGAAAAACACAAATCCTTTTTTCATTCTTTTATTCATGTCTTTTTTTCGCAATGACTTCTAGTTCTCAACTCCTTTCAGCGACTCGAGGTGAAAAGCTGCGGACCTCCGAACCTCATCATTTGGGTCGGACAAAGCCCCCTGCAACAAGGAGATCGCCTGGGAGTCGGCAAAATCTCCCAAAGCTTGGACGGCGCTTTCCCTGACTTCCGGGTTGCCGTCATCAAGGGCTCTCTGTAAAGCGGAAATTGCATCCGGTGCGCCGATTTCACCCATCGCCAGAGCGGCACTCTTGCGGACATCGACATCGGGATCTTTAAAGAGGGCATCAGCGAGGGCATCTAAATGCTGCGGATCCCAAATGTCTCCAAGCGCCTTGGCTGCCCTTTCACGCACAAAAGGATCCGGGTCTTGTTCCAAGGCCTGACGCAAGAGGTTCCCGGTTTCCGGTGAATACAAATCGGCGAGTAACTCTACCCCGGCTTCTCGTTCGTTTGGGTCCTGGGACACAAGAAGATCTTCCGCAAGAGCTTGGACCTTTTCTGAGTCGGCATCATTCGCGTTATCATCCGAATGCTCCATAGGTTTGTTCAGCTCGATAGTGAGTCCAGGGTCCAAACTGGAATGATTCTGCCATGGCGTGCTGCTATCTGCAGAAAGGACAAAGAGCGTCACCAGACCGGAGCCCAAGGCACCATCATTCAGGAACGATTGCGATTTTACCATGGCGTAATCTTTGCCAATTAGGAGCTTTCGGAGGGCCTCCTCAAGTGTGGCGTCCCGTAGTTGAGCGGAGACGACATCGATTTCCTGCGATTCTTGAAAATGTAATTTGAATCTGAACAGCTGAGCCAGCTGCGCGAGAACTTCGGATAGAGGTTCCCTATCGATGAGGGCGGTAATTTTATCGTTGTGGATGGTGAGGGAAGATGCCGTTTCTAAGGAACGTACTTTGCTGGGGTTTGCGCCAGTCACTACCGGCAAAAATAGAAAAAGGATAAGGCCCAAACCTAATCCGCGTTTTAATGTATGTCGTACTCTTGGGTTCATACTACAACCTTAAATTCAACCTACTCCTGATTATTAGGACATAGGTTTCATAACTTAAGTTAAATTGTAGAGAACTGGCCAAAAATGTCAAGTTTTTTAAGGAACAAGCAAGGAACGTTCCAAATCCGCCATCCAAGCAAAGCGACAATCCACAAACTTGCTTCCATGTCGGCAATCAGGCCACCGGCATCCACCTGGCGCCGCTCCGTCGCAATGTGGACTTCCGAGTCCTGCCCTGTCTTCTTCGGCTTACCCTTTCGATCCGTCTCCAGCCTACCAGATTTTCGTGTTTCGACTGGTCCCATTTAGTGGAAGAAGGTCACTTACCCATTCTTTTTCGTAACGTTTGACCTGACCCCGAGACAGACTTTACAGTAGAGGCTTATCTAAGGAGGGGACGCTATGGATATTGGGTTTGTCGGATTAGGCAAAATGGGCATGAACATGGTGACCCGGCTCCGCCAGCAGGACCATCGGGTCGTGGTGTATGATCGAGCCGCCGACCTGATCAAACAGGCGGAACAGAAGGGATGCGTGGGGGCCGCTTCATTAGAAGACATGGTTGCCAAACTCTCCAAACCCCGGGCCGTATGGGTTATGGTGCCATCGGGGCCACCTACAGAAGAGACGGTGCAAACAGTGGGCACACTTTTGGAAAAGGATGACATTATTGTTGATGGAGGGAACACTCAATTTCACGATGATGTACGTCGGGCTGCAGAATTGAAAAAAAAGGGAATTTATTATGTGGATGCCGGGACCAGTGGTGGCGTTTGGGGCTTGCAGATCGGATACTGTTTGATGGTCGGAGGGGAAGAAGCACCGGTCAACCGATTGGCTTCAATTTTCACCACCCTTGCCCCTGAGAAAGGATGGGCCCATATGGGTGGAGTTGGGTCCGGTCACTACGTCAAAATGGTCCATAACGGCATTGAATATAGTATGATGCAAGGCTATGCGGAAGGCTTCGAATTGATGTCTAAAAGCGAGTACAATCTTGACCTCGCAAAGATTGCCGATGTCTGGATGTATGGGAGTGTGATCCGATCTTGGCTCCTGGAACTGGCTGTCGGGGCTTTGAAAGAAGACCCCAGACTGGAAGGACTCAAAGGATGGGTTGAGGATTCCGGAGAAGGCCGCTGGATGGTCAAAGATGCCCTTGAGAAACGGGTGCCCGTTCCTACTTTATCGGCAGCGCTGTTTACCCGATTCCGTTCCCGACAGGAAGAATCCTTTGCAGAAAAAATGCTCGCGGCGTTGCGGAACGCATTCGGCGGACATAGCGTGAGACGATAGCCCTTTTACCTTCGAGGTAAGCATGTTAACTGATTCCCCATCTCAAACATTCCCAACCGAAAGTGAACCCGGACGAACTTCCTCCGCGCAACCCTGCACCATAGTCATTTTTGGAGGCTCAGGAGATTTGACAAGACGGAAACTCCTTCCGGCTGTCTACAACTTACTCCTGGACGGCCTCCTCCCCTCAAATTTTGCTGTGCTGGGCCTTGGACGCAAACCCTTAAGCCATGACGAATTCAGGGAAATCGCCCGGGAGGGAATTGAACAATTTTCCCGACAAACCATGAACCCGGAAAAGTGGGAGGATTTTCAACGGCGCCTATTTTACATGAGCGGAAAAATTGACGATCCTTCAACCTTTTCCAAAATGAAAGAACAAATTCAGGAAATAGAAACCACCTTCAACTTACCCGGTCATCGCATTTTTTATCTTGCCATTCCACCCACCTCCTTTGCCCCGGCGTGTGAGGGGCTTTCCGGGGCAGGACTGGTCTATCCCGTCGATAATAGCTCGCCTTTTTCTCGCGTCATTGTCGAAAAACCCATCGGGCGAGATTTGGAATCTGCCAAAAACATCAACCGCACGATCGGACGGGTGTTTGATGAATCCCAGATTTACCGGATTGATCATTACCTCGGAAAAGAGACCGTGCAAAATATCATGGTTCTGCGATTCGCCAACTCCATCTTCGAGCCACTCTGGAATCACAAATACATTGACCATGTGCAGATCACCGTCAGTGAAGCCGTCGCTTTAGGGACCCGGGCTTCCTATTATGAGGAAGCGGGGGCACTTCGTGATATGGTGCAAAACCATATCTTACAGCTTCTCTGCCTGATTGCCATGGAACCACCGTATTCCTTGGATTCGGATGTCGTGAGAAATGCCCGGATGGATGTGTTGCGTGGGCTTCGACCGATCCGGGGAAAAGATGTGGAACAAATGACCGTACGGGCGCAATACGCCCACGGTCGAATCAAGGACACAGAGGTTCCCGGCTATCGACGGGAAGAAGGCGTCCGTGCAGATTCCACCACTGAAACCTTTGTGGCGCTCAAAGTGTTTGTCGAGAATTGGCGCTGGGCTGGAGTGCCGTTTTTCATTCGAACCGGTAAAGCTATGCCCAAACGTTCCTCCGAAATCGCCGTGCAGTTTAAAGAGATCCCGCAAATTCTGTTTAATGCCCCCTCCAACACTCCACAAGCACCCAATCTTCTCACGTTGCGAATTCAACCGGAAGAAGGGATGGCGCTCCGGATTATCTCGAAAACTCCTGGGTCCAAAGCCCAAACCCATCCGGTTGATATGGATTTCAAATATGGGGACGCGTTTCACGTCCCATCCCCCGAAGCTTACGAACGGTTGCTCCTGGACGTGATGGCCGGCGATGCCTCGCTGTTTATGCGGCGAGATGCGGTTGAGGCATCGTGGTCCTGGGTCACCGACATTCTGGAAGGTTGGGCCACATACAAAACCAAGTGGCTTCCGGAATATCCGGCCGGGACATGGGGACCCATTGAAGCTGAGAGACTCATTGAGTCCGATAACCGGAAATGGCGTGCGTTATAGTTTTTCACCCTTCACGCCTTAGCCTGTCAGGGAAGGACTGACCATTTTCGAACTGATTGAATCACCCTCGCCTGCCATTTTTACTTCCTTCTCCATCCTCACAGCACCCTCCTATTCCACTTTTTCGGATTGCCAACCATGATGCGGGCTCCGTATGATAGGATTCTTCATGAAAATTCACCTTCGGCAACCCCCAAAAGATATTGAAGTCACAGGGCCTATACCTGTCCGACAATTATTGAAAGAACTTCATCTGAATCCAGAAGCCTACTTGGTGATTCGCAACGATGACTTAGTGACTGACGATGAAGTCTTAAAGGACTCTGATACGGTTGAGATACGGCCTGTCATTTCGGGAGGATAACCCATGCGATGTCGAAAATGCCCCCAGCGGGCGGTTCTCAAAATGCCTCGCCACAACACGGCCTTTTGCAAATCTTGCCTGACGGAATTTGTGAGGAATCAAGTTCACCGCGCCATCAAGAATCAAAAAATGTTCACGGCGCAAGATCGTATTCTCGTCGCCGTCTCTGGCGGGAAGGACAGCCTAGCCTTATGGGAAATATTACTCAAGCTTGGTTATCGCGCTGATGCGCTCTATGTCGACCTTGGCATCGAAGGATATTCCGCTCTGTCCAGGGAGAAAGTTGAGCGGTTTGCCAATGAGGTGGCCATACCCTGTGGGGCCAAACTCCTTATCCATCATGTAAAAGAACAGGAAGGAGCCGGCATTCGTGAATTGGCCACATTAGTTCATCGCCCGACCTGTTCCGCTTGTGGAACGATTAAACGGTACCAGTTTAACCGGGTGGCGGTAGAGCAGGACTATGATGTGATGGCCACCGGTCATAACCTCGATGACGAGGCCGCCCGGCTTCTTGGTAATGTGCTGCGGTGGCAGGAGGAATACTTGCAGAAACAAGGGCCATCCCTCCCAGCCTCCGTCGAGGGGTTCGCCAAAAAAGTCAAACCTCTGTATCGCCTGACGGAGCGAGAGATTGCAGCCTATGCCGTCTTGAACCGTATTGATTATGTGGTCGAAGAATGCCCCATGGCTAAGGGGGCAAAAATGCTGGCCTATAAAGACGCTCTCAATCGGCTGGAATCTGAGTCCCCTGGCACCAAACAAGCCTTCTACTGGGGATTTCTCGACCGGGAAGAAAAAGCTCGATCCACTTCTCAATCGATGAGTGAAGCTGACCGGGGAAGGCTTCACCCCTGCACAACATGTGGACAACCCACTGCAGTGGAGGTCTGTACCTACTGTAAGATGATCGGGCGTGTTTCGGAGGCTGAGACTTCAAAAAAGTGAATGGGAATGGTAGGCGAGGGATTATCGGCACCTGTTAGCGCACAATTTGACTCGTCCCTTGTCGTCGGCCTCAACCCTCACCCTGCCCTCTCCCTACCAGTGAGAGGGAAAATAACTTCTAAATTAAGAATGCAAAAGGTTGGATCACGGGGCCCGGAGCGGATCGGCCACCTTGGCATTTTCCTCCAAATCCGGTTTGGCTCGCCGCTTTTCAAAGGCAAAGAGGATAAAGAGCGAGATGACCCCAAGGCAGATGGCCGTATCCGCAACGTTGAAGGCCGGCCAATGATACCCGTTGATGTAGAAGTCGAGAAAGTCAATCACTTCTCCATATTGCAATCGGTCGATGAGATTGCCAATCGCTCCGCCGAAGATACTGGAAATGGTCAATTGTCCCCACCAATCGTCATGCTGCAGTCGAAAAAAAATCATAGCCAATAACCCCAGAGCAAAAAGCGACGTGCTGACAAAAAAGATCATACGAAACCCACTGCTGCTGGAGGCTAAAATCCCGAACGCCGCACCGGGGTTTCGGATGTAGGTGAGGTTAAAATATCCCGGAATGATTGGGATGGACTGGTGCAGATACATCATGTTCGCAATATACGACTTGGTCACCTGATCGAGCGCCACAATCGTGGCGGTCACAAGGGTAAGAATCGTAAAACGCCGAGGTACAACGGTCATCGAACAGCCTCAACACACCGGTCGCAGAGGGTGGGATGTTGGGAATCGGCGCCAACCGCCGATCGAAAATTCCAACACCTTTCACATTTTTCACCCTCGGCTTTGCCCACCTCCACACGGAAGCCCAGGGCTTCATCATGCACTTCCACTTTCCCTGTTGACCCGACCTTAGGCTTTTTCACTTCTGCCTGAGAAACAATCAACAGCATTGGCAAATCATCCTCATAACGTTTGAGAAAGTCATATTGAGGGGAATCCGCAAAAAGGGTGACCTTGGCTTCCAACGAAGATCCGATCACCTTGTCGCGCCGTTGTTTTTCCAAGGCCCCCTGGATGACTCCTCGAACGGCAAGTAAATAATCCCAAGTTTCCTGAAGTTCTGCCTTTACCCAACGCGGATCACTTTGAGGGAAAGCCGCCAGATGCACACTCTCCGGACGTTCTTCTGTATGGGGCGTAAGGGATCGCCAAATTTCTTCGGCCGTAAAACTCAGAATGGGGGCCATGAGTTTCGCCAGGGCCGTCACAATGTCCAGAAGGACCGTCTGCGACCCCCGGCGCAATGGCGAATTCTTGGGAAACGTGTATAGACGATCCTTTAAGATATCTAAATAGGTGGCGCTCATATGTACGGAACAAAAATAATCTATTTCATGGATGATTTGTCGAAACTCATAGGTCTCATACCCCGTCCGGACATTGGTAATGAAATGCCCCAATCTCATCATGGCCCATTGATCCACCTCGGATAACTGCTCGTAGGGCACCCGATCGACGGTCGGGTCAAAATCATAGATATTGCTCAACATAAACCGACAGGTATTGCGGATTTTTCGGTACGCATCGATCATCTGCTTCAGAATGTCCTGGGAAATTCTCAAGTCTTCCTGATAGTCTTGAGAGGCCACCCATAATCGCAGAATTTCCGCACCCGACTGCTTGATCACCTCCTGCGGCGACACTACATTGCCTACGGCTTTGGACATTTTCTTGCCTTCCCCGTCCACAACAAATCCATGCGTGAGCACCGCGTGGTAGGGGGCCCGGTCATCGGTGGTCACGGATGCGAGCAGAGCGCTGTGAAACCATCCCCGGTGTTGATCCGATCCTTCCAGATACAAGTCCGCTTTCGGATGACGTGGCCATTTGACCTTGACGACCGCAGCGTGGCTGACCCCTGATTCAAACCAGACATCAAGAATATCTTGTTCCTTCTTAAACGAATGACTTCCACAGGAACATTGTGTCCCTTTGGGCAAAAGCTCTTCCACAGACTTTTCAAACCAGATATCCGCTCCATGTTCCGAAATAAGATCGACAATTGAGGCGATGACCTTCGGCTCAATTAATGGCCCTTCGCATTTCGAACAGGTAAACCCTGGAATGGGGGTTCCCCAAGAACGCTGCCGGGAGAGGCACCAGTCGGGACGGTTCAGAATCATTCCGTGAATCCGGTCCCGACCTCTCTCCGGGATCCATTGTACCTTGTCAATTTCATTCAAGGCTTTATTTCGTAAATCCCCTTTCTCCATCGACACAAACCATTGTTGCGTCGCCCGGAAGATGACGGGATTCTTACATCGCCAACAGTGAGGATAGGTATGATCAATCGAACTCTCGCCAAGCAGGACCTCGCGATCCTGTAACTTCTTCACAATTCCCGGATTGGCTTTCAGCACATGTTGCCCGGCAAAGTCTTCCACTTCCGCTTTGAACCGTCCGGCATCGTCCACGGGAACCAAAACCTCGAGAGGATTTGACAAAAGGCTTACGCCAGGACCCTGGTTGTATGTCAGCGCAAGGTGGTAATCTTCCATTCCATGACCCGGCGCAATGTGCACGCAACCGGTTCCCTGCTCCAATGTGACAAAATCGCCAAGAAGAATCTGGGAGATCCCCTTGGTAAGAGGGCGCTCACACGCCAGCCCTTCAAATTGGTCACGTCCTTTTTTTACGGCAAAGATTGAGTAGTTTGAAAACCGACAGGCCTTGGCCACCGCTTCAACGAGCGGTTCCGCAATGATGAAGACCTCATTGCTGACGCGGACAAAGGCATAATCGATGTCCGGGTGAATGGCAATGGCCTGGTTGGCCGGTAAGGTCCACGGGGTAGTCGTCCAAATCAGGATAGACACGCGACTGACGCCAGCAAGTTCGGGAATTCCAAACACGGCAGAACTGGCCAATTGCTTGGGTGTATGTTCCAAAGGAAACCTGACATAAATGGAAGGTGAAGTATGATCCTGGTATTCCACCTCCGCTTCGGCCAAAGCCGTTTGATCCACGGTACACCACAAGACCGGTTTCAAGCCCTTATAGACTCCACCTTTTTCCACAAACTTCCCGAATTCTCGAATAATGGTGGCCTCGTACTCCTTATCCAGGGTGAGATAAGGCTGTTCCCAATCCCCCAACACTCCCAGTCGTTGAAATTCCTCACGTTGAATCTTGAAAAATTTTAATGCGTAATCCCGGCAAAGGTGCCTGAGTTCCACCGCACTTAAGCCCTTTTTCTTCTCTCCAAGTTGTTTCGTCACCTGGTGTTCAATGGGCAGTCCATGACAATCCCACCCTGGAACATACGGAGCTTGGAATCCTTCCATGGTTTTGGATTTGACAATGATGTCTTTGAGGATCTTGTTGAGCGCATGCCCGATATGGATATGCCCATTCGCATAGGGTGGGCCATCATGAAGAATAAACAAGGGTTTTCCGTCACGTGATCGCTGAATCTTTTCATACAACTGTTCCTGTTCCCACCAGGCCAACAACTCGGGTTCCCGCTGGGGGAGATTGGCCTTCATGGGGAAATCGGTTTTAGGGAGATTCAGTGTGTTTTTGTAATCCATGACTCAAAAAAACGTTTAAAATTAAGATTTTTTCAGCATTCTAGCGGTCGCTTGATAACCCGTCAAACCAAAGGTGTTGAATAGGGGGTGTACACAAAACCAGGGAGGAGGGGATAGTCGGGTTGTCTATCGGGCTAATGGCAAAAACACATTTCCAAAGGCTGCTGATGAAGACTTATTAGCTGAGAGCCATCATGCGATCCAAAGCCAGTTTGGCCATGATCTTTTCATCCTCCGGCACCACAATATGATTCACCACTTGGCCTTGCGCAAGATTTTCCATCGCCCAGCAGAGGTGAGCGGCATCGATGCGGTACATGGTGGCGCAGCGGCACACTGTAGGAGAAAGGAAAAACACCTGTTTGTCAAATTGTTCCTGCTTGAGACGATTGACGAGATTTAATTCTGTTCCCACCGCCCACATGGTGCCAGCCGGAGCTTGACTCACCGTCCGGATAATAAACTCGGTCGACCCAACCAGGTCTGCCTGATTGACGACATCTTCATGGCATTCCGGATGGACAATGACCTGAACTCCCGGGTATTGCTTTCTAAAATTGGCGACGTGGGCAGGCTGAAACATTTGATGCACACTGCAATGCCCTTTCCAGAGTATCAGCCGGGCTTTATGAATGGCCTCGATGGAATTCCCACCATTCGGGAGGTAGGGATCCCACACAATCATGTGTTCACGTGGCAATCCCATTTTATTCGCTGTATTTCGGCCAAGATGCTCATCCGGGAAGAAGAGAATTTTTTCCCGCCGGGTCCAGGCCCACTTCATGATGGCCAACGCATTCGAGGACGTACAGGTAATCCCGCCATGTTCGCCACAAAAGGCTTTGAGGTCTGCAGCAGAGTTCACATAAACCGCCGGGGTGACGACCTCATCCACCGGTAGGATTCTCCCCAACGCATCCCAACATTCATCGACCTGTTCAATCGCAGCCATATCAGCCATCGAGCACCCGGCGGCCAGATCAGGCAAAATCACGGTCTGCTGGGACCGACTCAGAATGTCCGCCGTCTCGGCCATAAAATGGACTCCACAGAAGACGATATTCGGATATTCCGATCGTTCAGCAGACTGTTTGGCTAATAGGAGGGAGTCCCCTCGTAAGTCCGCATGGACGATGACCTCATCACGCTGATAATTATGGCCAAGAACCAACACCTCATCACCTAACCTCTTTTTGGCCGACACCGTGCGCTCGTAGAGCTCGTCATTCGAAAGAGTTTGGTAATCTGCAATTGGTAACTCAACGGTATATAAAGAATTCACCAGTTCACCTCTTATGTGTCAGTTTGTACTTTTGCCCGGCTCGGGTTTCCGTGTTTAAGTGTACCATATACTCAAAGGGGTAAATCTTGGGATTTTACCAAATGGACCCCTTCTGCAAAAGTCCATTTTTCCAGGACCCACCTTGGTCTGTGATTTTATTGTTTATTGTAGCCGCAGCGTCTTAATTCTGCCACAACAGCATCATCTTGCCTTTGTAGTCGCGCCGTCTTATGGCGCCTCTGCAGGGACAATTATCATGATGTCCTTCAAGAACCAGCATGAGATGCTGCCACTACAGGGGGTCGTACTTCGGTAATTGCGCCACCTCAGAGCGCCTCTGGCGGGGACAATTATCACGATGTCCTTCAAGAAGCAGCATGAGATGCTGCCACTACAGGGGGTCGTACTTCGGTAATTGCGCCACCTCAGAGCGCCTCTGGCGGGGACAATTATCACGATGTCCTTCAAGAAGCAGCATGAGATGCTGCCACTACAGGGGGTCGTACTTCGGTAGTTGCG
>CAZGFD010000022.1:0-30909 GCA_964525045.1 uncultured Nitrospiraceae bacterium | reverse complement strand
TCAAGAAGCAGCATGAGATGCTGCCACTACAGGGGGTCGTACTTCGGTAGTTGCGCCACCTCAGGGCGCCTCTGGCGGGGACAATTATCATGATGTCCTTCAAGAACCAGCATGAGATGCTGCCGCCACAAACATTGGGTGGTTTTTTCAAAATTGTCGGGGTTGGTTTTATTCGTAAAACTGTTCACTTTTGATTTGTTCTGCCAGGGGGTTATCTGCAATATACTTCCGAATTTTCTGTAAAGTTCGCTCGTTTCGTATCACATGTTCATAGTAATTGGACTGCCAAACCGTTTTCGGTTCCTTAAGTTCTCGCGTAATCCAAGATTTCAATACTTGTATCACCTGACCGAGAGATTTCCTCGATGAATTAAATTCCAGGATGAGGTGAAGGTGATTGTCCATTACAACAACCTGATCCACCTCAATTCCAGGGTAAAACCGTGGGATTTGATAAGCTTTCGACTTTATAAGAGTTTTTGTCGCTTCGCTGGCAAATCGCGGTTGACGTTTATTGGTACATATTGTGACAAAGTAAAACCCATTTGAATGGTAATCATAATGAGTTAACCGAATATTTTTCCGATGCTTAGAAAAGGTGATTCATTTCTAGAGGGTTTTCTGTTGAATGGTAACGTTTCAGAGCAGCGGCATATTGATTTATCGGAATCGCATGATCTTGGCTGTAGCTGCGCCATCTCATGGCGCCTCTGCCTGGTTTCTCACGACGGGGGTCGATGGGGGAGCAGCATGAGATGCTGCGGCTACAGGATTTGACAACGGAAATTAGCGAGGTGTAGCATCACTTGTGTAGAGCTAGGGGAGCTTCAGGCTGAGAGTCCACCTTCCTTGGACAACCCTCAACACCTGACCTGGATAATGCCAGCGTAGGGAAGCGGCAATGATTAAAACGCATCATCATAGGGCCGCGCCCGAATACAGGTGCGGCCCTTTTTTATTTCCCCAGCCTTAGCGAAATCAAGAAGGGTTCACTTTATAACGATGCTCAGTCCTCAATCAAAATCTTTCCTTTAGAAAGGAAACCGCTACGATGAATCCTGAGACCAAACAAGAAGATACTCATACGAATAATGGAAGTTCTATCACTTCGACCAATCAAGTCATTCCACAGTCGACTCTGACCACGACTCCCTTCCCGGCCTCCCGGAAAGTGTATCTTCGAGGTAGCACCTCCGACATTCAGGTCCCGATGCGTGAAATCAGTCTCACTCCGACAATGGGTTCTCCGGGTACGCCCGATACCCCCAATCCTCCGGTTTTCGTCTACGATCCCTCCGGGCCCTATACCGACCCAGAGGTGTCGATTGATGTCCGGAGAGGGCTGACCCCCTTACGTCGCCAATGGATCCTTGATCGTCAGGACGTCGAGGAGCTTCCAGAAATCTCTTCCATTTATGGAAGACAGCGGGCCAGTGATCCTGGTCTTCAATCAATTCGCTTTGCCTTACAACGAAACCCGTTCAGGGCGAAGCCGGGAAGGAATGTCACCCAATTACACTATGCACGGAAAGGGATCGTCACCCCGGAAATGGAATTCATTGCCATTCGGGAGAATCAACGCCGTGAAGGAAAAGACCATCAATCACCATCGAACGGTCCGTCGGGGGGCATCTCCCAACATCCCGGCCAGGCCTGGGGCGCTCAGATTCCCGCCCGAATCACTCCCGAATTCGTCCGTGATGAGGTTGCCAAGGGGCGAGCCATTATTCCCGCTAATATTAACCACCCAGAAATTGAGCCCATGATTATCGGCAGAAATTTTTTGGTCAAAATCAATGCCAATATAGGTAATTCATCCGTGACCTCAACGATTGAAGAAGAAGTGGAAAAAATGATCTGGGCCATTCGATGGGGATCCGATACGGTCATGGATCTCTCGACCGGAAAAAATATTCATGAAACGCGAGAGTGGATCATCCGCAACTCTCCGGTCCCCATTGGAACTGTCCCAATCTATCAGGCACTTGAAAAGGTCGGGGGCAAACCGGAGGATCTGACCTGGGATATCTATCGAGATACTCTTATTGAACAAGCTGAACAAGGGGTCGATTATTTTACTATTCATGCAGGCGTTCGATTAGCCTACATTCCGCTCACAGCCAACCGCCTGACCGGGATTGTTTCGCGAGGAGGATCGATTCACGCGAAATGGTGTCTGGCTCACCACCAAGAGAATTTCGCCTATACCCATTTCGCTGAAATTTGCGAAATCATGAAAGCCTATGACGTGTCGTTCAGCCTTGGTGATGGGTTGCGTCCCGGCTCCCTGGCCGACGCCAATGACGCGGCTCAGTTCGGAGAACTAGAAACACTTGGTGAACTGACTCGAGTGGCCTGGGACCATGATGTTCAGACCATGATCGAAGGACCCGGCCACGTGCCCATGCAAATGATAAAGATCAATATGGACAAGCAATTGAGTGCTTGTCATGAAGCGCCTTTCTATACCTTAGGACCTCTCACGACGGATATTGCTCCCGGCTATGATCACATTACCTCAGGAATCGGCGCGGCCATGATTGGCTGGTACGGATGTGCCATGCTCTGTTATGTCACTCCCAAAGAACACCTGGGCCTACCCAACAAGGATGATGTGAAAGCCGGTGTGATCGCTTATAAAATTGCTGCCCATGCCGCTGATCTGGCCAAAGGCCACCCTGGAGCCCAGTCTCGGGATAACGCCTTATCAAAAGCCCGCTTTGAGTTTCGATGGGAAGATCAGTTTAACTTGTCTCTTGATCCCGAAACAGCCAAAATGTACCACGATGCGACCCTTCCGGCTCAGGCAGCCAAAGTGGCACATTTTTGCTCTATGTGCGGTCCGCATTTTTGTAGCATGAAAATTACCCAGGATGTCCGGGACTACGCCTCTAAAAAACAGCTTGATGAAGAACAGGCTCTTGAAGTTGGGTTAAAGGAAAAATCAGAAGAATTTCGCAAGGGAGGCAGTGAGATTTACTTGTAACGCTATTTTCAATCTCTTCACGGTTGTAAAGGCTGAACCCTCAATTATATAAGCAGGAGCCTATATATGAATAAGCCTACAGTAGCCCCGCTGCGTGAACGTGATGTCACCCGGCATATTGCACGGGAGTTCTATAAAGAGTTTGACCAACTAATAGAAAGTGACGTGATTATCGTGGGTGCCGGTCCTTCCGGATTACTCTGCGCCCGAAACCTTGCTCTTGATGGATTTCGAACCCTGTTAATCGAGCAAAGTCTGGCTCTTGGAGGTGGGTTTTGGTCCGGGGGGTACTTAATGAACAAAGCCACCATTTGTGAGCCGGCCAATCTCTTGCTTGAAGAACTGGGGATTCCTTACAAACCCATAAAAGATTGTGCCGGCATGACCATGGTCGACCCTCCCCATGCCACTGCCCGTTTAATCGCTGCGGCCTATGAAGCCGGAGCCAAAGTCTTGAATTTGACGAAAGTTCTGGATCTGATCGTAAGAGAGCAGGGACAATTGGAAGGTGTGGTGGTGAATAACACCACGGCCGAAATGGCTGGCCATGACATTATCCATGTCGATCCGATTGCCTTGGAAAGCCGAGTCGTCGTCGATGCGACCGGTCACGATGCGGTGATTGTCGATCTCCTTCATCGCCGAAATTTGTATCAACAACAAGTTCCGGGCAACGGCGCAATGTGGGTGGCTCGTTCTGAAGCCTTGGTTGTCGAAAATACCCGAGAAGTGTACCCTAACTGTTTCGTAACCGGACTGGCTGTGGCTGCAGTCGATGGAAGCCCCCGGATGGGGCCAGCATTTGGGTCGATGCTGCTATCAGGGAAACGGGCCGCAGAACTCGTTCGCCAGAAACTGAAAGCTGAATGAATTTAGGTATCCGATTGAGAAACAGATTATAAGGAGTGAATGAATGGATTTGCAGGACTTCCTCCAACAGGGTGATGGCGGAGAGGAAGATAAAATTGTGGCTTGGAATTTGTTCCAGCAGGCATATGAGGCCCAGATGAAGGGAAGGTTGGAAGAAGCGGTCCAACTCTACAAACATTCCCTGGAAACGTTCCCCACAGCCGAAGCCTATACCTTTCTCGGCTGGACCTACAGTTTCATGGGCCAACTCAATGAAGCCATAGATGAATGCCAACGCGCCATCACGTTGGATCCTGACTTTGGGAATCCGTATAACGATATTGGGGCCTATCTCATTGAGCTCAACCAACTCGACGAAGCCATCCCCTGGTTTGAAAAAGCCATGGAAGCCAAGCGCTATGAAAGTCCGGCTTTTCCCCATATGAATTTGGGAAGAGTGTATGAGCGGAAGGGCCAGTGGGACGACGCCATCGAATCCTACAAACAGGCCGTGACACTCAATCCAGAATATACCCAGGCCAAAAAGGCCATGATGCGTCTTCTCACTTTATTGAATTAACCAAACTTACAATCATGAATACAGAAAAACCTCTTTTGATTGGTGTGAGTGATGTCTTTTTCTATACTAAAATCCGAGACGCGTTCCGCCCTCAAGGATATACCCTCGAACGGCTTCGGAAACAGGAGGACATTATGGAAAAAGTTTCTTCTCTCCAGCCATTAGCGGTTATCCTCAATATGAATGACGACCAATTGAATACTCCAGCGGTGCTTCACACACTCAAGAGCCATGAGACCTACAAACACATTCCAGTTTTGGCGTTTGCCAATCATGAAGAGGTCGAGACCTGGCGTCAGGCCAAAGACCTCGGGATTAATAAAATCGTTTCCCGAAACGAATTCTCCTCACGAACATTAGCCCTCGTTGAAGAGCTCATTGGCCAAGACTCTAACCCCTGATGAAACAATTTCCTCTTCATAGCCAACACCTAACACTTGGGGCCCATTTTCAAAACGTGGGAGATTGGGAGACTCCTGAACACTATGGTGACCACCTTCAAGAGCATCTGGCGGTTCGCAACGGGATCGGGATTTCAGACTTGTCATCAAGAGGAAAAATTTTTGTCACTGGCGAAGATCGAGTCACATGGTTGCAGAGCATTATCAGCAACGACATTCTCACACTCCATCCTGGACAGGGGTTGTACTCCACATTCATGGACCACAAGGGAAAGATGTTGGCCTATTTCCGAGTTTTTTCGTTGGAGGATTCGTTATTTATTGAGGATGTAGGAGAAGTTAACGACAACACCTATCAACAGTTTCGTAAATTTCTTCTCTACGGGACAAAGGCGAAGATGGAAAATTGCCTGGATCGCTGGGGCATTCTCTTGATTTCCGGCCCCGGCGCTTCCCAGTTGATGGAGAAGGCATTTGGAATTGATAAATTGGAAGTCAACCCTCTGGAAATCCAATCCATAAAATTTCAGGGACATCAGGTTCTGATGGCCAGAACTGAGGAAACGGGAGAGATGGATATTGAGCTGTACGTGCCGGTCGAAGGACTCGTCTCAGTCTGGAACCAAATTTGGTCCGTGGGAAAACCCTTAGAGCTCCAGCCGGTTGGGCGATTGGCATTCAATTCCTTAAGGATTGAAGCAGGCATTCCCAATTTAGGTCCTGATCTTAATGAGGTCATTGTGCCCCCTGAAGCCAACCTCGAAGGAAAGGCATTCAGCCTCAGCAAGGGCTGCTACCCAGGGCAGGAAGTCGTTGCCCGAATGGATACGTATGGTGCGGTCAAACGTCGTCTGGTGGGCCTTGTTCTGGAATCCGAGGGGAACCCCCTGCCGGACCATGGGGCAAAAATCTATAGCGGAGATCGTGAGGTCGGCTGGGTATCGAGTTCAGCTTTCTCCCCCCTTCTCAAAAAATCCTTGGCTTTCGGGTTTCCCCTCCGTGACTTTTCTAAACCGGATACCGAGTTAACTATTGATATCCAAGGCGAGCGACACCGGGCTAAAGTTCATTCCCTTCCTTTCTACACCCGAAATTCGTAAACCTCTGCCAACGTTCGGGAGAAATAAGGAAACATCATAAATCAATTTGTAGTTGCAGCATCTTATGCTGCCCCCAAACCGACAGGAGTTCTCAAGAGGCGCCATGAGATGGCGCAGCTACAGAAGGAGAGAGAAGGGTGAGGGAAAAACCCGGAACTGCAGAAATGCGGCAAATAGCCGCATTTCTGCCGAGATCGCTATTCAGAATGGCGACCCTTAGATACGGCGTCGATCATGGTGAGTAGGCTTTTTCGCTGATCATCATTTAATGCCAGCAGAATATGGGCTTCATCTCCGTGCATAAGCCGAAAACTGAGAAAAGGCTCCTCCTGTCTTTTTTCCTTATTGTCCCAAACCCCGTCAATGACCTGAATCTTGTCCAAATCACGAGCGGAAAAAATATCATATCGAAAATATTGATCTCCAATGACCATATCAAAAAGAACCTGACCCTGCGTACAGGCCAAAAGATTAAAATGCCCTTGATCTTCATAGCCTTCGGGTAAATATTGATTAATATGTAACTGGGCCACTTTGCGGTCTCCCAGCGCCGTGACGATTTTCCCCTCTAGCGCGGCATAATCAATCTGAAGTGCACGTTCATCCGGTCCAGTTGACGCCAAGGCTGCCTCGCGAACTTGTTCAAAAACTTCTTTTGCGGTTAACACGGATCTTTCTCCTTTGTTAAAACCTTGTTATTCAATCCTATTGTTGCTAATTGGCTGCTACGATACCCCTCTCTCTCATGCGAATGCAAGCAATGCTGAGTATTGATGCCTCAGTCACTGCACAAGGTCCCCGCCGCAAGTTACCCATTGCGTCACGGCTACTCAGTTCGGCATACTTGGCGGAACCAAGTCCTCAAAGACATTGAAAAACGGAGATTACGGATGAGTCCACAAACGTGTTTAATTGGTGGTTGTACCCAACCCGTCTATGCCCCTGCCGGCACACGCTCTCTCTGCAAAGAGCATTTTTCAGACTTTTTAATCTGGCGAAAGAAAAAGGGAGGGATGCCGCTGTTCAAAAAATATAGCGCCATGTCGATGGAAGAGCGAGATCCCCTTGTCGATGAGTGGGCTCAAACCGTCACCCTCGTCACCTAACAACCAGCCATTCCAAATTGATAAGAAATGGGCCAACTTTCAGAGCCTTACGATTAAAACTCAATCGTTGGCCCCTCCCCCGACATTCAATCGACCTGCACATCAAGAAAGGAAAGAACATGAACATCACGATGAATGTACTCACCTCATGGAAAACATCTCTTTTTCGTTTGTTGGTAGCCACCCTTTTCACTGTCATCACCTTTCATAGCGCCACAATTCCAATAGCTTGGGCCGAGGAGAAAAGTCCCGCAGGAGAATTGGGAGTGGGAGCGGTCAGTTTTGTCGCGACCATACCCTATGGATGTATAAAACTTGCCTATGCAGGGGTGGGGGCCATCATTGGCGGGTTGACCTATCTCCTGACCGGGGCCAATGCTGATGCGGCGGGAAGAGTCTGGGATCAAACTATGCGTGGGACCTATGTCATCACTCCTTCTCACCTTGCCGGGGACGAACCGGTACGATTCTTTGGCCATGACCCGGCCTCGACGTGACCTGTCCATCATTCCATCAGAGGCGATCCATGATGATGAATGATTTTCCAGTCATCGCCGATCCGTTCGTATAGGTTTGTCGCCACGACTCGACTGTTTTGGGTTGTTTCACCAACCCGACTGGTAATGTTTTCGGTGCAAATCACCCAAGCGACATCCGCGGCGACTTGAACTTGAAGTTCGGTCAACTGGAACTCCATCGAAAACGTATTGTTGAAAATCACAACCCAGGAATCCCGGACTGCGGGCCATCCGACCCGAATACTCCAACCCGGATGAATACAGGTGATATATTCTTGATGAGCCCAGATTCGATCCATGGCTGCAACATCTAAACTTTCAAAAGCCTTGTAAAAATCCTCATTCGTCCGAGTCACTTCCTCAATCCGTTCCTTCAACACCATTTCACCACTTTTCGAGGACTCAGAATCCATCGTTAGTTTCCTTTCCTTCAAGAAGATCTCAGATCTCAAATCTCAGAATTCAATCCCTGGAAATATCAAATTTCAAATTTTAATGCTTAAAGATTTCAGATCTCAAATCTCAGATTCAAATTTTGAGATCTGAAATTTGAGATTTGAGATTACAAGAAACGCATTACGTTTCTTGTACCCTATCGATTCACCCACCACACACCCCCTAAGATGAGTATTATTCCCAAAATTTCTCTTCCGCCGATCGACTCGCCCAACAGCAGAAAAGACAGGACCAACGCCGAAACGGGAATGAGATTTACAAAAATGCCGGCTCTGGACGGCCCCACCCCCTCTACCCCATAGAGCCAGGCCTGTTGTCCTAGGGCGGTAGCAAACACGACCACATATCCTAACGCCAACCAGCCGGCCATCGGAACCGTTTGGATTCCATGAACCATCATTTTATTGTTGGTCAGGAGAAGGGGAATTTGAAGAAAAATCGAGATCAGCAGCGTGGTCCAATTCACCGTCAGAGGAGAAAATCGTTCCATCACTCGCCGGCTGCCGATCGTATAGAGGGCCCAACTCATCAATGCCAGGACAATCAGGGTTCCTCCAATTAAGGGATTTTCTCCAGCCCCCTCTTTGACACCGGTCCAGGAAACTAATGCCACGCCGGCAAAAGACATGATACATCCAAACCAGACTTTGCTAAACGGCACATCGCGGAGAATCAGAAAAGACAAAAATGCTGTGATGGCGGGACTTGCGCCAATGATAATTCCCGCGCCTCCGGCCCCAATGAATTGCAATCCGAATAAGACTAACAGGTGATTTCCCAATACCCCCAGCCCCAGGACCCCAAACACTACCCAGTCGCGCAAGGAAAATACGGGGCCGCTTTCGCGCCACCACCAAAGGGGAATGAGGATCATCAGGGCCCCCAAACCCCGAAAAACCGATACCTCAACCGGAGAGAAGGGGCCTAACGCAATTTTTTGCGCGACAATCGACCCACCCCAGACAACCGCTGCTGTCGTCAAGGCACTGTAAGCCGTGACTTCTCGTGACCGATCCATTATGGAATGTGAGTTTGGACCAAATGACGGTATTGAGAAATGTTATGTAAGATAATATCCTACTTGAAAGCCGTAGGTTGGAGAACTTATCACATTTAAGTAACTTATGGGAAAGTAGAAATCATAAGGTCCCCTTACGTATTGAGGAGAAAGGACCGAATGGCTTACGTCTTTAGGTCTTCTGTGCCGTTGACGAGTGAAAAATCATGAGGTTAGAATGACCTCTTAGTCCTTGGATTTGAATCTAAAATAAGCCAATACTTGTATTTCCGACCTACTCGTTCGGAAGGAGGATCTATGTCGCTGCTTATTACTGAAGAATGCATTAATTGCGGGGCATGTTTGCCGGAATGCCCAAATGAAGCCATCTTTGAAACCCGAAGTGCCGCCGAAGAACAAGGGCACAAAGTTGGGGAAGGCCAAGGGGAGGGTGACACGGTCTACGTCATCACCTACGAACGCTGTACGGAGTGCGTCGGGCATTTTGACGAGCCTCAATGTGCGGCGGTATGCCCGGTCGATGACTGTTGCATTTCTGATCCGGAAGTTCCCGAAACGACCGAAACGCTTTTAGACAAAGCCAGAACTTTAAATCCTGACAAAGAAATTGATCCCGAAAAAGTCTGGAGTGGCGTACGCAACTAGTTCTTCTTTCGCGAATCTATTTCGACTCAGAGACCAGAAAAGCCCAGCCTTGCCATTCTTCCGAGCAAGCCTGGGCTTTTGTATTTCGTACTAAGAGATGAAAGAGTTAAATCTCTCCTCACTTCGCGATCCCGGATCGATTCTTCTGATTTCCTGCTACGAGCTTGGCCATCAACCTCTGGGTATTGCCCAACCGATGGGATTCCTGAAACAGGCCGGCTATGCTCCCACGTCACTTGATTTGTCGGTAGAGCCTCTGGAGAAAATCCACCTTTCTCCTGTCCAATTCATTGGTATTTCGGTCCCCATGCATACGGCTCTCAGATTAGGGTATGAAGTCGCCAAGACCCTTAAGCGTCTCAAGCCTACGATTCACATTTGTTTCTACGGCCTTTATGCTTCGTTGAATGCTCACTATCTTCTTGAACAAGTGGCTGATTCTATCATAGGCGGCGAATTTGAAATTCCGTTGGTGACGCTTCTCGATCAAATGGAACAACAGAGGATTGGACAATTTGAACATCATGAAGGATCAGACACTCAGCCAGATCCAAAATCCTGGACAAAGGGGATCCCGGGTGTCAGCACACTGAATAATCTTGTGCTCCCCCTTCTGAAACGGCGCCCTTTTGAACCCGAACACCCCAGGTCATCTCAATCGGAGCGACCACCATTCACCATACCCTTCAGGGCGTCATTACCTTCCCTGGATTCATATGCCAAACTCGATTATCGAGATTCTCAACATCTGGTTGGAAATGTCGAGGCCAGTCGAGGATGTCTCCACACCTGTCTTCACTGCCCCATTGTCCCGGTCTATAAAGGACGGTTTTTCGTCATACCCGAACGGGTGGTCCTGGAAGATATTCAACAACAAGTCCGGCTTGGAGCAGCGCACATCACCTTCGGAGATGCTGATTTTCTCAACGGTCCCCGTCATTCACTCAATATCCTTCGCAACATGCATAAAGATTTCCCTCACCTGACTTTTGACTTTACAACGAAAATAGAGCACATCATTAAACATCGTGACCGCTTTACCGAGTTCGCGGAACTCGGATGTTTATTTGTGATTTCGGCGGTAGAGTCCTTTAGTAACACCGTCCTTCTTCATTTAGAAAAAGGACATACGAGAGAGGACCTGTTCACCGCTCTTCAAATCGTCAACGATACGGGAATCACTCTTCGTCCCTCCCTTGTCGCTTTTACGCCATGGACGTCTCTCGAGGATTATCTTGACATGTTCGACCTGGTAGAGCAGTATGACCTCGTCGACGCCATCGACCCTGTCCAATTTACCGTACGCCTCCTAGTCCCTCCGGGGTCGGCGCTCCTCACACCACCACCCACCCACCCTCATCCCATTCAACAATTCATCACGGACCTTGACCGGTCAAAATTTCAATATCTCTGGAAACATCCTGATGAGCGAATGGATGATTTATACGAAAGGGCGATGGCCGTAGTGGAAGAAGATTCTAAAATGAAAACGCCTGCTGAAGGGACGTTTTTCCGTTTATCAAAACTCGCCCATGATTCAGCTGGCATTTCCTATCACAGGAAATCTTCCGCGACCAGACAACCCGTCCGAAGCCCCAAACCTCCCCGATTGACCGAACCCTGGTTTTGTTGTGCCGAACCAACCCAACAACAATTTGAACCTCTTGAAGTTCCGGCCCCCTTCAAATCCCCTTCGACCGGCTCCTAACGTGAGCTAAAATTGTCCGGCTTTTAACTCGAAACTTGAAACCCGAAACTCGAAACTATCTTTGCTATGCCTCATATCCTTCTGCTTCTTCCCACGGCAACATACCGTGCTGAGGCCTTCCTCGAAGCCGCTCGCAGACTCAATATTTCGGTCACTATTGGATGTGAACAAGCCACTCGGTGGAAAAATGTTCCATCGAATGGCTTATTGCTTCTGGATTTCCAAAACATCAAGGCCTCCCAAGATCGTGTTGAACGCCTCATGAAGGCCCACCCTCTGGATGGAATTATTGGGGTGGAAGATACCACGACATTCCTGGCAGCCTCCCTGGCTTTTGTTTTCGGACTCCCTCATCATTCACCAACAGCGGCTTCAGCCGCCCGCAATAAACTGGAAATGCGAACGCTCCTTCAGACCGCCAAAATTCGCATTCCACATTTCGTGGCCTATTCCATTACCAGGGATCCTACACAATTCGCCAACCACATCCCCTACCCGTGTGTTGTCAAGCCCTTAATACTCTCTGCAAGTTGTGGCGTGATCCGAGCGGACAACCCCGAAAGTTTTTGCCAAGCTTTTACCAGAGTCAAATCCTTGCTGATCCAACTCGGGCTCACTCAAAAAGAAAAGGCCGGTCAAACCCTGCTTGTGGAAGACTTTGTTCCCGGAACTGAAGTCGCTGTGGAAGGGATTTTGACAAAGGGCATCCTTCAAGTGTTGGCATTATTTGATAAGCCGGATCCACTGGATGGCCCATTTTTCGAAGAGACGATTTACGTCACCCCTTCACGACTGCCCTCTGAGATTCAGAATCAAATTACCGACACCTTACAGGGGGCCGCACAGGCGATGGGACTAACAGAAGGACCGGTACATGGAGAGTTGCGAATCAATACCTCGGGTGTTTGGGTCATCGAAATTGCAGGTCGTTCAATTGGAGGGCAATGTTCACAGATATTACAATTCGGATCGGGGATGACGTTGGAAGAACTTATTCTTCGCCATACGTTACGGCTTGAAATACCAACCTTTGAACGCGAGAAGCAGGCGGCGGGGGTCATGATGCTGCCGATCAAGAAACGGGGGTATTTTCAAGCCCTTCATGGCCAAGCGGAAGCTCGAAACACATCCGGCATCACCCTCCTTGAAGTGACAGCCCGGCCTGGTGAACTTTTGGTTCCCCTCCCTGAGGGAACCCGGTATTTAGGATTTCTTTCAGCAAAAGGGCCATCTCCCGATCACGTTGAGCGTTCCCTCCGGGAGGCATATGGATATTTAGTGGTTGAAATCACCCCATACCCAGACGAATCGCCAGATAGGGACATAATTCGAGTATAAAGAGACAAATGTCTACCCGCTACGATGGCAAAGAGATGATTCCCTGTGAACAGGGGGACAGTGAACTCAGGAAGGATTTATTTCTTTGGCAGCTTGAAGGGTCCAGGCTTCCAAACTTGAGCTCTGTTCAGCGACATCGGAAAATGTCGACAAATCATGGGTCCAAACTCCCTGGACCTCCTCTCCATTATCCCCGATTTCCTTTTTAATCGTTTCAATTTCCTGATCAAAACGATCATTGGGTTGTGAATGGATTCGACGTATTCGGCGCTTCCCGAATTGCGTGCCATCTGAATCGAGATCGCAGACATAGTGGACAAGGTCCAGTTTTCCATCAGATAACGTTTTTGAAACAAGCCGGTACGTGGTGCCCTGCTTGGAATGGACAAAGGCCGCTTTAAACAATCGCTCTCCCTGATTTGGGTCAACCTCCAAAGACGTTAAATCCGGCATCGGCTTTGCCGGTATCGCTGGTCCCGCATCAACTTCTCCCATATAGAATACTCCTTTTTAATCGATTTCAGATCTCAAATCTCAGATCTCAGATTTAAAAATCAAAATAATGAAATTTAAATATTTTTCAACGCTTTCAGGCAAGAATAACAAAGAGGGTAGTCCTGGGCAAGGGATGTGAATCTCATATTTCAAACCTCAGATCTCAAACCTGAAAAATTTAATTTCAGATCTTAAATTTACGATTTTAAATCTCTGAAAATCTGAAAATTTGAGGATCTAAATATTTGAGCTATGAGATATGAGATTTGAGATTTGAGATTGTCCCGACTTGAGATCTGAGATTAAAAAGTTGGGATCTCAGGTCGAGACACTTTCCATTTCGTTGATTCTGACTGAGACCATTTTGGAAACACCCGGTTCCTCCATCGTCACCCCAAAGAGCGAATCAGCCACTTCCATGGTCCGTTTATTATGGGTGATGATGATAAATTGCGATCTTTCGGCCATTTGAGTCAGAAATTGGCTGAAGCGAGCCACATTGGCCTCATCCAAGGGGGCATCAACCTCATCCAATACACAAAATGGGGAAGGTTTAATCAAAAAGCTAGAAAACAGAAGAGCGAGAACAGTGAGCGTTTTCTCACCGCCGGAGAGCATGGCCAAATTTTTCAGCCGCTTGCCTGGTGGCTGGGCAACGATTTCCACGCCGGGTTCTGATTTGAATTTCCCAGAATCTTCCTCACTCTCTTCCGGCTCCACCAAGATCAATTCCGCTCGCCCGCCGGCAAATAACACGGTAAAGATTTCATTGAATTTTTCTTGTAGCGCCTGAAAGGTTTCCGAGAATAATTGACGAGTCGTCTGATTGAGTCGTTGTATAATGTCCTGTAAGGACTGGATCGATGTCGTCAGGTCATCTTCTTGGTTTACGAGAAATTGATACCGTTCCTCAAGTTCTTGATGTTCCTCAATGGCGGCCAAATTAATGGGCCCCATGCGCTCCAACTTTTTCCGCAGGGTTTGTAACTGGTCCCGCCAATCTTCAGGGTTGCCAGGAGACTGTTTTTGATCCTGATCGTCGGCACCCTCGGTGCCAGGCCCCAGAGGTCCATTTTCCATTAACGAATCTAATGCGACCTCATAGGTGCCGGTGAGAGTCGATTCGACATTGGTCAAATTCGTTCGAACTTCGGCTAAGCGTACGTCAATGGCCCCTCGAGCCTTTAGGCTATTCGCAAGAGCTTCCCGCGCTTCCGATAATTGACGATCGAGAACTTTGGTTTTTTCCAATACTTCGTGGTATTGATCTTCCCCGTTTCTCAGTTCAGTCTCCTCCGATTCCTTTCTTTTTTCCAACTCCTTGAATAAGGTTTCGTTTCGGAGACGTTCGTCCTGACTTTTTCGAGTCTGAACGGAAAGTTCCTCAAGTTTTTGATCAAGCTCTTGGAGCCGAATACTTCTGGAGTCTCCTTCTTCCTTCAATCGATTCAGATTCCCCTCTTCATGGGTCTGCCGGGTCTGTAAAGTATTGAGGGTCATTCGCGCTTCTGTGATTTGCGCATTTAGCTCCTTGATGTCGAAATCGATTTGTCCAAGATTTTCAGTGGTGGTGTGCAAGAGGCGATTTTGTTCGACACACTCAGCCTCCAAAGTCGTCAGTCGATCCCCTATCCCCGTTGTTTCTTCTAGGAGCCGAGCTTCCTCACCTTCCTCAGACGCCTGTTCCATTCGGATGGTTTCCATCCGCCGGGACAATTCGGGAAGAGCCTGTTTCCGCATTCCCTCCTCTTTTTTCAGGTCAACCAACTGGGCCTCCATCTCTTGGACGGAGACATTCAATTCCTGAATTTGCATTTGTAACTCTTGCAAGTTCGTGGAATAAGTATCCCGTTTGCGTTGATCTTCTTCAATAATGTGAGTGAATTCCTCGGTTTGTCCTTTTAAACGAACAATCTCACGACGCCGACGCAATATTCCAACCGTATCACCGGTTGAACCTCCGGTGATGACTCCATTCGAATAGACGATCTCTCCCTCGAGCGTGACCAATGTCGGGCCTCGTCCCTGAAACCATTCATGACGTTCCATCGTCTTCAGGGCAGCATCGATATTTTCGACAATGAACACGTGGCGCAAGAATGAGGTCGTCGCGACCTTAAGTTCTGCAGGTACCTCAACAAATCTCAGGGCAGGCCCCCGCATGCCTGTCTCTTCTTGAACCTCCGGCCATTCGGCCTTTGCGGATTCCTCCCGGAACCCGGGGAGCTGCAAAGGTAAAAAGGTACCCCGCCCCAGGCCCTGTTCTTTAAACGTCGATATCGCTTGAATGGCGTCGCGAGGATGGTCCACGACCCAAGATTTGATCCGATCCCCCAAAGCGGCTTCAATGGCTCTTTCAACTTCTTCGGAAACTTCCAATCGTTCAGCGAAGGCTTCCTTTATTTCCCGACAGGCTCCCCGAGCGGAGGCTTCTTCAATTTCTCCAGCCGGACCATAGCCCAATTCTTCATGAATGATCGCTTCAAGGGCACGAAGCTCCGATTCGGTTCCGGCTAACTGTTTCTGATTATCTACCAACCGAGACTCAATTTCGCGAAATTGATGTTGCTCAATGGCTTGGGCTTCCTCCGCCTTCCCACGTTTCTCTCGTATTTGTTCAAGGTTCTCTTGTACAGCCGCACCGCGTCTCAGGAAATCCTCTGCTTCTGTGGATAGACGGTCATGTTGGGCCTGAGCCTCCTCTTGCTCAAGACTCAATCGTTCCAAACGTTTGGCCAAAGCCTGCCGTGTTTCGGCAATACTTTTGAGCCGGTTTTCACGGTTGGTCTTTTCCAACGTGAGATCCAACAGGGTCTGACGCAGCCGATCAATTTCTTCCATTGTTGTAGACCGACGGGTCCCACAATCCTCAGCTTGCTGCTCAAAGCCGGCCAGGGACTCGTTCACATTCTCCATTTCCGACCGAATGCCCCCTTGACGCTCCTGAACTTCTTCAATCAGGTTTTTCGCCTGCTGAGTTTCTTCCATTAGACGGACGCGCTCATGCATAGCCTGGTTATGTTGTTGTTCGAACTGTTCAAGACGATTTCGTTCGACTTCAATCGAGGTCAACGCTTGAGCCATCTGATGTTCAATTTCTCGGACTTGCTCCCGAAAATGAGTGACCGATTCTCCAACGGAAGCCAAGGAAAGCTTGGCTTCTTCCTGTTCCGCGATAAGCCTTGACTCTTCTCCCAAACGAGTGAGTTCCTGCGCCTCTGACTGCTCACGTTCTTTCTCAATTTGTCGTTTGGTTTCAAACAGGGTTCGGTAGTCCCATGAGAGAATTTGAATCTCAAGAGTTTTCGCTTCTGCCTGCAAAATTTGGTAATTCTGAGCCTGCTTCGCTTGCCGATCGAGGGAGCGAAGCTGGCGACGGACTTCATTCAGGATATCCCGGACTCGAAGAAGGTTTTGCTCAGTCGAATCCAGTTTCCTCAGGGCTTCAGCCTTCTGTTTTTTGTAACGAATGATTCCCGCGGTTTCTTCAATAAATTCACGACGTTCTTGCGGAGAGGCACTTAACAATTGATCGATGTTGCCTTGTTCAATCACCGAATGGCCTTTGGTTCCGGCCCGGGAGGCCCATACGAGACTCCGGATATCTTTCAAGCGGCAGGGGACTTTATTGAGGTAGTATTCACTTTCCCCATCCCGAAAAAGCCGGCGTGTAATCATGATTTCCGAGGATTGCCCAAGCTCCTCCCCCAGGGCCGACACAGCTTCCAGCTCCTGGCTCGTGACACCTTCAAGCACTAATGAGACTTCCACCATTCCGACGGGCTTGCGCATCTCTGTTCCATTAAAAATGACATCTTCCATTCGTTCACTGCGCAGAGTTTTGGGGCTTTGCTCCCCTAAAGACCACAGAATCGCGTCGACAATGTTACTTTTCCCTGTGCCATTGGGGCCCACGACCGCCGTGATGCCTCGCGGAAATTCGATTTTGGCTTCTGGAAAGGACTTAAACCCATTGACGATTAATGTTTGAAGATTCATCTCGCTCTCCGATGGAATAGTAAAAAGGAAGGAATGTAAAGAAAATCTCAGATTTCAAATCTTTGATCTCAAAATTGAATCCTAAGATTGAAGCTCTGGAATTTAAGATCTTTCTGAATAGTTAACACAATATTCAACAAAAATCAAAAAAACCTACTAAATAAGGTAGGATCAGAGTAAGGGCCCATCAAGATATGGTGGGTGGGTAAGTGGGTGGTGAACAGACGTCTTCCTATTCAAACGGGATACGAAAAATCAAGGATGTATGCAGGTATGAGTATTACCCGGACCGTTGAGCTGCTAATAATTCTTTTGGAAGGAGAAACTCAACATCTTCCTCTACGACGGTCAGTTCCTCTACTTCATCAGCTCCCAGTCCTTTGAGATATTTGATCACTTCGGTCACAAGAACTTCGGGGGCTGAAGCGCCGGCAGCAATCCCAATCGCACCGACACCGTCCAGCCATTCAGGTTGAATGTCTTTGAACGAATCAATCAGGAATGAGGACTTTCCACATCGTTCCCCTAACTCTTTGAGACGGGTAGAGTTTGAACTATTCGGGGAGCCAATGACCAATATGACATCGACGAATTTAGCTAATTCCTTCACCGCATTTTGGCGATTCTGGGTGGCATAGCAAATATCTTCCTGGTGAGGTCCTTTAATTCCAGGGAACCGCCTGAGTAAGGCCTGGACAATGTCCCGACATTCATCCACGCTCAGCGTGGTCTGTGTCACGTAAGACAAGTGAGTGGGAGACTCCACTTCCAGCCGATCAACGTCTTCTACTGATGAGACGAGGTGGAATTTATCAGGGACCTGTCCCAGGGTTCCAACCACTTCAGGATGGCCGGCATGGCCGATAAGAATCAATTCATAATTATTGGTATAGTCCCGGTTGACTTCGTTATGGACCTTAATCACTAATGGGCAGGTCGCATCAATAACTTTGAGATCCCGGCGCCGGGCTTCTTCCCAAACATTTTTTGAAACCCCATGGGCACTAAAGATGACAATGGACCCATCCGGAACTTCATTCAGCTCCTCTACGAAAACAGCACCCTTTTCCCGAAGTGAGTTGACAACATGTCGACTATGGACGATTTCATGACGAACATAGATAGGCGAGCCATACGTCTGGAGCGAAAGATCAACGATATCTATGGCCCGATCAACGCCAGCACAGAAACCGCGAGGATTTGCCAAGTAAATTTTCACCACAACCTCCGCTGATGATTTGGATTATTTTCCGGCCGTTCCCTTGAGGGCGAAATCTCAAATCTCAGATTTCAAATCTCAAAAACGGATAACGCTTCACGATAGGGGACAGACCCATCTTACGTCAACTCGAGTTGCTCCTTTGGGGGGCAACATTTCAGATCTCAAATCTCAAATTTCAAAATAACAATCTGAGATTTGAAATTTGAGATCTTTCCTAACCCCAGCGAATCAAGGCCGTTCCCCACGTCAGCCCTCCCCCGAAGGTTCCAAGTACAATAACATCCCCTGAATGGAGACACCCCTGCCTATTGGCACAATCCAGTGCAATCGGCAAGGAGGCTGATGACGTATTTCCGTACTTCCCAATAATGGAAAACAGGCGCTGTTTCTTAATCCCTAATCGAACAGCCAATTGGTTCAGCAGCCGGCCATTGGCTTGATGAAAAATGAACTGACTCACCTCATCAAGGGGCATTTTTTCTTCTTCGCAGACCTCTCGGATTGCCAAACTCAACCGCTTGACCGCAAGCCGAAAGATCGCTTTCCCACGTAATTGAAGAGTGTGAAGGTTCTGAGAAACCGTTTCTGATGAAGCCGGCAATCGAGAGCCCCCCGCAGGAATCTTGATTAAGTCAGCATATTTGCCGTCGGAAAATAAGCGAATCTGTAAAATCCCGCTATTTTCCCCCTCTCCTCTCGCTACAACAGCCGCTCCGGCCCCGTCTCCAAACAGGATGGAAGTTCCCGAATCAGAATAGTTTAAATACCGGGACTTCACCTCCGCAGCCACCACAAGGCATCGATGGAATTGTCCTGATCGGATAAAGCGATCCGCCATCGACAATCCATACAAAAATCCGGTGCAGGATGCACTTACATCCAATGCGCCTGCCCGGCGAAGTCCGAGCCGCTTTTGAAGAAGACAGGCCGTTGAGGGGAACACCATTTCAGGTGAGGTGGTTGAGACCAGGATCATATCAATCTGCTGAGGATCTACCATGGCACTTTCCATGGCTCGCCGAGCGGCTTTCTCAGCCAAAAGGGAACAATCTTCGTGTTCATTAGCCCAATATCGTGTCTGAATACCCGACATACGAGAGATATAACCCTCTTCTATTTTGAGTCGGGACGCAACCTCGGCATTTCCGACCGGCCGGACAGGTGTCGACGACCCTGTCCCAATAATTTTTGTCAATGAAGAAATAGTGGATTCCATTTTATTTCCACCTTTTAATTTACACCTATTAATTTTAACCTATTAAAATATACTTAAAAACAGCCGGCAACCCTGATGTGAAAATGGCACAGGTAGAGGTAAAATTGAGCCAATTGCGTTCATTTGTGTTCGGATATCTTGCTTATTTATCAAACCTTTGGTAGGTTTGGCCTAATTTTTGAAGGGACATGGTTTCTAAGAGGGGTGGTATGCCTTGAGATTCCCACTGGTTAACCTGGAAAAAATAGGACAAAAAGGATTTTTCCTTCTCCTGTCGTTGTTAGTGGTTGGGTGTACCACGACCACCGACAAACCCGCCGAAGTCCTCGAAGGACTTCTCAACGACACTGACGAACAAATCTTCGTCGGTGATACCATGGAAGCCAATTACGATCCCAATGTCATTATGAAACGGGCCGAATCGTATTTCGAAAAAGAACGATTCCCGGAAGCCATCGTGGAATATAAACATTTTCTTGACCTGCATCGCGGCCACGTGTTAGCCCCTTATGCCCAATTCAAAATTGGCGTGACTCATTTTAAACGTTTTAAAACCGTCGATCGTGATCCGGAACCGGTAGAGGAATCATTAGCCGCGTTTGAAAAATTACTTTCTGAATATCCCAATAACCGGTACGAAGCTGAGGCACGCAATAAAATCAAGGTCGGCCATGAACGCCTTGCGGCCCATCATTTACTTGTCGGTAAATTTTATTATCGAAAGGAATCGTACCTCGCCGCCGCTGGCCGTTATGAAAAAGTGATCACCAACTTCCCCGAACTACCGGCTGCGGGTGATGCCAAATATCGGTTAGCCAAAACGTATCAAGACCTTGGGGCTCAACAATGGGCCGCGGATTGGTTAGTGGACTTCGTGCAACATCATCCCGAGAATGAAGACTATGACGATGGCATGAAAATGCTCGTGAAAATGCAAGAAGATTACCCCGATGTCATGATTGCCCTGAACCCAACCAATGCCGAGGAGGCCCCCGACCTTAAAGAAGGACAAGCCGGTCTCGGCGTTCTCAGTGCCGGCTATCAGAATGGCAATCTCCCTGACTTTTCACATAGCGTTTCCAACCCTTCAGATCCTGTTCCCGTCCAGGTCGCTCATGCTGACTCTCCCACCTCAATTTCACCAGGGATTGATCGTCATTCCTCGGCAGCCGTTCACACTGAAGATGCTCTATGCTCCCTTGGTTCCTGGTGTGAATCGACTCCCGCACCTCACTCCCAGCAAACTTCCTCGGCCCCTGCCCCAGCGTCCGCCCCTCCCACCACCACCGTTTGCCGACTTGGCGAATGGTGCTAATTAAAAGATTGTTTCGGGTTTCGGGTTCCTAGTTTCGAGTTTGTAGCTGCAGCATCTCATGCTGCCCACGATCAATGGGATGGTCCGAAAGGAGGGCCAAAAGCTTTTTAATAGAACGCCGACAAACAAATCGGTCAAAATCCATCCTTTTGGTGCCCAAACGAGGCGCCATTAGATAGCGCAACTACACTAAAAACCCGAAACTCGGAACTCGAAACCCGAAACTTAATTACTGCCCAATATACCAGCCAATTCCATGGCGATCGAGAAAGCTCGTGACGAGCGCCAAGGAGTCGGCGTACAGCATGGCGCCAACAAGCACGAGAACCCCTCCACTCACCATTGAAACTCCACCAAGATAGGTTCTAAATTGCTTAAAATAGGTGAGAAACCTGTCCACTCCGAAAGCGGTGAGGAGAAAGGGAAGGCCAAGTCCGGCCGAGTAGGTGGCCAGTAGGATCACACCGTCTTTCATGGAATCGGTCGTACTTGCGTAAGCAAGGATCGCTCCCAACACGGGACCCACACAAGGTGTCCATCCCGCTGCAAAAGCCGTCCCGATCAAAAACGATCCAATATATCCCACCGGGCGAGATTCGAAATGAATAAGACGATGTTCTCTCATTAAGAACTGGGACCTGAAAAGCCCCAATAAGTACAGGCCGAATAGAATGATCAGAACACCCCCAACTTTTCGGATGATATCCTGGTATTGGTATAACAATTGGCCAACAAGAGTGGCCGAAGCCCCAAAGGCGATAAAGACTGAAGAGAATCCCGCGACAAATAGTAAGGAATTGAGGATAATAACTTTCCGAAATTGTTCCCGCGCATCAACATCTCCAAGTTTATCCATCGACAGTCCGGTAATATAGGACAAGTAAGAGGGAACCAACGGCAAGACGCAAGGGGAGACAAAAGATAAGAGCCCGGCACTAAATGCCGCAAATAAAGAAATTTGATTCAGGGATTCCAACATGACGAACCAGCTTTCGATTCACTCACCATATCAACGTTTTCGAAGTTCCTGAAACAAGTCTACCAAACACCAACGACCAAGGCATTGCCTCTTTTAACCTGAAACATGAAACCTGAAACTTGAAACCCTTCTTCCGCGGACTTTTTCAACATCAGGTTAGGTGTTTTGCAGGAGGCTGCGAATGAGTTGGCGGGCATCCACCCCATTCCAATCTCTTGCCCCAAAAATCCGTTGTCGGATAATTCCTTTCCGATCAATCAGATACGTCATGGGAAGCGTTCGGGCTCCATAGGCCGCGCCCACCCGATAATCCGAGTCATGAAGAATAGGAAATGTCAGCCCCATCGCTTCTTGAAAAGGACGCGTCACGACCATGCCTTGGGGATCGATGGAAATAGCCAGGACCTCCAACCCGTCCTGATGCAAATCCTGGTAAAGTGATTCCATCGCCGGCATTTCTACTCGACATGGCGCACACCAGGTGGCCCAAAAATTTAACAAAACAACTTTCCCATTATAATCGGACAAGGAAATTTGGTTTCCCTTTAAATCAAGCAATTGAAAGGAGGGGGACACACTTCCCATAGAGGGCAATCCCCTTGTGACACTAGCGGGTTGGCTGTCGGCTGCAGCCTCATTTGAAGGATTCGAATAACCAGAATCACATCCAAACATAAAAAGTGGCCCTTCGATGCTCAGCAAAAGGACCAAAAGGCTTCGCCGCCCAAATCTGGAGGACCATGTCACCATAACGTCCTTGACTCGTGAGGGAGGGATGGGGAGCTCACATTATTACAAGGGTCACGAGAGTCAATAGTATCCATGATAAAATCCAATCATTTGTGTCGTCAATGTTCAACCCAGCCTCCTTATCACCGGGGAGTGTGATCTTTAGGTTTGAACGAGGACTTTTCCATCATTCTACCGCTAGACAAGTCACGAATGGGTTCCCTACACTAGCTTCGCATTTCTTCTCCTGATTGCCCATGATTACCATTCAATCGGTCCAACTGAGTAAATCCTTCGGGTTTTATAAGATCTTTGACGATCTTTCCTTCTCTATTCCTGCGGGGGAATGCTTTGCCCTATTCGGACCGAATGGGGCCGGGAAAACGACATTACTTCAGGTTTTGGCCACCTTGACACGACCGACGTCGGGACGATTTGAGATTCTTGGATACAATGGAATCACGCAAAAATCAGCCATTCGGAACTTTGTAATGATATTGGCCCATGGTTCGTATCTTTATGACGACCTTAATGCCATAGAAAACATTCAATTCGCTTCTGCTTTGCGTGGAAAGTCTCCGACCTTTCAAGAAATTACTCGTGCCTTGGATTTTGTCAACATTGGTGCCTTTCAGGACCTCAAAGTTCGATTCTTTTCAGCAGGAATGAAGAAACGGCTCGGACTCGCTAAGGTGTTCCTCATCCAACCCAAAGTGCTTTTTCTTGACGAGCCCTATAACGCCCTTGATGAGACAGGCGTAGAAATTACTAATGACCTGATTCGGGACCTCCTAAAAAAAGGAGGGACCGCATTTATGACGACCCACGATCGAATAAAAGCGACCCAGGTGGCTAGCCGGACCGGGATCCTCCGTCAAGGGACTCTCCATCCTTTCAACCTCGACAGTCAGACAACCAATGACCTTTCTTAAGGTAATCCAATGGGTGGTCTGGAAAGACCTGATTACCGAGATCAGAAGCCGGGAGACACTCTCCTCTATGTTGTTCTTTGCCATGATCGTCATCCTGGTGTTCAGCTTCAGCTTCTCAATGGATCAAGACGCTGTCAGGGAATTAATCGCTGGAATCATTTGGGTGGCCTTTGCGTTCACCGGCATTATCGGCTTGGGAAAATCCTTTACGGTTGAACTTCATAACGATTGTCTAGAATATCTCCAATTAAGCCCAGCCCCAAAAGGGGCCATCTATCTTGGGAAAATGACCGCCAATTTGTTATTTATGCTCACCGTTGAAGTCCTGTTGTTTCCTTTGTTTGTATTGTTCTTCAACTTGGACGTTGTTGAAGAAATCGGACTTCTTCTGTTAATATTTTTTTTAGCAACACTGGGCCTTTCTGCAGTAGGAACGCTCTTTTCAGCTTTAACCGTTCAGATTCGAGCACGGGAAGTGATGCTCCCGGTCTTGCTTCTTCCTCTCGCAGTCCCAGTCATGATTGCCGCTGTTGAAGCCACGAGAGGGGCGTTAAACGGTGCGCCCCTCGGTCTATATTCCCAATGGTTGGAATTGCTCATCATTTTTAACGTGATCTTTACTGTCGCCTCCTTCTGGTTGTTTGAGCTGATTCTGGACTCATAGCTCCCAACACCACCCCCGAAGAATTCGCCTAATTAGAACCTTGTGAGGCAGTCAAAAGCTGTTAGACGCTAACCATCTCAATAAGTCCAAATTTTCTGGAACCTCAATTTCCCTGAAATTTGAAACTGCCTAAAATGACACTCTCGTAAATTCGTTCCATCATGTCCTTGTTGCCTACGATCAACCGATTTATCCGCCACATTCAACGCTATAAGGGCTGGTTTGGGGGCGGCGCCGCACTGTGTTTAATCTCAGGGATGTATCTTGGGTTGATCTCTTCGCCTCCTGACTATTATCAAGGAGAGATCGTACGAGTCATGTATGTGCATGTCCCACTGGCTCATACGGCCCTTTTTGGGTACACCGTCCTGTTTGGCGGGAGTCTTTGGTACTTGTGGAAACGAGATCCGTTGATTGACAACATGTGTCATGCCGCTGCAGGTACGAGCGCCGTGTTCACAGCCGTCGCATTGGTGACTGGATCGATTTGGGCCAAACCCACATGGAATACCTGGTGGACCTGGGACCCCAAACTCGTGTCCTTTGCCGTATTACTCATGATCCTGGCCGGATATCTCATGTTACGGACGATGGTCGACGATCCTGAACAGGCAGGACGATACGCTGCGGTTCTTGCCATTGTCGGAGGCTTGGACTTACCGATTATTTATTTCGCAGCGGAATGGTGGCGGACATTACACCAACCTCTTTCGATTTCCCTCAGAGGAGTGAGTATCTCTGGGGATATTCTGCTGCCTTTATCGATCATGAGTATTGGGTTTACCCTTCTTTTCACCTATATGCTCATGATCCGAACGCAAATGTTATACTTAGTTAACTTGTTTGATGCGAAAAAAGGTCGACTCTTAAGTCAGGTTCATTTATCGAAAGTTGGCCAATGACCTTGTTTTATACCCGTTGGGCTGCCCTGATTGTCATCGCCTTGATTCTTTCAGGCCTCACCTATCAACACTATCAGCAAAACTTGGCCAGTGTCACTCCGGGATGGATCGTCAAAAACAGCTCCTCTAACAGCCCTTCCGTTCGATTGGAAGGAATGGTCAAGAGTGGAAGCCTTTCAGGCGACCTCCAGGAAGGTGAGGCTCAATTCAGGTTACAAGGGGAAATGGCCACCGTCACTGTTCACTATCATGGAGCACCCCCGGAAAATCTTCGAGAATTAAAAACTCTGATTGTGGTAGGTCAATGGGACTCGGCAGAACAGATCTTTCGAGCTCGTGATATCGCTCTGGTGACCAACTACGGTTTTGTCATTAGCGCCTATCTTGTCGGGGTTATTCCTTTGATTCTTCTTGTCTTTACAATGAGTCGAAGAGTGACCTCGTTATTCCAAGTCATTAAAGAGTCCAAACTCTATGAACCCCAGGCAGAATTCCATGTGGACTCAAGGTAAAAAAACCGGTGTCATCGTCAGTGTGCTGCTTGTCGCCGGAGCACTTGGCTATTTGGCGTTAGGGAACTTTGGAGAGAATTTGGTTTACTTTGTCACGCCGTCAGAGGTTCGGGCCCTTCCCGCGGAACGCACCCAGCAAAAGGTGAGGGTTGCCGGCATGGTCGTCAAAGGGAGTGTCACCACACAATCAGATCCTGTCGGCTTGACTTTTGAACTGACCGATGGGACAGCCACCATTCCGGTCGTGTTTCGAGGAATTCCTCCGGATTTATTTAAGGAAGGCCAGGGGGCTGTCGCCGAAGGGCATTGGCGTAACGGTAATACTTTTTACTCCTCCATGATTATGGCAAAACATTCTGAAGACTACATGCCAATTGAATTAAAACGGGCCGGCGTGAAGCTTCCCAAAAAAGATTTCATGAAAACCCTTTCACCCTAACCTTTCCATTTTTTCACCATGATTATAGAAATAGGGCATTTTTCCGTCGTGGTCGCCTTGGTCCTTTCCGTTTTAGGAATTGGATCCTCCATCGCAGCCCTCCGAACGCGAAACCCGGACTGGGTACGTGTCGGCCGGATTTCGGTTACGTTGATTTTTGCCTTACTCTTTATAGGAATGGCCTCCCTCGTCTATGCCTTCATTGTGAGGGATTTTTCTGTTGCGTATGTGGCGAACAATTCCAATTCGAAATTACCTTTTTTCTATACGATCTCCGCCGTGTGGGGAGGTCACGAAGGCTCCTTGTTGCTGTGGGTATTCATTCTCTCGACCTTCAGCACCCTCGCCGTCTGGCTTCACTGGCGGACCCAACCCACGATCATGCCCTATTTAATCGCCGTCGAATCAGGGGTCATGCTTGGGTTTCTTTCCCTCATTGTCTTTTTATCGAGCCCCTTCGCCCGTCTCATTCCCATGCCCGCCGATGGCAAAGATTTGAATCCCCTGCTTCAAGACCCCGCCATGGTCCTGCATCCACCCATGCTCTACATGGGCTATGTCGGATTTTCCATTCCCTTCGCCTTTGCAATGGCTGCCCTCTTCTCGGGTCGGCTGGGGGAAGAATGGATCAAAGTCACTCAGCGCTGGACGGTGTTTGCCTGGCTTTGTCTCACCACGGGAATTTTGTTAGGAGGATACTGGGCGTACTACGAATTGGGCTGGGGAGGTTATTGGGGGTGGGACCCCGTGGAAAATGCCTCATTTATGCCGTGGCTGGTTGGAACCGCGTATCTTCACTCGGTTCTAGTCCAAGAAAAACGAAAAATGTTCAAGGTGTGGAACCTGTTCCTCATCATCGTCACCTTTTCCCTTTCGCTCATCGGAACGTTCCTCGTGAGAAGCGGGGTCCTGACATCCGTTCACACCTTTGCTACCGATCCGGAACGGGGCCTTTACATTCTCATGTTTGTCGCCCTGGTCATCGGGGTTGCCTTCGGCACCTTAATGATTCAGTCGAAGAAACTCCAAAGCCAAGTTGAAATGGACTCTCTGGTCTCCCGGGAATCAATTTTTCTTTTTAATAACTTGTTCTTTTTGGTCGCAGCCGCCACGGTCTTTCTAGGAACCCTCTACCCCCTCATGATCGAGACCCTCAATGGCTCTAAAGTGACGGTGGGGCCACCCTATTACAATGCGGTCTTTATGCCTATTGCCTTGGGGTTATTGTTCTTGATGGGCGTTGGTCCTTATATTCCCTGGCGAAAGGCCTCCCTAGCCAGCTTGAAAAAAAGTTTTCTGATACCTCTCAGTATCGGCCTAGCCACGGTCGTGATTCTCTTTATATCCGGCATTTTTAGCCTCTACGCTTTGGCCGGAGGATTTGTGGTGGGATTTTCGGCGAGTGCCATCTTCCTGGATTTTGGAAAAATCTCTCAACTGTATGCCCGGCGGGAACACGTCAACGTCTTCAAAGGATCTATGAGGGCCTTTTCGGCCAATCAACGACGATATGCTAGCCTGATTACCCACTTGGGGGCCTTGGTTCTTGTCGTGGGGATTATCGCCTCCACCATCTATCAATCGGAAAAAGTCGTGTCCATGAAAGTCGGCGATGAATTTTCCATTTCCGATTATCGAATGAAACTCCTGAATATCCACGAGGTTGAGGGCCAGAATTGGAAGGCTCAGGAAGGGGTCTTCGAGGTTACGCGGGAAGGGAAATTTATTACGGAACTTAAACCCCAAAAGCGAATCTATGATGCGACCCAGACGCCCACTACCGAATCTGCCATTTTCGCCATCAACATGGGTCACATTTTCTTGACGATGCCAGAGGTTTCCCCTGAAGGTGTGGCGGTGGCGAGGGGGGTCATCAACCCGCTCATTCTCTGGGTATGGGGGGGAGGCGGAATTATGGGATTGGGCGTCTTTCTCAATATTTTCCGGCCAAAAAGGAAAGAGGAATGAGTCGGGGCACTCAAATCACACTTGTCGTCTGTCTGTTAGGGCTGTTCGCTCTCTTTTATCAAGGGCTTTGGGGAGATCCTCGCAGCATTCCCACCGTCCTCATTGGTACCTCTGCCCCATCTTTTACCGGACCGGAGGTCGATTCCGGAGAGCTGATCTCCCTTGATCAGTATAAAGGAAAAGTTGTGTTACTGAATTTCTGGGCCTCCTGGTGTTACGAATGTAAAGTTGAACATGAGAGTATCCTTCGCCTTCATGAACACTTCAAAGACAATCCCAACTTCGTGATGCTGGGAATCAATTACCAGGATGAACTTCTTGCTGCCCAGGAATATCTCAGAACCTATGGATCTTCTTTTCAGCATGTGCGTGATATCAAAGGCACCTTCGCCATTGATTATGGTGTGTACGGAGTCCCGGAAACGTTTGTCATCGATCAGCAGGGCCTAATCCAACATAAGTATGTGGGACCAATTGTGGGACCGGTGTATACCAATCTGATTGAACGGGTGATCACACCCCTGCTCAACGATTCTCAACCTTCAACGTGATGATGCATCTTAAACATTTCCCTGTATTCCTGTTCCTCCTGCTGCCTGTAATCGCCTCGGGGGCCGTGGTTAAGGAATCTGAACTCGACATTCAGGTGAGAGAAATCGCCAAGACCTTGCGCTGCACGGTCTGTCAAACAGAGAACATCTGGGAATCGGGGGCCCCTTTGGCGAAACAAATGCGGGATGCGGTCAGAGAACGACTCATTCAGGGACAATCCCCTGAAGAGATTCACGCCTACTTTCTCAGCCGGTATGGGGATTATATTCTCATGCAGCCTCCCAAAAGGGGTGTTAACTGGCTCATTTGGGTTGCCCCCTTTCTGTTGCTTCTGATCGGAGGACTCTTTCTCTATAAGGAAGTCGCCAATTGGGTGCGTGACACGAAACACCCCCCCACCAATCAACCTCCACCCCTCGATCCACAGTCCCGAAAACGAATAGAACGGGAACTCCAATCCTGAAGGCGTACACAGTTTAAATGCTCCTGATCCCACTTGCCATCATTCTGGTGCTGGTTATTGTCGCTCTCACCTTACCTTTTTGGCGGAAGGACCCTGACCCTGTTTCCCCGTTTCACCATGATGACCGGACGGAAGAACTAGCTGATTTGGGACTTGAACGGGAGGTGTTGGTCCGTTCGATTCAGGAATTGGATGTGGAACTGGAACAAGGACGATTGGAATCCGAAGATTATACGCGTCTCAAAGCCACCGACGAACGCCGCTTGCTACAAGTCCTTGATCGCCTTGAAGATCTGCAAGCACAAGCCTTGGAACCGCAAATGGAAGGTGCAGACGCTACCACCCGGAAGAGAATCTGGTTGCCGGCCACGGTATGCACGGTGGGGGTCCTTCTGGCTTCCTTTGGCATTTATGGGTTTGTCCAGTGGCAAGCCATCCAGGAACTTGCCAGAGTGCAAAACGACATGCGCCAGGAAGGACCGGATCCGTTAGAAATGGTCGCGAGGCTGGAAAAACGGTTAAAAGAAAACCCGGACGATCTCCAAGGCCAAATCATGGCGGGACGATCCTATCTCGCACTTGAGCGATTTGAAGAAGCCCAACAAGCTTGGATCAAGGTTCTTGAACTCGAACCCCGGAATCACGAAGCTCATTTCAATCTGGGGGTGATTCTGGTAGAGAGAAGGAAATTCGACGATCCAAAAGTCTTCAAGGCCGCTCTCGTTCATTTTGACACGGTCCTCGTCGATCTTCCGAATCAACCGGGTGTCAATTGGTACCGCGGTGTGGTGCTGTGGTACCTCAACCGAAACCGAGAAGCCGAAGAAGCCTGGGCTACCGCGGTGAAAAACCTCGACCCCTCCAGCCAAGACGCCGCGTTCGTGAAGGAGGCACTTCAAAAACTAAGAGCTGGTGAACAACCTTTCTGAGCTGGGCCAGACTCCAAATTCATTTCTTTTTGTCGTTGCACGTTCTTCTTTGGTGCCTCTTCGGGAAAGATCAAATGGGTAAGCCCCTCTCCCAACAGAACTCGCATCCCTAAATCGAGAAACCCTGGATTCCGGGGAAGAGGCAGAGGGCAGCACCTGCCTGCGCATCGAAGCGCTTCGGCGCGTAGACGCAAAGCCGCCCCGGCGGAAACAGGTGTAATGTTGCAGCTACCGAGTAAGAAGATTCCGGAAGCTCGTACCGCCAAACCGGTTCCTCGGAACAAAAGTCTACATTGTGGTGAGATAAGAGGCGATGAGCAAAATCACAAGGGTAAGTAGCAGGATCGTCTGCTGGAGGTAGGTCCCTCGTCTTGCTGAATGAGGTTGACCGGAGGGGGTTTTTGTGGACCGGGAAGGGAAGCCAAAAGGATCCAAGACAAAGTCATGAATGAGTATCAGACCAAAAGTAATCGCAAATAAAAATAGCTTCAGCATAAGGACCACTCCCCATGTGGTTTCAATTCTGGCCGACCCCCCTTCGTATAGCATAGTATACGAACCGGTCAGGATCAGGGTGATCAGGCAAATCCAGGTCACGGTCCGGAATCGCCGTCCCATTTTTTGCAGGAGGTCATTTTTTTGAACCTCAGAATTTTTCTCTTCCAATCCTGGTTTCAATATTAAATTAAAAAAGATGAGTCCCCCAATCAGGGCAGCGGCCCCGATCAAATGAAGCCAAATGACAACAAAGATGGGCACTACCTCTTCTCCTTACTCTTGATCATTACCCCTACCCTTTGCCTTCTCCTGAACGGAGTTGTGCAGGCAGTTCTCCCCTTGTATCTTAAGAGGCATATGTGAATAGTATTCCAACCCAGTGTTCTGGAC
>CAZGFD010000021.1:0-66507 GCA_964525045.1 uncultured Nitrospiraceae bacterium | reverse complement strand
AGGAGACCCAACTTCCGGTTTATCTATGACACCCTTCGAGCTAAAGGGAGAAAACACATGCATCAGTGTCCATTTCACCATTCATTAGGTTTTTTCAAAAATTCTAGATTTTTTGTTGGGTTCTGGATTGTATTCCTCATTTCAGGATTTCACCCCGGCGTTGCTTTTCCGGAAGAAGCCTCTTCTCAGACTCAGGATCTACCCGCACAACAAGCACAAGAAGAGGGAAAGATACCGACCATGGAACCGGTCGTGGTCAGCGCGACCAAAACTCCGGTCCCTGTCAGCCATTTGACAAGCGCCGTAGAAGTCATCACGGCCGAGACCATTCAGAAAAGAAAGATCAAATCCGTCCCCGAAGCGCTTCGCTTATCCCAAGGTTTAATCATCCTTGAAAACGGGGGGCCTGGGACCATTGCCAACGCGAGAATTCGAGGAGGAAGTGCCTCTCAAACCCTCGTGGTGATTGACGGCGCCATCATGAATAGCGGCACGGATGGGGCCTATAACTTCGCGAATCTCATGGTCAACGATATCGAGAAAATCGAAATTCTTCGCGGAGCACAGGGAATGCTCTGGGGGGCCGATGCCATTGGGGGCGTAATTAATATCACAACTAAAAAAGGAAAAGGCGTTCCGCAAGCCGGGGCATTTATTGAATATGGGTCCTTTGCTTCTATACGGGAAGGGGGGAACCTTTCCGGGAAATACGGTCCTGTGGACCTATCAGGGTCCCTTTGGCGATGGGATATCGCCAAATTCTCGGCTGTGAATTTTCGGCGCGGGGCCCTCGAACGCGATGCCTTTCGTAATTGGCAGGCCAACCTGCATCTCGGCGTCAACCTTCCCCTCAACGGCCGATTGGATTTTACATATCGCTGGATCAATGGCGACACACTGCTTGATAATGGAACAACTGCCAACAACGGTCCCTTTGATGTGTTTGCTTCTAAAAGCACCAACAACCAATATATCTATACCGGCTCCTATTATCAGCCTGTGACCTCCTGGTGGACTCAGAAACTGACTTTGTCCAGAGCCCAAGAAAGTAACGTGTTTTTAGCCGGAACTGATCAACGGAGCGTCGTCACCGAAGAAACAACACCCGTTCCTAGCTTTGCGACCAATTCGGAAATCGAGACCTTAAATAATCGAATCGAGTGGCAACATAATTTTCAAGTCGCTAAACCTCTTTTGGTGACAGCAGGCTATCAATTTCGCGAACAGAAAGGAGAAAATATTTCCTCAACCGGCTTTCCCACCAAAATTATCTCCAGCAACGCCGGATTTGGCCAAGCGCAATTGAGCCTCTTGGATCAATTTTTCGCCACGGCGGGATTTCGGCACGATTCCTTTAACACATTCGGGGATCCGACGACCTGGCGCCTCACCGGCGGTTATACTCTTAAGGAAACCGGAACAAAATTACGGTCGAGTTATGGCACAGGCTTTCGGGCTCCGACTATCAATCAATTATTTTTCCCGAATTTCGGGAATCCCGATTTGCAACCGGAAGAAAGCAAAAGCTTCGATATCGCTTTGGAACAAAATCTTTTCCACCAGCAGTTGTTTTTGAGTGCGGGGTATTTCTTAAATGATTTTGAGAACCTCATTCTTGCGGTTTTTGACCCGGGGGCCTGCTCGGATTTATCTGAATTCGCCTTTTGCGCACAAAATATCGGTACGGCCAAGGCCCGTGGAGTGGAAGCCAATTTTAAATTGACTCTGCCTTCGACTCATCCTTTTTTGAAACTATTAGAACTCCAGGGGCAGTATACATATACCTTAACCGAAGATGTTAGCACCGGCACGGATCTTCCTCGATGGCCCGAGCATATGGCCAGTGCCTTGCTCTCCTATCAACCCATCAAAGCCGTGGTGTCGACCGTCTCGTTTCGTTATGTCGGCGAGCGATTCAATACTACAGGAGATCGGCAACCGATGCCGCAATTTACAGTCTGGGATTTTTCTCTCAACTGGCAGGTGAACAAGAATGTTCTGGCATATACCCGCGTTGACAATCTCTTTAATAGGAAATACGAAGAGGTCCTGAATTTTGGGGTGCCGGTGCGCTCAATCTATTTCGGCGTCAGGGCGAATTTTGATGTGCCGATCCCGGGGGGCGAAAAGAAGGCGGCATCCTAGGGATCTTAGGTTTGCGGAAATTAAGGAAAGGGAGCTCCATGGGCTGGGGGCTCAAGGACTGTTGGCTGGATGGTGGCATTATCGCTATTTGCAGACCTTACCCTCACCCTAACCCTCTCCCTGGGAGGGAGAGGGAATATTTAGATTATTTTTTCTTTAAGGGGACATTGACTTTTTTCTTATAGACCTCAACGGACTGAAACGCCCGATCCTTTTGGCCCATTGACGCTTCCATTTCAACGGCCTTTACGAAGTCTTCGGGTCCGTGAATGGGAGCATAGGTGACACTCACGATGACATCCATTGAGGGGGCATCCTTGGGGGTTGGAAAGGTAAAGACTTCTATTCTTTTTTCTTCCGGCTTCAGAAGACTGTCTTTAAGAATTTTTTCGGCCTCAAAGTCAAATACCGTTTTCTTTCCATTCTTGTCTCCATACACTCTTTCGTAGAACCGCTGATCGCCATGAACCTTTTTTAAATTTTTCCCCAGGATCGTTAAATCCAAGACTACTCGATACCATCCGGGGTGCGGCATCGGGAGATTATGGGGGACAAGACTCTGCAGCGTGACCTCAACCTGCGATTGTTCTCCTTTGACCTCAGTGGAGAAATCTAACTCGAGCGCGTCAGCCCTCACTTTTCCAAACCGGCCGGGGAAACTATGGTTGGCGACTTTTCGATTTCGTTCCCCATTGGCCGACTCCCCGAACGCTTCAGGCATATGGCAGGACTGACACGTTTTCCCCTCTTTCTCAGCCTTGGTTTCTTTCCAGGCCCCAAGCCAATCGGGCATGGTCGGCGATTTCCCACTATGCGGCAGGGAGTCATGACAGGTCACACAGTATTGCGAACTTTTGTACAGCTTCGAGTATTCCGATTTATGAGCCAGGTTTTCCGCCGGTTTTTTATATCCGCCAAAAATAGTCTTTCCCAATTGAAACGTGGGATGTGGCGGACGGGTGGTCGAATCGACTTCCTTGATCAAATGACATTGCGTACAGCCAACCCCATCAATCTGGGGATTTTTGGACTGGACTTCCTTTATGAACATGTCCGCCTGATGCCCATACTCCAATACATGGGGAGCATGGCAGCGTAAACACATGGTGGCATCTTTTTTGTCAGCGGAAGCTAAAAACCGCTCCAGGGTGACACGAAACGCTGCCGTCACAATCGATCGGGATTGCGCCGAGGCTTCCCATTCCTCAAATACCCGCAAATGGCATCGCTTACATTTATCAGAATGAGGGAAAGCCTTATCTAAGGGTTTGGTGACCTTCCCTTCTTCCTTCGCGCCGAATACCGTCTGAGGGGCGAGGTTTCCGTCAGTCCAACCGAACAGGAGAAAGAAGATCGCAAGAGTCCCGATTGCCAGTCCTACAGAGAGCGTGTTGTTAGGCATATGCACTCCTGGGAAAAATTGGCCCTTCCATGGAGCCATAGTGGCATTTCAATTAGAGAGTGGTGATACGAAATGTTATGAGTCGCTGGGACGAATAATCTTTAATGATTGTTTCAGCCGCCTCGCGCTCTTTTTCCGTGGCAAGGGTCGAAAGATACCGCTTCCGTAATTCAGGCGTGGGCTCTGGGATGAGCGCATAGCTTAAGACCGCTTCGACGTGAACCGAGGAGAGGCCATCGGGAATCCCCACCGAAAAGGGAATTCTTCTGGTTCTTCCACCGTTGACCAGAGGCTCAGGTATTGGGCCTCTGAGCAAATCAGCGAAAGAATGACCAAATGTTTTCTGTTGTTCGTCTATAATGTTCCCGGCTTCATCCTTCACCCGCACCGTCACAAAAAACTGTTTTAACACAGGATCACCGCCAGGGAACATGTGAGGCAGGCTGCCGTTCCGAACTAAGACCGTTCCCTCCACTTTGTCACTCTTTTTGGCGGCCTCGATGTCCACTCGCGGGAACCATTCTGCCTGAAGATTGCGATTACTCAGCATGATTCCTGGAATGACAATCCCCTGAAACCAATGACGGCCGATGGGACGGGTGAGCGCGCCCCGTTTTGAGGTTGAGCTTCCGGTCGAGCGTTCCATATGACAATCCTGGCAGATTGTGCCTTTTAGGATCTGACCAGGGAGATCGGCCCGAGTCACATCTTTGACTTTGCTGAAGTGACAAGACGCACAATATTGGGCCCCGCGATAAAGGTCCAATTGCTTTGAAGGATGGACCAGATTTTCCTCAGGGTCAAAATACGGCCCAAACATGGTTGGGCCAGCATCAATTTTGAACGTAGGATGCGCATTGGCATTTTCCTGAATGCCATTAATCAGATGACAGGCTGAACACCCAATCCCCTCCACCGCGTTTTTCTTTTTCCCACCCTCAATCACCTGTTGAATAAAATGATCGGTGTGTTGGGGAAACACCGTCACGGCGGGAGCATGGCAGGATAGGCAGAGGGCTCGTTGTTCTTGTGTCGGCTCTGTTTGAAGCCACAGCCCGAGGACCGTTTTAAACACGGGAGAGGTCAGAGAGGTTCCATGCAGCAACGCGCCATCGACCCGGCCGAACGTCTTGAGATCCGGGGTTTGCTCCCGCATCCCCTTCCATTCTTCATAATGTCGATCGTGACATTGCTTACATTGGTCCGAGGGGATAAAGATTTTTTCAATTTCATCAATCCAACTTGTGTCAGACGGATTCTTGTCATTTTCTTGAGCGACCGCCGAGACCAATGGAATAATTGAGATGAGCAGGGTGAGAAAAAAGAGTAAGGCGAGAGACCGAAATGACGAGTTCCGTATTTCACTTCCTCCCTTAATTTGCCACATACTTCGACTTAATCCTTTGCCACGCGTACAAAGTGGAAGTTTAATCCTCCCGTAACCCCCTGGTTCGTCGGATCGGCCGGTTCATAGGTCGCCACAGAAAAATTCTGAGTCGGCATGGTCACTTCCAACGCACGGCCAAGATCCAGCAGGGTTTTGATTTCATATTTGTCGACTTCTTTGATAATCGATTTGACTTTAATCCCTGCTAAATCGGCTGGCGTCCCGCCAATGACCGCGAATACCACCACTCCTTCTGCCTTCGTCAAACCCAGATATTCACGGAGTTCTTCATCCACTTCTCCGACTTCTACACCAAACTTTTCGGCCAATATCAGTGCTTTCTCCTCAGTCATCTGTCCATTAGTTAATTGAGCAAACCCCATCACAGGCCCAATGGCCAGAAGAAGGAGAACTCCACCGACAAGTACATATGGTCCAATCCGAAGGAAAGTCCGATTATTCATCCTATTCAAACACTGTCCGTGAAACATGCTCCCCCCAAAGATGTCCTTTCCCATTATATCAATTTTTCAGGTGGATGAGTGATCAACCGGATTTCTTTGTTAATCTGACGGGATCAATCAGCAACTGCATCCAGGCGGCTACGGCTTTTTGGCCGTTCCGTTCTTTATTTTCCCCGTTCCAGACGGCAAAGGCGACGGCCTGCATCCGGCCGGGGTCTAATACCGCTTCATTCTCCAAATCGTCTCCAGGCTGAGTCAGTGGTCGTTTCATCACCACTCGCCACAATCCACGCTTCCATTCCGCCTGCCCTTTAATTCGGCCTTGGCTCTTTTTGCTGGTCAGCGTACTGAACCCTCCTCCGATGAGATCCTCCACCGAAGACGGACGTCGGGGAATGACTTCGAATCGGCGAATGCCGCCCCTCTTCCGCTTTTTCTGTTTGGACCGCGCTAATCGACGATCCACATCGCTTTGCCAGTCTGCTTTCCAATGCCAAATATTGACATAATGATCTAATTGTCCCATGCAGAAAAAGGCTGGGGCATCCCCTAAGGGCAAGGCGACCGCCGCCCCGTCCCGAAAGACCCCTGGGGTTAATTGCTCATTCTTGGTGGCATCTTGCCATTCCATCAAAAAAGCGATTTCTTTCCCATTATGGAAGGATCGAATGGAAATCGCGCGAGCGCTTGGGTCTGGCCAGACGGGCCTGGTGATGACTTGCCCGCTTAACGGGATGGGCAGAGGGGCGAGTTTCTCCCAGGCAGGATCTGACGGCTGGGATGGAATTTCCCCTTCAACAAAATGTGCACGGATGACAATGCCTTGGGAACTGACGGCCGGAACCCCAAACCAGGTGAGAAGGACAGCCAAACCGATAACCGCAAAACCACATATGACTCTATAATAAGCTCGGCAGTTCATTTTCTCCTTTCGTGGTTTAAGGGACCGTTGTCCACAGTGAACACCTCTTATGGCAGCCTGACCCTTCTGATCTTATTTTCATTTCGCTCACAAACGTAGAGGAATCCCTGTGAATCCAAAGCTAATCCTGCCGGGGAATTCACCACGGCTTCAACCGCAGGCCTGCCATCGCCGTGCTTGAGCATACCGGCATCCTCCTTCGCCACGAACCGAGCTGCCCCACATCCACCCATGTTTTTATCGTCGTAGCCGCTATCACCGTTTCCCGCGATGGTGGTGATCACCCCAGTTGCCACATCCACCTTTCGCACACGATGGTTCATGGAGTCGGCTATATACACATTTCCCGCCCCATCAATGATAGCCCCTTCAGGAACATTCAACATGGATTTAATGGCTAATTTATCGTCTCCATCATATCCATACCGACACACCCCCGCGATCGTTGAAACAATTCCCGTCGTTCCGTCGATTTTCCGGATTCGGTTGGTGCCTTTGTCTGTCAGAATGAGGTTCCCGGCCGTATCCACGTCGAGAGCGACAATGTCGTAAAACTTACATTGGGAGGCAGGCTTTCCGTCATCCAAATAGAACGACAAATCCAGTCCATCAGAACATTGTGGCCGAAGCCATCCCTGGTCATCACTAAAATCAATGCCTATGGCATCCCCAGAAAGGACAATAAGGTTTTGAGCCGTGAGAGGACTTACTCGGTCATCATCTTCCGGGGTCCAGGTCCCTCCAATGGTGGTCAAAAGACCCGTCTGAGGATCATACTTACGAATACGGTGAGCTTGGGTGTCCGCAATATACAGATTATCATCTTGATCAATGGCAATCGCACCCGGGTAGGTTAAATTGACCTCCAAAGCCGGGCCATCGCCATTAAATCCCCATTGCCCCGTCCCGACAACGGTGGTGATTATCCCCGTTTCATAATCGACCTTCCGGATCCTGTTACTCCCCGAGTCACAAATGTATAAGTGGTTGTGTGAATCAACCGCGACATCCAGAGGAAGATAAAGCCCCGCTTCTCCACAAGGTCCGTAATCTCCGCTATAACACGTTTCACCATTACCAGCGAAGTTATGCACCAGTCCGGTCTGAAGGTCCACACGCCTAACACGATCAGAACCGCATTCTGCAAAGTAAAGGTAGTGCTCCTCTTTATCGAGGCAAATTTGGTTGGGCAGGGGAATGCCTGCCTTCACTGCCCGTTTTCCGTCACCGGTACTTCGAGACTTCCCGTTTCCGGCAAACGTTTCAATGAGACCGAACTCCAATGCTGTACCCGTATTCATGACAGACTCCTCATATTAGCGAAACTCAACCTTTTCCGGTTATCCGTACATAATCCTGATCATGGCAACCACAATACCCAAGCGGAAGAATGGCGGATTAGGCCTTAGACGTAGAGACCGCTCCGGACGATGGAGCCTGGGCCGCGGTTTCATTCGGTTGAGGTGGCGTTGAAATGTCCTGGTTCTGAGAAGATGCCGGTATTTGAGCGGGAGCATCAGGGTGCGCCGTCGAACCCGCCTGGGCCTGTGCCTCAACATCCATGGCATCGGCTTCATGGACCGACTTTTTAAATCCTTTAATAGCTTTTCCTACGCCCTCACCCAACTGTGGAAGCTTTCCCGCTCCAAATATTATGAGTACAATGACTAAGATCAGAATTAATTCCGTAAACCCAAAGGTCCCAAACATAATTGAATCTCCTTTTTGAAAATATCTTTTGGCGGCTACTCTAAGCCGGACCCGCCTCTTTCGTACGCTTGGCAAATCGTTCTTTCAATCGCTTCCGGGTCTCTTCAGCCTGTTCAAACATTTTACACTTTTCATACGTATTGATAAGATTGTAATAGGCAAGCGGTTCATCTGGATTATGATCAACCGCTTCCTCCATGACCTTGACCGCCATCTCAGGCTTTTTCAGGTTCAATCCCATCTCCATCAATTTGAAACTACTTTCTAAATGTTGAGGGTCAAATTCCAACACTTTCATATACGCCTGGATAGCCATATCCAAGGTGTTATAATCCGAGATTTGAGGATTATCGAGTTGTTCATACACCCCGGCTAAATTGTACCATGCAATGGGGTCCTCAGGAGTAATCTCAATCAACCGTTCGAAGTAATCTTTCGCCTGCATAAAATCCTTTTTTTCGCTATTCAAACGACCGAGATTAAACAGGGCCAGGACGTCGTACTTATTGAGTTCAAGGGCTCGTCTGAATTGTGAAGCGGCATCTTCCGCCATACCTTTAGTGCCGTAAATCGTTCCAAGATTGGAATAATACATGGCAAGAGAACGGTCCATCTCCGCCCGCAAGCCTTCGGCCATCTCCACCGACTTTTTAACTTCGGTCAACGCCTCGTCCAATCGTCCTTTGTGAAAATACAATTCACCAAGCCGGCACCGCGCTTGAAAATCGTCTGGTTCCTCGCTCAACAACTTTTCCAGTTCGACCATTTCTTCATCCGGACTCAGTATCGGTTGCTCTTCTGTTTGGCCGGGTGCCGTCTGTTCAACGGTTTGACTCATAGATTTCTGTTCCTCCATATCTTGAATTCTACCTATCTTGTTTGCCCAAATACGGGCTCAATGGGTTGATACACTACTTTTTCCTTCATTTTTCCACGCAATTTTCCTAGAGTTCCCCGTTTATCAATGTTGAGGAGCATTAAGCCTAAGACGACCAGGAGAGTGAGATGAGATAACTGTAAAGCGTATCCTGCCATAAACATCAAGCCCAGACCGTAGCCAGCCAGTCTTCCAATCGTAACCAATTTAATGACCGTGTACGACCAGCAAATCAATCCCAGGACGTAGAAAGCGAAGGGAAGATAAAAGGTGTATCCCATTCCCATTTGGAAAATCCACCCAATTCCTTCTCCCGCCTTCCGAACCTCGTGCGCCGCCGCTGGACTATAGAGCGATACAATGAAATCCAGAAACAAGAGCAGGAAGAACACTAAGCCTCCGCTGCCAAGCAGGGTGAGGCCCCATCGACGTTGTTGTTTATTTTTGGTTCGCAGGGGGGTACTGCCATATGCCCAAAACACCAGGATGCTCGCCAAGACCATCATGGCCTCGCCAAAACGGTTAATTTCATTCACCAAGGGCGGAGCCGTCACAATATGTAAGAGCCCATACCCGGTGGACATGGTCTGATAGTAAATCCAAGAACTGATTCCCATAAAGAAGCATCCAATGGTCACCCGCTGTATCCAAAGTCTATGGGTCGCCATAAATTCAATCATCAGGATGACTAAAACGAATAAGGTAATCAGATTATAGATAACTGAACCGAGCATGGCTGGGGGGAAAAGTAAATAAGCGACGGTGACCATGAGGAGAAGAGAAATCGACGGAATCAGGAGGGTATCGTACGATCCGGCCCATAGGGTTTTTCTCAGTTTTTGGAACAACAACAAAGAAATGACCAAAAAAGCCAGAATCGAGGTGACGTTCAATAGCATAAACCCCAAGGAGGAAAGCCCCCGAAAGGTTATTCGAACCGCTTCGTATTTTTCAGCTATTTTGCTCAAATGCATGCCTAGTCGGGAGACCAGGCGATAAAGCAGGAGCTCCAGGAAGGCCGCCACCAGTAAAAACTTCAGGGCATATTCGAAAAGGAGACCCTGCTCCTCGGTTTTCCCTAAAACTTTATTTTCGACAGCAGAAGTTTCCATCTCCGTCTTTCAACCCGAAACTCGAAACCCGAAATGGCCGTTTTTATCTCCCTATCACACTCCTGTCGGTTGTGGCTCCCGCTGCTTATTGTGTCTGGCGATATATAAGAGTCCATCTGCCATGGAATAATTAAACGGAAGCTCACAAACCACTTCACTAATTTTTTCATAAACATGCTGGTACAACTTTTCAGCTTGTTCCGGGGTCATACCTTCCTTCACTTCATAAAAAAATCCGAGACTCAAATCTTCCGATGCCGGCCTCATAATTCGTTGGACCCCATAGCCACCAGGATCACTCATTATTGGTGCCTCTTTTTCCAGATCAAAGAGACACGGTTGGCAAGAGAAACCATAAGACGAATGAAGCTTGGTATTTTCCACAACAAAATTCATCGTCTCAAGCGCTTCTTCTTCGGTCTCGGTGGGAAAACCCACGATGATATAACAATGGACACCAATCCCCAGATCGACACAGTCGGAACAAATTCGATTCACGCTCTCTTGCGTGATACCTTTTTTCATGAAGTCCATCATTCGTTCGTTATAGGTTTCCAATCCGAAGACAATCTTTTGACACCCGGCATCCTTCAAAAGACTCAATAATTCCCTGGACAAATTTTTCTCAAACCGGAATTCGGCAGTCCATTGAAGATCTAATTCTCGATTGATCATTTCTTTACACAACCGTTTTGTTGGTGACAGGGCCAGGCATTCATCGGTAAAGAAAAAATATGGGGTGTCATATTTGTGCGACAAAAATTCCAGTTCTTCGGTGACCTTGACGGGATCCTTTTGTCGAAAATTCTGATGATCCAACGTTAAGGCGCAAAAGGCACAATCTTTGTAATAACAGCCTCTGGAAAACTGGACTGGTAACACCGTATGAGGAGCCAGGTATCTGTCTAAGGGAAACCCATCATAATTCGGCGCGGGGTGTTGAGCGAGATTCTCAGAATAAAAAGGTTGATTCACCATCGTTTTCCCGTTCTCACGATAAATGAGATTCGGTACTTTCCCAAATTCTCTCTTCCCATCCAATTGGTTTACCAGCTCCAGCAATGCAGTTTCCCCTTCAAACACAATGAAATCATCCGTGACTTCAAACAGACGGTCACAACGACGCAGGTTATCCACCAATCGCGTAAAAATACTCCCGCCAACGGTAATGTGAATTTCTGGATTGGCTTCTTTAATGAGTCGACACAACGTCAGCCCTGGAATGATTTGTGACGTAGCGGTAATTGAGACACCGATAAGATCTGGAGTTTCCTTGAGAATGGAGTCCAGGAAATAATTCCTGTACAAATCAATATATGGATTTTGCTGTTCGTCCCGAACGGCCTTCATGATGGCCCGGGATGAATAAATCGAATAGGACAGTTGGTTGTCGACGACGGTCATGCGGGTTGGGAAATACAATGAAGAGACAATTTCCAACCACCGATCAATGAGAAAGAGACATTCTCGATACCGATCGAGATCAAAAAATTCCTCACTCCGAAGGGAAGCCTTGGCCGGTTCAATTTGATCGACCACATAGGGAAACCTGTCGAGGGCTTCCACCACTCTGGCATAATGCTCCTTACTCCCGGGCCCGGTTTCACCTTCTACCGACTTTTCGAGTTCTTTTGTTTTCTCGATCAGTTTTTCATAAATCTCAAGGCCATAGGTGCGAGTAAGTATGGTATCAAGCATTTCAATATTGAGGTCTCTTTGACTTTTTTCGGATATCCCGGCTTGATCAAGAAATGCCGTAAGACAGGGAAGGCTTAAGTAAGGCTGCGAGGGATGCCAACTCGGGGGAAACAATAAGGAGAGTTTCACTTCGAACCTCCACTATAGGGGAAATTCAATATAAAAATAATGGGAAAACGATCTTTCCCTTTTCTTTTTATACACGGGCGAATCTGACAAATGCAACCATTCAACCACAAACCCACACCCCCAAATATTTAAGGTCATGACGAGAAAAAAAAACCTCGGAAGGCTTGCACATCAAGATTTTGTGCAAACCCTCCGAGGCCTCGTTCTCAGTCTCTAACCAGGATCCTTGACCACAGGATCCCTTCAATCACTCACTTATGGCATTTTGGCCGTAAACCAGGTGGAGATGCCTTTCATGCCATTCCGCTCAACGTTGGCACCATCCCACACGGCAAACGCCACCGGCAAGCTGGCCCCAGAACCGAACTGCACATCGTTCGGATCGTTAGTCTTCAAGGCACGTTTCATGACCACCCGCCAGGTCGGACCGCTGCAGCAGCCACCTTTCAAGGCGCCATATGGCTCCCACAACCCATTGCCAATCACGTCTTGCGACGCTTGCGTCGTCAGGGTGCTGAATCCATTGGCATTGAGGTCTTCCACTGAACTGGTCCGCAGATCAGGATCAGACATGATATTTCCCGACCAAATCCCGGGGTTGAATGGCCCTAAGCTCCGACCAATTCGATCCGGATAGGTTACGCCGCCGGCTGGTTCTTCATAATAAAAATCCCAGGCAATTGAGGGATATTGTTGGTCCACATCCCACATACCAGCCACACCGGCACCCATGTCCCGTTGCCACTCGGCGTTCCAACGCCAGATATTAACGGTCCCGCCTGATTGCCCCATACATTGGAACGGGGGTGCTCCTGACGTAGCCACCGGGAATTGCACGGCCACTTGATCACGGAAGTCCTGTGGTCCAATGGTCGTGTTGTTCAGGGTTTGATCACCCCAGTTAGCCCACACTCCAATCTCTTTGCCATTGGTGGCCATTTTCACCATGACAGTTTTGACCGAGATGTTCGGATGCATGGGGGTCGTAATGGTTTGTCCACTTAACGGGACGACAATCCCGGGAACGGATTCCCAGATAGGATTGGCGGCATCCATCGGAATTGGGCCTTTAATAGTCCCCACCGGAATGGTGACCGGCTGACTGACAGCCAACGGAATCTGGCCCAGGGTCAACAGGGCTCCAACCGCCAAGGCCGTAAGAAGAACGCCAAACACGAATCGTTTGTTACGCGTCTGCACCACTCTCATAATGACGCATCCTCCTTTGATAAAAGATTAAAATCTAAAGGACTGCTCACTAATGGTTTACTTCTAAACTACGGTTGACAACAAAAAATCTAAGCACTTCCAGATTGATCGGAATCTTTCGTATCTTTATCCAAATATTGCTGGGCACCCACCTCATTCATTAAGAGGTTTAATTCATTTCCTTGATCTTGAGCTCCACATTCAAAGGATTGACCTTCCGGGCTGGAAAATGAGGCCGGGCGGTAATCTGTTTCAGAATATGGCTGTGGCGAAACTCCCAGATAGGCAATTTCAAATCCAACCCAATCAGCCGTAAAGTCCGCCAGGATTTTATAAAAGCCATAGTCCGCCTTCTTTTTGAGCATTCCCGCAAATAAGGGAACCCATCGGCCTAAATGCTCCTTTACAAATTTCTTTTCAGCATCTACGACCGTTTGCAGCTTTTCTTTTCCATCATGGAGGAGGGCATAGGATTCTTTATAGGCAAGATAATGAATGAATTCTAACTCTACACTCAAATGATCCAGCCTTTCATGGATATCCTGGGAAAGTTGAAGTCCAAAGGCATTATAAAAACCGGCAATATCTCCCATGGTATAGGACTGTCCAAAGACATGATCATTTCCAAAAAGGGTTTCATAAGGAGGACAATCCAGGGAGATGACATTGCTAAAAACACGTTTATGGTCATCTCGAAGGTCTTGAAGATTCCAGTTAGACCCCTCGGACGATATCCATCCCTCAATGGCATCAAAATGCCTGGCTACCGCCTGAAGTCTTTCCTTGGTTTCCTCCCCGCCCTTGTCTTCTAACAATTTGGTCAGATTGTCGAGGGCAACCCGACCATCCTCAACAAATTCTCCACTTTGAAGATAGTCAAGGAATTCATCATCTTCTGGGAAAAGATAGCTCCAAGAAAGAAGAAGGTACAGCTTACTTCGAGAAAGCGCTCGTTCAACCGAAGGGGAATCTTTTGGAGATATACGAACAGGATCAGCTACAGCAGCCTTTCCGGTTCCATTTTTTGCTTCCTTCAGATCCGTGCTCACAATGCACTCATCCTCCTAACCTAGATTGGGAATAAGTGTTTTTTATGTCAATTCTTACCTTACTCATATGGGAAGGAGCATGATAATAGGACAACAGGGAATCGAAGTCAAGCGGTATTTCATGCTCTTTCCCACCAAATTTCTTAATATTCCGAAAAAATGAATCTTCTCTTGAGAGTCCGGCCGTGAAGGGGTTTAAAATCGCGGTTGAAAAGAAAAAAAATCGCCAATACATTGAAATTCATCAGGCAATCTCTTCACTAATCACTCACTAGAAACTAGGCCAAGGGTCTATTAAATTTTACCATATATTGAAACTATCGAGATACCCTTTCACACCCGAGAGGAGGTCATCCGCGCCGGGACCACTTTAATGGCTACCCGGTCATTGACGGAATGACAAATGTGTTGACAGATACCACACCCCACACAACCCTGCTCGTCAATCATGACTCGAAAATTGGAAAAATTCATTGAAATGGCTTGGGTTGGACATTTGGATACACAAGCATTACAGCCATGGGCAGCCGTGCAATCTTGATGCATCACCATGGCTAACCCCATCTGAATCTCTCTAGGACTGTCTACCGGTAAAAGCGCTTCGGTCTCGCAGACATCAATACAGGGAAAGTCTTCGCAGAGTCGACAGGGAGATTTTTCCTGAAAAAGAATCGGGGTATCATCTTCCGAGTGGTGAACAATCGCTTGATAGGGACACACTTCAAGACAATCTCCACATTGGGTGCATCGCTCAAGAAAGTCAGGCTCTCCAACGGCTCCAGGAGGCCTCAACCAGTCTGTTCGTTCCATCGTCAGAGGTGTCGGTTTCGGCTCAGGAGAGGCCTTTTGATGTTTCATATACTCCTGAACCGTAACGCCCACCGATACGACCGATTGACGAATAAAGTTCCTTCGTCCTAGCGAAGGACTTGAATCCTTTCCTTTATTTTCTTTCGATTTCGACATCACAAGATCCCTGAAGGAAGGGCTACGAGAAAATTGTCACTAACCTCGGATTCAAAAATATCGAATATCGGACAAAGAATATCCAATCATGAAGTAAGAAAAGGCTTGGCCCCGGCTTTGGGAAGGTCATTTTCAATAGATTTTATCAATTATTCATTTACTTGAGTTGAAAAATCGATTTTTTTCCTCACATCTTCGACATTCAATATTCGTTATTCGAAATTGGATATTCTTGATCTTATTGCTCCGAAACCTTCGGAGGGAGGTGGGTCACTGGACACCTTAATGAATCAACGCTTTCAGCCTAAACGACTCCAGCAGCACGAAGTTTATACACCTCAACACATCGATCACAGGCGCCGTATTCCGTATCCCAACCCGGATGATTCTCCCGAATATAATCGAGCACATACCCTTCTATTTTTTCATCTAAATCTTCTACCCACGAGTAGGTAGGAAAACGACATAATGGACAAGGAAACCCTGGCATCAACATGGGTTTAGTTGGAACATCGGGGATTTCTCCCTCTTCAATTTCCACGGCGCGCTCCATGACACGAATCGAATCCGATGCCATCTCCACCAATTCAGCGTGGGTGAGATACTCCGTTTGCCATAAGCCTTCAAAGACAGATTCAACTTGAGTGGGAGGGATTTTCCGATACCAGGAACGAAATTCCCGAAATCGATATTCTCTTGAAAACATTGGTTCTTTTCCGTCTCGACTAATCCGGCTGTCAATATGCAAACTCCATAACACTCGATACCGGTTTAAAATCAAATGTTCTTCGCCAGGGTTAAACCCGATTTTGGTATCAGGATCATAGCCGAAGGCGTCATCTAACATATCCGCAATATGAGTCAATTCGTGTCGAAGGTATCGGTTAATGGCAGGATCATAAAAACGCCGGGGTATTAACTTGATGCCCACTCCCTTCAGGCCCTTTTCTTCAAATTGTCGAGCCAATTTCTCTTCAACGGTTCCCCATTTCCTCAGAATATCGACTCCCTCCTGATCTTCCTTCAGCACCCCTCGAACGAGGACGAGTCCAGTTTTGGCTTTCATTTCGGGGAACTCATCAAAGGAGTCCCTGAGAATGTCGGCAAAGCCCCATTTGGCAAATAAATGCTGATACAGCTTTTTAAATTCGGGTTCTCGGTCGTCTAGGGAATATTTTTCATAAATTGGATCGGCAAATTCATGAAATTCATTGTAATAGGTGGGGTCTCCTTCCCTCTCGGTTTTCTCAGAAAATGAGTCGACAACTTCTTGAAGGAGCGCAGGCTGAAAACGAATTTCCATGGGTACCCCTCGAGTTAATTTTAGGTCGTTGAGCAGTTCAAAAGTCGTTGGCCAAAGACTTTACCATCAGCTAAAGCAATCCACATTGAGAAGATAAGAATGCAAATACTTTTGCACTCCTTTGTATTGATTTATCTTTAAAAATGCCGGCTTGCATTTCACAATATCAACCTTCAAACTTATTAATTCCGGCCTTGACTCCCTGATAAATGGGTGTTTAGTATCCTCAAAAGCCTGAAGGAATACCGAATTATAGGGAGTGATCCTCTTTAATAGCAAGAAAGACATCTCTTTAGGTAATTCTACCATTTTTTGACCTCACTTCGTGAAGGAGCCATATCATGACCAATCCGGTTAGTTCTCCCAATCACCCCAGTATGGGAGGATCGTTAGAAGAAGGAGAAAGACAACGAGTTGAAGAAATTGATTCGTTAACACATTGGAAAGCCGGCATTAAGGAACTGAAAACCTTTCGGGGTCATACACAGGGGATTTGGAGTGTGGATTTTGCTCCCGATGGATTGACCCTCGCAAGCGGAGGTAGTGACCGGTATGTGCGGATCTGGGATATCGAAACCGGCCGATTACTTCGATCTCTGAGAGGGCATACCCAGGATATTCGACAGGTGGTGTTTAGCCCCGATGGCCAGATTCTGGCCACCGGGAGTGAGGACCGAACCATTCGATTATGGAACCCCAATACGGGGGAAACCACCCGATTACTTTTTACACGCTATGACCACGCTGTCTGCAGCCTTTCCTTCTCCCCAGATGGCCTGATGCTGGCACGTGGCGGGCAAAACAAGGACATCAAAATTTGGGAAGTGACGACCGGAACAGAGCTCATGACCCTTCTCGGCAAGGATCAATTCGACCACCATTGGGCCGTCTGTACCGCCTTCTGTCCAGATGGGATTCATCTCGTCTCAGGGAGCGATATCGGGAAACTCAAACTCTACGAAGTCTTGCCAAGCGGGGAGGAAAAGGTCGTCCACAATGGGCACTGGCGAGATGACGCCGATGATGAGGAGAGCGAGGTCCGCGGATTTTTTGTTGATGATCATGGGGGATTCCAAAAGCCCATGGAATATTGGATCGGTGCATTGATATTCACCCCGGACGGAAAAACCATGATTTCCGGCAGTCGAGATTCAACCATTAAGTTCTTTGAAATGCCGGATCTTAAGGAACTCCGAACCTTAAAAGGTCATACCGGATGGGTACGCAATCTGATCGTCTCTCGTGATGGAAAAATTCTCATCAGTGCCAGCGAGGACGGAACGGTAAAAATGTGGGATATTCAGACCGGGCGCCCGTTTAGGACCATTAAATCACATACGGGGCCGGTCCGCGGCATAGCTCTTTCACGGGACGGCAGAATGTTGGCCACTGCATCGAATGATCGGACGATTAAATTATGGGAAGGCGGAGAGGAATAAGATCTCAGATTTCAAATCTCACATTTCACATTTTAAGTCTCGGGGTAAGGGAAGAATTTAATTCCTTAACGCGAAACCCGAAACTCGAAACCTCTCTATGAGCCGCCATTTTCCGTCGGTTCATCAGCGGTGAGAATTCCATATCGTTTACACTTTTCCCATAGCGCCTTTCGGGATAATCCCAAGACTTTAGCTGCCATGGTTTTACTCCAGTGGGTCTGATTGAGAATCTCCAAAATATGGGATCGTTCAAACCGCTCTCTCGCTGCAGCCAGCGTCTCCCCTGATCCTCTTCGCTCACCTTTTTCTCTATGGAATTCCGCACAGAACCCACAGCCTTCTTGAGGAAGACCTCCTAAATATGGACAGGAGCTTTGCCCGCAGAGATCCCACGCTTGAATTTCTTCTGAATTTTGGGCAAGGGCGACTGCCCGCTCAATGGTATTTTCCAGTTCTCGAACATTTCCTGGAAAGGAATACCTCATCAGCACCTCTCGGGCCTGCCGAGAAAACTTTTTGGGGGGTTGTTTCATCCGTGCCGCCAGCTCTTGGAGTACATGGTCAGCAATAAGAAACACATCATCCCTCCGTTCTCGAAGAGGAGGCAATTGAACGGGAACCACGTTCAGACGATAATAGAGATCCTCTCGAAACCGCCCCTGTTCTACCTCTTTTTTCAAATCCTTTTGGGTTGCACAGACCAACCGGACATCCACTTCAATCGTTTCATTTCCGCCGACTCTTTCAAATTGTCGTTCTTGTAGGACCCGCAACAGCTTAATTTGCACCACAGGGGAGATTTCACCGATTTCATCAAGGAACAATGTCCCGTGATGCGCCAACTCAAAGCGTCCACGGCGTTGTTTCACGGCTCCCGTAAAGGCCCCCTTTTCGTGCCCGAACAATTCAGCTTCCAGCAAGGTTTCCGGTAAAGCGGCGCAGCTCACTTTAATCAACCCATGATTACGTCGAGGACTATAGTGATGTATCGCATTGGCGATCAGCTCTTTTCCTGTTCCGCTTTCACCAACGATGAGGACGGTCGCATCGGTTCCTGACACAAGTTTAATTTTTTCAAGCACGGCCCGCATACGATGATTCTTCCCCACAATGCCTTCAAAACTGAACTTCCCTTCTAATTCCTCCCGCAATTCCTGATTTTCTTGTCGCAGGGCTGCAAGACGATTCACTCGCTCAACCACCAGTAACAACTCGTCCATTGAAAACGGCTTGGTAATATAGTCATACGCCCCACATTTCATGGCATGAACAGCGGTATCAACCGACCCATATGCGGTGATGACAATCACCTCCGTATGAGGAGATTGGTCCTTACACGTCTTTAAAATTTGAAGACCGTCAGAGCCTGGCAGCCGTAAATCCGTGATGATCAAGTCGAATCGACCTTCACGAATCTTGTCAAGGCCTTCATTACCGGTCGAGGCATCCTGAACCTCGTATCCGACGGCCTTCAGAGCATCCAACATGGACAACCGCATGAGCGGCTCATCATCAATAATCAATACCGATCCAGTACTCATGTCCCCACCTTTATCAAAGAAGGAGAGGGGGCATACGGAAGGCGTACCGTAAACTTCGTCCCTTTTTCGACTTCGCTTTCCACCAACATTTCCCCTCCATGTCGTTCAACAATCCCCAGGCTAACCGATAACCCTAACCCTGTCCCCTCCCCCGTTCTCTTGGTCGTAAAAAAGGGGTCAAAAATGTTTGATCGCACTTCCAAGGGGATTCCACAACCTGTATCCTCCACATCGATTTCACACACGTCCTCTTGTTGACGAGTTCGAATCGTAATGATTCCACCTTCCTGAGTTGCCTGCACGGCATTGAGAATCAAATTCATCAGAACTTGCTCAATCATTTGTGGATCAACCATCATGGGCGGAAGGTCAGGTTCACACTCACGATGCAGAGTCAATTGTTTGGCGGAAATCGTATGGTTGGTCAGCACCAAAACACGATCCACCAGAGTATTGACATCGGTTGAACGCAATTCAGGCTTGTGTTGTTGAGAGAAGTCCAACAATTGACGAACGATCTTTTGGACCCGCCGGAGCCCATCTTCCATAAAATGGGTGTATTCCTCTGCCCGGCCGGGCGAGAGTGTTCCCTTTCGGAGATTGTAGAGGCAATTCAAAATTCCTCCCAAGGGGTTATTAATTTCGTGAGCCACACCTGCCGCCAATTGACCAATGGACGCTAACCGCTCCGCATCCCGGACCTGCTGTTCGAGCGTTTTGCGTTCAGTGATATCCCTGGCGATTCCAAGTACCCCAATCGGGATCCCCTGCTCATTGCAGAGAGGTGACACGCTGACTAAGACAGACCGAGGCTTCCCATCCTGGCTGACCATTTCTACTTCGTAAACCTGCTTGCGGCCAATATCAAGCGTCTCCCGGAGATAACGACCACGATACCGCTTGGAAATAAGAGACAGATAGGGTCTCCCAATGAGCTCTTCTTTTTGATAACCCCATACCTCAACCTTGCTGTTGACATAGGTGAACCGGAGATCACTATCTAATGTATAAATCACATCGTTCGCATTCTCTAACAGACTCTCGATGTATTGTTTCGCTTGCTCAATTTCGCGCGTTCGTTCCTGGACTTTGTCCTCCAAGGCTTCACTATAACGATGCAACTGCTCTTCCAATTGTTTTCGTTGTGAAATGTCACGAAGCTGGACCATTACCGATGGGCTTTTCCCAACTTCCTCCACACGAATGAGGTCGATTTCCATCGGCCGAACAGCTTGAAGGGCATCTGAGACTTCAATCTCCCGTGTAGGGACTTTTTGTTCGCCGTCTCTCACCCTTTGAAACAGTTCGAGTGTCACCTTTCGGTCACCTGGGTGAATGAGATCAGACAACGATTTTCCAATTAAAGCACCAAGGGGATAACCCAGAGCGTCAATTTCCCGCTCATTCACGGCTTCAATTTTCCCCTCCGTATTGATCATTAAAATAGAATCAGCCGCGTGGTTAAACAAAGCCTTATAACGGGTTTCGGAATCAGAAAGCTGACGCGTCCGTTCAGAAACTTTTTGTTCCAATCCAGTGGTATAGTGTTCGAGCTCACGCTGCAAAACCTTCCGGTCCGTGATATCTCGTACAAATCCGCGTGAATAGATCAAGGATCCCGTCTGCTCTTCCGTCAGAATCGTCGAATGGATTTCCACCTCAATGGGGTCCCGGTTTCGAGTGAGAAAAACGGTTTCAATCGTCTTTTCTTCCCTCACCTCCAACTTGCGAAGGTACTCCTGAATTTCGGGTTTCTTTTCGTTTGGGACGATATCCTCGAGGGACATATTCAACATTTCCTCAAGCGTATATCCCAACTTGTCCAATTCGGTTTGATTGACATGGACAAACCGCCCGGAAGGGTCAACCTGGTGAATCATTTCAGGGGAATATTCAATCAGATCTCGATATTTTTCCTCCAACCGGCCAATCTCCGTCATTTGTTGGTTCAACTGTGTGAAGGAATTTTGAAGATTTCCCGCCATCGTATTGAAGGCTTCGGCAAGCCTTTCAATTTCGTCCCCGGTTTTCACCTCGAGATGGTGCTCGAGATTCCCACGACCAATGCGTTGGACGCCTTCATAGAGTGCTTGGATGGGTTTGACGATTCGGCCTGCCACAACCACTCCGGTCCCCCAAAGAATTACGAAAACGGCAATCCCATATGATGCCACTTTGATAAGAAGCTGATTTAAGGGGGCATACGTCTCGGAGGGATCCTGTCGGACCAGCATGTGCCATTGATTGCCCCCAAAACTCTCAGGAACCAGATCTAACCCAAGACGAAGGGGAGCAAACCCCACTATGGAATCATAGGCCCCATGAGAATCGGGATTGGCCATCACCCATCCAGGATGGAGTTGAGCCAATACCTCAACCAGTTGGGGTTGAATGGCATGTTCTTCAAGGGATAACACCGGGCACAATAAAGGGGTCCCGTCCGACGCAACCAGCATCGCATGGCCTGTACTGCCGGCCGTCACCTCAGATATCGATCGAAATAAAGAATCCCGTCGGAGAAGAATACTAATGGCTCCGACCACCTCATGGCGCTGATCATCAAGAAGAGGAACGACCACATTCAGAACATGGGTTCCAAAGGACGGATCAAAGAATAAATCACTGACATAAGTTTGCTCCCCGGACGTACCTAAGACGGCTTGGAACCATGGGCTTGATCCGTGAAAGAATTTCACTTGTGGAAATGAACTGAGAACCAGTGCCCCTTGATTGTCTACAACCAGAATCGCCAAATAATCAGAATTACGAATCTCGTGCCATTGGGTCAGATAATTGGTGGCATATCGGTTGATGAAAACAGGAAATTCATTTTGGTGGGCCCGTTGGCGCCATCGTTCTTCCCATCCTTGTATGTGGGCAAGGATATCATCGGCGTCTTTGTCCACATAACTCCGATTGGAATCGATAACGGCACTTCGAATAAAAGGAATGGTGGCTAGCTGTTGGGCTTCATTGACCCCACGGACAATCTGGGTTTCAACTTTCCGGGCTACCTCAACCGCAATACCTTTAAAATTGATTCCTGCGGTTTCCCGCAAAGCCCGTTGTTCTTCAAAATAAGTAAGAAGGAGAGACAGAATAAGGGGAAGCAGACCAACCAGCACCATGGCCAGGATGGTTTTGCTTTTGAGACTGAGGGAAGGGACAAGACGTTTCAATTTGGTAACATGTCTTGGTGGTAAGTGATTTTGTAACCCTATAAAATAATAGCATATTTTGTTTCACGACCCCTATGATGTCAAGTAACAGTAACATGGGGATTTGAAGGAAGAAACATGGATGACTGAGTATTACCCCAGGGAAACTACAGTTTTAATGCCAAAGTAGTCCTCTAGGGTTCGAAAAGTGGGGGGAATTGTGGTTTTAAAACTACTTCGGAAAATACCGAATATCAAACTCATTCTGTTAGAAGATCGAAAGGAAGGTAGCTTTCAGAACGATGCGCGAAGCCTTCCCTTTCCCAGAAGGCTCATTATCGACCCCGGCTCAGCAACCGTCCTTCCGACCCTGGCCAAATGAGTAAGAGGGGGCTCGCCACAAATACTGAGGAATAAGTTCCAATAATTACCCCCAATAACAGGGCGAGAGAAAAGTCATGCAATACTTCCCCTCCAAACAGAGTCAGAGGGACAAGCACCAATATGACCGTGAGCGTCGTCACTAGCGTGCGGGAGAGGACTTGATTGATTCCATTATTGATAATGGTTTCAACCGTATTCCGTCGGCGTTGACGCAAATTTTCCCGGATTCGATCAAAGACCACAACCGTATCGGTCAAAGAATAACCGGCCAAGGTCAACAAGGCCGTAACCACGAGGAGGGTAATTTCCTTATTCATGATATGGTAAATCCCGAGTACCGCCAAGACATCATGAAAGGTGGCAATCGCGGCTGCGATCCCAAAACGAAATTCAAATCTGGCCGCGATGTATATGATGATGCCAATCAATGATAGGGTAATCGCAATTAGGGCATCTTGTTGAAGTTTTTTACCAATGGTGGGACCAATGGAAGTACTTGAATCCACAACAAAGGAATGTCCTTTAAATTCATCCTTGAAGATTTGAATGATCTTTTCGCTGATCTCCTCCTCGATGGTTGTCTCGGTTTTGACTCGGATCAATAATTTATTATCCTCGGTAAATTCCTGCAGCTCGGCATCATCGAGACCATGTTGCGCCAGGACGCTGCGAGCGGTTTCGATCGGTAACGGCTTATCAAATTTCAACTGGACCGCCGTCCCGCCAGAAAAATCTATACCCAGGTTGGCCGACCCGAACATAATCTGTCCAACAGCCAACATCCCAATGGCCGCCAACAATCCCGACAAGACGAATGTCAATCGTCGTTTACCCATGAAATCAATGTTTGTTTTTCCAACAATTTCAAGCATAGGGCAACCCGTTCTCCTTTTGACGTCTAGCAATTTATAGAAAAACTCAAAGCATCAAGGATTATTAACGATATCGAACAAAAATCCACCACCCCAAGGGCCAGGCGGGATGATCAAAAAGGCCACTTTCTTACCCTCCCAACCCTGGCCTGCCAGCCGAAGCCTTGGCGAAGGCTGGCGGACTTTTTCAACATCCTGCTAAATACTGAGACGTTCGAGTTTCCGCCGATTAAACAAATCAAAGACCACTTTGGTCCCAACCAGAGCGGTAAAGAGATTGATACCGATCCCCAGACATAGGGTCACAGCAAAGCCCTTGATGGGCCCTGTTCCAAATAGAAATAACGCAAACCCCGTGATTAAGGTTGTCACATGAGAATCGACAATGGTCAGAAGAGCCTTGTCATAGCCTCCATCCACAGCCAATCGAACCGGTCGGCCCTGACGAAGTTCTTCGCGTATTCGCTCGAAGATAAGAATATTCGAATCGACCCCCATTCCAATCGTCAGAATGATACCGGCAATACCCGGCAACGTTAAGGTGGCATTGAGCCCAGAAAGCGCCCCCAGCAAGGCGACCAGATTTAAGGCTAGAGCGAAATCCGCAATAATGCCGGACAAACGGTAATACACAATCATAAATATCAGCACTAATATTCCGGCCATGACGGTCGTATTGAGCCCTTTTTCAATTGAATCACGACCAAGCGAAGGCCCAACCGTCAAATCTTGAAGAGTCCGTAAGGGCGCTGGAAGGGCGCCGGCTCGCAAGATTACGGCCAAATCGTTCGCCTCATTTGTCGTGAATACTCCCTCAATGACCGCACGTCCACCGCTGATCCTATCCCGTATCACGGGAGCCGAATAGACCGTGCCATCCAATACAATCGCCATTCGTTTTCCAACATTGGCTCCGGTGACCTGCTCGAATTCGCGGGCCCCCTTACTGTCAAACGTCACACCGACGATTGGCTCATTGAACTCCCCAATGGTCACTCGCGCATCCTGCAAGACGTCACCCGTCAACGCTGCGTCTTTTTTCACCAGATAGGGCACACTATAGGAACGGGTATCCGTATCCGATTCGACGGTTTCAAAAAGAATTTCTGACCCCTCAGGAAGACGTCCCTCAAACTTTTTTCGTACTTCGGCTTCTTTTCCCTTTTCAACATTCGCGGGAAACTCCAAAGCAATCTCCGATTCATCCAACATTTTAAACTCAAGCTGAGCGGTCTCTTGGATCAGCGCTTTCGCTCGTGCGGGATCTTTGATGCCTGGAAGTTGGATGGCGATCTGGTTTCGCCCTAACCGTTGAATCAAAGGCTCGGCCACACCAAACTGGTCGATGCGATTTCGAATAGTTTCCAAAGCCTGGTTGATGGCTGAATTCTTGATACGGTCGATTTCAGGGGAAGTCAGCTCAAAAACGAGACGAGTTTCCGAGGAGTCTCCTTCAATAAAGTTTGGGAAATTATCACTCATCAATTGGATAACTTCTTCCTTGATATTTTTTTGATCTTTATCATCGCTCTGGTCAATTCCCTCACCTTCATCCGGCAATAGGGTGATAATTAAACCGGTAGATCCTTCACGTTCGACTGAGTCGAAGGTGATTTCCTTGTCATCAAACAACTCCACGAGGGCTTTTCTAGATCGGTCCACGGCAATTTCAACGGCGCGGTCCTCTTCCACCTCCAGGACAAGATGAATGCCCCCCTGGAGATCAAGGCCGAGCGACAACCCCCGGTCACTCAAAATGGATTTGGCCCATCCGGGTAGAGTTTGATAAATAGAAGGAAATGAAGGAATGGAGAGTATAAGCGAAACAATCGTGATCGTAATGAGCAGAGTCAATCTTGTGCGAATCTTCTTCATCTAGGATATCTCCCTATGCTCATTACCCTTCCTCCGTCGTTCGAATCCTTGCAACATGATCACGTTGCATCCGAACTTTGGTGTTGTCGGCAATTTGGACCGTCACCGTTTCTTTATCCAAATTGGTAATCGTACCCCAAATTCCGCCTGTTGTCACAATTTTTTCACCTTTTTTGATTGCCGCAAGCATTTCCCTCTGTTTTTTTTGTCGACGTTGCTGTGGCAGGATCAGCAGAAAATAAAACACCACAAAGATCAGGAGAAAGGGAATGAGCGAGAGCAACCCCGCTGAACTATCTCCTCCAGTTCCAGCTTGCGCCCAGGCAAGAGATGATAGGATCATGATTTCCTCTGTTTAGCAAACATGGGAATTTCCTTCCATGTCATGGTTAGACATCAGCAGTTGCCCAACGAGTATCCGATTCGGAATTTTTCATCCTTTGATAATACTCGGTTCGAAACTGAGCAAGCTGGTTTTTTCGAATGGCTTCTCGAATCTCTGACATAAAGGCTCCATAATACCACAAGTTATGCAGGGTATTGAGCCGGACCCCCAACATTTCATTTGATTGAAACAGATGTCGCAAATAGGCCCGGGAAAACCGTTGACAGACCGGGCACCGACAGAGGGGATCAATGGGTGACTCATCTCGAGCATATTGAGCCTGTTTAATGATCACTCGACCCATGGAGGTAAAGAGCCACCCCGTTCGTCCATGTCGACTTGGGATCACACAATCAAACATGTCAACACCACGGCACACGCCTTCAAGAATATCTTCCGGTAGCCCGACACCCATGAGATAGCGGGGACGGTCGGAAGGCAGTTCAGAGACTACCGTTTCGATCATGCGAAACATGGTGGGTTTATCTTCTCCAAGTGAAAGCCCCCCCAGGGCGTATCCATCAAACCCCAAATCCAGTAATCCTTGAGCGGCCATTTTTCGGACCTGGGGAAATACCCCTCCCTGAATGATTCCGAAAAGAGATTGATGAACGGGTTTGGACACAGAAAGGCAGCGTCTCGCCCATTGAGCCGTACGCCGTACGGCCTGTTTGGCTTGGTCTTCGGAACACGGAAAGGGAGGACAATGGTCCAAAACCATCATGATATCAGACCCTAGGGCCAACTGAATTTCAATGCAAGCCTCGGGAGTCAGAGAATGCCGAGATCCATCCAGATGAGATTTGAAGGAAAGACCTTCATCGGTGATTTCGCAAAGGTCAGCCAAACTCACCATTTGAAATCCACCACTATCGGTCAGTAATGCACCGGGCCATTGCATGAATCGATGAAGCCCTCCTAATTCGGCAATCAGCTGATGACCCGGGCGGAGATACAGGTGGTAGGCATTACCTAAAATAAGCCCAAACCCACAAGCTTGAATTTCTTCAGGATCTACGCACTTGACCGTCCCCAGGGTGCCGACCGGCATAAACACTGGAGTGTCAATCTGTCCATGTGCAGTAAAAAGGCGTCCAACCCTTCCAAGCGTTGACGTATCTGATGTTTCAACCGTAAACATTTTGTGAATTTCAGATCTCAGATTTCAGATCTCAGATTTTTTTAAGATTTGAGATTTGAAATTTGAGATGGAAAGGACACTTTCTTCCTACATTTGCTCAGGAGCAGAAATTCCTAGAAGCCCCAGACCATTCTTGATGACCCTTTGAACTTGACACATCATCGCAAGCCTGGCCGCTGTGATTTCCGGCGTGATTGGTTCACTCGGTTCCCTTATACTTTCTTGTTCTCCGCCTGCTTCTGATGACGGTTCAGAGCCATTGGCTGGATTTCCCTCCATAGGTGGGAGGACGCGATTCTTGTAATAATACGTATGCAGGTGGGCTGCAAGCTCTTGAAGGTAAAATGTCAGCCGATGTGGTTCGAGAGCGTTCGCACTCCCCTCCACAACACCCGGATAGCAGGATAAGTATTTTATCAGTCGAAGCTCGTCCGGATTCACCAATAACCTATGGTCGACATCATCAACAGATGGGATGGGAATCCCACGGCTTTGAGCGACTCTGAATAAACTTGACAGACGGGCATGGGCATATTGAACATAGTAGACTGGATTATCCGAGGACTGTTGTTTGGCCAAGTCGAGGTCAAAGTCCAGATGTGAATCAGAGCGTCGCATGAGGAAAAAAAACTTGGCCGCATCTGCACCGACCTCATCAATCACTTCTCTTAGAGTGACAAATTCTCCCGCTCTCTTGGACATTTCAATTTTCTTTCCACCCCGTAGCAGACTGACCATTTGAACCAGGACAACCCGAAGTCGATCCTTCGGATACCCAAAAGACTGAACGGCCGCTTGCATTCTGGAGATATATCCGTGATGGTCTGCCCCCCAAATATTGATTAAAGAATCAAACCCACGGTCCAGCTTTTCCCGGTGGTACGCAATATCAGAGGCGAGATACGTATAATCACCGTCCTGTTTCTCAACCACTCGATCTTTTTCATCCCCAAAATCGGAAGACCTGAACCACCAAGCCCCATCCTTCTGAAATACCAGGTCACGTTCTTTTAATTCGGTGAGGGCTTGTTGGATACGGCCGGACTCATGCAATTTTGCCTCGCTAAACCACGAATCAAACGGAATTCCAAAGACCAGAAGATCCTCTTTAAGTTTTTCAAGCAGTTTTTGACAGGCAAAGGTTGCACATTTCGATTCCGCCTCCTCTACTGACAGATCAAGGAGGGTTGATCCAGATTCCTGAGCCAATTCCCCGGCGATCACTCCTATATAGGAACCATGATAGCCATCTTCAGGGAAGGAAATTGATTGACCAAAATGTTCTCGATATCGGGTAAAGACGGATGTCCCGAGAAGCCGGAGTTGACGACCGACATCATTGATATAATATTCCCGTTCGACTTTATAGCCCGCAGCACTGAGAAGATTCGATACGGCGTGCCCGAGAGCCGCACCTCGACCATGCCCCACATGAAGAGGTCCTGTCGGGTTGGCGCTCACAAATTCTACAAGTACCCGCTTGCCCTTACCTACCTTACTGTTGCCAAAATGCTGTCCCTGGGCTTCTATGGCCCGAAGAACTTCAACCCATCGATTTCGATTAACCGTGAAATTCAGAAATCCCGGGGCTGCAACTTCAACCCGTTCAAATAATTCTGCCGATCCGACCTGGAGTTCTTTGGCAAGAGCATCCGCAATCTCCAACGGTGGTCGATGGACTTTTGGGGCCAACGCCATGGCGACGTTCGAAGAAAAATCTCCCCATTCCGCCCGCTTAGGTAATTCGATTGATGGATGAAGGATAGTTGGAAATTTATGGTCCCCACTTTCACGGACTCGATCAATGGCCTTGGACAAAGCCTCGACTATCAGATCTTGTACCAGATTGGTCGACACAAATTCTCCTATGTCCTTAAAAAATAAGGAAAAATACTGCAAGCCGAGCCGAATGTACCATAGCTTTTTTGAGTAGGCAAGCTATCCAGGCCAGGTACCCCTGAAGGGGTAATGTCATATTTCACATCTCAAATTTCAAACATGAATTAGGAAAAGAATTGCTAGGTTCCAAAGTTTGGAATTTCGAATTTTGATAATTTGAATACATCTGGGATTTGAAGTCTGAAATTTGAGATTTCCCGATCACGGGAATAAGCTCATTAGCTTTTTGAAGAATCAGATCGACCGAAACTTCCAGGCAGGGTTTCTGGTAACATTGCTGCACCTGTTGCCAATCATCACATTGGCATGGAGGACCCTGAATCACTGTCACATGATCTCCCCTCGGAGCCCAATATCTCGAGTTCGTTGGTCCAAACAACACGATGGAGGGAGTTCCCACACCTGCGGCTAGATGACTGATTCCCGAATCGTGTCCGATATACAGAGCGGCCTTTTTCAGAAGAATGGCGACGGTTGACAAAGATTGATTGCTAACAAGATGCGTCATTCCAGGGGGAATTTCACAAAGGAGACTATCCACCTGACATTGATCGGCGGGGCCGCTCAGAATGACCAAGCTGAACCCTGAACGTTCAAGTAAACCTCGCGCAACCGCTGCCACCAAAGAAGGAGGCACGCATTTATGTCGGCTCCCACTTCCGGGGTGAATAACGATGTAAGGTGTATCAATGAAACTGAATTTGCTCCTCCAATGATCGATTTCGCATGGGCTAAAGAATTTATTGAAAAAAGCCTGTCTTTTCCGATACGAGTCAGCCCTTATTTCCCATGGTCGGAGGGTTCTCATAAACCTCTCTTCAAGATGAAAGTTTATGAGCTCAAAATCTTGTGGGGATTGAATAATAACGCGAATACCCAAGGATTGAAGTCTATTGGCAATCTTTTCATCATGATCCACCATCCAGCATACACAGTGAGTACATCGTTCCAGAATGCCCTTTAAACGATCATCAACAGGTGTGGAGCCAGAAAAGAATGATGAGAGAAAAGGCCCCTCGATTCCAATGATTTCATGCACTTCTTGGCATTCAAGAAGAAACCTTCCAACTTCGGACTGGCCAACCCACACCACATGATGAGACGGAAGGGCTTTCCTGAGTTCACGAATGGCTTCGACCGACAGGAGAATATCTCCTAGGGTGCCCGGATGAACAATCAACACAATGGGAGTCCCGTTGTTCATTGACGGATCACTCTTTCGGCGATTTCTAAGTCAGCTGGAGTATTCACGTTCAAAAAAGATTGAAATTGGGGATCAATCTCTTGAACTACTTCTTGTCCTAGTACTGTCGTTTTTAAATTTTTCTGTAACAAAAGATCTTGGATACGTAGCTGGCCGTCCTCTATCATTCTGCGTAAAACAGGAATGCATTGCTTAGAATAGACACTATGCATTGGATGAAGGCCATTGGAAAGTTTCACCATGGTCACGTCGGTCGAGTCAGACCTATCGCAAATCCCCTTTATTACTGCAGGATTCAAAAATGGCATATCACACGCCACCGCAAATACTTGACGGTGGGAGGAATAGGTAAGACCGGTATACAGCCCCCCGGCTGATCCTTTCTCAGGAATCAGATCCGTCACAACTCGATGATTGATTTCGGCTACTACGGGGGATATTGTGTCCACCACAATAATGATTTCTGAAAACACCGACTCCAATACGTGAAGGACGTGATTGAACAGAGATTTTCCGGAGATCATGAGGTTTCGTTTATCCTGCCCCATTCTCCGACTTTTTCCCCCGGCCAGCAGCACCCCCGAGATATGATCAATCTTCCGTTCCATCGTAACCCAAAAAAAAGGGGGTGGGTTGAGTCCCCACCCCCTGGAGTTGGTATTTATCCGTGGAGCGGCCCCTAGGGGCAGCCCGGTTGGATTCGGTTACGACTTGCCTGCGCGTTTATTTTTCCGTCGGACGAGCACCCACCCTTCAATGCCAACCATGCCAATGGCTACCAGAACGGGATAAATGTAGGCCTCCTGGGGAATAGGGGGCTCCATTACCAGATAGTAGAAGGCGGAGACCGCCATCTTCCGACCCGCATCCCCATTATGCCCATCCCAGGCAAAAAATACCATTGGGATGTATTTCCCCGATTGCAAATAGGCATCTTCCTCATAATCGCCTTTGATTGGCCGATGAATGAGAACGGTCCACCTGCCATCTTTCCACTCCGCCTTGGCGACCGTTATTTCTTCGGCAAACCCTTCTCGTTCGCCGAATTCCTGATCCCAGCCAGTCCCGGTGTAAGCCCGAAGGTTCCCATCCGCTGACCACTTCGTGATATCCATGGAGAACTTATCATCACCCCACAAATACCGGGGTTTTCTGGGAGCCGGCAATTCCTGCCATTTCACGGGAAATTCAAACGCGATGGCATCATTGAATACCGTATATTGGTTTTGTGCTGCAGCAATCGACTCGGGATGTTCGGGATCATCCTCAAACTTGGAGCCGCCCGGGGGCTGTTCCACCACACCATAATCTTCAAGGTTGACTTCCGTGTGGTACCATTCAGGCTCATCCTCCATGACGCTTTTTGTTCGATCGTCCCATTGGAAGAGGAAACTGATATGCGTGTCGTTATAAATGGATTGCACCCAGGCGTCATCAATCCGGTTGACGAAATTCCGTGGCTTGTGAGTGATTTGGCCACCCAATGCAATCCAGCGCCGTGGTGCAGTTTTCCAGCGCTCATCCATTTCATCCGTGGGTAATTCCCCTTCGGTAAATTTGGAAGGGACAACAAAGTTCGCTTTGGGTTTATCCGTCAACATATCGACCGGCAACGCCTGACCTGTTGACAGTGCTGTGGCGATTTCGTCGGTCACCTGACCACCGGCGACATTGATTTCGTTGACGCGTTCACAAAGAGAATTCACATAGTTAGCAATGTCCCAACGCTCATCCACCGACGTGTTGTCAGCAAATGAAGGCATCGGAGTGCCATTTATTCCAGTTGAGAAAGTGCGAAAGATATTCTTGACGTTGTAGGGATCTTGGCGGCTCCCCCGGAAATTCCAGCATTTGTGCCAGTCCGCGGGTTGGATGGGGAAACCCCAGTCATCTTTCAGGTTGAAGGCATTGCCATCTCCGCGGCCTTCCATTCCATGGCATTCAACACATTTCTTTTCCTGAACCAGCTCGCTCCCGCGTTTTATCGATTCCGGGGTCGCGGGTTTGGGGGGAAGTTTTTCCAAGTCAAGCACCGTGAACGTTTCAAATTCTTCATCCTGCCAGTCCCGGTCCTTCACCAGTTCTTCTGTCACAAAGGCCAGCACATCCTTCCGTTGCTGGGTTGTGAGGATGCCCTCCCACGAGGGCATGGCCGAACCAGGCAACCCGTGCGTAACCGTTTGCATCAAATCCACATCGACCAAGGGCAGCTCCCCGCTCGCTGTGTGACGTATCTTGAATGTCCCTGCATTAAAATTTCGCGGGCGGGGCCAGAGACGATCGGCTCCGGGACCATCCCCGGCACCATCAACCCCGTGACACCACACACATTTGGTGAAGTAGACCCGTTTCCCTGCCTCAATTTGTTCTGCCGGATGTTGGGCGGGGAGCCCTTGCCTTTTAAATCCCTCCGGAACCCCTTCTTGGGCGTTCCCCAGACTGGGCAACCCCACGAGCACAAGGCTCAAAGTAAGGACCCCAAGAGCAGCCAGGGTGATTGGAGACCTGCATGTCGTGTCCATCGCGTCCCTCTTCTTGATTAATTCCATTATTTGAGTCATTTCCATGTCCGCGTCCCTCCCTTATTCCCAGGTACGCGGGTAGTACCCCGTGTGCCAATATTCAAACATCACTACTTTCCATATTTCATCTGTCGTCAGATGCTCTTTCCAAGGTGGCATCACTGATGCCCAAGGGAAGCCTTCAGGCGGCAACCCAATACCACCTTGCGACACTCGCCAAAACACGAACGTCTCCTGCAACTGCGCGATCGTACCGGCATCTGTAAAGTTGGCCGGAATGGGGTTAAAGGCATAGGCCCACAGCCCGCGCCCATTCAAATTATCCCCATGGCAGAAATGGCAGTTCTGAAAGAAAATTTCGCCGCCCTCTCGCACATACTTGATATATCCCTCCGCATTGGGATCCCAGGGGTTATCTTCCGAGCTATTGAAGTCCTTCATGAGCCGCCCCATATCCTGAACTACAATATGGGCATCCGTGTAGGCTTGATCATATTTTCCCTCGGGATTGACACGATAGGGGTTTTCGGCTGTTTGCAACACAAAGGTTTTCCCATGCACCTTTGTGGTGGCTGGTGGGGCCGGATGCACCGTTCGTAACTCAATAGGCTCTTCAAAACTGGGAAGGAAGGACTGATAGGCATATCCCCCCAACGCCAAGGGTATAAGCACAAGGGCTACCACCCTGATGGCTTTGTGAAAGCCCGTCTTCCCATCCATCACATTAATGATGGGACGCTTAAAATCCTCCCATTCGGGCTGCGAACCCGAGACCCACATAAAAATACCGCAGGCAGATACGGTCCCATAAATGGCCCGCACGCTGAACGGGATCGGTGGATAGATCCGATACTTCAAATACATCTGGATAAAGATCCAAACGCCAATTCCCGCCCAAAATTTCGGGATGCCTACTCCCGCTTTCTTGAGGGAGAAATTGATAGCGGCAAAAAATAAGATACAGATGGCCAACTCCGTGATCATCTGCATCGGCATGTACCCTTCAACTAGTTTTAGCCAGGTCATGACCCGATACTCCTTACTTGAGGGTTAAACCTAAAAATTTATTTTCTAAAATGCTATTCAACTGGAGGAGGGTCTTCGCCTTCCTTCAACTGAGAAAGATAGTCAACGATTTTATTCACCGCCCCTGCGCTTAATTTCTTCCCGAAATCTTTGGGCATTTGATTGTCCGGGAAATCCTTCACCACATAGGCGCTGGGATCCAAAATTGATTCCGTTATATATTCCCGAACGGACTTGGCTTTTCCTTTGTAGTCCCCATCTTTGAGCCTATGGGGAGCATTGGAACCCTCAGTAAGCACGGGCCCGACTTTGCCGGTAGCCCCTTCAATCCCCGGAATGGTATGACATGCGATGCAGGCGGCTTTCGTAAAGATCTCATTGACCGGCTCTTCACCAGTTGCTAATACTCCACCTGCCGCTGCCCCACCATCATCTTCAGCGGTTTCGGTAATGCGGTCAGCTTCCGGGATAAATTTTTCATAAGAAACCACAATTTCTTCATAGGTTGGAGGCTCCAATCCTTCCCTGACATACATCCAGGTATCGACAGCAGCTAACTCCCCCATCGACAAAGAAATGGGTGGCTTGTGAATTCTGGGCATAGGACTTTCAGTATCGTTGGTCCCCTTCACCCCAAAACCCGGGACCACATAGCAATTGGGACAGGCATGCGACTCAGCGATGTATTCCTGTGCGTTCTCTGCGGTACCTGAACCCTCAAAAGCCTCTTTTTGCACACTTGGTCTGGAAGCTGGATCACCCTTATGGTAGTTGGGCTCATCTAGCCTTGTCTTCGCTCTCGCAGGAATATCAAAAAGGTTGGGAGCCCGCTCACTCAGGAACCCTTTTTGGAATCCATGACACAAGGGGCATTGTCCCTTTCCGATGGCTCCCTGCACCTTACTCTGACCCAATCCGCCAAAAATGATTTTTTCACCTTCATCGGCTAGCTGTTGCGGGGACATACTTTGAAAGTCTAGTTTTACTTCAGGCGGAGGAAATCCACCCTCTACTTGTGGAAGCCAGTTGCCATATCCTGACAAGGCCGCAGCGACAAAAAACATGAACCCACCGATCTTCATGAGCGCGCTGATGTTGGTATAGTACAAGCTCGCGATGAAGGTCGCGATGGTGATCAAGACCAGTGATACGGGAAGGAGTCGACTTTCCCCATAAAAATTGGTTTTGTAGTTCGCGATGGCGATAAAAGCCATAAAGGCAACTAAAAAACCAATCATGAGGTTAAAAGTTGCCTGCTTTTTTCGTACGGGATCAGGAATTGTAGCCTGATAGTAAAAGAGCAGGCCAATCAACAAGGCGAAAATTGGCCACCCAATGGAAATTGCTTCCCCAATAATTCCTACCACCTTAATGACCCTCCATTAGAAGAAAACCGCCCCCTGGTTTTTAAGGGGGCGGTTAGGTTCTTCCATTCACGGTTCATTGCAAATTAATGTCCAGTCGCTGGTTGAGGTGCAGGGGTTCCCGGAACGGGTTCCGCAGCCGGTATGGGAGCTTTCTTCATACCAAGCGCACCAAGCCAAAAGACAAACATGATAGTTATCCAGAAAAACAAGACATTAAACGAAATCACATTCGCTGCAAATCCAATCGTGTGCGTGTACGCCCACGGAGAATTATCACGCATGACCTCATTTACATGCCAGAATAACCGCACTGAAGACCTAATATAGCCCATTAGCCCCATCATCCAGGTGAAAGCGGTAGCCAACATGATGAGGGCATACTGGGATCTTGGTTGAATCTGGCCCCACCGAATTGGACCCAACTGCTTGGCCCCCTTTAACATGGCCAGATTCAATGGAGTCATGAGGAACAGACACGACAATGTTCCAGCCACCTGAGGAACGGATAATCCAATCCTGACGTTTGCCGGAATAAAATACCCGTAACAGGCCAGCCAGATATTGTTGAGTTGGCCTATCAAAAAGAAACACCCCATAAATATATTGCCAAATTTTGCCCACTTGACTGTTGGTATCTTATTTCCCCTCTGATACCAGATAAAGCTCAGAATTGTGGTCATGATAATCGCATTAATCCCGCCATTCTTGGCCGACATCACACCATAATTCCCCAACACTGGGTGTTGCTGTCCGCCCATGGCTTTCAGTTCAGCCGGAGTCATCACAATGGTATGGGGTGTAATAAACACCAGCAGCCCGACCACCAGGATAAACACCAGGTATTTTATGTACCTTTGAAATCGCTCAGCTCCCGTCATCCTTCCAAGCGCTTGCCAGAGGTAATAATTTGTGGTGAGGAAAAGAATGCCAATCATCGTTGCCTGGATAATGAATAACCAAGCCAGCAGTCCCCCCATAAGGGTGATGCCCATTTGTTGCCGGTAGGCATACACCTCTCGCATCAACCAGTACCCCGCAAAGGGGAGAGGAATAAGAAATGCGACGCCCAAACTCATCGCGATATATCCCATCCAGTCGTAATGGGCACGCTCCTCATCATTCTTGGCAGACAAGAAGCGATAGGCGGCATAGGCCGCCACCACACCGCCTCCGAAGGCCATGTTACCTAAAATTCTGTGGACGTTAAGTGGATTCCACAAGGCCGTGTGAAGGACATGCCAAATATTACCCAGGTACCGACCCTGCTCATCTACCCCAGCAGGAGACATCATGAATCCAATCCAGGAATTGGCGAGGAACATTAAAACCGTTCCAATCACATTGAGGATCACCGACATGCTGAGATGAATCCACTTCATTAACCCTTCCTTCATCTTGTCCCAGCCATAATAATAGATGTAAAGGGTTCCACTCTCAGCCACAAACAGCAATGCATAAATATGCATCACGGGGCGGAAAATACTTGAAAGATACCCGAAAAAGGCTGGATACAACGTCAGGAATGTAAAGATCAGAATTCCACCGAGGATGGCTGTCAAAGAATAAGCCGTTAAGCTGATCTTGATAAAATCATAGGCCAATTGATCATATTTCTTAGCCATCGCCTTATCCTTGGACACCATGCCGGCGAATTCAATGCACATGCAAAAAATCGGCACCGCCAACACGAAGCTTCCGTAATAGAGGTGCTGCTGATTCGCGACCCATAGCAATACTCGGCTCTCAAAGTTGTATCTGGGATAATAGGTTTCATTATCCTCAGTCTTCGGAGCAGGCATTCCGATAGCGGGACCTTCAACCTTGTAATACACATCCCGCCCCATCTCTACTTTTTCTTCTTCACCCTCCCCTTTGGCGGCTTCCTGTTCCGCTAACACATCCGGAGGAGGACCTCCGGGTGCAGGACCTCCTCCCGCTCCCAAAGCGGGAAGGGCCAGGAATATGGGGAGAAGGAGAAGACCGCACATAGCGAATAAGGCCGCCATCGCGGTGAATCTCTTGTGCTTCCGGGTCAATCGAGTTAACAGGTGACCCATGATCTACCTCCTTTGAAATTGACCAAGACCATTAAAAACATATCTGTAATCTCTAGTGCCAATTAACATTCTCCAGGGATGTAAGCGGCTTTACCTGAACATGTAAAAATAATCTAACCCCTGGGCATCCATGAGAAACCAGTCCAGAGCCTGGAAATAAATAAAACAAATCAATAAGGAGACAATCACGTAAACAAATTGCATTTTGGCCCTCCTTTTACAAAATTTTTCCCCTGGCAATTTCGCAGAGGATAAATCAGAGAATTAGCAGGGGCACTGAATTCCAGCAAACCAATAAAAAAACCAAAAGCTCACGGCACAGGTTATATAAAAAATTGCCTTACCGAGCTTAATTTGAACCGGATCGCTTGCTGCCATTTTCCCACCTTTAGCTAAAAAATTCTACCTAATTGTATTTTCCTTGACACCCTAAACAAACCCATGCTATTGAATTGTCATTATTTTTTCTAACAAGGAAGGTTTCATGCGCACCAATGCAAAAGTGTTCGATATTATAGTTTTGGCTGGGATGGTTGTCAATATCCTTCTCGCCGTCTTCCTCATCCTCTATTACTTTGATTTTCTTTGAATATCGGTCCCCTTAGAATTGGCAACCACAGCTTCATCATGGCTTTCCCCTGAAGATTTAGCACATCGAAACCCTATTGTTTCATCCCGGAAATCCGGAACCATAAACATTCTATTGGTTATCCTCAGGTCGACACCCCTGCTTGTGTACCCTCCCCCCCTCAAGGTTTTATAAGTCTTGGAAGCCCCATCTTGCTGAGTTCCAACCTTCGAAGGGCGATAAAGATTTTCCACATACCAGTTGTCAGCCCATTCCATCAGATTACCGGCCCCATCATAGACACCAAACACGCTACGGTCTAAGGGGAAGGATCCGACTGGGGCGGTATATTCATATCCATCGCCCGCCTCACCAAAATTTGCAGGATGCCCCTCCAACGTCTCTCCCCATGGCCACGTTCTCCCATCTTCGCCCCGAACAGCTTTTTCCCACTCGGCTTCCGTCGGCAATCGCTTTCCCCTCCATTGACAATAGGCAAAAGCGTCATTCCAGGACACATAGGTCACCGGTTGATTGGCACCTCTTAAATGGAGCATTTTTCGGGCGTATCGGGAGGGAAGTCCGGGCTTTCTGTGTCCTGTCGCCTCTACGAATTCCAAATAATGATGATTGGTCACTTCATATTTATCAATCCAGAAGCCCTCGACATGCATCACCCCCTGGGGCCTTTCGTTATATCCACCATCATTAGTTCCCCTGACAAACTCCCCGGCCGGAACATACACCATTTCTTCCTTCACAATCTCTTCCCCTGCGCTTCCCGTGTTCGAAACATCTTTTTGTGACTCGAGGGAAACGCCCTGTTCTTCGTTCGGTGTCGAAGGAGGGGGGTCTGTTCCCCTTAAAATTCCCATTACCGGTAGGCTCGCCATGAACAGTACCGCAATGAGAAAAATAACTTTGAATCGAGTATCCATGTTTCGGAACAATAAAGTTCAGGTTTCAAGACTGACTTTCAACCTTTTCCTCGTCCTTGGCACATCGAAAGCCGACAGTGGCATCGGTTCGCCACATCTTGGCAGAAAACCGTTTGGTTAAACGAGCTCCAATTCGAGATTCGCGCCATGAGCCCCCCCGAATGACTTTATAGACATCCTCCCCTTCGGGCCCAGGAGGATCACGAAAGGGGGAGTCTTGATAGTAATCGGCGGAATAGTTATCCAGCACCCATTCGGCCACATTTCCTGTCGCGTCATAAAGCCCGTATGGACTTCGACCGTTTTCAAAAGAGCCAACGGGAGCCAAGTATTGAAACCCGTCATCCTCCCCATCGACATTCGCGTAATTCTGGTCGAACTTATCCCCCCATGGGTACTGCCGTTTCCCTTCTCCGCGACCGGCCTTTTCCCATTCAGCTTCGGTGGGCAACCTCTTTCCTGCCCAACGACAATAGGCAACGGCATCATTCCATGTCACCCCCACAACAGGGTAATCAGGATTTTGAAGCTTGGAAATCTCATCTTCAAAAACTGGAACCAGCGGCTTTTCTCGTTTGGTCATTCGCTCAAATCGTTCATATTCAGCCTGGGTCACTTCCTTCAAATCGATAAAAAATGTTTTCAAATAGACCGGGTGGGTCGGCCCTTCGTCAGGATCGCTGTTGTTCTTACCCATGGTAAAGGGTCCCTCGGGTATTTCCACCATCTCTCGGCCTTCATCGCTTACCATGGTCCGGTACATCGAAAAGTCTTGAAGGGGCATTGGCTGAAGAACTCTCGCCTTGGACGGCTTACCATCTGAGAAGGCTTCCAGATCCTTCTTCCCTTTATAGGTCTCATAGACCAACATCACAATCATCATGATAAACGAGCCAAAGACAAAAATTATGGCTCCCATAAGGACTTTATTACTTTCCATAGTACTATAATATCCTAAAAATTAATCTAATTCCGTCTGATCAAAAAAATCTGTTCTCCTTAGGTACCTGGTTTATTACCCGGAGACTGCTGAAGATTGATATTGGGATTGGGATGGGTACCCTGCGATCGGCGCTGGGTCACCAAATCGATAATCATCGATATCCACACCCCTAAAAAACCGCCCATGGCGGCTCCTGACGCCGAACCAACGGTCACCGCGTCCATACCTCCCAAAATCCAACCCAACAGCCCCCCCAATATCGCTCCGATGAAAATGCTTAAAAAAAACCTCCGCCCTCCACACATTCCGACACCAGCCCCCAACAATATTCCGAGACCAACCGCGACAGGGAAGAACCCCCCTCCCATCAGGACCCCAATTAAGGTGCCCACGGTCCCCATTACTACGGCACCAAGTGTGACATCGATAATTCGAGAGGAGTTCATCATGAGATCTATATTCCTGAGATTAAAAAGGCCAGGCCTTTTTTTCGATCCCTACCGGGGGTGCACTTCAAGTGCCCCAAAATCTATTTCCACGCCGGGACCACCCAACAGCGAAATACCCCAGGCGTTTTGGGCAGGTTCATGTTGATGAATTTGCTTGAAGTCCTCATAAACATTGATCCGTTCTTCAACCCACTCCCCCATTGGCTCGGTCCCACGGCGTATCACCATTTCCGTTGAGCTGAATAATCCCCCCTCTTTGACGCTTCCCACCTCTTTCTTGAGGCTCCAAATGTATTTAGTATTCACCGGAATAAACATTAAATCCACATCCAGAGATGGATAGACCGCCGCAATAAACTCGGCGTCCTCCGGCACTGATCGGACCCGCCATCGCCACGTTAAGACCGGATGCGTTTTGGGATTCCAAGAAATCTGTTTTGTGTAGACACGTTGATTGGCATCATTCGCTTCCAGAAAGGCAACCTCTTTTTCTTTCCGAATCCTATAGGTTTCTTTCGCGGACACCTTACTCCGTTGAGCCTCCCATCCTTGCGGAAATCCCTGATCATCAGGTTGACGAAAATCTTCTAAAATCAGAGAGTCGGAGTCCGACCCTGCTGAAGTTCCCTCTGATAAGCCAATAGACAGCCCTATTGGGATTACCAGCAAACCGGCGGCTAAGAATCTCAAAACCAGGGACCTGGCCGATCCGAATCGCCACCTGACCAATTGCCTCATACAGATTCCTCCCTTGAAAATGTTCGGACCACGGAAGCAGAATGCACACGTAGAGGCATGCGCTCGTCAGCCACACGCTGGCCCCGGCCGCTTAACCAAAACATGAAAAACACAGTGGCCCAAAACACAATCATATTCAGAGTCACCATTTTGGCCGCAAATCCGATTGATGGTGTAAAGGCCCACGGGGAGAGATCAGGCAATAATTCATTGACATGCCACCCAAGGCGACCGGCGGATCGAATATATCCCATCAATCCCATCACCCACGTAAACGCCGCTGCCACCCCAAAGAGCACGACCATGCCCCTCACGGAAATGCTTCCCCACCGAACTGGCCCCTTGATTGTCGATCCCCGAAGCATTAAACGATTCAACAAAATTGACCCGATCACCACGGTGGCCGTCGTCACTCCTTGGGGAATGGATAAGCCCACTCGAACATTGGCGGGAATATAAAACCCATAAATGGCTAACCATATGATATTTCCAATTCCGACCAAAAATAAAAGGCCAAGCCCGATATTGCCCAATCGAGCCCAGGAAACTCTGACAATATGATTGGCCCTTCGGTATAAGACATAGCTCAGGGCCGTGAGACAAATCATGACGTTGATCGCTCCATTTTTGGCCGACATGACACCAAATTGTCCAATCACCGGATGCTGGGCCGCTCCCATTGCTTTCATTTCGCTTGGGGTCATGGCAATCGTGTGGGGAGTGAACCAAACCAAAAAGCACATCATCAAGGCAAACACAATACCTTTAAAATATGGCTGAAAGCGTTCGCCTCCGGAAATTCTGTCCATGGACTGCCAAATATAATAATTAATGCCAAGAAACAGTACTCCCACCGTGATCGCCTGGATCACAAATAACCATGACAACATGCCACCCATCATGGTCACTCCCATTTGCTGACTAAACTCAAATACGGCTCGCATGAGCCAATACCCGGCAATCGGCATGGGAAGGAGGGCACAGACCACCACGACGATAAAGACATACCCAACCCAATCATAATACGCACGATCCTGGTCCGAGCGGGAACTCAAAAACCGATAAGCCGCATAGGCCACGACCACCGCACCACCTGACATGAGATCCGCTAAAAATCGGTGAGCGTTCAAGGGATTCCATAGAGGCGAGTGCAACAGATGCCACATATTGCCGAGAAATCGCCCATCAGCATCCACTCCTGCCGGCGCCATCATAAAGGATGCCCAACCGTTGGCAAGGAGCAACAAGACGATACCCATGGCATTCGCTGCCGTCCCAATTGCCAAATGGATCCATTTGCTACCTTGGGAACTTAATCGCTCCCAGGAATAATAATAGAGGATCAGCAACAAGGATTCTCCAACAAACACGCCGGCATAGAGGGGCATCATACTTTTAAAAGTTGTCCCCATATAGCTCATAAACCCGGGATACAGGGCAATGAAGGCTCCCAACATGACGGCTCCTAACACAGCCGTCATTGATAAGGCCAATAGCGCCACACGTAATATGTCCCGGGCCAATCCATCATACCGTTTGGCCGATTCCGGATGACGACGAGTCAGACCCAAAAATTCCAGGAGCATCGTGAAAAAAGGAAGAGCCAGAACAAACCCACCAAAATACGTATGCTGTTGAGTCACCACCCACACCAATACTCGATTATTCACGAAGGGGATATTGGGGTACCCTGATTGAATTTCATGGACAGGGGGACTCACCGGCACCCCCGGGGTTTGATAGTAAATATCCGTGGAAGTTTCCAGAGCCGCAGAAGGCTCCGCACCGGAAATAGATGGGACAAGGAACCCTCCTACCACAAGCAAAAGGATCCACACCCCCCCCGAGCAAACCCTAACCATTATATGATCTTCCTCGAACTTCTTCAGAAGGCCCCGCTAAGGCTGGAGAAGCCCCCTGTGTGGTTTCACCCGGGACTATGCCCGCTTTCCTCAATATCCCCATAACAAAAGGACAGCTCTCCAGATTTTCCAAATTCCCGGCTTGAGATTGCACTTCTATGAGTTTTCGTCTCCCCAGATAATAACAATAACCGGTCATCATCGCAGCCGTGATTCCGGCCATACTAGCCTGGAGAAAGAATGGGATTCCATCCATTCCTACCAGGAAATTTAGGATACCCACCAGCACGAGATAATAGGTCACCGCAAAAGTGAAACAAGGCCAGGCCCAAAACCGAATTGACTGAAGCCATCCAACTTGCTTAGCTTTGTCCAACCAATTGCCCGATTGGGACTCACTTGTAAAAAAGGCCACCAGGGCCAGGCAGGAGACAAGGAAACTCATGAAAAGCGTTTGGGCCAATTGGGTTTGACCAATTTCCCAAGAAACCGCAAACGCGAGGGAACATCCCACGGCAAACAAGGCTGTTAACCCGATCCACTTTCCTAACGCCGTCGGCTCTATGCGAGCCCAGCGCCAAAACCCCCGCCCGTCAGGAAACGTCTTCACCGCCTGCCCATGCTGCTCCATCAATCGAACCACTCCGATTTCAAACGCATCTCGTGTGACCGACGTACAGGAAATAATGATCGCCATCATGGCAGGGCCTTCAGGGTGTAGGAGAAAATCATAGAAAACAAATAATTTTAAAAGCGCGAGCACAAGAAGGGAGAGTTGTACCCCATAGGCAAAACCAACCCACCCAAGGAGCCAGACCCAAAGGCGTTTTCCATCTTCATGAATAGAAGTAGCCAATGGAACACCCCGTCCCATGCGGTAGGCCCATAAGGCTGCCAGGGAGGAAAGGATTCCACTAAAGGTCAGGAGCGCAAAGGGTTCAGAAAGCGGAAGGACCGGCTTCGTGAGATGGTAAATAATAAACGCAATCATCCCGGGGGCCAACATGACTATCCGCTTCCGCTTGCGAACGGACGGTTCTGTCACAATGGAGTTCAGGTGGGGAAGGACCCGTAATGTCAGCCGATGAAGCATAACGTGATCAGCCTATTGGTTGGTGAGTCCGAACCTGCAAGGAACGGGGGATTCACCGCAATTTTTCCTCCGTTTGTGCAGCGCCCATCCCGAAATAACGAGCCTTAACCTCTTCCATTAAGGCCACCGTCACTTCATTCATTCCTCGATCGATGGCGGTGCGTTCCAATTCAACCCGCGCCATCGCCTGGACAGCCGAGGGTACCCGTTCAAGCCGTTGTTCGGCTTCAGGACTCCAGAACACTGCGCCACGATTTTTGGATTCAGTAAAAAGTGCAAAAGTAATCAATTTGGCCCCTTTTGTCTGAGCATACTCTTCGACCTCTTCTCTGACTAACGGAGCAACATAGGGGGGCATCCTTCCGAGAAAATGGGCGGCCTCATCAGTCCATATTGTATGTATCAATAGCGGACCAATTTCTTTGGCGCTTCCTTCAACCCCAAATCGGACCCGGCAAATCGGACAGCCCCCTAATCCTAAACAAGTGGATTCGTCAATTTCTTCTACTTCGGTCCATTCCCAACGTTGACCACATCCGCACTGCATCACACTCCTCTTGCCACTCAGCCAATTTTTCCAGGGTAGAGAATATATAACATCGTATAGGTAATGCTTCCGGTCACAAACAAAATACAATATACCGCCATAGTGAATCGCCCCAGCACTCGATGACGGCGCTCTCCATTCGGCCAAATCCGCTGAATAGTAATCTCAACTCCAAAGACAAGGGCGGCCAATATTAACAACCCTAAATAGACACTCAACTTACCCAGGGAAAAACCACTTGTCAGAACTCGAGATCCAAATAAAAGCAAAACCAGTGCGGTGAGGGTTCCGAACACCAGGCCGATTCGCTTCCAGGACGTTTGAAGAGTGGCATTTTTCAGTACCCGGCGACCTTCCAGAAAGGCTTGAGAACGGAAACCTAACACGATCATATAGATGGCCATGATCAAACCAATGACAACCAAAATGATATGAAAAATGAGTAGAGGGACGAACACATTGTCATAGAGTTCCTGAGGCCCGCCAAACCCTTCCTTGCCCTCAAAGGCCAGAACGCCAAGTTGCCGGAATAAATAGTAACTCGTAAAGAACGCCAACATCGCGATCATGCCGCCCAGCATCAACCAATGATGTCCCGTTCCCTTTCCTCCTCTGGCTTGAACCCATCCAATAATAAACAATGCGGTGAATACCGTTGCCATCAATTGGCTTAAATCCGCCCCTATCGTCGCATGGGTTCCTACAAACCCGGGCTCCCTTAACCATTCAGCCATTTTCCCAACTTTTCTCCTTTGACGTTTTAGTTCCTAGAATAATGGCACAAGGCTCAAGTTCAGAAATCGATTGAAATCCTGCTTGTTTCATCCAATCCATAGCCTCTCCTCCGGTAAAACATTGACCGTTTTCCGTATTCACCATGATATGCACGGCAAAGGCCGTCGTCCATGCGGGACTGGTCCCAGATTCATCTAAAAACCGATCTTTGATAATGAGCTTCCCTTCCCCTGTCAAATGATCATGGATTTTTTTTACTAAGGCCGCATTCGTTTTCCCGTTCTGGTAATGAAGCACATCAGACATCAACGCCACATCGTACAATCCGTCAAACGAGTCGGTATTAAAATTTCCTGGCGCCAAATGAATACGGTGTTCAAGGCCCGCTTCTTTGACGATCTTCTGAGTGAGCGTCAGCGTTTGGGGTAAATCAAACACGGTCGCCAGGAGATCAGGGTATTCCTTGCAAAAGGCGATCGCATTGGTTCCGGCCCCCCCACCGACATCAAGCAGCCTCTTGGCACCTTTTAAATCCAATCGTTTGGCGAAACCTGGCCCGCTTTCCCGCCCGATTCGATGTAACACAGTCAGGACATTGGCCCCCATTTCGGGGTCGTTCTCAAACACATGCTTCTCAACCGATGATCGACCTGTTCGAACCGTCTCTTCTAATTTCCCCCAATTCATCCATTCTGCATCATGCAATAGCAACAAATGCCCAATATATTCCTTATTCGTTTTGACCAGATGTTTCTGGGCTACAGACGTATTTGAAAACCGATCTCCGTCTTTTCTTACTATTCGCATGGCGACTAAGGCATTCAACAAAAGGGTGAGCGCGGGCTGATCAAGGGTTAACCTTCCGGCAAGTTCTGAGGAGGTACAGCCCTGGTCATTTAAAGAGGAAAAAAGGTCAAGTTTGACGGCTGTGAGGAGAATTTTGGTCTCCCAGTAATAGCCCAACTGGAAGATTTCGGCGAGGGAAAGCTCACCAGGCACACGGCGCCTCCGCAGACGAAAGATCTGCTCGAATTGTCATAGTGAGGTACGTTGATTTTCTCAAGGAATCAACCCCGACAGATCTTAACGGGCCCAAATGGACAAACGCAAGGGAAGGGTTCATGGCGGCAAGAATCAAAAAACAAAGAGGGCAACTCAATGAATTGGGTTGCCCTCCTCGCAAGGATCTATAGAGTGGAAAATACTTACTTAATATCGAAATTGGCTTCGACGGTTGCGCCATCTTTCACATCGACTTCCATTTCAATGGCCTTTTTCTTGACGTTTTTGGCGGCAATAGGATGCCAGACCAAAATTGTATGTTTCCCTGCAGGCACATCCTTAATTTCATATGTTCCATCCGCTCCGCTGACGCCGAAGAACGGATTCGTGACGGGAAGGAACCAGGACTGCATGAACTCATGTTGGTCACATTGCAATCGCATGACCGATCCCTTCTTAGCCATACGCATCTTGATGGGCTTTTGTAAGGTATCGCCTTTCTTAGCCAACCCGATGTTGAAGAGGGTGGAGGACTTGGCTCCCAATACATCAAAGCTGTGAGGGTTATGCAGTACACCTTCCTTGGATTTCGGATCATCCGGATCCGCATCCATGTTTTCAACTTTGAACTGCCCCTTGTTCACCACGATACCCGTGAATGGCTTAAATTCGCAGAGTTCCGCCGTGACGACTTGAGCGGGTTCTTTCTTATATCCTTTCATCCAGTCCTTATCTTTAATATCGCGAACGGCCACCACCGCATCCTTCAAGCCTTTGCTTCCATCGATTTGCACTTCTTTGAGCAATCGTGTTTCTCCATCAGCACTTTTGCTGGAATTTTTTTGACAAAATGCAACATTCGGAAATTTGGAAAACGCAAATTCCTTTGGTGGTGGAACTTTACCATTAAAGGTCACTTTGCCTTTAATCGTTCCTCCCGCCTGAGCAAGCATTGGGGCAACTAACATGGCACTCCCAATGATAAGGGACAAAGTAAGAGATTGACGATTCCTCATGATCCTTCCTCCTAGTTGAGAATAAGTATTGGCCGAACGAGGGGGGGAAATTTACGACTTGTGCAGAGTTTCCTGCTTACTCCCAACTTGAATAAACAGGGAAACCATAGAAACCTCGTTACTGTAAATATTTTCGTTTCGTATATACCAGGATTTTTAAAAAAGTGTCAAGCGAAGTAAGAGGGAGAGTATAACATTCCGTGGCCCTCAAAACAATTGATTCTAAAAGGAATCTGTGACACTAAAAAAAAGGAATGGACATTTCTAAAGACCTTGCTCCTGGCGGCATTCAGGTTGCATTAAGATTTTTTAATAATTCGGTGAAGGCCGGAGCCAACCCTTTGGGGTCATGCACAGGAGCCGAACATAGCTTATCGGTACAAATGTAGGCGGTGGGTTTACCAATATTGGGAAATGATATTTCCCCCACTTTGAGAGCATCCTTATGAGGGTCAAGGCTTCGTACTATTTTTCCTGGTGCATAGAGGCGCAGGCCCTCTTGAAAAAGGCCCTGTGTTTCCGGATTGGCCTTATGGCCAATAATCACAATGTGTACCGGATACCGATGAAAGCGATCTACTCCTAGGGCTGTGAGGGCAATTGGAAGTGGGCCAGAGGAACCCAGGACATATTGAATCGTGAGCTCAGCCTTCTCCCTATAATCTTGAGTGAAGGTCAAATAATTCAAATCACAAAATAATATGGCAGTGTGAATGTTGGCATCTAATGGCTTGGTGGGAAACTTGAGCAATCCTCGATCGGATGGTAAGGAGGGGCGATCAAAAAACCCTCCTCCCTGATGATCCAGTGAATCTCGGATCAAATATTCAGCTATGAGTTCGGCCCTTTTCAGATACGTGGTTTCATTGGTTGTCATAAACGCTTCAATTAAGGCTTTGGCAAAATACACCTGATCTTCCAACCAGCCGAATCCCATGGGCTGTCCATTCTGCATCCCATGGGCCAAACCTTTTTGGGGTACAAACCGTTCCGCCCAGAGACGGTCCAGGGTCTGCAAAGCATATTCTTTTAATGATTCGTTGCCCGACACTTGAAAGATTTTGAGGTAGCTCAACGCCATAAGTCCATTCCACCCCGTAAAGATAGAACGATCCACGAGAGGGACCCCCAAAGCTTTTCGATCCTTCTCGTTGAGCGGGAAATAGTCTTCGCCTGCCACCATGGTCTTTGAACTTCTCACAACGGCATCCTGGCTTGCATAGAATGCGCCATTATCCGGATCCTTCAGGAAACGATTGACATAGGCCACGGTCCCTTCAACCACCCCCCTGTAGCGCTTGGCTCCGGTCACTTGATAGGCCTCTAAATAATTCAAAAGGTTCAAGGCTTGAATATTCAGCATTTTTTCATAGTGGGGGTGTGACCAATCGGGGTGCGTGGCGTATCGATAAAACCCTCCCCAAACTTGATCAATCAGCTGCATCTGTTGATCCAGGGTAAAGAGGGCTATCTGTTGTAAGTTTTCCTGAGGAAATTGTTGATCTAAGAGAAAGGCGAGCGTGATGGCTTCAGGTTCAAAAAACTTTGGCGCATCCCGGAATCCCCCATGTGTGGAATCATAATTTTCTTTCATCACACCGATCGCCTTCCTCGGTATGGTCGGGTCAACCGGGGTCTTTGGAGGTTTTTGATTCTTTTTGGCTTGTTCCACTTTTTCCCAAATTTCTTTCGCACGATTCAAAAGATCGCTTTTGTGCGTTCGATACATGTCCTCAGATTCTCGAAGTGCCTCTCCCAACTCCTCTGGTCCCAGAGAATTGGCCTGAAAAAGAATTTCACCAGTGGGAAGAAGGATACTCGTCGTCGGCCATCCCCCGGACCGATACCGGGATTCGATATCGGGACGTTGATCCGTATCAACTCGAATGGGAATGAATGTGGAATTGAGAAGGGTCACAATGCTGGGGTCAGAGTAGGTCTGTTCATCCATGACGTGACAGGCATGGCACCAGACCGCAGTCAAATCTAAAAGAATTAACTTATCTTCCGCGATAGCGCGATCAAAGGCTTCTTCATCCCACGCAAGCCATTGAACACCCAGTTCCGCCTTTGTCGGCGTGGAGTGAGCAAAGCTTGCAAGGGGAACAGTTGAAAAAGAAAAGAAGACCAACGCAATCAGGACAGAAATGGTTCGCATACGCCTCTTTCTCGAAACTCTAAACCCGAAACCTGAAACCCTTCTGAGCCCCCCTATTATGAGCCACGTGGACCCAGGGAAATCAACTCTATTCTGATCTAAGAAGAGAAAAAGGAATAAAAAAGTGTTGATCAGGTTTTGGCAGGTGTTGAGAGGATTCGAGCGACCGCGCCAGCTGCCGTCGCCTGAACGGCTTGATCCGAATCACGAAGAGCCGCTTTCAGCTGCGGTAAAATTTCCCGACCTCCCACTCGGCCCAATGATCGAACGGCGGTAATGCGAGGCCTTGGGACTGGGTCGTTCAATAGAAGGGTCAAGGGTCCCATCACATCACGGATTTTCCCATTGGCCAACGCTTTGGCAGCACCCGAACGGAGTCCGGGATTTTTATGCGCGAGAAGATCCCTGATGGTCGGGTCAACAACCTGATAGGGAGTCTTTAATCTTAATAGGGCATCAACCACCGCAGCCCGGACACCGGGATCACGATCATGAAGGGTTTTTTTTAGTAAGGGTATCGCTTCCCTTGCTCCAAGCTTTCCTAAGCTGACAGCAGCAGCGGTTCGCACCGCCGGGATACCGTTTGTAAGAGCTTCGACAAGGTAAGGTACGGCTTGTGATAAACCCAGCTGGCCTAATCCACTAGCCGAGGCCACTCGAATGGTCGGCTGATGATCATTCATTCCATTAACCAGTATCGGAATAGCCCGTGGGTCCGCCGATCTCCCCAGAATTCGCATGGCCGCCCCCCGCTCATATCCGTCTTGCGACAATGCCGCCTGTTCGATTCGAGCCCAATTCTCCCTTCGGCCCAGCCTGAATAACGCCCCGGCTGCCGTCACTTGCACCATGGGTTGCTCATCCTTGAGAAGAGGTTCGATAAGGGGAATGACCTCTTTATCTCCGGTACGCCCCAAGCCTTTAATGACGGCGGCACGAACCCACCCAGCTTGATCCTGTAATGCCTGACGAAATTTTTTAGAGGATCGACCAGCCGGGAGGTTACCCAACGATTCAGCCACCAGGGCCCTGACCATTCCCGAACCATCCGCCAATCCTTCTTCAAGATAGGGAACCACTTCATCGGATTTCACTTCTTTTAACGCGGTATAGGCGGCTCCCCTCATTTGATCTCGCATATCGGAGCGAAGAGGAAGAATGCTCGTCATGGCAAACTTTCGAAGGAGTTCCTCATTTTCCCGGCCTGATTCCTTGACTAATTTTTCATACTCTTTGATGCCTTCCGGAGTTTTTCCCAAATGGGCCAGGCTCAGCATTTTCAACCGTTGAACTTGGGGAAAAACAGTTTTTGTCTCCCCTAATGAATCCAGGAGTTGAAGCACGTTTTTATAATCTTGCTTCTCATAGGCCTTCTGGGCTTCCTGTAGAACCTGATTCGGGGAAGAGTCGGCCGCATATACCGCTACGACCGATTCAAAAGACAGGCTCCATCCAAGGAGAACAACAAAGAGCCACGTGCGATTGTTGGGAATATTCATTGTATTGACTAAAGATCCCTATTCTGATGGAGATGGAATTTCTTCTGCTTCGATCTTTCGATACCCCAATGGGGTTTCAAAAAAATAATCTGCCTGCTTGGAAATCACCACGTGTTCATATTCTACAGACCAGTCCCGATCCTGGCTCAGCAGTTTGAGCAAGACGTCTCGCTCAGCATCAACCCATTCAAAATATGTTTCTTGTTTGTCGTCTTGGTTCACCACGGTGACTTCAAAGAGGCGAGCGGGTCGATCCCCGGCAAAGGCATCCCCAATCAAGGTTCTCTTGATTTCCCCAGGTAACGAAACAGAGAAAGGCAACAGATAATCCTGAGTCATAGGAACACTGAGCACCAATCGGCGGTGCGAAAAGATATACCAGACCTTCTGCCGGTCCAGCCGAACAATCGTGACACTCGCATAGCCCAAATCTGTCGGAATGCCACCCTGGTGCTCAATTCGATACCGGTCACCTTTGACAAAAAGTTGGGCTTTTGAAGTTTTCCCGTCCGTTCGCCAGACTAATCTGGCAGAAAATTCGATTGGACTTGCCGTTTCGTCATTTGGCGCTTGAGCTGAAGCCAGGAGGCCATGCCCCAAAAGACATACACCTACCGCTAACCCTGATATACAACGAGATAAAACTGGGAATTTCACTTCACCAGCTCTGACACATCGGAGGAGAGCGCCCTCCAAATCATGGAAGCTGTTGTTCAACAAGCGGTTGAATATCGATAGGACGTCCAAGAGCTGCTTGGGTAAATCGAGGGGGGGTTCGAATTTTGTGGGCAGTTTGTCGCTTCCCTGGCGAGGGCAACTGAAAATTCACGATCACATGACCTTGAGGCTTTATCGTGATCGTCTTGGTTACTTGTTTTTTGATGCTCGGATGCCATGCCCGTATTCGATAGGTCCCGGGAGGAATCTCAGCAATGGAAAACTGTCCCTGGGCATCAGAAAAAGCATAATACGGATTTTCGACGGCAATGGCCCAACTTTCCATATAGGCATGAAATCCACATTGCATCACAAAAGTCTTGCGACCCTTACTTAAATGAAATTGCCGCACCATAGATTCACTGGGTTGATGATCGTGGGAAGCATGCATGTCTCCCCGTTTATGACGATGATTAAAGGGTAAAGGAGAATTAAATAACACCCTCGACCCTTGTTGTAACGAGGTTTCATAGGCCTGAATATCATGCATCACCGGATCCATATTGATGACCTCAACGCCATGCCCGCTGCGGACAATGGTTGTAAACGGAAGAAATTGACAGTCGCGGGCTTCGACACGGGGGATAGACAGAGCAAACGCCTTCCCTTCCTCTATGTCCTCGATAAAAACCACCACATCTTTTACCTGCCTTTGATCATTGACCAGAAAATCCCGAAGCAGTCTCCATCCATTCCCCGTTGAAATACGACCACAATATTCAGGGTCTGGAAAGGTAATGAGATTATAGGCTTTCGGTTCTGGAGCAGGGCCAAGGAGAGTGACGACCCCGCTTATGGTACCACCATCTTTGACTTCGTTGACTTCGTAAGGGAACGCGGAGGTACCCAGTCCGGTCAATAGGACAAAGAAAACGGTAGACACCAGAAATTGCCACATAGAATTTGACTCCTTTTAGGGTTTTTGAACACGGAGGGACGGGACAATTTCCACCCCTTCCCCCAACAGTTCTAACCCGAAGTGAGGGTTTTCCACCATCTCGTGAACACTTCGTCTGCCTTTTGGAGACTCATAAACAAAATTTTCGGTCACGTTCCCCTTGGGTTTCACGGTAATGTCTTTTTCGAGGTATCTCTTGGTCCCTGCATGCCACACGGTCAAAGTATAATCCCCGGGGGGAACATCGGTGATTTCAAACCGACCATCTTCTTTTGTGATAGAAAAATAGGGATTGTTGACCACCACCCCCCACGAGAACATATAGGGATGAAAGCCACACTGCATAACAAAAATATTTCGTCCTTTGCGCAGGTGAATTTTTTCAACCATTGGCTTGCCTTCCAAGTGAGTGTGCTGGTTCATAAAGCCAACGACTTTATGAAAGGGATTCATTGGAAGAGGCCGATTGAACAATATTCGGGCACCACGAACCCGGGCCGTCTCATAGCCTTGGATGTCGTGTTCGACAGGATCCATATTAATCACCGTAATTTCGTCTCGGTCCCGCAATACATTGACGAAAGGCAGAAAGTCACAATCAATGGCATCGATTCTCACCTTTTTGAGATGGAACGGTTTCCCTTTCTTGACATTTTTGAGCATGACCACGGCATCTTTCAGACTCCCATCAGGTCCGATGATAAAGTCTTCCACAATGCGCCATCCCGTTCCGGTCGAAATTCGCCCGCAATAGACAGGATCGGGAATCGTGACTAAATTGAAAGCCATTGGTCTGGGTTTCTCTCCGTTCAAGGTTACCGTGCCTCGGATGGTTCCCCCATTGGTAATTTCGATTTCTTGGTAGGACCAAGCTGGGGAAGTCCATAGAAACGCAATCAAAAGGACAATGCCCGTTACTTTCACCACACTCATGAGACTCTCCCTGACGAAAAGGTCATTTCTAAAATTAATACCATATTTTTCCATCACAAGTCCTTACCATATCCTACCCATCCTACACTTTCCTATTCATACTACAAAGAAAAACGGGGAAACCGAAACCCGGCCTCCCCGTTTGACCAATTAGGATAAAAATCCTCTCGTTATTTGAATGCGACAGGCTTGACCTGAGATTCCTCTGGGTGGACAGCCTTTGCTTCTTGAACATCAGTTTTTGTTTCACCCAAAGGCAGCAGGCGTTTATCCCCACGAGGCAGCACTCTAAGATATCCCCATTGTCCCGATTGGGAATAGGGAAGTCGAGCATTGCCGTAGACATAGTCACCCGCAAGCGCATACACACCTCCTGCGGAAGGAACAAAGGCATCAAGGCTTTCTGATCCCGCGAATTCCACGGTGCTGATCATATCCGCTCCCGGTAAGAAGGGCTCAATGGGCCACTCATGTTTCTCAAGAGTAAACATGCCATTTTGTTCACTACTGGCTCCGAACACATGAATCCGTACAGGATCCCCCGCATGAGCCATAATGATCGGGGTGGCGGGATCCTTCGGATCATCGACTTCACAAGGCTGGAACATGCGACCCAATGAACATCCCAGTTCTTCGCGATACAGATAGGGTTCGGTCCGATAATTGATACCAACCAGACCCGCCACATTTTGCACGTAGGGCATGAAGCTAGTACCGATAATATTGTCCTCATCCTGGAAGAATAAGGCCACGTCACGGTAACTGGCTCGATTTTCATTTCCCGGAATGGTTCGATCGACAAGCACATCCGCGGCCCAGGCATTCTTCAATGAAACATCTGCGCCGGTTTGGGGATCACGATATTGGGATCCCTTCGGACCGACAATGATCGCACCGTAGAGTCCATTTCGCGGATTCAAGGCAACATTCCCAAAATCCCAAACCAAGCTTTGGGTTTCACCAATGAAGGGATCCGCATAATACGTATAGGTCTTACTCCCGCCTGGAGCAACAGTTTGATCCCCTTCATTATTTCCGATATTCATTCCCTGGGAATCCTTCGGATCAAAGGCCAACCCAAAAGCAGAAAATGAGGCCCGGCTTTCTTTCATTTTATTGGTGAGATTCACCTTGATACAATCGCCAACGTTCGCGCGGATGGTCAGAGGCATAGGTTGATAATCTCCCGAGACCCTACTCACCTCTTCCTCAAGAACATAAATCTTGGCATCCGGATTTTGAACCTCGATCTTTCGCTCAAAGTCCACTTCAATGGCCTCTTCTACATTCGGGTTAAAGCTCATTGAAGGGAAATCAATGGCCACTACATTAAACTCTTTCACCGGTGCCTCCTCAGGGCAAATAGGAAGGATGGGAGGCATTCCTTCTTTTCCATAGGCTTTATTGGGAAGCGGTTGGAGATCGGGAACTTCTTTGTCCAGAACTCGAATGATCCCCCAAGAGCCTTCGGAAAATTTAGAACTTCGCCCGTTGAAATACATATAGTCACCCGGCAAATGGCGAGGGCCTCCGGCTTCCGCTACTACTAAGTCGTACCGTTCGGCAATGCCAATATGGATCGAATTTTTACGATTCGCTTCCTGAGCATAACGCTCCGTCCAGAATGTATGGCCTGAAACGGAAAAGACATTACTTTCGTTCATGGTGACGTCTACCAGTCTGAACACAATGGCATCACCAAGATAGGCTCGTATCATCGGTGTGCTTGGATCACCATGGACTCCACTACTGAACAATTGTGAGGTATCCGGGTTATTGGACAACCGTTGAGCAAACGGTTCCGCCCGGAAGTTAAAAGCTCCACCTGTAGTGTGAGTTCCTCCATTCAAGAAAGGCATGGGAGTCATTTTGATTTTTTCATTTGGTGGCATGATGAAGGATACCGTCCTACCGGCTTCTAACGCCACTTCGATCGGCTGACCAGGAGGGTTCCCGGCCGTTACCACATTAACGGTATGAGGAACGGTATCCATGACATGCACCATCAATTCTCGGAAACTTCCAGCCACGTCATGACCGACCCGTTCAACCGTATGAATATCGGCGACTGGGCCTGAACGGATCGGATCTCCTGTCTTTGGATCATGCCACGTTGATCCAAAAGGTTCGATTAAGAAGGTGCATACGGCACCGTGTGGCCAGGTCGTTCCACCAAATGCATGGTCATGGCAGAAAACTGACCCGACATCAGCATCCGCCCAGAATCGCTGACGAACAAATTCCACAGTCACAATATCACCAACCGGATGATCGTTCTCTAAGGGGTGAGCAAATGTGAGGGTCTCACCTCCACTTCCAGCATCACGATCACTACCAGCCGCTTCAGCACCTGGGACATTTAGGGATTGCCCAACAAAAATAAGATCCTTGTTGCCCAAATTGTTCATTGCTGCCAACTCACTCGAAGTCATCCCCCTAGCGTTGGCTATTCCTCCAAGCGTGTCCCCTGGTTGGACGGTATAGGCATCGCCTCCCGATCCAGAGTCAGTGGAACTTGCACCTGACCCTCCGATGGCGACAATTCGTCGAATTTCATTTCCCTCCACGTTGTCTGCCCCGACTAACACAAGGGTGCCGACGTGATACTGATGGGCATTTGTCAAATGAATGGTTTTGTCGCCCTTTTTCGCGGCTTTTGTGAATTTGGCGTTCATCGGAACCGGCAACCCCTTCTTCTTTTTCTTCTCAAACATGGTAAAGGGCCGCATCGATTGTTCATAAGAAAACCCAGAAATCACCCCATCCGAAGCTTGATTGTCAAACTGAACAAAATGGAAGTGGGTATTGATCTTGGATGATTGGAAGTTCGTCACATCATCATCCGGCCACTCACTTGTCAAAGTCCAATCCATACAATCATACATATTTGCCCGAAACACGAGAGGATATTTTAAATCATTGTTGCCACGAATGGCTTCTTCTTCCTCATGTAGCACATACAACAACCCGTTGGGATCGACGACAGCAGGCTCGTCCCCTTGGGCTGCTGATAATTCAATCGGTAACTTAATAAAATGCACATTGTATTTTTGAGAGCCTGCCCGTTCAGGGCAAAGACTCCACCGCCCGTTTTCGCCGGGCTTGGCGGGGTTGACCGTGCGGTTGCCATTCTCGTCCACGTGAATCATTTCCAGCCAAGGTGCGGGATTATGGTCAGGCGAAAATGGAACCCGTTTTCCAAAATGGGGGGTTAGCCAAGGCCACGCGACCTTGCCGGTTTTTGGCTCAAACCAAATAGCGCGTCGTTCTCCCGGTGTGTACCCCTGCCATTCAGGATGGTATTTCGGATTGGGGCCAATAGAGGCCTCTTTCTCACTCATCGCTTTATGCCCATCCCAGACCCAGTCAATGACGGTGGCATCATAGGACTTTAATTGGCCTTCCTCATCATCCTTATGGCCCGGCTTCCCTTGGGTCACCAACTGCATTTCAACCCAGTCTTTGATATTGACAACTCGAGGGTCGGACTTCCAATCACTTTTTCCGCTTTCCACTATCTTAAATTTGGTCCCAAACCAATTGACAGTCGTTCCTATCAGCTGATCGGAGGTCACCGGTTTATGGATGCGATCAAGCCGGTCTGGGAGTTCACGTAACGGAGGCATGACATCATTCTGTACGCCCGGAACCTGAAGGGTATTGTACACACGCCAGTAGCCCCACATTCCGGCAACATAGTGGTGGGCGACATGGCAATGGAATAAAAAGTCTCCTGCTAACCATTGACACAGTCCTGATCCGCACTCGGTTTCCAGGTCGAGGGCCTCAGATGGACCAATGACTTCCACATCGACACGATCAGACTTGGTACGAATTATCGGATATTTGACCGGGCCGGTTTGCCCTGTGTTCCACATTGGCATTTGGGTAGCCCTCGGGCTCCGTTGCCACCGAATGGCTCCACCATGCGGGTGATGGGAATGGAAAACCTCGGATCCCCCATGGACAATCCTAAACTTGGCAGGGTCCCCGAGATAACTGCGGGGAATAGTCGGACCGGCATCTCCAAAGGTATAACTGCTGTAGGCCATGGATTCATCTTCAAATCCAAAATATTCATGTTGGACGTGCATATTGTTAATACCAAATGGCTCACTTCGATAGTTCAAGGCTCTGGCACCCGGCCGATAGGCATCGGTTAGAGGATCACGTTGTGGTAGAAAGTCTCCATGTTTATTGACAGGACGGAACGCTTCGTCTCCCACTTCGTGATAAATCAGAATAAATTCCCGAAAGTCAGGACCCCTTGGCGTATCAATCATGACCTGCCAGCCACTCCTGGCCTCGGTGGCTTCCCCTGTTCCCAAAGGCTCCCAATACTTTGAACCCGCTGGTTCAACGATAAACACACCCATCATCCCTAACACCGTCAATTCACGATCATTGCTATAACTATGGAATTGCTTAGCACCTTCTTGGGCATTTGAATGAATGTGCCATTCCATTTCAATTACCGACGAACCCTTGGGTGCATCTTCCTCCTCATCGTCTTCGTCGCTTTCACCTACCGCAATCGCATCAGGGTTCGTCGTCGTTGCCGGCTGACCGGTCTTACTCATCACCATATCGGAGCCATTAATATGGAGGCTCACATCTTCCCCAAATTCCAGTTCGTTTCTAAGGGTAATTTTGACGCAATCCCCTTGATTCCCCCGAATAACAAGAGGTTGGATGTATTGATTTTGGATTCCGTTAATAACTCCACCTGGATCATGGTGTCCCTCCGACTCTCGGGCCTCGGCATTCTTGGCTTCCTCTTCACGAACTTTTTCAATATCTTCGGTTAGGACATACATATACCCCGGGTAATAATCCAACCACTGATTGAGCGTTATTTCCACGTTAATAGCCGAAATATCGTAGTGTTTGACCGGGGCGTTTGCCGGGCATAAGCCACCCGTATTGGAAACCGGCTCTCCGCGAGAATTGGACATCAGGAGGGCATTTTCTTTACCCGCTCCATATTGGTGCATCATGGACATGGTATTGAAGGCTCCGGTATTTTCCCGTTGGTGTTGCTTTTCCTTCTGCATCTGCTCCATCATACGCTGATGCTGCAATTCGACCATCGCAGCCCGTTCTGATCGTCCCTCAACAGAGTTTTCCACAATCGTCTGGCCCTTCAATTTTTCGGCCCATCCGGGCGAATCCTGGTGAACCATACTGGCCTGATGGACTGTCGGGTCTGATGTAGAGGATTCAGCGGATACAATGGAAAATACACCAGCCATCAGGGTAGCAACGAGCGCCCCAAAGATGATGATTGAATTTTTCAATTTGGAATGAAAGTAAAACATGGACCGGCCTCCTTCAAGAAAATGAACTGGCGAGATTTCAGTATCTTAACTATTTGGTTTTATCGAATGTATTCGACACCGTACTACCGATAAGCTGGGGATAGAAATACTGGCTCAATTATGTGCTGTGTGTCAAGTCTAATTTAGGTCAGACGACTGAGGAAATTCTGGTAGCCAGACGAAAGTTTTTGGCTAATTGGCCCAGGGTGGCCGGTTCCGACAGGCTTTTCATCGATGGCAGCAACCGGCATGACTTCAATGGTCGTTCCTGCTAAAAACATTTCATCGACTTCAAACAGTTCCTTGGCTTCAATCGTTCGCTCACAAACCGACAATCCTTCTTTTTTCGCTAAATCTAAAAGGATTTTGCGGGTTACCCCTGCCAGAATATGATGATTGGATTCGGGTGTATGGATGACACCATTCCGAACGATCATCACATTACAGCTGGTCCCTTCGGTAACCAGTCCTTCGCGGATAAAAACAGCCTCAAACGCCCCAGCCTCTTTGGCCTGTTGTTTGGCAAGTACATTGGGGAGCAAATTCAGACTTTTAATATCGCACCGTCCCCATCGGATATCCGGTACTGTTATCACCTTCACACCTCGTTGCCGAAAACTCTCATCCGGAAGAGTCATCTTACGAAATGACATAAAAATGGTAGGGGAACATTGCCCCGGGAACAAATGATCCCGTGGCCCAATACCTCTGGTGACCTGGATATACACTTTGCAGTGTTGATATCCACATCGTTTGACGCCCTCTAATATGCGTTGTTCCCATTCAACGGGAGTATAGGGAAGGGTTAATCGTATCCCTTGAGCACTGTGTTCCAAGCGAGCAAGGTGCTCCTGGAGCAGACAAGGCCTACCCCCATATATCAGGACAACCTCGTAAACCCCATCCCCAAATTGGAATCCCCGGTCATCAGGTGAAATCCTGACTTCTTCCAAGGACATAAAGCGATCATTAAGAAATCCGATATCGGCCATTGTCCGTTATACCCCGATTCAGCAGCAAAATAATCCTAAACCCCAATGTTCAGGGAATTAATTTCAAAATCCAAATTCCAAACGAGCAATCTTATAAATTTCCTCCTATCATCCAGTTTGAAATTTGAGATTTGAAATATGACATGACCCCTTCAGGGGTAAATGGTTTATGCCTTCACCGTGATCACAAACACCCTTCGATCCTCTGCAGTGAATTTCCAGGCCAACCGTTTGCTGAACTCAATTTGATATTCTCCCTCCTCAAGAGCTTGAAATTCAAACGTGCGTTTCCCGGAATCCACTGCATTATTGCTTGTGGTTCGGAGAAACTCATCTTCCATTAACACAAAAGATTTTTGATCATAGGAGGGAACCCATTGCTCCCCCCGCGTACGATCTTCCCAAAGATTAATGGAAAAGGGCGCTCCTTTTTTCGCCTGAATAGACTTTATTTCACGCGGACGGTCAGCACCTGAAAAAACCTTCCCACCGGCTGAATCATTGCGGTCCATAGATCTCTACCTGGTTGGTAAACATTCGGAAATTCACATTAAATGTTTAAAGAATACACTAGGGCATTTCAACTTTGAACTTCGCACTTGATTTAGATTCCCCGTCGTCGAAGACGGATACAAATCTGGTCTCCATCAACACGGACCTCGTAGCTGGCCACGCAATATCCCCCTCCATCAGTTCCAAACCCGTTTCGAACGTCAAATTGGAGATCATGCCAGGGACAGGAAACGACGTGACCTTTGACTCGCCCTTTGGCCAGCGGTCCTCCTTCATGGGGGCAAATGTTATTGATCGCATAAAAACACCCTGCCACGTTGAATACGGCAACCGATTTTCCAAGAACTTTAAACACTCGACCCTGGCCCGCTGGCACCTCATCAATCTGAGCAACACGGATAAAATCCGTTTCAGAGTTTCCAATGGTTGGTTCTTCTGTTTTCATTCTTATTTCCTGTTTCGGTCAGACATTCAATCCTCTTATGATAGTCGGAGAGTGAATTTGAGTTTGGTCCCGGGGACCACACCTTGACGTTTGGCAAATCCAGCATTGGATTCAATGACATATCGGGCATTTCGGGATGGCGGTCCATACCAGGGGCACGGGTCCTGAGAACAGGGTTCCGCCGCCTCTACGATATCCACCACCACCTTACTTTCATCTACCCATATCACATCGACCGGAATCCGAAATTCCTTGGTCCATACGCGATGTGGAGCCGATTCATCGAATATATACAACATCCCCCTATTGGGAGGAAGATAGTCCTGAAACGCAAGCCCAAACAATAACTTCTCAGGAGTATCCGCCACTTCGGCCTCCAATACCGTGCCATTGGGAAAGGACACGTGAATCACTTGCGATTGCTCAGGCCTATTAAAAAGAAGCGCTCCACTGATAAGGAGCATAGACATGACAACCAGAAAAAAAAGTCGTTTCTTATTTGGCTGACTTTTGGAGGATATAAAAAGAAACATCACCTATCTGGGAAGTATCGTTTTACTATAATCGCGGTGAGCATGAAAAATCTCGACTGGGGAGCTTTTCCCATTCACCAAGAACCCTTGAATATTGTTGAGTGTTGTCCACAAACTAGTTTGGGAAAACGGCGATTGTCAATGATTTTTCTAGCTTTTTCATGGAGTGAAACCAATTATATACATATTGCTGAAACCCAATTTGCATTGTATGATGATACTTAATGGGTCTACAAATTTGATAGTAGAGAAGGAGACGTCGATCTCCCTGATCCTGCTATCATACTTGTAAGGCGAAAGGAGGCTGTCCCATGCGTGTGAAGATGGTACTGATGTTGTTTTCGGCAATTTTGATGGGGGGGGCTTCTACAGGCCTGGCCAATCCCTCACATGTCTCAACCGAAGTCAATGAATTCGTGGCGAAAATCTATCCAAAAGGCAGCCACTATTTTTGGATTATTAATGACGCCAAAGCAGAAACCCAGCGTGAACTGATCCTCGACATTAACACGGTTGTTCAGGACACCATAGGGGAAGAGCGCGCGAAAGGTCGGTTTTTGTTGCTTCTTATAGACGGCAAATTGTTTGCCGCTCAACGAATTCCGTTGGGTGCAATTGTGGATTGCAAAAAGGAGGAGGAAGTGTAAACCCTGCCCAAACACCAAAACATTCGGATGAAAGTGAAAAAGCCCCGTTCCACAATCCCTGGAACGGGGCTTTTTCTTTTTAACCCACTAAAAAAAATCCTAAAAAATTACCCTCAGAAAAATCTTGGAAATTTAAAATTACTTTAAAATTAACAAATGACCACCAAGATGGGCACCATGAAGCTGACATTTATACTTTAAACTGCCTGGAGCCGTGACATAGGTCAAATCACTGGTGGGAATACCAATATACTTGGTTTCACCAGGCTTTAGTGTAATTTTGATTTGCATGGAAGTTGGCGCAGCGAATGCGGAGTCTGCCGACAAAGAAAATCCATGCTCACCATCAAGCTCATTGGTCACTTTAATTAAAACAGGACGACCGGCCCGACCGCCAGTTCCCGAGTTCCTAAGGTCGAGGACCGAGGTCCCAGGGTACCACACTTTCTTACCACCCAACATAAGGGCGGTTAATTCCAGATCGACATCCAACGCGTTGAAAGGTTGGCCAACTACGGATCCAGTTTCCAGATCCCCGATTTCTACACCCCCCGACTGCAGGGCAAAGGCGACTGAGGACCCAGCCGCAACCACGACAAGACTCAAAAGGACAGATAGAAGCACTCTGTGCATCGCCTACCTCCTCAGTAATTACTTGTTAATAATGAAAAAGTTCCCTATCAAAACTCGAAACCACGGGTTTCCCATATAACCCTATTTGTTATTTCCGGAAAAAGAGGGTTCGTTATATCATATGCTCAGCAAGGACGCAAGAAGGTTTTTCATGGGTATTGTAAGAAAAGTACTCCATCCCCCCGTGATAGCAATTGTTTCCTTGATCGTGATGCAAGTGTTTGATTTTTCAAATCAAGCCATAGCATCATTCCTTGCAGATTAGGCCGATTGACAGTTAAACTATTCTCAATAGAAAACAAATTTTTTGATTAATTTTAGTCTTTCATCGTAAAAAAGTGCTTTACCAGGTTACTCATTCCCGTGTGCTCCTGACTTTTTTCTTTTGTCAATTGATCCTAGTTCTCATTTCGGGAAAAGCCCTGGCTTTTTCAATAACAGAACCTTCCAGCTCGACTATACTGAATCCTGGACAACGATTTACCGTACATATCGATTTAGGGGACATTGGGGACGTTATTCGCACCAAGTATTTCTGGTATGCGGAAGGTGAGGACATGCTGGAAGAATTTGCTGAGGAAAAGTTAGCGTTGGTTTCAACCATAAACAACGACCCCCCCTTTGGGGGTGCCCTTCGTGTGCCAAGGACAGCAATTGGAAATTTTCGATTGTTGGTTGTGGCGGAAATAGAAGCCAGCGCGTTGGAACAAGAGCATTGGGCGGTTTTTGACGAAGTAATTTTGACCGTTGAACCTGATTCTACAATCCAAGAAATTGATTTTGAAACCGAAAAACCCTTAAAGTTTGGCCGAGCCGGATCCGCGGTGGTCTATGATCAAGTGGATTTCGTCGGGAAAGTGGTTGAACTTCCAGTGGTTGGAATTTTTGCCGATGGAGTTGTCCGGCCAATCAGGGTTCAATCAACTGGAACGACCTACGTTTCTTCAGACGAAAAAATCGTCACAATTAATCCCGATGGTCTTCTTCGACTTGTCGGAAATGGCACGGCTACCATCACGGCGCAGAACCGGGGGAAAGAAGCCACCCTTGAGGTTGTCGTTGAGGTCAATGATGAGCCAAACGAGCCACCCGTCCCTGATGCCGGTGGGAACAAAACTGTGAAATCGGGGACACGAGTCCAGTTCAATGCCCTAAGGAGTTTTGACCCCGAAGGTGGCTCTCTGCAATATTATTGGTCTCAAGTTGGCGGAAGCAAAGTGCCTCTTCTTGATCCCTATTCCCCCAAAGCCAGCTTTTTGGCTCCTCTTGTTGCAGATACCAGTCATTTTCGATTCAAACTCCGCGTCACAGACGTGCTTGGAGCTGACAGTTTTCCGGTTTGGGTGGATGTCACCGTCGAACCTTAGATAGTTCAAGGTTAAAGTAGCTGCGCCATCTCATGGCGCCTTTTGGGGTCACCAAAGGCCTTTATCGTAACAGATTTGTTTGTCGCCACCTTGTAGTTAACCTTATGAGGCCCCTAAACCTTTCAGCCTTGGGGGCAGCATGAGATGCTGCAGCTACAACCCGAAACTCGACCCTCCCCATTTTAAAGCTGAACCTTCCCCGCTTCATCTTCAAAAGGTTGTCCAGCGGAATCAAGCAAATCTTTCCCAACCACAATGGGTGTCTCAAAATGAATGGCTAAGGCAATAGCGTCGGATGATCGGCTATCAAATTGTTTGGTTTGGCCGTTAACAGACAAGGTAAGGGTCCCGTAGAAAATCTCATCTTTTAAAGAAATGAACACCCGATCAACATTGACCCCGTAGGCCTTGAGAATCGTATGCATAAGATCATGAGAAAGCGGCCGAGGAAATTTCTGTCCACTCAAGGCACCATGGATTGATCCGGCCACGGTTGGATCTACAAAAATAGGGATCGCTTTTTCCCCAACCGCTAACAACACAACGGGACCATGGTCCGACATTCGCACCTCGACCTCCTCAATCACGACATCATGAGATTGCGTCTCAGCTTTGGTATCGCCCATCCCCAAGGATGCGCTCACGAATAGTGCTACACACAGCATCCTTATTGATTTCATGATTTCCTCCTTCACCCGACAATTTTTGTGCGGTAGTAATGCCTTAAGCCCTAAAAAATGCATTATTCTCTCGTTCAAAACCTATGTGGGTTTCCGGACCATGGCCCGGGATAACCAGGGTGTCCTCCTTAAAAGAATACAGCCGGTCACGGATCGAATGTTCGATGGCTCGCGCATCCCCACCCCAAAGATCAGTTCTACCAATTCCTCCTCGGAACAGGGTATCCCCCGAAAACACGACATTCTCACTGTCAAAACTAAACGAGAGCGATCCCGGGGTATGGCCGGGCGTATGCACCACTTCTCCCTGAACATTTCCAATGCAGATTTTTTCATCGTCCTGAAGCCAACGATCGGGAGGAGGAGCCTGAAGGTATTCGACCCCAAACATCCGGCATTGAACCTCCAGCATATTCCACAATTGACGGTCATCAAGATGAAGACATAGCGCCGCCTTGGTGATCGCTTTGATATGGCCAGAGGCGAGGAAATGGTCAAAATGCGCATGGGTATGCAAGATCATGGTGACACGACATTCGAGGCCGGCCACTTCCTGGAGGATACGCTCAGGATTTCCACCGGGGTCAATAATAATGGCCTGCTTGGTCTCGGGATCAACTAAAATCGAGCAATTGCAAGACAAGGGAGGAACGGAAAAGGTTTTTCGAATGAGGGAACCCATAGGAAGGTGATCTCAAATTTCAGATCTCAGGACTTGGATCCCAAATCTCAGATTGATCACGATGAAACCTGGGGGACTTGCCTTTAGTTTCCTTAAATCAGAATAGCCGGACCTTACCAGACCGTCAACCTCTTCCCGTCCTCCAACAAATTCCTATTTGAAATACTTAAGCAATGGGCATACAATTTGGCCTGCATGTCTCACCATATTATTTCAGCTCACCCAAAATGGAGAATCGACTGAACTGGTGAACCTCTTCCCTTCCCAGTCACAGTGGTTACCTCTTTACCCCACCTTCATTCGTATCTTTCGGTCCCCGCTTTCGTCCATGCCTATCTGGTTCGTGGTCATGGGAGGTCTGGGGATCCTGGGGTGCCCAGCAGACAATTCCCCCCTTCAATCCGAAAATCACCGCCTTAAAAAACAACTAGCTAAACAAGAATCCGTGATTGCCTCACTCCAAGAAGGCAACAAAGTGATGCAGCAACAAATTGACCTTCTGAATCAGGAAGGTCGGAAGAATAGGAAGCAACTGGAACAGGATCTCAGAGTCACTCAGGAAAAACTGAAACAACTGTCCCAGGGCCACCGAGAAGAGAGCCAGAGGCTGGAAACGTTGGAAGCGGAAAAATTGAAACTTTCCGCTGACGCAAGGTGGTTGAGAACTCAACGCGAGAAAATGCGGAAAAGCCTGAAAATCCAGCAAGCCGGTGGGAAGAAGCAGGAATTGACGTATCCTTTCGAATCAGTGTTGAAAGTGACGGAATCGGCTTTAACTCGGAATGGTTACAAAGTGATCGCGAGTATGCAAACCGATCAAAAAGCTGTGTATGTGACCGATCGAAAAGTTTCAAAACCCGTTTCTCTTGAATTTACCGGGTTTCGCAATCAATATTTTTTGGTTGTGGAGAAGGGAAAACAGCAAAACTCATCTATTTGGGTCAAGGCGGACTTTGAAAAACTTGCTCAGAATGGACAAATCCTGGAAGCAGGGCACCCAGAAGTTAGCGAAATTGAATTCCGGCTGATCCAAGAAATTCAGCGAACCTTGGAAAATACTCAGTCCCCTGAAGAACCGTCCGGAGCAAAGTGACTCCTGGGATTCGGGGCTTCCAACCATGACCCTCCTCCCATGGTAGGAGAACCCGTAAAGGGCCATTGATTCTTCGGCTCCCAGGATGAAGGACCGGGTAGGATGTCCCCCTGTCCTCCCGTCTCCTCATCCTTCCTGCCGTGAGCATCCCATTCCTATCCGCACTTTCTCCGTTTACGCATGTATCATTAGGCTGTTGACCCTTCCCTGAGTCTAGTTAACAGCTATAAGGAACACATGGCCTTTTTCCAAGGTCTTGTATGGA
>CAZGFD010000020.1:0-69696 GCA_964525045.1 uncultured Nitrospiraceae bacterium | reverse complement strand
AATCTGGATCTCTAATATATGTTTTCCGGTCCTTTTCCAAAACTTTGTAGCAAACCTCAAGGTATAACAAATATTCCCAAAATGCTGTGATCAAATGTGCTTTTGCTCCAGCAGATAAATAGTCAAGGACCTCTTCCTTGAGTTTAATTAATTGGTACCCTTCTGGTTTAAGATCAACAACAATGTTCTTTTTATTTTGGCGTTTCTTGTTCCGTACTTGGGAAAAAAGAGCTGTTTTCCCAGTTCCTTTTCGACCAACAATTAAATTTACTTCACCACGTAGGGCACGATTGAATTCGTCTGTTTGAAGGTAGTAATTGCCCAAGGTTTGAAATTCGTTTTCAGCCATTGGGTCTCCAATGACCAGTCGAGCGAGAAACTTACCTGGCGGTAGAAGAAAATCGTCTCCCTCTTGGATTTTTTCATACACATCAAGAGAAAAATCGTGAATGTGCCCATCAATATCTTTTTGTTGGCTAAAAGTTTTTACAAAATCCCTAACATCTAGAGGTACGGGGCCACTCTGATCTTGAAGGATTAATGTTGGAATGGACATTCCATGGGAAATGCCAGCTATGAATGCACCTCGAATATTATGGACATCGGCATCATTTTTTTGTTGATCCAGTAGGGGAACTAAAACACCATATGATGATGAAACGTGATTTACAGCATCAATTGCTGAAAGCCTTGATTCTTCAGCTGGGGCAAAACTACGATACTGAAGTCTAGCCTTTTTTACTCTTGACACGATTCGGGACAAAGTATTACTGCGTAGAGGGGTTTCTAAAATATATACAGGAGCATGACGGTTTTGATTTGAAGAAACTTCTAACGGGCTTTCATCACCAATGGAGGCTAATATATTCGCAAGGCTAGTAACATTTTCATAGGACTCATACCCAAGTGTGTCAAAAATCCCTACCCGTTTTGCCAATTCATAATCGGATATGTACTCGTCATTTCGTATTAGAAAAACCATACGTCTCCGCCCAAATGCATATCCAATTTCATAGGTAACATTGAAGTTTAATTTTGTAACGTCAGCAATTAATAAATCTGCCTCCTCAATGTTTTTAAAAATCGGTGTAGTAAGAGGTCGCCCAGCCACATCATTCTCTTCCCAGGGAGAAAATCTGTTTCCACCCCACCCATTGACAACCTCAAGTGCCCCTCGAATACTTTGGGCTAATTGACGCGGAGAAGCAGGATAGGCGACGAATCCGTTTAGGTTATTCATGGAAATAATAATGGGGAAAAATGGAAGTCTTATGCGATTGGTTTGACGATCAGTTCTACCAATTCTATTTCAAGTAACAATAAAAATTTATGATTTTTTCCCATTTGTTTCCTGAAAGGATCAGATATGGGGCAGAAATTTCGGTGACTAAATCTTTGTTTCATCCCTGGCTTAGGCCAGTACCTACCCTCGAAAACTTAACAGGGAAGGCCTTATGTCAGATTCCTCAGATTTTTAAGGTCAAGAAAACTCTCAAGCCGACACAAAAGCAATTTTCTTGACTTCTTTAGAACTCAACTCAACCCAATCAGTGGACACAGCAGTCGAAGAGTCACCCAGATGACGATTCCGCCAAGGATATCTAAGATCAATCCGGCCCGAATCATGCTGGTGATGGGAATATAACCCGTCCCATACACAATCGCGTTCGGTGGTGTCGACACAGGTAAGACAAAGGCTAAGCTGGCGCCCATGCAGGCGCCGAGGGTGGGAGGAAGGGGAGAGACATTTGCCGCGTGCGCGATGGCGATGATCACCGGCACAAGCATGCTGGCAGCGGCGGTGTTGGAGGCCAACTCGGTGAGAATGATCGCGGCCACGATGGCCACCGCAGTTAGGCCCCAGACGGATTGGACTCCGAACAGGCCCACCAGGCCTTCGCCTATTGTATATGCTAATTGAGTTTTCACCATAAGACCGCCAAAGGCAATCCCGCCTCCAAACAAGAGGATGGTACCCCAGTTAATATTCACGGCCTGTTTCCAGGTGAGGGTAAAGGTTCGCTGCTGGAAGTTGATGGGAAGAAGAAACAGCAGCCCAGCGGCAATGATGGGAACTAGTTCCTTGGGGAGATGGAGTTTGAGCCATGACACGAGAGCATGATCGATACCTAATGAGGCAGAAAGGATTCCGGGGACGATCCAGAGTACGACGGCAATACTAAATCCCAAGAAGGCGTTCCGTTCTCCCCTTGACCATAGGCCGAGACTTGCACGTTGTTTCTCAAGCAGGGCTCCGGTATCAGCAACGGTGCTTGGGGGCGGGGATAGCTTAAGAAGGTATAGACTGACTACCCCCAACATAAAGACTCCGAGGGGCAACCCAAGCGCCATCCATGTCCCAAAAGAAATTTCGATGTTCGCCTGTTCAGACAATAGGGCAACGCCGATCAGATTTGGTGGTGTCCCAATAATGGTTACCACACCACCCACTCCCGCTCCGTACGCGACTAATAGCAAAAACCCCGTGTCAAATTGGGTTGGACCCTCGTTAGGTCCTCGGATGGTCGTGAGGACTCCTAAGGCAATTGGGAGCATTAAAGCCGCTGCCGCCGTATTACTTATCCACATCGAGAGAACCGCAACTGCGCATCCCATCGCGATGAAAATTCGTACGGGGCGTAACCCGACCCATTTGAGCGAAAGAAGCCAAATGCCGAAGCGTCTATCCAAACCATGTACGGTCAAGGCCTCCGCCAGAAAAAAGCTTCCGATAAACAAAAAGATAATCGGATGGGCGTAAGCTGAAAATACGGATTTCATGGACCCGAGACCTGTTAGGACGCACAAACCCGTCCCCAGCAATGCCGTAATCGGGATGGGGATTGGTTCAGTAATCCAATAGACCACCACCCAGGTGAGAATCGAGGCAAGGGTGCGAGCTTCGGGAGTCAGGGTATCGGGCAGGAGGAGATACATCAGTCCCGCGAGAATTGGGCCAACGATCAAGCCGATGCGCTCTTTTCGATGGCCAGGAGGTTGGTGAATCTCAGATTTCATATCTCAAATCTCAAATAATATAAGGGGATTGATCCTTTTCTTACCCGAAACGTGAAACCCGAAACTCGAAACGATTTTCAACCTTTCCTCCTATGATTTTCCCCCAAATACCAGGTATCATAGTGATATCACAATACTCGGATGACCATGAAATCCAAGATTAAATCGTTGGAAGAGTTGATTCCAATCGTTTCAGCACGCCGGGATGCAGGGAAGCCTACCATCGTTTTTACCAATGGCTGTTTCGATCTTCTTCATATTGGGCATATCCGGTATCTTCAGGAAGCCAAGAAACTGGGCGACCTTTTGATCGTCGGCCTGAACAGTGACACATCGGTTCGATCCTTGGATAAGGCCCAAGGTCGTCCGATTATTCCGGGAGAACAACGAGCTGAGGTTCTTTCAGCACTGGCATGTGTGGATTTTGTGGTGCCCTTCGATGATTCCGATCCGCTACGTCTCATTGAGGGACTGCTTCCCGATGTCCTCGTCAAAGGTGGCGATTGGTCCCTCGACCGAATCATCGGCCGCGGTGTCGTGGAGGCCCATGGAGGTATGGTATATTCCATTCCTCTCGTGCCCGACATTTCAACAACCAGGATCATTGAACGCATTCAATCAACTTTGCCTCAACCACCTAGTCAAGAAGAGCTAGCCAGTGAAAAGGGTCAGTCAGCGACCTCTAAAACCGTCCTATGACCTCCCGGTCCCATTTTCCACATTTTGACTCAGTTCTTCAGTCAATCCGGTCCAGCCTGGGGAAAACGGCCACTCACCCTTGTCTTATCAGCTCTCAACCTTCCAGCTTCCCCTTTTTACTGACCCTTCTTGACGACCTTTCAAAGAATGACGGACCTGCACCACAATCAGAGAATCGAGACTTTGATTCCAGTTTGATTATCACGGCCTCAGAGCAAGAAGCCGAACAACTCTATCAAGACCTCTGGTTCTTCCGTTCCCTTTTGGGTTTACCCCTCGACCTATTGGTGCGGTTCCCTCAATGGGGGACCTTACCTTACCAAGCCTCCCTTCCACCTATTGATGTCATCGCCAAACGGGTGACGACCCTTCATCGGTTGACTCAGGGGGAACCGACCCACGTGGTCACCTCAGCCCCGGCTCTTATACAGAAAGTGCTTCCTCAAAAGGCGTTCGCCGAAGCCTGTGTATCCCTGAATACCAATGAAACGCATGAACGATCCCCTCTCATCCAGGCCCTGTTACGCCTGGGGTACCACCGGGTTTCCATTGTCGACATCCCTGGTGAATTTAGTATTCGGGGAGGGATCCTCGACATTTTTTCAACCGCTCATTCCGACCCGCTTCGGGTCGAGTTCCTGGGTGATACCATCGACTCGATCCGCCTGTTTGATCCGGCGACACAAGAATCCATCCAAAAACTCAAGAGTGCATGGATTCTGCCGGCTCGTGAATACCTCCCACCGACTCATGACCACGAAACCCTCCATCCCATTCAGCAGGATGCGGAATGGAATAGCCCCAACCTCTACTCTGATATGGAGTCATTGGTTGAGTACTTTCATGGTGCGATTCCCCGCGTGGTCCTCCATCGCCCTATAGAAATACGGAACGCTGCGAGCAAGTTGTGGAATGACATTTTGGAAATCTGGACAGAACACAATACGGCCTCATCGACTTTGGGTAAAGAATCCTATCCTGAACCTGATCGTCTCTATCTGTTGTGGGAAGACCTCTTCGGAAAAATTCAACACTGGCCGATCCTTGGCGGCGATTCTGTACCCCCCCCTCCAACCGATGGGTGGCATCCTATCATTCCCTTACCCGTACAATCAGCATCCAGCTTTGGTATTGGCCTGCGAGGCACCCCCCTTAGTGACACGTTGGCAAAAATTAACCAATTGCGGACTCAAGGGCCTGTCTTCCTGATCGCCCGCACTGACGGACAAGTGGAACGCTTGTTGGCCTTGATGGCCGATCACGAACACCCGGCGGCGGCATGGAACGCGACCATTTCGCGACACCCGTCTGCTGAGGAACGACCTCCATTCTATTGTGTGCAAGGCGACCTTTCCGCAGGATTCATCTCTCACGAGGGACATGTTGCGTTCATTACCGAGGAAGAGCTTTTCGGGAAAGGGATCAGGCATCGACCGCAACAGAAAACTCATAGCGCCAAGTTCTTTTCCTCACTTGATGACCTGCATGAAGGAGATTATGTAGTCCACGTTCATCACGGGATCAGCCGTTATAAAGGGCTCCGACATCTTTCCGTTCAAGGATACGAAAGTGATTATCTGCTCCTTCAGTTCGCTGGGACTGACACCCTCTACGTACCGCTTGATCGATTGAATGATATTCAGCGGTATCGCGGGGCAGACCAACAACAACCCAGATTGGACCGTTTGGGAGGAACCAGTTGGGGTCGCACGAAAGCCAAAGTGAAAAAAAGCATTGAAGATATGGCTCATGAACTGCTGGACCTTTACGCCAACCGCGAGGTGGCCCGCCGGAGCGTGTATTCCCAAGACAGCATGTTGACTCACGAGTTTGAAGCCGCCTTTGATTATGAGGAAACGCCCGATCAACTGAAGGCCATTGAAGACGTTCAACGAGACATGGAATCACCGAAGCCGATGGATCGATTAGTCTGTGGAGATGTGGGATATGGCAAAACCGAGGTGGCCATGAGAGCCGCCTTTAAGGCCGTCCAGGATAACCGACAAGTGGCCGTCCTCGTTCCTACGACTCTGTTGGCCCAGCAGCACTATGAAAACTTTTCCGTCCGGTTCGCTCCGTTCCCCGTCCGGGTCGGGATGCTGTCCCGATTTCAGAATGCGGGAGAAAGCAAGGTCATTTGTCAGGATGTCGCCTCAGGAGCCATTGATATCCTCATTGGCACGCATCGTCTTCTGCAAAAAGACGTATCATTTAAAAACCTAGGCCTGGTGATTACGGACGAGGAACAGTGGTTTGGGGTCAGACATAAAGAGCGTCTCAAACAATTACGCACCCAGGTCGACGTCCTGACCCTTTCAGCCACACCCATTCCGCGGACCTTGCAAATGTCCCTATCAGGCGTTCGGGACCTTTCCATCATCGACACGCCCCCTCCCGGCCGGCTCGCGATTCAGACTCAGGTACTCCGATTTGATGCCACCGTGATCAGGGAAGCCATCATGAGAGAATTAGCCCGCGAAGGACAAGTGTTTTACGTCCACAATCGGGTTGAAACGATGGAACGCGTCGGGTCATGGCTACAAGGTCTTCTTCCGGAAGCCCGCGTGGTAATGGCTCACGGTCAAATGGATAAACGTTTGCTTGAAGAGGTGATGTTGAAATTTTTTCATCAGGAGGTGGATGTGCTCGTCGCGTCGGCGATTATCCAGTCCGGGCTCGACATTCCCAATGCCAATACCATCCTTGTCGACCGGGCAGACCTGTTCGGCCTTTCTCAACTTTACCAGCTTCGAGGACGAGTCGGGCGGGGTGGCCAACAAGCCTATGCTTACCTGTTTATCCCGAATGAAGAAACCCTCAGTACGGACGCCCAAAAGCGCTTGAACGCCATCCAGGAGTTTGTGGAGCTTGGTTCAGGGTTCAGGATTGCCGCGGCTGATCTGGAAATTCGAGGGGCGGGGAACCTCCTGGGAAAACAACAATCCGGCAATATCGCCGCCGTCGGGTTGGATTTGTATTTGCAAATGGTGGAACAGGCTGTCCAGCACCTTAAAGGGCAAGATGTCGAGGAAGAATGTGAGCCATCACTGCATCTCAACGTGTCCGCGTTTATCCCGGAAGACTATGTCGATGACATGCGCCAACGCTTGAGCCTCTATAAACGCCTCTCGGCCAGTGACCGGATTGGTGACCTCGCCCTGCTCCACAGCGAAACCCAGGACCGCTATGGTCCCTTACCCGATCCGGTTGAACGATTATACGAAGTCATGCAAGTGAAGATTTTGGCCAAGGCTTTAAAGCTGGAGTCGATTGACCTCCAGGAAAAGACGTTTGTTTTTAAATTTCACGATCAAGCCAAGCTTCCCGATGACGGGATTCAGTGGCTTCTCGACCGATGCCACCACCGCCTTCGGTTTCTCTCTCCCCGATCGTTTGAAATTGATGTTCCCCAGGAAGAATGGAGTGGGCTGTATACTGAGCTCAAAATGATTTTGCAGGGCCTCAGCAAGGCTGAAACTACAGGGAAGGTATCCTGATCGTGTTAAAGGTGGGCGAGGCCCACCTTACAGATAAAAGAAATATCGAATCACGAGGTGTTCGGAAAGGGTTCTTATATATATTCCCTCTTTTCCTTCGACATTCATTATTCCTTGTTCGAAATTGAATATTCCCTTTGAATTGGGCCCTCCTGACATCTTAAGAGAGAGTCGGCATGGCCTACCGACTCTATAGGGATTTATGCTCCCAATTTTACTTTTCATGGCTCAGTTGAGATTCCTTCTTGAACGCTTCCTGCGTCATAGGAGACCTGCCTTTCAGACGAGTCTTTTATTTTTCGGTTCGGTGATCACGCCCGTCGTCATAGCTTTTTCGACCCTTTGCCTAATAGATGTCCGTCAACCCCGGGCAGAAGAATTTTCGGACCGGATCGTCGCCATTGTGAACAAAGATATTATCACGATGTCCGACCTTGAACCCGAACTTGTGGATGAACGAAAACGGCTCAGGGCCAAATATAGCGGAGAAGAATTGAACCGACGACTCGCCCAAAAAGAATACGATGTCCTCAACAAGCTCATCGAACAGAAACTCCAACTCCAGGAAGCCGAAGCCAAAGGCATCACGGTGACCGATGAGGAAGTGACGGAGGCTCTTCAACGCGTTGCGATGCAAAAGACCGGCACTCCCCTTGCCGGTTCCGTTTTGAAAAAGCAAGTTCGCGATCAACTACTGGTAGAGAGACTTCTGGCTTTCCAAGTCCGTCAGTCCGTGATGGTCACGGATTCCGAGATCACGCAATATTATGAAGACCATAAGGATACGTATTTGATTTCACCGGCGTACCGCCTTCGGCAAATCTTTTTCTTTGTGAGGCCCGGGGAGAATGAAGTCCCGAAACGGTCTCGGGCGGATATGGTGTATTTAGCCCTCAGGACCACGGGGAATTTTGCCGAATTAGCGCAGAAGAACTCTGACGGCCCCGAGGCAGCCGAAGGCGGGAACCTGGGAGAGGTGAGAGAAGACGAACTGTTGCCTCCTCTGGCTGAAGCGCTCAAGTCCATGAAACCCGGTGATATCAGCAAGCCGATAAAAACGAGTCTGGGCTTTCACATCATCGCTTTGGACGAAGTGATCCCTCCCCGACCGAGAGACTTAACCGAAGTTGAAAATCAAATTAAAGCCATATTGTACAAGAAACGTACTGAGGAACATTATCACCAATGGCTGAGGGAGTTGAAAAAGAAAGCCTTCATTGAAATTAAGTTATAAGGAGCCGGATTACACACCGTTTGGAGCTTCAGGTTTCATGTTTCAGGTTAAAAGCAAAAGCGTCTTCCAATCTGAAATGAGAAATCCGGGCCAATTTCCCCACCGCTCAACCCTTATCCCTCCATAAATAGCTTTAGAACATCCAAGACTTCCCGGGTTCCCTCATTGGTTCGAGCGGAGAACAGGTGAAGGGGAGTGGTAGGAGATAGCGATAACCCTGCTCGAAGGTTTTGGATGTAGGCCTGACGCTTCCCTCGTGATATCTTATCCGCTTTCGTCGCCACAATGGCCAAGGGACATTTCACCGCCCGAATCCATTGAAGAAGTTCTTCATCAGACCGCTCCTCTCCCCGCAGATCAACAAACATTAAAATTCCGCACAGGGTTTCTCGTGAGCTGAGATACCCTTCGATCATCGGCCTCCATTGTTTCTGAACGGCTTTGGGAACTTTGGCATATCCGTATCCGGGGAGATCGACAAGATAAAACTCTTGCACGAGCGACGTGATAGTGGTGACCCGGTAATAGTTGACGGTCTGCGTCTTCCCGGGAACCTTTCCGACCTTGGCCAGCCCCTTTTTCCTCATCAGGGCATTAATGGCCGAAGACTTCCCAACGTTGGATCGTCCGACTAAAGCCACTTCTGGCAGTCGATCTTGGGGATACTGGTCAGGAGTCACACAGCATTTGAAAAACTCCGACGACCGAATCTTCATGGCCAACCTAATGATATGATGTCCAATGTTCGGAGGGGCAACTCTTCTTTTTTTCAACCCGAAACGCGAAACCCGAAACTTGGTTAATTTCTTGCCGCTTTCATCGCTCTATCTATTTCGCGCTTGGCTTCGCGTTTTTTCACCGTCTCGCGGCGATCGTATTGCTTTTTCCCACGAGCGAGGGCTAACTCGACCTTGGCCCGCCCTCGTGAATTAAAATAAACTTTCAACGGGATTAGGGTAAGACCCGACTGTTGGACCTTTCCCCTCATTTTTTCGATCTCTTTGCGATGAAGCAAAAGTTTTCGAGGTCTCACCGGATCGTGATTCATAATATTCCCATGGCTATAGTTCCCAATATGACAATGATGAAGGATCACGACCTCTTGCTCCACCGTCGCATAACTTTCCCGTAAATTGAGCCGTCCCTCACGAAGGGCTTTAACCTCTGTGCCCAAAAGAACCATGCCCGCTTCGAATTTCTCTTCGATGGCATAGTCATGAAAGGCCTTTCGATTCGTGGCAACGACTTTATCGGTTTTTTCCTGCGCCATAAATGGATCTCAAATCTCAGATGGAAAAAATGCTGCACCCCCTTTAACTCGAAACCCGAAACCCGAAACTTGAAAATGCCGGGCACCTGCCTGGTAAGATAAGTCTATGGCTTTCAGTTCCTTCTCTCCTCTTAAAACGCTAATTTCAGACTTCTCGCATTCATATGGGCTAGAAGTCAAAATGCTGGAGTCCCATTTAATACGAAATTGGCCTGCGATAGTGGGACGGCACCTCGCGGCTCATACTCGACCGGACTCAATTAAATTTCGGAAGTTATGGGTCGCAGCCGAAAATTCGGTGTGGCTTCAACAGTTGGTGTTTCTCAAACCGGTTTTGTTTGAGAAAATCAAGGCCCTACCCCAAGGGTCGCTCATTTCTGACATGGGGTTTCGTATCGGCGACATCCCCAATCGCTCCAATCCTGCCTTCTCCTCTCCTGAAAAAAAAGAAGTTCCTCCGGAGATCCTGAGCTTTGCAAAAGAAGTGACCACCTCTATTCAAAATCCGAAACTTCGAGCCTGTCTGACTAGAACCATCGTCAAATCCCTCTCTTCGACTTAAGAAAGAGTTTCGGGTTAAAAACAAAAGAGTATCCATTCCTGAAATTCAAAACCAACATTTAAAAAATGTCTCGCATATCAAGAACGGAGGTTTTTATCCTTTCACGCGAAACCCGGAACCGTTTTTTTAGGGGACTGGTTCCTGTTGCCCGCGGATCGGCCCAATCCATCCCTTCTGTCCCTCCTCACTAATCTGATACCCTCCACGAGCCGCTGACTCAAATTCTCTTTTAAAATCTTCCTCTCCCCACTTTTCCTTGGTTGCGGATAAATAATGGTGAAGAACTTCCTGGTCCGTCCAGGCATGATCCGAGAAAAAGTATATCGTCATCCGTTGATAGCGCCCCTTTGGGTCATTCGGCGTTGTCGGCCGTATTTTCATTTGGGCGAAGTCCCCCGATTCCTTCTGCACTTTTTGGAATCGTTGAATAAGCGTTCGGATTTCTGGATCGCTGGTCCAGGGTGGGAGGTGAATGGCCACCACGGTCCCTTCTTGGGACCCGATGCTATATGGCGGGATTGATCGGTCGGGACGCGAAAGAAACATCCCGATTCCTATAAGAAGAAATGACCCGATGAACACCGTTAGTCCGACTTTCACAACTGGATCTAACGGTTTCTTTGAGGCGTTCATGCGAAAACAAATTCAGGATTAAATAGAACATGTGGACTCACTCGACATCCAGAGACTAGGAGGCCTCATTCGGACGGTAGAGGATTGCCATTGGTTTCATCGTCTAATGATGGTGGGGTGTCAGCATCGGCCAACTTTGCCACTCCCACCACCCGGTCGGTTTCCGCCATATCCATGAGCCGCACGCCTTGGGCATTCCGGCCAATATCTCGCAAATCTCCTACTCTAATCCTAAGAACCATGCCTTCAGCCGTCATGATCATGATTTCATCCGTGTCCCGAACCTGATGAAACGAAATGGCTGGCCCGTTTTTGTCAGTCATTTTGACGCTAATAATCCCCTTCCCGGCACGGGCTTGAACCCGATACTCTGCGCATTGCGTGCGTTTGCCATACCCCCGTTCCGTCACTGTCAGAATTGAGGTCGTGGAATCCGGGGTAATGGTCGCCATCCCGATAACCTCATTGCCCTCTTCCAACTTAATCCCTCTGACACCGCGGGCCGTTCGTCCCATTGACCGAACATCTTCCTCAGTAAAGCGGATCACGATGCCCATTCGGGTACCCAACAGGATTCCTCGATGGCCATCGGTGATTTCCACCCCAATGAGTTTGTCATCTTCATCAAGAGTCAGCGCAATAATGCCCCCTTGGCGAGGATTGGAATAGGCAGACAATTCCGTTTTCTTAATGATTCCCTTTCGTGTGGCCATCACCACATATTCATCGTCCCCAAAGGTTTTTACCGGCAAGGTGGCCGTGACTTTTTCCCCTTGCCCCATCGAGAGCAGATTGACGATCGCCTTTCCTTTACTCGCCCGTCCCACATCAGGAATTTCATGGACTTTGCGCCAATAGACTCGTCCCGCATCTGTGAAAAAGAGAAGAAAATCATGAGTGGAGGCCGTGAAAATCCGTTCCACAAAGTCTTCTTCCTTCACACCCATGCCGATTTTACCCTTGCCACCCCGTCGCTGAGCTCGATAGAGCGAGACCGGATTCCGTTTAATATACCCGGCATGCGTAATCGAGACCGCGACTTCTTCATCAGGGATAAGATCCTCAATTTGGATGTCAGCCTCTGCCTGGATAATTTTGGTTCTTCTCTCATCTGTGTACGCATCTTTGATCTCAGCCAATTCGTCCTTGATGATTTGTCGAACCTTGGCATCGGACTCCAATATCGCCTTGAGTTGGATAATGCGAGATTTCACTTCCTCATATTCCTGGGCGAGTTTGTCCTGTTCCAATTGCGTCAGCCGCTGCAACCGCATATCCAGGATGGCATTCGCTTGAATCTCGCTTAAGGCAAATTGTGCCATGAGTCCCTGTCGAGCGACATCCGGAGCGGCGGCCCCCCGAATGAGGGCAATGACGTCATCCAGGTTTGACAATGCAATCGTTAATCCTTCCAGGATATGTGCACGTTCTTCAGCTTTCCGCAGTTCGTAGGCGGTCCGACGAAGGACGACTTCCCGTCGATGCTCGATAAAGTGGTAGAGGATCTCTTTGAGATTCAAGACCTCTGGCTGATTATGAACCAAGGCCAGCATGATGACCCCAAAGGTCGTCTGCATCTGCGTATGTTTATACAATTGATTCAAGATGATAGCGGGTATGTCATTCTTTTTGAGCTCGACGACGATACGCATGCCGTCACGATCTGATTCGTCCCGGAGATCAGAAATCCCTTCAATTCGTTTGTCGTGAATCAGTTCGGCAATCTTTTCCAGAAGCCTGGCCTTGTTCACTTGATAGGGCAATTCGGTCACGATAATCTGAGACCGGTCGGATCGTTCATCAGTTTCAATTTCGGCCTTGGCCCGAACGGTCAACAGTCCCCGCCCGGTATGGTAGGCCTCTTTAATCCCTTGCGTGCCATGAATAAACCCGGCTGTGGGAAAATCGGGACCCGGAATGATCTCCATCAGATCGTCGATCGTCATATCCGGTCGGTCAAGGAGGGCAAGTAAGGCTTCAATGACTTCCCCGAGGTTGTGCGTAGGAATGTTCGTGGCATATCCCACTGCAATACCCCCGGCCCCATTGATCAACAGATTGGGAACTTTTGAGGGCAACACGAGCGGTTCGCTGCTGGATTCATCATAGGTGGGGCCGAAGTCCACCGTTTCCTTATCGATGTCGACCAGCATTTCTTCCGCGAGCTTCGTCAACCTGGCCTCGGTATACCGCATGGCCGCCGGAGGATCACCATCAACCGAACCATAGTTCCCCTGACCATCCACCAGGGTGTAGCGCATGTTAAAATCCTGGGCCATGCGCACGAGGGTATCGTAAATGGCCGAATCACCATGGGGATGATAATTCCCCATAATTTCTCCGACGATTTTGGCTGACTTCCGGTACGCGCGATTGGAGGCCAGACCCATTTCGTTCATGCCATACAAAATCCGTCGATGGACCGGCTTGAGCCCATCACGCACATCCGGGAGCGCTCGTCCCACGATGACGCTCATGGCGTAATCCAAATAGGACAACCGCATTTCATCTTCGATGGCAACTTGGGTTAATCGCTCATCAACGGGCATCAGGGTCTCCTTCTCCAGGGGGTGGAGAATCTCAAATTACAGATCTCAAACCTCAAATAAATTTCACTTCGCATAGTACTAAATTCCCCCTTGAAATTTTCCTTCTTGCTTTTAAAAAGTTATTTTGAAATGTGAGATTTGAGATCTGAGATTCCCCACCTCCGGTGGGGATTACACATCGAGGTTTCGCACTTCCAGGGCATGCTGTTGTATAAAATTCCGACGGGGTTCGACTTCATCGCCCATTAAAATGGTAAAGATTTCATCAACACCGGTCATGTCCTCAAGGGTCACTTGCAGCAAGGCGCGGGTTTCCGGATTCATGGTCGTTTCCCACAATTGAGTGGGGTTCATTTCCCCCAATCCTTTATATCGCTGCAAGGTCAATCCTTTTTTCCCAATGTCCAAAATCGCCTGGACCAATTCTTCAGAAGTGGCATACTCAGCTAGACCATTTTTAGATTTGAGTTTATACATGGGCTGCCCCAGTCCAAGGACGGACGGACTCAACTTCTGAAGTTCACGAAAGTCTGCAGACCCCACTAATTCATGGCTGACCGTGAGTGTCGAAACTACGCCATTGGTGGGCACTTGGCAGAATATTTTATGTGAGCGGTGCTCTTCATCTTCTTGAATGGACAACGTGAGCCTCGACTGGGGGTAAGCCTTTGACAACATGTCCCTCACTCCGGTGATGACGCCTTCCAACTCAAGTCGGTCCTTTAATAACTCTCTCGTCAAGTTGGTTTGATTAACAAATGCCCGGAGAATCTTCGTTTCAAATTGTTTCTTGGACTGGCGGGTCAGGAGATTCTCAAACCCGATAAGCTTCTTGAGTAAAGGCCGTAATTGTTCTCCTGTCCAATAGGCCTGTTCCCGTTCCACAAAGACTTCTACCTCCTCAACGGCAAGACTCGATAAGTATTCGTTGAGGGCGGATTCATCCTTGAGGTATCGCTCGGACTTTCCTTTTTTCACTTTGAACAGCGGGGGTTGGGCAATGTACACGTATCCCTTTTCAACCAATTCATGCATTTGCCGAAACAAAAACGTGAGTAACAAAGTCCGAATATGACTTCCATCCACATCGGCATCGGTCATGAGAATAATTTTATGGTATCGAGCTCGAGAGATGTCAAAGGCTTCCTTGTCGTCTTTTCCCTTTTCTGTTTCCTCCCGCTTTCGTCCGATGCCGGTCCCCAGTGCCATGATTAGCGTCCGAATCTCTTCGCTGGAGAGCATTTTGTCGAATCGGGCTTTTTCAACGTTCAAGATCTTCCCTTTAAGAGGGAGAATGGCTTGGGATCTTCGGTCACGACCTTGTTTGGCAGACCCGCCGGCCGAATCACCTTCGACAAGAAATAATTCACTGAGGGCAGGATCTTTTTCAGAACAGTCTGCAAGTTTTCCTGGTAAGGATCCGCCTTCAAGCGCCCCTTTTCTCCGAATGAGTTCTTTGGCTTTTCTTGCCGCTTCCCGAGCCCGGGCGGCATCAAGAGATTTACCGACAATCTTTCGCGCCACGGGGGGGTTTTCTTCAAAATAGGACCCAAGCGCCTCATTCACCGCTGCTTCCACAAGGCCTTTGACTTCACTGTTACCCAGCTTGGCTTTGGTCTGACCCTCAAACTGCGGATTCCGCAATTTGACGCTGATGACGGCGGTAAGCCCTTCGCGAACATCTTCCCCGGAAAGAGATTCTGTTTCCTTTTTTAGCAGGTCATTCGAACTGGCATATTGATTAATCGTCCGCGTCAGGGCGGCCTTGAATCCGACAAGATGGGTACCCCCTTCGCGGGTATTGATATTATTGGCGAAGGAGAATAGGTTTTCCGCGTAGCTATCGTTATATTGCAAGGCCACATCGAGGAACATATCCGCCTTTTCGACCTCCACGACGATCGGCTTATGAAGGGGGGTTTTCGCTTCATTTAAATGTTCCACAAACGAGACAATTCCGCCCTTATAACAAAAGAGCTGTTGTTTTTCCTTTTCAATCCGCTGGTCCGTCAGCGTGATCGCCAGACCCTTATTCAAAAAGGCGAGCTCTCTCAGACGCTGTGCCAAGACATCAAAGCTGAACTCCGTCGTTTCAAAAATTTGATCATCAGGCTTAAAAGTGATCTTGGTGCCACGTTTTTTGGTCTTGCCGGTCACGCCCAGGGGTGCGAGCGGTTTCCCTCGTTCGTATCCCTGTTCAAACACCTGGCCATTTTGCCAAATCTCCAGCTCCAGCCATTCAGAAAGGGCATTCACCACTGAGATCCCGACCCCATGCAGCCCGCCCGAGACGGTATAGGCACCTTTTTCAAATTTTCCACCTGCATGAAGTACCGTCAGCGCAACCTCGGCCGCGGATTTTTTCTGGGTGGAGTGCATGCCGGTAGGAATCCCTCTCCCACTGTCTGAAACCACCACGCTTCCATCGATTTGGAGGGTGATGTCGATTTCATCACCAAAGCCGGCCATGTGCTCGTCAACACTATTGTCGACCACTTCATAGACCAGATGATGCAAGCCATCCGATCCGGTGCTCCCGATATACATGGCCGGTCGTTTCCGTACCGCATCGAGACCCTCTAGAACCCGTATCTGATCCGCATCGTAATCAGTATTTCTTTCTTCCACAGTCTGTGATTGGACGGGGTCTTGCCCCGAAGTATCGGCGAGTGTCATAGGCTCCAAAATGTAATAACGAGGTTAGTAGGCTAAGGCGTTCAACCTTTAACGTTCAAAGTTTCAGCATGGAAACGGTCGAACTGTCACAGAAGTTCCAAGTGACTGCGTATTTGGGGGTCCTCATATAAAATCTTCTCGACTTCCGGACTCTGTGACTCTTAGACCTTTTAGACTTTTTGACCCTCTCTTCTTCCACCTTGATAGGGTTTTCACACGCCCTTTATGGCCTTTCTTCCAGGAATTAGCTTTCCGGTTATCCCACATGGCTAAACCTTAACCGGCATCACAACTGCTTTGAAATTCGGATTGCCCTGTTCCTGGATGAGGCATGGACTGAGGGGGTTCTCCATTTGTAGGGAAAGGGATTCAGCTCCAATAACACTGAGCACGTCCAGGAGATATTTTGCGTTAAAGCCCGTAGAAAACCCCTCGCCAGGAAATTTTGCGGGTATCTCTTCGTTGGCTTCTCCCATATCGGGGTTGCTGGAAAATAAGAACATTCGATCCGGTTCAATGGTGATTTTGACCGCATAGGATTTATCTTTCGAGAGGAGCGAGACACGCCGTAAGGCGCCCTCCAAATCTTCTCTCCTCACAATCAGTTTCTTTGAGCTTTCCTTGGGAACCACTTTTTGGTAGTCGGGAAAGTTCCCTTCCATGACCCGGGAGGTGAGAACAAGACCGCTTTTTCTAAAAATGACCATATTTTTGGTAAACCCAATGAGCGGCTCGGAGTCATCTTCCTCCAGGAGCCGTCGAATTTCGTTTCCGGCCTTTTTGGGAATGATGACCTGGGTCTCTTCCAAAGGGAGTTTGCCTCGGTCCGCAGGTATTTCATCCTCAGCCAGGGCTAATCGATGCCCATCGGTCCCTACCAGTCGTATCATCGCTCGCCCCGAGCTCTTCGGCAAGACCGCGATGAACAGGCCATTCAACACATAGCGGGTGTCATGGTCACTGACGGCGAAGAGGGTTTTCCGAATGAGCTCCAAAAGCCCGGAGGCCGGAAGCGGGATGAGCCCATCTCGTTCGATGGCAGGAAGTGCGGGGTAATCCTGACTCGGAAGACCGACCACACGAAACTCACTGCGTCCCGACCGTATCGTGACCCAACTCGTATCTGAAACGGTCATCTCGACTTCAGGGTCCCGGACCTCTTTAAGAATTTCAAAAAGTTTTCGTGCAGAAAACGTGACGGAACCCGAATCCTCAACAACCGCCTTGTACAATCCCCGCATACCTATCTCCAGATCCGTGGCGATGACATCGAGCCCTTCAGATTTCGCTTCGAGAAGAATGTTAGCCAGGATGGGCATGGTATTTCGCTTTTCGACGACTCCCTGGACTCTCTGAAGCGCTGTCAGGAGATCTTCTCTTGCAATACGGACTTTCATTCTTGGTCTCCCTTATTTCTCCCTACCGACTTCCTCAGAAATACTATTGATCGTGGCCTGTAAAGAGGAATCTTTTTCTAGTGATTTTTGAACTTGCTTGCAGGCATGGATGATGGTCGTATGGTCCTTACCGCCAAAATCCCGACCGATTTCAGGAAATGAGGCATCGGTGAGCTCCCGACACAAATACATCGCCACTTGACGTGGATAGACAAGGGTTTTGGTCCGCCGCTTCGATTTCAAATCGGAAATTTTAATATGATAGCGATTCGCCACAGCCTCTTGGATGTCCTCGGTGGTAATCACCTTCCGCTTTCCACCCAACAGATCGCGTAATACATTTTTCGCCATATCGACATTGATAGAATGGCCCGTCAGGGATGCATAGGCTCCTAAGCGAATAAGGGCTCCCTCAATTTCCCGGATATTACTCTTGAGGTTGGCCGCCAGGAGTTGTACGACATCTTCTCCGATGGCAATGCCTTCCTCTTCTGACTTTTTTCTTAAAATAGCGATCCGAGTTTCCACATCCGGTTGTTGGAGGTCTGCAATTAATCCCCACTCAAATCGAGACCGAAGGCGTTCCTCCATTGACGGCATTTCCTTAGGAAATCGATCACTCGAAAGCACAATCTGTTTCCCAGCTTCATAGAGGGTATTAAAGGTGTGAAAAAACTCTTCTTGAGTTCGTTCTTTCCCGGCGAGAAACTGAATATCATCAATTAACAACATATCCACATTACGGTAACGCCTTCTTAATTCCACCATTTTGTCATATCGGATGGAATTAATAACTTCATTAGTAAACTGCTCGGTTGTCACATACGCTATACGCAGATCCCCTCTTTCTGCTACGTAGTTTCCTATAGAATTAAGAAGGTGTGTCTTCCCCAATCCAACCCCCCCGTAAATGAAAAGCGGGTTGTAGGCTTGGGCGGGGGCTTCAGCAACAGCGAGGCACGCGGCGTGAGCAAACTGATTACTGGCCCCTACGACAAAATTCTTAAACGTATATTTGGGATTGGGAAGAGAGGTTCGACGACCCCGAATCGAAACAGTCCCTGATTCAGGGGGAGTTAGGGTTTTCTGTCCCGTTTCGCTTACACTCCCCTGATGTTTTTGTCTGACCACAAAGTCAATTCGCAAAGGACCCAAAGATTCAACTGTCGTGAAAGCTTCTGAAATCAAATCCCGGTAATTTCTCCCCAGCCATTCACCAAAGAACTTATTGGGCACCGTAATTTTTGCATGGACCCCATCAACACTTTCTAAAATCACCGGGTGAAACCATGTCTCCATCACCTCAGTGCCTACCCGAGGTTTCACATAGTCCAACACACGATCCCAGATTTTTCTGGTATCGAGAGGGGAAAACTTTAATTTATTCACAGTCTTATAAACAGTTGTTGATAATTTTCTTGCAGAGGACTATTGACTCATTTTCCCACACCTTGACATGTAATACCAACATTTCATCAAGGAAGTACTAACAATTTTCTCCCACCTTTTCCGATAAAATCAAAACCCTATATAAATCATAACTTCTCATTTTCTTTAATGTTTTTCTTAGGATTCTTTATTGTTCACAGTTTCCCCATCCCCTAATCCTCTTCCTATTACTACTTTTCTTTTTAGGGATTCATAAAAAGAGAAGAAGAAATGATTTTACAGAAACTAAACAACAACAGAATGATCTGAGGAAAAGATTAAATCTAATAGGGCACGATATGAGATAGAATCAGAGGAGGGGTGCATTGCGGTCTTCCCCTCGTCTAATTTTTCGGAATCCCCTTCCTTTAATTGGTAAACATGGTCACCAAAGAGTTCTTCATCAATATTACCCCTGTTTTCAAGGAGCACAACCGTATTGTGTACAGAATTCTGACCGAAATTGAGGATGAATTGGTAATCGGGCCAGGATTGGGCTGACTTGGAAACAAGATATAGGACAGACTTCATAAAAACTCTTTAAAAGACAAGTACCCTATTGGCCTGAGAGATAAGCGAGGCGATCTCTGAGGTCGAATTTTCTGCAATAGAAAAATCCGGATCTATTGAAAATTCAGTTTGACTTCCGGTGGGGAGTAGGATGTTAATGTTGAGCTCCTGAATGACAGGGAGATGTTTTTCCAAAATTTCCGCATCAATGACGTCGCTTATTTCATCTGTTAACAGAAGACGTGCCTTTCCCATAACGACAATGGTTAGGGGATTGGGGCCGGTAGAAAGGCCCAAAGCAATACGAAGCCCTTCAACTGGGCGGTGACTCTTTGTTGGATCTTCACAAATTAGTATGACGATTTGAAGGGACATAGCAGAGTTGTTGTGTTGGCGTAGAAAAGTTGGGAGCGAACGGGAAACACCAGATAGTTTTCTCGAAACAACGGTGGGTCTACCTAATGGCGTTTCTTGTTGAAATATAAGGGAAATTTTATCATTTAGGAGTGATAAAAGTCAAGAATTTTGCTGCGAAGAAGAGGGGGGATTGATCCAGGAAATGAGAGTTGGGATGATTGATGAGAGGGGGAGTTCCTCTTGTTTTTTGGTCACCATATCACGAAGAATCGCTGTACCATTTTTTGTTTCCGTGTCACCCAAAATGATGGTTATGGAAGCTGAGAGACGGTCCGCGGAACGGAGAAGAGTTTTGAGGGTGGAGGCACGATAATCCGTATCGGCTGTGATGCCAGCGTTTCTAATTTTCTGGAGTAACTTGACTCCGGCTCCTTGTCCGGCTTCCCCGAATCCTGCAACAAACACCAGTGGTGATGGTGGAGAAATAGCATTTTCTGGAAGAACTAGAGCCACCCGGTCCAGACCAATAGCAAAACCGACAGCTGGGGTAGGTGGGCCGCCGAGCATCTCAACCAGGCTGTCATAACGACCTCCGGCACCAATGGTGTTCTGGGCGCCTAAAGCAGGGGAGGTGACCTCAAAGGTTGTCATGGAATAATAATCCAAACCCCGTACCAGTCGATGATCAATGGTGTAGGGAATCTTTAAGAGTGCGAGATTCTGGAGAACTTCCCGAAAGTGAGATGCCGAAGGAGGCGACAAATGGTCCATGAGAGCCGGAGCCTTGTCTGTCAGCGATCGGCAATGTGGAACCTTACAGTCGAGAATCCGCAACGGATTGGTATCAATACGGCGGCGACAGTTGCCGCAAAGCTGGTCAAGGTGGGGTAGGAGAAAGTCCCGAAGATGACTCAAGTATTCATGTCTATCGTCCAGGGTTCCAATCGAATTGATGTGCAAAGTAAGATCTCGAAGACCTAAGAGAGAAAAGTATTGCCAGAGAAGAGTAATAATCTCCACATCCATTAAAGGATTCTCAGTTCCGAAAGCTTCTACCCCAAACTGTTGAAACTGACGAAATCGTCCGGCCTGGGGACGTTCGTGTCGAAACATAGGACCAATGTAGTAGAGCTTTCTTGATGCGAATTGGTTCGCAAGCGAATGTTCGAGAAAGGCTCTCACAACACCAGCTGTTCCTTCCGGCCGAAGGGTAAGGGAGGTTCCATCCCGATCTGGAAATGTATACATTTCTTTTTCGACGATATCAGTCGCTCCTCCAATGCTTCGAGAAAACAGCTCGGTTTGTTCGAAAATGGGAATTCGGATTTCCATAAACCCAAACCGGCGCGCAAGCTCATGGGCCCTGGACTCTAAAGTCTGCCACTTAGGTGAATGGCTTGGGAGAATATCCTTTATACCCTTAATGCTGCGAATCATAAGCGGTTTTTGGAAAAAAGTTTGGGGTTTCGAGTTCCGGTTTCGGGTTGGCCAAAGAGAATCTTTCCTGTGGACTCAGAAAACAGTAAACAGCTACCGACACGTTATAAAATTTACCGAGTGAAAGGAGGAGAATTGGGCATCCTCGACTATATCGTTCACCCTCGGACCAGTCAACGAGCAAGTAGCGTATCCGTGATGAGAGGAAATACGGGGTCACTCCCGAAAAGACGGGCATCGGAATTGACATGTCCACAGGAGTTTCTCATAATGGGTGGTTTTAAAATAACCGAACTTGACATACACCGTGATCACCGGTTCGGGCGAAACAACAAGAAAGGAATCCGTTTTTTGCCCCTTTCTTCCGGTTTGGGAGCGCCCGGTTACGATGTCAACAGGAAAAGTGCATAACAGATAGAGAAAAAGGAGTCACTATCGTGTCAATGACATTTCGCAAGCCGTCTAACTTGAAAAGGAAACGGGATCATGGATTCCGTAAGCGGATGAGCACCAAAAATGGTCGAAGGGTCCTCGCCAGGCGAAGAAAGAAAGGGCGGCACCGGCTCACGGTTTCGGATGAGTAAGGCTTTTCTTTCCCCTTCAGGCCTCTTTTTGAAAAAAGGGGTTGATTTCGATCGGGTGAAGAGGCGTGGCCAACGTTTGCAAACCCCACATTTTAATGTCATCTTTGTGGAAAGGCCGGACGCCAGTCCCCGACTGGGAATCATTGTGGGACGTCGCTTCGGTAAAGCTGTCCTCCGGAATCGCGCCAAACGTGTGTTTCGGGAACTGGCGCGTACCACCCGGGTAGAAATGGTGGATGGCAAAGAATTTCTTATTTTCCCTAAAAGAAAAGCGTTACAGAGTCGCCATGCCACCGTTCGAGGGGCATGGCGTGTTGCCCTGAGGGACGCAGGTCTCATGGCCCCCTGCTCCGGTTAATCATGATACGCATCTTCCTGGGGACCATTACAACCTATCAGAATTGGATTTCTCCATTCCTTGGCCCTCATTGTCGGTTTGACCCCTCCTGCTCTCAGTATGCCTATCAGGCTGTTGAGCGGTATGGAATGTTTCAGGGGATAAAATTAACGATAATGCGGCTACTGAGATGTCATCCCTTCCATCCGGGTGGAGCCGATCCGGTTCCTTAAAACAGTTTTTCGCATCAACCTCTGTTGCAAAATCCCACTTCTGCCAAATTACAACATGGTGCGGATCCTCTGAAAAGTAGAACGTGGAAAACGGTCGCGTGCCAAAAAGGTTTTTGAAGTTCAGATTAGGGGAATTCAGGCTTTGAGATTTTTTTACTTTGAACTTGAAAGAGTGAACATTGAACATTCCCGTATGAGAAGGAAAATCTGAACAATGGAGAAGCGAGTCGTCCTATTCCTCGTCCTAGCGCTCACTATCATTTTCGGCTACGACCTTTTACTAAAACAATTCGGGTATATCCCTCTGTCCGAGTCACCGATCCTCGACCAATCCGACCCTCCTCCATCAATAGAGTCTGACGAGACAAGTCCTCCGTCTATTTCCATTCTGGAAGATGGCGGAGAAGGGATGGAAAAAGGAACGACGACCCTTTCGCCACCACAATCGAACATTGAGCAATTAGAGATCATTGACACGCCTTTATATCAAGTGAAAGTGACCAATAAGGGCGCGCAAATCAAAAGCTGGACCTTGAAACACTATCTGACCCAATCGGAAGATCCGATTCCTGTCGATTTGGTCTATCCCGAAGGCCAGTTTCCAGGCCCCTTGTCCTTGAGGGTCTCAAACGATGAACTCACCAGGCAGCTCCAGGAAGGATTCTATTCCGTTAAAAAAGACTTTTCCAAATTGGATGACAGCCATCCCACCGGTCATCTGACTCTCACCTTTCAGTCAGCAGATGAATCGATTTGGGTTCAGAAAGAAATGACGTTTCATCACGACTCCTACCTTGTCGATATAGCCGTGAAAAGCCGAGGGATTGACGAAGACCTGGACGTCCTGTTGGGAACAAATTTCGGCGTGGTTGAATGGGGACAGGGTTTTATCGGCCTATTGGGTCCCGCCTGGAAAATTGGGGATGAGGTGGAAAAAGAGGCGCCAGACGACGAAGTCCGGCGAGTGGGCGATATTCGGTGGGCGGCCCTTCAAGATAAGTATTTTATTAGTGTGTTTATTCCTCAGGACAGGCCTAGCGGGGTGTTTGCCAAGACGGAAACCGAACGGGTCGTCACAGCGGGCATTCAGTTTCCAGGGGCATCCGGGACACAAACCCGGTCGTTTCATCTTTATGCCGGACCAAAGCAATTCGATACGCTGAAGTCGTTTCAAATCGGTCTTGAAGATACGATCGATTTTGGATGGTTTATCTATGGGAGTTGGTCAATTGTCAAAGCTGTTGCCAAACCGTTGTTTTATGTTCTTCGGTATCTGTACGACTATACCCACAATTATGGGGTGGCCATTATCTTGCTGACGTTCGGGATCAAACTGCTTTTCGTTCCCCTTCAATATAAAAGCTATAAATCCATGCAGGGCATGCAAAAGATTCAGCCCAAGGTGCAGGAAGTTCAAAAAATCTACAAAGACGACCGCGAGCGGCTGAACAAAGAACTGATGAAATTGTATCGTGAGCATAAGGTCAATCCTGTGGGGGGATGCCTCCCCATGGTGCTCCAAATGCCGGTGTTCGTTGCCTTGTTCAATATCCTGTATATGACTGTGGATCTTCGGCAGGCGCCCTTCATCCTCTGGATTTCAGATATGTCAGTTCCTGACCCTTTTTATGTTCTCCCGGTCCTCATGGGGGCGTCGATGGTGGTGCAGCAAAAGATCATGCCGACGACTATGGATCCAACCCAAGCGAAAATGATGCTCATGCTGCCCGTCTTCTTGACTTTTTTATTTCTGACGTTTCCGGCAGGACTGGTGTTGTATTGGCTGACGAACAATGTTCTCACGATTGCCCAACAATTTATCACGGATCGGTATGTATTTAAGCGGGGGGCAGCCTCGTCACAATCCGTTGAAAAGGCTACCGGGGAACCCAAGAGTCCTGGTTCAGGAAAACCCGGGGGGGCGATGGATAAGACAGAAGGGTTGGAAGAATCGTCACGCTTGCAGGAAAGCAAGGAAGCCAAACGTCAGAAGGCGGTCGACCAACAACGGCTTCTGGTCGAAGCGGTGGTGCGAGATTTGGAACAGCTTCAAGGAGAATTCGAGGTCGAGCTCATTCACCACAAGGATGTCAGTGGGGGTTTGCTCAACCAGGCCAATAGGCTCTATGCTGAGATTGAAAAGCTACGTCAGGATGCAACGCCTGGGGATGTCGAGAATCTCTTAAACAAATCGCACCAGGCGTTCAAGGAATTAAAACGGGATATTCAGGAGTCTCACACACGACAAAAAGCCTCGAGGAAGACGCTTTCGCGGAAGGTTCAAAAGACGCTCGACAAGATTCATCACATTCCCCAGCAACAGATCGAAGAAATCCTACCCAACCAATTCCAAGATGCCCGGCAAAAGATCAAAGAAGCTCAAAACCAATTCACGACCGGTCTGTCCAATCATCGCGGAGAGATCGAACAGCGGGTCGCCTCCATACATGAAGCCTTAACATTGACTGAGGAGGCTATCGGGAGAGGAAAGTAGGAAGAACCAAGGGAGTTCAGGGTAAAGGAAAAGAACATGGGTCACCTCGATGACACCATTTGTGCCATTGCCACACCGATTGGCGAAGGGGGAGTGGGTATTATACGAGTGAGCGGTCCCCGTTCATTGGAAATCGCGTCAAACGTCGTCACCCTCCAATCGGGTCGTTCATTGGAGGACATTCCGAGTCACACCCTCTGTTTGGGTGATATCCTGCTTTCCACCAGCCAATCCGCTTTCCCCAAAAACGGAGTTCCCCCCACCCCCTTAGACCAGGTGTTGGTTGCTATTATGCGTGCCCCCAGGTCCTTCACAGGAGAAAATACGGTAGAAATTCATTGCCATGGTGGTCAACTCATTCTCTCCATGGCCTGTGAGGCTGTGATACAGCAAGGGGCACGATTAGCGGAACCCGGTGAATTTACCCGACGTGCCTTTCTTAATGGACGGATGGATTTGACGCAGGCCGAAGCTGTGCTGGATACCATCCAGGCGACAACCTCATCCGGGTTGAAGGTGGCCCAAGAACAGTTAAGAGGAAAATTATCCAAAAAGATTGAACACATTAGGGATGAACTCATTCGCCTGCTGGCCAATATTGAAGCTGGAATGGATTTTGTTGAAGAAGATATTTCATTTATCAATCCGGATGACTTGGAACGTTCCCTAAAATTTCTTCTGGGAGAAATTTCTACTATCCTCAACACGGCTGATGACGGAAGACTGGTGCGAGAAGGTTTGGTGGCCTCGATTATCGGAAAACCGAATGTCGGCAAATCCAGCCTCTTAAATGCTCTCTTGGAAACGGATCGGGCGATTGTGTCGTCCGTTCCCGGAACCACGCGTGACGTGTTAGAGGAAGAAGTGAAAATCCTGGGGGTGTGCATTCGCCTTATTGATACGGCCGGCCTGCGCCCCACTCAAAACGAAATAGAGCGAGAGGGAATCCGAAGGACCACACAGGCTTTAGAACAAGCCGGGTTGCTATTGATCGTGGTAGATGGGTCCCAAGAATTGTCTGATCATGACGTAGAAATAATTAAGGAAAATTTTGATAAAAAGAAAATTGTGGTGCTCAATAAAGCTGATTTGCCGATGAAGATTGAGGAATCAGCCCTCATGTCTCTTCTTTCACCACAAGCATCTCAGGAGGAAAAAGAGCACACGACATCCCTCAGAATCGTAACGTTGTCCGCCAAAACAGGCATGGGATTGGAAAAGCTTCGACAAGAGATTCGGTCTCTGGCTTACGGACCCTTCTTTGAATCTGGCGAACCGGTATTTCTCACCCGACTTCGCCATAAAGTGGCATTAGAACGGGCCAAAGAGGCCGTGGGGAACTCGTTGTTGGCCCTCGATCAGAACTTTTCCGGAGAATGTCTGGCTGTCGATTTGCGTGTGGCCTTAGATGCTTTGGGTGAAATTATCGGCGTTGTCAGCACTGAGGACATTCTAGATCATATTTTTAAGGAATTTTGTATAGGGAAATGAAGTTAATAAAAGTTTCGGGTTTCGAGTTTTACGATTCGGGTTGGAAGAATGGAGGAGGCAGATGGGCAAAAGGGACTGAATTAAGTTTTAGTATGTTTTTAAACCTTCGATTTTTTGGGCGTTGGACCTTTTAGACTCTTAAATATTTGATTTGAGACTTAAATATAATGAGTTTGAATTTTGACATTGTGGTGGTTGGTGGGGGGCATGCCGGGTGTGAGGCGGCCTTGGCTGGAGCTCGTATGGGATGTCAGGTGGCCTTGTTAACCATGGACACCACCAAGATTGCCCAAATGCCCTGCAACCCGGCAGTGGGAGGTATCGCAAAAGGCCACCTGGTGAAAGAAATCGACGCACTTGGGGGAGAAATAGGTAAAAATACTGATATGGCCGGCATCCAGTTCCGCATGCTCAATACCAAAAAAGGTCCTGCGGTTAGGGCGCTACGAGTGCAATGTGACAAAGGTCTGTATAGCGCGAATATGCAAAAGACTTTGGGTCATCAGTCAGGGATAGCCATTATACCAGGAACGGTGAATAAAATCGTGACCCGAGGCGGGCAAGTGAGCAGGGTCGTATTAGATACCGGGGAATCCATTGATGCCGGGGCAGTTATTCTTACTTCAGGAACGTTTTTGAAAGGTCTGATTCACGTGGGGTTGAACCACCTTCCGGCCGGAAGAGCCGGGGAACCGTCAGCGGAACATCTGTCTGATTGTATGAGGGATTTTGGGTTTGAACTTGGTCGGTTAAAGACTGGAACTCCACCGCGATTGGATCGAAAGACCATTGATTTTGATAAGTTGATGCCCCAACCCGGTGATAAGCACCCAAGACCATTTTCTTGTCGAACGACGGAAATTACCAATCCACAAATCCAGTGTCATATTACCTACACCAATGAAAAAACTCATGAGATCATTCGAAATAATCTTGATCGTTCACCAATGTATTCCGGCGTGATAGACTCAATTGGTCCTCGATATTGTCCATCGATTGAAGATAAAGTCGTCCGATTCGCCGATAAGGACCGACATCAAATTTTCTTGGAACCCGAGGAACTGGGATCCGATTCCTTCTACCCCAATGGAATTTCTACAAGTCTCCCCGTCGATGTCCAGGAGGCTCTCGTGAAAACCATTCACGGCCTGGAGGCCGCTAGCTTTCTCCGGCCTGGTTATGCCATTGAATATGATTATTTTCCTCCCAGACAACTCCATGAAACCTTAGAAACCAAATTGGTTTCGGGCCTTTATCATGCCGGACAAATCAACGGTACTTCCGGATATGAGGAAGCCGCCGCTCAAGGGATTATTGCAGGAATTAACGCTGCCCTTCGGGTTCAACAAAAACCTCCCCTGATTTTAGATCGATCACAAGCCTATATCGGGGTTTTGGTTGACGACCTCATTACCAAAGATACCCAAGAACCGTATCGCATGTTTACTTCAAGAGCCGAGCATCGTCTTTTGTTGCGACAAGATAACGCGGATTTTCGTTTAATGGACATTGGGTATGAGTTAGGCCTGGTTCCAGACCAAATTTATAAGAAGTTTCAGACAAAGCGTGAACGGGTTGATGGTGAGATTCAACGCTTGAAACGGACCTATCCGAAACGTACCAATGATTCTGATGAAAATAGCGGTCCAAGGGGGATTGATCCAGGGCAGAACAATATTTCTCTCGGCCAGCTTTTGCGAAGACCTGAACTTACCTACAATCAAGTCCTTGAAATGATTGGAGAAATTAGCCAATATGAAGAGGAGATTATTGAGTCCATAGAAGTCTCAGTGAAATACGAGGGATATATTCTTCGTCAGGAACAGGAAGTCGCAAAATTTAAAAAATTAGAGAATCGACGAATACCAATTGGATTTGACTATGACTTGATAAAGGGTTTTTCGAATGAAGTAGCAGAGAAACTTAAGAAAGTGAAGCCGTCTTCAATTGGACAAGCCTCACGTATATCTGGTATCACACCAGCTGCCATATCACTACTTCTTGTGGCATTGGACAGAAATCGAAGATCTAATGAGTTGGCGCAAATTCGTTAAAAAGGATAATGTCCTAACCCATGTATTTGTAAAGATTTCGCTTATGGTATATGGATGTTCCACGTGGAACATGGAGTAAGTCTAGAAGAAGTAATTTTTGAGGGTGGGAAGGCGGTATCTTGTCCCTTATCCCGCGAATCAATCAATACATTCTTGATTTTCTTAAGAGAATTGACCGAATGGAATAAAAAAGTAAACCTCACAGGTCTAAAAAACGAACTCGATATGGTTATCGAGTTGTTTGTGGATTCATTGGCATGCGGGCTGGCTCTAGGTCCTGAAAAAAATGAATCAATTATTGATATTGGTAGCGGTGCCGGGTTCCCAGGAATTCCCCTGAAAATTGCCTATCCCGAACTAAAAATTACTTTGCTTGAACCAAGATTAAAAAAAACCGCATTCATACATCATATAATAGGCACTCTCAATCTCAAGAATATTCATGTCATCTCCCGCTCAGTCCAAGACCTTTATCAAGATGGCTCATTTAATATAAGGTACGATAAAGCCTTTGCCCGAGCCATAAAGCCGGATTCCATCTTTCCCGAGGCCAGTTCCCTATTAAGGGAATCAGGAAGAGCCGTACTCTGTCGATCAAAGATTTTGGTTTCATGCGGGGAAAACTGGGGCATGAAAGTTGAGAGAGAAATTGATTATGCACTTCCAAATAAATATGGGAAAAGAGTTCTATCGATATTGAGCTCACTGCAAGAATAAATTTTCAAGTTAAAAGCAAAGGATTTTCCAGATTTTGCCTCCAACCGTGAATATTTTCATTCTCTGGTTTCCCAATCCAATTAAAAGGTTGTAATTATTAATAAGATTAGTATAAATAAAATACTGCAAATACAAATTGTTCCACGTGGAACAATCCGGATGGAGTTCATGATTTGGGCAAGATAATCGCGGTAGCTAATCAAAAGGGAGGTGTTGGAAAAACAACAACTTCTGTCAATCTCTCCGCTGCTTTTGCCATCACACACCATCGAGTCCTTTTGGTTGACCTGGACCCCCAAGCTAATGCCACGAGCGGGATGGGAATTCAGTCTCCAAATCCAACAATATATGATTGCCTGGTAGCTCGAAAGGCCCTAGACGGATCTATGGTAGAGACTGGGATTTCAGGCCTTTCCATGATTCCCTCAAGTTCCGATCTCGTTGGGGCTGAAGTGGAACTCGCCAATGTTGAAGATCGAGAATCCGTATTAAAGCAGGTATTAAAGGGAATTTCTGAAAACTATGAGTTGGTGGTATTAGATTGTCCTCCGGCCCTTGGTCTCTTGACCGTGAATGCATTGGTTGCCGCATCATCGGTTCTGATTCCGGTCCAATGTGAATATTATGCCATGGAAGGATTGGGCAGGTTAATGGGGAATATCGATCTGGTGAAGGAATCGTTAAATCCTGAATTGGAGTTGGAGGGGATTGTCTTGACTATGTTTGATTCTCGAATAAACCTTTCCCGTCAGGTCATTGGTGAAATTCGAGAGTATTTTCAAGGGAAGGTGTATGAAACTGTGATCCCACGAAATGTTTCCCTGGCGGAGGCCCCAAGTTATGGGAAACCTGCAGTATTGTATAATTCCACTTCCGCCGGATCTTGTTCATATCTAGAACTGGCCAAGGAGATCATCAGTCATGGAAAAGAAGGCACTTGGGAAAGGTCTGCAGGCTCTTCTGCCTGAAAAGAAGTATGTTGCAGCGGGTATGGGGCCTGAGGTTCTGGAAATACCTCTTGACAAAATCATCCCAAACCGAAGCCAACCGAGGACACTTTTTGGAGAACAGGAACTCCAGGAGTTAGCTCAGTCACTAAAAGAGACTGGAATGCTCCAACCGATCGTGGTGCGGCGAATCGGCGATGGATCGTTTGAACTCGTGGCCGGGGAAAGGAGATGGAGAGCGGCAAAACTCGCGGGGCTTTCTTCAGTCTCTGCCCTGGTAAGGGTCTCCAATGATGAAAAGTCCCTGGTCCTGGCTTTGGTAGAGAACATACAAAGGCAGGGGCTCAATCCAATGGAAGAGGCCAGGGCCTATTCCCGTCTTGTAGCTGAATTCGGCTTAACCCAGGATCAGGTTGGAGAGGCAATCGGTAAAGATCGTTCCTCTGTTGCCAATATTATTCGGCTTGTCTCATTGCCAAATGAAGTCCAAAAACTTATTGAAAAACAACATGTTATGCTTGGTCATGCCAAGGTTTTGGCTGGAATGTCGAATGTTGAGGACCAGCTATCCGTAGCCGGAAAAATCGTAAGGGATCAATTGTCGGTGCGCCAGACCGAATTACTGGTCGAGGGGTTAAAGAAAAAAGAGAATAAACAGCCCATGGGAAAATCTTCAAGGAAACAAGTGTTTCCTGTTGAAGAACAACTCAAGAAAAAGCTTGAAACCAAGGTTAAGATCGCAAAAGGGCAACGAGGGGGTCAGATTGTGATTCATTTCTTCTCAGACGAGGATCTTAGTCGAATAGCCGAGATCATCCTAGAATAAAAATTTTCAGGATTCTCCAATGGTCTTGATTATGTATAAGTTGTTGAATTTTAATGTTATTGACTAAGAATTGAACTGATAATATGTGGGAGGATGATGAAAATGTGGGGTGAGAAGGGAAAGCAGAAAAAAGAAGCGACGTTCGGAGATGAAAATTATACCTACCTGGGGAGGGAAGTGGATATTAAGGGGAAGGCCCACTTCGAAGGGACGGTTCGGGTCGACGGTCGCCTTGAGGGAGAAATCAACGCCGATGATACGCTTATCATCGGTGAACATGCTATTGTCAAAGGGATCATTAGGGGGGGTACTATCATAAATGGCGGTCGGATAGAAGCCACCATCACCGCGACCCATAAAGTTCAACTATTGAAATCATCGGTCCTTATTGGTGATGTGTCTTCTCCATCCTTTTCCATGGAGGAAGGGGTCTATTTTCAGGGTCGGTGTGATATGGGCGGAGTGCCGGAAACGCCGACTGAGGTAAATCATTCTCAAGTTGGAAACGAAAAGCCCGAGGATCAAGCCCTTAAAGTCGGTTAGGATGTGAGAGATGAAGGCAGAAAATTTCGGCAATTCAACGAAGGCTGATCGTGGAACCGTGCTACTGGGCATGAGCGGTGGGGTTGATAGCTCTGTGGCAGCGGCGCTACTGGTAGAGCAGGGTTATCACGTTCATGGGATTACTCTACAGGTTTGGGAAAATGAGGATGAGTCTGTCGCTGTTTCCAAGCGCTGGCAAGAGCGTGGGTGTTGTAAAGTTGGTATTGCGAAACATGTGGCCAAACTCCTTAACATTCAACATGAAGTGGTCGATGCTCGAGAAGGCTTCCAAAAGGGGGTTGTTGATGATTTTATCCAGGGGTATTTGACCGGAACCACGCCCAATCCATGTGTGCGTTGCAATGAGCGGGTGAAGTTCGGTTCCCTTTACCAACTTGCAATCGACCGGGGCGCCGACTTTGTCGCCACCGGTCACTATGCCCGAGTACAGAAATCCCAAGACGGGACCACGACCTTACTGAAAGCCAACGATGGGAAAAAGGATCAATCCTATTTTTTGTATCGTCTTCCTCCGTCCTGGCTCGCAAAGACCCTATTCCCCGTGGGGGAGATGCCTAAGTCTGAGGTCTGGCGTCGTGCCGAGGCCATGGGATTGCCAACCGAAGAATTAAACGAGAGCCAGGAAATCTGTTTCGTTACCCAGGGAGATTACAGAGTTTTTATTAAGGAAAATACACCAATTCAGATAAAGCCGGGGAATTTCACAAATACCAAAGGGATGACAATCGGTCAGCACGAAGGAGTTCCCTTTTACACGCCCGGCCAGCGAAAGGGACTCGGTGTCGCATTTGGTGAACGGGTCTATGTTCAACGGGTTATCCCCGAAACGAACACGGTAGTTCTCGGATCCCGAGATGAATTGATGATTGAGAGTTGCCACGTTTCGGAACTTCACATTTTCGACATGGGAGGCCTCGAGAATGGGGTCGAAATTGCCGTGAAGATTCGATACGCCTCGGCTCCCGTTTCAGCCACCCTCAAGTGGATTGATGAAGAGACCGTCCTGATTACCTTTCACTCCCCTCAGATGGCTTTAAGCCCCGGGCAATCCGCCGTGTTTTACCAGGGAAATCGAGTCCTGGGGGGTGGAATCATTCAACCAAGTCTACCCCCGCGGGACGAGCAAGTGAACGGGCAGACTGCTTTTCCGAGGCCTGGATCAAACAAGTCTGGTTTACCCTAGGGGGGGTAGAATCTCAAATCTCAACTTTCAAATCTCAGAATACCAGTGGGGCATTGGATCTCAAATTTCTGATTTCTCATGTTAGGTCCTTTTTTTTAAATTTGAGATATGAAATATGAGATCCGAATCGCCAGATGTTCCATCTGGCCGATTCGGTTGACAGGCCTTCCTGCCCATGCTAGTTTTGTTCGCTTTGCTCACCTAGTCTCTCATGCACTAAAAACAGTCCGGAGTCTCTTTAAACCGTGAACAAAAAGACTGTGGCGCGTCGTTACGCGTCAGCATTGTTCAATTTGCTCGACGCCTCGAATGTAGAAACTGCACGTAGTGCATTGCTGGATTTTTCCAGTTTTCTTCATCAATCCCAAGCCTTTAAACACGTGCTGGCCTCTCCGGTGTTTTCCCTTGAAGAAAAGGAGGGGGTGCTGGACGAGCTCAATAAAAAAGTTAAATCCCCACCCCTGATGAAGGAATTTTTAGGACAGTTATTAAAGAAAAATCGTGTTGGATTCCTCCCCGAAATTGCCGAAGCATTTGGTGAGATTGTTGATCAGCAAAAACAGTTGCAGCATGTGTGGGTCGCGTCGGCAAAAGATATGTCCGCAAATGAGAAAAAGGAAATCCAAGCTCAACTGGGGAGTCGACTTCAACGGGACGTGACAATCACGTTTCATACAGACCCAAACTTGATTGCGGGCCTCGAAATTCGTATCGGGAGTAGAGTCTATGACAACACAGTGAGGGGAAAATTAGCGAATATGCGAGCCCTCCTGGAAAAGGGGTAGATCATGCAGATTAAGGCAGAAGAAATCAGTTCCATCATTCAAGAAAAAATCAAAGGCTTTGATCAACGGGTCGACGTCAAGGAAAAAGGCTATGTGATTCAGGTCGGCGACAATATTGCCAAGATTTATGGGTTAGAAGGGGCGATGTCGGGCGAGTTGTTGGAATTCCCGGGAAATCTTTTTGGCATGGCGCTGAATCTGGAAGAGGATAGCGTGGGAGCCGTGCTACTCGGAGAGGATACGGGAATTCGGGAGGGTGATCCTGTTAAGCGAACCGGTAGAATCGCCGAGGTGCCGGTCGGCGAAGCCTTGGTTGGACGGGTGGTTGACGCGATTGGTCTACCCATTGATGGTAAAGGTCCGATTCAAAGCAAGGAGTCGAGACTCATTGAGGTCAGGGCTCCCGGTGTGGTCGAGAGACAATCCGTTGGCGAACCCCTGCAAACGGGATTGAAAGCGATTGATGCCATGATTCCGATTGGTCGGGGGCAGCGGGAGTTGATTATTGGTGACCGGCAGACCGGCAAAACCGCGATTGCTGTCGATACCATTATCAATCAAAAAGGATTGAATGTGTATTGTATTTATGTCGCCGTGGGACAGAAGCGGTCTACGGTCGCCCGAGTCGTCAAAACACTGGAGGATTACGGAGCCATGGCCTACACCACCGTGGTGTCGGCCACAGCCAGTGACGCCGCCTCACTACAATTTTTTGCTCCCTATGCCGGTGTCGCTATCGGAGAGTATTTCCGGGACAATGGGAAACATGCCCTCATCGTGTATGATGACCTTTCCAAACATGCCACCGCCTATCGTCAGCTCTCTCTCCTACTCCGCCGGCCTCCCGGCCGTGAAGCGTACCCTGGAGATGTCTTCTTTTTACATTCCCGTCTGTTGGAGCGGGCGGCGAAAATGAGTGATGAAAAGGGGGCCGGCAGCCTCACCGCCCTCCCCATCATTGAAACCCAGGCCGGAGACGTGTCGGCCTATATTCCCACGAACGTTATTTCAATTACCGACGGGCAAATTTACCTGGCGAGTGATCTCTTCTATTCCGGTATCCGTCCGGCAATCAATGTGGGATTGTCGGTGTCCCGTGTGGGAGGGGCGGCGCAAATCAAAACCATGAAACAAGTGGCGGGAACCCTACGGTTGGACCTGGCGCAATATCGGGAAATGGCCGCATTTGCACAGTTTGGGAGCGAGCTGGATAAGGCGACCCAGGCGCAATTAGCCCGAGGCTCCCGGATGGTGGAACTGCTTAAGCAGAATCAATACAAACCCATGCCGGTGGCCGATCAAGTCCTTTCCATTTATGCCGGCGTCAATGGATTTATCGATGATGTCCCTGTGAACAAAATCAGGGAGTTCGAGGGAGAACTGTTGGCTTATATCAAAGAAAAACACCCCAAATTGCGAGACGAGGTCGTTGCCAAGAAAAAAATCGATGAGGAATTCGGCGATCAACTTAAAGGAATTATTACTGAATTCAAAAAAGCCAAAGGCTATCAGGAAGCCGCCTAGCCCTTGAACAACAAATCAAATTATGCCTAGCTTACAAAGTCTCCGGCGCAAGATCGCTTCCATCAAAAATACCCAAAAGATCACCAAGGCCATGAAGATGGTGGCCGCCGCCAAACTGAAAAGGGCGCAAGATCGGATTTTGTCGGCGCGGCCTCATGCCCATAAACTGAGAGAAGTTATTGGACGCCTTGGGGAGCGAACCAATCGTTCAGCTCATCCTTTATTGGGTCGGCGAGACGGCAATAAAACCGAATTACTGGTGGTCACGAGTGATCGAGGTCTCTGCGGAGCCTTTAATGCCAACATTCTGCGGCAGGCGAGTGAATTTCTCAACGAGCGGCAGGCGAGAGGGAAGCAACTCACCGTGAGTCTGGCTGGGCGGAAAAGTATTGACTTCTTTAGACGCCGCCAATGGACGATCCGACAAGAATGGCCAGGGATTTTTGATCGACTCAGTTATGAACATGCCCTCGACATTGGACAGGATATTATCGAGCAATACAATCAGGGAAGCTTTGACCGGCTCTATGTCGTTTACAATGAATTTAAATCGGTCATGCAGCAGGAAGTGATTGTCGAGCAACTGTTGCCTATCGAATCACCTGAAGAACAAGGAGGGGCCAAGGAAGAGGAAGCACCAAGTACTCTCGGCGCCTACTTGTTTGAGCCCGATGAAAGTGAATTACTGGAAGAGCTTCTTCCAAGACATTTCGTCGTCCAAACCTTTCGGGTGTTGTTAGAGTCGGCGGCCGCGGAACAAGCTGCGCGAATGACGGCCATGGATGGAGCAACCAGGAATGCCGGTGAGCTGATTAAAAAAATTACCCTATTTTATAACAAGACCCGCCAAGCGGCGATCACCAAGGAACTGATGGATATTGTGGGTGGTGCGGAAGCTTTGAAATAACGGGGTTGGGTACGCTAACACAAAACGAAGGAGCAGGCTGTGAGTACGGAATCAGGAAAGGTCATTCAAGTCATCGGCCCGGTCGTTGACGTGGAGTTCCCACCAGGGAAATTACCCAATATTTTTAACGCCATAAAAATTGAGCGAGCCGGTGATGGGACCGATGGGCAATCGAGCATAAATGTGACTATGGAGGTCGCGCAGCATTTGGGCGAAAATCGCGCGAGGGCGGTGGCCATGTCTTCTACCGATGGGTTGGTGCGAGGGATGGAAGTCAAGGATACCGGGGCTCCCATTTCGGTTCCTGTCGGAAAAGAAACATTGGGACGAGTGGTCAACGTCTTAGGTGACCCGGTTGATGGGTTTGGTCCCATTCCGGCGAAAAAAACCTATTCGATTCACCGACCTGCCCCGGCACTCGAAGACCAGGAGACCAAAACCGAGGTCCTCGAAACCGGCATCAAAGTGGTCGATCTCCTCGAGCCGTATGCCAAGGGTGGGAAAGTTGGTCTCTTCGGGGGAGCCGGTGTAGGCAAGACCGTCATCATTATGGAACTCATCAATAATATTGCCCTGCATCATGGTGGGTTTTCCGTATTTGCCGGTGTGGGCGAACGCACTCGTGAAGGAAACGATCTCTGGCACGAAATGCAAGAGTCAAAAGTCATCGATCCCAAGGATTACTCAAAATCCAAAGCGGCCTTGGTGTACGGCCAAATGAATGAGCCGCCGGGAGCCCGGCTCCGGGTTGGATTAACCGGCCTCACGATCGCTGAATATTTCCGTGATGAAGAAGGCCAGGACGTGCTGCTCTTTGTTGATAATATTTTCCGGTTCACTCAAGCAGGTTCGGAGGTCTCGGCGTTATTGGGGCGCATGCCTTCTGCTGTCGGATACCAACCGACGCTGGGGACGGAAATGGGCACCCTTCAAGAACGAATCACTTCAACCAAAAAAGGATCGATTACGTCAGTGCAGGCCATTTATGTGCCAGCCGACGACTTGACCGATCCGGCGCCGGCCACCGCTTTTGCCCATCTGGATGCCACTACCGTGTTGTCTCGATCGTTAGCGGAATTGGGAATTTATCCGGCCGTGGATCCGTTGGACTCCACCTCTCGAATTTTGGATCCACAGGTGTTAGGCGAAGAACACTACAGCGTCGTTCAAAAGGTCCAGGGAACGCTTCAGCGCTACAAAGACCTCCAAGACATCATCGCCATTTTGGGCATGGATGAATTATCGGAAGACGATAAACAAATTGTTGCCCGCGCCAGAAAACTTCAACGTTTTCTATCCCAGCCGTTCCATGTTGCCGAAGCCTTCACCGGAACTCCCGGTAAATATGTGAAGCTTGCGGATACCGTACGCAGCTTTAAGGAAATTGTCGAAGGTAAACATGACGACTTGCCAGAGCAGGCCTTTTATATGGTCGGGGCGATCGAAGAAGTTGTGGAAAAAGCCGAAAAAATGGGGATCAAGCGATAATGGCTGATACAACGGGGGCTTCACAGAAGAACCTTCTCCTTGAAGTCGTGACACCCGACCATTTACTGGTGAGCAAAGAAGTGGATTATGTCTCAGCCCCGGGTAGCGAGGGAGATTTCGGAGTTCTCCCCGGACATTGCCATTTTCTCACAACGCTTCGCCTTGGAGAGCTGGAGTATCGAATTGGCGAACAAAAAGAGTACATGTCTATCCTGTCGGGATTTGCGGACGTGACGCCTCATAAAGTCACCATACTAGCCGAAATCGCTGAAAAAGCTGAAGACATTGATGTCGAACGTGCTGAGGCTGCCGTGGCTAAGGCGGAAGAACGACTTGAACGAGGAGGCCTCCCCTCTGAAGTTGAGGAAGCCAAAGTCAGTTTAGAAAAAGCCCGTCTCCGAAAAAAGATCGCTGCAAAGCACCGCCAGCGAGGCTCTCTCTCCTCCCACTGAAATCAACAACTCACCGCCGTCACCCTATGCCGCATGTCGAAAAGCGGGAGGAAATCATTGTCACCCCAGGTGAGACGACTAAACGCCTGGACCAATTCCTGACTAATCGCGAATCGTATTTTTCCAGGACGGCGCTACAACGACTGATCTTGGATGGTCACATTACTGTCGGTGGCCAATCCGTCAAGCCGAGCCATAAAATCAGGCCGGGCGATCGGATTCTTTTGATCGTTCCTCGGCCCGAGCCTCTCGAAATCGGTCCCGAACCCATTCCCCTGGATATTGTTTTTGAAGATGAGTTCTTGTTGGTTCTGAACAAACCGGCGGGCTTGGTCGTCCACCCCGCGCCAGGTCATTGGTCAGGCACGCTCGTGAATGCCCTGCTCCACCATATGGCCACACACGAAGGCTCCCTTTCCATCATTGGTGGAAAAGAGCGGCCCGGCCTCGTTCATCGTTTGGATAAGGATACCACCGGAATTTTAGTGGTCGCCAAGACCGATCAGGCACATCGCTCGTTGGCCAATCAATTTAAGAAGCACACCATCTCCCGGATATATGAAGCCCTCGTCTGGGGCAAACCGAAATCCGGAGAAGGCCGCATTGACCTTTCAATTGGTCGAGATACGAAAGATCGAAAAAAGTTTTCTTCTCGAACCACGAAGCCAAAAGAATCCTTCACCCGGTTCCGAGTCATTCAACGGTTTGACAAAGCCGCCGCCCAGCTTGAATTGATTCCTGGAACGGGTCGAACTCATCAACTGAGAGTTCATTTGGCAGCGATTGGCTGCCCTATTCTTGGCGACCAAACCTATGGGGGAAAAAAGGTGATGTCTGTCGAAACAATCGCGATGCCTCGTGTGATGCTCCATGCCAAAAAGTTGGGCTTTATTCATCCCGAACGCAAGAAAGAAATGGAATTCACCGCACCTCTGCCATTCGACATGAAGGCGATAGTCGAAGCCTTGAAAAAATCTACGACACTCGCCGAGGAGGACCAATGAATGAATCTGGCCCCTTGACAGCGGGCAATGGCCTTCAAGAAGATTTCCGATATGAACCGGTATGAAAATGTTAAAAGTGAAGTAGCAAAAATCTGGAGCACAATGTTTTGGTTCTGCATTATGGTACTTAAATTTAAACCCGAAACCCGAAACCCGAAATTTTGAACATCCCGTTATGAGCCAATCTCAAGAAATTGAACCCAGCCAGGTCGTTGAGATTCTGGGCGAATTGATTGCCGCCCTTGCCGCCTTTTCGGCAAAGGTCCCGGCAAAAACCTTAATGGCCATGCCGGGGGGAATCCGGCCGACGCTGGAGATAGCGGAAACCTATGAGGAAATTGTCTACCGATTTCGGGATAGAGCGGGAAAATCGACGTTCAAAGGGCTCACCCCTTTCCTCCTAGATTCTCTTGAGGCGTTTGAGGGGGGACGGGTGTTCGACGCGGTCACACCGTTACAGCAAGCGGTCGAACAGTTAGTCGAGCTTCACAAAGAAGAGAAAGTAACATTCACCTCTGCGGAACGAGATCGCATTCGAGACTATTACCGACGCTTGGGAAAAATCCTGCCAGAGACCAACAAGCCGGAAATCGACCTGCCACCCCCTACCTCGTATTAGGATAAAAAACCAGTTTCGAGTTTCGGGTTTTTAGTTTCGGGTAAAAAGAGGATGAGTCTGCCCTGATGAAATCTTAGATTTGAAATCTGAAATCTGAGATGGTGGCCTTCCAGGTCACCCTATTCGCAGTTTTCATGTTTATAGGATTTGATGATCCCGCGGGAATCGGTCGTAAAAACCTTTTCGCAGATTCTCAGAGCGGGATCAACATATTGATTAGGGTGGATGAGTGGATTTTGTTCCCTATAAATGAGGCGGGATCCCCCATTTTTTAATTTCTTTTCTTCGGCGGGAGGACCCCAATTGCTGACGAGATAATCTCGATGTTGGCCCACGTACCCGGCCATCTGTTCTTCCACCGTGGCGCAACCTGCCACCAACACGCTTACGATCAAAATAAAGGAGAGAAAGGGAATGGCGAACCGGCATGGGAGATTTGCCTGAAACCCCTCGGGGTGACTGGAAAACATGTGATATATTCCTTTACTAATGGCGTCCTATCCGCAGTTGATGTGTCTATAGGATTTGATGATCCCGCGGGAATCCGTGGTAAAAATTTTCTCACATCGATTTAACGCAGGATCGATAATCTGGTTGGGGTGGATAAGGGGGTTCTGTTCGTAATAGATCATCTTGGTTCCGCCCTTTTTTAATTTTGTTTCCTCATGAGGGGGGCCCCAATTGTTGACGAGTTCACTCCGAGGTTGGCCCACGTACGCCGCCATACGGTCATCCAGGGAGGCGCAACTTGCGAATAAAACACCAATGAGAAAAAGGAATGAGAGTAGGGAAGTTGTGGATTTCATGAAAGGGGCCACGTTGAACCTCCTACGGCAAATTTAGCATGTTTGTCGGACATCACTACAAGAGAACCCTACACCAACGTGACAGCCGAAGATGATCATCGCATTATCTTATATCATATTTTCTATTAGGGGTAAAAGCAGTGCCCATACTCACGTTCCCTCTCAATCCCGCTACCCCCTGGCCTATCAGCCAGCCTGAAGTTACGCGAGTCGCGGCTGTTGAACGCGTGAATCCGCGGATCTTCAATGGCAGAAGTCGATACGAAGAATGTCTCCTTTATTGAGCCTGGCTAGGGGAAATCTGTGCCGCTTTATGTTGGCAATAACGATGTGAAAGTACCAAAGGGATAGCAATTAGATGACGGGCTAATAGGTTGTCTGTCTATAAAGTCAGCTCTTGCTGCGCCCGTAACTCAATGAATAGAGCATTGGTCATTGGATCGATCTAGAAGGGATTACTTAAGTCACTGAAAAGGCGAGTGATCCCCTCATCTTTCTTGGCGATTGGTAATGCTCATGTTTCTCTCTCTTTGCCTCACGTTGCCGCTCTTTACCCCTTTTGTTTCTCTTTTTTAACACCTATCTAACACCAACCCCGGGCACCCTGGGGAAGGGGGGGACTGCGGGGGTCCTGGGGGTGTGTCATGGGCCATCCACACCCTTGGCAAAAAGAAAGCCTAAGAAGTGATGCTCAAGAGGGTTGGATCTGGAGAAACTTGATCGGATTCAATCAATGGCCAACTGTCAGTTCTGCACTAATCGGTTGTGATGTACACCAAAAGGGGTGCCTCCCACCCAAAACAGGTTTCTCGCCCTTTGAGTTTTTGGAAGGATTCAACACAAAAAGGATCGAGGGTGGCGTATTCCCTGAGCACCTGCACCGTTTCTTTCATAAATCCGCCAACTGTGCCATTGGAATCATCAACGCCGCTCCGGCTCAGTTTACGATCGAGCCGCCAAAGCATCTCGAGTAATAACCCTGCGGTTTGGGGGCTCACCGGCAATTCGGCCACGATCTGGGCTAATCGATTACAGCCCTCCTCCAACGAATGTTGATAGGAAAACCAAACACGAGAGGGACCATGATACGGTTTGATATACCGCATGGCAGCCGTAATGGCTTTCTTGGTGGCGACGACTTCCCCTTGGCTTAATTCTCCTACCCGGCTGCTACAGGGTAGCGGCCGGAGACGTTTTTTGTCTTTATCGCTCAGCGGTTTACCGCCAGTGACCGCTCGAATGGCCACGGCCACCCGATGTTTGCAGAGAATATCACGCTGTCCGAGATAACACTCACAATGGCCATCACCATAGCGACGAGCCTCCACCGAAACCTGATAGGGTTTTGTGCCTTGTACGATGGCCGAATATGCCCTGATTCCTTCCTGAAAATCTATGACTTTTCCGCTCTCATATAATGCCACCCCTTTCTCAAAAGTCGGCCCATCAGTGGCCAATTTAACCTTGTCGAAATCATACTGTGGCAGCATAGCCTCTTATCCGGAAGGAACTTGGGGCATTTGGCGTTTCGTAACCGACGGAAGGGACAACACTCGCATGGATACCGGACGAACCTCGCTTGTGAGTGGCTGCCTCCTCCTGGTCGTAGCCACAGAATACTCAGTTCCATGCCATCAAATCAAAAGCGGGAGCAGCATAGGGTTTTCTTTGAACATTTTAAAGGGGGCATGCCAGGGAGGTTGAATTTCCTATTCGCGAAATGACATGATTTTAATACTATGAAGGTTGGGATCTATTTTTTGTTGTTTGGCCTGATGATGTTAGGCGGCGATGAGACGGCTGCTCAATCGGATACCGTTTTTCTCGAACGGTGGCACTTTTACAGGCAAAGGATTGTGGGGGTTTATGATCTCGAAGGAAATTTTAATCCTGGCCGTTACCATTGGTCGATATTGACCCCCTCCCCGAGTCAATTTCCGGCAATACCAAAGTATGTCGATCCAAATCAAATTGTGCCCTTCCAAGAGGTGCCTCGTTCCTCCGAAACACAAAACCGGTCCACGCTTATCTACAGAAAGTGTCATGATAGCGATCGTTGTGAATTTTCCTTTTCCCAGCCCGAGACCCCAGTTGCAAAAGGCCGATTAATCAGGCTTGCCGGTATCCAAACCCCTCATCTCAAAGCAGCCTGCGAACTGGAAGCCTTTTTAGGGAACCAAGCAAAAAATCTCCTCCATGAGTATCTTTCTTCGGCGTTGCACATCGAACTCCGAAACTTTTCCGAAAACCGAAGAGAAATTGTTGGCCGTGTAATCGCTGATGGACAAGACCTCTCCGAACTCTTAGTCAACCAAGGGTTTGCCGTACTAGTTGATAAAAATAAAAAAGATTGGTGCTCGTAGTATTGGTCTTCCCCCCATCTTTTCAAAAAGTGTTGGGCTTGTTTCCTGAATTTCCAAATGCTGCCGCTAAATTTTTAGGGGGCATTTAATAATTTTCTTCAGTAGTGTGGCCTTATGTGGTTCTAGGCCCACCCCCACCAATCCACAATCACCTGCGCTTCCTCCCCATCCTTGGGGTTCTTTCTGGATCTGGAACTGACTTGCGAATTAAAACCAATCAATGGGGAAAGGTCATACTGGATCCGACCCTTTCTTCTCTCTATGACTGATTCAGCTCTTTCCAGCGTTCAAATACTTTCACGGCTTCGGGATGTGGCTGATAGCTCATCGGCATCCTTCGTTCTTGCCAGGGTTTATTAAGTTCTTCATAAAAGTTAGAAAAGGTAAAGTATTTGCGATCATCAGTATAAAATGGTGCATAGTCCTCCCGCATGATGATGAAAATCACACATTTAGGGCTGCAATAATACATTGCTGCCAAACACATTGGACACCCGTGTGCCATACAGTAGATCTCACAATCATACAGATGCTCGGTTTTAAGAGCGGTTGTGGCTTGGCGAATAGCAAGAATCTCAGCATGTGCTGTCGAGTCGTGGGTTTGAGCAACCCGGTTCACTGCCTCGGCAATGATGTCGGTATTCCGGACAATGATACACGAAAAGGGTCTCCCGCCTTCCTCAACATTGGTTTTTGCCAGGTCAATGGTTTTTTGAATTAAATCCACAGTGGAGGCTCCTTTCGCTACGAAATTTCTGAAGGTAGGCAGGATAGGTTCCCACGAATGGTTTGCATCTGCCAACTGTTTTAGTTAAGCAATCCAGGCATTTACAAAATTCCCCCTGCGGCTTCTCAAGGCCAAGAAGGCATCACATTAAGATCTCTAACACACTGAGTTGAACTCTCAGAGAAGAAGCTTAAAGGGTTTACCAAATTTGTCAACAGTCAGATCTAGAGTGTAAGGGGTCGCTTCTTGACTTTATATCATTCCGTTCCCTAACTTTTTCTTTCCTTCTCACACCAATGCTAAATTAAGAGAGAGATCTCGGATCTCCGAGAGAAGGAGTGCACCGGAGCGCTCTCCACAGAGGGCCAAAGGACCATCAAAAGGAGGTGGTTAGGGTTTCCTGTGGAAGGTTGCTCCGAGGGAAAGGTGGGTGAGACCTTTTTTAAAGGAATAAAATAGCAAGTAACGGCCCCAACCACATATAACAAGTCGCAGCAATGGAATGCGTGAATTGGGGGATCCTCAATGGCAGAAGCCGATACGAAGAGTGACTTCTCTTTTTTGCTTGGCTGGGGGGAATCTGTGTTGCGTAATGTTGAAAGCGTCAATGAGTATGTGCGCAAAGAGTCGCAATGAGTTGACGGGCCAATAGGTTGTCTGTATATAAAGTCAGCTCTTGCCGCGCCCGTAGCTCAATGGATAGAGCATTGGACTTCGGATCCAAGGGTTGGGGGTTCGACTCCCTCCGGGCGCGCCACTTTCTCAACACCCACCTTTCTTCAGACATCAAGGCCCAATTATTTCCTACGAAGGCGTATTCAAAAACTCGTTTTCCCACTTTTGTAATTCTTGCAGAGTGAACCGAATCATCTTGTCAGGTTGGTGGACCAACATTCGTCTTTTCTGCTCCGGTATGTCCACGACATCATCCAGATGTTTTTCCGACCAGCGCGCCAGGTGCGTCAGGACGTAAATGAGATCCTTTCCTTTAGGAAGCAAGTAATACAGTTTTCTTCTCCCGCTTTCCGGATGGGGAATCGAATCGATCAAACCACCCTCTTCCAGTCGTCTTAGGCGGTCCGATAGGATGTTGCTGGAGATTCCTTCTTCCGCATTCAGCATATCCTTGTATTCATGGCGGCCTAAAAACATCATGTCGCGGATGATCAGCAGACTCCAATGATCCCCAATCAGGTCGAGGGCGCAGGCCACGGGACAGGTTGATCGGTTGCTATGTTCGGATTTTTGCACCATGAAAATAATACTTGCATTATGCAATTATTTAATATAGTATCACTATAATACTTGCAAAACGCAATTAATACAATGCAAGCTCCATCCTTTATGACAAGTCTTCATTCTCCCTGCCTTCCATTTCAATCTGTTTCCTCTTTCGTGGTCGACGATCAGATTGTCGAAATAATCGATTGGATCAAAACCCGAACGGTCTTGGGCCCAATTGACGTGAGACAGGCGGGAACCTCAATTCATAACCCCAAACAAAAGGAGAGATACCATGAGTCAACTCATCCATGTCGCCAAACAAATGACAGAGGCCTGGGCACGCAAAGACGAAGCCGCTTTTCGCGCCTGCCTTCATCCTGATTATTCATTCAAAGGTCCCATGATGGAAATGAAAAGCGCCAATGAGGCCGTCGAATTCATGAAGCGCTGTCCATTTGAATCCACCAGCGAGAACTGCGAGGTTGTGGTGGAAGGGAATACCCTCGTGCATGTGTTTGATTGGAACGTGAGCGCTCCCTTTACAGCGACCATTCCTATGGTCGAGGTCATGGAATTCGAAGGTGAAAAGGTAAAACGGTCCCGGTTATTTTTCGATTCGGCTCTTTTTCCGGCTGAAGTGAAAGAACAAATGATGGCCGCGACGGCAGCCTGACAACGCCGAATAAGGAATGAATGGCTCAACGGTTGGTGGGCAGCTTCACCAATCATTGCTGCCATTCCATCCCGTGTTTTTTGCGGTTATCTCAGCTTACAGGAGTAATCCCCCCTGGATCTCGCACCTTCCACCACCACTCATCGACAAGAGTGCCGAGCCGAGGCCAGAAAAATTCTCTATTCGACAGATAAGAGATTGGTAGAAGGCCAGTAAATAGCAATCCCCAAAATTACTTCCTCCTCCTTATTAATCCCAATCCAAACTAAATATACCATCGCCTTTGGAACGGTTTGTCTAACGTTTTGATCAAATAATTTTCACCAAAGGTGATCCAAACCTTATTCTTTTGTCCATAAGGAAATACATCGTCTCCTTTAGGCTCTGGTCAAAACGGATTTCTTACCGTTATCCATTCGGGATTCAGAAAGGAGGTTTCCCCGGGAGGAACAACTCAACAGCCAACAATGGTTCCGTGTCGGCTTTCAAGCAATCTGATGAGTTTTAAATCTTTAAATCACTGACCTTACAAAGGATTATCCCATGAATTTCTACCATTACATACCATTCCCGAAAACATTACTCATTAGAACCTTGGCAGTTCTGATGTTCGGTTTAATACCATTCAATTTAGCGCTTACGACTAAACAGGCCTCTGCCTCAATGACCATCACGGAGATCGTCGCCCAGAGCGGAGGGGAATTTGATCGAAACGGTCGAGACTTTGACATTTTGCTGAATGCGGTGTTAGCGGCTGGGCTGGAAGATGAACTGGCAGATCCAAGCGCCGACGTGACCGTTTTTGCGCCAAATGATAGAGCCTTCATACGTCTTGCGCAGGACCTCGGGTTTGAGGGTCGAGATGAAGCTGGTGCCTACGATTATATCGTAGATGCACTTACCAATTTGGGTGGAGGTAACCCCATTCCAGTCCTTATTGACGTTCTGCTCTATCATGTCAGTGCCGGTTCTAAATCAGCGGCTAAGGTGGGAAACGCCGAAGTCATCGATACCTTGTTATTGGATGCAACCATTTTGCCCCAACTTACCCAAACGCGTAAAAGCTTCAGGGTCACGCTTGTCGATAATGACCCAGAATTTAAAGATCCCAGAATTGTTGGGAGTGGTAGTGACATTGAAGCGAGTAACGGAAAAATCCAAACTATCGACAGGGTGCTGGTCCCCTTGGATTTACCAGGCCCCAACGATGATTCCCTTCCAACCATAACCGAACTTGTTGCGGCGAGCGGTGGTGATTTCGACCGGACCTCTCGAGACTATGACATCTTATTGAACGCGGTGTTGGCCGTGGGGCTTCAGGATGCTTTGGGAGATCCAAATGCTGCTCTCACCGTTTTTGCGCCCAATGATCGCGCCTTTGTCCTGCTTGCGCGTGCTTTAGGCAATCGGGGGTATGGCGAAGAGGATGCATTTAATTTTATTGTGGCGGCGCTGACTGAGCTGGGTGGAGGAGATTTTAAGCCCTTGTTGACCAGCATTCTTCTGTATCATATTTCTCCCTCTGTTCTGACTGTTAAAGATGTTCTGTTGTCTGAATCGGTGAGCACCCTTTTGACAGATGCCACCTTTGAACCGGAGGGTATCACGCTGATTGACAACGAGCCCGCCTTGGAAGATCCGATGGTTATTGAAAAGTCCAGTAATATTAAAGCCGCTAATGGGAGGGTTCATACCATCAACCATGTTTTAATTCCTGCTGAGATTGTTGAGTAAGACAAGAGGGTTGCTCACAAAAAATTAGAATCAGAAGATACAAGAATTTCATAAAATTTTTTTTATTCTGTATGCTTCAAAATAACATCAACCCTACTGTTTCCGGCTGAAGTGAAAGAACAAATGATGGCCGCGACGGCAGCCTGACAACGCCGTAGAACACCGAAATGGCTCAAACGGCTGGTGGGTTTGTCCCCAACCGTTTGAGCCATTTCATTTTTCGGGCTTGAGCGGGCCCCTTCGTGTCAAATGTAAAAATTCTGGAAGAGAATCTAAGAACGTAACCTCAATGGCTGGACTTAGAGTGGTTCATTGTGTACATTCGGGCAATCTTCCTTCATGATTACGCACCATCCAAGCGCCGAGCTTCAATTTGATTATTCCACGGGAACCCTGGCAGTGCCTCTTGCTCTGGCAGTCGCGAGCCATGTGGTGCTCTGTGAGGTCTGTTCCGCACATGGGGCAGAATCGAATCCCGTTGGCGGAACGATGTCTGATCATGTCCCACCGGTCGAACAAAGTGATCCGGCATCAGACTCTGGTTTGACAGCTCCAACCTTTGACGCTCAGACGATTGAGGTGATCCCAGAACCACTACGCCGATATCTTTCCCACAATCTCAGGGATATTCCCTGGAAACAGGTCAGCGGAGGCATTGAAGAGCTACGACTATCGCTCAACAACCCTGGCTATCGCGTCAGTCTCGTGCGTTTGAGTCCTGGATGCCAAATACCCACCCACACCCATACAAAAGAGGAACTGACCGTTATCCTCGCTGGGGGATATACTGACGGAGAAACCCGTTTTGAACGGGGTGATTTTTGTCTTGTTGATTCGACCACGACGCATGGTCCTCTCGTTGATCCGGACGCCGGCTGTCTGGCTCTCGGGGTTCTCAGCGGCCCAATCGAATTGACGGGATTGATGGGCACCCTGATGAATCCCCTTCTGCGTTTCTAAACGCCGACCCTTTTCTGTTCACCTTACTGGCTATCACCCTCCCATACCGCTCGCGCTCCAGGTACAATACCACCTTCTGTGTTTTGTTCCTCTGCTTCTTTTTATTAAGTGTTCAGTTGACCTCGAAACCAGGTGCCGATGAGCTCCTGGAATGAACAAGAATGAAACGGAGTGGGGGGAGTCGTTCCAATTGACCAGGGGGATGAACGATTTTTTGTGAAATCCTTACCTAATACCCTGTCAAATTACGTGATCGAAAGCCGAGTGGCGCACCTTCTTCTTCTAGGATCGATTGGCCTGTTGGCGTTTTTTTCCAATCTTTCTGTCTCCCTGTTTGGAGATACGGAAGGACTGTATGCGGCCGTTACTGAAACGATGTTGCGGACCGGCGAATTGGTCCATTTGACTCTGAATGGGGAACCGTATGTCAACAAACCTCCGGTGTTTTTCTGGCTTCAAGGGCTTTCCAGTCAGGCGCTGGGATGGAATGAATTGGCTCTTCGTTTGCCGAGCGCGGTCTTTAGCCTCGGTACGATGATCCTGACCTATGTTTTGGGGATGCTCTTATTTTCGCGAACGGCAGGATGTTGGGCGGCCCTGGTAGTCGGGACCAGTTATGCCAGTGTGTGGTTCGGTCAAATGGGCATTATGGACCCGATGTTGACGTTTTTTATGACCTTGGGGCTTTTAGGATTTGCCTGGGCCTATTTTCAGAAAGGCTCCGAGTGGGGGTATGTCTTGGGATTTGTCGCATTGGCGCTTGGCGCGATGGTGAAAAACTTCCATGCGTTTGCCATGCCGGTGTTGCTTTTCCTGGTGTTGTTATGGATCTTTCGGGATGGAAAGCCTCTAAAGTCCTGGCCCTTTTGGATGGGCTGTGTTGTATCCGTGGCTCTCCTCGGATCGTACTACGCCTTTCTTGGGCAAACGTTTTGGGAGCATTATTTCTTTTACGAGAACTTGAACCGCATGACGATGGTAGGGGGGGATATCAAAGGGAGCGCGTTGGACGCCTACTTTGGGAGTCGCCCGATTCATTGGTATGTCTATACCATTTGGTTTGATTTGTTCCCCTGGTCTGTCTTGCTTCCGGCGTGTCTGATTCTTTTGTGGAAGGAACGGCCGTTTCGTCATTCCCCTCGTGAGGCGTTCATCCTGTACTGGGTGCTGGGATATTTCTTGGCGTTCAGTCTGTTTCCTGAAAAACATGAACGCTATTTACTGCCGCTAGTTCCGGGCACGGCGTTGTGGGTAGGGTACGTGTATCACCGGGTTTGGTCATCTGAGGACCTGCAAGGAAGAGCCACCTCCTTCCTCAAAGGCATGCTTGGGGTGTTGTCGGTCGCCTGTATACTGTTGATATCCGTTGGACCGTTCATCCTACAGAAAAAATGGGGCCTTCCCAAAGATGTGTTTCCGGTGAGCTATCAAGGCATCATCATTGTATGCACCGGGGCTCTTCTTTACTACCTGTATCGATCGCGTTTACGCATGGCCCTGAACATGGTTGGGGTCCTGGCGGTGGCATTTATGGTGAGCCTTGTAATGTACATCGTGCCTGGAATCGATGCCGGCGCTTCTCCCAGGACCATGTATACGGGCATCCGGTCCTCTCTGAATAATCCGGATGATGTAATTTGGGCCTATCAACATTGGGATTGGCGCACCGATGAAGATCTTTACTATTGGCAGCACGTCCATCGGGGCGCGCTTATCCTCGGATGGGAAACTGATGCGGCGCAGGGACTGCAGGTGTTAAGGGACAAAATTCAAAAAACAGGTCGGATGGTCATTCTGATGACGGAGGATCAATACCACCAATCCGTCAGTCGGGACCCGCATCTCATGGTGACCGTATTGAGAGAGTTTGTGCGGCCGAAAATAACGATTTTCGTGGTATCGGTGAACCTGAAGCTCTGAGTGCCTCCCGCCTCGCCAGAAGCACAGCCCCTCATTGATTCGACTTGGCCAATCCTTCAAGGGCCAGGGCCCGTTGGGGGGCCCGTTCCAGAGCCAACTCAAATTGCCGCTTTGCCTTTTTCTTATGTCCTAAGGCCAGAAGGACTTCGCCAAACAACTCGTGGGCGGGTTTTATGGGGAAGGGGGGGCCATAGGCATAGGGTAAGCGGTCTTCCATTTCGGCGGCTTCTTTTAGGACCTGCAAAGCTTTTTGATTGTCACCTGCCTGTCGAAAAAGAAGGCCCTCTAATTCCTTTGCCATCACGGATCCGGCTAAGGTCTGCTTTGACCCGGAGTCGGTTTCGGTGGATTGAAGGAGATTTTTCAACTCCGCGAGTGCCTGTTCAGAGGCCTCAATCTGTTGGGTTCTGACTCCACTCATCCCGATCGCAAACAGTTCGCCGGCAGCGGAAGAAAACCGTAATCCCGATCGATCCTCACTCAAACGATTCACATTCCATTGACGGGCTTCGATGGTATACGTGGCCCGCATCGCCGCGACATATCCTCGTACATAGGTGGAGGGAGTGATGTGAGGGTCATCGTTAATGAGCTCCAAAAGGGCCTTGGCCTCTTTGTCCCGGCCTTGCTGCAAATAACCATATTCCAGCCAGTGCAAGGTATGATAGTCTCGATCCTCAACAGTTAAGCCTTTTTCCTTGATGCGGGCTTCACTGGCCGCCCAGGCGGCTTGGTTCGCTTTGACCACCTTCTCCCACATTCCCAGGGACAGGAAAATGTGAGAGGGCATGTGCTGGGCATGCGACGCGGCCGGAGCCAGCGATCCGTATACCCGCGCCGCCCGAAGTCCCAGGGGTGCGTGGATCGGATCATCATAGGAATGGATCAAGTAATGCACGGCGCCGGGATGTTGAGGATTTTTGTGAAAAATCTCCTCCCCGATGGCCGCGGCTTTCATGTAGGTTCGGAAATTCCGTTGTCCCTGTTCGGATCCTAGCAGGGCCAATGCGTAAAAGGCAGCAGCCTCCAGATCCTCCGGAAAATTGACGGAGAGTTCTCGCATGGCCTCCGCATAGGCCAGATCCCTGGGTAATTTGTCCCCCTCACCATAAAGGAGTTGCACAGCCTGGAGGTATCCTTTCTCGCGTTGAGTGGGAGCTTTAGCCAAACGAGCTTCCTCCGTTGATGCGAGTCTATTGAGGATTTTGTGAGCTTCTGTCGCGTTCTGCTCTAACCATAATGGATGGTTTTCCGTCATGGCCTCGCCCCAATACGCCATGGCAAAATTTGGATCAACGACCTGGGCCTGAAAAAATGCGGCCTTGGCATCGTCGTATTGAAAGTTGTGAAGCAACAGTACACCGCGAAGGAACCATCGCTGTGCCTCTTCTGAGGAAGCGGAAGTGGGAAAAACAATATGGCCCAAGCCTGTCGTGGAAGCGGCATCCTTCGAAGAGAATTCGGAAGAGTGTTGATGCAATGAATGGGCTGATACGCTACCCACCCAAGTGGTCAATCCAACGAGCAAGACAATCAGATGTTTCATGGGGTCTCCTTGGTTGGGATATTCGGCCGAGGGTCGGGACTCAATCCCTTGCGGATCGGCATTTTGACAAGAAATGGAAACGTTGCCGGGAACAAAGTCATTGATGCCAGGGTAGTAACTTCTTTATCTTAGAGGATAGGATTCCATCATAGAGGCGGAGGCCCGGAAAATTCAAAACGAAATTTGAGTCTATTATCATAAACTGAATTCGAGTGATCGTAAATCAGGGACGACGACATGAAGGATGGTCCCATGCTATGTTTCTGAGAATACGGTCCGTGTCTGGAATTGGAGATGTAATAAAAATCTGGGAATACATATAAATGTCTCAGAAATAATCCTACAAAGGAGGAACTTTTCTCATGGCTATGAAATGGCAATTTTGGCTCTTTTTCAGTATATCAAGCATTTTGCTGATTTCTTGCGGTCCCCGCATCATTAAGGACCAGTATCTGGCAAATGTGGTTGAACAGGCCGATGCGGATCAAGTGACCCTCCAAATGGGGCCTCCGGATCAGGTTACACCACACAGTAAAGGTGGGGAGGAATGGCGGTATAGGGATTATCAGCCGACCTATCCAACAAAAGACCCCGGTCTTTGTACGGAATATATTTTACAATTCGATTCAAACAAAGTTCTCAGAGATTGGAAAAGGAGAGATTGTGGAGTAAAAAAAGATGGGTAAGGGGTTAATTGTGGACTTTGAAAAACAGATACTCTGGAGACTTACGTCATGATACGACTGATGTTCATACTTCTTTTTCTTTTCATTCCTTGGACCATGGTTCATGCCACGATTCAGACCAAATCCATTGAGTACGGGCATGGAGACCTTAAATTAAAAGGGTATTTTGCCTGGGATGATTCTATAAAGGGGAAACGACCAGGCGTGTTGGTCGTTCACGAATGGTGGGGGTTAAATGACTATGCGAGGCAACGGGCCGAACAGTTAGCCGCTTTGGGATATGCGGCGTTCGCTGTGGATATGTATGGAATGGGGAAGGTCACGACGCATCCTGATCAGGCGAGTGCTTGGATGAAAGAAATAACAGCCAATGTGAAGCAGTGGCAGGCTCGAGCGATTGAAGGGTTGAAAGTTCTTCGGGCGCAGGAGGTGGTCGATACTCATCGGATTGCCGCTATTGGCTATTGTTTTGGAGGGGGGACGGTCACGCAATTAGCTTACAGTGGGGTCCCTATTCAAGGGGTGGTGAGTTTCCACGGCCCGCTTCCTCTCCCCGACCCCAACAAGGTTTCCGGAATCAAAGCCAAGATCTTACTTGCCCATGGCAACGCGGATCCCTTTCTTTCCGAAGAACATATCCGAAAATTTCGGACGACCTTGGACAAGGCAGAATTAGATTGGCAAATGATCGTGTATGCGGGTGCGCGTCACAGCTTCACGAACCCTGGTGCTGATCAACATGGTATAGACGCCCTTCAATACAACCAAGAAGCCGATCACCGTTCGTGGCGTCATATGCAGGTTTTTTTTGAAGAACTGTTCGGTCCAAGTAAATAGGCTCATAGGCAAAGTTCAACATTCAACTTTTATGGGCTTCATGCGCCCTCTCCCCACATCCCCGGTCCGTACATCCCCACCGAGGCGAGGGAACAGAACGTGGCATGGTTTTCCCTCTATTCCAAGAACAGCCTGCTTATTAAACTTTGAACTTTAAACTATCCTCTACCGTTGACTCCCGCCTCAGGAGGATTATCTATATAAAAGGGATAGAATTTGCCCTCTTGAACGGGTCTCGGAGGGGTATAATATTATTATAGGGATGTCGTCATCTCCTATTTAAGTGATGGGTCTGACTTTGAGGGCAGAAAAGGAACGTAAACTTGATGAAAAACGAATCAAACTCAACGAAGGAATCCGTTTTGAAGGATAACGCCTGCATTCCAGCAAAATACTGGCCTGGGAAAAACTGGAACCGATGGGTGCTTGGCGTTGTGGTGTTCGGGCTTGTATTTGGCACATCGCTCGTGGTCGCCACGCCATCGTCGTTTCGAATTCAAATTGACGGCCTCTCACCGTATTATTCACCCAGGGCGGCTCAAGTAAATGTAGGAACCGTGATTTGGTGGGAAAATCCGACTGCCACCCATCATACTATTACTCATGATGGTTGTAAGGACGGGGGGTATTGCGCATTTGATTCGGGAGCCATTGCTCCTAAAGGAAAATTTAGCTTGTATTACCTTGCTCCCGGAAAATACTCTTACCACTGTACCCTGCATCCAATTATGAGAGGTATTGTCGTTGTCCATGACGACGGTATGATCCAGGAAACCTGATCTTTCCTCCTTTCGACCGTTTTATTCAAATTTTTCGTTTCACCAAGAGAGAAGCGGCTATCGAGATAAATCCTAAAATGATCAGGCGTCATCCCATCCCCAAGCATGTTAGCTCTGAACCGGGAAATGGGGACATGCCCTTATTCTGGTTGAAAAGGATAAGTAATTGTGTCCCTGGCGAATTCTTACCCAGGATTGGAGGATGAGGATCTGAGAATCAGGGTTGCAAAACCCTTCAAGAAGCGTTGGCAATGGTCGGGGGCGAACCCGTTGGCTCAGAGGGAGTCGAAGCAACGGGATCTTCATCGGAAACCAGACCACAAGAAATCTTTTGGGTTTGTGGGTCGTGTGATGTCACTAGTGGATCTGAAATTAAGGCTGGATAGCCGGTGTCCATGTAACCTCCATTGTTAAGGTGTGTCATGCGGTCCGTTCATGTCTTCTTTATTTTGATCTTAAATTTTTCCTGTGTAAAGAGTAAAGTAGCGGGAAAGCAAAATTTTTTATGATATTCCCCAATGGTTCCATTAAGTCCTCAAAGTTCAGAAAACTCCCAATTCTTATTTCACGGACGGCCTGCAACATGATACACTGCTCCATGGCCACCGTGGCGAATTCCGCCGGAAAGTCTGAATTGAACCTCTACTTCGCAGAATGGTAAAAAAAACGAGCGGTGCCATGTAGTTCCAGGTTCCAAACCCAAAAATTAAAATTTAAAAGTTCCTAACCGGAGGGTCGGCATCTGAAACGTATCCCTCTTCACCAATTTCTTTGCTCAGAAAATGGCGAATACAAGTTTTAGGCCTCGAGTTTCAAGATTAGGAATGAGAAGTGTTTAACTGTTGAACCTTAAACGTAGTCCGCAAGAGGTTGGTTGACTTTTGCTCGGATCACAACAGGAAATCGCGATATGGGAACAATGGTTGAAATCCAGAAGTTGCGAAAAGAATTCGGCCCCATTCTCGCCGTTGATGGCGTGTCATTTACGGTCGGCCAAGGAGAAGTCTTAGGGTTTTTAGGACCCAATGGTGCAGGGAAATCCACAACCATGAAAATGATTACCGGTTTTCTCACTCCCACCAGCGGTACAGTCCGTATCAGTGGATTTGATATCCAGGACCAACCCTTGGAGGCCAAAACACGCATTGGGTATTTACCAGAGGGAGCACCGGCGTATCTGGATATGACCCCGGCGACCTTTCTGACCTTTGTCGCCGAAATGCGTGGATTCCGGGGTTCCGAACTTCGAACCCGTGTGTCCGAAACCGTAGAAAAAGTAAACCTTCAATCGGTTCTCAAGCAACAGATTGATACGTTGTCGAAAGGATTTAAGCGTCGAGTGGGGCTGGCGCAGGCCATACTTCACGATCCGGAAGTCCTGGTGTTAGATGAACCGACGGACGGTCTTGACCCCAATCAAAAACATGAAGTGCGAACCCTCATAAAAAATATGGCCAAGGAGAAGGCGATCATTCTCTCAACCCATATTCTTGAAGAAGTGCAAGCGGTCTGTACCCGTGCCATGATTATTGCGAAGGGAAAAGTCGTGACGGACGGGACCCCGGTCGAATTGGAGGAGCGATCCCCCAACCATAATACGGTCATTCTCGCCATTCGCGGCGGCGAAGCGCATGAAATTCAGGCACGGCTCAAGAATATCAGCGGAGTGAAAAATGTTCAGGAATTGGGCACAACCGGCGACCTCACTCAATTCCGGCTCTTCCCCGATCCGGGGAAATGGATTATCGCCGATGTCGGTCATTGTGCCAAAGAACAACAATGGGAAGTGGATGAGTTGTATGTTGATCGAGGACAATTAGATGAAGTGTTTCGATCGTTAACGGTATCAAAGCAAGAATTGACATAGAAGGACAGGGTGGGCGGGAATTTCCATACCTCAAGTTACCCCCCCACCTTTCAAAATTGGTTCAGGATCCCTAGAAACTCGACATTGAAGGCTCAAGAAAGGATTGAATCGTGGGACGAATAGGGGTGATTTTTAGGCGCGAGTTGGCTGGATATTTTTCCACGCCGATTGCCGCTGTGTTCATCGTAATTTTTTTGATGCTGAGTGGGGCTTTCACCTTTTATTTGGGAAACTTCTTTGCTCGTGGGCAGGCCGATCTCATTCCATTTTTTGATTTTCATCCTTGGCTCTATTTGGTGTTAATCCCGGCATTAGCGATGCGGTTGTGGGCTGAGGAACGAAAAGGGGGAACGATTGAGCTGCTGCTCACCCTGCCGGTGACGATGTGGGAGGCGGTGTTAGGGAAATTTTTAGCCGCATGGTGCTTCACGGGAATTGCCCTCTCCTTAACCTTTCCTATGTGGATTACCGTGAATGTGTTGGGTCAACCCGACAACGGGGTCATTGTGGCGAGCTATGTGGGGAGCCTGCTCATGGCTGGGGGATTTTTGGCCATTGGGTCTTGCATGTCCGCGCTTACAAAGAATCAGGTGATTGCCTTTATCATCAGTGTGGTGGTGTGTCTTGGGTTTGTCCTCAGCGGCTTTCCCCTTGTCCTGGAATTTTTTAGCGGGTGGTCTCCTCAATTCCTCCTGGACGCGATCAGTTCCTTTAGCTTTTTGACCCATTTCCAATCCATTAGCAAGGGTGTGCTGGATTTGAGAGATATTTTCTTTTTCCTCAGCCTTATTACCTTTTGGCTTTTTGCGACGGCCACCATCATCGATATGAAGAAAGCCGAATAGCAGGATAGATCAAGTAGGGGACAAGACATGAACAAAACACTTCTTACCGGGACGGGTTTGTTGCTTGCAGCGGCGCTGTTTGGAGCGGCGAATATGATCAGCAACGTGGCACTCAGTTCCGCACGTTTCGATCTGACTGTCAACAGCCTGTATACCCTTTCTGAGGGAACAAGGAACATTCTCTCAGGATTGGAAGAACCGGTGACCCTCCGACTCTATATTTCGAAAAAATTGGCGACCGGTCTTCCGGGGATTAAAGGGTATGCGACCCGGGTCGAAGAAATGTTGAAAGAATTTGAACAAGTCGCCGATGGAACCATTATTTTACAAGTGATCGATCCGGAGCCGTTTTCCGAAGAGGAAGACCGTGCGGTGGCCTTTGGGCTTCAGGGGGTTCCGTTGGATGGGGGTAGCACCCAGTTTTACTTCGGTTTAGCCGGGACCAGCTCAACCGATGACCTGGAAATCCTCCCCTTTTTCCAGCCAGATCGAGAAGAGTTTCTGGAGTATGACCTCACGAAGTTGGTTTACAAATTGGCGCATCCCCAAAAACAGATCGTCGGGCTCCTCAGTACTCTGCCCCTCGAGGGAGGTCCGGCCAATCCCATGATGCCGCAACAGGGAGGGTCCCCTTGGATTATCCTCGATCATATCGAGCAGTTGTTAGAGGTTAAAACGGTTGATAGAAACGCAAAGGAGATCCCGGAAGACATCAATGTCCTGATGATCGTTCATCCCAAAAATCTCGGTAATGCCACGTTGTACGCGATCGATCAGTTTGTTTTAGGAGGAGGCCGGGTCCTGGTGTTTGTGGACCCTCACTCAGAAGCGGACCGTGGCGTGGCAACGCCAAATAATCCCTTCGGTGGAACGGGGCCGAAGAATTCTGATCTCGGAAAGCTTTTTCAGGCCTGGGGAGTTGAATTAGTCAAGGGAAAGGTCGTGAGTGATTTACCTTTGGCGAAGAAAGTTCAAATTCAACACCAGTCTCGGCCGCGGGTCGTTGATTATCCTGTGTGGATTGGCCTGACAAAGGACTACCTCAACGGTGAGGATATCGTGACCGCCCAAATTTCCAATGTCCTCCTGGCATCGGCCGGAATTCTGGTAAAGAAAGACGAGGCCGGAACTGAATTCACTCCTCTCATAGAGTCGGGAGAAGAGGCCATGCAAATGGAAGCCTCCCGTTTGGCTTTTATGCCCGATCCCCTGAGCATGTTGAAAGATTATCAGCCAGGGGGTGAACAGTTAACCATGGCCGCCCGGATCACCGGCACCGTCAAAACAGCCTTTCCTGAAGGAAGGCCTAAAAAAGAGAAAACTGATGCCGAGGCAAAAGAGGAAACACCTGATGAGCCCGATCCTCTCAAGGAGCACCTGACAGAATCGAAGGAACCGATTAATGTGATCGTCGTTGCCGATACGGATTTGTTACAAGATCGATTTTGGGTGCAGGTCCAAAGTTTCTTCGGACAGCGAATTGGGATTCCGACGGCGGACAATGGCAATCTCGTCACGAATGCTCTTGATAATCTCACCGGCAGTAATGACTTGATCAGTGTGAGGGGCCAGGCGGGATTTTCTCGTCCCTTTACCCTGGTTCATGCCCTTCAGCAGGAAGCCGAACAACAGTTCCGCCGGAGGGAGCAAGCGCTTCAGGATCGCAAAAAAGCGGCTGAGCAAAAAATTGACCAGTTGCAGAGCCAAAAGCCGGAAGGAAGCGCACTCATTTTGAGTAGCGCCCAGCAGCAGGAGATTGCCAAGTTCCGACAGGAGCTGGTCCAGGTTCGGAAAGATCTTCGAGGGGTCCAGCGGGAATTGGTGAAAAATATTGAGCGCTTGGAGGGATGGGTGAAGTTTCTCAACATCGGCTTGGTGCCTCTGCTCATCGCGGTGGGGGGAGTGTGGATCAGTAGCTCTCGAAACCGCAGGCGACTGAGAAAGAGTGAATAGGGGTGGAGGACTTTGTAGGCAGCCATGAAGAAGGTGAACCGTTGAGGGAAGAGATGGTGAGACGAACTATGCCATGTTCAAAGAGGAGACGATGAGGGCAAAACCTTTTGGTATTTTGGCCAGCATGACGATTATCGTCATTGGGGTGGCGGTGTTCCTGAACCAGGAAACAACAAAACCTCTGTCCCAAGGGCGTGGTCTTGTTTTTCCTGAGTTAATGGCCAAGATCAACGATGTCACGGAATTGACCATCGAATCAAGGGGTGAGACCGTCACCCTTGTTCGCCGGGAAAACCGATGGGGAGTCAAGGAAAAAAATCATTACCCTGCTGCCTGGGACAAGGTCAAAAGCGCGCTGGTGGGAATTTCCGAATTGCGATTTCGTGAACCGAAAACCAATAATCCCGATCTCTATGGAAAGCTCGGCCTTCAAGATCAGACAAAGGAAGGTTCCAGGGCGACGTTGGTCACCATTCAAACCAATCAAAATGAGGAAGCCGCCAAACTGTTGATTGGCGACCAACGTCCAGCCAAAGAGAATCCCAGCCTCAGCGAGATTTATGTTCGGAAGCCTGATGATTCTCAAACCTGGCTCGTGACAGGGAAACTTCCATTGGAAAGAACCGTCACAGAATGGTTGGATCAAGATATTCTTGCCCTGGCAGGGTCGCGTGTCCACCGTGTACGAGTCACGCATCCCGGTGGAGAATCCTTAACCGTTGAGAAACCGTCACCGGATGCCCTCGATTTTCAAGTAGCCGACATGCCGAAGGGATATAAAGTTCAATCCCAGTTTAACGTGAACAACGTCGTCAACTCGCTGTCCACTCTCACGTTGGATGATGTTTTAAAAGAGGGGGCGATGGAGTTAGAAGGGGAAACCGGCGTCAAAGTAGTGCTAGAAACGTTCGATGGGCTCCAGGTAACCCTCCAGGCATTCGAAGATGGGGAGAAGGTCTATGGCAAGGTTGCCGCGGGGTTTGATCCATCCCTCGTCTACAAACTAGAGGATCCCGAGAGCCAGGTGGACAAAGAGGACCCGACCCAAGGCCAGAAAGCCGGAGCTTCAAAAACTGATTCATCGACTGAGGAGAAAATTGCCAAGACCGGGGAAGCTAAAAATCAGGAGACATCACAACCTGCTAAACCCAAAATGAAACCCGCCGAAGAGGTTAAGGAAGAAGTCACAGCCTTGAATAAAAAAATTGAAGGCTGGATTTTCGAATTGCCAAAGTTCAAGGTCGACAACTTTTCAAAGAAGAAAGAAGATCTCCTTACCAAAGAGTCCTAACTCGGGGTTCTATCCTCAAGTTTTTCCTCCTTCCCTCTCCTGCCTACCAGCAGGGCTCAGTGCCTCCTGTAGTTCCTGATACACCTGCATCAACCGATGGTCCTCAAGCCGATAGGCTAAAGAAAGCAACACCAATCCAAAGGCCAGGACCAGCACGCCCAACGCGAAGATTCCAAGACCTAAGAAAACACCCCCCATTGATTGGAATCCTCCATCCAGACCAAACATGACGACAAACACTAAGGTCCCGACGACTACAAGTGCCAGCCACAGCATCGTAATCAAGGCCGAGGTCCATGGCATGCGTTTGACCAACCCCAGGAGAAGTTCCTGACCTTCCTGCTTGACCTCAATGGTTCCTTTCATGGGCCAGGCCGTTCGAAAGCGCATTGAAAAAAGTTGATAATAGGGGCGGATCACGATCAAGGCCTGGTCCTGAAATAACCTTGCTACACCATGGGGGAGTTGAAGAACCCCCTGGGAGTCGAATTGTCGGGATAGGCTCTTCGAAGGAATCGTAGCCAAGCGGTCTTGTCGTCGGGCAATGCCAAACCCATATCGGCTTGCCCAACTCTGCAAGCTTGTGAATTGATACCAATCCCCGAAAATCAAGACCAGAAAGAGAAAGGTGCCAAAAACTGCGGCGACAACCATAATCCGTCAACATACCACAGAAGAAAAATCAATCAAAAGTGAGAAAAAATAATGATAACGTTGACGAAGTGAACGTCCCTCGACTACTATCAGTCCGCGGGGTGGAGCAGTCTGGTAGCTCGTTGGGCTCATTCCGTAGGTAACGCCAAGCCATTAGGTTTCAGTTTCGGGGAACATCCAACTTCTTGAAACTGACAAGTGTCACAGGCAAAGGTTTTCGCTGACGCAGGTGGCTCTTGGGAGTTAATCCTACTTGGGGCTGTACAGAAAGAAACTTCTGTGCGATCTCCTGTCAAATTCGGGGAAGCCGGTGGCACGGTAATCCCGAGCCAAGCTCTAGCAGCTGATCCGTTGTTAGAGAAGGTGTAGAGACTTGACGGCAGGCACCCTAACGGCGGTTGAGCCGGTCCGAGGGTGAAGAGAAAGTCCAGACCACAAACTGGTTCATTCAGGCAGCGTAAGCTGTAGTGGTATGCATAACCCAAAGGTCGAGGGTTCAAATCCCTCCCCCGCAACCAAGAAAATTAAGGGGTTAGGAAAGAAATTTCCTAACCCTTTTTTATTTTTTAGCCCTGGTCAAAGATGGTAAGCTGAATCAATGAAAGAAATCAGACAAGAGCCTGAAATACCTAGTAACTTGACCGTCAATCAAGAGAAGAAAGGGCGAATTTTATGTCAAATGTCGTCGGCAACCAAAAGCCGGTGATCCAAGGTAGTCACCTGGGAATCCTTGTATTCTGTTTTTTGTTTCTTGGGAATCCAGCCTGGGCCGGTCAGGAACAAGAACTAGTCGATAAGGCCGACATGACCCTGAAGAACTTACATGAGGCCAATGCCTGGCTTCGAGACCACGCAAAAGATGCCAAAGCCATTTTTATCGTTCCCTCATTGCTGAGAGGGGCCTTCATTTTGGGAGGAGCCGGAGGGAGCGGCGTCTTAATTGTGAAACAACTGGACGGGAATTGGTCTCCCCCGGCTTTTTATACCATGGGGTCGGCCAGCGTTGGATTACAAATTGGTGTCGATAGGTCTGAAATTGTCGTGGTGGTACGAACACAACGGGGGGTGGAATCCTTTTATACCAACGATTTTCGGATAGGCGGCGACGCGAGTATGGCGATGGGCCGTACCGGATCGGGGGCACGGGGGGGTGGACTAAATGGAGATTTCGTCGCGTTTGCCAAATCCAAAGGGGTGTATGGGGGGATTTCCATTGATGGTCAAGGGGTGGCCGTCGAAGACCAGGCCAATCTGAATTACTATGGTATGCCTGTTCGCCCCATCGATATATTGGTCCGGGGGCGGGCCACCAACCCTGATTCCGCCTCTCTTCGGAACACCGCAAAGAATTTGTTGAAATAAGATATGGCGTCACCGTTTCGATAAGAAATCCTCGAAAACCGAAAACCGGCCACACCAATCTTCACCTGAAGGGACCTACACTTATAAATAAGGGGTCGGGAATATTTTTACGGTCTCTTATTTATTGGAAGTTTAAGGAATGACCCTCTCACTTGACAGAAAGAAGTTGCCTTTTGGATTTTGGCGTGATTTCACAAAAAAAGTCTGAACAGATGGAATATCCTGATACAATGAGACCCCTGTGGCCTCTTCTTCTTAATGTAAGAACGAGGTTGTGATAAAAGAGTAATGAGAACGAAACCGCATTCAAAACTGAGAGAAGGGTGTCATGGGACACGTATCTGTGGAGATACAGGATAACGCCATTCGGGAAGCTTTGGTTACCATTTCCAAGGTGGTGGTAAACGAGGGCGGCAAAGCCCTGTTAGTTGGCGGCTGTGTCCGGGATACTCTCTTGGGCTCCTTCCCCAGGGATTTTGATATGGAGGTCTATGGCATTCAACCTCCAAGGCTTGTGGAAATTCTGTCCCGGTGGTTCTCTATAAGTCTGGTGGGAGAAGCGTTCGGGGTTATCAAAATACAAGGATTGCCCATTGACGTGTCGTTGCCCCGCCGGGAGTCCAAAAGGGGAGAAGGCCATCGTGGCTTTGAAGTGTTCTCTGATGCGCATATGAGTCCGGAAGAAGCCGCTTCTCGGCGCGATTTTACGATCAACGCGATGGCCATAGATCTTCTGACCCAGGAATTATGGGATCCCTTTGGGGGCCTCCAGGATCTGGAACAACGAATCCTTCGCCATACCTCATTGAAGTTTGGGGAAGATCCCCTTCGAGTCCTTCGTGGTCTCCAATTGGTGGGACGATTTGATTTAACCCCGGACACCGAGACGGTCAATGTCGCACACAGTCTGTTTAAAGAATATGAAACGCTTCCTATCGAGAGGATTTGGGCGGAATGGTACAAGTGGGCCGCGCAATCAACCCACCCCTCTCTCGGGCTCGTGTGGTTAAAGGAAACCCAATGGATTCAGGGGTACCCGGAACTCGCGGCCCTTGAGGGCTGTCCTCAAGAACCACGTTGGCATCCAGAAGGTGATGTATGGAACCATACCTTGCTGGTTACAGATGAAGCGGCCCGGATCGCAGGACGTGATAGCCTCTCGATGGAGGACCGCGGGACGTTGGTCTTAGCGGCCTTGTGTCATGATCTTGGCAAACCCACCACTACCAAGGTAACACCTGACAGGGTGAGTTCCGGAGGGCATCCCAAGACTAAAGACATTTACCTTCAATTTCTTGAACGGATAGGGACTCCATCGAAAATTGTGGAACGGGTCTTAGGGTTATGTCTCCACCATCTGACCCATATCGACTTCGTCGGCTCACCCCGCCATGTCAGACGACTCTCCTTAAGGCTTTCAACCTCAGGGGAAACCATTGAAATGTTGTGTCGCCTTGTTGAAGCCGACAACAATGGCCGGCCACCTCTTCCGAAGGGGCTCCCCGAGAAAATGAAACACATGGAACTGATGGCCAAAGAGTTGAACGTCGAAAGTGCCGCCCCTCAACCTGTTCTCCTTGGCCGCCATTTGCTGGACATGGGGTTTCGCCCAGGACCTCAAATGGGAAAAATTCTCAAATTAGCATTTGAAGCTCAACTTGATGGGAGGTTTGATACACTGCCGGCCGCAAAAGAATGGGTTCTCAAAGAAGGGTTTCGCAAATAGTTTAACGTTGAATGGGTTTCTCTCTCTTACCCCCTGCCCAAAGGAGATACAACGAGGCGGACAGGCCGGAGGCCCCGAATACCGAACACATAATCACAATCTGATATTTGGCGGCAACGAGTGGGGACACCCCTGAGAGAATCTGCCCTGTCATCATTCCAGGCAAGGACACCAATCCGACGGCAAATAATGAATTGGTGATAGGAATCAATGACGACTGTAAGGCAATATTTCTTGCATCGATGTAAGGACGGGCCCTCTCGCGTTCCGCCTCGAACCGTTCGGCCGCCAAGCTGACGGTATTCATGGAACTGGCAAAGATCATTCCGGCAAGTGGGACCACATAGCGAGGCAGAAACCAGGGTTGAACCCCGAGCACCACTTGAGTCACCCCCGCGAGGGTGAGAGTGCCTCCGACCATGATGGCGCCTAGAGCTTTCCCATACAGATGAGGCTGTTTCTTTTTTAACGGGCGGAGCGCGATCCAGCTTGCGCCGACAAGCATGACCCCCAACACGAACAGGATCACGCCCGGATGGTCGGTCTCGAAGATATAGGTCAAGACGTATCCGATCAGCAGCAATTGGATCAACATACGCGCGACGGCATGCAACGCGGCTCCCGCCTTCAAAGCCCATCCATACATAATGGTTATAACGATGACCGTGGGTACGAAAGCCCAAATTAATCCTGAAAAGGTTATCGCTTGAACAGATGTATTCATATTTTTGGAACCTCTAGTAGTGATGGAATGTCAGAGGGATCCGGACCAAGAAAAGAAGGGTGTCCTCCCGCGTATATTCAGATAGACTCAGGTGATGGATATTGTAAACTACCTCAAATACTACTTCATAAGACACCAAGGAGGGCTCCGGCCCTATGATCGTACCATGACTGATGAACCAAAGGCTGACGCGATGCGAGGTAAACGCCATTATCACGACTCTGCGATTTTTTCTTATGGGTTCAGGCCATTTTTTCTCGCTGCCTCGATTTTTGCAGGTTTTGCCGTCCCTGTTTGGATTTTGATTCTTGCCGGAGAATGGGACATGACGTGGCAATATCCCGCACGGGATTGGCATGTGCATGAAATGGTGTTCGGCTTTTTACCCGCCGTCATGACCGGTTTCCTTCTGACGGCTATCCCCAGCTGGACCGAACGCCCGCCCATCAGGGGAATCCCATTAATACTGTTGTTGACATTGTGGCTGGCAGGACGCATCGCGTTCGGCACCCCCTGGGTCAATTTGCTCCTTACCCCTATCGTTGATGGGGCATTTCTCGTGGTTATGACGGCCATTGTTTGGCGAGAGATTGTGATCGGAAAGACCTGGGATCGCTTACCGATAGGATTTCTGATCAGTCTGTACGCCTTCGCCAATATTTTGTTCCATGTTTCCTTTCTAAGAGGCGAGACGACGGAATTTTCGGTACGAATAGCCCTGGCTCTTGTCATGGTCTTGCTGGCCCTCATCGGTGGACGCATCACACCCACCTTTACTTACGATTATTTATCCGATCAAGGAATGATCGGACAACCTGCGTCCTTTTCTCGAATCGATGGGCTATCACTAATTTTGGTAGGAGTGGCTGCGGTCGCGTGGGTTTTTCTTCCACAAGAGGTGGCTACCGGCTGGATGCTCGTGGCGGCAGGTTTCGCCAATCTGATCCGCTTGCTGGGCTGGCACGGCTGGGTGACATGGCGCGAGCCATTAGTGCTGGTCCTGCATGTGGGTTACGGTTGGTTGGTAATGTCGCTTTTCATTATTGGTGGAGCTATTCTTGGACTTGGCATGACCGAGGTGGATGCTGTACACGCGCTCACCACCGGGGCAGTTGGGGTGATGACCCTTGCCGTCATGACTCGCGCCAGTCTGGGGCATACGGGCCGGCCAAAACACGCGGGTCTCATGACCGTCTTGGCTTACATCATGGTTAATCTGGGTGCGATACTGCGGCTATGGGGACCAATTACAGAGTTCCCCGAAATCCCCATGCTGAGTGTGGCAGCAGTTTGTTGGAGTGGCGCGTATATGGTATTCGTGGTGGCCTACGGCCCCATCCTGTTTGGCCAGAACATAGTTGAAGAATGACCCGGTTCTACCCTAAGCCTCTGCAAGGTAGATAACATCTTGCGAAATGGGGTCTGAATCCAACCCACATGGCCGTTTTACGAGGAGCTGCTATGCCCAATTTACACGAGCTCTACCACGGAAAAACCAAGAGATCTGTCCATTTTCGATTAGCCTTGGTTGCCTTTGATGTCATAACGATTTGCTTTTTCTTGGTGACCTCAATGGTAGCGATAACCCCGTGGATCATCGCAACGGATTTTGTCATTGCTTTTTTTCTGAGTCTGGATCTTCTCGCACGATTCTTGATTGCAAAAAGTCGACTTAAATATATGGTGCAACCGATTACCATTTTGGATTTTATCGTCATTATTGCGCTTTTGGCTCCGACCATCGTTGAAAACCTCGCCTTCCTACGAGTGTTTCGCGCTCTTCGATTGTTACGTTCGTACCATTTATTAAGAGAGCTTCGGTACCAATTTAAATTTTTTGCTCGTAACGAAGCCCTGATTCAAAGCGTCCTCAATCTTTTTGTGTTCGTTTTTGTGATCTCCGCACTGGTCTATGTCTTTCAACACGAAGAAAACCCGCAGATAGTAAACTATGCAGATGCCCTCTATTTCACGATTTCGACTCTGACAACGACCGGCTTTGGCGATATTACCCTTCAAGGCCGTATTGGACGTCTGTTATCCATCATTATCATGGTGCTGGGCGTGGCCCTCTTTCTCAAGCTCGTTCAGTCCGTGTTTCGCCCGGCCAAAGTTCCATTCGAATGTCCCGACTGCGGATTGAAAAGGCATGATATGGATGCCGTCCATTGTAAGCATTGCGGAAGAGTCCTCCATATTGAGACTGAAGGAGCGTAAGGTCCGGTGATGGTTGGTTATGAAGCCTGCCGGTTCAACACAAAATTGCCTTTGTTCGCGAAAAAAAGTGAGTAGGACATCTTCTCATGGGATGACATCCCAACGCCTCAAAATTGGTTCCTTAACTGGCTTGGCCCTTTTGGCGTTCGCAGGCAATTCCGTTCTCTGTCGTGTCGCTTTGGGGGAATCAACCATTGACGCAGCGAATTTCACGGTCATCCGCTTGTTGTCCGGGACGATTGTTCTCCTAGGCCTCCTTCAACTCCAAGCCCGTCCAGGCCGCTTGAACACCAACGGCAGCTGGCAATCGAGTTTCATGTTATTTCTGTATGCGGTGACCTTTTCTTTTGCCTATTTGACGTTAGAGACAGGGACGGGGGCCCTCATTTTATTTGGTGCGGTACAAATAACCATGATTCTGATGGCCCTTCTTTCCGAGAAACGACTGCTTGTCACTGAATGGCTTGGAGCAGGCATTGCGTTCGGGGGATTCGTCTATTTGGTATTACCTGGAGTCGCGACACCATCATTTGTCGGTTTTGCCCTAATGGCGATAGCTGGGGTTGCCTGGGGACTGTATACCTGGAAAGGAAGAAGTTCCACCAACCCGCTTGGTGATACCACCTTTAATTTTTTACGGACGATACCCTGGATTCTCGTTTTGATCATTGCGGCTGCTCACAACGCGCATTATTCCTTCACAGGAATCGTTTTAGCCGTGTTATCGGGAGGAGTTGCCTCAGGGATTGGTTATACCATCTGGTATATGGCCCTTAGTGGGCTTTCAACCACCGAAGCGGCTGTCGTGCAACTCTTTGTTCCCGTGATCGCGGTTTTTGGGGGGGTGGTGTTTATGGCTGAGGCCATCACCCTGCGTCTATCACTTTCAGCTTTGATGATACTCGGGGGAATTCTTCTGGTATTCTTGGGCCGAGCCTATGTACCCCAACGAATGGCCAAGATCCGTAGGTAGATGAGAGACAAGTTTAAGAGTCAGATACCGTGAGGCTCTAACGGGGGGCCAATTCAAAAGAAACGCTTTCCATGTAACAATTTGTCAAAAAATCCAGCCTTGCGGAGATGCACGTTGTCGGTTTCGATTTGGTGTCTTTTCCCGCGACGGGTCTCAATGACCACCGTATGGTCATCAACGATTTCGACGACCTTCCAATACTTGTCGATTCCATAACGATAGGTATCGCCATACTGAGTAGGAAACACCTCCTTTGCGCGAGGGCTGGGATGGGTGGAGGCTTTCCATTTTCGGACAATGATGAAATCGCCGACTTTTAATTTCATGAGAATCGCGGTCCTTTTCAAAATTGACCAAGTGGGAAAATAGCTAGGTGTTTACTCTCACCTTGAACGCCTCATTTTTGGATAAGACCACTTTAGCTCAGGTGGGGATCGCCGCCCCACAGGAAATATAAATAAAGGTCGTCGATTTTCGAGGTAAGCGCCGCTTACCATAGTATTATATAAGTTTTGAGATGAAAAACAATATGGAGGGTTTTTGAGGCCCTTGCGGCACCAAGCTGAAGCTCTGGATTCCAAAAGAAAGCGTCTTGATAGCTGTGGAAAGTCATGCGATCCTCTTAATATACCTGCTGAGGTGTTGTTTTGAGGAAACAGACAGGCGTACAATAATGTACGATATTATCCTTATACTGTAGTCGGTATAAATGTTCTTTCTCCCTAAGCGGAAGGTCTTATGGAATCGACATTCTGGCCCCGCCATCGCGTCATGCATTTTCCTCCATGCCCTCAATGGTCACCAGGCATCTGCCGCCCCTTGGGGAGGATTTTGTTGTGCGTTCTCATTATACTGGCCATCGCTTCTGCGGGCATTTCTGTATGGGCGGGATCACCTCAAGAGCGTAGTTCGAATTTCGACCTTCGGCTGACCCTCCCTCAAGTTCGCGATCGACATGTCCAACCTAGCCAGATCCAACGACAAGCCTTAGACCGGCTCCGACAAGGCTTGGACGACTCTATGAAAGAGACTTTCGATCCGAATTCAGGAGTGACACGAACCCTCTCGAATCCTACGGGCTACCTGTCGGATCCACATGGGGGCGACCCGACCGACATTGCGTTGGAGTTTGTGCGAACCAATTTTGATCTATTGGGACTGAAGCGGGGTGATGTTGATGAGTTTGAGATCACTGACCTCGTGGAATCGTCCACCACGGGAACCACCCACGTCTATCTCAGGCAAAAGCACCAAGGCATTCCTGTCTACAACGGGCAATTACAGATCCACGTCAACAGAGACGGTCGTATCTTAAGCATCACGAATGCGTTCATGCCCAACCTCCGGGTATCGCTGAAACCTCTGTTTGCAGGAATCACCGCGGTGCAGGCCATTTCCTCCGCTGCCCGGCATTTGAACCTTCAGCTAGATGCCCCACCGCGTCAATTGGGTGATCCGTTGGGAATTCAGCGCCTCACGCCCCTGTTTGGCAATCAAATTTCCAAGAAAACCATTCAGGCCGAGCTCATGTGGTTGCCGGTAGGCCATGAGCTTCATCTTGTGTGGCGGTTTCAAATTCATAGCCTGGATGGCCAGCATGTTTATGACATGACCGTTGATGCAGAGTTCGGACCCCCAGCCGAGGATGGTGGTCGGGTGTTTACAAGATTCGACTGGGTAGCTCAGGACTCCTATAACGTATACCCCTTGCCGGCGGAAAGCCCGAACCACAGCAGTGGGAGACAAATCGTGGTGAATCCAGCCGACCCCATCGCGTCTCCACTTGGTTGGCACGATACTGGAATTGCTCAATACACCATTATGCGCGGCAACAACGTCCATGCCTTCCAAGACGGGAATAATAACAGTGAACCGAGCTGCGGGGCCCAACTGAACTGCGACTTTCCACTTAACCTAAACCAAGATCCCAGGAGTTACGCCGAAGCTGTGGTGGCGAACCTCTTTTTTTGGAACAATATTGTGCACGATATTCAGTACCATTATGGGTTCGATGAGCAAGCAGGAAACTTTCAGGTCAACAACTTCGGCCGTGGGGGGGGCGGGGGCGATGCCGTTGTTGCAAGGGCACAAGACGATTTTGGTTTAAATAACGCGAGTTTCATGACGGAACCGGAAGGTAATCCGCCCCTGATGCAGATGTTTATTTTCGACCAAACCAATCCGCGGCGGGATGCAGGCCTCGACAGCGGTGTCATTATACATGAATATGGCCACGGTATCTCCAACCGTCAAGTCGGGGGGCCTAGCAATGTTGGGTGTCTAAGCAATCCTCAACAGCCGGGTGAGCAACTGTGATTAATGTCAATGGGTATTAATACGAATTTCTTGCCAT
>CAZGFD010000019.1:5454-69878 GCA_964525045.1 uncultured Nitrospiraceae bacterium | reverse complement strand
CATCCATGGGCTAATCGATTCGAATAAATTTTCCGTTCGTCACTTGGATTATATAGATTTTCCGGTGAAGGATTCCATCCGAGCCAAAGGAGGCCATTCCGCTTAGGGCCGGGATGTCATGACGCCTCACCAGTTGCTCTCGAATTTCCCGCCCTGATCCTGCCCCTTTTCGAATAGTATCTAATATGACTAAGGCGGCATCATAGGCTTGAACGGAAAAAATTGAGGGTTCAGCACCAAAACGGGTCTTGTACCGCCGTGCAAAATCTTGGACGCTTGGATCGGGACTTTCTAAAAACACACCATCGGTGAAGATCCCGCCTTCAATGCCATCTCTCGCCCAACGAAACAGTTCCGAATTGTGCCAACTGTTTGGACCGAGGAGCGTCACATTGATGTCATGGAAGGCCAATTGAGCCGAAATCGAAGCTACATGTACCGGCTTACCGGGAAGAAATACGGCATCAAAGCCGGGAACATAGACGGGCTGGTCCAAATCGATGCTTGTCTCTTCGGTGTCCTCTGGTTCAACTGGTACGATGGGCTCCAAGGGCGCCAAAGGCTCCAACGGGTCTATGTTCTCCACCGATTCCGCCTCTTCCAGTAATTTCTTGGCCCTCAGCGATCCAATCGTTTCCATTTTGCCATATTTGGCTAAATCTATTTGCTTGAGGCGGAGAATTTGTGGGGAGATGTCGGTTTCATCTTCGGTATAGTTTTCTACGGCGATAATTTCCCCACCTGCTTCTTCGACGGCCTGAGAAAATAAATAACTGAATTCTCGCCCATAGGTGGTTTGAGGGTGAATGATGCAGAAACGTTTGAACTGAAGTTGCCGCATGGCATACTGGACAAGCTGGTAAGCCTGTAAAGAAGATGTCAGAGCGGTACTGAACCAATAGGATCCAAACTGTCGGACATTCAACAGGGTGGCTGAGGGCGTGACTATAGGAATTTGATGTTCATCGGCAAAATTAGCCACCATTTGAATTTCACGGGACAATAAGGGGCCAATGATGGCGATAGGGTGATATTCCTGGATGGTTTGAGCGAACTCATGTCGCAAGGGAGAAGGGCTTGAGGCCGTATCCTTGACGACCAGTCCAACTGAACTCAGACCGTATTGGGTTTTACTATCCTCTAAGGCCATGCGAATGCCGTTGAGAGAGTCAATTCCAAACGTTTTCATGGCTCCGGAAAAGGGTAAAAAGGCTGCCAGGACATGTGGAAAAACTTTTGTTTTGCTGATAAATGACTGGAGCAGAGCCATAGCCGTTTGGGCATAGGGATGATGAGGAAATTGCTTTACAAATGAACGAATGTCGCGTTCTGCCAATACTTCATCGCCCTGTGCGGTGTGGAGTTCTATGAGTCGGATGGTGGCCAAATCTCCGGGATATTGATTGGGATACGTTTCAATAAGCTCTTCAAGGGATGGTTCGTCGAGCTGTTGAAGGATGAGTTCCTGGATCACTGATTTAAGCTCCAATCGCTCGGCATGTCCCGCCAGGGCCATTTCTTCGAGGGCCGAATCAACGGCCTTCAACGCGTCTCCTTTTGCAAGCTGAACTTCTCGCAGTTGTCGAAGCGCATCCCGTCGCACCGTAGGTTCTGAAGAAACATTCAGGACGTGGGCCAACATGCGGGTGGCTCGCTCGGGTTCCTTGAGCGTCACGTACAATTCAGCTAGGAGGAGACGAGCCTCATTGGCAAGATGCGAATTTGGAAACTCGTCGAGTAATTGTTCCAGGGAGGAAGCCGCTTCCTGTTCCCGACTGTTCATGTGTAAAGCCGCAGCCCTGAGAAAATAGGCTTCCTGGAGCTGGGCCGGAGGCGGTCCCTGCTCAATAAATTCCTCAAGAGCAGCTAGGGCTTCATCTAATTGTTGGGATTCGAACAGTCTTTTGGCGTTGTCTAAAAGGACCCGGTCTGATGTCGCCGGTGATACATCAGTCGCGGGAAGAGCAGGGGACGGAACCATGCTCTGCGAGAAAACAGGATCCGTCCCGAAAAACAATACGGCAATGAGCAACCAAAGAAAAAGGATCATGGAGGGGAACTCAATACGAGATGGAGGTTGAGATGTGACACGCAGTCAGGAAAATCGAACACGTGTCCTTGTCCGTCGTAAAAAAGCGAGGTCGCGCCTCTTAGTCCAGAGGCTAAGAATTTGATCCGAAAAAAGCAAATGAATGGTACCCGGTGGTTGGAGAATAACTGTCACAAGTATAGCATACTGTTATTCATGATGTTATGTGAACCTGGCTAATTTCCCAGGATATAGGAATGGGTCAGGGTTCAAAGTGGAAGCTCCCATGTCGAGATGCTAGTCTGCTCATTGTGAATCGTGGGCTTTGAACCTTAAACATGGAATTGAAGTTGGACTCTCACGTTGATCAGTATCTTACTTCTCTGCGGGTAGAGGGAGGGCTTGCCCAAAATACTTTAGCGGCATACCGGCGGGACTTACAAAAACTCGCGCGTTTCCTAAAACACAAAGGAAAAGACAATCCCCTCGGCATTTCGAAAGAGCTTCTTCAAGGATTTCTTGCGTACCTCAAAACTACCGGCCTTTCCCCTTCATCGGTCTCACGATGTCTGGCTGCCGTTCGCGGGTTTTACCGGTTTCACGGGATCGAACAGGAAAATCCGGGAATTTTTTCTCCCCTGACCAGTTCACCCAAACGATGGATGCGTCTTCCCAAAGTCTTGTCCGAAGCCGAGGTCACCAATCTTCTGGAACTCCCGATTACTCAAGGGCCTGAAGATCTTCGTGATTCGGCCATGGTGGAATTGCTCTATGCAACGGGGTTGAGGGTATCGGAGTTGATCGGTCTGGAGCTCGCTCATCTCAATCTGGAAATTGGGTATGTCCTGGCTACCGGCAAACGTGACAAGCAGCGAGTGGTTCCCATAGGGGACCAGTCCCGAAATGTGTTGTCGCGGTATCTAAGAGATGCCCGTCCTGCTTTCCTCAAGAAAAAAGTGTCTCAATCGTTATTTGTAACCAGATTAGGCCGGTCATTCACCAGGCAGGGGTTCTGGAAAGTCTTGCAAGGAAGGGCACAACGGGCTGGCATTACCAAATCCATTTCTCCGCACATGCTCAGGCACTCCTTTGCCACCCACCTCCTAGAACATGGGGCCGATCTTCGATCCGTCCAAATGATGCTTGGACATTCCAGCATTACCACCACCCAAATCTATACCCATGTCGAACAAGCTCGCCTCAAACGGATTCATACCGAATTATTCCCCCGAAAACGTCTCCGGGGGGGGACCAAAAAGCCCTGAAATCCGAAACTTGGGAGTCGATTCCGAACCCCAAAATCGTCGGGCCCCCCTAGCGGATTTTGAATCGTCATTTTGGGACATTTTATCTGGTTGCAATTGAAAAAAGGCTATGGCAGGCTAAGGCCTTGTTATTGTAATTACTTCGGGAGGATTTTCGCGATGAAGCACAAAAGAAACGTCCATTATGTGAAGGGGGTCTTTGTTTGCCCAAAATGCAATCAGACCTTTGTGCAGGAGCGTTGGATTGAGGAGTGGAGGGTACGGTGTCATAGGTGTGAATACCGCGGAACCTTAACGCATGTCTCTGTTGAGGAGCATATGGAAGAGGAAGTCGAGCGTCACTGAGGCTTAAAATTTTAAGGTCACCCTCCAAGATGCCAAAACTTCTCCATAGCTGGGCTCATCGTATTGGTATGGTGGTTTCCGAAAATCTGGCTTTGTGAGCTAAGGACAAAAAACACAGTGCCAAGCATTTCTGTCTGCGCATGTCGGTTAAACGAATGATCTAAATATCTCCATTTCTCTCGATCGATTCTAATTCTGGTTTCATCCTTCCAAAACCTTTCTCGATGATGGTCCCATTGCGACTTTCCATTCTTGTTTATTGCCTTTCCCTGGGTATGGTTTGTGCGGGCCATGCACAAACGGAGGGGAATGGTGATAAGGAACTCTCCGTCAAGGTGTTGGTTGCGTATCATTCTTTGACCGGCAACACTGAAAAAATGGCTCAAGGTGTCGTTGAAGGTGCCCAATCTGTACCCGGAACCGTCGTAGAGATGAAACGGGTGGGAGAGGTCACGGCGGACCAATTGTTTGGTAGCGATGCCATCGTGGTAGGATCTCCAGTGTATTGGGCTAATATGTCCGGTGAGGTGAAAACCTTTTTTGATAATTGGCAATTTAAATTCGGGGTGTACCCCGAATTTAAAATGCGTAATAAGGTGGGGGCCGCTTTCACGACGGGTGGACAGAAATCCAGTGGCAAGGAAGTGACCATGCTGACGATTCTGGCCGCCATGTTGGGGAATCAAATGATTGTGGTGAGTGAGAGTGGGGCCTTTGGCGCTTCGGCCACTTCGGAGGGGATGAGTCCGGGAATTGACGAACATGAACTGGCCGATGCGCGGGCATTGGGAAAACGCGTAGCGGAAGTCGCCTGGATGGTGAAACGGGGAATTGTTAGGCAATCAACGTCCGCCCCTCACTTGAAACCTCCCATAGAGGAGGGGAGGAAATGACCCTCAAGATATCGGGTCTTAATGGACTGGTTCTTGGCGGATTGTATCCTTTTCCTTATCCGACTATTTTTTTCTCCTACAGGCATTCGCCCTTAAAGAATTAAACCAGTCCGCACAGAGAGCCCATTCCTCACCTTCATACATAGGCGGAACCCGTCGGGTGGAAATTCTTAGAGCTGGTTAAGCCGCGGGGGTATTGAAACGAGGGGACCCATGGCTGACATGACCTATTCCGATGTCCTTCAGGCTCAAAATATTCTCAAAGGTGTCGTGCATCGCACCCCGGTATTGACCTCTCAATATGTTAATTCCAGTTCCGCCGCGACAATTTTTCTAAAGTGTGAGAATTTTCAACGGGTTGGAGCCTTCAAATTTCGGGGGGCCTACAACGCGATTGCCCGGATTAAACAGACTGAAGCCGGGCGACCGGTCATCGCGCTTTCTTCCGGTAACCATGCACAGGGAGTGGCACTTTCATGCCGATTGCGGGGACTTCAGGCCATCATTGTGATGCCCGTTCCGGTCAATCCTCTCAAACTTTCAGCTGTTCAAGGCTATGGGGCCACCGTCCATCAGGCGGCCTCAGGGGACGAAGGGGAGCAAATGGTTCATGATCTGATGGAGCAAACCAACGGCCGATTCGTCCATGCCTTTAATGATCCACATGTCATAGCGGGCCAGGGCACGGCGACCCTGGAATTGTTGGACTCTCAGCCTGATTTAGATGTCATCCTGGGTCCTGTCGGAGGAGGAGGCCTCCTTTCCGGAACATGTCTGGCCGCCCACGGTCGAAATCCGGCCATACAAGTCTACGCATGTGAACCGGCATGGGCTTTAGACGCGATGTGCTCAATTCAGGAGAATCGAATTGTGATCCCCGAAAGGAGGGATACCATTGCAGAAGGGTTACGCACCAGCCTGGGGGAATTAACTTTGGCCATTCTACGACAACATCTCGAAGGGGTGTTTGTCGTGGAGGAACACGAAATTGTCCAGGCCATGCATGTAGCCTTTGAGCGATTGAAAATTGTTATCGAACCCTCGAGTGCGGTGGCACTGGCCCCTATCCTCCGTGGCGAACCAGCTTTGAAAGGGAAACGGGTGGGGGTCATTCTGACTGGCGGGAACATTGATCTGCTACACTTTTGTGAAGTCTGTAGCAAAGAGAAAGTGTAATGTTTCAAAAGGGACCGACCTTCATGAAAAATGGTCTGCCAAAGATGTCTACTCCGAATGCTCCACCGCATAAAGAAACCACGCTCCAGCAAGTCAGGAGAAAAAAATTAAAAAAACGTATTCAGGAGTTTGGGGCTCGATGGCATCAGTTGTACGACCTTTGCCATGATGAAGAGAGTCGTACCCGGTTGGCCGAGTTACGCGAACAATTCGAACGTCAAAAACGAGGGGTATCAGAGCCCGCCCAGGCGGAGGTAGAGGTGGCGCATTCCTTAACGAAAGCAGGATTCACTATTGCCTTTCTTCAGGAATCTGATGCGAGGACTGCTGATCTTGAATGTTGGCTGGACACCACCCGTCTTTTTGTTGAAATCACGGCCATTATTCCGAATCCTTCCGCGCGGCGTTCGGGGAGACCAGGTCCCGGATTGGACCTGGCAGATGGATGTCCGGCAGGAGATATCCGCCAGGAGGCATTTGTCCGTCGATTGCTGGCGAGGATGGCAGAAAAGTCCAGACAGTTGAGTCGGTATTGCGCACCGGTCCTGTTGGCCGTCACGATACCAAAGGATGAATTAGTAGAAGGAGGGCCCGTCCTAGAGGGAAAACTCGATCTCCAACGGGTGGCGGGTATGCTGACAACGACTCTTGCCGGCATACCTCAATTGAGTGGGGTCCTCTTAACGTGCTGGAATGTTCCCGCTGAGGTATCTCGATCCAATGTTCGACTGAGTCAGACACATTGGGTGACTCGGTCAGGAGCGGATGTCGCTTTGCCGCGTATCCGATTATTGGTGGTCAATGACTTTGCCACGTATGCACTGAGTCATCGGGAAGTTCAGGCCTTGAAAACCACCTTATAGGATCTCAAATCTCAGATCTCACATTTCAGATGGTAAGGTTGAGATCTGAAAAGTGAATCCTGAAATTTTTGGATTTACATTTGAGATATGAGATTTGAAATGTGAGATCTTACGGCAGGGAGGCCTGCAATTCTTCTAGGTTCTTAATAACCAGGAGGTCCCCATTTGTTTTGGCAATCTCAATGCCTTTCGCGCACACTTCCCGGCACTTCTCGATTTCGTTATTACTCTGAAGTGACTGTGCCAGTGCAAAAAAGGCTGCTGAGTATGTTGGTTTAACTTGAACGCAATTCTCCAAGGCTGAAATGGCTTCCGGCCAATTTTCCTCGCCCATGTAGGCCTTTCCCAGCCCAAACCAGAGGGTTTCATCGTTAGGGTCAATCTTTAGCACTTTTTTAAATTGTTCTATTTTTGGATCTGGCATCTGTTGTCCTTATAAAGGGGAATCCATCGAATGGGGAAACAATTTTGCAGGCTATCATGTTGTCATTCCCGTTGTCTAACCAGGTGGCCTATGCTAGCATCGAATGGCTAAAACGCAACCGCAGAGTCGAAGGAATCTAAGAGTGAATTGCTCCACGACATGATACCCGGAACCCGAAACTTCTTTTTTCCTGAAACCTGAAACGTGAAACTTGAAATTCTTTTACATAGTGGGTTCTTAGTCCCCGAACCATGGGTCGTGTAGGGTTTGTATTCCATCCTGGGTTTCTAGGCCATGAGATGGGGGCCGGGCATCCGGAATCGCCCGACCGGCTCAGGGCTATTCAATCTCACCTCCAATCCACAAAAACGGTAGATCGGCTGGTCCTGCTTGAGCCCCAATTGGCGTCAAAGGATTGGATTGCCGAAGTGCATACGAGATCTTATATTGATAGCCTCGAAAGTCGCGCTCCAATTTCCGGTTATACTTCCCTGGATCCTGATACGACTATGTCCCCCGGGACCTTACATGCTGCCTATTTGGCCGCCGGTGGGGCTATCAAGGCGGTGGATGCGGTCATGAATCAACAGGTCGACCAGGTTTTTTGTGCCCTTCGCCCTCCGGGACATCATGCCGAAACCAACCGGGCCATGGGTTTTTGTTTTTTCAATAATGTTGCGATTGCGGCCCGGTATGCCCAGAAACATCACGGACTGGGACGAGTCCTCATTGTAGATTGGGATGTGCACCATGGAAACGGCACCCAACATACATTTGATGAAGACCCAACCGTATTATTTTTTAGTACCCATCAATATCCCCACTATCCTGGAACCGGCCATTCCTCGGAAAGAGGACGTGGGGATGGGAAAGGGCTGACGATCAATATTCCGATGTCTGGTGGTGAGGGGGATGAGGAATATTGCGAGGTGTTTCAAAATGAATTAGTCCCGGCCGCAGAGGCATTTAAGCCGGAGTTGGTTCTTGTCTCGGCCGGCTTCGATGCGCATCGGGATGATCCCTTAGCCAGCATGAATTTAACGGAAGAGGGCTACGGGTCACTCACCAGGATAGTCACCGATATTGCCAAACGCCACGCATCAGGAAGAGTGATATCCTGTCTTGAGGGAGGTTACCACCTGCAAGGGCTGGCCGCCTCAGTCAACCGCCATATTGTAGGACTGTTGGAAGCGTAAATCATGGATCAAAAGCGGAGACGACTGGGTAGCGTGGTTATTCTTCTCATTTGCCTTGGCGCGGTGGCCGTGTATCTGTTTTACACTGAACTTCGACCCACGGTCATTTTTGGATTGCGGGACGACTATGCCCGAGCCATTCCCTATCAAAAAGTTCCGGATGGGTTAACCAGTTTGAAAGCCAAGGAATGCGGACGATGTCATAAAGAGATTTATGAGGAGTGGAAGTCCAGTATTCATGCGCATGCCTACGAGGATCCTTTCTTTCAAGCCTATTGGAAAAAAGATGGCAATATTTGGGTGTGTTTAAATTGTCATACACCTCTGGAAAATCAACAGCCGACTCTGATTCAGGAAATTCCCCGGGGTCGAGTTGAACGGGCCGTTCAAATTCCCAATATGAATTATGACCCTGAATACCAAAAAGAAGGAGTGACCTGTGCGGTGTGTCATGTGAAAGATGGGGTCATTTATGGTCCGTACGATGATTCGGCTGCTCCTCATCCGGTCCAGTTTGATCCAAAGTTCCGGACCAAACAGATCTGTTATCGGTGTCATAATGTCGTGTCAGGGCCGTTCCAGTTTTATAATGTCGGGCCCTGTGGCACCTATGCCGAGTATGAGGGGGAATTCTTTATGAAAGAAAAGGGTATGATCTGTCAGAGTTGTCATATGCCCGAGGTGACACGGCCAGTGGCTCAGGGTGGCCCCATTCGATCGGGGCGTCGTCATCTGTGGAGAGGAGGGCACGATCCGGATATGATTAAACGAGCGATAGCCGTTCAGGTCATTGCTGATCCACCACGGCCCCAACCCGGTGAGCGGGTGACGTTTACTCTCACGCTCATCAATGCGGGGGCTGGCCATAAGATTCCAACCGGCGATCCTGATCGGCATTTTACCGTCGAATTCTTAGTCAAGGATGAGGAGCAGAGAGTGATTCGGCAGCAGGCCGATACGATGGGGCGATGGATCCTCTGGCAGCCGGTGATATGGGAAGTGTATGATAATCGGCTCTTGCCGCTGGCCAGCCGGGATTACGAATTCACTTTTGACGTTCCCGAAGACGCCAGAAATTGGAAAGTTCAAACCCGGATTCGGTATCATATCTTGACTGATGACCAGCATGAAATGCTTCGAGAGAAGTATGAATTGACCGCCAAAGATCCCTATGTGTTCACGATTTATGAACGAAACTTTCCACTGGATGAATCCCTTTCTGTGGCCTTGCAGGACCAACCCCTTGATCCGCGCGTGGGTTGTGCCAAGGAAATGGAACCCAGTCCGGTGGGTTAACAAAGATTTTTGTATGAGGAGACAGTAATGGTTCAGGATTATTTGATCGATACCGAAACATTAGCACAAAATTTGGGTCGCGAAGATTTGGTGATTATTGATGTGAGAGGAGCTGCGGCCTATTCCTCGCATATCCCGGGCGCCGTCCATTCCACGTGGCATGAATATAGTGATCCCTCCGCGGTGGCGAAGGGACTGCTGGATCCTGATGTCTCGCGCATCGAGCAGCGCCTTCAGTCTCTGGGAATCAACAATACGAGTGACATCGTGATCTATTCGAATCCTTTTGATAATTGGGGAGATGAAGGGAGAATGTTTTGGATGCTTCAATATTTGGGGCACCAAAGCGTGCGTATTGTGGATGGAGGGTGGGTGAAATGGGTTCAAGAGCATCGGCCCTATGAGCATAAGCCTATTCAGGCCAAGCCCGGGAACTTTCGGGCTTCCATATGCCCGGAAGTGATGGTGAAGAAGGACGACTTGAAAAAAATAGTCAAACAGGCTCATCCCGATACCCTCCTTATCGATGCCCGAAGTGTCGAGGAATATGCCGGTAAAGAGATCGAGGGTCTTCCCCGGGCCGGCCATATTCCATCCGCCATTAATATTCCATGGAACGGTTTTCTCAATCCCGATGCCACGGTGAAGGACCCGGAGGCGATAAGAAAGATATTTGAGGACAATGGACTCCACGAAAAACAAGAAATAATTACCTATTGCTTAGGTGGAGTCAGATCGGCTTGGCTGTATTTTCTGCTGAGATTTATCGGATACGACAGGGTTAGAACCTATCCGGGGTCCTGGTGGGAATGGAGTCGGGATTTTGCGGCTCCGGCCGAAAAGGATGTGAAATTACTGTATAAGGTGACGAATCCGACCGAAGTCAAACCATCTTGATCTTCAGACGTAGCCATGCGAGGATATAAAAGGTTTTTTTGGGGGCGTTCAGGTCGACGTTAATCATTTAATAACCAAGGAGGTTGCGAATGCATCGAATGAGAATTCATACGGCTTTGTTGGCAAGTATCCTTCTCTCGGGAGTAATTATGGTCCTGTGTACCTCTCCGGTCCTGGCAGGCAATCCGCATGTTGATGAGGCCATTGCCCACGCGCAAGGAGCGGCCAAGCATGGCGGGATGGGACATGCTGATGCTCTTGTTGAACATGCCGAAGAAGCGCTGATGCATGCCCAAGCGGCCCAGAAGGAAGTGAATAATCCTCATTTAGATGAAGGGGTGAGCGAACTACAGGAAGCGATTATGCATGGAAAGAAGGGTCATGCCGAAGAGGGGACCAAACACGCGAAGAGTGCCGTTATGCATATGAAAGAGGTCAATTAATAATTACGATCGAAATAAGGGCTAAACAAGCGGGTAGGGTCGTCCTACCCGCTTTTTTTATCCCGGGACTTGGATGATGAAAGTCGGATTGTATCAATTTGCACCGGTATTTGGCGAAGTCAAAACCAACCTTGATAGGGTAGGGCGTCAAATTGAGTCCATCGAGTGCGATCTTCTTGTTTTGCCCGAATTGGCCATGACCGGCTACCAATTTATTTCGAGAGAGGAGGTCCTCAGCTTATCTGAGCCTGTCCCGGATGGGCCGACCACCATTCGGTTGTCGGAGTTGGCCCGATCACGCAACATGTACATCGTGGCCGGACTCCCTGAGCGGCAAAATACTCAATTGTTTAATTCTGCGATTCTTGTCGGCCCTCAGGGATTTCTGGGGGTTTACCGCAAAACGCATTTGTTTTTTGAAGAGACCGTATTGTTTTCTCCGGGGGATACCGGTTTCCCAATATGGGATATTGGTTTGGCACGAATTGGTATTCTCATCTGCTTTGATTGGTATTATCCGGAGTCGGCTCGAACCTTGGCCCTCAAGGGTGCGGATATCCTTTGTCATCCGTCAAATCTCGTGCTTCCTCATTGCCCGGATGCCATGGTAACCCGTTGCTTGGAGAACAGGATCTATGCCGTCACGGCGAATCGAATTGGTGAGGAAGAGCGGGGCCAGAAACCTCCTCTTCGATTTATTGGAAAGAGCGAAGTTGTTTCCCCGCTTGGGGAAGTCCTTCACCGGGCATCGCCAGATCACCCTGAACTCATCTTGTGTGACATCGACGTTCAGGAAGCCCGTCGGAAATCCTTGAATCCATACAACGACCTCTGGAAGGATCGAAAACCTCACTTATATGACCTGGGCTAGCCCGTCTTGACGCTCTAAATCTCATTGCAATAGCATGCAGGTGGGGGAACGAATCTCAGATTTCAAATCTCACATCTCAGATCCCCATTTTGAGATATGAAAAGTGAGATTTCAGATTTAAAGAAATAATTTGAGATTTGAAATCTGAGATTTATGAATTTTTTGTTTTGAGATGTGAGATATGAAATTTGAGATTGATCGCAACAGGAGGGAACTCATGAAGATCTGGGTATCGCTTGTCGTGCTCTGTGCCTTGGTCTTGCCGGGCTGCATGGTCTCGAAGAAAAAGTATGACGCGGCTATCTCGGACATGGAATCTGCCAAAGCTGAGTTGGAGAAAAGCCGTATGCATCGCGATGCCCTGGAGAACCAGATCAAGAATCTCAAGGGTTCGAATGAGAAGATGTCAAGGGACTTAGAAGTGTTGACATCCGAGGTTCAGCGTATCAAGGAAGGAGGTCAAAACGAAAAGGCGCTGCTCGAATCTCGGGAAAAGGAGTTAAATCAAGAGAAACAACTGTTGGCAGCCAAACTTCGAACGGTAACCGGTGAATACCGAAAACTCAAAGGGCAGGCGAAGGCTCTGAAAGATACCGTCATTCGCTATCAAAAAGAATTAAAGGAAGCGAGACAGAAAAAAGCGGCCAAACTATCCTCTCGGGCAAATCCGCGACTCTCATCTCCCCCTCCTCAAAAAGCCCGACCCAAGGCTCGGGCAAGGGCAATTCCGCCTAAATCGAGACCAACCCCACCCCCAAAAGTTGTGGCGAAAACACCTCCCAAAAAGGAAAAGGTGGCTCCTGTCAACATCAATACGGCTAGTGTGAATGATCTTGTGCTGTTTCTGGGGCTCACTAAAGAAATGGCACAAGACGTGGTGGAAAACCGTCCTTATCGTTTACGGGGGGAACTCGTCGCCAAGCAAGTGGTCCCCAAAGCCACCTTTGATGTCATTAAAGTTCGAATCACAGCTGCCAAATAAGGCGACCTCTTTTTGCTAATTTAAGCAAAAAGAATCTCGGTTTCGAGTTTTGTGTTTAAGGTTTCGGGTTGAAAAACCCAAAAATTTTTGACTTTGAACTCGTACTCCGACCCTTCTTTAGTTTCCCCGAAACGCGAAACCCGAAACCCGAAACCCTCTTTATAATTCCCCAATTTGTCGATCTTGAGTGATAAGACCATCCTCCAGATGAATGATCCGATCCGCCTGTGCGGAGAGTTTTTCGTTATGTGTGACGATCACGAAGGCAATGGAATGTTTTTGGTTGAGGGTTTTGAGCAATTCGAAGAGGGATTCCCCGGTATGAGTATCCAGGTTTCCGGTCGGTTCATCGGCCAAGACCAACTCTGGCCGTCGAATCAGGGCACGGGCTACCGCCACACGTTGCTGTTCTCCGCCGGATAACTCTCCCGGTTTATGGTGATACCGATGCGAGAGCCCGACCTCGGAGAGGAGGCGTTGGGCTTCATCGATGGCTTGAGGTTTTGGTTGTTTTTGAATCAGAGCGGGAAGGTAAGTATTTTCCAGCGCGGTAAATTCTGGCAGGAGATGATGAAACTGAAAAACAAACCCGATCCGACGATTCCTGAATGCGGCAAGGGATGGCTCTGATAGGTCCTGGAGATTCTTTCCTCCATGCAGAATTGTTCCCTTTGTCGGTCGGTCCAAGGTTCCCATGATGTGGAGAAGGGTGCTTTTCCCAGCACCTGATGCACCCACAACCGCAATCATTTCTCCACTATGGATATTCAAATTCACGCCACGCAGGACCTCGACGTGCTGGTTACCCAATTGAAACGATTTATGCAGATCGGTGATCTGGATCAACGGGTCCTGTTTTGCCCCAAGCCCTGAGGCTGGATTATTCATAGCGAAGTGCACTGACCGGTTGTAATCGGGCGGCCTGCCAAGATGGATAGAGGGTCGCAGCGAAACTGATTAAGATTGCAGCCATAGAAACCAGCAACACGTCAGCTGATTTGACATGGACGGGAATCTGAGAAATGTAATAGACCGTCGGATCGAAGGTATAAAATGTTTGAATAGCCCAGAGAGCCGCATAGCCCAAGGGGATACCGATGATCGTTCCCGTAAGACCAATGACCACACCATTCAACATGAAAATTCTCATGATGGCTTTGGGCGTGGCCCCAATGGTTTTTAGGATAGCGATCTCACGTTGTTTCTCGGTTACGATCATGGCGAGGGTTCCAACGATATTGAATGCTGCCACGACCGTAATGAAGAGGAGCAGGCAAAACATCATGAACTTTTCCATCTTTAATGCCGAAAACAAATTCCGATTTTGGGCCATCCAATCGAAAGCAAAATAGCCAGGCCCTAAGATGGCCTGGGTTCGTTCGGCCACTTTATCAGCCGAAAAGACGTCCTCCACTTTCAACTGAACACCCGAAACGGTCTGACCAAGATTGAAAAACTTTTGGGCTTCCCCCAAAGAAATATAGGCAAAGTTTGCATCATATTCATACATCCCCGTTTCAACGACTCCTGTAACCAGGAATGGTCGAATTTTGGGTGTCATGGCCATCAAATTAATTTTTTTTCCTACAGGTGAAACCACATTCACGATATCCCCGACGAACACACCAAGTTGCAGGGCCAATTGTTTTCCCAGAAAAATTCCGGGTTTTGGACGAGTGGATTTTGGTTTTTCACTGCCACCATGGTTTTGGGAGTCCATTTGAAGGCTTTGGGGCGGGTTTTCAAGGTCTGCCATATTCCCATATTTTAAATTGGTCGCGAGTTCGGTCACACTTTCCTCTCTCAGTGGGTCAATTCCGCGCAACACCACTCCCCTATCTCCAGTTTTCGAACTTAATAGCACCTGCTTAAGAATATAAGGTGCAGCGGCAAGGACACCTGGAACCGTTTCGGTTTTTTGAACAACGACCTCGTAATCGCTCATGCCTGAATACCCCCGCTCTTGAATGATGGCGTGGGCCCGGGTTCCTAAAATTTTCGCCTGCATATCTTCTTTAAACCCCGTCATGATCCCAAGGGTTCCAATTAATGCGGCGACCCCAAGAGTAATGCCGGTAATGGAGATGAAGGTATTCAACGAGATCGTACGCTGACGTCGTTTGGCGCGAAGGTAGCGGAGGCCAACAAATACTTCGAAAGGAAGATTCACTCTCAATCCTTTAACAGTCTGAAAATGTCCAACGAGTTGGGTTGAAGGAAAGAAATCGTTTGGGTACCAAAAACCTAGTTTCCTGCTTTTAAACTTAAAACCTGAAACCATTCACTACTGGTCGTGTTCAACATCTTGCTAGGGTTTTTCCGGGCGTAGTTGTGGAAACAAAATCACGTCGCGGATGGAACTTTGATTCGTGAGCAGCATGACCAGCCGGTCAATGCCAATTCCTTCTCCCGCTGTGGGAGGCATGCCGTATTCCAATGCCCGGACAAAGTCCTCATCTAAATAGTGCGCCTCCTCGTCCCCAGCCGCTCGTTGAGCATCCTGCTTCTCGAATCGTCCCCGCTGATCAATAGGATCGTTCAATTCGGAGAATCCATTCGCCAATTCCCGGCCACCAATAAATAATTCAAACCGGTCGGTCAAATCGGGATTCGATTCCTTTCGCTTCGCAAGCGGGGATATGGCAAGAGGAAAGTCGGTAATGAAAGTCGGCTGGATCAAGGTGGGCTCCACCGTCGCTTCAAATAGTTGAACCAGTACGGGGATCAACCCGGCCTTGGAGTCGACCTCAACCTGTAATTGATTGGCGGCCTCTACCGCTTTGCCCAGATCAGTCAGAATGCCGGCATCCAACCCGTTGACCTTCACTACGGCATCCAGATAGGCCATGCGCTGCCAGGGTGGAGTGAGATCAATGGATTCCCCCTGATATTCCAATTGTAATTGCCCGCATATGTCTTGTGCGAGTTGGGTAAACAGTTCTTCCGTCAAGGCCATGAGATCCTGGTAGTCCGCATACGCTTGATAGAATTCCAGCATCGTGAATTCAGGATTGTGAATAGTCGAGATGCCTTCGTTTCGAAAATTTCGATTGATTTCGAACACTCGACGAAACCCACCGACGATCAAACGTTTTAAATACAGTTCAGGAGCAATTCGAAGATAGAGATCGGCGTTCAACGAGTTGTGGTGAGTGACAAACGGACGGGCAGTGGCACCACCGGGAATGGGTTGCATCATGGGCGTTTCGACCTCCAAAAACCCACGCGAGGTGAGGAACGATCGAATTCCAGAAATAATCTTGCTCCGCATGTGAAAAATACGGTGAATATTTGGATTGGCGATGAGATCAACGTAGCGTTGACGGTATCGGGTTTCGATGTCCGTCAACCCATGCCACTTTTCAGGTAACGGACGAAGTCCCTTCGCCAGAAACGTGAGAGACTGGACTTCAACCGTCAATTCATCAGTTTTGGTCCGGAATAGACGTCCGTCAACTCCAATCCAATCACCGAGATCTAATTCCTGACAAAGCTGATACGACTCGGCCCCGAGCAGGTCACGTTTTAAATATACCTGGATTCGCTCTCCTGCGTCTTGAAGGGCGGCAAACGCAGCTTTGCCAAATCGCCGTAACGCCACAATCCTTCCGGCAATTCGACAGGGAACCAGGTTTTCCTCCAGTTCCGCCTTGGTCTGTGATCCGTAGGACGAGAGCAGATCCTGAACCGTATGGGTGACATCATACCGACTGCCAAATGGGGAGATGCCGAGGTCTCGAAGCGTCTTGAGTTTTTCTTGACGCTGAAGTTGCTGGTCGTTGATGTCATCCATATTTGTCAGGATTTCAATTGATCGTGTTGGCCGGGTTTCTCTAGGTCTTGGGTGTGGGTGTTGAGAATGGTGGGCGCGGGCATCAAGCGGATCTGGTTTGTGAAGATTGTTCCTTTAAATAGGCATCAATAAAGGGATCTAACGCACCGTCCATCACAGAGGAGACATTGCCGGATTCATAATTGGTCCGATGGTCTTTAACCATCTGATAGGGTTGAAAGACATATGACCGAATCTGACTCCCCCAGGCGATATCCTTTTTCTCACCAACGATATTTTGAAACTCGGCTTCTTTTTTCTGTTGTTCCAATTCGAATAATTTCGCTCTAAGGACACGCATGGCGCCCATGCGGTTTTGAAGTTGAGATCGTTCATTTTGGCATTGGACCACAATACCCGTCGGAATATGGGTCATTCGTACGGCTGTTTCCACTTTATTGACATTTTGGCCTCCGGCTCCACCGGCCCGAAAGGTATCGATCTTGAGATCTTTGTCATCGATGACAATTTCTCCATCTTCTTCTTCAAGTTCCGGATAGACACCGACGGCGGCAAACGAGGTATGGCGTCGCTTGTTCGCATCAAAGGGGGAAATACGGACCAATCGATGAACGCCGGCCTCCGCTTTGAGGTACCCATACGCATGAGGACCGGAGATTCCAAGAGTCACACTTTTGATGCCGGCTTCGTCCCCGGGTAGAAGGTCGATGGTGTCGACTCTGTATCCCCGTTGCTCAGCCCAACGCACGTACATGCGCATCAGCATTTGAGCCCAATCCTGCGATTCGGTACCGCCTGCGCCGGGGTTAATGCTGAGAATAGCTGGATTGGAATCGTGTTCGCCAGAGAGCAGTCGCTCCAACCTCCATTTTTCCAGGTTTGCCTCAATTTGTCGTAACCCCGTAGACAATTCATCTTGGAAGTCGGCATCCTCCTGTTCACCCATGAGCTCCACCAAGGCTTCCAGATCTCCATATTGTCGTTCCAAGCTCTCAAGGCGTTGAATCTGGGCTTGAATAGATGCCTTTTTGCGTCCCACTTTGACCGCAGCTTGGGCATCCTTCCAAAAATCGGGTTGAGCAATTTCCTGTTCGATTTCTTCCAGTTCAGTTGTAAGGCGAGGGAGGTCAAAGAGACCTCCGTAGGTCAGAGATCTGTGTGGCAATGTGGGTCATCCGGGTGCGAAGGTCTTCAAGCATTCTTTTCTCCTTTTTCTGGGTCACATACTTTGGGTAATGACTTCTTGGCGGCAGGCCGTTTGGCAATCCAAATCCATAACGTGGCCATTATAACACAAGCCCAGGCAAACACGTCGCCAAAAGTAGTATAAATCGTGGTCGTCTTTCGAAAGGGGATGGAACCGGTGATGGCCTCCTGAGTAAAGATGGGGGTTGCGGCTAAGATTCGACCGTCCGGTGCAATAAACCCTGAAATGCCCGTATTCGCCGCCCGCGCAAAGGCTGTGCGATTTTCCACTGCCCGTAATACCACCATTCCAAAATGTTGATAGGGAGCGACAGAGTGACCGAACCAGGCGTCATTGGTAATGGTGACTAAAAAGTCTGCTCCCTCCTTGACCATTTGGCGCACTTCATTTGGAAAAATGACTTCAAAACAGATAGCCACACCAAAACGAGTTTCGGGAAGTGAACTGTCCTTCGCGAGGGTCAAGGTTAACGGTCCCGTTCCGGCTTTGAAGTCTCCAATGCCCACAACTAATTTGTCCAGAAAAAATAAAAGCGTTCTCAGGGGAATATACTCGCCGAAGGGAACTAAGTGGCGCTTGTCATAGATTCCGGCAACCCTTCCTGACTGAGTGAGAAGATAGGCACTATTCAATAGATACGGCGTTCCATCGCTTTCATGCCGAAGAGCCGGGCTTCCAAAGAGCAAAGGGCTTTGGGCATCATGGACAATTTGGAGGACCTTCCCCTGATAATCGGGTTCCCGTTCGAATAGAAATGGTGTGGCCGCTTCCGGCCAAACCAAGAGGTCAACATTCTGAGCTGCCTGAGCGCTCAAATCGGCATACCGACGTAAGGTTTCTTGCCGATAGGCTTTATCCCATTTATGGGCTTGATCAATATTGGCCTGGACCAATCCGATGTTCAATTGAGGTGCCTGGGAATCCAATTTGGATTGGGTGTCCATCTTCCACATTCCATAGCTGAGAACCAGGCCTAGGGCAGTCACCGTAGTGAACAATGTTGACCGGGGAAAGGGAATACCAGGTGAACGGGGTTGGTGGAGGTTCCAGAGGAGGAGAGAAGCAAGAGTCGAATTGACCAATACAATGAGAAAAGACACTCCATACACGCCCGTCATGTCGGCAAATTGAATCACCGTGAGCCATTGGTATTGGGAATACCCAAGCAAGGCCCAAGGTAATCCACTGAGAAAGTGCGTGCGTAAGAATTCCAAAGCCACCCACAGACAGCCTCCTCCAATAGCCAACATTATGGGCCGGGATTGTTGACCCCAGGAGATGCCTAACGCATATAAACCGATGAAGGCACCTAAGTAGCTTGCCAATAGGAGCATGAGGAGCAGGCTGACGATCAACGGGACCTGACCGTACAAAGACATGGCCGTAATGACCCAGAACATCACACCGACAAAGGCAATGGTTCCGGCTAGCCAGCCCCACCAAAATGCCCGGCGTGGAGGTAATCCTTCGATTGCGAAATGGAGCGGAATCAGGACAACCCAAGCTAGCCATCCCAGATCAAAATTTGGAAAACACAGGGGATAGAGGATCCCTGTCAGACAAGCTGCGGCTAGGCGAAGCGGAGTGTTCAAGATCACCACAGAAGATAGGATATAGGGGAATGTGTCTCAGGTTGCAAGGGGCGGGATTGGAGCGAGGGACCTAAGAATCCGGAGTAACTTGGCAAGGTAAACTAGGAGAATATCGAATGTCGAACAAGGAATAACGAATGTCGAACTAAGTCTTTCCCCTTTTATGATTCGACATTCCTTGTTCGATATTCGATATTTCTTTAAAGGGAGCCCTATGTCCCTACGCATCTGGAAAGTGAAGACGGTGCTGGGAAGGTACTCAGGCGAGCAAAGGAGGAAAACGAATCTTAATCTGAAACCGGGAACCTGAAACCTGGAACCCGAGTCATTAGTTCCCGACTCGACAATTGGGTATGATTAGACAGCTTTCTGTACTAATCCTGACCGAAGGCATCGGGTACAGACCTGCAGACGACGTGCGGTTCCCCGGACGAGGGCACGGACCATCTGGAGATTTGGTCGAAATACACGCTTGGTTCGATTGTTAGCGTGGCTGACATTATTCCCTACTTGTCGTTTTTTTCCACATATTTCACAGGCAAAGGCCATGGTCGGAACTCCTTACTTTTCCGTTTATTGTGAGTGCCTAAAGAAGCTTGTTACCATAGGACTTCCTCTGAACTCAAGCCCACCTGGGGTAGGGGCTCCGGTCAAATTTGGCTTTCCGCATGATCTCTCAACCTGAATCTGATGGGGCTGAGGCCCCTCATTCTTGGGACCAATCCTTTTCCCACCTGGAATGGCTTATCCAAATCGCCAGTCAATCTTTATCCTCCCGGCAGTCCAGGAATGAAAACCTGGGAACCGACGTAACAAATCATATCATGCAGATTTTGCGAGGAACCTTTCTGCCTCCTCCAATAGAAACCACTTTGTTGCATTTGAAGCAGGTATTTACGGGTTACGATGACGCTCTGGATCGGAAAGAGCGTGAGCTTCGCATAACTGAGGGACAGAGGATTCTGGTTCGACTTCAGAAATACCGCCGATCGCAGCTTAAGGAATTGGGATCCATTCCCCCTTCCGGTCTTCAGGAATCGACTGAGGGTAGAGCCAGGGGTGAAAATCCCGACGGATTAGCCGCTCAATTCTCTATTGAAGAACCGAGGGCTGAAGGGCTCAAAGGCACAAGACAGAAAGAAGCCCTCTCAGACATGTCAGTGCAATATGCCAAAGGGGTAGGACCCAATCGGGCGGCGTTATTGAAAAAACTCGGAGTGGTCACCATTGAAGATGCCTTATGGTTTGTTCCTTGGCGATATGAGGACCGATCAGTCATTTCATCCATTCGTTCCCTTCAACCCGGGATGAAGGCGACCGTATGCGGAACGATTACAGGGCATTCTTTACATCGGACGGCCCGCCGAGGGTTAATGATGCTCAACGTCGTGGTGGATGACAAGTCCGGTCTATTGGAATGCGTATTTTTTAACCAACCGTATCTGGAAAAGATAATGACGGATGGGACCCAAGTGTTGATGAACGGGATGGTGTCGGTGAATCGAAATCGCAACAGGTCTTTTCAGATGCGTGGCCCACAATATGAAATTATCCAGAAGGAAGATCTCGACAAGGACGTGGGTGGAATTGTTCCGGTCTATCATGAAACCAGAGGGTTGACCTCCCGTCAGATCCGTCGCATCCTTCGCGGGCTACACCATCAATTTGGGCATGCGGTCGAGGAAATTTTTCCTGCGAACCTCACCACTCGCCTTCGACTTCCCTCCCTTGCAGATGCGTTAGGGCAATTACATTTTCCAAGTGGCGGGGAAGACATTGATCAACTGAACCAGGGAACCACATCCGCACATCGACGTTTAATTTTTGAAGAATTTTTTTCGTTGCAATTAGCGTTGGCGATTCGGCGCAGGATGGTGAAGACAGAATCTCAGGGGATTTCGTTCTCCGGACACCATGAGTTGGTGAAAAAACTTCAGTCAAAACTGCCGTTTTCATTGACTCCGGCCCAGGAACGGGTAATTGAGGAAATTCGCAGCGATATGGCTCAAACGAAATGTATGAATCGGCTGATTCAAGGTGACGTGGGATCAGGGAAAACGGTCGTCGCCCTTCATGCCATCCTCATGGCCTGTGGTTCGGGGTATCAAGCTGCTCTGATGGCGCCGACGGAAGTGTTAAGTGAGCAACATTATTTTACGCTGTTACCGTATTTCCGAGCCCTTGGACTCAAATCTGTTCTTTTAAAAGGCGGACAGTCGAAACGGGAGCGCAAACAAACTTTAGAGAAACTTCATTCCGGCGAAGTCCGGATCGCGATCGGGACTCATGCCCTCCTTCAACCAGATGTCCATTTTCTAAAGCTTGGTCTTGTGGTTATTGATGAACAACATAAATTTGGAGTGTTACAGCGGGCTCGATTGAGGGGCAAGGGAGGTGAGCGCCCCGATGTCTTGGTGATGACGGCCACGCCAATTCCCCGGACCCTGTCTCTGACGGTCTACGGAGATCTGGATGTCTCTGTCATTGACCAACTCCCCCCCGGCCGGAAACCTGTTCACACCCGTTTATATCGGGCGAGTGACAAATCTCGTGCCTATGCGATATTGCGAAAAGAGGTGGAAGCTGGACGACAGGGCTATATAGTCTATCCGCTGGTCGAACAATCGGAAAAACTTGATGTACAAGCCGCCATCCAGGCTGCCGAGAGGTTGCAACAAGACGAGTTTCCGACACAACGTATTGGCCTGTTGCATGGACGAATGAAATCCAAAGAAAAGCAAAACGTTATGAACGGGTTTAAAAACGGGACCATACATATTTTGGTTGCCACGACAGTCATTGAAGTGGGGGTCGATGTCCCAAATGCCAGTGTGATGCTCATCGAAGATGCCGACCGTTTTGGCTTGGCTCAATTGCACCAATTACGCGGACGTGTAGGGCGTGGATCGGATCAGGCCTATTGCCTATTGATTGGAAGGTCAGGAAGATCAGCAACTTATGAGGGACCTGGTCCCAGGAATGGACAGATTCCTTTGGGGGCGGGAAACTCCCCGGTATTCCCAACCCTAAGGGCCTCAGGGGGCTCTGCCTCATCGGCGCGAAAACGGCTTGAAATATTAGTCCGATGTTCAGATGGATTTCAATTGGCCGAAGAAGATTTAAAAATTCGAGGACCGGGAGATTTCCTGGGAGTTCGCCAATGGGGAGGCCTCGATTTTCGAGTGGCTGATCTGGTCAGGGACCACGCCCTGCTTATTCGAGCACGGAATGAAACTCTTTCATTAATGAAGAAAGACCCGGAACTGAACTTTCCTGAGCATAAGGCTTTGAAAACCTCAATGCTGAGGAGCTGGGGAGGAAAATTTGAGTTAGGTTCTGTAGGATAAATTGAGGTCAATGTTATAATTCTCTAAGGATGGTGAAAAAATTCGCGATATCAACATCTTATTGCTCATTGACCTAACCCTGGGATCATGGTAGTAATCCAACCTTATCATCCTGCCCGGATGGCGGAACTGGCAGACGCGACGGACTCAAAATCCGTTTCTCCTTGGGAGAGTGGGAGTTCGACCCTCCCTCCGGGCACCAAAGTAAGACAAGGTCATTGTTTTGCGAGTTTGCCAGGTGTTAATATTTTCTAGATTTGAAAGAACAAACAAGGATTTTACTTGACACGACCGGCCTAGTTGACTATATTTGAGTCCCCTTAACTAGGAAAGAAATCTAAATTTGGTCAATTATCATTTTTTTGATTATTAACTCACACTTCCAAGGAGGAGCCACATGAGGAAGGTAGGGTATTTCGGAACAGCCATTATTCTTGCAGCCTCAGTGGGCGTGGCCGTGGCGCAGGAGCGGGCGCCGCAGCATGTAGGATTTGGCACAGGCGTTGGAGAGTCACAAGGCGTGGGAGACAGGTCTCGGGTTATGGATGCGGGTGATATGGGGCGGTACATCGATAATTTTCTTGAGACTTCCACCGTTCAAGGAGAGGTAGTGGCCATAAATAATGCCATGGGACAACTCCTCATCCAGATGGGAGGAAGTTCCCAAGATGAGAGGCAGACGCTTAGAGGGGGACTCAATTTACAGACTTTCTATTTTGATGGTCAAACCAATATGGAGAATTTGAAGGCGGTGACGAGGGGTGATTATGTTGCCGTAGCCGTTCAAGATGAAACCACTCCTCAGCATCCTTTTGGCACTGGACGCAAGATGGTGAGAACCGTTTACGTGTTAGAGGGAAGCCAATTATTAGGCGGTGAGAACAATCCTAATTTTGGCGGTGGGTTGGGCCAACGACCCGATCCGACCAATGCCGCGGCCTTACCTGCAACCGGGGGGAGTTATACGGGCGTACCCGAAGGGGGAATTCAACCTGGTGTGGTAAATTCAGGAATAACAACCAGCGTTGGTACCATGACCGGAGCAGCTCCATGTTGGCAATGTGCCCCTCAGCCGGATACGGTGAATGGCCGGACTGATAAGACCATTGCTACAGATTACGGAGATGATCGCAAGAACTTCAATAAGGGAACGATTCAGTAATACATCAATTCCTGTTGGAGGGCTTAAGTATAAAGAGCGTGCTGGTGATGTTAATTCCAGTACGCTCTTTTTCTATGAATTCAGGTATTAACTACAATGTTTCAAGGTTACCTGAAATCTCATATTTCAAATCTCAAATCTCAGAATTAAGATCTGAAATGTGAGATCTGAAATCCTAATTTTGAGATCTGAGATTTGAAATCTGAAATCTTTCTGAAAATGGATGAATCCGAGAACAGGGAAATTTCCTCTGGAGGATTTCAAGTTCTGGAGGAAATGGATCTCCGCGGGGTTATTTGCCCGTATAATTTTGTGAAGACCAAACTGAAGCTGGAAGGGATGGTTTCTGGCGAAGTCTTGGCAGTCGTATTAGATGAAGGAGATCCCATTCGAAATGTTCCTCAGAGTATTCGAAACGAAGGACATGTTGTTCTCGGACAGGAACCCTTTGAAGGTGCTTTTCGAATCTTTATTCGAAAGCAAGAGGATCATCAATCCCTCGACTGAGATCGTGAAGCCTTCCGTTTTTTTCCAGGTTTTCCCTCAATAATGATTGTGACTTCACCTTTAATCCGCTGTGCCAGACCGGATTGAAGAATTTCGTCAGCCGTTCCACGCAAAATTTCCTCATGGAGTTTCGTTAATTCCCTCGCGATCCCGAGGATTCGATCGCCAACCGTTTCTCGAAGGGCCTCAAGGGTTGATCGGAGCCGATGTGGCGTCTCAAAAAGGATAGTGGTTCGTCCCTCATCGTCCAATCGCTTGAAAAGTTGAAGCCTCGCCCCCGATTTTCGAGGGACAAATCCATCAAATGTGAAAGCATCTGTAGGAAAGCCGGAAGCGACCAACGCGGCCAGCACTGCAGAAGGTCCGGGGATTGGCACAATAGGAATCTTGGCAGCGATGGCCTGTCTGACTAAATAAAATCCCGGATCGGAAATTAAGGGGGTGCCTGCGTCGGAAACGAGGGCGATGTGATTCCCTTCTTGGAGGCGTTGAAGGAAAACCGGCGTTTTTTCTTCTTTATTGAAGTCATGATAACTGGTCAGGGGGGTTCCGATACCATAATGCGTACAGAGTTTTTTGGTTCGTCTCGTATCCTCAGCAGCGATAGTGGTCGCCTCTTTGAGGGTTCGAATGGCTCGGAAGGTGATATCTTCCAAATTCCCAATTGGCGTGCTGACAATAAACAATGTCCCACCCATGGTCGCAGTCTTTCCCAAAGAAGATTAAGCCAATTATTCTGATCATATCCTCCCTAACAAGTTTTATGGTCAAAGTTCAATGATTCCGGGGGTGTAATCCCGGCCCCCTGTACCAGTCTGTCGAATTCCTTGACCTCTATTTGGACCGCGTCTATACTCCATCGTGGGTATGTATGCCTCAGGTGGGTCACGACATAAGCTTCTAATTTTATAGAGAAAGATTCAATGACGGGAATCTTATTTCAGGTGACAATGGCCCTCTACTTTGGGGGAACGGTGTTGTTTCTCATCTACCTATTACGTCGGTCGGAGGTCCTATCCAAATGGGCCCTCATCATCGCGGGAATAGGATGTGCGTTCCACACCTTTGCGCTTCTTATTGCGGTTGTGATGGTTGACGACGTGCCAATCATGACGTTTAAGGGAGCCATGTCATTTTTTGCATGGGCCTTGGTGTTAGTGTTTCTTGGCGTGGCCTTGAAGCGAGGGTTGAAGGTCCTGGGAGCGTTTATTCTCCCACTGGCATTTTTGTCCCTTATCTCAGCAAGCATCGCGCCGGCCGAAACCCAAGATCTTCACCCCTTCTTTCGGACTATCTGGGTCCATGTCATTTTGAGCATGCTCGGGGCTGTAGGATTTGCCGTCGCATTCGTTGCCGGCCTGATGTATGTCATGCAGGATCGTCTGTTGAAATCTAAACAGTTCAATGTCTTATATTCCAAACTCCCCCCCCTTGACTCTTTAGACTCCCTAAATCAACGCTCCATTCTGCTCGGCTTTCCCTTTCTCACGTTAGGTATTCTGACAGGGGCGTTATCTGCACAATTGACCTTAGGCACGTATCTTAGTTGGAATCCGGAGCAAATATTGGCGTTAGTCACGTGGATCTTTTATTTTGCGGTACTGCTGGGCCGAGTAACGGTCGGTTGGCGGGCAAAAAAGGCCGCCTATCTGACCATCGTGGGTTTTGCCGGCGTGATACTCACGTTTGTCGGTGTCCTCTTAAAGAATCACGGTCCATTGGGGATCTTATGAATATTATTGTGGTTGGCCTTAGCCACAAGACCGCTCCTGTTGAATTACGCGAGCTCCTGGCGATTCCGGAAAGTCGCATGGGAGAAGCCTTAACCCGGCTTTTGAGCTACCCAAGTGTCAAAGAAGGGATGTTCCTGGCGACCTGTAATCGTGTCGAGGTTTATGCGGTCGTTGAGGACCCTGATGCGGGCTTTACTCATGTCCAGGACTTTTTAGTCTCGACCCATCTGGCAGTATCCGCGGAGCATCTGTTTCCTCATTTGTATCGCTACGCGGATGAACATGCGATTCGGCATTTGTTTCGTGTGGCGACCAGTCTGGATTCCATGGTGATTGGGGAACCTCAAATTCTTGGTCAGGTCAAAGATGCCTTTGAATTAACTCTTGCGCACCGAACAAGCGGGGTGATTCTTAATAAACTAGTGAAAAAAGCTATTTCGGTTGGAAAAGGGGTTCGGACAAAAACCCGAATTGCCGAATATGCGGTCTCAATCAGTTACGCTGCGGTTGAATTGGCCAAGAAGGTATTTTCCAATCTGGCCGAGAAAACCGTTTTGTTGGTCGGTGCAGGAGAAATGGGAAAGTTAGCCGCTCACCATTTGGTCAATCATGGGGTCAAACAGGTGTTTCTGACAACGAGAAACAGCCAGCGTGCGGAAGATTTGGCCGAACGATTTGGGGGATCTGCGATTTCATTTGACGAATTTCCGCGCATTTTGCCAAAGGCCGATATTGTCCTATGTGCGACTGGGGCATCCCAATATGTCATTTTGAGCGAGGATGTCCAGCGATCGATTCAAGAACGGATGAATCGTCCTATGTTTTTAATCGATATTTCGGTTCCCCGTAATATTGATCCGGCGGTGAAGGATGTGGATAACGCCTTTTTGTTTGATATCGATGACTTAAAAAGTCATGTTGGTCAAAATCAGGAGGAGCGTCGAAAAGAAGCGGATAAGGCTGAAGATATGGTGACGGAAGAAGTCACCATTATGCAATCATGGGTACGAGGTCTTGAAGCCAAGCCAACCATTGTGGCCCTTCGAAAACGAGCTGATGAAATTAAACGCTCAGAAGTGGAAAAGGCCCTGACTCGCCTAGGGAATCTCAGCACGAAAGAACGCCAAGCGGTTGAGGGACTCGCGTCGGCGATAGTCAATAAACTCTTGCACGGTCCTCTGGTGACTCTTAAATCAGAGGCTCAATCCAATAACGGATTTGCCTTTATTGAGGTCGCCCGACGATTTTTTGACCTTCCTGACACGAGCTTGATCAGTGACTTGGAACTTCTCTATCAAGAACAAGATTCGAACCGTGAACAGGACGGTATTGGCTGTGATCTTTCAGAAGTTGTCGAATCAGATCCGGCAAAAGATGAGGGAGAAAGTCCGAAAAATCCTTGACGAACGTTTCAAGTTTCAGGATTCGGGTTTCGAGTTTCGGGAAAAAACAAGTTTCAGGTTGCAGGTTTCATGTTTCAGGGGAAGAATCTAAAGGCTTTAAGCTCAATGGTCTAGAGTTCGAATTGGATGGTGAGGAGAATGATGAGTGCCTAAAGGGACGGGAGAACGGAAATCACTGGTCATTGGGACGAGGGGGAGCCGATTAGCGATCTGGCAATCAGAATGGGTTCAAAGTCAACTAAAAGCTCTTGATCCAGAAATAGAAATTACCCTTCGACGCATTCAAACCAGTGGGGATAAAATTTTAGATGTCCCCCTGGCTAAAATTGGAGGGAAGGGATTATTTGTCAAAGAAATTGAAGAGGCCTTAATAAGAGGCGAAATTGACTTGGCCGTCCATAGTATGAAGGATGTCCCGTCTGTGCTTCCGGATGATCTCGAAATTGTCTGCGTTCCGGAACGAGAAGATCCCCGTGATGCTCTTGTGAGCTGGGAAGGTCTTCCGTTGGAAAAATTGAAGAAGGGCGCGCGAATTGGAACCAGTAGTTTACGTCGACAAGCTCAATTGTTGTATCACCGACGTGATTTCCACATTCACATGCTTCGAGGTAATTTGGATACGCGGCTCAGAAAGGTTCGTGAAGGTGCCTATGATGCCGTGGTGTTGGCAGCGGCCGGACTGAGGCGAATGGGATGGACGGAAGAGGTCACCGAATATCTTCCGGCACATATCAGTCTTCCCGCGATAGGACAGGGGGCATTAGGAATTGAGGGACGTCGTGAAGATGGAATGGTCAAGGAATTCGTGGCCAATCTGGAACATAGGCAGACCCGGGTCGGCGTCAATGCTGAACGTGCGTTTTTAGCTCGTCTTGAGGGGGGGTGCCAAGTTCCCATAGCCGGCCACGCGGTGGTCGAAGGTGACCGGCTCACCCTGGATGGGCTCATTGCCAGTGTTGATGGACAGCGGTACGTCCGGGAGACACTTTCAGGGGCAACGGACGATTCGGAAAGAATAGGGGTCGAATTGGCAGATCGTTTATTAGCTGCCGGCGGTCGACCGATCTTAGATGAGATTTATGGAAAACCGTGACGTTACCATAGAGTGCGGAAGGGTTATTTGAAAAAGGGGCAGTGCCCATCCCTTATTTTTTCAAAACGGGTTTTGGGACAGGAGAATATCGAATATCCAACAAGGAATTATGAATATCGAAGGAAAGAGGGTTTTTCGAATGGTGGGCGATGCCCACCCTACACTTCATGATTCGAAATTCCTTGTTCGATATTGGATATTTTTTGAGAGAAGTCAATAGATTTAATTTAGTTGGGATTTATGACACAAACACGTTCAGGGAAAGTGTTTTTAGTTGGTGCCGGTCCGGGTGATCCAGGTCTTCTTACCCTGAAGGGAAAGGATTGCCTCGAACAGGCTGATGTCGTCTTATATGATCACCTTGCGAATCCGATGTTATTAGACTATGCCCCTCTCCATGCAGAGAGAATCTATGTGGGTCGAAAAGGACGTGGCTATTATTCTGGTCAAGAAGAAATCAATCAAATCCTTATTGCCAAAGCTCGTGAGGGAAAATGTGTGGTCCGGTTAAAAGGGGGAGATCCCTTCGTTTTTGGCCGTGGGGGGGAGGAAGCTGAAGTCATAGCCGAGGCCGGATTGGCCTATGAAGTCGTTCCGGGGGTGACATCAGCGGTGGCTGTTCCGGCTTATGCCGGAATTCCGGTCACCCATCGAACGTTAGCTTCGACTGTAGCGTTTGTGACGGGCCACGAAGATCCGACCAAAGCCGAGAGTGCCCTGGAGTGGCCTCGACTCGCATCTTCAGAGGGAACCCTTGTCTTTTTGATGGGAATGAAAAATTTACCCCATATCGTTGAGAGACTTATTCAGGAAGGGAAAGATCCCCAAACACCGGTGGCCCTCATCCGTTGGGGAACCTACCCTCGGCAACGTACCCTCATTGGCACCCTGGTAGATATTGTCGAGCGAGCACGCAGGGAGGCTATGGACCCTCCCACTGTGATCGTGGTTGGAGCGGTTGTGGCCCTTCGGGATCGGCTCAATTGGTTCGAAACTCGTCCCCTGTTCGGGAAATGTGTGTTGGTAACCCGACCGCGGGAGCAGGCTCCCGCCCTTTCGAACTTGCTCACAGCCTATGGTGGGGAGCCTTTTGAATGCCCGACATTAGAAATTGTTCCTCCTGACAGTTGGGAGGAATTGGACCAGGCGGTGAAAGATTTACCAACATATCAGTGGCTGGTCCTGACGAGTGTCAACGGAGTGTGGGCATTTATGGAACGGCTTCGCGTCAACCACTATGATACCAGGCGGTTGGCAGGATTGCGTGTCTGTTGTATTGGGCCGGGGACGGCTAAAAAAATGGAAGGCTACGGTATCCAAGCGGATTACATTCCGGCCATATACCAGGCCGAAGGCCTCATTGAACTGATGAAAGAACAAGGAGTCAAGGGCCAACGCGTTCTTATCCCCCGTGCGAAAGTGGCTCGAGACCTTCTCCCTGACCAGCTGAGAGTCTTGGGCGCTGAGGTCCGTGTGGTAACGGCGTATCGAGCCGTTTCCCCTAAAGCTCAGGTCCAAGAGTTAAAAGATCGTCTCCTCAAGCGTCAAATTCACTACCTGACGTTTGCCAGTTCTTCAACCGTTCGTAATTTTTGTCAATTATTTGAAAGTCGTGAAGAACTCCACACCATGATTGAAGGATCAACGGTCGCCTGTATTGGGCCTATCACCGCTCAAACAGTTCAGGAGCACGGAATTCCTGTGGGATTGGTGGCATCTCAAAACACGATTCCTGCGTTGGTTGAGTCCATTGTGCAGTATGAGGAACGGGTGAAATCCGATCAGACATTGTATACGCATAAGTCAGCATAAAGACAATTGGGCTGGGTGCACATGGTCGTCACTTTGATTTTCAATTGTACAGTGTACATATTAAAAGAGGAGACCCTTTATGGTTCCAGTTAAATCATTTATGGTTCCGGTTGAAAAGTTTGTCAAAGTTGATCGTGATACCACCGTTCGCAAAGCTGCAGAAATGATGCGTGAACGTGGTATTGGAAGTGTCTTTGTCACGATCGGCGAAGAGATTATCGGTATTTTGACCGATACCGATTTAGTCAGAAGGGTTGTCGCAGCGGGATCAAATCCCGAAAGCACCTCAATTGAAAAGGTGATGTCCGCTCCCCTTCTCACGATAGATGGCGAGAAGACATTACTTGATGCGAATGATTTAATGGCACAAGAGCATGTCCGGCACTTAGGCGTGACTCTGGAAGGAAAATTAGTTGGGATGATTTCGGTGCGGGATTTGGTGGTCTTTCTCACCAATTTGCCCCGAAAATGAGAGTAGCAATCCCGGTCATTGTGAAAAGGTCATGGATTTTTTTCAACCTGAAACCTGAAACTTGAAACCTGGAACTGTTTAGCCATGGCATTCCCCAGACAGCGTTTGCGGCGATTGCGTCAACATGAATCTCTCCGACGGATGGTTCAGGAGACCACCCTGACCCCCGACAGTTTGATTTATCCATTATTTGTCACATGGGGGGATGGACGGCAGGAGCCAATTGCCTCCATGCCCGGGCATTTTCGATGGTCGGTTGATCTTCTCGTGAAGGAAGCTGCAGAAGCCCAAGCGGCTGGCGTTCCCGCGGTCATCCTGTTCGGAATACCCGAACTGAAAGATGAGCGGGGGTCCGCGGCCTATGATAAGGAAGGGGTCGTTCAACGAGCGGTTCGGGCGCTCAAAAATCAGCTTCCAGAACTGTTCGTCATAACAGATGTCTGTATAGATGAATATACCTCCCACGGACATTGTGGTCTGGTCCGGGAAGGACGGATTGTCAATGACGAAACTCTCGATTGTTTACAATTAATGGCGAAGACACATGCTGAAGCGGGTGTGGATATGGTGGCTCCGTCTGACATGATGGATGGGCGAGTGGGGGCGATTCGAGATGAATTGGATCGGATGGGATTTCAGGATATTCCGATTATGGCCTATTCTGCCAAATATGCCTCCAGTCTTTACGCCCCGTTTCGGGAAGCGGCTGATTCTTCGCCGGCTTTTGGAGATCGTCGGTCTTATCAAATGGACCCGGCGAACGCCCGTGAGGCTCTTCGCGAAGTGAATCTCGATATTGAAGAGGGAGCCGATGTCGTAATGGTTAAACCCGCGCTCTTCTTTTTGGATATCATCCGGCTGATTCGCGATTCCATCTCGGCCCCCCTTGCGGCGTATCAGGTGAGTGGGGAATACAGCATGATCAAGGCCGCCGCACAAGCCGGCTGGATTGATCATGACAAGGTGATGATGGAGTCTCTCCTTTCTATCAAGCGAGCTGGAGCGGACATTATTTTAACCTATTTTGCCAAAGAGGCCGCTCGTCTGTTGAATGATGGGCCGCGATGAAGGTTTTCAAAAAGCTTCCTCTCTCTCCCTTCCCCCCTCATCCCGTATTGACCATTGGAAATTTCGATGGCCAACATGTTGGTCATCGTGCCCTCGTCACGTCCGTTGTTGAATTGGCCCGAAGCCGCAAGGGAACTCCTATCGTTCTCACATTTGACCCGCATCCCGCCACCGTCCTCAATCCGGGTATGCCGCTTCAGTTTCTCAGTTCCCCTGAGCAGAAACGGGAGTTTTTTCAAGGTCTAGGAATAGAAATCCTTATATTCCTGGAATTTACCCATCAATTAGCCAGCTTCACCCCCACCCAGTTCGTAAATATGATTTTAAGGGATGGGATAGGTGTGCGGGACGTGATAGTAGGGAAAAGCTTTGCCTTCGGCAAAGGGCGAAGTGGACAGGTTCAGGACCTCATTCAATTAGGATCGGGGGCCAATTTTGACGTGCATCCCTTTCACCCGATTCGAGTTGATGATCAGGTTGTCAGTTCAACCAGAATCCGTCAATGTATTCAAGATGGCAAGGTGGTTGATGCGGCTCGATATCTGGGACGGTACTATAGTCTGGGTGGGCGAGTGATCCGTGGCGAGGGCAGGGGATCGGAGTTAGGGTGGCCGACAGCCAATCTTTCCATCCCCTCTGATCGGGTGGTGCCTCCTGATGGTGTCTATGTGACGACCACCGTCATCAAGGGTGAAATTCTGAAATCCGTCTCATATATTGGGCCTCGACCGACATTTGCTGAGGGGGTACGGATGTTGGAAGTTCACCTCCTGGACATGGATCGTTCCTTGTACGACGAAGAGCTCAAGGTCAACTTCATTGAACGGTTACGGGGAGATCAAAAATTCTCCACGATAACGGAATTGGTGCGACAGATGGAGTTCGATGCAAATCGTGCCCGTGAGTGGTTACAGTCGCTCCTGGACGATCCGGCCAAGAACCCGATGCGCGTTGGGTTCTGATCCTCCCACTGTATACCCCATGACGGTTCTCTCTACTTTTGAACGAGAAGTCGAACGGGTGCTGCGGTCCCATCGCATGGTGATGCCTGGTGATCGAGTCCTGGTAGCGATTTCGGGAGGGCCGGATTCGGTTGCATTATTATCTGTGTTGCTTGCCTTGCGCCCATCTTGGGGCCTGGGTCTCCGGACCGTGCATTTTGATCATGGACTACGGGGGGTCGAAGCACAGAATGATGCCAAGTTTGTCAAAGATTTCTGTTATCGGATGGGGGTTGATCTGACAATAGAGAATTTGGAATTACAGAGATCTATGGCACGGGAACGGGGAGAATCATTGCAGCAGTTTGCCAGTAAAGTTCGATATGAAGCACTGTTCCGCATTGCCAATACACAAGGCTCCCGGAAAATTGCCCTCGGGCACACGGCCGATGACCAGGCGGAAACGGTCCTGATGTGGATGATTCGTGGTTCGGGAACCGGAGGGCTGGCCGGAATGTCGCCGGTTCGGAATTCTTCGGTGATCCGTCCGTTACTTAAATTTAGTCGAGGAGAAATTTTGGAGTACTTGAGGCATCGAGAGTTGGGATATCGAATTGATTCAAGTAATCTCAGCCCTCTCTATTTTCGAAACCGTCTTCGCCATGAACTCATTCCTGTGTTGAAACGCTATAATCCTAATTTGATTCACGTTCTCTCCCGTCAAGCCGACATTGTCCGGGAAGACCATCTCTACCTTGAGCAAGTGGCTGCCAAAGCCTTTGAGGATCTTCAACGAACTGATTCAGTGGCTCCCCTGGCACTCCACCGAGCATCTCTGCTAGTCCTACCGTTAGCGATTCAACGAAGGGTTATTCGGTTGGCGCTGCAAACAGTCGCTCGCATGACCTATGGGCCTCGTTTTGGATCAGTGGAAATGATCTTGGATCGGATTTTCGAAGGGCAATCCGGTTCATCGGTGGTCTCCCATGGTGTTCGGGTTACTCGTGAATACGACAAGATCCTTTTCGAATTTGTCGGGTCCGCGCCTCCCCTCGTTCAAACGTGGCCTACAGCCAGGCAGACCGTTCATATTCCCTCACAGATAATTTGGCCCTTGACCGGTCAAACAATTGAGATCGCCGTGAATCCCGTATCACCAGAGAGTTCGAAAGGGGATCATGTTCATATGAATTTTGATGCCGCGACGTTTTCTCATACTCTCGTGTTGAGAACGTGGCAACCGGGTGATCAGTTTTGTCCTCTTGGCCTCGGTGGAAAGCGGAAAAAACTCAAAAACTTTTTTTCAGATATGAAGTTAGAACGCTCCCATCGGGAGAGGATCCCCCTGTTGGTGGCTCCCGAGGGAATATTGTGGGTTGGGGGATATCGGGCGGACCATCGGTTTCGGGTCCGAGAATCAACGCGAGAAGTGTTAACGGTGACGCTTTGCCCTCAGTCAAACTGAACCCATGAGCCGGCTTTATGGAAAACCCCTTATTACCCAAGAGGCGATGAGGGCAAGAATAAGGGAATTAGGAAACAAGATCACCAGAGATTACCGGGACAAAGATCTCATGGTCATTGGCATTTTAAAAGGTGGGTTCACCTTTTTCGCTGACTTGACACGCGCGATTCGCCTCCCCCTCCAAATGGACTTCTTAATGGTACAAAGTCAAAAGACCAAACGGGGTCACCCCGGAAGGGTCAAAGTCCTGTCGGATTTAACAGAAGACATCAAAGGCCGCGACGTTCTGATTGTCGAGGATATCGTCGATTCCGGATGGACGGTTGACCAACTCCTAAAGCGGCTGAGGAAGCGAAAACCGGCGAGTCTTGAGGTCTGTGCCTTGTTGAGCAAGACGGTTCGCCGGCAGATCCAAGTGAAGGTCCAATATGTGGGTTTCGAGATTTCCGATCACTATGTGGTGGGGTATGGCATGGACTATCAACAAAAATACCGCAATCTTCCCTACGTAGCAGTCCTTGACGCAGAGCTGAGAGAACCTTCCTAAAATCAGTCAGTTGGTTGTCAGTGTCAAAAACGCCATGGTACAATCCACCTACCGGAATTTACCTTTTTACTAAGAAATTGGTTTTAGGAGGTTTAGGAGGCCTCAATATGAATTCGCGCGTAAAGAATTTGTTGTTTTGGGTTGTGGTAGGACTGTTTATGATTTTGTTGTTCAATCTCTTTACCGTCCCCTCACATCCACCTGAAGAAGAAGTGATTTTTAGTGACTTTATGGCACACCTCGAACGTGGCGAAATCGAGAAAGTCATCATAAAGCAAAATAATATTAGTGCGGTTCTCAAGGATGGCACCCGGATTCAAACGTATTCCGTTGAATATCCTGATTTGGTCAAGGTGTTACGAGAACGATCCGTACAAATCGAGGCCAAGCCCCCGGATGAATATCCTTGGTATGTCACCTTTCTCGGCACGTGGGGTCCGTTCATCTTGTTTTTCGCCATTTGGCTTTTCTTTATGCGCCAAATGCAAATTGGGGGCAATCGAGCTCTTTCGTTTGGAAAAAGTCGGGCTCGACTTCTGACGGAAGATAAAAAGAAAGTCACCTTTGCTGATGTCGCGGGTGTCGACGAGGCCAAAGAAGAAGTGGTTGAAATCATTGATTTCTTAAAAGACCCTCAGAAATTCCAAAAATTAGGAGGGCGAATTCCCAAAGGTGTGCTCATTGTGGGGCCTCCGGGAACCGGGAAAACCCTTTTAGCCAAAGCCATTGCCGGGGAAGCTGGGGTGCCGTTTTTCAGTATCAGCGGCTCGGACTTTGTGGAAATGTTTGTTGGCGTTGGAGCATCGCGTGTCCGCGATCTCTTTGAGCAAGGGAAAAAACACGCCCCCTGTATTATATTTATTGATGAAATTGATGCAGTGGGTCGTTTGCGGGGAGCCGGTCTTGGCGGTGGTCATGACGAACGGGAGCAAACGCTTAATCAGTTATTGGTCGAGATGGATGGATTTGACACGACGGAAGGGGTCATTCTCATTGCGGCGACGAATAGGCCCGATGTGCTTGATCCGGCTCTCCTGAGGCCGGGCCGGTTTGACCGGCAGGTTGTCGTGAACCGTCCTGATGTTCGTGGACGTGCGGAAATACTCAGGGTTCATACCAAGAAAGTTCCGGTGAATGAGGACGTGGATCTTGAACAGATTGCCCGGGGGACCCCGGGGTTCTCGGGAGCTGATCTGGAAAACCTCGTGAATGAGGCCGCCCTGTGGGCAGCTCGTCATGATAAAAAAACTGTAGAATTGTTGGACTTTGAAAATGCGAAAGACAAAGTGTTGATGGGAGCCGAGCGAAAGAGCATGGTCTTAAGTGAAGACGAAAAACGGACGACCGCCTTTCACGAAGCGGGTCATGCTTTAATGGCGAAACTTCTTCCCGGAACGGATCCCGTCCATAAAGTGACCATTATCCCCCGGGGTCGGGCCATGGGAATGACGATGCAGCTCCCCATTGACGATCGCCACAGTTATTCTAAAGAGTTCCTGTATAACACCTTATCCATCTTGTTTGGCGGCCGGGTGGCGGAGGAACTCATCCTCAAAAACGTGACAACAGGGGCCGGAAATGATCTTGAGCGGGCCACTGAATTGGCTCGAAAAATGGTGTGCGAATGGGGAATGAGTGATAAGCTCGGTCCGTTGACGTTTGGAAAAAAAGATGAGGAAATTTTTCTTGGCCGTGAAATCTCCACCCGTCGGGACTTTAGTGATCAGGTCGCGCTCGAAATTGACCGGGAGGTGAAACGCCTGGTTGTCGATGCCTATGAACGTACGAAACGAATGCTGACCGAAAATATTCACACGCTCAGGGCTTTGGCCGAAGCGTTGTTAGAAAAAGAAGTCCTAGATGCTTTTGAAATAGACCGGATCGTTCAACAAACCTCATCAATCGAACCAGCCGCTGTCTAAAAGAAGTCATAGAGTCTAAAGGGTCTAACAGTTAAAGGGGCCGAAGTGGCAAAAAGGTCCATGGGTCGGAAGGTGCGAAATCGCAAAACCCTATCATCTCTTCGACCATTTTGACTGTTTGGACCCTTTCGACCTATTCGACACTTTGGCCTCCTTCGACCTCGTTGCCTCCTTATAACTTCTGTTATTCCTTCGACCTCTTTAACCTTTTTGACCCCTAGACTTTGACTTTTATTAACCGGAAATGAGTTATTTCAGCGTGATCTTCGTGATGGCGGTTGGATAGCCTTAATTCTTTCATAGAACACTAGTCTTGCGATAATGAATTGTGACAAGGCGGCCCGAAATTCCGCACCCGAGTTATATGCTCGGGATATTCGATTCCCCTTAGACTCAAAGGTCTTCATCATGGGGGTGTTGAATGTCACTCCTGATTCATTTTCAGATGGCGGTCATTATGTTGATCCGGCCAAGGCATTGGATCATGTTCAACGCATGGCCGAGGAGGGTGCCGATATTATTGATGTTGGGGGGGAGTCCACACGGCCAGGTGCGGATCCCATTGATGAAGAAGAAGAAATGAAGCGGTTGAAACCTATCTTGCAGATCTTGGGTCGGCGGAATCCGGTTCCCATTTCTGTGGATACGCGAAAAGCTGCCGTAGCTCAACTTGCCTTGGACTGCGGAGCTTCCATCATCAATGATGTCAGTGCCTTGCGAGACGATCCTGAAATGGGTCGAGTGGTGGCAGAAGCAGGAGCCGGCATGGTGTTGATGCATAGACAGGGAGACTCAAGAACGATGCAGCAGGGTCCTTCATACCATGATGTGATCGGAGAAATTAAACAATTTCTCGCTGACCGTCTCTCCGCGGCCTGTGAAAAAGGGATCCCTTCACGAAACATTCTCCTTGATCCGGGAATCGGATTCGGCAAGAATATATCTCATAACCTCACGATTATAAATCGCCTGGATCAGTTTTTGAATCTTGGTAGACCCATCGTCATGGGGATATCGAGAAAGTCGTTTATCGGGCAGATTTTAGAAAAACCGGTGGAAGAACGATATATGGGGACAGGAGCAGCTGTGGCTGTCGCGATTCTCAGGGGTGCCCACATGATCCGGGTTCACGAGGTTGGCCTCATGCGGGATGTGGCAATCATGGCAAAAGTCCTCAGGGAAGCCTAAGGGTAGGAACCATCTCACATCTCATATTTCAAATTTCACAATCCCAATGGCCCATACATTCCAGAGAAACAAAATCCATGGCAGGGACTAGAGACTTGGGGCTTTCCACGGATGGAGGGTGATATGCAGAAATTATTTGGAACTGATGGCGTGAGAGGTATCGCCAATGTGGAGCCGATGACGAGTGAAACAGCCTTGAAACTCGGCAGGGCAGCTGCATATTTATTTAAAAGTCGAGAGGGGCGACATCAAATCGTCATTGGGAAAGATACCCGGCTTTCAGGCTACATGTTGGAGTCAGCCCTGACTTCGGGGATTTGCTCCATGGGAGTGGATGTCTTATTGGTCGGTCCTTTGCCAACCCCGGCAATAGCCTTTTTAACGAGGAGCCTTCGCGCAGATGCTGGTGTGATGATTTCCGCCTCGCATAATCCCTACCAGGATAATGGAATCAAATTCTTTTCCAAAGCTGGCATGAAATTACCGGATGAATTGGAGGAACGGATGGAAGCGCTCATCCTTTCTCGTGAAATTGAGCATATACGTCCAACGGATGATCACATTGGCAAGGCTTTTCGTGTGGATGATGCAGAAGGGCGCTACATCGAATTTGTCAAACGGTCACTCCCCAGGAATATGGATTTTCAGGGTCTCCGGGTGGTGTTGGACTGTGCCAATGGTGCAGCCTATCATGTATTCCCGAAAGTGCTCCGGGAACTTGGGGCGACGGTGCAGGTCATTGGCGATGCGCCGGATGGGACCAATATCAATGCCCATTGTGGGGCAGTGCATCCGGAACAGCTGCAAGAGGCTGTGCGTGATCATCAGGCTGATATTGGCATCGCCTTGGATGGGGATGCTGATAGGGCCGTATTTGTGAGTGAACAGGGCCGTGTGGTTGATGGAGATAATGCCCTGGCTGCCTTTACCCTCGATCTCTCGCAACGCGGGTTATTGAGAAATAATACCGTTGTCGGAACCGTCATGAGCAATTTTGGGTTTGAATTGGCCATGAATCAGGCCGGGATTCATCTTGTCCGCACTCCGGTGGGCGATCGATATATTCTTGAACGCATGGTAGCGGACGGCTATGTTCTGGGGGGAGAACCTTCAGGCCACCTGATCTTCCTGAACTACCATACCAGTGGAGACGGGTTGATCACCGGGTTGCAAATGCTCAAGCTCATGAAGGTATCAGGTCAAAAATTATCAATGCTCGCAGACTGTATGAAAGCCGTTCCCCAGGTTCTCCTTGGTGTCAAGGTGCCTCATAGACCTAATTTAGAGTCCATCCCCCAACTCCAACAAGCCATTGAGGCAGGACGAATCCGATTAAACGGGACCGGGCGAGTGCTGGTTCGTTACTCCGGGACGGAGCCGTTAGTCCGGGTCATGGTTGAAGGACAAAATGATTCGGTTATTCGCGAAGTGGCCGATGAATTGGCCGTAGTAGTCAAAAGATGTATCAGATAACACTTCTGTGAAACTTTAAGGTTTAAAATTTTCTTGTTCAATCTTTAAAGTTAAAAAGAAATTTTTCCCATGTACCCCCAGGTGAAAAGAGACCCCTTAAAAGTTGTTCTTGTAATTCCTGTCCCTGGCAAATAATTTAACGCCTCTATCGGAGCGTTCCTCTACGAGACGTGATCTTCTCTTCAACTCTGCGTCTGCTTTTCAGCCATGGAGAAGAGATCTGAACCCACTGCCAACCATTAGGTCCAGAATGAGGCTTGCGTCTGACACATCAAATGTCGAGGGTGATTGGGTATTACACTGTCAGTCCGGCGCTACCCTTTGGCCATTCCCTCATTATATCAGTCGTTGCCCTGAGTGGTAAAGGGAATCAAACCCTCAATGAGTCCTACCAAAAAGATAAGATGTGAAGTAATCGGATCAGGATATCCGTATGTAGGAGTGACCTGAAAGGAATGCTCACCGTTTACATGGAACGCCGTTGTCCTCTGGGTCGAGACACGGGTCTTGACGGCAGGCATGTCCTTTACCTTGTGAGCAAGATGGCGAAAGATCGATTGTGAGCCGCTATAATTCTGTTATCCCTGATCGCTCTGCTCTGTTCCAGAGTTCCTCCCGTAACCCTCGAAAGACCGCGCCGTTCTTTTTTTTGGGTCTGGCAAGGGTCCATGAACCCATTTGCTCAATCTTTTCGAAAAATTCCAGTCCCACGGCATGATGTAGCGCTTGACCGTCTCTCAAAAGGACATCCCCCTCTTCCTCCAGAATATAGGCTAAAGTGAGCAGGCATTCGTTACGGCGGTGCCCGGCAACAACGGCAGTTCGATACAGCCGTTCGGCGATTACTGGCGTGGTTGAATAGTGGCGGTTGGGATCCCGGGATTCGTCGTTCAGACTTCCTGTCAAGGAAACTCTATATCTGTTGCGCATCAACTCATGATTTCCGGAAATCGAGTTACCGTCGCAAACCTGCAGGTAGGCTTTTTTATCAGGACGCAACTCTTCCCCGACGATGTCGGCAATATCATCGTCTCCCCAACAAACGATATGCCCTGGGGTGTTTCCAGTCATACGTAAAAGGGACTTCAAGTCCTCTACTTCCGTCGGGGTGAGGGTAGGGAGAACGGGCACGTGAGCCATTCCTCCCTTTCTGGCTTTGGGAGAAACGACCGTGCATTCTGCAAACCGGATGAGTTGTGAAGAAAAGTCGCGGAAGTATTGTTGGAGTACCGGTTTAAGTTTGAGAACGGTAAACCGCAGATATCGGCCGACCTCATCGAAAAGCGTCAGTGCTGCCAGATATCGTAATCGTTCGCTGTCGTCCAAAACAAAGATTGCATCAGGGGATGACGCGAGGGCCGCCACAAACAAACACTCACTCCTGCCTCGCCCGTCAATAAACGCAAAATCCACGGGTCTTGCCAGAGATAGCGGCGCCGTCGTGTAAAAGAGGCTATTGACGCTATCGCTATTCAAACGGTCGACCTCAAATAACTCCGCCAGAATCGGGTAATAGCCTGGGCCTGCGGCAACGTTTTTCACAACCTCGTCATAATAAGGCTGGTATTGTTCCGTCGATATCAGCGTTTTCAGTTTTCCTGAATGCAGTAACGCATTCAGAATGAAAGTCGAATATCCTGGTCCCCACTCACACGCTGTTTCGAAATGATCTTGCCAGAAGTCCCGAATGAGTTCGCACATTCCCCCGAGGAAGCGCCATCGGAAATTGTAGTTAGTCATACTTAATAGCAAGAAAAGGATTGTTAAACACTATTTCTGGGCAATCGGAAATGTATCGAAGATGTCGTGGGAGGTCATGAATGAAACCCAGCGGTCTTCATATGGGGGGTATCCCTGCTCGCTCGATCCGGACCTATTTGAAATACTCGCACTGGTTGCTCTCCGGAACTTCTCCCGGCGGCTTCAGGAACAAACGAAGGGGATGCCCCTTTTTACAGAAGGTGTTGTACCCACTGAGGAAGCCCAGGGGTTCTTTTTTGGCGTCCGTGATCGTCCACATTTGATTGAAACTGACCTCTCGTCCCCGGATCCGAAAGATCCCCTCGACAAAGTCCGCATCGATTTGAGGTCGAGGAGAGAAACGGCACCGGGATCGACAATGCCCGCCGAGCAACGGAAAGTATTGAACCTTGTAATAGGTTGATACGGCGCTACTCTTGGGAGGATTTGGGCCGCCCCATTTGATAACCGATCCATCCCAAATGTTCATGTAAATGTACATGAACCGGTCCTTGAGGTTCGGAAAATCAGTGGTGTGGATATAGTTCGGATCGAGCGGGGAATCCGGGTTTTGAAGGAAGCGTCCATTTTGATCGAAAACCGGAGTTTCGTCTTCGCCCCCTGCTGACCAAAAAATGCCTTTGGGCGTAAAATAGAAAACGTACTTTTGAGGCTTGGTGGTATCCACGGGGGTTTTGTAAAACACCTGGTGATCCGACGCCCGAGTCTGTTGGGCGGTGTTATAGGCAAAGGTATTGAAGGAAATGAGTTGGTCGCCGACTGGAGTGGATTGATGGGAAATGTCAGTAACCTGGCAGTCGGTTGAATCAGACAGGCAATTCCCCTCGATTCGGACCCGCGGAGTCTCCGGGTTGACGTTACTGGCTGGGACATGGCCAGGGACAAATTCAAGGTCTATCTCGTTCCAAGCAGCCGGCCAGACTCCGGAATTATGAAAAAGAAAGAAACTGCTGACCACCCCATGGACGTTCGAAGGCTGCATGACCACGACAAACTTGCCATAGCCCACCGGTTGCAGTGACCGGATCTCGGCACCCACCAACTGTTCGACCTCCTGCGCATGGCCGTCGACCGCCGCCGAAAACCAGGGAATCACCACGAGAAGCATCCCCATTAGAGTGCGGCGGAAACTACAACACCATTTCGATTTCCTCATTGCTGCCTCCTTCCATATTTTTTTAAGCGCCTGAGGACGACCTGGCCAGGTGAGAACTATTACTGTCTTTTCCCTACTCTACCCGTGCTGTTTGGAAGGTGTCAATCTGCAGTTGAGGAGAGTGCGACATGTGAGAGGAGAGAGGAATTCACTCAAGGTGTGACGTAAAAACTAAAGTTTAGGAGTCCAAGAGCCGAAAGGTCCTTTACAAGAGTCTTGAATCCTGAAATCCATCTTCGAATGTGATGGTTTTTCCTTCCTTAGGTTTTCTGATTGGGCTTTGGCTCGGGTCCTACCTTTCGTTCTTCCCATTTTCTATATTTCTCCTCCTCGGTGCAGCGGGAATCATTTTCAGCTGGTTGGAATCGTCTAACAGATTGAGCCCCAAACAGGGGGTTCTTGTCTTTTGTAGTTTGATTTTTGGAATAGTGTATTGGACAGGTGCGAATTGGGTACACAGCCAGTCTACTCTGGGGCAGTGGATAGGCCCTCGGCCTCTGAACGTGACGGGATCAATTATTCAACCGGTCCGGCGAACATTTGATCGACTGGTAATGGTGGTCAACGTTTCTCATGTGACGGACAACCATACTGAAACCCCGGCTGGTGGCACGCTATTAGTCACATGGCGAAACCCGGATCGGGCCGTGTATCAAGGAGACCAAATTCAATTTTCCACTCGATTACGTCGACCGTATGGCACCATCAATCCTGGAGGCTTTCACTATGGGGCCTACCTGGAGCGAAAAGGTATCCAGGCAGTTGCCACGGTCTCCGGACCGGACCAATTGGAGATTGTGCATCCTGTCTCCTCATCATTTTGGAGGAAGTTTTGGAATACCATTGATCAATGGCGTGATCAGGTCCAGCAAGCGACCGTCGCCACCCTACATGATCCCGCCCTGGGCTTGTTTTTAGGGATGGTACTTGGAGAGCAGGGATTCATTTCGCAAGAAATCAGGGAAGCCTTTATGGACACCGGGACTGTCCATATCATCTCCATCTCAGGTTCTCACCTCGGACTGATCGCGTTTCTGACATTTTTTTTGGTCAAGGGGCTGGTGCTGCGTTTACCGGTTCCATGGCTTGAATGGTTGTCCGTGCGAATCACCGCCACTCGTCTTGCCGTGTTAGTCACCCTCCCGTTGGTCTCATTTTACACATTGTTGGCCGGTGCAGAAACCGCGACCGTGCGATCCTGGATCATGATCCTATTATACCTGCTGGCAGTCTGGCTGGGACGGGAACGGAATATCTTCACGTTTCTGGTTCTTGCAGCAGTGATAGTGGTGGTTTATCACCCACAGGCTCTTTATGAGATTTCCTTTCAACTATCTTATATCTCAGTGTTGGCGATTGCCCTAGTCATTCAAGTGACTCAACAATTTTCTCAAAAGCGTGAGGACACGAATCCAGTCACGAATTCTTTTGCTCACAGGATGTATCAATGGATCCAAAGTACCTGGTGGGTTTCCCTTGCCGTCACGCTGGCGACTGTGCCGATCGTCGCCTATCACTTTAACCAGATTGCGTGGATGGGTTTGCTCGTGAACTTTTTTGTGGTCCCCTATGTTGGATTTGTCGTCGTGCCACTGGGATTGGTCTCGGCGGGGACCGTTTTGGTGACAGGGGCGGACTCGCTTCCTCTTGGAATGCTCAATCAAACAGTTTTGGAAGGGTTAACCGGAATCGTCCAGGTGTGTGCCAAACTTCCAGGGGCCGAATGGCACGTGGCCTCACCTGCCATCCTCACCATACTGGTGTTTTATGGGCTCCTATTCACGGGCTTGATAAATGTCAAGCGGCTGATTTGTCGATGGAGTTGTGCTGCGGGGGTGGTGATGATTCTCATTTGGTGGTTTTGGTCTCCAAGAGTTGAATGGGATCATGACTCGGTCCGAGTCACCTTTTTAGATGTCGGTCAGGGTGATGCAACCGTCGTCGAACTGCCTGATGGCCAGGTTGTGTTGATTGATGCCGGCGCCTCGTATTCCAGGTTGGACATGGGGCAAGCCGTGGTCGGTCCGTTTTTATGGGATCAGGGAATATGGAAGATCGATCATGTCATTGCCACTCATCCTCAGTGGGACCACATGGGAGGGCTGCCTTGGGTGATAAAGAAATTCCCAGTTGGTCGCTATTGGAGCAACGGTGTCACTCGAGAAAATGTATTTTTTCAACGAGTGCAGGAGGCCATTCAAGAGGTCGGGCTTAACGAACAGGTGGCATGGAAAGGGAAGGAAATCACGAGAGCAGGCCCCTGTCGGTTGAAGGTGTTGAATCCACCTTTTGCTGGCATATCATTTCCCGGGGGTCGCAGTTCTTCCCAGAGTGGGAGTGAACTCAACAATCAGTCTGTCGTGACGAAACTTGAATGTGGCCTCCATTCATTTTTATTCACGGCTGATGCTGAACGGGAGGCTCTTGGGCGATTGATACAAGTGCCACATAAACGGGTGGCGCAGATCATCAAGGTACCCCATCATGGTGAAAAAAGTTCACTGAATCGTCAGTGGATCAATCAATTACAGGGGAAGGCCGCGATAATTTCGGTTGGCCGGGAAAACCGGTACGGTCATCCAATTCCCGCTGTATTGGAAGCCTATCGGGAGATGGGATTTCCCATCTATCGAACCGATGAAGATGGAGCGGTTCAGGTCACCGCTTCTCTTGTTTCGTCCAATCTGCTCTTCCAAACTGCTGAGGAGCAATTATTGAAACCTGTGACTATTGATGGTTTGGCCGTTGCATCCGAATTGGAAAATTTTAAAAGAATATTGGGTGGCAGGATGTGAAAAGACAAAGTTAAAGATTCGAAACGCCCTGTATCTGATTAGAAACTAGGGTGATTGAGAAAGAGAGGGTGGGATAATCAGCCTATTAAAACAGGCAAATTTCACTGATTCAGTTTAATAAAGAGAGGAAGGGATGTGCAAAGAGCTTGGAGTAAAACTGAAAGTCGAACAGTATGTCGACGAGCAGCAGACATTTTTGCCTTTCCTTTTCGAGGCACGTCTATTGACAGGACCGCCCCGGTTAATTAAAATTAGTGAGTAAACCATTTTGGAACCATTTTGGTGTCATGAAAGGATTTTCACATGGCCTCACTCACTTTGAAGAATTTTCCTCAACCATTGTTGCGACAATTAAAGGCTCAGGCCGCTCGGCATCGACGAAGTCTCAATCACGAGGTCATTTTCTGTTTGGAATCTCTTACTCAAAGTATTCCAATTGATGCAGACAAACTACTAGCCAAGGTGCGGCAAATTCGTCAAACGCCAAAGAAAGCCCGACTCACGGATCGAACGTTGAATGCCCTGAAGGCTGCGGGTCGTCCATGATTGTGGCCGATACCAATCTTTTTGTCTATCTCTTCGTCAAAGGGCAGAGAACCATCCAAGCCGAAACCGTCCTTCAACAAGACCCTGCTTGGGCGGCCCCCCTTCTCTGGCGCTCGGAATTTCGGAACACTCTCATGGGGTTGGTTCGTCGAAAGGATTTGGACCTTCAAGATGTCTTGGATGTTGTGAGCGAGGCGGAGCATTGGATGAGAGGACGAGAATATTCGGTCGTCTCCCGTACCGTTCTCCAATTAGCCGGACAATCCGGATGTTCGGCTTACGATTGTGAATTTGTTAGTCTGGCTATGGATTTAGGAGTTCCGCTGGTGACGAGTGATCGTCAGATCCTTCGAGCGTTTCCAAAGGTCGCTGTTTCACCAGACGGTTTTACCGAGTAAAGCGAAAAAGGAGGTAACTGGCCATGGATATTGGGGTCAGGCCTTTATTCTTGATTTCTCCCCACCCTCTTTCTCTCTTTTAGGCCCAACCTCCCTAACCTTCGCCTGAGCATAATCTCCGATCTTTTCAAAAACTGTTTAGGAAAGGACCCTTCGGAGGGGCGGCGGCGGTTGAGGTGAACGGGGGAATCGATCTGCTGCCCTGGTTCGCGCACTCAATTATCCCCTAAAATTTTTCTTTCGTGATCCCGAGGTACTGTGAAGGTCTGGAACGCTCTGCTTGTGGCAATTCAGAGGGGAAGTTGGGATGTTCGTCTGTTAGAGGATTCCCTGTCTGAATTCCAAAGCTTACGTGTCGCGTAAGGCTTCAAAAATTACGCTGGTTGGCAGGGTCGGTTCCCATTGTAGAACAGTCAGGGAGTCCTCCACATACGCCAGTTTACGGATTCCATTCAAGACACCGGTCACACCAGGGGTGCTGGTAAGGACCCAGAGAGCCTTGCGGGAAAAGGGTTCCTTCCGTTTTGATTCAGGAAGGAGGGGATCGATGACCTGCCGGAGGGCATGAATCTTTTTGGCACTCTTTTCAGCGGCTTCCCTCCGCAATATTCGCAGGAGAGAGAGAAATTCGGGGACGTACTGTTCCCGCCACTGTGCCCACTCCGTTTCTTTTTCTTTGGAGTTTGAAAAATGTCTGGTTAACACTTGGAAGACTTGGTTGGCGTGGGGTGCAATCATTTGCGATTCAATTTGGTCCCAATGCTCCAAGTTTTGTACAGCCGGTCGTAGCCGTTTGAATTCCTCAGCCCAGGTGAAGTATTCCATTGGTGAAATGCCTTTGCCGGAGTGGGGTACGTGTGGCGCCAGGTTCTTTTTATACGCTTCCTCCAGGGTTTGAACTTTGGATTGCTGAATTTCAAATGTCGTATCCGTCGGCTCAGCTTGGGGGTCGGCAAGGCGGATGATTCCGCCGCCTTTGCTGGGGATGGCATTTAAAGGCCGATTGACCAGAACAGCCACATTCTCCTGCTGAGCTAATTCCAAGACCGTCTGGCCGTGTTCAGGACCGGTATTACGCGTAAAAACAGCGCCGGATTCAAACAGGTTCATGGGCAGTTGCAGAACACGAAAATGATGAGTGGCCTTGCCTGCCTCTTGGGCCGCCCCTTGAGCGGCCTCCAACATTCGGGAAAAGGAAGTGGCCTCGGGGTCGTCGGGACTGTTCGTGCAGGTGTTTGAAGAGACGCCGTAATATTGGATCCTTCCCGCATCAATTTGTGATTCGAAAAAGAGAAACGCTTGTTGCAGTCGTCGGTAAAATTCCGTTCGTTGTTTGTTGAGGGTCTCGGCGTCAATGGATAATTGTCGATTCTTGGCATCCGAGAGAAAATATTCCGGATTGTGCAATAAACAGACATCTAGGGTGGCGAGTCCGAGACGATCAAGCGAAAGGGTGAGCTGCTCATCAAGAAACTCCGGATGTATACCGTGCCAGATTCCATCTCCGTATTTCACGATTTCCGGGAAAGGGGTCCCGGCCTTCTCTCGGGCTTCCGCTTTTTTAAGATTCTGGCCCTGGATATACCCGATTTTCGACACAACAATCATTTCTTCTCTAGTGAAGTGCTGTTGTTTGAAGAGGTCCGCCAAAACCCGTCCGACCAGCCGTTCGCTTCCCCCATCCGCATAGTTCGTTGACGTATCGATAAGGTTGCAGCCTTCCTGAATGGCCTTCCTCAGCGCCTCACGGTGTTCCTCCACATCAGCGTCGATTCGATACCCGCCAAAGCCAATTCGTGATGTCGTTAACCCGGTGGAGCCGAATGAGGTATACCCCTCGGCAGAAGGTTGAGGACTGAGAGAGCTGGCGAGGATTTTCGCCACATACCCTCCGGTCCCCCCCGGGGTGGCGCTCCCACGTGATCCGCTACTCGTCAATGTGGCAAGAGGCTTGGAAGGGGTTGGCGAGGGTGAGGATGTTTGGGGGGCCAAGGCAGCTCCAACGGCTGTAGGATCCGTGATCGGTGCATCACAGGTAAAGTTTCGACAGATGTAGAGCGCCGCCTTTCCGTTGACCAAATCTTTTCCGTTTAACAGTGGGTGGGTCGATTCTGTGGCTTCGTCGTTCCGATAGGCAATAATGCGGTTAGGAATGAAGCGTTGATTGATCTCGACCCGCAATTGCTCATAGCGTTCCTCACCCGTTTGGCCTACCAGGGCCAGTTCAATGGGACCGTTCAATAGCCAATCGACAACCATGAGCCCTTTGGGAAACCCGCGAGGGATCTGGGAAATCTGTTGTCCATAGGCTCGAATCGCTTTGGTGGCCGCTTCACGGAAATCCTCGCGTCCAAAATGATAGGACAGGCGGGCCATTACGGAAGCTGCAACGGAATTACTGCTGGGGGTGGCTCCGTCCGGCCCTTCACGACTCCGAAGTATTAACGATTCATGGTCCTTACCGGTGGTAAAAAACCCGCCGTGGTCGTCATCCACAAAATCTTCAAGGATACGTTCCGCCAGGCAGACGGCTTCATGAAGGTAGCGTTCTCTCCCACAGGATTCGTAGAGATCGATGAGGGCCTCGGAAAGATACGCGTAGTCTTCGAGGCACCCCTCGAGATGAGCCTTTCCCCCTCGATAGGTACGGAATAAGCGACTTTCCGGGCGAGCAAGCGTGTCAAGGAGGAAATCCGTTGCTCGAATGGCTCCGTCTACATACCGTTGGATTCCTAACACCCGGCCGGCTTCGGCCATGGCCCCGATCATCATGCCGTTCCACCCGGTAATGACTTTGTCGTCCAAACCGGGAGGCACGCGTTGGAGCCGAGCCTGGTAGACCAAAGGTCGCACACGATCGAGTGTCTGTTGAAGCTCACCCGGGGTGCATCCGACCTCCTGCGCCACCTGTTCGATTGACCTCGGGGTCTGAGGGATACTCTGGTGTTCCCAATTTCCCTCCGGAGTGATGTCGTAAAAGGCACAAAATCGGCTTGCATCCTCCTCGGATTCAACAATTTCCCGAATTTCGCCAGGCGTCCACACAAAAAATTTGCCTTCCACCCCTTCGGAATCCGCATCAGTGGCGGAATAGAAGCTGCCTTCCGGAGAGGTCATTTCCCGAAGGATATAATCGAGGGTTTCTGTGGCTATTCTGCGATAGGTGGGATTGCCGGTGACCTGAAAGGCCTCAACATAGGTCCGGGAGAGTAGCGCATTATCATAAAGCATTTTCTCAAAGTGGGGGACGAGCCATCGTTCGTCAGTCGAGTAACGGGCAAACCCTCCACCGATTTGGTCGTACAGTCCTCCGGCAGCCATCCCGTCTAATGTTTTGCACACCATCGTGAGGGTCTGCGGATCCTGAGTCTTGGCATACTGGCGTAAGAGAAAGGAAAGCCCAGTGGCCGGAGGGAATTTTGGAGCACGACCAAACCCACCATACCGGGCGTCAAAATCGTTACCAAAATCTTGAACCGCCGCCTCGATCTCAGCTTTGCCAACCGCCAAAGGAGAAGTAGTCTGAACGGAATTTCGGAGCCGAGAGGTAAATCGGGTGGCTTGCTGGATGATGTTCGACTGGTCTTTGGTCCATGCTTCACCAATATTTTCAAGGACCGTGGAAAAGCCCGGCCTTCCCCAGCGATCGGTCGGGGGAAAGTAGGTCCCTGCGAAAATCGGCTCCTGGTCAGGAGTCAAGAAAACCGTCATGGGCCATCCCCCATGTCCTTGGTTCATGGCGACAGTCGCCTGCATGTAAATCTCGTCCAGGTCGGGTCGTTCCTCACGGTCTACCTTGATGTTGATGAAATACCTGTTCATCAGATCTGCAATCTTCTCATTTTCAAACGATTCATGTTCCATGACATGACACCAGTGGCAAGCGGAATACCCGATTGAGAGAAGAATGGGTTTATTGGTCTCCTTCGCCCGTTGCAGTGCTTCCTGACCCCAGGGATACCAGTCCACAGGATTATAGGCATGTTGAAGAAGATAGGGACTTGTTTCGTGAATCAACCGGTTAGGGTGGGAGGATGGGTGCTCCTGGCCCTCTTTGCTGTTATGCTCATGGTTCATAATCGTTCCGTGGTTCTCTGATAATGTTGGTGGATGGTCCTCACTCCACTTCGTGATTCGACATTCAGTATTCGATATTGGATATTGGATGTTGGATATTGTTGAAAGAAGATGGTTCGATTTGTCAATGTCCCGAATGGGGGTGGGATCCCTCCCGTCCTACGTTGGGAGCCACTCTATTTCCCCAGACTCAGTTCGTACAACAGCACTTTCCAACCATCCTCTTCAGAAATAAATCCTTTTGGTTGGACCACAGGAAGCATTCCCGTTCCCGGGACCTTTCCGGATTGTCCCATGCTCCCGTTCTTCAGAACCCACATGAGCTCACCAGGCGTACGGTATTTCTTAAATTTCGGATTAGTGAAATTCCGTGGTTGAATGGGGAGATTGCTGGCGGCCGCCCCATCCCCTTTACCTTCAGCCCCATGACAACTGATGCATCCACCTCGTCCGAGAAAAATTTCTTTTCCCTCAGCCAGAACTTCTGGAGTGGCCTGGATAGGTGATTTGACCGCCCTGGCTTTGGCAAGTTCGGTCGTTGGAACGCGTTTCACTTTAATGTCAAATTCGCCCCCGGCTTGACCGTATCCTGTGGGATTGACGGCCCATGAAAAATCAGGATTCAGGGATGTCGTCATCATGAGTAGTGCGGTGAGCAGGAAAACAACTCGCATGAAAACCTCCTTAAAGAAATGATCATGGTCAACATCGAGGCCAGTCCTCGAATTTCGTAAACGGCCAGAATACCATGGGAACCCGTAACGGGCAATGAAACCCTTGACGGACCCTTAGGCAGAGGGGTATTGGCAGCGTGACCTCCTCAAATTGTGCTATGCTTTTTCACGCCGTTGGGGAAGGGAACCAGGTATTGAAGTAAACGATCATTATGGCCTTGAATGAAAAGAGCCGCCGACGATTCGTGGCGGGGATGACCAAACGCATCACGGAACTTCGCGTGAAAACGGAGGAAAGCCTGGATGTCGCCATTGACACCATGTTTCATGAACGGGTGGACTCCTATTTCCGAGTGGAACAGGGACTTGGCGAAGTGGATCGGATGCTCCATCTGATCGAAGCAGATTTGGAAGAAGTGTGCGAATTCAGCGCCGCACAACGATTGGAATCCCGATTGGAGTTTATTGAGGACCGTTTTGATGAATTCGATAGCGAAATTCGAGAACGTCCCCGGAGACGACGACGAAGAATCAATCTCTTTAATTTCTTTAAGGCGGCCGGCGGAGGAGGAAACGATTCTACCGAAGTAAAAGGAGAGATTCATTCGGCTGTCGAAGCCTACCAGGCTCTGGGCCTGGAATTCGGGAGCCCCATGCCATCGGTGACGCGAGCCTTCCGCCAGCGAGTCAAAAAGATCCATCCGGATATCCGTAAGGGAGATCGAAGCTCTGAGCCGGAACTGCGTCGGATCATTGAAGCGTATCAATTTCTCAAACAGGATTACGAAGCCTTTCCTTCCCAACCCCCTTATTCAGGGGGAAAATGAAAGGGGAAAAAAGGACCCTGAGGAAGCAGAATCACTTCTTCGGCTTTGGCGATTTCCAGTAAGCCTAATGACAAGTCGATTTGTTCCAATAAGTCTTTTCGGCCTGCACAATAATGGTTGTCCTTTGGACTGGTCTCACATAAATTGGATATGGACGATAAAGCATCATACCAAAGCCCCTCTTCCGAATAGATGGTGGTCAGTTGTTCAGGCCGGGCATCTTTTAATTTTTTCCGTAACTCCTCGCCGGGAACAATCCGTTTGATCATCCCACCAGCGACAAGATCTTTAGATTGACTGTTCGGGTCTACAGTCAGACTCACAAACCATTGATATTCGATGTCCATTTCAAGAGTGATATCAAACGCTTTAAGGGGAACAGAATAAATTCCTGCTTTGGGGGAACCCCCGAAAATGGTTTCCAATATAGGTTTCGTCCGTGTGTCCTCATTTAGGGTGAAGATGAGCGGATAGGGTGCCGGTTTGGAAAGATACCAATAAAGGGTCGGCTGGGGGTTGATCGTTAAGCCCAAATGATCGGGGACCAAGGCAAAGAGGGCAATCGATTCATCACCGCGGGTGCCTCCCCCGACCCGTCCCCCGGGTTTGCCAATACCTTTTGGAGGTTTATACACGGGTGCCTGGTAGGAAAGGGGTATTCCTGTACCGGTTGATCTGTCTTCAGCTGCGAGCTGGGCGACGCTTGAAAGGGCAGAGCCGGTTGGTCCTCCCAAATCCTCCTTTGGCAATTCCCCCCATCCTCCCACTAACAAAGATATGGCCGCGAAACTCAATGTGATTATGTATATGTTGGTTTTCATGGTGATCATCCCTAAAAAGGATAAATGTGGTTCAAAAAAGATAAATACGCAAAAGGGGGACCAAAAAACCCTTTAAGCAGAAAAAAAAGATTTTAAGCCTTTAAACCTATTGATTTAGAAGATGTTTTTTCGTGATAGTCATCGGTCTCTTTGCATACTCCGATTCTCTGAGGTGGAGACCACCTATGACCTTGTAAACGGCGTTGACAACCATTAGCGATTGTTTAATGAAAAAATCATTGATTTTCATGGTTTTGTGAAATAATGACTTATCTTTTACCATGTCCACAAAATGGACAGTGTTAGCCATTTCATAGTTACAGGTTAATTTGGATAATGGAATCATTCATTCGAAAATAAAATGTTTGACAAATTTTGACGAATAGTTAAAATGCCTGCAATGTCTACCGTGGCCAGAAAAAAAAGGGAATTTGCCCAACGAGAAGAACTTATTTTGGAAACAGCTCAACGGTTGATGTTGAAAGTGGGTTATTTGGGCGTAACGATGGATTTAATTGCGAAGGAAATTGAATATTCTAAGGGGACCATTTATCAGCACTTTTCAAGCAAAGAGGAAATTTTATTGGCTTTGGCTCTTCAATTTAACCGGAAACAGGCTGAGTTTTTTCAGAGAGCGGCCATGTTTTCCGGTAAATCGCGAGAAAGAGTTATTGCGTTGGCGGAAGCGTACGAATTATTTGTGCGACTGCACCCGGATCACTTTAAAACAGAATTACTCATCCTCAATGAATCCATTCGGGCAAAGGGATCAATGGAGTTGCGAAGGCAGCTTGAGGCATGTGAACAACAATCGATGAGTATCGTGAGCGGGGTGGTGAGAGATGGTTTGGCGCAAGGCGATTTCGAGAGTATTCCAGGAATATCGCCGGAAGAAATTGTATTTGGAATCTGGACCGGGGCGTTTGGGGCGTATGTTCTTATGGGCTCCGATGCTCCCTTGACCGCCTTGGGCATTCAAGATCCCATGAAAGCTCTCCGGGTGAGTATGCATGCGGTATTGGATGGGTTTGGATGGCGCCCCTATTCTTCAGAGTGGGATTATCAAAAGACCAGTGAAAGGGTGAAAAAAGAAATATTTCCCAAGGAAACCATCCTGTCGGGAGACGTCATTTCTCAATGACATGACTATTGGCACTAGAAGATAACAAAAGAATCTCAGTCTTTACCTTTCTTTAAAAACCCCCAGCCAGGTAGGTCATCATGTCAAAAAGGGATAATGGTTGGATGAGACATCGGCGATATCAGTTCTGGCTCCTCATTTCGATGGTCAGTATCCTGATCACCATTCCTTCCATGTCTGCCCGGGCGGCTGATGAGCAGCATTTGGTGGATAAGGCGGAAATGACCATTAACAATCTGGCAGCAGAGAATGAATGGTTTCGTGATCATGTGAAGGATGCCAAAGCCATTTTTATTGTGCCTGAATACCTGAAGGGAGCCTTCATCTTTGGCGCCGCCGGTGGGAGTGGGGTGTTACTCGTTCGGGACGGTCACAATTGGTCCCAACCCGCCTTTTACGATATGGTCGAAGGCAGTTTTGGTTTTCAATTGGGGGGAAGTGCCTCTGAAATCATTGTCGTGGTCCGAACCCAGAGAGGTCTTGAATCTTTTTTTACCCATGACTTCCGGCTCGGTGGTGATCTGAGTATCGCAGCCGGTCCGGCTGGGGCTGGCGCGGGTGGGGGAGGGCTCACGGCAGACGTGGTCTCCTTTGCGAAAACCAAGGGTGCCTATGCGGGAGTTTCTGTCGAAGGGGCGGTCGTCAGGATCGATTCGGAATCCAATAGATTATATTATGGAAAGTCTGTCAGGCCTACGGACATCGTGCTGACAGATTCCGTGTTTAATCCGGGGTCTATGGGGTTACGATTAGCGGCCAAGAAGGTGGGGAGGAGGGAATAGCCTGAGTCGGCCCCCACCCGTGAAGGCATCCGTTCTCTTGAAATGAGCCGGGTTCGAAGGGCGTAGGATGAAAACAATCATTATTCCTGATAAGATGGCGCAGATTCAGGTCTTCAAAAAAGAGATTTTGAGAGGCCAATACCCTCTGCACGGTTTTGCTATGACGAATTTGTCAAAAGGAGAAACCCAATGATTCGAATCTTGTTGGTTTTAGTATGTCTCGGATTCCTCGGCCTTACCGGATGTAAGAGTGCCGAAAAACGGGAAGCTGACGCGAAGGCGGAAATAGCCGAGGAAAGAGCGAAAATCATGAAAAAGTACACCGAGTGCCTTGAAAAGCATGAAGAGTCCGGTGATGCGCAAAAAAAGTGCGCCCAATATAAAGACGCTGCCGAAACCATGGTGCCTTCCCCATAAGATTTGCCTAATAAATTCGGCGGTGAGTTTTGCCTTAAAATTATTTAAAGCGGTTGTTCTATAAAGGGGTCGGGAATCAATTTTTATACTTTTTCCCCGTCGGCATTCCATCGAGGGATGGGAAGGTCTTAATGATCTTGAGGAGTTGCCGTGATGATGCCAGTCCCTGCGCATTGAATATCCTCTTGTTCAAGGGCTTGGCAGATCAGGGGGGTGAGGGCTTCGGCCATTTTCTCATGGCCAAGAGGATTGGCATGCGCGTCTTTTGGCCAAAAGTAGAACCCTCTCGGATCGGATGCTGATTCAAAGACCGGCGTCATGTCGAGAAAGGGAATGTGCAATTCCGCAGTGATCGATGCCAATACCCGGTTAATGTGTTGCCATTCCGGGTAGTGAAGCTGGGCCACGTCGGGTATATACATCATAACCAATTGCCCACCATGTCCCTTCGTTAAGGATTGAATTTTTTCCAAAAGTGATGTGATGATTTCGGTGGAGGCCTGTGTTTGGTCCGGACCCGGGTCAAAGACCATATCATTATTCGGTTTCATCATTTTTTTTCTTCTGGCCTCTAATTCAGACAGATGGTCGAATCGTGTGTATCGGTTTTCCCGACGAATGTTATGGGCCAATGATTTGATAAAGTTGAACAAATACGAGAAGCGGAATAGGCCCCCGGTATGTTTCCCGCCCTGTTGATATCGATCATCCGCAGGTAAGGTTTCCCGATAGATATCAGGGGCGTCATTGAAAAAATAGGATAACAACACGATATCCGGTGCGTACCGAACCCCTATTTCCCTGTAATATACGTAATAGTGATTCAAATCCCAGATCGGAACCCCCGCGTTAATGGTTTCGATTTTCAACCCTGTCAACGTTCTCATATGTCCTTCGAGTTTCTTTAAAAAAGTTTCTTCCAGCAAGACTCCCCAACCAAATGTAAAAGAATCCCCAAGCCCCAGAATTCGGATGACCCCCGGCGGTTTCGTCCAAGCATGTTCTCCATCATCTCGAAATCCTTGTGCATTGGTCTTGATGGGCACATCCAGCGGTCCGCGGCCTTCAAAGTTTGGAACCAAGGTAAACCCCAGAACATTTGAAGGTTGCTGCCAGGCGTTTGCGTCGATAAAGGGTTTGGACCAAGGATGATCAACCAAACGAAGAATTCCCTCACCAATGAGGCAGGCAAAGAATAAGGAACCAACCAATAAAATAGATTCTTTCCATTTTCCTTTCAGAAGCAAGAAGCAAAATAATGAAATCATGAAGGCGATCGTAGGGAATTCAATGGTTGTGGATCGTAGGACAAAATGCCCGATCTTGAGCCTGATCCCTCCAAAAAACATCACCCAAATCATGTCCAGCGCCAATAGAATCATGGCGAGAACAAGGATCATTCCCCCTAGCTTCCGTAATTGTTGTGCGAATGGGTTACGCAATGGTTGCCGGTATTCCGTTAGAGAGCAAAAGGGAACGAACAGTTAAATGATTCCTAACTCTTGCCCCACTTTTCTAAAGGCCTGAAGGGCAGCTTCAAGATGTTCAGGCGTGTGATCGGACGAGACGGTGACTCTCAGGCGGCTGGTCCCTTTTGGAACGGTGGGGGGGCGAATGGCCGGAACATAGATCCCCTGATTGAACAGTTTCTTGCTCAGGTCCATCGCGAGTGGAGTTTGGTTTAAGATGATGGGTAAAATGGGACTTTGGGTGTTCGTCAAAGAAAAGCCCATTTCCAACAAGCCTTGGAACACCCGGTCACGGTTCTGCCACAAGGCGGCCCTTCTCCCAGGATCAGATCGGAGGATTTCAAGAGCGGTTCGCGCTGCGGCTGCAAAGGCCGGCGGGGGAGAAGTTGTGTAAATAAAGGAACGGCACGTATTGATCAGATATTCGATGAAAGAATGTGTGCCGACGACATACCCCCCAAAGGTTCCGAGCGCTTTACTCAGGGTGCCCATTTGAATAACCCTGGAGGGGTCGATCCCAAAATGCTCGATGGTGCCCCTTCCCTGTTTTCCCATCACCCCTGTCCCATGGGCGTCATCTATCAATAAGGTCGCTTCGTACTCCTGAGCGACTGTGACCAACTCCGATAGGGGAGCGATATCGCCATCCATGCTGAATACCCCCTCCGTCACCACGAGGGTGGGTCGATGGGGAGGCCGTTTCGCTAATTGCTTTCTTAAGTGATCCGGATCATTATGCTGAAACACGCGTAGCCTTGCCCGACTGAGGCGACAGCCATCAATCACACTGGCATGACAAAACCGGTCGACAAAGATTTGCCCCTGGGCTCCCACCATGGCCGGAATGATTCCGGTATTGGCAGCGTATCCCGAGTTAAAGGTCAGGGCGGCTTCGGTTTGTTTAAACTGCGCGAGGTCCTTTTCCAGTTCCTGATGAGGAAGGAGGGTTCCGGATATCAGTCGTGAGGCTCCCGATCCGACACCATACAAGTTTGTTGCGGCGATCGCGGACTCCTTAATCGCAGGATGCGTATTCAATCCAAGGTAGTTGTTTGAGGCGAAATTAATGAATGACCGACCCTGGTGGGTCATGGCTGGTCCTGAAGGGGAATCGAACACACGAAGGTCCCGCCGAAGATGCTGGGCATCGAGCTCTGCGAGGTACTCCTCATACCCTTGCGGATTCTTGCCGTTTAGGTCTCCCATTTGGCCCATTTAACAAGAGGGTAGTGGGTCTAGTGACCGGTTTGGTCGAATTGGGGTATCATGTTACAATGACTGTTGACTTGAAAAAACCATTCGGAATATCATTACTTATTTAACATTAAGCGATACCCAATTTTTGGGAAGGAGGGGATTCATATGCCCCGAAACCCCAAGATGGTCAGGGTTAGCTTGGTGGAGAATATCGTCCTAAGCAGGCTGACGACAAGTCAATCTCATCATTTCCATGGGGTCAACCGGGTCCTAACGGATCCACAACCAGAGGGTGTGTTGTCATGCAATTGACCGGTGCACAGATATTTATCGAGTCCTTAAAACGCGAAGGCGTTAAAACCATTTTCGCATTACCAGGTGGCGTGGTTCTCAAAATATTTGACGAACTATATCAACAAAAGGACATCGAGGTCATTCTGACACGTCATGAGCAGGGCGCTGGCCACATGGCCGAAGGGTACGCGAAGGCCACCGGAAAAGCCGGAGTGGCGCTTATTACCTCCGGTCCGGGTATGACCAATGTGATCACCGCGTTAGCGGATGCCTATATGGATTCGGTTCCCATCGTGGCCTTTTCTGGACAGGTCCCTACCCCGTTGATTGGCAATGATGCGTTCCAGGAAGCCGATAATATCGGACTGAGTCGTCCCTGTACAAAATATAACTTTCTCGTTAAGGATGTGAACGATCTCGCCACCACAATCAAGGAAGCGTTTTATATCGCCACCACGGGTCGTCCCGGCCCGGTATTGGTTGATATTCCCAAAGATATTTCAATGGATAAGGCCGAGTATAAATATCCCGATGCCGTCTCCATCCGGGGGTATAACCCAACCTATGAGGGGAGTAAATGGAAAATCAAGCAGGCGGCCGATGCCATCATGAAGGCGAAGCGACCTGTTCTCTACATCGGTGGTGGTGTGGTGTTCTCGGGAGCATCCGAGGAAGTGATTGCCTTGGCTGAAATGACCCAGATCCCCGTGGATATGACTTTAATGGCCTTGGGTGGCTTCCCGGGTACTCATCCTCTTTCCCTCGGCATGTTGGGAATGCATGGAACCTATGTCGCAAATATGGCCATCCATTATTCAGATTTGGTGATTGCGGTCGGAGCGCGATTTGACGACCGGGTGACCGGCAAAGTGTCTGAGTTTTGCCCATCGGCCAAAGTCATCCATATTGATATTGATCCGACGTCTATTCGGAAAAATGTTCAGGTGGATATTCCCATCGTCGGTGATTGCAAGCGGGTATTGCAGGAATTGAACAATATCCTTCGTGCCACGGTGAATGGGGATCAGAAGGAACTCAGAAAGCCATGGTGGGACCAGCTTCAGGCTTGGCAAAACGACCAACCCTTACGGTATGACCAGGATCAACAGGGGCAGATTAAACCCCAATATCTCATCGACCGGCTCTATCATCTGACCGCCGATCGTGATCCCATCGTGTCCACCGATGTGGGTCAACATCAGATGTGGACCGCCCAATACTTCAAACTGGCGCGTCCCCGGTGCTGGTTGACCTCGGGTGGGTTGGGGACCATGGGGTTCGGTTTTCCCGCAGCGATGGGAGCCCAGGCGGCCTATCGGGACCGGTTGGTGCTCTGTGTTGCCGGAGATGGCAGTTTCCAAATGAATACCCAGGAACTCGCGACGGCCGTGATTGATAAGCTCCCGGTCAAAGTGTTTGTCATCAATAACCGGTTCCATGGGATGGTTCGGCAATGGCAGGATCTGTTTTACGAGGGACGTTATGCCTCCAGTGACTTGGGCAATCACCCGGACTTTGTCAAACTGGCAGAGGCCTACGGCGCTGCCGGCATTCGAGTCGAAAAGCCTGATGAGGTCGATGACGGGATTCGGAAGGCCTTAGCCATAGACGGGCCGGTGGTCATTGACGTTCCGGTGTACCAGTTTGAAAATTGCTATCCGATGATTCCGGCAGGAGGGTGCAACCATGAGATGATCTTGGCTGATCCTCCGGATATGAAAAAGCCTCAACCATCCGGGGGCAAGGGAACGAAAAAAGACAAAGATACTATTTTAACCGCGTAGCTGACGAGTGATATCGTGGAACACATCATTTCCGTAACCTTAGAAAATAAATTTGGCGCCCTGTCCCGAGTGGCGGGGCTGTTTAGCGGCCGCGGATTTAATATTGAAAGTCTGTCCGTTGCGCCAACACTGGATCCTTCTGTCTCGATGATGACCCTCGTGACCAAAGGCGATGAGCGTATTATTGAACAGATTTTGAAACAGTTGAACAAATTGATTGATGTCATCAAAGTGGTAGATATCAGTGAAAGTGATTTCGTGGAGCGGGAAACCGCGTTGATCAAAGTCCATACTGCGCCGGAAGATCGAGCCGAAGCCCTCCGTATCGCGGATATTTTTCGGGCCAATGTGGTCGATTCCTCTCCCACCTCGTATACAATTGAGGTGACCGGCGAAATCAGAAAAGTCCAAGCGATTATTAACCTGCTCCAGCCACTGGGAATAAAAGAATTGGTTCGGACGGGGCGAATCGCGATGGGACGGGAACCTGCTCGGGCGGCCAGCACCCAACCTCGGCCTCTTGCCAAAGTGAACTAAAGAAACAATCCCACTTTCTCCGTTCGTGTGTCACCGGGAGAAAAGAGCTAACCTTCATACGATTCGTTTAGGAGTGTATTATGGACATCTTTTATGAAAAGGAAGCCAACCCCCAACATATTCTCAAGAAAAACGTCACGATTGTGGGATTTGGCAGTCAAGGGCACGCGCATGCCCTGAATTTGCGAGATAGTGGGGTCAATGTTGTGGTGGGAGTCCGGGAAGGGGCTTCCTGGAATAAGGCGGAGGCGGCGGGCTTGAAAGTCATGCCAACGGCTGATGCGGTGAAAGATGCCGATGTGGTTGTCCTGTTGGCTCCGGATGAACGGCAAGCCGCGATCTATTATAAAGATATTGAGCCCAATCTGAAGGAGGGAGCCTATTTAGGATTTGGTCATGGATTTAATATCCACTTCGGGCAAATTCAACCCGGCCCCAAGACGAACGTGTTTATGGTGGCTCCCAAAGGACCGGGGCATTTGGTTCGATCGGAATACTCCAAAGGGAGCGGTGTCCCCTGCCTGCTGGCCATCCATCAGGATCCCAGTGGCGATACGAGGCAAGTAGGTCTGGCCTATGCCCATGCGATCGGCGGGGCTCGCGCCGGAGTCATTCTGACCAATTTCCGGGAGGAAACTGAGACGGATCTGTTTGGAGAGCAGGCGGTCCTGTGTGGAGGGCTGACGGCTCTGATTCAAGCAGGGTATGAGACGCTGGTAGAAGCCGGGTATTCGCCGGAAATGGCCTATTTTGAATGCCTTCATGAAGTGAAGCTGATTGTGGATCTGATCCATCAGGGCGGAATCGCCAATATGCGATATTCCATCAGCACCACGGCGAAGTATGGGGATGTCACACGAGGGCCGCGAGTGGTGACCGCCGAGACAAAAAGGACCATGAAGAAGATTCTTTCTGAGATACAGACGGGCCGGTTTGCTCGTGAATGGGTGTTGGAAAATCAAGCCAACAGGCCCGTGTACAATGCTCTATTGAAAAAAGGTGAAGAGCATCCGATTGAAGAAGTCGGCAAACGCTTGCGTGGCATGATGCCGTGGCTGAAGAAAGATCAGCTCGTTGACCAAAAAAAGAATTAATACACCGGGATGACTCTGACGATTCCATCGAGTGTCATGCCCCCGGAGAGCGACACGGAGAGCTTGCCAAGAGGTCCGGTCCGTGGTTGACCGTGCCTCGGGTCTTCCCATCGCCAAGGAAGGCCTGCCCTTTGTTGTGGGTGTTGGAGCGCCTGCCTTAGCCGCCGGAGCCTTGGGCTTTACGGGCCCCGCAGTGTTTCTGGCCGGATTAGCGGCCTACACCGCCTGGTTCTTTCGGAACCCGCACCGGGACGTTCCCATAGGAGAAGATCTTATTGTCTCTCCGGGGGACGGAAAAGTGGTTGCGGTCGCCGAAGAATTTGAGCCCCGATTTCTTAAAGAGGACAGTATTCGAATTAGTATTTTTCTGAATGTGTTTAATGTGCATATCAATCGAGTCCCATGTGCGGGAACCATTCAACAAATTGGATATCAACCGGGTCAGTTTATTCCGGCGAATAAACCGCATGCCTCAGTTCGAAATGAGCAAAACGCCTTGATGATTCAACGCCCCGACGGAAAAAAAGTGTTGTGTGTGCAAGTCGCAGGCCTCATTGCTCGACGGATTGTGTGTTGGGCTTCTGCCGGGGAGCAGGTTGCCAAGGGGGAGCGGTATGGATTAATCCGGTTCGGGTCACGAATGGATGTGTTTCTTCCACGTGAAAGTGTCGTGAAAGTTAAAGTGGGCGATTGGGTGAAGGGGGGAGCCTCGATCCTGGCGGAGTTATCATGCGCGGATTCATAAAAGAGCCGAAAACGCGGCGGGGCGTGTATCTGGTCCCCAATTTGCTGACGACCGGGAATTTGTTCAGCGGATTGGCATCCATCCTGTTTGTCTTCAATGAGAACTTTCTCGCGGCCGCGATCGCGATTCTGGTCGCCCTCATCTTTGATGTGCTGGATGGAACCTCTGCCCGGCTCATGAAGAGTACGAGTCAGTTCGGTTTACAATATGATTCACTTGGCGACCTCATTTCTTTCGGCGTCGCACCCGGGCTGGTCATTTATGCGTGGGCTCTGAATACCCCCGGCATGTTGGGGGCGGCCGTCATGTTTGCGTTTGTGGCCTGTGGAGCTTTGAGGCTGGCACGGTATAACGTGTCCGCGCTTGCCAATGAAGGAAAGCCCTTTACGGGCCTCCCCATTCCAGGGGCCGCCGGCGTCGTGGCGAGTTTGGTCATTTTTGACACTCAGGTGATGGCGTTGGGTGAGACGGTTCGACCGATCGTGGGAATTGTCATGAGTTTGGTGCTGGCGTTTCTCATGGTGAGTACGGTGAAGTATCGAAGTGTGAAAGAACTGAAATTTCGAGAGAGCCATCACTTCAATTACCTGGTGTACGCCATTCTGGTATTGATGGCGGTGCTCGCCTATCCCCAACTCATGTTGCTGGTGGTATTTGGCGTGTACGTCGCATCAGGGTTGGTTGAGCAGGGCATCCATTCATTGTCTAAAGCTTTTGGTAAAAGAAAGGAAACGCCTGGTTCCACCCAATCTGCTCCGAATCCCAAACATTAGTCTCTCTCAGGGCTGGGAGACGGGGGAGCGCATGGGAACCGACTTGGCATTGCTGACCTTTCATCCGGATGTGGTAGAGTAAAGAGCAGTCATGGTTGACCATCAGCAGCCTTCATCCCGATAGGGGAAGAAGGCTTTTTTCATCATAGGGGCATCTGTTATGGCACGCGACATCAGGATCTTTGACACGACGTTACGGGATGGAGAGCAATCTCCCGGTGCAAGCATGAATATCGACGAAAAAGTCCTTGTGGCCAAACAGCTCGCCCGTCTGAATGTGGATATCATTGAAGCAGGATTTGCCTTCAGCTCCCCAGGAGATTTCGAGGCGATCAGGCGGATCGGGCAGGAGGTCGAAGGTCCCGTTGTATGTAGTTTAGCGAGGGCGAAACCGGGGGATATCGATCGGGCATGGGAAGCATTGAAGGGGACGCCCAAATGTCGGATCCACACATTTCTCTCGACATCCGATATTCATCTGAAACATCAATTTCGTATGACCCGGGACCAGGCCCGAACCCGGGCAGTGGAGATGGTCCAACATGCAAGAAGTTATGTGGAAGACGTGGAATTTTCTCCCATGGACGCCACAAGATCGGATCTGTCCTATCTCTGTGAGGTCGTTCACGCGACCATTGAAGCCGGAGCCAGCACCGTGAATATTCCCGATACAGTTGGCTATACCACCCCAAAGGAATTTGGAGAGATTATCCGGGCGCTCAAGGAGCGGGTCCCGAACATTGAAAAGGCCGTGATTTCGGTCCATTGCCATAATGATCTCGGGCTGGCCGTCGCAAATTCCATGGCGGCCATTCAAGCCGGAGCCGGACAAGTGGAATGCACGATCAATGGCATTGGAGAGCGGGCCGGGAACGCCTCCTTAGAAGAGGTGGCCATGGGGCTAAGAACCCGAAAGGATTTTTACGATGCCGACACTAAAATCCGAACGGAGGAAATCGCCAAAAGCAGCCGGTTGGTCAGCAAAATTACCGGGATGGTTGTTCAGCCCAACAAAGCCATCGTAGGAGCCAATGCCTTTGCCCATACCTCAGGGATTCACCAGGATGGCCTCCTGAAGGAAAAAAGCACCTACGAAATCATGCAGCCTGATTCGGTCGGATTGACCCAAAGCCGCCTGGTCATGGGGAAACTGTCTGGTCGTCATGCGTTCAGAGAAGAACTGCAGCGGTTGGGCTATACCCTCTCTGATCAGGAGCTCGATGAGGCATTTGACCGGTTCAAGCGGTTAGCTGATCAAAAGAAAGAATTGTTTGAGGAGGACTTGGAGGCGATTGTTTCTGATACGGTGATCCGGGTGGCTGAGCGGTATTCGCTCAAAGGCCTGTCGGTCGAAAGTGGTCTGAACCGGCCTCCGACCGCCACCGTCGAACTCGAAATTGACGGCAAGCCGGTTCAAAAGACCGGAACAGGGGACGGGCCGGTGGACGCGGTCTATCGAACCATCGCCTGCCTGACCGAGACTAAGAGTCATTTGCGAGCCTACATTGTGAAAGCCATTACCGGCGGAACGGATGCTCAAGGAGAAGTCTCGGTTCGGGTTGAGGAAAATGGTGAAACGGTGACGGGGCATGGATCCGATACCGATATTATCATTGCGTCGGCACAAGCCTACTTGAATGCCTTGAATAAATTATTGAGTATTAAATCCTAAAAACATTTGTAGTCGCAGCATCTCATGCTGCTCCGAGAGAGGCGCCATGAGATGGCGCA
>CAZGFD010000019.1:0-5354 GCA_964525045.1 uncultured Nitrospiraceae bacterium | reverse complement strand
ATTTGTAGTCGCAGCATCTCATGCTGCTCCGAGAGAGGCGCCATGAGATGGCGCAGCTACATAGAGAACGTGAAAAATTTAATCCTTCTTCAAAAATGCAACAGTAACATGTTGGGAGGACCATGAAAAAACACATTGCCGTGTTGGCGGGTGATGGGATCGGACCGGAAATTGTGCCTCAGGCACTCCAAGTGCTCCAAACCATTGGCAAACGGTTTGAACATGAGTTTGACCTGGCCTATGGGGATGTTGGTGGGCAGGCCATCGATTCGCATGGGGTTCCGTTACCGCCGGATACGTTGGCCCTGGCCAAAAAAAGCGATGCCGTGTTGTTGGGGGCTGTCGGTGGACCCAAATGGGAAGGTCTGGAGTATGAACGACGACCCGAGCGGGCCTTGCTGGGGCTTCGGGAACAACTTGGACTGTTTGCCAATCTCCGGCCGGCTAAAATGTATTCCGCCTTGGCAGAGGCCTCGACCCTGAAAAAAGAGGTGGTCGATGGTATTGACGTCCTGGTGGTCCGCGAACTCACCGGTGGTATTTATTTCGGGAAGCCCAAGGGCATTGAGCAGACGCAGACCGGGCATAAGGGGATTAATACCGAAGTCTACACGACTGAAGAGATTCAACGAATTGCGGAAGTCGCGTTCAAAGCCGCCCGCAAGCGGAACTGCCTTGTCACATCGGTTGACAAAGCCAATGTATTGGAATCTTCGGAGTTGTGGCGGCGTGTGGTGACGGAGGTACATAAGAAATATTCGGATGTCGAGCTTCGGCATATGTATGTTGATAATGCAGCCATGCAACTAGTCAGAAACCCTAAACAATTTGACGTTCTGGTTACCACGAACCTCTTTGGAGATATTCTCAGTGATGAAGCGGCCATGTTGACCGGATCGATTGGCATGTTGCCGTCGGCCAGTGTCGGATCTCATGTGGGGATGTATGAGCCCATTCATGGGAGTGCCCCTGACATTGCGGGAAAGAACATGGCCAACCCCATCGGAATGATTGCATCGGTGGCCATGATGCTGTCGTACTCTTTTGATTGGACCAAAGAAGCTGAGGCTATCGAGCAGGCCATTCAGAAAACACTCGACCAGGGATATCGCACCAAAGATATTGAGGGTCCGGGTACCACGCTGATAGGGACCAAAGAGATGGGTGATAAAATATTGGAGAACCTGTAAAGAGGGTTCCAGGTTTCAAGTCAAATTCAATTTGTAGTGGCAGCATCTCATGCTGCCTGAGATGAAATGAAGATTGTAGTGGCAGCATCTCATGCTGCCCTTTTTTATAGAGGCGCCATGAGATGGCGCAGCTACACTGAGATCGTTGATCATGATAAAAACGCTCCAATCGGGATATGTGACGACGGTGGCTGGGAATGGCGAGCCGGGTTTGGCCGGAGACGGTGCACCGGCGACCCTGGCGTCACTGAATGAGCCAAAGGATGTGGTGTTTGACCAGGAAGGGAATCTGTATGTGGCGGATTCTGAAAATCACGTCATTCGTCGAATCGATCGGCAAAGTGGAATGATTCAGACCCTTGTCGGTTCTCCTGACGAGCCGGATAGTGAGTCAGATGGGCCTTCGGCTCCTGATCCCCAGAATGTTCAGGAGGAGGATGTTGATCCATTGGCGGATTTTGACGATTCACCAACCAAAGCCTACACACAAACACCCGATCTCAGTGGAACGGTACGGTATGTGGTTGGTAAACGGGTAGGGGCGTCTCGATTCGGGGGTGATGGCGAGGCGGCGAATCAAGCGCGCCTCAATTTTCCGTCAGGCATCGCGACAGATGACCAGGGAGCCCTGTATTTCGCGGATACCTGGAATCATCGTATCCGGCGGGTCGATCCCCTCACCGGAATAATTCAAACCATCGCCGGGACGGGTCAGCCAAAATGGACAGGTGACGGAGGCCAGGCCCAATCTGCCGCTTTGAATGAGCCGGTGGCATTGGTCATGGACGGGAAAGGGAAATTATATATTGCAGACCAAACCAATAACCGGGTGAGAATGATTGATACGTTGACCGGGGTAATCACCACCGTTGCCGGGACCGGAGAGGCAGAATATAACGGTGACCAAATCCCAGCCGTAGAGGCGGCATTGTCCGGACCGAGCGGCCTGGCGCTGGATGCCAATGGCCATCTCTATATTGCCGATACGTTCAATGGACGCATCCGTAAAATTGATGCGGAGACAGGAAAAATTGAAACAGTACTGGGGGACGGGGAAAGCTTTCGCTATCAACCCGGCTACAATGATGAGTCCCATTGCCTCGCCCGCCCCTATGGCATTGCATTTGATCGGCAGGGTTGTCTCCTGATCACCGATTCGGATAACCATTTACTCAGGAAATGGGATCCGGAAGCGAAAAAAATGAGCGTGATCGCGGGGTCCGGATTAGCCCAATATGGCGGGGATGAAGGGCCAGCGGAAAAAAGCAGTTTGAATTTTCCCTTTGGCGTGGCCGTTGATGGGAAAGGCAATATCGCGATAGCTGATACGTTTAACCATCGAATTCGGATGATAGGGGTTTAAATACAATTAATACGTAGCTGCAGCATCTCATGCTGCCCAGGAATGAATAAAAAATTGTAGTTGCAGCATCTCATGCTGCCCAGGGATATAGAATAGATTGTAACCGCAGCATCCCATACTGCCATCGATCAAAGCGCCATGAGATGGCGCAACTACAAAATCAAAAATTTATGAAAAAGAAAAATGCCTATAACGTAGCCGTCGTTGGAGCGACTGGGGCGGTTGGGACGGAGATGCTTCAAATTCTTGAGGAGCGGAAGTTTCCGGTGAACAACCTGGTGCCGCTGGCATCCTCTCGATCGGCGGGAGGGGAAGTCTCATTTCAAGACAAGAACTTCGTCGTCAAACTTCTGCAAAAAGACTCCTTTGCGGGTGTGGACCTGGCCCTATTTTCAGCAGGGTCGGAGATTAGCAAAGAATATGGGCCCATTGCCGTGGAGGCTGGTGCCGTCGTGGTGGACAATAGTTCTGCCTGGCGGATGGACCCCAAAGTGCCTCTGGTCGTTCCGGAAGTGAATGCGTCGGCTCTCCATGGTCACAAGGGCCTGATTGCGAATCCGAATTGTTCAACCATTCAGATGGTCGTGGCGCTGTACCCTCTGCATGAAGCCGTACGAATTAAACGGATTATCGTGACAACCTTTCAGTCTGTCTCAGGTACGGGCAAAGACGCCATGGAAGAATTGGCGGAGCAGTGCAAACAGCTTCTCAGTTTTGGAGACCCGAAACCAGAGGTCTATCCTCACCACATTGCGTTTAATTGTTTGCCCCATATTGATGATTTTCTGCCGACGGGGTATACCAAAGAAGAAATGAAAATGGTGCACGAAACCCGAAAAATCATGGGTGATGCATCCATTCAGGTCACGGCCACCACGGTGCGGGTTCCTGTGTTTATCAGCCATTCAGAATCCGTCAATATCGAAACGGAAAAGAAATTGAACATGAATGAAGCTCGAGCGATTCTTTCCATGGCACCGGGTGTCCAGGTCTATGACGATCCCAATCGGGGGCTCTATCCGTTACCCAAGGATGTCGCTGGCACGGATGCGGTGTATGTGGGACGGATTCGGGAAGATGAGTCGATCCCCAATGGCCTGAATCTATGGGTCGTCGCCGATAATCTTCGTAAAGGCGCGGCCCTTAATGCGGTGCAGATTGCGGAAGAGTTGATCCGGTGAGGAATCATGGTGGATTTTGGTGGTGTGGGAAAGATGATCCTGGTCATGGGCCTGATGTTGGTCGTGGTCGGAGCTGTGCTGATGCTCCTCGGCAAATGGCCAGGTGCCGAGAGTGGATGGGGATGGCTGGGGAGGTTGCCCGGAGATATCTTCATCAAGCGCGATAATTTTTCATTTTACTTTCCCCTCACCACCAGCATCATTCTGAGTATTCTGGGCAGTCTTATCCTGTATTTCTTGATGAAGCGATAGGGCGACATGGTGTTGATGCTTCGAACTTTCCTCTTTCTTCTTGCCCCTTTAGCTTTATTGGGGTGCATTACCTCCAGTTACGCATCCGAAAAAATACGGGTCTCCTTATCCGATGAGGCGGACTCGGTCCGGATCACCGCCAATCATGCGGTTCGCGTGCGCCTCCCTTCCAATGAAACGAGCGTGAAGGACCCTCCGATAGAGATTCAATCCGATGCGCGTGGGCTACGGATCAATGGTCGGATTTTCAAGGTGCCCCGGGTTCGTATTGAAGCCACCTCCGGTACCCTGGAGCTCTCGGTGCATGAGAGACCGGAGTGGCAGGGTAAAAAAGGAGGAACGCGTGAATGGCTTGTTGACGGAACCCTTGAAGTGGCCAAAAGTGGAACCAAACTCCTGGTGATTAATCGGGTCGGCCTCGAAGAATATGTCGGCGGGGTCGTATCTGGAGAGATTAACACCAAATGGCATCCGGAAGCGTTAAAGGCCCAGGCAATCGCGGCAAGAACCTATGTGTTGTATAAAAGCATGCAAAATGCTCAACAGCCTTATGATGTCGTCTCGAGTGTGCAGGACCAGGTGTATCGGGGCCGGGCGCATATCAACGAACGGGTGTGGGAAGCTGTGATGAAATCCAAAGGCCGTGTGGTGACGCATAACAACCGGCCCATCTATGCGGCCTATTCCTCCACCGCCGCAGGACCGACGGAAGATGCCCTCTATGTGTGGGCCCTGGACCTGCCGTATCTGAAGGGTGTGGAATGTCCGTTCGATGAGGAAGCCCCCCGGTATTTTTGGCAAACAGCGATCCCCGTTGAGACGCTTGAACAGCGATTACGAAAAGGGCAATTTCAGGTGGGCACCATCGCGACCATCACCCCCTATACCTATACGACGTCGGGACGAGTCGATCGAATCAGAATACTGCATTCCCAGGGGCAGACCATTCTTCGTGGCCAGGATCTTCGGCGTGTTGTGGGATATTCCAAAATTTTCAGCACACAATTTCGCATTGAAAGTTTCGGTCACCAAATCGTCATATCAGGAAAGGGCGCCGGCCACGGGGTCGGGATGTGCCAGTGGGGAATGAAAGAAATGGCCGAACTCGGGTATTCCTATGAAGCCATTTTGCAATATTACTACCCCGGCACCACCCTCCAACACGTTTCTCAGGCGAACTTAACTCCTCCTGCGAATCCCGAATAGAAATAATCCCCCGACGACATTCAAATATTCCCATCACAGTTTCCCTAAAAAAATGTTTCCCTAAAAAAATTCCTCAAAACTCCCCTCTCCCTGGGAGGGAGAGGGTTAGGGGGTACAAACCGGTAACATGGTTTACACAATAAACCGGGCACATGGTTTACA
>CAZGFD010000018.1:0-74493 GCA_964525045.1 uncultured Nitrospiraceae bacterium | reverse complement strand
CTTTGTCGGCCAAGGCCACCGCCGCCACCGTCCCGGCAGATACCTTTAAAAATTGACGTCTAGATAAAAACATGAAAATACCTCCCTTCAATTGTGAGGAAATAAATCAACCAGAAAAATTCCTAAAAAATCAGGAATCCATTTCACTAATTTTTATCACCTCCCTTCCCATAAACTTCCCTCCCGACTCATGAAGTAGCTTTGGATCGAGAGAAAGACTGAAATAGGGAAAGCAACTGCCATGCCCTATTACCTTTTGGTAGCAAAAAAAATTATACTGTTGAAAAACTTAAGGAATAATTGATTTGTATTGGAGGAGTGGAGAAAATCAACGACCTATGGCATTGAAATTTCGATTGAAATATGGCCAGAGCATTGAATTTTCAATGCATGCAGAGATGTTTAAATCTGGAACGTATAAAAAAAGTAATCAAAGTAGGGAATGGAAGATTCAATGTTCAAAGTCCACTCTGAAAAACAGGAGGGTATAAATGAGTAGGCCCCATTGGGATTTTTATTAGGAGGAGTTGGTCTTTTGATTCCCAACTTCTTTAGGCGACTTCGAAGCGTGCTATTATTGAGGCCTAAAAGTTTTGCCGCTCCTTGGGTCCCATCGATTTGCCAATCAGTCTTTTCCAAAGCTTCCAAAATTTTAATTTTTTCCAAGTCTTTCAAATTAAGCTCTGATACGACTTGCTGTGATGGTTGAGGTGAGTTGAATAGAAGATCATCAATTTGGAGGAATTCCGAATTTGATAGGATGGTGGCTCGTTCAATCACGTTTTGAAGTTCCCGGATATTTCCTGGCCAGGAGTAACCAATAAGCCGTTCAAGCGAATCGGAGGCAATCTGTTTGCAGGGTCGTTGAAACTTTGAACCATAATATTTCAGAAAATGATTGGCCAAGAGCGGGATGTCCGACATCCGGTCTCGAAGAGATGGGAGGGAAATGGGAAAAACATGAAGGCGAAAATACAGATCTGGGCGAAAGCGCAAGGTACGAATAGACTCGCGGAGATCCGAATTTGTCGCGGCAATAATGCGCACGTCAACGGGAATTAATTCCGTCCCTCCGACCCGGTCGACAAGGCCGTCCTGTAAGACCCTTAACAATTTTGCCTGGGCATCTGCGGGCAATTCCCCAATTTCGTCCAGAAAAAGCGTTCCCTTATGAGCCAACTCAAATTTCCCCTGCTTTCGGTGTTCTGCCCCTGTGAAAGAGCCCCGTTCGTGGCCAAACAGTTCGCTTTCCACTAGCCCGGAAGGAAAACCTGCACAATTGACTCGGACAAAGGGGCCGGCACGGCGAGAACTGAGGTCATGAATATATTGCGCCATGAGTTCCTTACCCGTTCCGGTTTCACCTGTAAGGAGAACGGTTGTATCGGTTGGGGCAACCGATTCTGCCAAGTTAATAGCTTTCATTAGAATTTTGCTTGACCCAATCATGGTCCCAGGGGACCGTCGGCCTTTCAGATCGGGTTTGGTCTGTTGGGTTTCAACTGCCCGCTTTTTGCGAAGCCGAGTGATTTGGTCATGGGCTAAAACATTGTCTATCGCCATCGCAAGCTGACAAGATAGTTGCCTGAGAAAATCGAGGTCGTTAGCGGATGGATCGCCGGATTCAAAAGTTCCGATATTCAAGGTCCCCAGGCACGAGCCCCGGACGAGAAGTGGAATATTGATTATTCGCTTCAACCCTTCTTTGGCATAGGAGCTATCCTCCGAAAAGGGCTCGTGATGCGAAATGTCACGGCGGACATTTATTTCACCATTATCGAAAACCCAGCCACATGCGCTTCCCTTTCTAGGGATGAGGGAGTCCCGACTTAGAATGACCTTGGAATATGTTGTTTGCAGGGAATACAGTTCAAAGGAGTCTAATTCAGACAGATAAATCATCACCTCCGCTCGGTCCCAGGCAATTGCCTGACCGAAATACTCGGTAATGGTTTTCCACCCTGCATCAAAATCCGGTATGACACAAAGAATTTTCCCGATTTTTCCCAGAACGGTATAATAATCAATTACTGATCGTTCCAAATTCCCCCCTCCAAAATAAAATATTATCGCAAAGAAATCCTTTGTGGTCCACTACTGTTTTTATCCCGTCGTCAGTTCTTTTATCAACCCCAAAATACATTTTTATTTAGGAATGATCACCTCCTCATGCCGGCTTTGGACTGATTAAGACCAAGGGTTACTTGAAAAAATTGCGCTAAAATAGAATCTCACCTAACTATTACCGGCCCATCTTTCTTTGGCTTAGACGTTTCCCTAAGAAAGCAGAAAAAACCGTTCTCAGAAAGAAAGGGGCTTTTTGTAATTTGAAAAAGGTTGTCCAGGTTACGGTTTCTGTATAGGCAAGTTGGGTCAAAATGGTGCGGATCCGAACAGTTTTGACGGTGCGGACTCGCACACACTTCGAATTCTGACCTTAAAAGGTTCTCTTTTTAACGAGAAAAATTTCTAAACCGAAAGTGTTGGCAGGGGAGAAAATAGAAACAAAGAGAATAGCATGGAAAATCCGCTAGTCGGTTTGGACCCGAAGAGTCTATCAGTGGCAGGTTAAAGGATTACCTACACAGCCGCGCTGAAATTTGGAGGGACGTCAGCGGGATGAGAGGAGCCGGCTAAGTGAGCTGCGTGTTTAATGGCATCCACCCGCAGGGCATAGCGGTGCTTGGGTCTCACCCGGGCTAAAACCCCTAATCCATCAAGGACTTCCGCCACATCCGGCCGCATGCCCACAAAAAACAAATGTTGGTGATGGCTTTGAACCATGGTGAGCATATCTTCAATGGCGAGGGCTGCGGTGCCGTCAATGTTGGGTACTGAGGAGAGGTCCAGAATCACACAGGCATAGGTGTTAAACCCGGGGGTTGTTTCTAAGCGGCGTACCATATTTTTTGCGGAACCGAAACTCATTGGTCCATTAACATGGATCAGGATAATCCGTCCCTTGTTGCGATCCAGGATATCACGCTCTTCGCGGGAGAGTGGTGCCTCCTCAGTCGAATCGCTGATGAGTTTCAAATTTGCCAGTTCCATATCTGCCATACGTTTGACAAAGAGTAAACTCGCCATTACCACACCAACACCCACAGCGGTAATCAGATTAACTAATACGGTGACGAGAAACACGACACCCATAATAAGGACGTCGGTACGAGGAGCTTGGATAACATGCCGTAAAAACCGCCAATCAATAATATCGATGCCGACCTTAAATAAAATACCGGCTAGGACAGCCAGGGGGATTTGTTCGGCAAAAGGCCCCAACCCCAAAAGTGTGCCCAGCAGAATAACGGCCATGAGGGCTCCCGAAATTGGAGTACGTCCCCCGGTTCGGATGTTCGCCACGGTTCGCATGGTCGCTCCTGCCCCAGGTAATCCACCAAAAAATCCAGCAATGGCGTTTCCAATCCCTTGACCGATTAACTCGCGATCGGAATCGTGGTGAGTACGGGTCATATTGTCATGGACTAATGAGGTCAACAAACTGTCGATGGTGCCGAGGAGAGCAAGAACCAACGCTGATTCGAGCATAAGGAGAAGCGTATCTACGTGCATGTTGGGTGTGATATGGCTTGGAAAGCCTTTTGGAACCTCACCGATAACAGGGACAGACGGTAAAAAAAAGTAGGTGATAAGGGTTCCGGTAACCAGCGCCAAGAGGGGGGGAGGAAACAGTTGACCAATTTTTTGGGGGGTGAGGTACACGATTCCCAAAGTCAAAATTCCAATAAAGGCCGCCTCTGGTGAAACTGTTTGGAGAAATTCAGGAATGCTTTTGAGATTGGCGACGACTCCGGTTTTGGCCTCATGTCCCACAAGGGGACCGACCTGAAGAATCATGATGATTCCACCAATTCCGCTCATAAAACCCGAAATGACCGGATAAGGAACGAATGTGATATAGCGTCCCAATCCGATGAGCCCAAAAAGGATTTGAATCACGCCACCCATAATAACCGCTGTGAAGGCGAGGGCCGGTTCGTCACCGAATTGGATGAGAATCCCGGCCATGACGACCGTCATGGGACCAGTCGGTCCTGAAGCTTGGGCGGGAGTACCCCCAAACAGGGCGGCAAAGAACCCTACAAAGATGGCACCATAAAGACCCGCGATGGCTCCTGCGCCGGAAGCCACCCCAAAGGCCAGAGCTAAAGGGAGGGCGACGACAGCTGCGACCAGGCCTCCGTAAATATCTCCCCGAATGTTACGAAAGTGAAGGCCGTGAATGAGTTGCATTTGAAATCCTTGTTAGGGAATTAAGAAAAGTGTCGGGTTTCGAGTTTCAGGTTCTGGGTGGATAATACTCGCCCATTTCGATCATTGTTTTTTGAATGTGATATCACAATTGCCAGCGGAAGTTTGAGAAGAGTCGAAGGCCGGAAGAGACAGCCTTCGTCGTCGAGGAAAAGTGAGTATTAACCCAAGTGCTGAACACCAACGAAGTCATCCTTGAGGCTTCACAATCTAACAAATTCCCTTTTTTTTTAATCCGAAACCCGAAACTTCTTAATTCATCCGCGTTCGTTGAATAAATTGACCAATCTGGACACCAATGGCGCCAAACATTTGCAGAAGTTCCTTATCCGGCTCTTGAGTTTCTCGATTAAAAAATTCCATGACTCCTAAAATGCTATTTCCCAACTTGATCGGAAATCCAAATGCCGCGTGGAGCCCTACTTTTGCGGCGACGGATGCCCTTACAAAATTGGAGTCGACGGCCACGTCGGCAATCCAAACCGGCTCCCCACTTTCCCACACGCGACCAGGTAGGCCGACGCCGGGAGCACGAGTTGATCCTTGGGAATCCGCCTCAAACTCGTCCAGCGCCGCCGATGGGGGCTTCCAGACTTCCACACAGCGCAACACCTGTTCCAGCGCATCGACATGCCAGATGGCCCCAAATGCCCATCCCAAGCTTCCGCAGATGGCTTCAAGGATGGCTGGGGATGCCTGATTGAGAGAAATCGATTCCGCCAAAATGGTGGTGACCTGATATTGGGCTTGGAGTCGCCGATCCTGATTTTCACGTTCAATCAACTGTCCAATTTGTGCCCCGATGGTGGAAAACATCTGGAGGAGCGCTTTGTCCGGTTCCTGAATCTGGTGTGAAAAGAATTCCATCATACCAAATACCTGGTCTCCCAGGCGTATCGGAAAACCGAAAGCTGCGTGTAAATTGGCTTTTACCGCAAAGGGTGCGCGAGGGAAATTCCGATCGCGGGTGACATCTTCGATCCAGACCGGCTTACCGCTCTCCCAGACTCTCCCAGGTAAGCCAATTCCCGGTGCGAAAGTCTTGTCTTGCGATATTTTGGCAAAATCCTCCACACTGGAAGAAGGTTGGTGCCAATCCTCAACACAGTAGAGAACAAGGTGTTGATAATCCACCTTCCAAATGATACCAATTTGCCAATCTAGCTGTTCGCAAATGGCCTGGAGGATTTTAGGCGTGGCTTCCGAAAGGGTAGCCGCCTCGGCTAACACCTGCGTGACGGCGGCATGGGTCCCCATCCGGCGCTCGGCAAGTTTCTGTTCGGTGATATCGATCCCAAAGCCAATGGTTCCCTCTTCAGCTATGGTGTTCGGAGAGATATAATTTAAAAACCACCAAGGCGTTCCATGGTGAGTCCCTCGACTTTCGTAAAACAGGGCTTCCCCGGGCTCAAGTGTTTCCGCTTGGTTTTTAATTTCAAGAGGGGGTTCCAACGGCGTTCGACCTACGCAAGATTTTGACGTCAGGCCGATTCGGCCTAGACCCTTCCCCTCTGATTCCAGCAAATACCCATCTTTGTCAACAGTAAACGCCACTGTGGGCATATTGCCTAATATGCCCATGAGCATTTGGCTTTGGGTACGAGCGGTGACGTCCGCTTCTTTTATGTGCATGGCTAAGAGAGCCGTGACCCAGATAGCAAAAATGGCGATCACCCGGTTGACCGCGGCTATCCATGTCTCTGCGCCCTCTCCGGACAAAAGATATCCAAGGAATGTCAATAGTGAACAACCAACAGCAACGAGAAAGGGGTCTTGCTTATTCGGTGAGCGAAGAGCAATTAACACAACGGCGACGTAGGGGACCGCCTCCGCAATGCCCAGGGGCATAAGGTAATCGGAAATTAAAATGGCCAGAGACGTGATACTGCAAAGAGCAAGGACTTGAATCCGGTTTTTTTGAGAAAGTTTTTGGGATTCAATATCAAGCATAGAATTCGCGTATTTATGATATTCGGCCCAACCCTATAATTCCGTAGTGCTACATTCTTCTGTTTCAGGTCTTTTAGGGCGTGGGAGGAATTGACAAATCAGCATAAGGTTTGGATAGGCTTCTACGCAAGGGTCGAAGGCAGGAAGACAGGAAGTTAGAAAAAATTAACAATTCTTTAATATACTAAAAAACCTAAGCTCCTCGTGACAAAATAATTGAATAACCTGGATGAATTTCTTATGGCACAAGAAATCTCAATAAAAAATACTTATCAGCTGTCAGGCGTAGATGACCATGAGCGGGGATTTACCAGGCAGGTTGAAATATCATCTCATCAAGGCCTTTTTCATGCCGTGCTGCGATACGAAAAGTTACAGGTGTCCGGAAAACCCTGTGTCGAGGAAGATGCGGCTCTCCGAGAATTAATTCAGAAACTGCAAGGTCAAGGGTATACCCAGTTACGCACGCAACTGATATTCCGAGGACCCCACTATTTGGGAAGCCAGGAGATGTGGTCGGACTATCCCGACCAGGAATCGCCCACCGCCTCCAAGTACAAACTCCTTCATTGGATCAGGAAATGGTTTAGTTTTTAAACCCGAAACCCGAAACTTGAACTTCTATGTTCTCCTATGACGGCTCCAGATACAGGATCCTATCCAACACTTTTTGACGAGTCAAAAGGTAAGTGGAGTTGCGATTGGTGAGGTGGAGGTATTGTCGGTAGTGCCGAAGAGCCGAGCCGGTATTACCTTGACTTTCAAGGGTAAAGGCAAGATTGAGGTGGACCTGAGGGAGAGTGGGTTCTAGTAACTCGGCCTGGCGAAGAAGGCTCAGCGCCCTCGAGTAATTCCCACGTTGATGTTCCGCCAACGCGCATTGCACCCATATTTCGGGAATGGTTTCATCGCGCCCTAACCCTTCTCGAAAGTAGTCTCCAGCTTTTTCGTAGTGACCTAAGCCCAATTGGGCGGTGCCCATCCAAAACCAAGGTTCCCATTCCTCAGGTGGAATGGCAAAGAGGGGCTCGAGGACTTTAATGGCATTGAGATATGATCGTTTTCTGACAAAGGAGCTTCCTTGCTTGAGCCTTTCCACATCATTAAGTATATGGCGCCGTTGCCGTGCTGGACCCCTGTGAGAATTCCCACTTGTGTCTGCCATCTGAGACCTTGGGGTTTTTGCTACAAAATCTTTCTTTTTTTTAGAAGGTGATGTTTGGGGAACCGAATGAGGGGATACGACCGATTGATTGGCATCGGCTTCAGACTGATCCCGTGGTCGGGGCGTGGGGTATCCGGCTAGCTCGTGGGAATCCTCTAGAGAAGGAACCACTTGAGTGATCGACGGGACTTTTGAAGAACCTAATATGTTCCCTTCAGGTGGTGTGGAGAATGCCGATTCAGATGGAGAGGCAATTGCCACCGAGTTTTCCGGAGATTTTTCAGGCCCTGCCTTGTCTCTCTCCCACAACAAACCAAAACCCATGACCATCAGGATTGCGATAACACAAATTGAGGGGGCCAACCGTTTGAATTGCGGATGAAGTATTTTTAAAGAAAATATGGCAGGAGGGTTCATGGGGCCGTCGGCCTTGGCAGTATGGGCGCCTCTCATTGATCGATGTCAAAGATACGAGGCGATAAGAAAATCACCAGTTCGCTTTTTTGTTTGGCTGTGTAGGTTCCCTTGAACAAACGTCCAAGCCAGGGAATATCTCCTAATAGGGGAACTTTTCGTTCGGTTTCCGAATACTCATCCTGTATCAGGCCTCCAATCAGTACCATTTCTCCATTTCGAAGCCGCACCAATCCTGAAGATTGCTTGACGTCAAGCACCGGGGCCGTCGCGGTCTTTTGCGGTGACTCAATAATGCCCCGAAGACGGGAGATAATGGGGGTAACATCCAGCATGATCCATCCGTCCTCCGACACTTGAGGAGTGACGGACAACACCAACCCGACCGTTACGGAACGAACCTGTTCAGTGATGATATTCCCGGTCCCCGCGGCTCCTTGAGCAATGGTTTGAGTAAAAAAAGCTTGGTCTGTGGCCACCTTGATCAAGGCTGGTTGGTTATTCAGTGTTACGATTCGGGGTTGAGACACAACCCGAATCTCACCTTGCTCACGCAGGGCCTCCACCACGACATCAAAACTCCCGTCTTGAAAAGAAATGGCAGTCGTGGCGGCTGTGGCCATAAAGCCACCGAATGGAGCGGTAATAATATTGGCAATGGCAATATCACCTGCTGTCCCAAGAAAGTTAATCTTGCTCCAGTCGATGCCCAAGCTGTATTCGTCTTTGAGGTTCACTTCATAGATACGTGCTTGAATCTCTACTTGACGGTACAAAGAGCGGCGAACCATTAAAAGAAATTGTGCAATCTCTTCCATTCGCTGACGTCGATCTGTTACCTGAATGGTACCTGATAGGCGGTTGATGACAAGACGACCTTCCTCGGACATAAGGGATTGCACTTGGGCTTCCAACTCTTCCCAGAACTTGATTTGGACCTTTTGGTTGACGATGATTTCGCCGGCATCATGTGAGGTTGTTCCTCCCTGCGGGCCGCTCCCACCAGATCCGGATGTGATCTGAGCCTTATTTCGACCACTCCCGCCTCTGACGAGGCGAATATAGTCAAGATGAAAGACCCGGGTTCCCAGGCGACGGATTTGGATGAGTTGATTATCATGTTCCCAGTAATACCCATGGACTTCGAGTAAGGCGGCCATGGCTCGATCAAGTGGCAGGTCGTGGAAGTCAATGGTGATCTGACCTTTGATATCGGGACCCGCCACAATATTAAGTTTGTTGATTCGAGCAAATAAGGCTAAGGCATCCAGGAGCGGCATTGCTTGTGCACGAAAACTGTATACCGGGTTCATTGATTTCGTCTGAGATTCTGATTTACCTGAGGTGGACAAGACCATGCGATCCTCTACCGAAAGTGGAGAAATCGCCTGGGGCCTGCGGGATTCGTATGAGGATTTCGAATGTAGCGAATGGCTCGAGTCTGGGACGGCTGCTGGAGATGCTGGAACTTTAACCGGCGAATCGGTAGAGGGTTGATGCTGCTGAACAGATGCACAACTGACCAGGGAAACCGCTGTCAGGATTGCTAAACATAAAAAGGGGATTGTTGATAGAAAAGCACTCATCATGGCATTTTTTACCCTTATGGGCTGGGCCCCATTTAGGACCTTTTCGGATGTGGCCGTTAAATACTTTATGGGTGTGAGGAATCTGAGTTGACAGGTGAACGAAGGAGGAGATCCTGCGTGGTGGAAAAGAAAAAGCCCACCGGGAGGTGGGCTTTTTACGAGACAAGGCGGGCCTCTTCTTAAAGAAAATTAAAAGTTATTCGGTTTTGAAGGTTTCTTTTAGCAAGGGCTGCAGTTCCCCTTTTTGCTCCATCGGCCCTAGCACGTCAGTATCGCCGTAAAAAGTTCCGTTAATGAATACCTTTGGCAAGGTCGGCCAATTTGTCATTTTATTGAGGGCCTCGCGTTTTTCCGGATGAGGGAGGACGTTAATCAGTTCATAGGGATAACCGAATTTGTCAAAGAACTCCATGGTCTCGACGGTAAAGCCGCATTGGGGAGCTGATTTTGTCCCTTTGCCATAGATTAAGATTTTATTATTTTGTATTTCATTTTGAATTTCTTCTTGAATGGGTTCTGACATTATATGCCTCCTTTGCAATCCAAAATGTTAATCCGAAATTGGTCAAGACTTGAAACCTGAAACTTTTATATTTTTTAAGCTTCCTCTGTGGTTTTTGCCTGAATTTCCAGAGCATGAATGCGCCCATCCTTCATTGGCTCATCCAGGGCCTGGTAAATCATACGGTGCCTATCCAGCAGGTTTTTCCCTCTAAAAAAATCTGACACCACCTGAATGTTAAAATGATCCATTGTTCCCGTTCGGTCAGTGACGGAAACCTTGGCATCAGCTATAGACTGCTGGACATAAGCGGTCAAATCTTCCTTGGTAATCATTCATTTCTCCCAAAAAGTGTTGGTCACCCAATAAGAAATATAGCCAACCCCCTCCCTGCTGCGCAATTATTTATTCAGGCCGATTTTGAGTGGTAGTTGCGCCATCTTATGGCGCCTCTTGGGGTGCCTGACGTCCTTAGGAGGCAGCATGAGATGCTGCATCTACAAAGAAAGGCAGTATGAGGCGTTGCTACTACAGTATTAGAGAAAGACTCTTCCTAGGAACCTACCCAATTGGTTAAGAACATCAATGGGGATTTCATGACCACCTCGAAATTCGTTCCAGTCGACCTCAAGGCCTCCGGCGATGAAGGCATCGCGAAGTTGCTGTGCCACGTCACATGAAAGGAGGGGGTCATCGGTCCCATGGCTTTGAAAGACCGGAAGGCCTTTGCGTTGAGGAATTGAAGAAAACCAGGAATCTCGTGAAATGATGGAGCCGGACATAAAGATAAGACCGGCGATGGAAAGGTTGGTTCGAAGAACCAAATCGCAAGCTAGCATGGCCCCTTGGGAAAATCCTCCGACGGCGAGATGCTGAGGGAGTATGTTCATGTGGTGTTTGGCTTGGTCCAGAAATTTCATTAGTTGATCATGGGCCGCTTGCAGACCAGCAGGGATTTCCCTGGTCAAGGTATCCCATCGCCCTTGCGCTCTTGCCAGAGTCAGACGCTCCATATCGAGCATCCACCAGGCTCGGGATTCTCCGAATCCAAGGTTCATTGAGAGGGGAGCTGCTGGAAAGAGGAATCGTATCTCGTTTGGCACATCGAGCATACGCCAAAGTGGGACAAGATCATCACCAGGGGCCCCAAACCCATGTAAAAGCATGACCACAGGCCCTGTTCCCCCTCCCTCACCGTCCGGACCCCCGGTGATACAAACCTCCAGCCCGGCCCAGGTTTCACACCGCATGAGAATTTAGAGAATGAGTCATAGGGTTCAAAGCGTCTTTTTTTCGCTGGGTGATATGAAAATGAAGAATAGCTTTGTGAAGCTACTTAGAGGAAGAATATCCAATATCCAACAAGGAATTATGAATGTCGAAGGAAATGAGGACATTTGAAAAATGCATTCACACTGTCAGAGATTACACTCCCTACACTTCATGATTCGACATTTCCTGTTCGATATTCGATATTTCTTTCAACCCTTCCCAATGTCGTCATGTATTCTAAAAAGGGGCTAGTGGTTCGAGGGATCTCCTGAGGAGTTAAGAGTTCATCGTGAAAGGGTTTTCTCACCTGAAAAGTGAAACCTGAAACCTGAAACTCTCTTAGTGTCCCATTTTGGGAGCACCAGCATTCGGCCCTTGTGTAATCAGGGGGATTCGCAGGGTTTGTTGGCAATGATTGCAGGTAACTTTCATTGTATTTTCATCCGGGTATTGGATATCTTCCTCTTTGATCCAAAAGAGCATCCCACATTTCGGACATTTCTTCACAAGCATGGGCATAATTTTAGCTCCTTGTAAACTAACTCTCTGAACGTCGTCAGCATCTCCCCTGGCCAGGCAGGCCTAACTTGCAGGAGTTTTGAGTTTCAGGTTTCAAGTTTAAAACCCAAAAATTTTGTGCCTTGAAACCTGGAACCTGTAACCTGAAACTGATTGAATTCTTTTTCAACTCTATCTTGCTAGTTTTTCAATAGTAATTTAGTGTAATACAATGCTGTCAACCTTTACCAGATCATGATTACGTTTTCTGAATCAAAAGAATTTAACCCCTCCTGCCTGATTCCCTTGTTCGAGCAAGCCGACTGGTCTCGTGGACGAACGGTCGAGGAGTCAAGGGACATGCTTCTGCATACCGATTTAGCCATTTCAGCCTGGGACCAGTCTCGGTTAATCGGATTCGGCCGAGTGCTGACCGACTATGTCTTTCGTGCTTCGATTTGGGATGTCATTGTTGATCGAGATTATCAAGGTCAAGATATTGGAACCCAGCTAGTGAACAGGATTTTGAGCCACCCATCCCTTCACCGAGTCGAATTATTTTGGTTGTGCACCAGGAATAGACAAGCCTTTTACAAAACCCTTGGATTCAGCGACCAAGAGCAAACCGGTATGGTGTGGAACCGGAAGAAAATTGAATGAGGAAGGGAAACTCATGATCGTGCTCGGGTTGATGTCCGGAACCTCGGTCGATGGGGTGGATTCCGCGATCACAGATATTCGACAAAGGGGACGGAGCGTCCGGGTGCAACTCCTGGCTCATGATTCACTGCCGTATTCCCCTGCCTTGAGGGCTCGTATTTTGCGGGTTTCTGAACAAGGAGATGTTTCGGAGATATGTCACTTGAATGTGGTAGTCGGTGAGGTGTTTGCCAAGGCCGCGCTGAAAACTATTAAACGTTCCGGACTCTCGACAAAGAAAATCCGACTGATTGGATCACATGGCCAAACCATCCATCATCGACCCCATTCCATTCATGAGCCGGGTGTGGGGGCCATTCGGTCAACACTGCAAATCGGCGAACCTTCCGTCATTGCCGAACGAACCGGGATTCCCACAGTGTCCAATTTCCGGGCAAGGGATTTGGCTGCGGGGGGAGAAGGCGCCCCACTCACTCCGTATGTCCATCACCTCCTGTTTCGCCGTCGATCATGTTCCCGTTTAGTAGTGAACTTAGGGGGTATCGTCAATATTACCCTGGTTCCTGCCGCCGGGGGGCTCGATGACATTCAGGCTTTTGATGTGGGTCCCGGTAATATGCTGTTGGACGGAGTCATTCAGGCACAGTCTCACGGCAAATTTGCCATGGATCGAGGCGGGTCCTGTGCTAAAGGTGGTCAAATCCGTCGCCGATTACTTGACCAGCTCCTCGCACATCCGTTCATGGACCAAACGCCTCCAAAATCGACGGGTAGGGAAGAGTTTGGACGTGCCTTCATTCACCGGGTCTTATCGAAAGCCAAACGAAACCATTGGTCCACCGCCGATATCTTAGCGACCTCCTGCCGATTTATTGCCCTGTCGATTAGCCGGGCTCAACAATGGATCAGGCCTGGCATTGATGAAGTCATCGTGGGTGGTGGAGGAGTCTATCATCCAGTGTTGATGGCCGAATTGGTTCACGAATTTCATCCTGTCCCTGTCAAACGTATGGAAGAGTGTGGGTCTCACAGCAAAGCTTTTGAAGCCAAAGCCTTTGCGGTGTTGGCCTATCAAACGTTGCACGGAAAAGCCAATAATGTTCCGGCCGTAACCGGTGCGCGGCATCCGGTCATTCTAGGAAATCTCACTCCTGGAAGGTAAAAGAACAACCGATAAAATGGGTTGTCCTGACTCTCCCGCAGCCTGGGCTGTTGGAATTGCTTTGGTTGGAGGAGCAGGGGTGAGGAAAGTTTCAGGTTTCAAGTTTCAGGTGTCTAGGGAAGAAACGGTGATTCAAAAAAATTATGACACTCATCCACGGGGAGTAATAATCGACAGCATAGCTCGGAATTTTGCCTGACCGACAGCTACGTACTCTCCGGATTGGACGAGGGGATCGGTCATGGGAACAAAGTGGGCTATTTTAAAGGAGGATCGGTTGGCAAGAACCGCCGCAACTTCTGATTTTCGATCATGAGTGAAATCGAGGGTATATCCTGGCCCCGCTTTCCACTCCCACAGCGAGGGGCTGAGACAGAGACAGATCCCTTGGTCAGCCAGCATGGGATACCGATTAATCACGTTTTGTTTATACTGGCGAATGGAGGTTCCTTCCAGGATGAGAGCAAACACCACGTGATGACCCCACCAAAACAATGACCGAAAAGAAAATTTTTCTTCTCGGGTGTAATGACGTGGAAAATCCAGATATTGATAAGGAAAATCTTCCAGGTTTTCGCCTTTCACAAATTGCACAGATTCGGGATCAAATCCCCTGGGAGCCAACAGGTTTCGGCCTACGAGTTCTAATTGGAATGTCTGATGAAGCTGTTCTAAAGATGAACGAACTTTCGCAGAAATTTGACTCTTTGCCCGAAAAAAGTCCGTGTCCGCAAGCCTTGCCATTTCTTCCCGGGTAAATGAAATCTGTTGGTCCATAAAGAGTGAAGTCTCACTATTGGAGATTGAATTTCGAGAAAGAAAGATATTATCTCTTTTTACCCGAAACCCGAAACCCGAAACTAAAGTAGTTCCCATCCCACCATGAAAATCGCCACCTTCAACGTCAACTCGATTCGGAAACGGCTATGCATTGTGTTGGATTGGCTGGCACAAAAAAAACCCGATGTGCTGTGTCTTCAAGAAACGAAAGTCCAGGATTCGGATTTTCCAATCGATGCCTTTGCCCGTTCTGGTTATCATGTGACCTATCGCGGGATGAAGTCGTACAATGGTGTGGCGGTGCTGAGCCGAACCACCCCTGAACTGGTTTCTTCAGGTTTGGGCCAAAGTTCGAATGGGGAAGACCATGCTCGCATTCTGCATGTCGTTGTTCGGGGACTTCCTATCATCAATACCTATATCCCGCAGGGCTTTTCCATTGATTCACCCAAATATGCCTATAAGTTAGATTGGTATCAAAGACTCCATACATACTTCAAAAGACATTTCTCTTCCAACAAACCAGTGGTGTGGTGTGGGGACATGAATGTGGCACCGGAACCCATAGATGTGCATCATCCGGACAAACACCTGAAACATGTTTGCTATCACGAAGATGCTCGCCTGGCCTACAAGGAAACCATCTCTTGGGGATTTGTTGATGTCTATCGATTTCGCTACCCCAAAAAACAGCAATTTACTTTTTGGGATTACCGGCAACCCAGTGCTCTGGAGAATAATCGTGGCTGGCGGATTGATCATATTCTGGCAACTCCTGTCTTTGCCCAACAATGTACAAAAGTTGGCGTCGATGTGAATCCTCGACGAGCCGAAAACCCATCTGACCATACCGTGCTCTGGGCTGAATTTTCAATTTAGGAGGAGATTAGGAATTTGTAGCTGCAGCATCTCATGCTGCCCTGCAAGGAAATCATGCGTGGGAAATGCAATTTCCAGTAAGGTGAGTCACATGCCTGATTCTAAAGGTTTTTTCTACTTCGGTTGCGGAAGTCTTGAATGGTTTTCTGAGATGCAGAAGCACCATGAGATGGTGCAACTACAAACTATCTGAAAGAATTGGAAAACCAGAAACTCGAAACCCGAAACGTTATTTTTTATTCGGCTGGCATTTGGCTGACTTTTGGTAGGTCCGGTTGACCGGTATCTTTTTGGGCAGGCTCCCCAAACCCTTGCTCACGGAACCGCTGAATCAGCCCTTCATTCGAGGAGTCGAGTTTAATCGATCGAGACCAAGCATCTTTCGCTTTCTCTCGCTCTTCCAATTTCAAATAGATCTCACCCAGGTGTTCAAAAATGACCGGATCGTCAGAGACAAGGGTGAGCGCACGTTGAATAGTCTCGAGCGCTTCTTCGAGACGCCCCATTTTAAAGAGCGCCCAGCCTAAGCTGTCCACATAATACCCGTTCTCTGGCTTCAATTGGACAGCTCGTTGAGTTAAGTCGAGGGCTTGTTCGATACGAACACCTCGATCTGCGTAACTATATCCCAAATAATTGAGCGCATCGGCATGCCGGGGGTCCAGATTCAACGTTTCTTCCATTTCCCGGACAAAATCATCAAATCGATTCAACTTGTCATAGGCGGTTCCCAAATTAAAATGGAAATCAGGATTCATCGGATCCTGTTGAATGCCTCCTTCAAATTGAACCGCGGCTTGTTGATATTGCTGGGTCTGCATGTAGGTCAACCCTAACAGCAAATATGGTTCAGCGCGCTGGGGGTTGAGATTAATGGCTTGCTCTAAATAATAGGTCGCGTCGTCATAATTCTTGAGTCGGTAAGATAAAAATCCCAGATGAAGGGTACTATCGAAAAAGGTCGGATCAATCTCTAAGTTCTTTTTGTAGGCTTGAATCGCCCGATCATGATCCTTCATTTCCTCATAAACCAGACCCAAAAAGTCACGGACTCGGAGCTCGTCGGGGCGGGTTTCGAGAATATGCTTGAGATCCTCTGCTGCCTGTTGGTAATTGCCCATTTCCCCTAATATGAAGGCCTTTCGAACTTGGGCACTGAGGTCACCCGGATTATCCTCCAAAATGTGTCCAAGTTGGTCGAGAGCCTTATCATAGGATTTGTCGCGGATATGAAGACGAACCAGTTGCAAACGAAATTCTTTGTGGTGCGGATTGACTGATTGAAGGAACTCTTCATATAAACCTATGGCTTTAGCGGGTTCCCCGTTGTTTTCGTAAAGACCGGCGAGGCCCCGATAGGCACGCTCATAGTCGGGTTTTTGCTCAATCGCTTTGAGGAAATGCCTTTCGGCTTCATCATGGCGCTTGCGTTCTTTTGCTATCTGGGCCAGATAATAATGTGATGATGGTAAATAGGGAACTTGGCTCAAGGCCGTTTCAAAAACCTGTTCGGCTTCGTCCAGTCGTTTCAGGCTCAATAAGAGCACCCCTTTGCCAACGTAAGCCTCCACGTTGTTGGGCTCTCGCCGTAAGGCCTCATCAAATAGTGTCAGCGCGCGATCCGACTGGCCCGTTCCCGCATAGATTTTGGCCAACCGGATCAGGTCCTGACTGTTGGTCAGTTGGTCCATCGATATCTGGTCGGCCACGTCCACGGCGGCAGACAGTTCTCCATTGGCGAAATGAATTCTGGCGATCCTGATTCTTAAATAGGCGGAATTCGGATCGTATTTGAGGCCCTGACCATATTCCTCAAGGGCAAGAGAAGAATCATGGTTAATTTCGGCCAAGTAACCACGAAGAAAATGGTAATAGGCTTGAGGATGCGTGACCGGGGTGACAGTAATTTGAGGATGCTCTGGCTGGGATTGGACCTGGGGGGCCGTTCCACATGACACAATCATCACGGGAACCACCAAAATGGTGACAGCTAAGCGTCCCCAATAGGGGGTCATAACGGAAGTATGAGAAATGTCAGAATTTGTCATGTTGACCCAAGCCATAGGATAGTCTTACGACCATTATAACGGAAAAGGATCTCAATGGTTAGTATATCGGAAGGAGAGCACAATTGAGAACTATTTTCAAGTCGTATCGTGGGTTTCTATTAGATTATTAAACTTCGCATATCGCTCATGAAATTGTAGCCGTGGCTCCCCGATTGGGCCATTCCGGTGCTTACGAACAAGGATTTGAGCGATGCCCTTCTCGTCGGTTTCCGAATCATAGACTTCTTCCCGGTAGATAAACATGACGACGTCGGCATCTTGCTCAATAGCTCCTGATTCCCGAAGATCAGCTAATACGGGAATCGGGGGTTTTCGATTTTCAACGGCTCGGCTCAACTGTGACAAAGCCAGAACAGGAATTTCAAGTTCTTTCGCTAATGCCTTCAAGGCCCGGGAAATGTCGGAAATTTCCTGCTGCCGGTTCTCCACATCCCGTCGTCCTTCCATTAATTGGAGATAATCAATAATGACCAGATCGAGACCATGTTCTGCCTTGAGCCTGCGCGCTTTTCCGCGCATTTGTTGAACGGTCAGATTCCCAGAGTCATCAATATAGATCGGAGCTTCCTCCAATCTTCCGGCCGCGGAGGTTAAGGCTTTCCAATCCTCACTGGTTAAATGCCCGGTTCGAAGATTGTGGGAGTCGAGAAGAGCTTGTGAACTGAGCATACGCAAAACCAATTGAGCTTTTGACATTTCCAAGCTAAAAATCCCTACCTTGGCATGAGCATGGATCGCCGCATATTCGGCTATTCCTAACGCAAGACTGGTCTTTCCCATGCTGGGCCGACCCGCAATGATGATCAGATCGGACGGTTGTAACCCTGCCGTGAGATAATCCAGGTCGGTAAACCCGGTCGGAATTCCAGTGATGCGCTCTTTCCGACTGTATAATCGATCGACAATTTCGACGCTTTCTTGAATAATTTGATTGACAGGGATGAACGATCGTCCCAATTTGCCTTGGGCAAGTCGAAAGATTTCCCGTTCAGCGTATTCCAAAAGGTCATCGGTTTGGCCTGTCGCTTCATATCCTCTGGACACCACATCCGTGGCCGTTCGGATCAAGCCTCGGAGTAGGGCCTTATCGCGAACGATTTTGGAGTGAAAGCGGATATTGGCCGCGCTGGGAACGATTTGAACCAGCTCGGCAATATAGGAGGACCCTCCGATTTCGTCCAGCTTACCATTGCCACGTAAGTATTCGGTCAAAGTGATTTGATCAACGGCTTCATTCTTTTCTGAAAGATCCATCATAGCTTGATACAAGGTCCGATGCCGCCCTTGATAAAAATCCTCATCGGTGAGAATCTCCATGGCACGGTTTAACGAGGCGTTATCCAGGAGAATAGCGCCAAGAACGCATTGTTCAGCTTCAAGGTTTTGCGGAAGGAGCCGGATGTCGGAAATTTCAGAGATTGGCATAAGATGGTGCCTTCATCATGGCCGGCAATTCTTGAATAGGCACTTGAGAAATCTTAGGCCGTGTTCGTGTTGAGGAACAGTCGAGGATTTGGACCACCTCCTTCGACAGACCCGGTGCGCCTAAAAGAATGACGGTTGAGGTTGCCAGACTTCGACCGCGCTCACGGGCATGCCGGATATACTGACTGGGGTCACATTGGATGGTTTCTTGAATGACGTGGACGCCAAGTTTGCGTAACCGCTCCGCAAGCCGGAAGGTTTGACTATACAGCTTTTGTGGGCCGACAAGGAGAACCGGCGGTTTCACGTCAGCGGTTCGAGACTCGCGTTGGTCCAACGCAGCAAAGACCCGGTCCATATCCAAGGCAAAACCCGTAGAGGGGAGACTCCGACCAAACTTTCCAAGTAAATGATCGTATCGTCCGCCTCCCCCGAGTTCGTATCCCAGGGTGGCGGTAAACACATCAAACACGACTCCGTCGTAATAATCGAACCCGCGAAACTCACCAAGGTCGATGAGAATATGATCCTTCACTCCCGTGAGTTCAAGGAGTTCATACACTTTGGCCAAACGATCGAGGGGTTTCTTCAGGGCGGAGTCACGTCCAGCGGCTTTTCTCCCCCATTCTAACACGTCGTCTTGGCCATACCGGCCCGCAGCCTCAAGTATCACACGAGCGTTTTTCCGAGGCACTCCTTCATGCGACATCACCTGTTCCAGACGAGGAAGATCCTTGTGGGCTGCTGCAAATTCTGCTTCCTTTCGTGCCGATTCCGACATGCAGGTCCGTTCCAACAGCACTTTGTAAAATCCTACATGGCCGAGAGACACCTTAAAATCCGGGAGGCCGATGTGCTTCAAGGATTCAATCAATAAGGTAATAATTTCTGCATCCAAGTGAGGATCATCGGCGCCAATAAGTTCGACTCCCACCTGAAAGACTTCTCGTTCTCTTCCAGCATGTTCAGGCTCGTACCGAAAGACGGTTGTTCGATAGGAAAGTCGCAGGGGTAATCCCAGTCCCCCCATATCCATGGCGACGATTCTGGCGATTTGGGCCGTGACATCCGGACGAAGAACCAGAATTCGCCCGGTTGTCCAATCAGCAAATTTATAACACTTTTCGAGAACTTCCGGAGCTAATCCTACGGAAAGGACATCAAGGTATTCGAAGGTAGGAAGGATGATCTCCCGATAACCCCAACCGGCCAGATGAGCAAGAAGTTGGTCTTCCAGTCTTCGCACTCTTCGGGCCGTATCGGGTAACAGAGTGGCCGTTCCAATGGGAATGAGGGAGCGTGCCGGTTTCATGGCTTAACAGGTCCGACGGTCGACTCGTCCTACACAAAGGCAGCCTGAGAATTGAGTTTGGATGGGATCTCAGGAAGTAGGAAAGGCCGCATGAAGATAGGTTCAGGTTTTTGAGAATAGGGGGTCAAAGAGCCAAAACGCCGAAGGAGTCAAAGAGGTTGAAAGGAGTCCAAGGGAATAAAAGGCGTTAGGATAATGTGTCGCAACCGTATCGTAGATCTTTGGACCGCTTCGACTTTATTTACCCCTGTGACCTTTCTTTAACTTTTTGAAAGATCTACCAGTCTGACAGAAAGGACCCCCTTCTCGCCCTTGATCGTTTCGAGAACTTGAGCTGATGGGGGGGAGTCCAACCCAAGGATGAGGAGGGCTTGTCCACCGCGTTCGCACCGCGAACATTGCATTCGGGCAATGTTCACGCCCTCCTTTCCAAGAATTTGGCCGACTCGTCCGATCACACCGGGCTGGTCCTGGTTATCGATTAGGAGCATTTGGCCCTCGGAGACAACCTCTACTTGAAATTGGTTGATCTCCACGATTCGGGGTTCTTGTCGATGAAACAATGTTCCAGCTAGCGAAAAACTCTTCTGTCCTGCTTCGACCTTGATCCGTATCAGGCTGGTAAAGTCCCCGGCATCGCTGCTTTTAACTTCCTTCACCTCGATTCCCCGGTCTTTGGCAATGAGGGGCGCATTCACATAATTAATGACATCTTCCAGGATTGGGCTCAGCAAACCCTTCAGGACGGCAATGGTCAAGGGTGCCACGGTCAATCCGGTGACTTCTCCGAAATACTCCACGGTCACTGACTTGAGCCCGCCATCAAGAAGTTGGGCCTGAAACGACCCCATTCGCTCGGCCAACGTTAAATAGGGTTGCAGGTTGGGAAGCACTTCAGGGGAGACAGATGGAACGTTCACGGCACCCCGTGCGAGCCCTCGTTTGAAATAATCGACGAATTGTTCCGCAATGCTTACCGCCACATTTTCCTGAGCTTCTTCCGTCGATGCCCCAATATGGGGTGTGCAAATGAAATTATCAAGCTCAATCAATGGGTTGTCCTTTTGCACCGGTTCTTGTTCAAAGACGTCAAAGGCGGCGGCCAGAATTTTCTGAGATTTCAACCCTTCACACAAATCCTGTTCGTTGATAATCCCACCCCTCGCACAATTCACAATCATCACGCCATCCTTCATTTGACGAATGGTTTCAGCATTGATGATCCCTCGCGTTTCATTTGTCAGGGGCGTATGGACGGATATGATATCGGCGCGTTGAAAAAGTTCAGCCAATTCAACGACCTCAATCCCTAATTGCCTGGCCCGGTCCGGAGCTAAATATGGGTCATACCCAATCACATTCATGGAGAGACCCTGAGCCAATTTGGTCACGTACGTCCCGATTTGTCCTAATCCGACCAAGCCGAGCGTCTTATTGTACAACTCGACCCCCATAAATCGATTTTTTTCCCATTTTTGGGCCTTCATGGAGGCAGTGGCCTGAGGAATCCTTCGGCTCATGGCGACGATCATTGCAATGGTGTGCTCTGCTGTCGTAATCGTATTCCCGCCCGGGGTATTCATCACGATGATGCCCCGGCGGGTGGCGGCCTCGGAATCAACATTATCTAAGCCCGTCCCAGCCCGACCAATGATCCGAAGTCGGCTTCCGGCCTCGATGACCTCTTTGGTCACTTTCGTCCCTGACCGGACAATGAGACCTTCGTACTTTTTAATCTCTTCCAGTAATTCCTCTTTTGAAAGCTTAGTATTCACGGTGACGGTGAATCCCGCCCGCTCCAAAACCTCAACCCCCCGAGTTGATAACTTATCGCTGACTAAAATATTCATAAGATTCTTTTGCGTCCTCTACGCGCGGCGTTTTTCGAAATCGGCCATAAAATCGATTAATGCGTCCACCCCGGCTTCCGGCATGGCGTTGTAAATACTGGCACGCATCCCACCAACCGAACGATGGCCTTTCAGAGTCGTCAATCCCGCCTCTTTCGCTTCCGCGAGAAAATCCTTATCCAAATCAGCATTGGCCAGGACAAACGGAACATTCATCCAAGACCGAGAAGCCGGCTCTACCGGGTTACTATAAAAATTTGAATTATCGATGGCTGTATACAGCTTGTTGGCCTTACGTTCATTGATCGTTTTCATCGCTGAAAGACCACCCTGTTCCTTTAACCATTTAAATACCAGTCCGGCAATATATATGGCATAGGTGGGTGGAGTATTAAGCATAGAATCGGCTTCGGCTTGTTGGGCATAATCATACACACTCGGAGTCATAGGGAGTGGTTTGCCAATGAGATCATCACGGACAATCACCACCGTGACCCCGGCTGGACCAATATTTTTTTGTGCCCCTGCATAGATGATCCCGAACCGACTCACGTCAATAGGTCGGGAGAGGAGGGTAGAGGAAAAGTCAGCCACTAATGGCACGTCAGCCGTATCGGGTACCCAGTGAAACTCCACCCCCCCAATGGTCTCGTTGGGCGTGTAATGCACGTAGGCCGCATCCGCACGTAAATCCCAACTGTCCGCTGGTGGAATACTGAAGAAATTATTGTCGGCCGAAGAAGCGGCCACGTTCACTGTACAGTATTTCTTGGCTTCACTTATCGCTTTTTTGCCCCACGAACCCGTCAAAATGTAATCCGCTTGATTTTTCCCCCGTAAAATATTCATGGGAATGGCGGCAAACTGGGTAGTGGCTCCCCCTTGTAAGAAGAGCACCTTATAGTTCTTGGGTACTTCCAAGAGGTCCCGAAGGTCTTGCTCCGCCTCGGAGGCCACCGAAACAAACTCTTTCCCGCGGTGACTCACCTCCATAATGGACGCACCGGCTCCATGCCAATCCGGCAATTCGGCTTGAGCCTGTTTTAATACCGCTTCCGGCAACATGGCTGGGCCGGCACTGAAGTTATACACCCGAGACATGCATTTCTCCCAATCGAAGTTAAAAATTGTTTCAGGTTTCAAGTATCAAGAGGGGAGACGTTTGGCCTCCTAGCCTGACCCCTGGCACTTATTTGGCTTGCACCAGTCTTCGTATGTCTTTGAACGAAAACTGGATGAATCTCTGTGCGAAAACGTACAAAGAGGAAGGCTACGCTAACACAGGGCTTTTGGTCAGTCAAGACGAGAAACCGGACAACTTGTCTTCCCATTAATGATAACCTAGAATGCGCAACGTTATCAGCAAAAATATATTTAAAACCCAATGAGGGACAGGAATGAAAGGACTCCGTTTCGAATCTCGAAGGGAAGGTGATTATTATAAATTAATCCTTCATGTCGGTCAGGCGTTTGTCCCCGTCAGCGACGATATTGTTGAAATCCTCAAGGAGCATCTGGCCGACACCCCCGACCGTTTTCTCTCAACCCTATTGGATAAGGTAGGGTATTCCAGCTATTTGAGGGAAATGATTCAAGCTGAATTGAACGATGGAGGGGATTCGGTTAGCCAGATCTCGACTCTCCAGCAATTCCTCAAAGGGCTATAACGTGTTTTTGGGGAAAGGCATCTCTATGAAAACAATGTCCAATATCGAACAAGGAATAACCAATTTCGAAGGAAAAGACAAAAGCCACTCCTTACACTTCATGATTCAACATTCATAATTCGATATTGGATATTTCCTTCCCTCCGATATCAGCTACCCCTGGTATCCTCCCACTTTATCAATAAAATTCATAATACGGGTCTTGCGATCGGGGTCGGTTTCCAACTGCAGGGCGCGGTGGTAATGTTCGGCTGCAAGGGATCCTTTCCGCTTTTCATCATACACACGGCCCACTCCAAACGTTGCACTGGCATCATTGGGATTCACTTTGAGAGCTTGACTGAAAAAGTCCAGGGCGGAATCAATTTGTCCTTTTTCAATGTGAAACCAGCCAATCTCAGTTGCGGCTGGAGAAAAGTCAGGATCCAATTGTAACGCCTCATCATATTCCCGTTTCGCCAAGTCTTTCCGCCCTTTCGTATCATAAATTCCGCCCAGCGCAAAATGGATCTCGGGATCATTGGGATTGATCTCCAAGGCCTTTTTGTACTCGAGAATCGCCGCCTCGATCTTTCCCTGTTCGGCCAAGGCACAGGCCAGATTGGTATGGGCTAATACATAATCCGGATACAGTTTCAATACTTCCCGATACTGGGGAATGGCCATCTCCAGTCGGTTTTGCTCTTGGTACAACACACCCAGATTCAGCCGGGCCGCAACATAACCGGGATCCCGCTTCACCGCTTCCCTGTATGTTTTGATCGCCTGGTCTGTGCGATTCATCCGTTGGTAAATTTGCGCTAAAAAAAAGTAAGGGTAGGGGGAATCAGGGATCAATTTGGTGGCTGTTTCATAGCACGATATGGATTGTTCCGATTGTCCGGACTGAGCAAGGAACAGGCCTATCACGAGTTTCACGGCGCCATCCTGGGGATATTGATTGTGAATACGATCAATCCATTCTCGAACGACATCTATATCCGTAGTTTCTTTCAATGACTTTTCATGCATTTGCCAGGCTTGGCGAAAATCTCCTTTTAGTAAATACAGCACGTTCAACAGAAAAAAGGCTGTTGGTTGGGCGTCCGGGGACTCTGCCCAACGAAGGGCTTCCTTTTCCAGCAGGACCCAATCTCTATTCCGGATGGCTTCAGTGATGACCTCATCACGACTCATATGATGTAATTCCTTCCCATGAAGAGCTCAAACCCAAAAGTAACAAACTTATTGGTGACTATACGCAACCGGATACTTGATGGCATTTTATGAAGGTAATAGGGGAAATATCGAATATCGAACATCGAATAAAGAATAATGAATGTCCAACGAAGCGAGAAAAGCCACTCTTTGCCCCCCTTGATTCGACATTTCTTGTTGGTTGTTGGAGGTTAAATCAAAAAGGACCCAATATCATCAAATCAACACCAGGAACTTTTGGCACCCGGTTTTACCGGGTCAGGGAATCCTCAATATCAGGAGGGGTGGCATGAATCTGTTCACCCAAATAGGGATGCCGCTCCGCGATTTTTTGCTTCATTAACCAGGCGATGGTCCGGTAGGACCAATGACCCTTAACGCCGGATCGTAATTGGGAGACGTATTCCACCTCCGCAAAATCCATTTTAAAAAGACATCGTACCTTGAATCCGAAGGGAATGGCATACAAAGCCGCTTCCTGATTTTGGCCTCGAAGCGTTTCAATATCCCGCCTGACGGCATCCATCGCCTGTCGATAGGCGTTTTCCACTCCGGCCTCACGCAGTACCGGCGGGACCTCGTACCCATGCAGGGTCGTGAAATTCTGCTGGACCTGTTGACACCGACGGTGCCGGTGCATATCTCGCCATCCCCCGATATCCATCAGAATGTCAAAGATGAAGGCATACCCGGATCGAAATTCTTTGATTAACTCATCGTACTGGCCGCGTTGCCGAAGGGCGACATCGATCAGATCCTGCTTTTCCTTTTCTGTCCAGGATTGCACCAATTGCAACAGCACTCGATAGGGTGCATGGCTGACCCGATACAAAAGAGTGGTGACGATTTCATCAAGGGGATGATGAGTGGGAACTAGATCGACCGGGTCTGTCTGGCCAATCCATTGACTAGGCTGATCGAGCCCGGTCCGTTGGAAAATTTCCTTCGCGTGACGCAGCAGATCCCGATACACTTCAGATTGATACGTACTGGCACCAGCATACCGTGCCAAGGTCGGTGCCAAGGGTTCACCGGGAGTATGATCGTGCCTCTCTAATTCGGCCCACACCTGGGAGGGAGGTTTGGCACAAGCCTCCTTCAACTCCTCCCCTATGGCACGAAGCTCGGGCAATTGTGACGACAGCAATCGCGTAATTTGTTTTTCAAGAGTCCGAATACTCACGACCTGCCCGACATTGGTCTTGACGGCTAAGGGGAGAAGATATCGGGTGACATCGAAAGTCCTTGCGGCGATGGTTCGGTCATACTGAGCCTGAGACATGGAATCTGGGCGCGGATCGCGTTCAGAAAGAGTGTGGTGTATTGGGCCTTTGAATTCAGAGTAGATGTTAAACAGGCTGCCCAGAATTCCCTGATACACTCCCTCGGTCTCGGAATTCTGAATGCTTCGAGGAACAAAGCACCCCGAGGCCACAAAATTTTGATATCGGCTTGATTTGGCTTGTCCATCCCATAGCGGTTCATCTTCTACCCGAATGGCGGCTAACTCTGAAATATTTTCGAAACAAAGGGTGACGTGACCCAAATCAGCAATCGAACCATGCCCATAAGCAAAATAAAACTGTTCCCAGAATTTTTCTGAGGAATGGGAATGCACCCATCGCAAGCTCTCTTCAATAGAATCCGGCGATCGGCTATAACGCGCCAATGCGTAGGCGGATTTCTCCGGTTGCATAGGAGCTAGAGCAATGATCCGTCGGTCTCGTGATTCCGTGTTCACAGTTCCTTCAGTCTCCCTTGCCCCTTTTGAGAGGGGGTCGGGAGAGGGGTGAAAGTGAAGATGACATCATGCCCTTCCGCGAAGATCCAAATGAGGAACGATCCATCACTATAGTGTGGCTGTTGGTGTATCTCAAGAGGTAATTTCAGGTTTCAGGTTTCAGGTTTTAGGTTCAACAAACCGAGAATCTATTACTGTAACATTGACCTTAGAACGTGAGAAATTAAACAATGAGAGAATCCTCTTGAACCCACTGCTGCCTTAGCGCTACACTCCGCCTCGCCTCCCTCAAAATGAACCAGCCAATCGTGAACACATCCCAGCGCCAATCCATACACGGACAATGGTCATCGCGGTGGACGTTTATTTTAGCCGCAACCGGCGCGGCCGTCGGGCTGGGTAATATCTGGAAGTTTCCCTACCTCACCGGGGTACATGGAGGGAGCGCCTTTGTTCTCGTGTACATGTTCTGTGTGGCGGCCCTCGGCATTCCCATGATGATGGCAGAGGTGATGTTGGGCCGACGGGGACGTCAATCTCCAGTCAATTCGATGCAAACGTTGGCGGAGGAAACGGGAAGCAGTCAATGGTGGCAGATCATCGGATGGTCCGGGACGCTAGCCGGAATGTTGATCCTTTCCTATTACAGTGTCATAGGGGGATGGACGATTGCGTATGTGTTTAAATCAGCAGGAGGGCTATTCCATGGAGCCACTGCTGAAGGAGCTCGACAACTTTTTGAAGATTTTGTGTCCAGTCCTTGGACCGTATTTTTCTGGCATTCCTTCTTCATCGTCCTGACCATGGTCGTGGTGGCAAGAGGCGTGAAAAGTGGTCTTGAAAAAGCCGTCCAATTCCTGATGCCGGCCCTATTTGTGTTACTCCTGATGGTCATGGGGTATTCCATGACCACGGGCTATTTTTCCAAAGGATTGGACTTTCTCTTCACTCCCGACTTCAGCCGATTGTCCGGGACGAGCATGCTCACCGCCATGGGGCAGGCCTTTTTCAGCCTCAGTCTTGGAATGGGAACCATAATGATTTATGGGTCCTATGTGCCGAAAGGCACCTCGATTGCCGGAACGTCTGTGGCCATTGCCGGAGCCGACACCGCGGTAGCCCTTATTGCCGGCATGGCTATTTTCCCGATCGTCTTCGCGAATGAAATGGAGCCGGGGGCCGGCCCAAGCCTGATTTTCCAGACGCTGCCTGTTGCATTTGGCCAAATGACCGGCGGTCTCATTTTTGGTGTTCTGTTTTTTGTCCTTCTGCTGGTCGCCGCGTGGACCTCATCCATTTCTTTGATTGAACCCGCTGTGACGTTGTTAATTGAACGATTTGCCATGACACGAGTCGCTGCTTCCTTTTGGTGTGGAGTCCTCACCTGGCTTCTTGGGTTGGGAACGATCTTTTCCTTTAACATTTGGTCTGAGGCGACCCTGTTTAACATGACATTTTTCGATTTCTTGGATTTCCTCACTTCCAATCTGATGCTCCCTCTCGGGGGGATTCTCATTGCTGTGTTTGCCGGTTGGATTATGACTCAAGATATGAGTCGGTCGGAGCTTAATATCAACAATCCAAAAGTTTATAAAACTTGGATACTCTTAATCCGCTTCATTGCCCCCATCGCCGTGCTTATCGTCCTCCTCCACGCCATCGGCCTCCTCTAATCCCCCTCCCTCTCATTCTTCTGTAGCTGCACCATCTCATGCTGCCCTCCGCCGGCATATCAAATGGTGGAGACGCAACAGCAAGGTAGGGGATGTCAGTTAGCGGTACCTGTCTTCTATTCCTTTGTCGGGGGGGTCGCTCATGGTGTTCGCACAAGAGGCACCATGAGATGGTGCAACTACAAACAGAAGGGGCAGATTTTAGGTGGGTGAGATCAATTTAACTTGAAACTCTGAAACCTGAGACCCGAAATTTTTTATCGTCTACACACTTGACCCCATCCTCGTCTCCTCGACAAATTGCTCGGTGGAGTCGTCGATGGCGCGACCCTTTCGGCCGCGAGCTTTGTGGATGTAGATGACTTTCGCGTCTACGGCCTCTTGTGGGGCAGGGGGGAGAGCCATTTCATATTTGACCGGTCGTTGATGATCAGCAATCTGTAATTTGGGATTATAGACACTATTAAATTTCCAGAGCATTTTTATGAAATTGGTTTGCCCTCGCAGGAGGTGTCCAGTCGCGATTTTGGCGGTCCCTTTCAACGCACTCCATCCCAGATGCTTTTTGTTCAAAATTTGTTGGGTCTTCACCAACTCTTCATAGAACTCCGGCAAGGGTAGTCTGGTCGGGAGGACCGTATGCTGAATGTCATAGAGTCGATAATCCCGGGTTTGAACCTTCCGTGATTCGGTGTGCCAGGTTTCAGTTCCCGGGTAAGGCGTATTGACACTGACATTGACGATTTCGGGAATTTCCAAACACCATTGGCGGATCACCTCAAATCGATCCCGATCCCAGTCGGGATCGGCAATCAGATTAATGGCCACCGTAATCCCGAGAGTTCGTGCATATTCGAGAGCCTCAAAATTTTTGCTGAGACTGATCCGTTTGCGGTGTTGTTTGAGTCCCTCTTCATCAATGGCTTCGACACCCAGGAACATATATTTCAGCCCGAGGGTTTTCCAAAATTCGAAGACTTCTTTATTCCGTAACAGAACATCTCCACGTGTTTCGAGATAATATTGTTTTTTGATCCCTTTTCGGGCGATGGCTTCCCCAATTTCCATTCCATGTTTGCCCTGGATGAAGGCCACATCATCAACGATAAAAATACCAGGCTCCTTCACTCGGGATAAATCCTCAATCACGACGTCGGGGCTCACGGGCCGATAGCTTCGACCGTAAAAGGTCCACGCACTACAAAAGGAACAATCCCACGGACAGCCACGGGTAAATTCAATCGATGCGCAAGGATCTAACACGCCGATGAAGTACTTGTTGCGATGGCGGACTAAATCCCGGCCGGGTCGAAGGTCATTCAAATCGTGCACGAATCGAGAAGGCGGGCCTTCCCCTTGCAAAGAAACGACCCCGGGAACCTGATGAACATTCGCTCGGTCCTCTTCCACGGCTTTCAAGACTTCGACAATGGCCGCTTCGCCTTCACCTTTCACCACGCAATCAATCGCTCCTTCTGCATGCTCAAGAAATTCCCGGGCCACAAACGAGGCACTGTGTCCCCCCACCAATACAAAGGTTGAGGGAAATTTCGCTTTCGTCGATTTGGCCAAGTCGACAATTTCCGGGACATTAGCCAGATAGTTGCAGGAAAAGGCCACCACATCCGGCTTCCATTCGTCGAGCATTCGGAAATAGTCTTTAGGCGTTTCGGCTTGCAAATCGAGGAGCCGAACGTTATGCCCGGCTCGACGCGCCGCCTCAGCCACCAACTCCAACCCTAAGGGTTCAAGTCGTAAATATATTTTGGTATACATCAACGGACCAGGATGAACGGCGAGAAATCTCATATAAACAAAAGCCTTTCTTGATCGGACGGAAACAGGGGTAGGTGCCTTGGATCAGCAATACCTATAACAGAGCTTAACCCTAGATTGTGTTTGGAAGCACTTCTGATAGTCAAGGGAAAAATGAGCAATAGTGGAGGTAAGGCAGAACCAACCCGGATTCTCTTTACCCGATTAAAGGTCGTTTAGGGTTAGCGTAACCCGAAAATTGTCCAAACACAAACGAGGAATTGATCGGTTTCTATGATTCACGAAGCTTTATCCCACGACGCGCCTAGGGCACGTTGTATACAAAAATCCAGCAGTGCGGTGAATTCCTTATGTTGTATATCCAACAAGAGCGGAAGCCGTACTTCTCCACCACCTTCATGAGATGCCATGCAGGCATCCACATATTTAAACGGATTCCATTTTCCGTTTTCTATGAACTGCTGAAACACGATCCGCTTCGGTTCCTCTGATTCGCTGAGTATCCTCACTAATTGGTCCATGACAGGGTGGTTTCCCACACTCCGGAACCAGTATTTGGCATTTGAAGGGTCCGGCTCACGTCGGTGGACGATACCATGCCAGTATTGAGCTTCCGGAGTATCCAACTCTTGAACAATCCGGTGTGCGTCATTCCAGCCCCCGGCTTCAAGGAGCAAGCCGGCTCGAGCGGCCTGGGCCATATCCGAATTTTCAATTGCTCCCCCAAATAACGCCTCATTGGACAAATCCTCAATATTCTTGAGGATTGCCGGCGAGCCTTGGATTGGGTCGTGTATGATGGTGGGTTCAGGTAATTGCTGACGGAGCTGGTTACATTGGGAAAGGGACGACATGACATGTAGACCTTAAGGAACTTGATCCTTTAAGGCAAGAAAAAGGAAAAGCCGGCATTAAGCATCCAGGCGTTAATTCCTGTATTCCGTTCACCTCCATTGGCATTTGAGATGTGACTAAACCGGGCGGACAACGTAAGCGCAAGCTCATCGGTCACTAGATAATGCAGTCCCGGTCCGGTTTGCAAAATGAAGTTCCACTGAGTGCTTTGCTCAGGAATCCGAGGAGCCAAATCGGTCCAGAGTAATCCGCCTCCCCCGTCCCAATACGGGATCCACCGACCAAATGAGAGGAAATTATACTTCAGATTTAAGGTCGCGCCGAAGGCTGAAGCGCTAAACGGTTCAAAAAAATGCGCCGCCAATGGCTCAATAAAAAATTCGGCATTCCCAGAAAGCCAATTGGCCTCCAATTCATCTGTGAATATCGTGCCCCATTTTGGAAGAAAAAAAATGGCACTGCGGTTGGTTGAGGGTGGGTCAGCAAACAGTCCATTCGCTTGCCAATATCCCACGAGAAGGCCCAATTCCTTTGTGCCCTTCTGAAGAACGTCTCGCGAATCGACTTCTGCAATTGCTGTCCCTGCATGGCAGGACCCCAAAAACACTTGACCAAATATGAAAAGAAAAATGATAGACCGAAGCCAGCCGGATCCCCTCAAAATACCATCGTGGGAAAAATAGAACATTCCCATTAACCAGGGTGTAAGTCGACGACAATAAACTGTGGGAAATTGACGGAGTGGCCGCGAGACGTGCAACTCGTCTCACAGCTAAAAGAAATCCGGCCTTCGTATATGTAACCTACGTGACAATTCCCTTTCAAGCGTTGTAAAGGGTTATTTTTTTCTCATGAGGTCGGTGTGGAACCTCACACACTCTTTGTCTCCTCAACATGCAGGCTCATTTGTTGAGCGAGCGTGACGGTTGGCAAGGTACTTGAGGAGAGGGAGGGATCGATTGATGTCAGCCCCGTTCGAGGAAGATGAGAAGTGGATAGATCAGAATGGATGACTCCATCAAGGCAGGTTGGGCTTTTCCCTCTGATGTAATAGGATTCAAGTGGGCGTCGATTGGTTGTTGAATCAATTTAAACAGGAGAGCCCCTCGGAACCGTTACCCGGCTTTGACAATCTTATTGTCCTCCGCGTGGCCTCACACTTCTGAATGTGTTCGGACACCGGCTGCTGTTGGCGCTGAACTCCTGTCTCCTCCGCTCGCGGCGGCTTGGGCAGGGAATTTTCCCTCGACAGCTTCCTTGGGCATAGGGTTGTCGAGTGTCAGATCGGCAACGGCGTGAATAAGCCGGGTATTTTCGCCTTTGAGTTCTTCCAGCCGTAGAGCTTGTTTTCCCTTCACCTACCCCTATCTTTCTCGTTAGCTATGATAGGCATGGGGTAAAGGCCCGGACCACAGCACGGTTCCTGAACCGCGTGTTCCCGATTGAGCGCTAACACGGCTTCTCCTTAAAAAGCGAAAAATTGCCTAACTGTGTAGGTATTAGTTCTCCGGCACCCTCCTTTACATGTGATGTCCCCCCTCTGACAATCGTTAGATCAATAAGTAGAAAACGGCTACCCTTACGGATTTGCCTCAGGACATGCTTAGCAATAGGAGTACCCCTTGGGCTGCGGCAACCAGGGCATCCCCGGATTCTGTGGAGAACTTCTTGCCGCTTAACGCCTGCACTTGGTGTATAAAGGCGTTCACCTTGTTCATGGTCGTTTTGATCTGGTTTTTGGCGAGCTTCTTTAGTGCCGAATCGACCTTTTTCACCAGGCTATTTTGAATTCCTTTTTGCAGGCCCAGGTCAAGGATGTCTTGTCGAAGGAGTCCAAGTGCTCCCTCGGCTGTGGTTTCTGCAACTTCGCCTGGCCTGATATCCAGTTCGACGCCATCAACAGAGGCGACTAATGAGCCATGGCTATCGGCAGAGTTTTCAATCTCAAAAACCTCTCCTTCGACTGGGGTGGCTGTAACCCGGGTTTCATCGGGTATTGTCATCCTGACTCTTTCCGCAACACCCAGCGCGACATGAATGGGGCCGTCCACAACTTGGGTTCTAATAGAACCGCATTGTACGAAAACCTCATCTCCAGTATCGATAGAATCAAGAATCACACTCGAGTCACATACCTTCAGGGTAGTGGTTCCGGCAGTACCTTCTGCGTAACGTGCATGAAGGCCGTCAGGGTTGATCAGGTTGACATTCATGGTCGTGGTGCCTCCTTCGAAAATGGCATTCTGTTCGCCCGATGCACCACTGAAAAGGACCGACCCTTCATTTCCGTCGAAGTGGCCTCCATTTTCTAGAATAAAGTCCCCCTGTATTGCGATGTCAGATGCTCGCCTTTGACGCATCGCGGCAAGGGCAAGGATGTGAACGTTCAGGAAAGTGGTCCCGGTAGCGGGTGCAATCTGACCCCCGAGGACCCTCGTGTCGCCCTCGATCGTGATTCCGGGGTCGAGCACCAAATCCTTGGTAAAATCGGTGGGCTTTTCGACTTCCAAGTTATTGAAGGTGACGCCGCCAGTCACGGTTTGTTGCTCCGCTCCTGTAAACCTTATCGTACTCTCGTTGTTTTCGAAGGTCCCGCCGTCCATCCGGATCAAATCCCCCCTGAGCTCGACCCTGGCAGCCGGCTGGGGTTTCAGGGTGCCCTGAGGTTCGATGGCGATCTTCCGGAAGGTAGTGGTTGTGGCCGGGGTGAGCCGGCCCTTCATGATCTTGGTGTCGCCCTCGACCGTGGTTCCTGGGTTGAGCACCAAGTCTCTAGAAGGGTCGCTACTCTTTTCGACTTCTAGATTTTTAAGGGTCACACCGCCGGTTACCGTCTGTTGCTCAGCGCCCGTGAACCGCAGGGTGCTCTCGTTGTGGGCGAGGGCGATGGGAGTGGCGCTGATAAGATTCCCTTTGATCTCGATCGTGGCAGCCGAGGCAGGCTTAAAGGTACCCTGACCTTCAATGGCGATCCCCTCGAAAGTGGTGGCGCTGGCCGGAGCGAGCTGCCCTTTCATGATCCTGGTTACCCCCTCGACTTTGGTGCCAGAGGCAAGCTCTAGGGCTTTGAGGTTGTCGTCGGCGGTGACCTTCTCGACTTCCACCTCTTTGAATACGACAGCCCCTGTGACCGTCTGCCGCTCCGATCCGGTAAACCGCATGGTGCTCTGGTTGTGGGCGAAGGTCCCGCCGGCCATTCGGGCCAAATCCCCTCTGAGCTCGACCCTGGCAGCCGGCTGGGGTTTCAGGGTGCCCTGAGGTTCAATGACGATCTGCTGGAAGGTGGTGGCGGTGGCCGGGGTGAGCTGCCCTTGCATGATCCTAGTCTCGCCCTCGACTTTGGTGCCAGGGGCAAGCTCCAGGGCTTTGAGGTCGTCGTCTGTGGTGATCTTCTCGACTTCCACATTTTTGAATGCGACGGACCCGGTGACCGTCTGCCGCTCGGTTCCGGTAAACCGTATGGTACCGTCATTATGAACAAGGGCGCCGGAGGTTTCACTTGTCAGATTACCTTTGACCTCGATCGAGGCCGCCAACTCGGGTTTTATCCTGCCCTGGGAGTCAACGGTCAAATCCTGAAATCGTGACTCGTCGTCCGGACGAAACTGTCCCTGTTTGACGCGCGTTTCATCCAGGACCTCGACTGGTCCTTCAGTTTCCACGTCGGCGGAATCGCCGGGGGTTGCCGCCTCATTGCTGATGTGCAGCCTGTAGAATGTCTTTAATCCCTCGCCCTTGATGGTTTGTTTGCTAATTCCTTTCATTTCGATCGTACCAGTTCCGGGGTCCATCCGTCCGTCGATGATCAGGTTTTCATGTACGTTGATGGTGTTTGAGCCTGCAATGAGGTTCCCGCCTCCTTGAAGATCACGTCCCTTCCCGGCGGCAATCTTGAGGGTTTTCACTTCCTCATCATCAACGATCCTAACCTGGTGTCCGGGTGCCACGACCACATCGTCTAACAGTGTAGGCCTAAAACCGCAGTTCCAGGTTGCCCCGTCGTCCCAATCCCCTGCTTGTTTGGATAGACAGGACTCTGTCGTCACCTCAAAGGCACCAATGTCACAGCCGTCGTCGGTGTTGGGGAGGGTAGGATGGTCGAAGGCCCGATCGAGACTGCGCTGATCGATGTCCACCCCCTTTCCGTCGATGCCCCCACAGCTTCCTGCGTCGATAGCCGGATTTCCTACCTCAAGGGCCAGGTTGTCTACTTCGAAATCAGGGGCTTCGGTCACTAGGGCGTGGGAATAGGTGGGCCCGCCGTTGGCGGCGAGTGTGGGGTCGAGTACGTCGGATATTGTTAATCCCTCGAGGGATCCCTGGCCAAGGACCAAATCCGTACCGGTAGGACCATTGAAACTACACCCAGGACCGATGAGGCTGTGTCCTTTCGAAGTGATCGAGCCGCCAAACAGGCTACGACAATTGCTTACCGCCGATACCCCCGCGGTGTTTCCAGCCAGGATGGTATTTTGGATCTCAATCGTTCCGAAATTGTCGATGCCTCCCCCCTCGCTGGCCGAGGCATTGTCGGTGACCGTGCCGCTAATCACCATCATGTTGTCTCCGGTGTGGTTATACAGTCCGGCTCCGTCGTCGCTTGCCTCATTCCCACTGACCGTGGAGTTGATGACCATGACGGTGCCGACGTTGCCGCGGTTAAACACCCCTCCACCGAAGGCATTATTACTTAAAACGGTCGAGCTACCTGCCCTGTTGCCGCTAATGGTGCTGTTCTCAATGGTTACCACCCCTGAGTGGTTGGCGACCGCGCCTCCACCGCGAAATCCGGAAGGAGCGGTAGCGGCGGTATTATTGGTTATGGTGGAATGGGTGATCGTTGCCGTTCCAGCGTCGTTATAAATGCCACCACCGATGTTGGCAGTGCTATTCGTGATCGTAGAGGTCGTGATGAACAGTGTTCCCATGTTGAGTACACCGCCTCCTATGTTTGTCGGCTCGCTTGAAGCGTCTCCGTCTGCAAGTGTGAGCTGCACAATCTCGACTATGGCACTCGTCTTCACTTCCAATACTCGGCTGTTGAAACTGGCACTGATCATGAGGCCTGAGGCCCTAGACCCGTCAAACGTCAAATCGTCGTCAGCTATGATAAGAGACTCGTTGAGGGAGATGGTTTGCCCGGCTAGCAAAGGGTCAAATTCGATAAGATCAGATTCCATGTTGAGCGATGCATCTTCAATGGCGTGACGCAGCGAACCGGGGCCCGAGTCGAGAGTATTCGTCACCGTGAATGTGCCGCCCAATGCCAACGGGCTCAAGGCCAGGCAAATCACCAATACCATCATCACCCTAATAAGGGCCCCGGGATGAACTGTATTTCCTCCAATGAGAGGATTATCAGCGACGAGACCTGTTTGGTATCTCCGCAGACTCTGAGGAATGAGATGGAGGTTCCTTTGAAAACACTTTCCTGTGATAAGTGTGTTCGGTTTCATTGTGTTGAACTCCTCTTGGTTTTTCAGGCCTTTACCAACCTCGTAAGGTTGTTGCCGAGGCAAGCCTGAATCTACCGACTGTATGGATAGGGCCCTTGGAATTCGGGCCCAATAATATTGTTGGCTTTTTGCAGACCAATGACGGGATAGTGCCATGGTTCCATTCCTCCTTTGCCACCAAGATGCTATTAAACGATAAATACCGAGGAACAAGTTAGGTGCAGATGGCCCAAAATTGGAAACTTTTTTGTCCCTAATGAAAACTCAATTGGCAGGTACATTTGTCCTCTGAATAGGAACACATGTCAGATACATAAGTTCCCTTACTTTTTCGAATCCACCCGTTTGAAGGACTCAGCCCCCCGGCAACCGTCTTGCTATTTCTGGCTATAGGGGAACAGTCCGTTTAATCGAGTCTAGAGAGAGGGTACGGTGAACAGATTTGAGACAGGCGGAATCCGGTTTGTCAGATGGGAAAACGTTAAGCTATCACTCAAAGAATACGGCTCGGCACCATCCCCAAAATGAATGGCGTCATTCATTCAGGGCTCTCTTTGACCAGGGCAGCCCGGAATTCCCGTGGTCCGATCACGGATTCAATGCCACACCGAGGGTGGGTCGGCACTGGTTGCCCCAAAGGGACGCCCCGACGTTGTTCCTTAAATCCGGCAGATTAGAGGAGATTGGCTCGGTGGGAAGTTTGCTCAGAAAATTGCGTGGGGAATTACGGAATGAGGAAATCTTTTTCACTGTGAGGAGGGCTCATGTACTGATGCAGCCATGGCAGGAGTGTGATCAGGATGCCGGTCAGATATTGTCCTACATTACAATTTCTTTAGTTCGACCTCGGTAAAGGCATAATTCCTACAAGAGCCAGGGCTCATAACCCCTCCGAATGGTCCTACTTGAATGCAGACAAACGGCTCCCTTTACAACTTCATTCCTAATAAATAAGATACAGGCTAAATAGATCTATCTCGGTGGCAAGGTTACCTGACAAAAGCAAAGGTCACACAAGAGGAGAATGATCTCCATTCTCTGTCCAAGGTAGGTTCTTATGCTGGTGTTCAGTTCTTTTTTAGTGGCCCTCCCGAATCAGCCAATATGGCAATGCACCAAAATACGTTGCCACAGCACGAATGGCGGGACTTGGTTTATGAGGCATTTCTTCCTTTCGCAGAGTCGAATTTCTTGGAAAAACTCCTATATGTTCGATCGAATCTATTTCAAGTTTGTGTATGTCCACCTGATAGAAGCTCCGTCTTTCAATCTGCCGGATGTTAGGGCGAGCATGCTATCGAATTAATCACGCTCCCATAGGAGGGGTGGTTTTTGAAACCTATTGTTTGTTGAACATGAACAACAAGAAAAAACCCTTCCCCTTTCATTCCTTTCGCCATTTTTCTAAACGCGAACTCCAGGACTTCCTGGAAATTTTTCATTATTCGGTGGAAGCGAAGACTGATGAGGACATTAAGAACGTTCTCGGTCAGATTCGGAAGGTGTTTCCCTGCGAATATATCATTGCCGGGGTCGCGGCCGTTGGGCCATCGGGAGATGTTCAAGAATTTTCTCACCTTCTCAATGAAAGTTATCCCAATGACTGGCTATATCAGTACGCCAAGAACGGGTACGCCGAGGTCGACCCCGTATTGGTTTCCCATGCGAAAAATTTTCAGACTCAAGTTTGGTCTAGCACGTACCAGACCGCTGGCTCCAAGAAGGAGGAAGACTTTATTGAACATGCACGGTCATTTGGTCTGGCGGGTGGGGTTACGGCTGGAGCCTTTGATTCCCAACGGGGCCTCTGCAGTTTTTTTTCTTTTGCCGGGAGGAACAAGGCCGAGAATCCGCACTATGCTGGAGCCCTTGAATATTTAGCCCATCACCTTCACTACCCCCTGATACAAAACACTCCATCGCCGTCTCCAAGCATGGCCTTCTCTCTCTCACCTAGAGAGCTCAGTGTACTCAATTGGATGACCCAAGGGAAAACAAACTGGGAAATCTCGCGGATACTTGGAGTCACGGAACGGACGGTTCGCTTCCATGTTGAGGGTATTTTTTGCAAGCTCGATGTCACTTCCAGGACCCAAGCAGTTGCGATGGCTGTCGAAAACCGAATGATTTCCCGCACGGCGTGAGGTCCATCCGGCTCTTCCCTCCCAGAAGCATTTCCCACAGACTTTCAGGTTGAGTTCTACCCCCTGCACCTTGTCCAGGAAGGCAATCACCGTTCCAAGGAGGATTCCCTGTATCCCTCAGACCTTGACCAGCTCGCTCGTCGTCCTTACCTCGTCCTTGTTCTCCCTCGATGACTCACAATCCGCCACCCCGACCATCTTTGAAGGTAGGCCCTCCTCGCCGAAATGATTCACCCTTCCTAAGGATTCCATCCAATCCAGGAACTCTGGTCGTTTTCTCCCAGACTCATATCTGAATTGCTCCCAATCCAGGATAGCTGCCAATGACAGAGCACCGGCCGGAGGGAGCGACTTGGCCGGGCTGATGGGCTCGCAAGGAAAACCTATAGCACGAAGGATGCGAAGGAAACGCTTTTCCACCACCATATACAAGTACCGGATATTGTTACCGATCGACCACTGATAGACGCCTTTGAACAGGACCAGCATCAGTCGCGAAGAGAGCCCTTTTTCGTTCAAACTGGGGTCCACGGTGAGTCTCGTGATTTCGACCGTATCCGGTTCCTTCCGGAGCGAACACCCCGGCAGCAAAACGGGCCGAAATTCTTTTTCAAGCATGAATGGTCCTTGCGTGGACAAGAGGCGAAACATGCCTAACAATCTTCCGGATCCTGAAAGTAGCCCAACAGATATTGCCAAGGCATCATAGGGATCCACCTCCATCTCATCTTCCGAAGAAGGGACCCACTGAAGGTTTTGGGAAAACACCTTGTGGCGTAACCGATAGGCTTCCTCGAGTTCATATGGCTCGCAAAGCGTTTTGACCAATAATTCTCCTTCCTGAAATCCGATGTCATGTAAGGCAACCATACTGCCTCCTTATTAGGCACTCAGGGTCGGGGCCATCGAGGCACATGTTTCACTTTTTACGCAATGAAGTCACCTGGCGACTCCGCCAGGTGCGCCCATTTCAAAAAAATCGTATCCTCCAATCCTGAAAGAGCTTCCGCGTGCACCACAACTCCTACGGACCTCTTCGGGGGCATCGGCAGTTCTGAATTGTGGCGTGAGATCCGAGGACCATGAGGTCGGAACATTACTCAATTTAAAAGTCTTAGAGGAATGTCGTTTATGACTGTCTTGGAAGTTGGGCAAGTTGTCCTGATGGTTCTCCTGGTGATGACCTTAATGAAGCGGATGATCAACGCCAGACAACGCTTGGAACGGGAAAAGAAACAGAGGATGCAAAGCGACCAACGCTTGGCGATGCAGTATTTCCTTGGAGAGGGGTTGGCCCAGGCTGACTCGATCTCCACAGGGGTCAAATTTGCTTTACAGCTCATTAGCCAACATTGGGGCTGGTCTTTTGCTGCCTATTGGGAAGCCGATGCGACTCACGAACAATTGCATTGTTCGGAAACGTGGACAGAGACTGCGGCTGGCATGGAATGTTTTGAAACACTTCTCAGGTCCACGGTCTATACACCAGGCAGGGGGCTCCCCGGGAAAGTCTGGGTCGCCGTCGAACCTGCCACCATCGATGATGTCCGTATCGATGCTGATTTTCCTCACCCTTCAACCGCAGCCGAATTGGGTCTTCAGGGCGCGATCGCATTTCCCCTCGTTGTGGCGAATCGATGTATTGGGGTTTTGGAGTTTATGACTTCCGCTCCGATTTCCCTGACAGCCGGTCACCGTCAGATGTTCTCGGCGTTTGGAGCCCAAATCGGGGGATTCATCGAGCGCAAGTGGGCAGAAGCCGAGCTTCGCACCAGTAAAGAGCGGTTTCAGTTTTTTATCACCCACAGCCCTGCTCCTGCCTTTTTGCAGGATGGAGAAGGGCGATACCGTCACGTGAATGAGCCCTTCTGTCAATTGTTTTCAAGACCTGCAGAGACGTGGCTGGAGAAAACGGTTTTTGATCTTTGGCCTCCGGAAACAGCCAAGAAATTGCACGCGCATGACCGAATGGTTCTGTCGGGGAACGGGGTTGTGCAGACTGAGGAACAGATCAGTGCATCAGATGGAGAGACGTATCACTGGGTGGTGTTCAAATTTCCATTCCGGAATTATGACGGGGAAACCCTGCTGGCAGGTATTGGAATAGACATCACCGAGCGCATTCGAGATCAAGAGCGACGCGATCAATTCTTTAATGCTTCCCGCGACATGCTCTGCCTGGCTGGGACGGATGGTTACTATAGACGGATTAACCCGGCCTTTGAAACCACCTTGGGTTTCTCTACCGATGAGCTTCTGTCCAGACCCCTCATCGAGTTGGTTCATTCGGAGGATCGTGAGGCGACGACGGATGCTCTTCAGGAGTTGAATTCAGGCCCGGGATCCATTGAATTTGAAAACCGATACCGGTGTCGAGACGGTTCGTACCGCTGGATCAAGTGGAGGGTCACATCCCTTGCCGGGAACATGTTCTCTGGAGTGGCAAGGGATATCACCGAAAGAAAGACTCGCGAGGCCATGCTGAAGGAATTGCAACTGCGGTGTCAATACCTTGGAACTGCTGTCGATGGAATCGTCTGGGAAGCGGATCCCCTCACGATGCGGTTCACCTATGTGAGTCCACAGGCGGAACGTATTCTTGGATATCCAATCGAAAGGTGGATGGCCGAACCGACATTCTGGAAGAACCATCTCCATCCTGCCGATCGGGATCGAGTCTGCACCGAGCGTATTCTGGTCAAGACCGGGCGAAAAGTTCGGAGCCTTGAGTATCGTATGATCGCTGCGGATGGGAGGACCATTTGGTTCAATGATTTCCCTACCGTCGTGGCGGAAGGCGATCAACCCGTGAAGATTTTTGGCTTTATGAAAGACATCTCCTCTCAAAGACAAAAGGAAAACGGAACTCGCAGGGTACACATGCCATTTTGCCAACAGGAACAGGAGATCTCTCGGGTCCAACTGGACCTGGAGAAGAGGCAGGAGTCTGTGGAAACCCAGGCCCGACTCCTTGCCCTCGGCCAATTAGCGGGTAGTGTTGCTCACGAACTTCGAAATTCGTTGGGAAGCATCCGCAACGCCTTGTATGCGTTAAAACGCCGTCTTCATTCGACCGATCCCGAGTTGGCCGAGTATATCGAGATGGCCGAAGAGGAGACGGTCGGAGCCAATAGGGTGATTAAAAACCTGCTTTCCATTGCGCGCGCGGAAGAATTGAGGATTGAGGATGTTGATTTGTCGCGGCTCCTCGTTGATGTACACCGGCGAGTCAGCCTGCCCGAGGAGATTCAGTTTTATTGGTCTCTTAACCCTGAGTCATTTTTTCTGAAAGCGGATTCGACGCTTTTGAGCCAGGTCTTCACCAATTTAATTCAATATTCTGCTCAGGCCATAGACCGGAGCGGGGAGATTCTTCTCACGGCCAGTAAGACAAGGGACTTGGCCATCATTACCATCTATGATACTGGCCCAGGGCTGTCCCCCCAGGTTCGAGAGCATTTATTTGAACCGCTCTTTACCACGAAAGCCCAAGGGCTGGGGTTTAATCTCTCCATCAGCCGGCAAATCATTGAACGCCACGGCGGGGAAATTGAATACGTTGCCGATCAAGGGTGTGGTGCTGCCTTTTGCCTTCGCCTTCCTTGCGGCACTGTGCAAGACCTGGAGAACTCGGGCCATCACCATGGAGAGCTGGCTTTGCAATCATTGTCCTCTGGAGGATCAGGCTGGAAAGATTGTGTCTGAAGCACCAAGCATAGGAATATCCAACAACGGAGTTTAACCTAGGGAGACAGACCAATGCTCCAGCATTCGGAATTAGAAACCATTCGAGTCTCCGCTTACGAACGGACTCGACTTTGGCGCCTCTTGATCGTAGAGGAACATCCAACGGACATGAGGACTCTTCTGGACGTTCTTGAGAAGGAAAGCCTTGAAGCCCTTGTCTGTACATCTGCCACGGAAGCCCTCAAACATGTTGACCGAGATGATATCAGTGTGGCGATAGTTGATTCTAACCTGCCCGATCTAAAGGCTACTCGCCTGCTCCAACGACTTCGCCAAAAACGCGATCGGATTCGGGTCATCATTCATACCGGCAAAGCGTCCCATGTGTCAGCCAAGGAGGCCATGAATCTTGGGGCTTTTGCTTATGTAGAGAAAACCTGCGAGTGCCAGGAATTGCTCTGCCAAGTACACCGCGCCTTGTGGACGAACTTCGACCGATACGCGCTTGAACTAGAATTTGCCATTTATGAAAGAAATCAGGCGCAAAAGGCCCTTGAGCGTGCACGGGAAGAAATGGAGTTGCGTGTTCTGGAGCGAACAACGGAACTTGAACAAATCAACCTGTCGTTGAGGGAAGAGATCACGGAACGGGAAAAAACCGAGAGGGCGCTGCAAGAGAGTGAAACCCGACTTGATTTGGCTGTCGGAAGGGCAACCGAAGGATTTTGGGAGGTCACTTGTCTCCCCAAACCACCATGGGTCTTCCCCGGTTCTCCGGCGTGGTGTTCCCCCCGGTTTAAGGCCCTCCTTGGATTTAGGGAGGAGGAGTTTCCGAACGTATTAAAAAGTTGGACCTCGTGTCTACACCCGGAGGACAAGGCCCGTTTTTTTTCAGCCCTGAATTCGCACATCGAGCGAGATGTGCCGTTCGACGAGGAACTCCGACTCCGCACGAAGCGGGGGGCGTTTCGAAGGTTCAGAGCGCGTGGGCAAGCCATGAGGAATGACGCCGGCAGTATCCTTCGTATAGCGGGATCCCTCCAAGAGATCACGGATCGGAAGCAGATTGAGTCCACTCTGCACAAACGGGAACAGCAGCTTCGCCAGGCTCTGGAGTTCCAGGAGGCGATCAGCCAGGACCTTCATGATAGTGTGCTCCAGTCTTGCTATGCCCTCGGGTTGGGATTGGAATCGAGCAAGCAACAGGTCATGAAAAACCCCACAGCGGCGGTGGAATCCATAGGGAACGCCATTGCTCAAATCAATTCGTTGATGCGCGATATTCGTTATTTCATTACCGGGCTTGATGTGTCTATTCATCAACCGGGGGACTTTCCCGTTGCCATTCAGGAAGTCGTTTCGAAGCTCTCATGCACCCAACCAGTGGAGTTCAAACTTGCCATTGAAGGTGCAGCGGGGCAACTCCTGACGCGCAAAGAATCCATGCATCTTACCTATATTGTGCAAGAAGCCCTTTCTAATAGTCTGCGCCATGGTGGCGCAAAAACCTGCGGCATTTCCCTTAAAATGAGGGAAAAGAGCATATGGCTCGAGATTTGGGACGATGGGAGCGGGTTCATACAGAGTGACTTAGGAGGAGGGGGGCATGGCCTCAAGAATATGGCTGCCCGCGCCAGAAAATTAGGTGGACATTTCTCCCTCGATTCCAGCCCAGGAAAAGGCACTCGTATTGTGGTAAGGCTCGATCCGTAGTTTGCCATGACCTCCATTTCCGCACATCCTACGACCCTGCTCTTGGTGGACGACCACGAAGTGGTCCTGTTAGGTCTGAAGACGGTTCTTTCCCAGGAAACCGGGTTTCAGATTGTGGGAGAGGCTCGGACCGCCGATGACGCCGTGACCAAAGCTTGCAAACTGAAACCGGACATCGTACTGCTCGATGTCCGAATTCCGGATGACGAGGGAATTAGCGCATGTTCGAAAATTCTTGAGGGGTCACCCGGAACACGGGTGATATTTCTGACCTCTTATGCGGATGAGGAAACCGTGGTAGCAGCGCTTCTCGCAGGGGCCGAAGGGTATCTTCTCAAGGAGGTGGGTGCGGAAACCCTCATTCGATCCATCAAGACCGTCACAAGTGGCCATTCAATTCTGGATCCGGCCATCACGAAGCAAGCCTTCCAATGGATGAAGACTCTTGCCTCTCCATCGGAGGAAGAAGGTAGCCTCGAATCCCTTTCGCCGCAAGAAAAGGCCGTTCTTGCCTTGGTGGCCGAAGGAAAAACGAACAAAGAGATCGCGACCTCTCTCGGGTTGAGCGATAAGACCGTAAAGAATTACCTCGCTAATACATTCCAGAAACTCCACATTTCTCGCCGGGCACAGGCTGCGGTGCTGTTTGCCAAGCGGCGCTCGGGGTAGAGCCGTTTGGCCCCTGAACATTTCCCCTATAGGCAAAAAGCCTTCCTCTAAATCTTTCTCCGGTATTGTTGCGCACATGACTGGTGAGTCCGGGGTGATGCGCTAGTACGCTCCTTCACAATCCAACATGCTCTTCATCCCACCTTCAAGTTCCTTAGTCTGTCTGGCGTGGGACATTTGTTCCTAAACCAATGCCGACTGGTAGGGATAAAAAACATTTCTCATTACTGACATTTGCACCTAACTGGGTCAAACAGTTTTGTGATATTGACTAAAGTCTTTGCAATTTAAAAGAGGATTTTTAAACCGCCTGCAAGCCATTTCATGGCTTAGATCATCACGATCATTGGAAAAATCAAGCGGGAAACCCTCTTAAAAGCGTAGAAGGCGTTTAGCAAATTAGGCCGGAACTTTTATCAACGACGTTCAAAGGAGGACGGCATGGTTACTCGGCAGGGTTTTCAATCATTAATCGGAATAATTCCTTTCATGGCCCTGGCAATGATGATTGGCTTCAGTTCGTCCGCTCGAGCCGAACTGGGTGGGGATTTGTTCAAGAACGATGGCAGTGCGGCTCGCGGCATCCAAGCATTATGTGCCCAAGCGGCCGCTGGTATCGCCAGGCAGCCCGAGGCAGAAGACCTTATACTCGCGGGTGTTCGTGGTGGCCTCGCGAAAATCATGGAACAACACAAGAAGTTGAGAGGGGGCTCCCGAGGAGTTCCAGAAGCCATTGGGGTCATTGGAGGGGCGGCGATTGAAGGAATTGCAAGGCAGCCAGAAGCCGCTGAGAAGATTCGCAATCTCGTGGAAGAATGTGAAGCCGAACTCGATAAATTGGGGAAGGCCCATTCCCGATTCGGAATTAAGTAAGAGTCAGAGATATTAATGACTTCATAGTCCAGAAGGAGGTGGCAAGATGGACATTTTACTGCCAAATTTTTTTGCAATCGTCATTGGTCTATTTTTAAGTCCGGCACTACCGGAAGACATGATCAAAGTTGGCGATCCCTGTGAGAAGGCCATGGCCGTGGTACATCAACAGGGGTTAAGACTGATGGATAAAGAGTTTGTTCCCCGTGTCTCTTTCGGAGGTCCGATTCTCGAGCTGGCTCAACCCGATGTGGCCATTTTGGAACCACTGGGAGTCCTGAGTTTGTCCTACGATCGGTCGGATTCCTATACCTCACTCCTCGGTAAAAAGCAGCAAAGGACCAAAGCCGGCTTTCTGCTATGTGCATTGGCGACCGAAAGAGACACGGAAAAATAGGAACCCGCACTCACGTTGTTCATGGGTCCGCATGTCTATGCATGTTAAAAGCCCGTTCTTGAATCGTTGCGTGATGCGGCAATCTGGACCCTTTTAACGAATGTTACCTGAGAGGAGGAAACAATCATGGTTGAAAATTTGAACATCATCGCACTGGTGCTTGGCGTGTTTCTCAGTCCGGGACTGCCGGAGGGAACGATAGAGATCGGAAAGACCACATGTGAGGATGCCCAGGCAGCCCTTCAGTCACATCAATTGCGTTTAGTTGATTCGGAATATCTCGACCTGCTTGAATCTCGTTCGGAAAAACTAATCGTAAGGCCCTCACAACAGTTAGTTGCCATCCATACACTCTCCTATGAACGGGCCGGAACAATATTAGGTGGTGGATTAGGGGGCGGGATTCGGAACTCGCTCATCAAGAAACAACCACCCCCACGTGCCGGCTTAATTCTGTGTGGCCTGTTTACACAACCGATTTTTGAAGTGGAATAACGATTCTCAACCTATAATCACTTTATCCTCCCTTGCTCTGGGCCCTGCATTGGGCCCAGAGCCAGTAGTTTCCTTGTTCAGGCCCCCGGAACGTTCTATCCCCTAATAATGGTCTAGTTTGATAATTCAATCATGCCGGGGTGGAATGTAGAATTCTCACCCCGGCGTATCACCGTTAAGATTAATTGGTCATGATTCAGAAATTGTTTTGCTCAAAATCCTGGTTTCTGAAGCCGTTTGAAAGAAAAAGGAAGGGCGCTATCGGCATCTTCGGTACATTCGGGAGGAGAGAGAGCAAGAGGGTTGTGCTCGTCGGGGTTGTACACACCACCAGGAACCGAAATGTCCTCCAGACAAGCCAGGCCGGTGCCGCCATTAAAACCCTTATCAAAATACACGTTGGCGGTTAACCTCGAGACTGCTCCCAGCACTCCGTGAAAACCTCCGGCTTCAACATCATCGGGCCTAAGAAATCCGAAATAGAGCGACACCATTCGAATTGACCGCTTTCCAACAGTCTTCCACACTCCTTGAGTTGGCGTTTGGATGAGAAACCCAGGCAATGAACCTAAGCCTCCATCCGTCGCGTCCACCCCATGGACGGACCCATCCTTATGAATGGTATAGACTGAAGGAAGAATGACCTGGGTGCCAGCCGGCAACCCTTGAATTAAAGCACTGGCGTCGAACTCAACGAAATATACACCGGAAACTTTCTTTTCCGTCAACAATCCGAAGGCAAAGAGTGTTGAAGAAGAAATTCCGATCATGACGAGTGATAATGCCAGAATCATGATTGAGGTCTTAATGAGGCCATGTTGATTTTTCATGACATTTTCCTTTCGGTAACAGTTTAATCAGGGCTGGGCTTTAATTCCTGTCGTCACTAGGGTTGGCTTCCATAATCTTTAGGAGCATGCCGGTCCGCGTTCTACTTCCACCACCTCCTTTCCCTTCCATGCGATTTTCCGGCGGAGACGTTCGTCTTTGGATCCTCGGTGTCTTTCACGGAACGACATCTCTTCCTGCGGAACAAACTCTTACTCTCTGCCGGTCTCTTTTGTTGAAAGCGGGCTGTCCCAGATCACTCACCTTTGCCCACACTACTACTACGAAAACGTTGTTGCCGGTTAGATGCAAATGGGGAAGAAGGCAATTGTTTTTTGTCCCTACCGAAAAATGCCGGGCTAGAAACATTTGTCCAGCAATTCAGGACAAATGTCCTTATTTATCTAATCGGGGCCACCCGGACTGCGGCGGTGTCTAGGAGGGGAAAACGGCTACCTGTTTGTTGTCAGATAAGAGGGTGATCAGAGTTTGGCTGTGACCTGACAACACCTCCTGCAGAATCCCACAGGACGGCTATTGGCAGCCGCTTTATTGTTTAGCTGCTTTGTTGAGTATGGCAGAGGTGGGAAGATGGGGGATTAGAATGAATCACTCATTCTTTTTGGAATTTGAGCCTTCCTTGGTGTTTTTTGGGGTCAGGAGGGTGTTAATTTGTTGTTGGAAGAATGAATAGGGGAGAGCCCCCCTGATAAGTTTCACTACTTTCACGGTCCCATTAGCTTCGGTATGGCCTAATAAAAAAGAGGGAGTTCCCCGCACCCCCGCTTCTTTGCCTTCCTTCAAACTGGCGTTCGTCTGTGTTTCGTATTTTCCGCTGTCGAGGCAAGCTTCGAATGCCGACGTGTCGGCCACCCCGGCAGCCTCCGCATAGTCGAGGAGTTTTTCGACCTCCAACTCTTTTTGATTCGCAAACAGTTGGTCATGCATCTCCCAGTACTTGCCCTGGTCCCCCGCGCAGTGAGCACTTTCGTGCGCTTTAGGTGCTTGAGGGTGAAGCGAGGCCAAGGGGAAATCCCGCAGGACATATCGTATTTTTCCGGTGTCGATAAAGTCTTTTTCCAACTGGGGGAGGACGGCGCGAGTATGCCGGCTACAGAATGGGCATTGGTAGTCCGTGAACTCGATGAGGGTGACTTTGGCGTTGGGCTGCCCCTTGGCCGGGTCATCGGCAACTTTTATGGTCAGGTCAATATCTTGCACCGGGTTGCGCGACTTTTGCCTAGTGGTGAGCAGATCTTTAATGGTTTTGAGGTCGTTGCGAATCGCCTTCTGCCCCTCTTTCAGTGCTTCAATTTCGCTTTGAATTTCTCCCAGGTCTTCCTGGGTTGCCGGTTCGCTAGACGCAGGGGCAATCATGGCCAAGTTGAGGCTTGCGAAGATTACCATGAACAATGTGGTCGGTACTTTCATTGAATCATTTCTCCCTATAATCAGTTGACAAGAACTGCCCTTTACAAACTACGGCCCGGTCGTGAGTTATGCGTATCATAACATTTTGGGATGAAAAAGATACTGATAGGCAAGAGCCTCTTAGGAACGCGATGTATCGTCAGGGAAATCGATCTTTCAACCAATAGGTCTTCATCAGGCATTTCCCTGCAATATCAATATCTCCCCTGCCTTCAGTATTCATCATTGCGCCGTTACTGCGTTCTTTTCAGAATCGTAGGGATGTCCTTCCACTGAAAAGGGACGAAGTCGCCTTTCCTGAGAATCGTCGGCCACACACGGTGGCTGGCCTGGTGCTTTTCTTTGGTAAGGTGCAAAGAATGACCCAGCCCAATATCAAAGTCACCCAAACTTTCGAGGGCATCAATCACATTCTCCCGGTCTGGCTGTCCCTTAAGGTTCTCCAAAGCCTGAATAAAAATTCGGGACGCAATATAGCCTTCCAGACTGCCAAAGGTTGGAGACGCGGAAGGAAATTGTTTTACCAGGTCGGCATGATACTCTTTGACGACGGACAGGGTTTTTTCCTGTGGGTGCGGAACGACCTGAGTGACAATGACCTGGGGCGACATATTCCCTAATTCTCGGGCAAGCGGAGCGCTTCCAACGAAAGAGACGTTGAGGAACACCGCTTCCAAGCCCGATTCAACCGCGAGCTTAATGAATTTGGCACACGGCGCATAGGCTCCCACCATGATAATGGCTTGCGGAGAAGGCGAAGCAATCAAGATATTGGCCAAAGCATTTTCCACCGCAAGTGTATTGCGTTCGTAACGGGCATGCACAACGGTATTTTCATCTTTTAGGCCATGAAGCTTCAGGGCTGTGATTCCTCCAATGAATCCCGCATCGCCATATCCGTCACGCTGAGTGAAAAACGCGATTTCATCCGTCTTCAGCTTCCCGGCTTTAATGAGGGCATCAATCATGGCGCCAGTTTCTTCCGCATAACTGGCCCGGTAATTGATGACGTACCGATCCGGAGGTTTCTTTCGCAACATACCGGCACCGGTAAACGGTGCAAACAGCAATGTCTTTTGTTCATTCGCGATAGGTACGGCCGCGATGGCTGTGGGGGTCCCCACATTCCCGATGACGGCAAGCACGCGTTCTTGCTCGATCAATTTCCGCATATTAGGAGCCGTACGGCTGGGTTCATACCCATCATCCAAGGCGATCAATTTCAATGATCGGCCATGTATTCCTCCCGCTCGGTTTGCTCGCTCCAGCCCAACCAACACACCCTGTTTCATGTTTTTCCCCAAATCGGCGGCGGGTCCACTCAAAGCCGTGGACATGCCTAACACAATTTCGCCTTTTCCTTTGGTTTCTTTTGCCGGGATGGGGGTGGTGAGGAAAACGAAAAGAACAAAAACAATACTGCGAAAGCTTAGTGACTTCATCCAATTCATACTCTTCGTCCTAGAAAAATGAGGAACATGGCATTTCATTTTCTTGCCTGAAATATTTAACAAGATTTGTCTTTCGACCATAAGGTGATCGACTGTCCTTCCAATCCTCAATTGGCCTTGGCGCCGGATTGTATCAAAGCTCCTTTCATTATTAATAGTTTGGGTAGGAGTCCACCGTAGTTGAAGCCCGGAATGCTAGGAATCAAACGCCCATGTGAGCCCCAATATGAGGAGTTGTTGATTCGGGGTGAGTTGAGGTATCCCAGCTGAGAGTTGCTGACCGGTGAAGAATCCGCCATCCGACCCGGTTGACCGATCGAACCGGTATTCAAGTTTGGCGGTCACGGTATTTTTAGAGAAGATCTGTACCCGGTATGCGATGGTGCCGGTGAGAGCCCAGATCAGCTGCTCCGCACCGGTAATGACTCCATCCGGATCCCAATAAAACTCTGGCCTGAATCCCAGCGAAAACGGTCCGACCAGTTTTCGCTGGGTCCAAATTGCTCCCGACATCCAGATATACCGTGGATTTCCCGATTGACCTGCTTGCTCCTGGGTGCCAATATCATAGGCTGCGGCGACCGACCAAGACCCGTCCCTCCACTCCACGATTGAATCGGAAAAAAATCGCCAGAATCGTAGGTCGGTATTCTTTTGGTCTGGTCCATAGTATAGATTTTGGACCATCGTCAATGAAGGCGTTGTCTCCCAAACAGTGTGCAATCCATAACTCGGGACATTATTAGGCCTGGTCAGATACGTGAATCCGCTGAGAACGTAGCCCCCTATCGTCACCGTGTCGGTGACCGGGTAAATAGCCTCCGCCCCGAAAAGAAAGTACGGCACGTTGTCCAAGAGATAGCCGCGGGTATAATTGAAGTTGTCTTTTGAATGAAAGGATGCGTAGCCGATGTAACTGTTCATTAAGCCGCCGGTGACTTTCAAGCCATTACCGACCGGAAACAGATAGGAGAGATTGGCTCGAGAGAAATGACGGAGCGTGTCGGCGCTGCCAATGGTGTCAGGACTGGTTTTGGACACCAGGCCCTCGCTATCGACGCCTGTCTGTACGGCGAATTCGCCACCCCAGCGAGAGCCTCCAGGATTTGCCACCTTCCGGATGTACCCCATCGCAAGGTTGACTTCCGGTCTGTTCAGTTTGAAGTCGGTAGTTTTGCTTCGCCACTCGTCGGCATTAGGACTGCTGAGATTAGGCAGATACCCGACGTCCAGGTAGGCTCCGTAATGCCAGTCCTTCTTTGCGCTTTTACGGATCCTCTTGAATTCTTTTAACCGGCGCTCCAGTTTTCCTTTTGCCGTTTGGACAGGCTGGAGAACCTCACTGACCTCGACAGCCTCGCATGGAAGGGTGGATCCCATATGAAACAAAAATAGCAATAACGAAACAAGGATTCTCACCGAAAAGTTGCAGGGAAAGGCATTACTTTCTGGGCGAAGGTACGTGGGGATTAAACAAACCTCACCTTTAAATACATTCACCTCCATGATTTTTCACTGTAAAAACCTAGTTCCCCCGCCGCAGGGATGCGGCGAGGGGGTCGTCGATGAGGTTTCGGTAACCCCAGTCCGAAACGGAATCGATTCCTGAAATGTTGAATTCGTGATATTCCCGAAAGTCTCTTCCCCCTTTGGGGCTAGTTTGGAAGGAAAGGTTGTTGTTCATTGAAAGTTTAATGGTTGACACGTCATTATAGGAGAGGAATATTGTGAAAATATATTGGAAATCCCCTGACTCCTGTCACTACATCCCGAAGGCAGGTCATGGAATCACTCGAATTTGAATTGAATCGACGCGTTGTAGCGCCAGGACATCTGAAATAATCACGACTTTTTCACCGGATTGAAAATGTTCCCGTTCTTTTAAGATTCGAAAGGCCGTTTGCAACGTCTTTTCAGGGTCTGAACTAAAGTCGATCCGGAACGGAAACACCCCTCGATTGAGGGTCATGGTTCGACGCGATTGGCTGACATTGGTAAAAGCATAAATATTGGTGGAGAATGGACGACAATTCGCGACAAAATCGGCCATAAAACCTCTTCGCGTAATGACGACAATTCCTTTGGCCTGTAAGCCTTCTGCCAGTTGAACCGCCGCAACGGCCAACTGCTGTTTGTCTGTTTGTAGTTGTAAGTGTTTCGCAAATTGTAACCCGGGGATCGCTTCGGTTTTTGTGGCAATTTTTCGTAAATGCTCAATACATTTAAGCGGATACTTCCCGACAGTGGTTTCCCCGGATAACATAATGGCATCGACTTCTTCATAAATAGCATTGGCCACGTCGGTGACCTCCGCACGGGTCGGAATGGGATTCTGAATCATTGACTCAAGAAGATGGGTGGCCACAATCACCCGTTTTCCATATTCGGCGCACAGCCGGACAATTTTGCGTTGCACATTTGGGAGGTCCTCCAGGTTAATTTCTACCCCCAAATCTCCGCGTGCCACCATAATGCCATCCGATTCTCGAATAATCTCCTCGAGGTTCCGAACCCCTTCCTGATCTTCGATTTTCGCAATAATTTTTATTTTTCCGACTTTGTTGCCCATGAGTTGTTTTAGTTGCCGAATATCCTCAACCTCACGGACAAACGAGAGGGCAATAAAATCCACATCGTGAGATATACCAAATACAATATCTTTTTCGTCTTTTTGAGTAATCGCCGGGAGATTGACTCGTATCCCTGGTAAGTTGACATGGCGTTTGCTTTTCAGTACGCCTCCATCCAGGACGCGGCATTGCATATGCCGCTCTTCTTTTTCCAGAACCTCAAGATTAATCAATCCGTTATCCACGGTGATTTTATCCCCGACTTTCACCGTCTCGATTAAATCGTCATAGTGGATATGAAAAGAACTTTCTTCTACATCCATCGGCCCTCGCGCCGTGATGGAGACGACTGTGCCTTGCTTTAAATCCAAATCAGTAGACAAATCACCGGTCCGGATTTCCGGTCCTTGTGTGTCAAGGAGAATAGGAATAGGAAATTCCACCTTTTTATTGAGCGTCTTAATGTGTTTGATGACTTTGGCGTGGGATTCATGGTTGCCATGGGACATGTTTAACCGGACGATGTCCATGCCGGTGTCATACATTTTGTGCAGCATCTCGTAGGATTCTGTGGCCGGTCCGATCGTACAAATGATTCTGGTTTTTTGCATAAGGTCTTTCCCCACATGTTAATGATTCCCAATTGTGCAACAACGCTGCCGATTCAGCAACGCAGGTCGCCGTGGCCCAATGGGTTCAGCAGGTATAATCTTCCAGAGAAGTGGTTGTCTCAGGTCAAAAGGTCCTTCGGCATGAGCCGAGAGACCTTTCGGCTGGGAAAGTAATAGGCTGAAAGGCAAGGGAGAAGATAATTATCAGACTCATGGTTTACGGCATCTTGAAAAAGCATTAATATGAATCATTCACGACAATAGACCGACGGAGAGTTGAAGCAGCCTACGAGGTAAAAGAATGAACGGAGAAACCGAAAATCTCGAGTTTGTGACATTGGAAGGTCTTTTGACTTATGGAGAGGCGCTCGCCCGGCGCCAGCATATGGATGGAGTTGAACTCCCTCGCCCCCTGGCTGACATGGAAGATCGCCCTCAACGGGCCCGAGAGGTCATGGCAGCCATCAGAACGTTTGTTCAAAAAGCTCAAAATGGGTTCCCCGATGCAGCCGCGTTCAGGGTTGCGCGACAGAATGTGGTTGAAAACGATTGTGGGGGAGACGACCTGATTTTTTACGCAGCCTGGAATTACCTTCTTGCCCAAGGGGAGCTGTCTTCGTTACTCCGGGCTCCGATCGGGTCCATCCAAAAACCCATACGCCGTCGCCCGGTCGCCATTGTCCCACGCGAGCACATGACGCCCAATTTGGCCGAGGGCAGAATCGTTCTGGACATGGGGGACGATCGGTTTTGGTTGATGCCACGGGATTTAAGCGGTCGAACGCTTTTTTTCACTATGCGGCATGGCGTTTCACAAATAGAAAGCAAAAAGACCCGGGTGGGACGCCGGTTAGCCAATGTGCTGGACCCTGAACGAGGAATCCCCAAGGCCGATGCTATTGGCACCGGGTTAGCTCGGACGGTTGGCCTGGTCGGGAAACAACTTGACTTTCTTCAGTTACACAATTACCTGGATCCTCAATCCTTCGGACATATGGTGAGCCGAAGCCCAAATACCCGACAACTTTTTGAGCGAGTGGGTTCCATCCTTTGCGCGGAAACTGCAGACGAGATACAGCCCATCATTCATCGCGCATTGGAATCACAAGATTTTGGATGGGCCACCGGTATTGATAAGGCGGTGGAGGTCGAAGAGGCGGCCAAGGCCTTTGGAGTCGAAGCAAAGATAGCTAAGCGGTTGATAAAGCACCCACTCTATTCCTATCCGGGAGGGCACTCCTTCTTTGAGCTCTATGTAGAAGTGGTCGATGGGTTCCATCAATTGGGTGAATCCCACCCGGGCAAAGTTCTTTGCCTGTATACTCACAGTTCAACGCTGCGTGCCCTGATCATTTTCTTGGATCCTCGCCCTTTTAGTGAAGCCTTTACCGAATTTGGAGAATATAAGGAAGGACAGGACAACGTTGTGCACCTCACGTATGAGCATGGGCAACTGTCGGGGTACTCCACGGCCGTCGGTCTTTCAGAACGAGACCGAACCGCACGCGAAGCCTGGGCGACGATTGAACACAGCCGTCGTGAAAAAGTGACGCTGAAACCCAATAAAATTCGGCGGGTCGTTGCCTTAGTGTCTGGTGGAGATTTTGCCGGAGCGGGGGCGGCGTTGAAGGAATTGCGGGTGACAGGGAACCGGTTGGGTATCGAGGTGTATTTTGTAAATCATGGATTCCTCGGTCTGGCGAATAATTGGATTGAATTAATGACGGATGAAGCCACGCGCGGGATGAGCAACCACGCGAGCAGTCCAATCGGAAGCAGTCGGTTTGAGGATTTCAAGGACGAGGAGGTTCAACAGGCAGCCATACACCATCTCAACGCGTACATGGATGATGGGGCGTTAGTGGTCATGGGAGGTGACGGAAGTCTTCGGGGAGCCCGGGCCATCTACGAACGGTTTGGCGTTCAGGTTGTTGGGATTCCCGGATCGATTGATGACAATATTGCCGGAACCACTTCTCTCGGACTTCATTCGGCGGTTGCGCTGGCCAACCAATCGATCGAGTCGCTGAAAGCGACCAGCGCGGCCATGGGAAGCGTGTTTTTCGTGGAGGTGATGGGAGCCGGTTCCGGGCATCTGGCCCTAACCTGTGCGTATCAGGCAAGAGCTGAAGGCCTGTTGGTGAATGAACATCCTGATCCGGATGTGTATATCGAAGAGGTCATTCTGGGGACTCTGAAACAGAGCCTGGGGGTTCGAAACAAAAGCCATATTTTCGTTGTCGCCGAACGCACTCCTCACCGCCATCATGCCGAGGGTGGGGTGCATGGGCTGGTGGACTATGTGGCCAGACGAATTTCACAGTGGTCACATCTCCAAACCCGATCCGGTCCCTATCCCCTTTCCGTCGCCACGAAAGCCACAATTCTTGGCCATACCTTACGCGGGGCTCCCCCGACGCCGGTAGACAAAACCATGGCCCAACATTTAGCGTACGAGACTATTCGGCGTCTTGTTGAACAGCCGGAACAGACCATCGGATGCATGTTGGCTTACCGGGACTTCGGGACCATTCAGCCCATTCCCCTTCATGCGGTGGCTCCCAAACCATTCGATTGGGAGGTCTTCGCAAGAATGCACGGCACCGAGTTGCCGCGCAACAAGATTTAACAACCTTCCCAATGAGCGAATGGCAACAAAACGTTCCCTCTCCCTGGTAGGGAGAGGGCAGGGTGAGAGGGCAGGGTGAGGGTTGAAATCTCGGAAAGCCGATGACTCACCGAATGAAAAACGCGATTTCCTTGAGTTAGGATCCGACGAGCGATTTCTCGACTAAAATCTCTTGTTCGGCCTCCAGCCAATCATTGAGGTCCTGTCCGTGGTTCCAGCCCCGGCGCTCATACAATTCATAAGCCCGTTGGGCAATATCCCTTTGCAACTCTTCCGGGGTTGGATTTCTGGGCTCCACAATCGACGGCGCTTTCTTGACGGCAGCCTTTCGTTTGGCGGGTTTTGCAGAGGAAGCTTGTTCACTTTTTTGGGTAGTTCCCGTCTTGGTTTTTCTTGAGCGTGGGGACGGTCCGGTCCCTTTGCCGCCATTTGGGTTTTTTGTCGTCATCCCTTTACCTCCTTCGTATCTTACAATGTTGTTAGTTCCATGCAATGGGATCCTGAACCGCCAATCAGTCTTCTATCCTCTGGTCATTGATGGAATACGGTTACCCACCCATGAATATCTTCAATTCATGGGTGCACTCTCTTATATAAATCGTGCTATGGTCGGAAACCCGAACAAGAAACGACTGAAAGGAGAGTAGGCCGAGGATGCGAAAAAAGTAGCGGTTTAGATCAACTTCCTATACTAGTCCTGTATGACACGTTCAGCCTTGTTGTGGAAAATTCTTCCACACAGCCCAATTTGAATCAAGTGAAAAACATACATGAACTGATTATTAAAATGCAAATCTCAAGTTCGCCTACCCCCCTCAGGATCCATCCACCTATTCCAAATAGGACTTTTTGTAGATGGGAGAGAAGGTTATAATTTCCATGCGTATCAAGGGGGTGAAGAATATGAATAAAAACGAAAATATGACCAATCAGGTACAGGGTTTTTCCAAATCAAAAACCTTCTTATTTGGCATTTCCCTGGGGGGGTATGGGTTAGCGACCCTTGTCATTGTCGGCCTGGCTCCTTTGTTGTTCGCTACGGTAGGGTGTTCCGGGGCGGGCATGGGCTACCGGGCGGCCTATAAAGCCGCTCGTAGCGAGCTCAGCCCAACCACCCTGGCCCGGGATAAACGTCTGAAACTCCAACTCCGTGAGGCTATTCTATTAAATGCAACCAATGACGGGTTTGCGGTCTCTCCATACGTTTTTATGGAGCGTGGTTTTGTTGTGGGTTTGGTCAAGGACCAGAAAGAAGCTGACCAAATCATGCAGGCAGCCCGGACTGTTGATGGGCTCCGAAGTCTGTACGGTCATCTCCCGACAGAGGCAAAAGGCTCTGTAGAGGATGATGAGGTGAGTCAGAGCATGTCCGATATCACCATCATGACGGATGTGAAAGCAAATTTGGCACTCGTCCCGGAGGTTCTGGTGAGTCAGATAGACATCGAAGTTCTGTCCGGAGAGGTCGTGTTGCTTGGTGTGGTCGGTTCAGACAAGGTGCGGGATGCTGCCGAGCGGGAAGCTCGTTTGGTCAGCGGAGTCACAGGGGTCACGAATTTGCTGCTGTTGCCGGAATCAGGGTATATGAAAAGAATCCGCCTACTCCGATAGCCTTCGTTGAGTCGAGATTGCCAGTCGGGAATTTGTATTTGCCGACCTCGCCACACCCAAATTCTGCCTAGCGATAACACATCCGAGAGCTCACTTCATCAAAAAGCTTGATGGTTGTAACACGAAGGGATTGAGACACGGCGTAGAATGTCTTTTCGGGAAAATCTAATTCTTCCGCCATTTCGGGAGTTAAAACATAGGATATGGGAAATGATATGGCGCCGATGGGCTTTGGTCCATTGAAATGTGCTTTATAGTCCACCCAATTGACCGCTGCGACATATTCTTTTCCAAGGACGAAATGAAAATTGGAAGTATTGAACTGTAAGGTGATGAGTTCCCCCGCGTCCTCATTTTGGGCTTGGCTCATATAGGACGAAAGGGTTGCTCCTAAAGGAAAGGTAAAGGCTTGTTCATTGCCAACAAAATTATCTTTGTATTTGGTCACGGTGTATTGGGAAGATGGCCGGTCGAGCGCAAGACGATAATCACATTTCTTCTTCTTTTGGATAGCCTTCAATGATTCCTCACCAAGAGATAAATCCAGTTCGGCCTGAAAGGGGGGAAGCAGGCATCCCTGCATGAGAACCAGCAGGCATCCTGCAAGAAAGCAGAAGGTAAGGGGTTTCATGAAATTAGAACTTGCACATCGTTGATTTTGTGGAGGAAGACGTGGTTCCTGTTGAGTAAGTACTGTTTGGCAATTTACACGAGGTCTGCCAGCCCTTTTTAGCAAAGTGGACTTATCCGGGCACAATATTGATGGCCACAATAGCCGTGCGAAATCGTGCCAAGAGGTAATCCACGAAATCACCCGAAATCCGGCTTGGCCGTCCGGAGCCCCTGGTCACAACCCGACAAATTAACATTTTGGCCCGCCCGCTCCATTCAATATTGATGGCCCCATCCCGATCGGGTTCCGAGCTATGAAGTTTGGCCCATCCATGTGGGCGGCCGACTTTTTTCTTTTCGACCACCGTGAAGCCGAAGTTTTTGAGTTTGTGGTCGTTCACAATTCGGTTCCTGAGCGATCCTCTCTGGGACGAAATGACCTGAATAATGAGTTGCATGTGTGGAGGCCTCCTCCCATCATTGTCGTCGGACGATGGCATCCGCCAATAGTCCAACGCTTGTAGCAAAATAAAAGGAACGATTCCACCTCATGAGGACTCGGTAGTTATGATAGACCAAAAAAGCGGGAAACAATGTTTTGTCAGGCAGAATAATGGACCCTTTCATTGAAACCATCGGGAGATTTCCCCCGTCACCACGGCGGACACCCATTTTTTGCCAGGTTGGTAGCGGCTTGCTAATTTGTAGACCGGTCTCTCGCTGATTAAACCCCTTGGGTAACCGGACGGTTCTTCCCCAGGTTTCTCCCGTACGCCAACCGGATTGGGAGAGGTAATTGGCGGCGGAGGCAAAGACGTCTGCATGGGTTGTCCAGATATCTTTTCGGCCGTCTCCGTCAAAGTCAACCGCCAGCTTCAGGAAACTGGAAGGCATAAACTGGCTTTGCCCCATAGCCCCCGCCCAGGAACCTTTCATTGTCGGGATGGAGGCATGTCCTTCTTCTAGGATTTGGAGAGCATTCAATAGTTCACCCCGAAAATATTGGCTCCGTCGACCGTCATAGGCCAAGGTAGCCAGGGCTTCTATAACATTGAACCCTCCTGTATTCTTTCCATAGCTCGTTTCGATCCCCCAGAGCGCCACAATAAAACGTGGCGGGACACCGTAATGCTGCCCAACCTCCGTCAATAAATCACGATGCAGGGCCAGCATTTCACGGCCCTGTTGTATCCGCATCGGGGAAATCACATGTTTTTTATATTCCACAAATGTCATGGTGGATTCCGGTTGTTTGCGGTCAAGCTCTAATACTCGCGGCAAGGGTTTGATATCTTGGAATGCGTCATTAAGAAGCGAAGGGGAAATTCCTCGACTGCGTGCCTCGACTTTCAGATCTTGCACCCATCGATCAAAGCCAGGGTCAGCCTGTGCAGATGCAGCGTATCCTAAAATCGCTATTACCAGGAAAATAAAATGTTTCACGTTAACATGATACTCCGAATAAGGGTTTTCGCCAAAAGCGGCCGACTTCAAGTGGAATTTTTTTAATTTTATACCACTTCGCCCCACACGAATGTGATCCCATTTCTCTGGCATCAAAATACAATTAACTACGAATGTGGGAAGTATAATGAAAAAGGGAGTAGGGGAGGATGGAAACTCAAAGGTGGCCGGCCTTGCAAGACTTATATTTTCCGATTGGGTGTTTGTGAGAGCATGTTAAGAATTTCAATTAACGCATGGCGGTGGCCGGCTTATCGCAAATATGTCCAGTTGATATTTACATGTCCTTTTCTGGGAGCTTTCCTTCCTCCAGCTTGATGCTCTTCTCAAAGGCTTCGGTCAGTGTTTCCCCATAGGCGAAAATTCTGTAACCGAGGTAACCGGTGAAAACCGTAGCCGCCAACTCGGCCACCCCGATGGCCATAGCGGCACCGAGACCCAATCCGCCGGTTACCAACCCCCCAACCTTCGGATGTTGGTGAAAAAACCCCCAAATTTCTGACCCCACCGATCCTAACCCGTCTTCGACACATCGTACGGTGTCTGTGGCAGTTGTCGTAACGGGATCGGTCCACGAGGCCGTCTCGGTTTCTGTTGCACCGTGTGTGTTTTCCACCATCGCCACATCCTCCAATTTGTTCTTTTTTTTCATGCAATTAAGGCACGGGCCAGTAAGGGACCATGTTCATTGCCTGTGATTAGGCATTGCAAGCTTCCTTCGTATGGTATCACTTTTGATCTCAGAAACACAGGGGTTTGGGCCTCGCTTCAATGGAATGGGATTTTTATAGAAAAAGTATTTAGGGGGAAATGAAATCTAACGAGGTAGGAGAAGCTGTTGGAGATCTTGAAGGAAAAGAAAAAAATCTGGTGGTATGTTGGTCGAAGTAAATGCGTTCACCCCGGCTTCATCAGAGGGAAAAAGTCGGGGTACACGCACTCATCGTGGTTCACGGCGGGTCTCAGCTGCCGCGTTGGGGGCAGGAGTAATTTCGCATTGTTTCACTCTTTTTCCCCTGACTTTGTAGGTAGTACCCGATTCGCTGATTTCATCGCCGTTTAATCCAAAAACAGACTTCACGCCACTGACTCCGAGAGAAAGAAAGTTTCCTTCGGTCGTGACTCCCTGGTACCGAAAAAGGCTCTGGCCATTGGTTTTGTACCCCCAAGCCAAGATAAGGGTATCGGCTAAAATTTCGAGGCTCCCGTCGGGATGAAAGATATAACAATCATCAAACGGTTCGTCATTGGCGGGTGTCACTTTCACCGCATAGATTTGGCTCTCACCGTTAGGATCGGCTATTGACACCATGGGGAACGCGATAAATCCCATAACGAACACAAGGGACAAAACGATGTGACTTTTCATGTTGCACCTCCCTGGACAATATTATTTAGCGTCAATAAACCGCATTAATTCTCTTACCATAAGGATTCGACTATTTCATTGATGCAATCGAGGGCTTTATCACATTCGCCGCAAACCACTCGAACGTGGTCGACGTCCGCTGTGGTGTCGTTTCGTGCTGGATCGTACCCTTCTTGAATCCGTCGTACATCTCGAGAAATACATCCGTAGCACTCTCACTCACCCCATACTTCGCCATGGCGCCCATGAAATCACCGTCGGCAATCTCAACGTGTTTCACCTCCTTGTCAATGGCCTTGCCGATTGCGGTTGCCGCGGCATCGTGGCTCACTGACTTCGGACCCGCTAGCTCGATGATGGTGCGCTTGTCCCAGTTTTCGATCAGAAGCCGATCCCCACACACTTCTGCGATATCCCGGGTCGCAATCATAGGGTACTCGATCGAACCCGGAAATGGCAGAAAAATTCTGCCGTCGGCTGCGATCGTTTCGAGCGACTGTAGCATGTTTTCCATAAAGGAGTTTGGGCGCACATGCGTCACCTTTGATTCTGTCTTGTCGAGCATGCGCTCGAGATTGCCGAGGCCCAGGATCGGACCGGTCCCCTCGGTGAGCTGAGCCCCGACACTCGAAAGTGTCATAACGCGTGAAATCTTGTTAGCGGTCACGGCCTTGAGGCAGGTTTGGGCGATCTTGTCCTGATAGCCGCGAAAATCCTTAACCGTCGGGTCAGCCGGGGAGAGCCAGAACAAAACATCGACGCCTTTTGTTGCCTGAACGACAAACCCCTCATCCAGAAGGTCACCTTCATGCACGGTCGCGCCGCGATCCGCAAGGGGTCCGGTCTTTTCCGGTCTACGCGTCAAGAGGATGAGCTCTTGCCCTGCGTCGAGTAGTTGATTGACCAGTGGACGACCTATGTTTCCATTGGGGGTATTGATTGCGATCTTCATTTCATTACCTCTAAGGGGATTCAGGATAGGGGTCGCTCTTGGAGTTCCTATATCGGAAAGGTTTAATTCCCAGAACCTCTGGAAACTGGAGTGGTGGGTTTAAATTGAAGGCCACGATATGAAAGTTTAGGTGTTGAGTCCTTTGATCGAAGGCGGGAAACCCAAGCCTTTCTGCCTTAAGACAAAAGGGAAACTTTTCCCGTTGTTAAGTCATACAGCCCTCCCACCACCCGGATGTCCTGAGATGCCTTCTCTTCCCGAATAATCGTCTTGCTATTGACAATTGCAGAAGCAGTCAAACGCACATTCGCTTTTAACGTGTTGGTTTCCAGCTCACCTGGTTTCGATTTCGCGACCCGAACGGCTTGACCAATGGGGTCAACGAGTTCCGGAAGCAACCCCGGCAATACCACACCTTCTGTCACCACCTTGATCGCAGATTGGATTGCCCCACAGGAGGTGTGGCCGAGTACGAAAATAAGTGAAGTTTGCAAGAAATTGACAGCGTACTCGATCGACGCAATGACCTCACTGGTTGCAATATTTCCCGCAACCCGCATAACGAAAAGCCTGCCCGGTCCCTGGTCAAACACAAACTGCGGCACCACACGAGAATCGGAACAACTCAGTACCGCTGCAATCGGGCGTTGTCCCTGTGCAAGGGCAGTACGATCAACATGAAAATCATGCTTGTGTGTGGTTCCCTTGAGGTAACGCTCATTCCCTTCAAGGAGGGCCTGGAGGGAGGCGTCAGTAGACTTATCGTTCTTCGTGTTCGCATGTGCAGGGGGGAACCAAGAAATCATTGGACCAATAGCCGCGGCACCCAGGCATGCTGGAACCATTGACAGTAAATCTCGTCGTCGTATCGATTTATCGTTCATGTTCAATCTCCTTCAGGGTTGCCCCGGCATTGTTGAATAGGTATGGGTAACTTATTAAATCTGTTGCATTGTAAGGATTGAGTCGAAAAACGCAAGTGGCTGAATTTCTTGGAGTTTTTTGGGATTACGGAACAAGGCCGATTAGGGGCCTCATCTTTTATTGTCTGCTATAATATAAAGGTTAGTTTTAGAAGAATATTTCAAAGGTCAACCTATTAACAGGGAGGTCCTTATGAAATATCGATTCCCCTCTCGTTTTTCGTTTCTTTCCTTGCTCAGTATCATCCTGTTCAGTGGCCAGGGGTTGGCGGTCGATGATTTCGGCCGCATCAAACCCGTCTTCCCCAAAATGAAAGCCGTTCAATTTCAGCAGATCACTTTTGAATTTGGGAGGGGGACCGACAGACAAACAGACTGGGGAAGGATCCTCGTGTTTCCCAAACCGTTAAGAAAAGTATCCGAGAAATGCACAGGGTATATTAATGTATTTATTGTGGCCGACGGGAACAGTGGGCATCATTGGGTGGTTGAAAACCTGCTCATTCCCAAGCCTGACGACAATCGATGCACGTTCGAGAACACGAATGTGTTTCAGGGCAGCGGTCCTCCGATTCAATCAGAACGCCAAACCAATTTTTCCACGGTGGTTAGGCAGCGCAACAATGTTCCGACTGCCACCTATTTTGACCTGAAGCCTGATGACGTTGACGTGTTTAGCGCTTCAGTTGTTGCGGGTAACGGCTCTGTCGATTCGATTCGCGCGGTCGTCCTATTCTCATCTCATCCCTTTCCGGTTGTGGGAGAGGTATGGGAAAGGGTGGCTGATACATTCCGTGCTTTTTCTTATCCAGTTGTGCAGGCTGTCGTCAATGCCGAAGGGGATATTTTGGAATTGGATGAGAATGATGGCAGTACGATTTCTCCCTCGGGGGTTAATGGGGACTTGAAATTCGGACCGCCTCCACCGCCGACGCCGGTTCCCACGGTGCCGTCCGTACCCGATCTATCCTTTCCGTTTATCGTAAAGCAGAATGGCAATCCCAACATCCAAACCGCTGTGAATCAATGTGTCCCTATGGCCCATGCCCTTGTCTTAGCCTTTTTGGAAAATCGCTACAATCGAGTGCCGCTTTCATGGGATCTTCAGCATAATTCCCTTCCTGGTCTCGGCCAGCAGCGGTCGTCCCCAGATGTCCTTATCTGGGAGCCCCAGCCGCCTACCAGTATTGTGGCAAATGTCGATACATTTACACGAAGAATAGGCACTTTTACTCGCAAAAAAGGTGAAGGGTCAAATCGTTGCCAGAATATCCGAGGATTGATGGGATATCTGGCGATGTATCTTTCTGATGCCAAGATGCAGGTTGTATTGCGTCATCAGGGCGGCGATGCGGTTTATGGTGATGGGGAGGCGACCTGCGGGAACACGACGATCAATCTCGGTGGGCTCACCAGTACGCGCGAAGGAGAAGAAGTGACGTGGGAGTGGATCAGGGATCAGATTGTGGCCGGTCGTGGTGTGGGAGTCAGCTTCAGCCGTTACGATCTGGCCGGAGCCTGGGCCAGCGGGCACATGGTGCGGGTGTACGGGGTGTCACAATACAACAATAAAAAATATATTATGCTTTTGGACGATACCAACCAGTTCAACGACTCAACCGGCATCCTGTGGCCGACCTACGAAGTTCGTGATAAAGGGCAGCCGAAAAATGCCAATATGCCCAACGGTCGGCTGGAGATAGGCGGGACTAATTGGGAACTCAAATTTGGGGTATCCATCGAGCCCAAGCCGACGCTTCAGATTCCTTAAATTCAACCCTGGGCCAGCCGAATTGCTCCCATTTTGGTCAGGATTAGATCGCGAAATTCTGTGACTGGACCCCTCGCCTCTTTTTTTTTAAAAGAGATCAACAATCAATGTAACTCAAGATTCCCAGGCAAACTTCCTCACCACTCTTTCCTCATGTACTAATTTAACCGGTAGTTCTTAGTCCCAGTCCTGGGGAGGATGCTCCCAGTCGAAAAAATCCACTTCCGTGAGCGAAACCGGTTTGTCGGAGGTAAAGAGCACCGCGCGCAGACCATCCGTGAAGTACGGAGAGAGGGTGTAGTTGTAGCGCGGTTCGTTCTTGTGGGCAGGCCCTACTCCACCCACGTAGGCCACTGCTTCCACGCTCTGCGAGAGGATCAGATCCTGTACGATATAGTCCCTTGCCTCGTCCACCTCCGGATCGATTTCGTGGGTGACGAAGGTTTTACGTGAGAAACGCACACCGATGTCCCGGCTAATCTGCCCGACCCAGACCTCCTGCCCTTTGTAGCGAAAGGGCGAGAGCCAAAGCCGCAGGTGGTTGCGCTCGTCCACCGAATCGCGCGCCTTCTGGAGCCCAATATCCTGGGGGCGGCCATAGAGGTAGAGGGAAGAGATGGGCGAGGTCTTGTACTCCGTTCCGAAGAGGGATGAACGCACGGTTTTCCATACCGATCCGGTGTGAATCCTCTCCGTGAGATGCCAACCACGGTGGATAAAGGGGGCAAGGGCATGCTCCGGATCCCCAACAATGACGAGATTCAGGGGATCGCCTGGGGTCTTCTTATCGCCCCCCAACACGCAGCAGGGCAGTTCCTGGAGTGCGTTGTGAAGCTTCGTGAGGTCAACCTCCATTACTTCCTCTTCCGGGTAGAGGTTCTCAAAGTCGACCTCGAGGAAATCGGCCTTAAAGCCGGGGATATCGAGAATAAACGTAAACTCCTTGAGTTCGTGATCGGCGAGCAGACGCACGCTCACGACCTTTACCCCGTGGTCGCGGTTGGTATAGACGAATCCCTCTACGGTGCTGCGTGGGGGAATGTCGAGATGGATCTCTTGGTCGTACATGTAATCATCCATCTTCTTGTTTTCCTGGTCGCGTAGGAAAAAGTGGTTTTTCCAGGATGTCTCGTGCGGGGAGAAGTATTCAGGGTCGAGGTCAGCAGAGAGAAAGAGGTAGTCATGGTCGGCGTTGTTCTGGATACGCAGCCATACCGGTTGAATCTTCTTCCGTTGCATTTGCACGTCGAAGGCTTCGCGGGTTTCAGTCTCGGTTAGTACGACCGCGGAGACGGTCACGTCGCCCTTGGTGATGGACTGGGCGCGTTTGCTGAAAGGCACTTGGTCGAGCGGTTTGGGGTCGAACGTAGCGCAACCCGCCGCGGCGATGAGCACCGTGAGCCAGACAGGTCTATACATCAAGAATAGAAATTATTAAGGTTAATTTGGGAAACAAAAAAAGGTAGCGAAAAGGCCGTTTGATGTCAATTCGGGCACGATCTCCTCATGTGTCCCATCCCGAATTTCATTCACGGAGAATCAGATAGGCGGATTCCTTGAAGACGGGTTCGAATTGGATGGGTTCTCCAGAAAGGGACAAGTCCTTGGTGACTAATTAGACCTCCCAGCGGGCACAAGAAGATTAAGGATCCGGAATCCTCGTCTCGCCAAAGAAGGTGACGGGAAAACCGTCCCTTGTCCTTCTGTTATTGCTTAATCGCGGAGCCAATCAAACGTATGATATCAAAGGGCGGTACCGTTGGAATCCCCAGGATATACGCTTCCCTTGATCGTGCCGCCAGGACCAGGAGAAAATTCACTCGGAGGGTGCCGGTGATGGGGGTCGTTCGATCACACTCCACCAGCGCTCTACCATCAGGCGGCACGCTATACGTACAGTCATAGGTCACTTCAATTGGGCCAAGTCCATTTGTGACAGCGGTGCCTGACCCGATAAGCCTGCCTTGTCCGTCAGCCGCAAAGACGCCAGCTTCCACCGCCTTATTGGCTAACCCAGTACCAAAATCGGCCTCGAAGGAATACCCATACTCTCCTCTAAGACTGCGGTCTGAAAAACGGTTACCGAATTCTGCACTTGTCGCTAATCCTGAGGATCCTATCAAACAAATGAAGGTCATGAAGAGAGCCAATCCTATATTCTGTCCTTTCATGATCTCATTCCTCCTTTCGGGGTATCTATAAAAATTATAATCTTTAGGGTTGACCACCCGGCACAAATCTAGAAACTGGTAGATATCCTCGAACACGTCACCAGTTTTAATTTCTTGCCTTGACCTTTTGTTGGGTGGTGGCCCAATTTTCCTCAACGCATTGTATTTAGAAGTTGGCCTATATGCAAACTTTATCCACGACTATTTGAGAGGTTTCGATTTTCATATGGTGCAAGGCGGTTGGCAAGATTGCCAAGGTTTCAGGGGTGCCGCGAACCTTCAGTTGCAGGTCCTCAAAGCCGGCGGTATGATCCCGGTCAATTATTCATTCCCGAGTAGGAGGTGCTTGTTGACACAACCCGATATTCTGCAACAGTTCATTAATAGTGCAAATGCAGCCATATACCTCAAAGTCGGCCAGGGACGCTTTCTCAGGGTCAATAACCGAGTGGTAAGATGTTCAAAACGAGCAAAGAGGAAATCATTGTAAAGACAGACTAGGACTTTTATTCCAAAAAGGATGTCGAAATGTTTCGGGCATACGACCGTAAAGTAGCTGAAGCTGACTCCCCAATGAATTTGAAGGCAACGATTTCGTACCAACTTGGTTGGAGATCTTGCGGGACGTGAAAACAGCTTGGTTGAGGATTCCTGGGTTGATCCCCCCCCTCGCGATTGGGAATGAAGTTCCCCTGAGCATCACGGGTTCTTGCGGTTGCTGTGGGATGACAACCTTAATCCCGTTGCTTGAAAGACACCTTGCCGAACCATGAAAACGATCAGTATCCGCAACAGCCTTTTGCGAAATTTCCTGTTGTTAATACTCTCAGTGTCAGTCATCATCTTCATCGCCCAAACCTATGGTGCCCGCCGCACAGTGCGAGATCTATCTCACCAATTGATTGCACAGTCTACCGCCCGCGCCGAAGAAGCCATGCGGCACTTTTTTGGTTCCATTGAGTCTTTACTTTCCTCATCCCAATTCTGGTGGAACTCTGGACTGCTGACCTATAACACTCAAGAGGATTTGGAGAACCTGAATGCCCTCTTTATTCCCTTGCTCGGCCAGCATCCCCACGTCTCCTCGGTCATGCTTGCCCACGACCAAGGATTTGGGTACCTGCTGTTCCGAGACCCACGTGGAGGGGATACGTATCAGTGGTACAACCGGATCGTTTGGGCTGAGAAGGGGCCAGACGCCGGCTTCGAAGCGCTATGGACCAAGGACCTCAAACTGCATCGCACAGGACCGCTTCCAGAAGAGGCCCGCGAGTATGATCCACGAAAACGCCCGTTTTACCAAGAGCCTGAATTGGGTGTGATGTACTGGACCGACCCGTACTATTTTTTTATTACCAGGGATGCGGGAGTGACTGCGGCCTTCAAATGGAAGGACGCCACCTCGGGGCAAACCCGCTTGGTGGCATTTGACCTATTGCTCACAGACCTGTCCCGCTTTACCTCTGAATTACAACCGAGCCCAAACAGCCGCGTCTTTGTCATGCACCCTGACGGTTCTATATTGGGGCTTCCCGCCGACAAACGCTGGCCGGATACCGCCTCAGTGCGAGAGGTGTTGCAACGTCAGGCCGGGGAAAACGATTCCACTCCGGAGGCTGACCGAGCTGCCCTTCTTCGAACGGCCAAGGACCTGGATCTCCCCGCGGTCCAGGGAGCCATCGACACCTGGAGAAGAATGAAGACTGGCCAAGGTGAGCTCTTCCAATATTCTACAGGAGCACAATCATGGTGGGCTGGATTCCGGCCCTTTGTCTTGCAGAACCAACAGCTCTGGATCGGAGTGGTCATTCCGGAGGAAGACTTCATGCTGGGAGCCATCCAACAGAGGAATGTCGTCTTGCTGATTTGTGCCGGAGCCATCTTGGCAGCCGTTGTGATGACCAACTTCCTGGCGCGCCGCTACAGCCGCCCCCTGGAAACCCTGGCCGATCAAAGCGCTCGTATTCGACAACTGACTTTGACGGACAAAGCCCCAGTCACCTCCAGAATCCGCGAAGTCGCCCAGCTTGCCAATGCACAGTCACAGATGATTGCCGCCTTGGAGTCGTTCTCCCGTTATGTGCCAATTGATTTGGTGAGGGAGTTACTTCGGCGGGGTGAGGTTGCGAGAATTGGGGGGAGAACCGCCAATCTCACGATCCTTTTCACGGACATACAAGATTTTACGCGTTTAGCGGAACGGATGCAGCCCGACGCGTTAACCCGGCATATGGCGGAGTACTTTAGTGTGATGCTCGAAATTTTGCATGCCAACCGTGCGACGGTGGACAAATTCGTCGGTGATGCTATTGTAGCCTTTTGGGGAGCTCCCGACCCCGATGCCGGGCATGCCCTGAATGCCGTAAGGGCCGTCCTCCGTTGTCGTGAAATATTGAACGAACGCAATAGGATTTGGGAAAACCGCGGACTGCCTCCTCTGTATACCAGATTTGGCCTTTGCACAGGAGATGCGGTTGTGGGAAATGTGGGCGCCCCGACGCGGTTGAATTACACCGTTCTGGGGAATACCGCGAATACGGCCAGTCGGCTCGAGGCGTTAAATGCACACTACGGGACGTGGATTCTTGCCTCCGAAACTGTTGTCGCCACGGCAGGAGATACCTTTTCGTGGAGAAAGATCGATCGGGTCGCGGTAAAAGGTCAGGTTGAGGCGTTTACTATATATGAACCACTCGGAGAAACAAAGAGCGTTTCAGAATTGGAGCTTGATAGAGCAAGACGTTACGAAACAGCCCTCCACTTGTATACAGACGGCAGATTTGATGAGGCATCACAGATTCTTGTCAAACTCTCGAATGAAAGTCCGACTGACGGGGCTTCCCGCCGGCTCCATGAATTATGCCTACGGTTCCACGCCACTCCTCCAGAACATCCTTGGGATGGCATTACGCGTTTTGAATCTAAGTAAGAGCGGGGGTAGCTGATCTCAATGATTAATCAATTCCTGTCCCTCTTCGTTTTCAACGTGCCGAAGGAGAGAGGTCCGGTCATTGAAGGGGAATGGTAATAACCAGTCCACCCATGACATCCTTCAGTTGAAAATCTCGCTTGGGACTCATCGGATGCGTATTGTGGCACACGACACAGGCCTCGGAGACCGCACGATCAGCATAGATGGCCTGAAAGAATTGTTTTTTCCCGGATTGAATGACCCCCGTGTATGGTTTGTCGGGATTCTTCAGCACCGCTTCCAACCCCTTTTTCTCAAAAACGGTGGCAGGAGCATTTCGCCGATAAATGGGCCAGAGGCTTGTTAAACGGTATCGAATGCCGTCTTTTCGCTCTGCCACCAAACGTGCCGATTGCATGAGAAACTGGGCGGGGAGGGGAAGAGTATGCCGGGCTTCCCAATCTTCCGAGGCTAAGACAATCCCCTGATTTTTCAGCCGTTCGACAACGCGGGTGGAATAGACTGTTCGATGGGAATCGATGATTGCCTGTAAATAGTCGGCAACCATCTTGGGCGAAATCCCTTGCGGTGCCCTATCGGCTGTCTTTGAAACTGCAGGGCCACCCAAGTGGAACACCAGGATGAGAAGGAAGAAAAAGAAGGCGAAGAACCATTTTCCCTTTATCCCTGTCATGATGATGAGCCCTCCATAGGAAATAGGTTGCTATTAGGACCGTTGACGAAACCGTTAAAATCTGCCGATTTTTCTTGGACAATCCTTTCCCCACCAGAACGGGTGAGTATCCTACAAGTAGAGCAAGAATTGTTCCCTTTCCTATTCACAGAACTTTCCTGAAGTCCTTAGTCAAATGGTGTTGAAAAAACAAAGGTTTTTAGACAGACTTCAAATTATGAGAAAAGCCTAAAAAAACACCCCCTGAGAGACATATCTTTTTGGATACTTTTGGATACTGATTGTATCGACTTAGATACTCTACTTCCTTGCCTTACCCCTCTCTTTTGTAATTGGTCGGTTGCCCATTGTTTAGGCCAAAACCAACCCGAGGTTCTAAGGAAATCTTCCCGAGAAGATAACGGAGAGGAGCCGTGAAACAGAAACGCCTTTCAAATGAAAAAGGCAAGGCCTGAAAAAGGTGGAGTAAAGTTCGACAGTGAAAAGGGGTTGCGGTGAAAGGCTTTGAATTGAATGGGAGGAGATTTGGGTGTCAGTTTTTGTACCACCAGCTTCCAAGCGCTGATCTGTTCTCAATTTTTTTTCTCAGACTGCCCACCCGTTGAAGTTGACTAGAGAAGCAAGCCGTCGGTCTTTTGAGTGTGGCACTTCAAAAACTGACCCCTCATGGCTCTTTCGTTGATACTTTTCTGTTTGCTTCAAAATGGCATATATATTTTCTATCCCCCCAAGATTGAACCCACCAGTGAAGCTTAAAAGTTATTCCAGGGAAGGTAGCAGGTATTCCCGGTGCAGTTTACTGGATAATTAATCGGATCAGTGCAGCTGGGGGCGCTCCAGGAAATGGTCCCACCAAGGACCTGCGCAGAAAAGGAGCAAGAGGCGCCTGAGGTAACCCCTGCGATCTTGACATCGGCTCCGTCAAAGACCAAGAAATACGGCCAGGGAATCACGTTTGGGTGTGAACGGTCCATTGTCGGAACGGTTACCTCCATCGATGCGTCTTGAGAAGTGGTAGGGTTGGATTGCTGAATCTCGACCCTGAAAGGCGGCTGACTGTGTTCACTATCCTCTTGTGTTCCCACGACGAGAAACGTCGTACCATTAATGAATCCCTGGCAACCAAGGTATGTTCCCGGATTGAACCCCGTATTCGGCAGTAAATTGGTATTGCCCTGTTTCAATGAGCAATTGGTGTCAAACACACCATAAAAGTTTTCGGCATTGTCCGGATGCGCGGGAGATTTTGCCGGTTCGTCATAGGCTTCGAAAACGAGCGCGCTGGCCGTGTTGCTTGGCGTTCGCACAAATTTGTAAAGGTCTTGCAGATAGGCGGCGGCATTGGGCAGGCTCGGCATACATGGGTGAGTTTGCCGGTCTATCCAGCAGAAATAGTTGGCCCATTCGCCGGTGCTGTTTGGGTCGGTGGCCCAGCCCGTTTCCGCCATGAGAATCGGCTTGCCTCTCCGATAGAACGATTGTTGTTTGACCTGTTCGTAGTCCCACGCGATCGAGTTCAGGAGTGCGGCATTGGATGCCGCTTGATCGGCGGGCGTCACTCCCCATTGAAATGGGTAGGGATCGAAACCCAGAGGCGCGTCTGCGGATGAAGCATTAATAAGGCTCCGCATGTCTCCGGGATTACCTGGAGTCACCAGGTTACCTGATACCAGAGCAGTCCCGACGGGCACTGACCCCACCCCTTCCCGGCGCAATGTGCTAATGAGATCCCTGATCGCTCCGGTCAAGTAATTAATATTGGTGTCGGTGTAATTTTCATGCCCCGCGAAAACAAGTACGACTGTATTTTGGAAGGTAGGGATACCCACATTGTTGATGACGTCCTGAAGCACATTGACGGCCGAATCGATCGAATTCTGATTGCCATTTTCGGGGATCGCCGCCTCGTATATGACATACAGTCCCAACGCATTCGCTTGCTTGATAAGGTCGATCCAGGAGTAGGGACTTACTTGATAGGACCGTACAACGGTAAATCCGGCTGCTTTGAGCTGGGCTAATTCCGCATAGATATTCGTGGCAGGGGTATTCGAGCCGTCCATCCCGACGTAAAAGACGTCGTGATTGTTAAAAATATGATTGGGGGGATAGTGGTTGGGCTGGTAGTCGATACCGATGTCACCGACCCAACTGGGTGACCCAGCTGTGGCAGGTGGAACAACTGCGACCAGCGAAGCGAAACCCATACAGAGAGCAGCCAACAGGATCACGGACAAAAAGGTTCTTTTCGAATTTTTTATAGTAGCTTTGGCAGTCTTATTCATATTCCCGTCCCCTTTACCTGTTATTACAAAATACCGTCTTCTTCTGCCTCCTTCGGGGTTACTCAGCCCGACCACCAACGGTGTCTTCTTGCATCGGCGGGTTGGGGAACCCGGCAATTGATGGCTCCGACAAAAACTGAATTGGTTAGGTTACTCCTTCGGGTGAGGTCATGGCAAACAACAGATGCTATGACGGCGCTACCTGCAAAGTGACAAAACCGGGGTTGCCCGAAATTTTTGGGGGCCACATTTCCATCCGACTCAAGGGCAACTACACTCCAGAAATCAAAGGCCGGTGCGCCAAAGAAAAAGTGTTAGTGATGTCGATTAAAGCGATTAATGAATGGGGTCGCTTCTTGACATTGAATAAATACACTTAATTATTATTTCTGCGTCTCTATTTCCTCGAACCCTGCCCACACAACTGAACTCGCGATTCCTCCGCCATTGCCAGCTAAAGGCCTGGCGTTAAGAAAATCAAACCCAGCTAATGTGAATGAGGTGAGTTTGAAGGTAAAGAATGGATGGCGCAGAACCGATTGCGATTAGGAGGAATTTGGGGAGACTGGGGCTACGGGACGATCATAGAACTTTGAGGCTGAAATCCTCTGATCCCAATCTCAATGATATTCGGGCAGCTTAGTGGGTTTTGGATGATTCCAAAAGGGGGTGGGTGAAGCAATCTGAAATTCCTGAATCCCTTATCTGTATAACTTGCATCCTTTTAAAGCCCCGCTGCTGCGGCGCCTAAAAGGACTCCTGATCCCTTGATCCCTTTCAAACCTGTAATGCAATGCGCTCTTGGCTGCGGGGGTGAGGAGGTGCATTGAATTGGCTACTGACAAACCGGCTCACCTGCTGCTTCAGGGAAACAGTCCCCTGATGCATCCGTCGGGAAAGTCTTGCCATCAGCCTTAGGGCTATAGGCGGCTGACCAAACCAAGTCGGAGCCTAGGGTGCACATGGCTTCAGGAATGTCTTGCCCCACCTGGAAGCGACCGTTGAAAGTTGGACAGGTGCAATTGACGATTCCCACTTCATCGGTCCGGGAGCATGACGCGGTCATACACCCCGCATATACAGCCGTTTCATTGGGATCTGCGGGACAGTTCGTTTGACCTAAGCCTTTTTCCGGCACTAACGCGAAGCTGAAGGCCGAGATTAAATCTGCCCCCGGAAGCAGTTTCCCCTCATTAATGGCTTGACAGACTGGTGCTTTGTTGACCTCCCCTAAACATTTTTGACCTTGTTTTCCACAGGTATTCACTGTTTTGAGATATACCCCATAATTTAAAATCGCATGGATATCGACAAAGTATGGTCCGGAGGGGATCTCGAAACATTGGCATGTTGCAAATCGACCGTCTTCTGTGAGCGTGCAGGTTTCGGGCTCTGGTCCCGAGTAATAGCAAAGCGCGATAGGTCCACCGTTACACTGAAGAAAGTTTTCCGGTTTTTTCACGATATCCGCGTACGCTGGTCCGAATTTAGTTGGCCAGAAGACAGGATTATCCCAAAATCTAAAACTGTTGGGTACAAATGGGACAGGTTTGCGAGGATGGTTTTTAAAGGGAATTTTGTGCCGAAATGATAATTGGGCATTCGGGTCGGGGGTTCCTTGGAAACTTTTCTCACCCTGAACCCCTCCGAGTAATGTGCCGTTTGTTTTGAAATCATCAGCATAGGTTGTTAGAACGGCAGATAGGGTAAAAAGCGATAATACCAGAATTGCGAGTATTCCTTTCACATTCCACCTCATTCCCTTGTTAGAAGAGCATTCTCAAAGTGCCGGTCCCACTGTATCAAATGGGATTTAATTTATCGCCGGTTGAAACCAAAGGTCTTCATGCAGCTGCCTTGAAAATGGCAATTGTACTTGTTCCATCAATTTAATGCTACCAGTTGTGCGATATTCACTGCCCACTTTATTTACTCGATCACTTTTTGGGGGAGGCTTTATTAAAGAAGGGTAGAGATGTGGGGACTCAAGGTAAGTATCATATATGAGGATTTTGGGGTGAGTGACGGGTTTCGAACCCGCAGCCTCCTGAGCCACAGTCAGGCGCTC
>CAZGFD010000017.1:0-78183 GCA_964525045.1 uncultured Nitrospiraceae bacterium | reverse complement strand
ATTTAAGTTGCTTCAATATATTTCTGTTCGAATATTTCCTTTCCAGATTGATAACTTGTCTATGGACCTTTACACCAAATGGAAGCTGCTTTATCAAATTGCCAATGTTCATCTTCGACAAGGTTTGGACATGTCTGATCTGACGATTAACTTGCAGGAGGGATAAAATTTCTCACTCTTTCAAAAATTCCCTCAGGGTCAGGAGCTTCTTCAATACGTAGGTTTGGCACTTCTGTTGGATCATTGACATCTTGATCAAGCGTATAAATTGCTGTGATCGATTCGGCATCATTCGTCGTTGGAGTCAATGTATTATAATCCCTGTCGAAGGTGTAGACCGTCACTTCTGCCACATTGAAAGTATAGAGAAGCGTGCTCAGAGGGGCGCCCTGGGGAGCCGGATTACCAAATGGATTTGAATTCGAGTTAAACTCACTATGGGTATGGAGACGTATTTTTCGAATACCGACACATTCCCACGTCCCCGTCCTTGGGCTGACATTAAATGAGGTACGCTCAGCCAAGTATACTAGGTTCCCATCATCATCTACCGCATTGCTGTACAAATTGAAACTCACAGAGGCTGTGCCATCACGATGGAGGAAGAGTCTCTCCCTGTTTTGTGCGGTTCCAAGAAATTCTCCAGTTTCCGCATCAATAAATACTTCTTCAACAACCGGCGTGATAAACGCTCCCGCCACTTTATGTTTATTACATCGAATCCTATCACCTCGGTTGCCTTTCCCATCATCACCGAACAAAGCCTCTGCTGGGCTCCCTACCACTATCCCTAAAGCAAGAATGGCAAACAAACTGTTTTTCCATAATGTACTAAACATTTTCTCCTCCTTGCATTTAGCAGACATTTCCCATGCGAGCATGAAAATTTAAAGAAATCTGCCCCGAAGTCTCCCACTTTTTGCCAATCCAGTCAATCGTCGAGGCTAACCAGTAGAGACTGAACGGTCGTTCCACAAGAGAAAGAAGAGTTAAAAGTTAAGTGATATGTAGCAGAACATCGCTGACAGCAACAATAAGAAGGGGTCGCTTCTTGACTTTATACTATCAATTTCCTCACTTTCTTCTTCCTTTCTTCCTTCCTTCTGCCAGGGAAAAATATGGATAGAGATCTCTGTTGGGTGAGAGCAGGCGTATCCTCAATCGCTCTCCACAGAAAACTAACGGACCATGAAATGGAGGGTGATTGGGTTTTTATCCTGCCAGAGATGGCTCAAAGGAGATGGCGGTAAAGAGCCTAAAAATATAAGTCAGGTCGAGCAAGGACTGCCTCTTTTTGGTTAATTGACAAAGCTATACCAAAGGGGAGTTAATATGAGAGAATACTCACCTGGAGCACGTGAACGATGGGAGGTCCATACAAGGGACGGCACAAGCTTCGGCGGATCCAGAAACCACAAAGCAGTCGACCTGTGGAAGAAGTCGTCAAGGAGCTAAAGAAAAAACAATTTCCGTCTCACCCCTACAGAGAACAATCCCTGAAGATTCACGGGCTGATTTGCGCGAAGTGTGGGCGGGAGTTCGACGAGGCCAATAAACGTCTGCTCACCGTCCATCATAAAGACGGGAATCACCACAACAATCCCTCCAATGGATCTAATTGGGAAAACCTGTGCATCTACTGCCACGACGATGAGCACAGCCGAGGAGTACTCGGGGACTATTTGACCTCTTAGGGTAGCCCCCTAATAAACCCGTCCTTTAGGTACCAATAGGTCAATTCTCATGCCTCACCCTCATCTCCGTAGAATATGATCTGGAGCTCTTCCCATGCGATACTATATTCTGCGTAATAAGGTTCCCATTTTGGCATCTAGTGCGAAGGAATTTGGTGAATGGGTGGAAACAGCGGATCGGGTTGTGAGTCGCACACAGGTCGCTGATATTGAGGTGTCTACCGTTTTCCTGGGCATTGATCATCAGTTCTTCCCCGGCCCCCCGCTCCTTTTTGAAACGATGGTGTTTGGTGGGGATCTTGATCAGACCTGCCGCCGCTGTTCTACGTGGGATGAAGCCGTGGAGCAACATGAAGCCATCTTATCGGAAGTATTAAACCGAGTGTATGGCTATTATAAGCCAGGTTGAACCTGTGACGTTTGTTGCGTCGGCACTGATGAGCTTAGATGAGGAGTTCGGTGGTAGTTAGGGGGTGGAGCGTTAATAATAGTGGTCGCTTCTTAAATTTATAGTATTCAGTACCGCAATTTTTACTTCCTTCCATATACCAGGGCAAAATAAAGACAGAGATGGTTCGGAGGAGATGGCGGTAGAGAGCCTTTAAAATCATATGTCATATCAAGCAACGACCCCCTCTTTATCATATCGGGTTTAATTATTGCTTTCCAAAACGGACCCGGATTTTATAGCCTCCCTGTATTTCTTCACAAAATCACTGCATACCCCGGCGCACTCATTCAATTTTAAGTCCCCAAAAAACTCCGGCATCACACATATTGAACGTGGACCAAGTCTTTTTCCAGGATATGTCCATATATATCCTTTACTTGTGGCCACATAATCATCCTTTTGGTGCCAGAAATAATGCAATTGTGGCTCGGTGCACATCTTTTCCAGAGCCTCTAAGTTTTTTGCATGTAACCACAAATTTCTCTGTCGATTGATTAAATCGAATTCGACCTCATATTCGGGAGCGTCGTGCCCTAGTACATATTTTCCATCAACGACCCAAACATCTATCTCTACGTCATAATGTTGGCTTAACGCTGATTTAATATAATCAGGATGGTTCTCTTTTTCTGGATTAGGTCCATTAAGGTTTCCGCGATGCGCGATAAAGATCATCGGAAATTACCGGAAAAGATATTCAGATCTTCAGGTGTTCCAAGCGCCCACATTTTGTCTATACCAAATACTTTAATTTTCTTTCCGTCTTTAATGGCTTCATTGTAGACTGGGCAAACATAGAATTCGTTGTGAACGCGAATGTTCTTATTGATCATTTGTTCTGCATACTTCACGTAATCGCGTCCTTTTTTCCAATAGTAGATCCCCACGGTCGCAATTTTGCTAATGGGTTTCTTCTCTGCAACTTCACAGACAAAACCGTTTCCGTCTAACCTGGCATAACTCCATTTAGGATGAGTGGCCTCGAATGTGAGAATTCCGCCATCAATATTCTCGGCTACCATTGAATACATGAATTCGTTACTGTCCCATTCAATAAATTGGTCGGAATTGGCGATGACCAAGGCTTCATCATTGTCAATAAACTTTTTAGCAAGGAGGGTGGAGCAAGCCGCGCCTTCCGTTATTCCATCTACCTGAACAACATTACATTCAGGGCTGATCAAATTCAGAAGATAGTTCAAATGATATTTCTCATAATGTGACTTTTGAACAATAAACGTATGTTTAGCATCAATATTGATGTTTTCAACTACCAACTGGATCATTGGCTTCCCGCCCACTTCGATAAGGGGTTTCGGAAACGTATATCCTGCTAATTCGAACCGCCGTCCCGCACCGGCCATAGGTATTAACACATTCAAATTCCCACCCTGCCATTTTGGTTTGATGTCGTTGCCCCCAATGGATTCGATGGAATTTCTAATTTTTTCGTAGGTCACATCATGGATGTTTCGAACCGCGCATAATTGGGCCCCACTTTCTATGGCCGCTTTTCTTCCAATTAAGGAATCTTCAACAATGAGGGTTTCTTTTGGAGAACAGCCGGCTTTTATCATGCACCTCAAATACATTTCTACGTTCGGTTTTGGCTCAATCACATCCTGATTAGAATAATAGAAATCGAAATACTCCAGTAACCCCTTTCGTAAAAGTATCATCTTGACCGACTGACGAATTGAATTGGACGCGACGCACAAGGTATATCCATCATTTTTAAGACGGGAAAGAATGCTTCTCATTCTTTCATCATAGGTCATTTCTTCTGACACCATCTTTTCGGTGAATTTTTGTTTCTTCTCCCAAACGAAATCATGCTTTACTTTGGGAAAATTCTTTTTCTCCGTAAGCAGGTCCAATTTTCTTTTTGTTGGTAATCCGTCATAAATGGCCAAATGTTCTGTTCTAGGAATGACATACTCTTCACCCACCAACGACAAGGCTCTGTTAAGGGCTTGATAGTGGAACTCCCCTGCGTCGACCAACACACCGTCCATATCAAAGATAATCAGTTTAATCGGCATCATTCGTCGTCAATCATATTAACCGGGATTTCTTATTGGACAATTCCCAATCTATGATATTGGCCTTGATTCAAAAAAACCTCGCTTGAAGCCAAACCATATACCTGAATCTGGGGAGAATTCTGCCATTAAGCTCAATTCCGATCAACAAAAATCCATTGATAAAAAGAAACCTCAAATATTGGGAATTTTTAAACAGGGCATTCTTGCCTCAGAGGGGCCCACACGCTGCCGGACTGTGTGGCGAATGGGAATCGCGGTCTCGAGGGGTTCCATCGACGTCTTTAAGGCTCCGTTTGGTCAGGCGAGATACAAGCGAATTACCCCAATGGACCAGAATCGCCAGGGGTAGATGCTGTTACGGGAAGAATGGGAATTTTAACGCCCCGTTGTGCCAACCGAGAAGGCCCAACAAGGCTAATGGCGGGTCAATATTGCCTGTTAGCGGGTTCAATATGAGGGGGAAGGTCATTTCCACCTATCATTTTATTGAACCTTTAATCACATCTTGGAATTTGCATCTAAGTTTATTTAGGATAACTTCTAATCGTTTAAATGCTTTAAACTTGAACAATGTACTCGAAGCCCTCAAATTTGGCCCTGAAAAAACAAGTTCATAAGCGGAGGATTTTTCATACCCTTTTTTAGGAACCGCCCCCAGTTTTTTTTCAAGATCACTATAGTATTTTTCAACATCTTGAGAAAAAGTTCTAGAAATTTCATAATCTTGCAATCGCTTAAAATCTGAAAACTCGCTCACGTATTTGAAGATATTTTTTAAACCTCCAGTTACCAACCCAGATTCAAACAATTCTGCAAACCATCCAAAACCCCCACAGACGGGGGTAGGAATTCTATCTGACATTAGTTTCATTTGGGGAATTTTCCCTTGAAACAAATCATCAAACGCTACCGCACCTTCAAATTTACGAGAATGCAAACCGCCCGATCGAAAATAATAGTACTTAAATAATATTAGCCAATACACGGCAATAACTTTTTGTAAAAAGCTCGATTCAGATATCAGCGAGTGGAACTTGATATTTTTTTCTTTCTCAGTATGAAAAAGTCCCTGGTTAAATTTAAAGTACTCATCAAAAATTCTTAGGCCGGAAAATGACTTTATATGAAAAAACTGCTCAGGAGCTAATTTTATGTACACCATCTCATAAAAAAGGTCACAATTTACCATTTTTAGCAAGTCAGGTTTCGCACCGTAAAACTGAATATCATTCATATAAAAAGGATGGCATACAAGAGCGCTTTCTATGACTATTCGCTCTGAAAAGAATTTTGGCCACCCGCCAGAAGCATCCACTGAATAACAATAATCTCCTTTTAATATTCTGGTAACTGAGGGGACATCGAATGTTCCAATATCTGACCTCATTTTGTACACATAGGCATTATCTTCACAAACCGAAAGCCCAACATAAAAAGCTTTCATTTGATGAAGTAAGTGACCGGGAAGCTTTAGATTAGGCTCCTCAGAATTTACTACAAGAACATTTGATTCACTTATTACATTTCTTAACCGGGGATATCGCTTTAGTTCACCTCTCCATGTAGAAACTATAATATTGGAAATAAACCCTTCAGCTCTTAAACTTAAACATTTCTGCAATTTATCTATGAACAGGCTTTCGTTTCTGACCAATCCCGTGAATAAGATAGTATTATTCCGCATCATTCAGTCCATTAATCGATATAAAAACACGGAACATTCAAAACTCCAGGAGAATTGGAATCTTAGAGAATACAGACAATACTCGATGTGGGTCCGGATGTCGACGATACCTGGTACCATGGCTCAGTCTTGAACAAGCCCACCAGTTCAATGATTGCCTTTCACTGCCGGCCCACGTCCTTTCTGGTGAGGGGATTTGTTAGACACGATCGTTTTGATAATATGAACCGCTCTGTCCATGAAACGGGGGGCAAGACCAAGAAGAGCCCCATATCTTTCCTGACTGGGGGCTTACTATTGAAAGGTAGTCAGGGAACTGAGTAGGAGGAAACTATGCATATAGACCAAAAGATCATTACTGTCATGGGAGCAACGGGAAATCAAGGGAGCGGGGTAGTGAAGGAACTGCTTGCCAGCGGAAAGTTTGGCGTTCGGGCAATAACTCGCAATCCCAATAGTGAAAAGGCGCAAGCCCTCAAAAAACAAGGTTGCGAAGTGGTGCAAGGAGATTTAACCAAACCCGAAACCCTCCCACCAGCCTTTGCCGGTGCATATGGGGCCTTTGTGGTCACCAATTTTTGGGATCCTGGAACAAGCGAAAACGAAACGGCACAAGGTACGCTTGCCGTGAAAGCGGCGAAGGCTGCGGGTGTACACCATCTGGTTTGGTCGACTCTGCCCAACTGCAAGGAAATTTCCCACGGTAAGTACGAGGTGATTCACTTTACAGGCAAAGCTCTCGTTGATGTTGAAGTGAAAGCGGCAGCCTTTCCGGCCTATACGTTTGTCGAAGCCCCTATGTATTTTCAAAATTTTCTTGGGATGATGGCCCCCCAGCCTTTAGGAGACGGGCGAACCGGATGGACGATTACCATGAATCCGGAATCGAAAAGCGTGCATGTTGGCGATCCCACCGAATTGGGACGTTTAGTGGCGCGGGCATTGGAACAACCAGAGTTATTTGGGCAGGGGCAACATTTGGCGCAAGCATCGGAAGTCACAAGCTGGCAAGGGTTGGTCGATACCCTCAACTCCCAAGGCCACAACTTCGCCGTCACCCAGGTTCCCAATGAGGTCTACGACTCGTTTCCTTTTCCTGGGGCCCAAGAGCTCAGAGAGATGATGAATTACTTTGAAGAATACACCTATTTCGGGCCGGATGCTGAAAAGAAAATTGCGCTAGCCAATAAGCTGTGCCCAGAGGGCTTCACGACATTTGCGAAATGGGCTGCACACAATATGAAACCTTAATGACATGGGAGGCGGTCCATCAACAACCCCTCGGAGAGCATGCCCGAATAGAATGGCCTGGCAACGGCCCACACGGCCTCCCATTGCATAAGTGATTTTACCTCTATCACATGCCCCAAAATTTTTGAGATAATATAGCCATCAGGCTTCCCATTCGTCCATTTTTTTGCATGACTTAACGGTTTAATCATAGGAAGGCGAATTGACTCGTGAGGTTCCGTTTTTTTGGTTATTGTTTACAATGGACCAAACTCAAATGATGGCTTCTAACTTCCTAGGCTTTCCGCCGATGAGGCACGTCATGTCTGTTATTTTATCTATCATTCTCCTCATTCCTCTCGTCGGGTGCGCCTCCCAGTATCATGACGAGCTTCAGGAAGAATTAGATATTCATAACACGAATATCCTCCAACAACTTGAAATAGGGGCCATCACCCAAATGATGGCCGAGGAAAAAATCGGGGAAGCACTCATGGCCAAAAGAAAGTCCCTTAAAGAATATCAGGCCGATGTCAAAAAAGGTCTAGATGTTTTCTGGGCCGGGCTTTTCACAACTTTAAAGTTCGGAATGGCACTGGGCACCAGCATGATAGGGGGAATCCCAGGGGTTTACCAGTTGGGAGAATTTGCTTTGAACTCCCTTCACCTTCAATTGACCGAAGAGGACAAGACCGGCCTTCCTCCAAAGACCTTCAAGCTACCACCGGATTTTCATCACCTTTATGATTCCATCAAGATCAACGAAAAAAAGTGCCATCCCGACTCTATCCTCTGTGTGGCGGCCCAGTAACGTCCATGGCGACAATTTTTATATTTAAGGGGTCGGGTGTCTTTTTTTTGAAAAATCATTAACTCGCGCACAAGGAGTGCAAAAGGGCTGAAAGAGCTCAACTCGCCGCCTGCCTCCCTCCCTCATCCGGAGACCGGGGACTAACCCAAGGGGCATACCACGGCCCCTTGGGTCGTTTCCAATTGCCCAAAAAACACGTTTGAATTTTTTATTCCATTCGACAACTAATAGCTTGGAAAGAGATCGTTAGGGACATTTGCCCCTAAGTTGATAGCTTTCGTTAGGTACAAAAAACTCGGTCATTGGAGATATCTGTCTCTAACCCGATACGAAAGGATTGTGCTATTAAACTTGGGGAGGAAATGGAATGAGGGGGTGGTGTATAGGGTTAATTTTTCAGTAAGGAGAAGGAATCATGAAAAAATTACATCGTATTGTGCTTCCAGCACTCTTTCTTTTTGGATTCGGATTTCCCAGCACGATCGTTGTTGCGCAGGAAGATATTGATGGGTTTGAAGCCGAAACATCGGCTCCGGCCGCGGCATTGCCAGAAGTGGAAGGGTTGGAGGATGCAAAAGAACGATTCCTGGTGACATACGCCCGGGACCGCGGATTTGGGTCGACCAGAATGACGACGGATGTATCCGTCACCAATCGCTCACGAAATACCTGTGAGGTCCGCGTGGACTTCTATATCGGAAATGGGGACCTTGCCTGCACCGCGCCCATCACGGAAATTCTTCCAGGACAAACGTTTGATTTTTGTACTCGAGGGAATACGATTACTATTTGCAATAGTATTTGCCCGCCCCTAACGTTTTCTTGGGAAGGACGGGCGGTTGTTCTCTCAGATAAGCAATGTCGTGATATCGCCGTCGACGCGAGGGTCATGTATACAAACAGCTCAAACGTTCTGGTAGGGGTGAGTAATTCCAATATTGTCAAAAAGGACAACATTTTGGGGTTTTTCGGGCGTTAGAATTTTTTTTGACGGGAGGGCTAAAAGTTGTGAAGTATAAACAAAAGAAAGGGGTCACTTCTTGACTCTATACTTTTAGTTCCCCAATTTCTTCTTCCTTTCTTATCCCAGGGCGCAATAAGGACAGAGATCGCTGTTGCGTGAGCGAAGAGGTATACACAATCGCTCTCCACAGAAGACTAAAGGACCATGAAAAGGAGATTGATTGGGTTGGTATCCTGACAGAGATTGCTCGGAAGTGAAAATACTTTGGGTGCACTTCAGCCCAGTGCGACGGGCGGTGAGACCACACAAAAACCCAACGGAGGAGTAATGCCTTACTACAAGACCTGTCCTCTGCCCATTTTTATTATCGGATTAATCCTTCTGCCCGGTCTTTTTAATAATGTGGTAGCCAAATTGAGTTGAAACGACTGGGCTAATCCCTCCATGGCCAAGACGTTTAACGGCATCTTCAAAGGCTTTGACCATTTTGCCGGGACCAAACCACCCAAGGTTGCCTTTACTGGATTTGCTGGGACAAGTAGAAAATTCTTCAGCCAAAGCTCCAAAATCTCCTCCATTTTTAATACGGTTTCTCAAGTCTTCGGCCAACCCTTTCTCTTTGACTAAAATATGACTGGCTCTCCACTCCATATGTCCTCCTTGTAAGATCCCAAAGGCCAATCCCGCAGAAATTCACCCTTAATGTGATTAAATCATGCCGTATGTTCAGTCAGATTCTCAAGCGTAGCCCGTCAAGCTGATAGGGGTCGCTTTTTGACTTTATAGAGTTTAGTTTCTCAATTTCTTCTTTCTCCCCTATACCAGTGTACAAAAAAGGACAGAGATCTCTGTTGCGGGAGAGGGAAAGTATACTCAAGCGTTTTCCACAGAAGACTGAAGGACCATGAAAAAGAGGTTGAAGGGGTTGGTATCCTGACAGAGATTGCTGTAGAGAGCCTGAAATAATATATATCATGTCAAGCAACGACCCCATCTGACATCTGATTCAGACGTCAGACTCCATGGTGAGGGAATTATCCTCATGTGGCGAAGCCGCTCCTAAAATTCCTTATTCACAACCTTGGCGATAAATCGTGGCTTTTCCCATCACCGTCACACCCTTATCATCGCCGCCCCCTAATACGGTGGTCCCGCCTTTACTCGAAGCCAAATGGGCCTTACAGTGCAGGTAAATATCGCTGGAAGCCATCACATTAACTTTGGAGCGCAGGCAGTACCAGCCGTTGGGATTCATCAACGTCATGGTGGCTTTGGTCATGACACTGACGTTAGGAAGGATCAATACCAACTCCGGTTTTTCAGTGGCAACGGATTCATTGATGTCGCCACCAATGCCAAAGATCTTTACTCGTCCAGATACCGTTCTGTAGGAAAGGTTTTTCGAATCAAAAGGATGATCAGGCCAGGTTGCTAAGCAGGCTCGCACCGATTCAACATTAGCCGAAGCCAAGGTTGGCGAGCCGAGTAAGCAAATTAAAACAAATAAAAGAGTGATTGGTTTCATGATTCTTTCCCCCAGTTATTAGCCTAGACAAACGGTGTCGTTCGTCCGCTTTTTCACCCGAGCGGTTGATTGGTTGCGGACAAGGTTAGAATACAAAACGCTGAAGAAGAAAATCTAGAGGGCACTGCTGTACCATGCACCTCCACGAAGAAAAAACGAGGGCAAATTTACTTATTCAATTTGGGTCATGAGTCACGAGGGCTGGCAGGAGTACGCGAAGGGGATTAGGGGGGAATCTAGTTGTATTAACCTTAAAGACTCCTGTATTCGCAGGTCTTGGACCAAGCGGCATTCAAATTGGCGAAGGACAGCAAAGAAGGAGGTTATTCGGATCAGGCTTCCATCTTTAAGGGTTCCTTCACCCATCTCCAGTTTTCTGGTTGGTCTTCAAAGTAATCTCAATGACCATATCGTCAGCCAGTTTTTCAAGAGCTGTGCGGATTTCTTCAAATCCGACATTGACGGGAGGAACAAGTTCGGCCTCACCCCGAAAGAGCTTCTCTCCGGACATCGGGGCGCTCTCAACTACGGTCTTTAGTTCCTGCACGCTGACCCCCAGCCCCACTAAAGTCCGCGAAATCTCCAGCACGATTCCCGGGCGGTCTTGTCCTACCAGCTCGAGTCGCAATGGTTGGCCATGGTCGACAACTGCAAGTGACCAGTCGCTGTCCACCACATTGACGGAAAGGCCTCGGTCAACCAGTGTTGGGAGCGAAGCGATCAGGGCCTCAGCCTTGTCCTCGCTGATGTGAATTTGGACAACCCCTGCGAAGTGGCCTGCCAGGCGTGCCATACGGCTTTCGTCCCAGCTTCCCTCGTGCCGGGCAATCACATCCGATAGCGCTTCAACCAGACCCGGTTGATCTTTCCCGATTACCGTCAAAACCAATGCACGCATCATAGATTTTCATCCTCGAGAAATGGTTGTCTGTAGGAATCCAGACAAGATATCTTTTTGATTTTACCCGCCTGAGATCATTTTCATTAGAAGACTTTAGGTCAGTTCTTGTTATACCACATCCCAGGCCCCAAACTATTCTCAAAGAAAACAAAAAATGGAATCAGGAATGACTATGGATTGAATTAATGACCCTGAAAGGCATCGAACACAGCAATTGCGATATCTAGGGGAGCTCCGTTTTTCACTTCAGGCCAATTGGTATTGGTGAGTACCAACACACCAATACTATTCCTTGCGTCTTGAGGATCATTTACCCAATACAAACAGGTCGCCACACCATGCTCTCCACCGGTATGCCCGATTGCAAGCCTTGGCTGCGGCATAGAGGAGGACAAGGGAGCATCAGGCGGTAATTTTTTAATCAAATCCGTTCTAAAGCCAAATCCATATGAATAGAGGGTCTGCCACGGGGTTTTTCTCACGGTAAAATTTGTAACATTGGCCATCGTCTCTTTGGAAAGGATTTTTACCTTTTTATTTTTTGTCTGAAAGGTTCCACCGTTGATAAACATGCTCATGATTCGCCCTAAGGCTGGACCTGTACATCGGAAACCCCCATTCGCATACCCCGGAAAACTATAATAAGGCATTCGCTGTCCGGGTCGTGCCATTTTGCTTATCGAATTTTTTAATTGTGAAAAAAGAAAACGGCCTGCGAATGAACCCTTCGTTCCGATCCCCATTGGTTCTAGAATATGTTCGTCGCAGTATTCCCACATGTATCGGGTTTGGTTTAACTCTTTTTTGCACAGACATTCCACCAAATAACCAAGTAAGGTGTAAGCGGCATTTGAATAACTAAACACTCCAGGCTTATCAAAATTCTTTTTACTGTAAAATAGAGTGTTTTTGTGGCCAGGAACCGTATGTCCTTGTTTCCCTTTGGGAATTGGGGTCAGATACCACCTGCAAAACTCTCCCATGTTTATTGGGCTATCCGCATTGGTCGTATAAAGCAGTTCCTCAATCTCGAAATTGTCAACAATGCCGGATGTATGATCCAACAATTGCTGAAATGTAATTCGATGTTTTGGAAATTTTGGATTCTTGAATTTAAATGGCAGGAATCCCTCTATTGTTGAATCTACTGTGAGCATTTTCCTGTTTTCTTTTTGCCGTTGTCGATTCACCCTTTCAATGCAGTGTAAAACGGTAGCCACGGTAATAAGTTTGGACACAGAGGCGATCAAAAAAATACTATCATTCCGTATCGTCCAATTCTCTCCCGGTACCAGGGCTCCCGGACCACCGTAATATTCGAATAGAGGCGGAAAGGTATTTCGGGTTGCAACAACCGCAACTCCAGGATTGTTGTATTCCTTTATAATGCCCTTTATTTGTTTCCTAAGTTTCTGTACGGCTATTTGGGATGATTTCATTCTTGGCCTTTACCCTGGTGATAAAAAGCCCCATTTTGAAGGCAAGGGGGCAGTCTTTGTTATACCACATTCTAGGGGCCAAACCATTCTCCAAGGCATGTGAGGGCCTGGGATCAGGCATGACTATTGAATTACAAAAGGTCTCCATACTCGCACATCGACCCTCATTTCTCTAAGAGCTTTTAGCGAATCGTTTTGCTTCCTGTTGAAAGTTTGACAAATTTGTGCTTCAGGGCCTTGATTCGTGCCAAATAGGTCCTCACGTCGTGGTCGCCGCACCGTTGGTGAGGAGTCAAACGGAAGCGGCGTGCGGCATAGGTGCGGCCCGTCCCAAAACCGCATAGGTGAATGATCGCCGCAAGATTCTGTTTCTGTTCAAGCGTAACGGCATGCAAGCGTCGTGATTCAATCGTCTGGGCTACCTGACGATCGAGAAGGGCCGCGGTTAATTCGATGGCATGGCTCGGCAAGAGGCGGGTATAGAAGACGTTGAACCAGCAGGATCGTAGATCATGCCAGGGACCCTCTTCGACTACCACGTGGTCGTGGATGCAATAGCGCGCAGCCTGGCGGAAGGTCCCGTCGGTGATCTGGTACATGCCAACCGCGCTTGAGGCGGGTTGGTACCACTCCAGGGGATTCCATGTCAGTTGCCATCGCCAGTAGGTCCGTGCCATGGGATTGCCGCTGCCTTCCACCTGGGCGAGGGCGGCCAGAAACTCAGGGGTAATGGTCGCGGTGGCATGCTTGCGAAAGAGAGATTCGTATTCCCTCCAGGTTTCAACCGGACGCTTGTTGAGCGACTGGTCAAGGGGAAAAAACATTTCGGTTGGCTTTTGGAACGTTTGATAGGCCCAGTTGGCGGCGAGAAAAAGAAGAAGGAGGAGGGTGGAGATACCGACAGTTCGAACGATTGGCGGTGAAGCCAGCACTGCCCTTATGATGGTCCGGAGGGGCAACCAGCATACACGCAGGAAGCTCCAAAATTTGGAGAGGGTCGTTCGACGTCCTCGCCTTGTTCGTTTTCGAGGGGATTGACGCGTCGATCGATTTGATCTCACTCCCATAGGGTTACTATACCCGAAACCCAAGGAGAGGGAAGATCTGGTCGGTCCCTCTCCTGACAAAGGAGAGGGTCAATGCGATGAAGGTTTACTGATCCACTCGTTTGAACTTCCCTTCCCAAAATGGAGCAGAATATGCCGGATCAAACGTACAGTCGTTTCCTTTTTCATCACATATCCAACAGCCATTTTCATAACAACATGCGGTTATTCCGGAACCGGGCGGTTGCGTGACTTCTTCTCCCCCCAAGAGTGTACATTCCAATATCTTCCCGTCCTTGGTCTGACTGGTCGATTGACAGGCGGCGAGAGAGCCGAGTAGGCAAAGGATAACAATGGCACAAAACGAATCTGTCTAGTAACCGGTTTTTGGGGGTGTATCATATTGAGTCCCCATTTTTTTCTGGCCCATTAATAATGTCCAACCAAAAAACCCTTTCAATGGGCAGATTTTCTTGGACTTCCTTACCATCCCCCCTGCGTCAGAGCGCAAAGCCCCACATGAACGCTGATGAGCTGAGGCGAGGAGGTTGGTCGTCGCTAGGGGGTCAGAGCGATAGGCGAAATCAGAATTCGCCCAAACGCCGAGGTGGATACCCGGAACCGTTTGGTTTCACCATTGGCGAGTGTCGTTCTCACATGTTTCACATTGCCTTGATCGGTCCCACATAATTCCTCCCCCCGTGGATCTCGCCCGGCTCCCACTACGGTCTCCCCTGGTTCGATCACAAACCGAGCCCGTTCGCCTGGGTCAATTCGAGCCGCTAACTGGTAATTGAGAAAGACCCCGATATGACAGTCGGCCCCAACTGACCCCCTGTCCCGAATCACTTCAATGGTGGCCGTTGTCTTCTCTGTTGGAAATTGATAGGCAAACAATCGATCAGGGGGCACCAGATCAGTTTCCTCGATGGGCACAGGGGTCGTCTGACAGCTTGCTAGGAAGAATAAGAGGATAGAAACAATCAGCTTCATACGCGTCAATTTTGACAGCCGTCATCTAGGATTTGACAAATCTTCCTCTGCACCCCAATCCTTATTTAAAGTCCTCCCATGATAGGACACTGCTACCGCCATTTCAATGCGCAACGTTCAAGAAAGGTGTCAGTTCTTTCCAGAACGCATGCTCTTGTAGAAAGATTCACCTCTGTTGTTGGGAGTTTTGCTTCCGTGCCATGGTTTATGATCCTGGATCCTTGCCGATGAACAGAGCGGGGGTAGCGTCGGCGGTGGCCAAGTGGTGAGAAAAGGGAATTACGCAAGAGAAGATGTGATCCCATGTCGTTCACTTCGCTTTGTTAAATCCTTTCTTCACCATAAAATATTGAATGCAACGTATTCGTGAAATCACTCGAAAGACTGCCGGCCCCATGAAAAGTGAAGGGCCCCCCGCGCATTCATCGGATGGAGATATCGGACTCGAGTGTTCCCCGGGCTGCATCTAAAACGCGTGCTTAGAGGAGCACTTCATTTTTTGACTCCCACAGTATGGGAGAAAGATAGAGATACACATTCGGCCCTAATTCCTCGATCCTCAACCTCATGTCATAGGCTGCTCCTACGGAATGGCCTCCTGATATCAGTTCTTCGTCAGTGGCAAGCAAAGCCTCTCTCCCCATTACTTCCTTAGAAAGAAAAACGGTGTGAAAGCATTGCTGGCCGGAAAAGAATATTTTGATCCCCTCTTCGACGTACCTTTCTCTCGTTGGTACTTCTTTTTGGTCCTCGCGCCAGGCCGTTCCCCAATACACGGCAATCAAAGCTTGTTCTAGGCCCTGGTCACAAAGCGGTGGGGGTGACCAATGGCATGAACCTTTTTCGATATCGTGCTACACCCCCCAATCATGATTATGCAAGAAATCATGACAGGAATTATTCTAAAATGATCAGTGTTCATGATTTCTCCACTTCCGTTTTTGGCAGGCGTTCTGCAGCATGGATCAGGAAAATTTTCCACTCCTCCCAGAGTCGCTCTCCCCGATTGTTCCTGAGACGCCCCCTAATGGTTTTGGGCACGGGATAAAAATGAGGAAAGAACGGAATCGTGAATCTTGAAGGAGGGCAAGAATTGATTCCTATACTTCAATCCAAGTTATTGCGGAGCCCCAATGGCAATGGGACGCACCGGTGAACCGGAGGCCCCTTTCTCCAGTAAGGGGAGAATAATGGTGCAGGACGTCCATACCTTATCTTTTGCCATTTCCTCTAAATGAGCATTCTGGATTTGATGGATGCCCGACTGAGTCAGATTTTGATGATGCGCCACAAAAGGCAGATCAGGGGGAGTCCCTTTCGGCGCAGGACCGTTACCGAAAATTTGCCCTTCGTTGGCAGGATCGGTAAAAGGATTATCCAATGCCACAAGGACGATGCTTTTGGTCCCCAGAAATTTCACGGCATCAAACGACAGCCCCGGTCCTTTGGTGTAATACACCTTGTTCGTATCCGGATCCAACCAATTATCTTCCCACCCAGTATAGATATATAACACGTCGCCAGGAAGGAGCCCTCGCCACTCAAGCCCTTGGGCCTTGATCATGCCGATGAGGTGATCGGTCGTCACACGCTGTCCTGCCCGAAGTGCTTTCCCCTTACCAATATAAGACCGTGCGTCGAGTAGGATAGCGGTGGTAAGAATTGGCGGTGCCTGTTCAATGCCCAATTTTAGAAGAGGTGAGTCCGGCGTCGGTTTGACCTCCCGTTGGGTGTATCCACCATAGTAATGGACGGAATCGACTGGGACCTCCCCCTTACCATTCCAACTTCCGGACAAATATCCAAAATGCCCGAGAGCATCCATCTGCGTAAATTGGGCGCCAGGTTCGCCATTGATTGTTTCGCCATTCCAGGCATGCCGGGTGTTCGCCAATCCCTTAGTCGGGTGGAAGGTATATTCCAATGGAACTCCGAATGGGGAGTGTGGCGCCGATGGGGAACGAATGTGTGACAACTCGTAGATTTTGGAATTTGGTAGGCTTAGATGGTACGCGCAGCGATTCCAGGTTCCCCGGCCGAGTGTGTTGGCCATGCCCCGTTGATCACCTTTGGGCCAGGGAGGCAGAGGGACAATCTTCCGTGACTGCTCAACCGTTACGGTCTGTTGACGAGGCTGCCCAAAAGTGAATGTTGTTCCCAAAATGACCAAAACGATAATGGCCGCGATGCTTACCCTTTTCATGTGAACCTCCTCCGCATCAAGGATGGTTAGAAAGAGATGGAAGGTAAATGTATTTGAATGGCTGGTAAGCCTTCAGCCGGAGAATACACGTTCGGACCCTGGCGCGCCTTCAGAAGGATTTCAAGGCGAATGATCCTGCGCTCTGAATTGGGGATCCTCTTACCACGTGTGTCAGCAACCCCGAGGTGGGGTATTCGCTGTCTACATGTACCACGATGGGTGTCGAGTGGGAGAATTCTGATGGAACAGTCTCACACGTTAGTACCAGCGGGATGTGGCGTTGGATAACCTGGGTGCGCATCGTTTGCATGCCCTCCCCATCGGTCCACCTGATCTCCACATGATTTCGCTCCTTGCCACGGAGGTTCATCACCGATAGAAACGTGGTAACGGGCTCTTCGCACAGCAGGGAACCAACCAACCTGTGATTGCCGCGAATTGACCTTTCAAAAAAGTCTGCTGCCCCTAACGGCCCGCTTGCGATCCATCCCACACTCACAGCGCTTGCGACAAAACACATTATGAAGAAAATTTTTTTCATAATCTCCCCCTTTAGGTCTGGATGAGCTTACCAATCAGTGAACCAATGGGGTCAGCCAACAGTATTGACTTATTTCTATAATTTCAGGTCATTGAGGCGAGAACTGAAATTTATACCAATGGTCATGGACGACCCCGACTTCTGTTTGCTAGAGCTCATACTCTTGAGTAATGAATGCCGTTGACTTGGTATGATCCAAGAACTTTCCCTCATCTTCGAGTAAGATGCCACTGAGCTTTTGCCCCTCCGGAGAACTCATGGCTGCAATGAGCTCTTCTTCTGACTCAAACCAGACTTCAGCGACCCCATCGTATTCTTGCGCCATCCCTCTGGATTCTCGGATCGCATCATTGAGTGGTGTATCGACTGTATGGCATTGCACATATCTTTTGGTCTTGAAAGTTTCTGAGAATTTCTTGAAGAGTGGGGCATGATTATGAAGCCAATAATCCTGAAACTGTTTCCGAGACATTTCCGGGTGGCGGCAGCAGCACATGACAAATTTGATCATGGTACCATTCTCCTTAGGTTTTTCAGTTTCATGGATGAATAAGGGGGTGTGGAGAAGTGACTAGCCCGATCCCCACCTACGGACCCTCTTAGTCTTGGGGCTGGTTCCCAATGTGGAATGGGAAGTTCGGCTATGGAACATCACTTTAGGGAAAGAATATATCCTAAAATCATATCTCGCCGAGCGACAATCCCCAACAATTTATTTTCTCGAACCACAGGGACACGGATGAGGTGATGCTTTTGAATTAATCGAATGAGATCCAAAACAAGCGTGTGCTCTGTCACGGTAATTACTTCACGGGTCATGATGTCCGCTACATTGACATTCCGTAAATCTTTGTTGTTCTCAATCGCGCGAAGGAGATCAAATTCCGTGACGAGCCCAAGAAGAGTGTTATGTTCGTCAACCACGGGAATGCTGCCGAAATGTCCCTGGCAGATTTTAAAGGCGATGGACAACGCAGAATTGTCTGCCGTACATGTCTCAACCTCGTCTTCCATGATATGGTGAACTTCCAGGTGTTCGAGAGACCCAACTTTTGAATACCATTCAATTTCTTTCATCACCTTGCTCCCATTGAGGTTGAGAACGAGCCCGAGCAGTGGGCGACATTTCTTAATAAGGTTAACGTAACTGGTAGAAATAAGCGAGGGCTTTAGTGCACAATTGGCCTGTGGATCTCGAATTTGTCATACCTGAAGAATCTGCTCACATAAGGTGATTTACACTCAAGTGTATCCGAAACGATAATTTGTGGAAAAGCAAAAGGGGTAAAGCCTTTGAAAAGAACAGGGGTTTCTCCGGCGTTAGCCAAATTATGAAAAAGAAGAATTAAAAAAAGCTTGACCCTATTTACAAACAGCTGAGAGCAGGGGAGGAGCGATATGACCCAAAAATACGACGCAATCGTTATCGGTACTGGTCAATCCGGGCCATCCCTCGCCTCCCGCTTGACACGGGAAGGACTCAAGACCGCTGTCATCGAACGCAAGCTATTTGGCGGCACCTGTGTCAACGTCGGCTGCATTCCAACCAAGACGCTTGTCGCGAGCGCCCGTGCTGCCTACATGGCAAATCGCGGTTCTGACTTCGGTGTCATGATCAACGGGTCCATCAAGGTCGATATGAAGCGGGTGAAGGCCCGCAAGGACTCGGTAGTCCGTCAATCAAACGAAGGGGTGACCAACTGGCTTAAAAACATGGCGAACTGTACCGTGTATGAGGGGCATGGGAGCTTTGAAAGTCCGAATACGGTACGCGTGAACGATGATGTTTTGGAAGCCGATAAAATCTTTATCAATGTCGGTGCACGCGCACTGGTTCCCGATATGCCGGGCCTGAAAGAGATCGACTTTCTCAACAACTCGAGCATGATGGAGGTTGATTATCTGCCTGAACACCTGGTTATCGTCGGCGGCAGCTACATCGGATTGGAGTTTGCCCAGATGTACCGCCGTTTCGGCAGTAAGGTCACGGTTGTCCAGAGGAATGCCCGCCTGATTCCCCGCGACGATGAGGATGTTTCGGCGACAGTCAAGGAAATTGTGGAAAACGAAGGGATCAGGGTCCATCTCAATGCCGAGTGCCTGACGGTGGAAAAACGTGGCAAGGGGGTGGCTCTTAGTGTTGAATGCAAAACCGGCGCGCCCAGGATAGAGGGTAGCCATCTGTTAATGGCGGTCGGCCGAACGCCCAACACGCACGATCTGGGCCTGGATAAGGCCGGAATCGAGCGTGACCCACGCGGGTATATTGTGGTCGATGATCAGCTGCGAACCAATATCCCCGGTATTTGGGCGATAGGCGACGTCAACGGCCGTGGAGCTTTCACCCACACCTCTTATAATGATTATGAAATTGTGGCCGCCAATTTATTCGACAACGACCCCCGCCGGGTGACGGATCGAATTACCGCCTACTCCCTCTACATTGACCCACCGCTGGGGCGGGCCGGCCTGACCGAACGCGAGGTACGCGCCTCTGGGCGCAAAGCTTTAGTTGGCAAAATGATGATGACGCGTGTGGGACGCGCGCACGAGCGCAGCGAAACCCAGGGGTTTATGAAAATCCTGATCGATGCTGAAACAAAGAAGATCCTGGGGGCAGCGCTGCTGGGTATCGGGGGCGACGAAATCATCCATTCCATCCTCGATGTAATGTACGCCGGAGCGCCTTACACCACCATCCAGCGCGCCGTCCACATCCATCCCACCGTGACGGAGTTGATCCCCACCATGCTTGGAGATTTGAAACCGTTGGAATAGGGCCGGCAAGCTCAATGAAAATGCTTTCAGTGAAATTGTGAGAACCTATTAAGGAAGCGGAAGGTTTTTTCAAAATAACAGTATCTGCGGAGAATGGGGCTCGTAAGCGCGGGGAGGGCTGTTCTGGCTAACTGCCCCCACCTTATTTGGATACCGCTGACTGACAGAATTGACATCCCACGGCCTCTTCGGTACTTTTTCGCTTGCCCCAAAAAGAGCACTTAAAATTCCTATTCTTTCTTGATTCGAGAATGGTGTCCCGGTAATGGTTGGAAGCCGCCATTTTGAGATGGCGCGGTCGGTTGCTGCCTGTGCCACTCTGACATCCCTCAAAACCTGTTCGGCCGCTATCCGAAAGGAAATTGAAGAACTATGGACACCGGGCTGCTCGATCAAGGGTTTGCCAAACTGACCAACCTGCCCATGGGTTCCTCCGGGGCGCTTCAAGCGGTCAAAGACTGGCTGCTCGCCAGTGAGGCCGTCCAGCGTCACAGGATCAACCCGTTCGTCGTCGCGGCGGCATCCGGCCAGCGGCCCGAGGAAATCGTGGCGGTGGCTCTCAATGGAGTGGCCTCAGGGTTGTTTGACCTGCACTGGCTCGTGCACTGTCCCCACTGCAACATGGTAACGACGGAGTACGACAATTTCTTTGAACTCGTCCAAACATCCCACTGCAAGATGTGCGGCGTGGATTTCGAGGCAGACTTCCTGGCTCGTGTGGAGGTCGCGTTTTCACTGAATCGGGCGATCGAAAATATCGACATGGCAGGGTTTTGTCTGCCGCCGCCGGTCCTGGAATCCAAAGTCAACATCGCGGTTCCGCCGGGCGCAACCGGAGTCGGTGCCGACGTCATCGAAGAACCGAGGTTGTACCGATTTTTCTGTCCGATCACGCTGGCCAAGGGACTCCTCAAGGTTGAAGGTGTCAGAACGGACACGGTTCAGGAGTTCAAGATCAGGCAGCTTCCCACACTCAATTACGATCAGATGACACTCAACGCCAGACCTGGACCAGTGCGTTTCGAATTGGTCAACGACTGTGACAAGGTCAGCGGGATTTTTATTATTCAAGATGAGCTCCCCGACGAATTGCCCCTCGAAGACCTGCCTCCGAGACTGACCGGGCTCACGGTCATTCATTTTCCGGAGTACCGACACCTATTCGGGAACCATGTCCTGTCGGATCAGGAGCGGATTCAGGTCTCCTCGGTGACCCTGCTGTTCACCGACATCGCCGAGTCCACCGCCCTGTACGAGACTTTGGGCAATGCCCAGGCCTACAACCTCGTACGTCAGCATTTCAACATTTTATCCCGCTCCGTGGAAGCGCATGGCGGATTCGTGATCAAGACCATCGGTGACGCCGTGATGGCCTCTTTTGTTCATAGCGACGATGCCGTCAAGTGCGTTGTGGAGGCACTGCGGGAGTTCCAGGGCCTCAGCTTCGGCGGAGAAGGCCCGCAAAAGTTCCGGGTCAAGTTTGGGATACATCGCGGGCCGGTCCTCATCGTCAACCTCAATGGCCGTGTCGACTACTTTGGTTCCACCGTCAACATGGCCGCGCGCATTCAACAGTGTGCCAGAGGAAACGAAGTGACATTCTCGATGGAGGCGTTCGAAAGCAGCCCAGCGGCCAACACCCTCTTAGGGGCCTGCAGCGACGCCGTGCTCAAGGAGCAGGTCAGTCTCAAGGGAATCAAAGCCGACCGAACAATCTATCGGCTGAACCTGGCTGACGGTCTCCCCCTTCGGGAAAGGCTTGGATTTTGACCTCGACAGGATGAACACTCGTCCGATCCCGCGTTCAACATGTTGTGGGAACTTGCGCCAACTACCGGTTTGTCCCCCCCCCAAAGGGCCTGGCGTTAATATGGAAAATCCGTCTGGGCCTATCCAACACCCATACAGTCTGTCGGATACGGAATGAAGCGATTTAAATTCATTGTCCGAGTTGTGGTCATCAACCTCGTTTTGCTTATAGGCTTACTCGTCGGCTTGGAAGCTGTGTTACTGCTTGTGTTCAACCAGCCTTCACTCTTAGGCGGACCCCTGAAGCATTTCTATCGTGAATTTCATCTCAAATATGAACGGAACATCATCCAGCTGTTACCACAATGTGCCCAGTATGATCCCACTCTTTTTTATACGCTGAGGCCCGGCAGGTGCCTTTTCGTCAATCGCGAGTTTGAGTCTGAGTTTCGAATAAATAGTCTCGGGGTTCGTGACAATGAGATCTCACTGCAGAAACCTGAGGTCGTTGTCCTCGGAGACTCTCATGCCATGGGGTGGGGTGTCGAGCAGGATGAAACGTTTCCCGATCTGATAGAAAGTGCGCTGAACAAGAAGACGCTCAACGCAGCCGTGGCTTCTTACGGCACGGCCAGAGAAATGACCATGCTGGCCCGCATCGATACGAGCAATCTGAAATACTTGATCATCCAGTACTGTGCTAACGACTTTGGAGAGAACAAGACCTATTATGAGAACAAGAATGCCCTTCCGATTAGGAGCGAGCAGGAATACCATCGCGTTGTGGATGAGCATATCCACGCCCCGAAGTATCGGTTCGGCAGGTATGTCTATGAGTTACAGAAATTGCTTATCAATCGCCTCATCAAGAAAAGCGGAATCAAACAACTGCGGTCTATTTTCTTTCAGCAAAAGGAAGACCGGCCGACTTTGAATGAAGAGGCCAAGATGTATATTAACGCCCTTGTCACATCCCATGTAGATTTGCGTGACATCCACATCATTGTGTTTGAAGTCGATCAGCACGCAAGGAACGATGCCACATTCATTAACTCGTTGAAGGCCGAGATTGCCGCGAACAATTATCCACCTTACATTGAAAATATGTCTCTTTTGGATTTGTCGTCGGAGCTTAAACAGGAGAAGTATTTTCTGAAGTGGGACGGGCATCTTAACCAAGCCGGCCACAAGTATATCGCGGACAGCCTCGTGCCCCTGTTACCGTCATGAGGCCAAGCGGCGTTGCCCACAAGGGCACCTGCGTCACTTCTTGTTGATGATTTGACTCAGTTCCTGGCTGAGTTTGTTGATCTCAAACTCGGCCCACAGTGGCAAGTGGTCGCTTATCTGCTTTCTGCCCCCCTTGGGTGTCTGGTCCTGGTAGAGGACCTTGCCGAACGGGACCACGTTGCATTTGCCGGTGTGTTTGAAGCTCTTGCGATTGACCCAAGCGATCTTGTCGAAGGTCTTGCTCTGGGCAAAGTTGGTGCCGAGGGAGTCCATGTTGAGTGGCATCTTGAACTTCTGGGACTTCAGGGCCTTGGAGAATTGGTCGCCGACTTCCTCGATGTTGAAGTCACCCATAACCATGAGGTCCCGATCGAACACCTTGTTCGACGTCGTCTTGGCACGCTTCGCAATGAAGTCGACGAGTCGTTGGATTTCGGCTGTCCGGTGTTTTTTTTGCTCTCCCTTTCCGAAGAAAATGTGTGCCGTCGCGATGACGAAATCGAACCGTCCGGCACGAAACGAGGCGCAGTAGGGGGTGCGGTGAAATTGGACACTTTTCATGTCTTTCTTCGCCGAGACGTTGTGGACGATTTCAGCAACGAGTCCGGTTGAGATGACCGAACGCTTGTCGTACAGGAATGCGAGCCGCTCGCTGTTGCCAGTCGGGTCGGACACGAGAATTTTGTAATTGCCAGGAATTTTCTGTTGCAGCCTGCTGAGTCCACGCAGGTCAGTCTTGATCTCTTGTAGGGCGATGAGGTCGAATCGCTCGCAAATGTCCGCCATGCACTGGATGGCCCGATCCTCATGACGATTTGAGAATTGCTGAATGTTCCACGAGGCGATGACAAGGTTCTGATTCAGCTTTCGGCTGGGAATCGCATATTCACCTTCATCCATCAACTTCATCAGCGCCTTGCGCTCCTTGGCGATGGTCTTGTTCCGGCTTGGCATTCCGATCCTCCAATGGGTGGCCGCACTTCAGTCAACGCTGGTATTGTGAATGGTACACAAACCGTGAACGCGTTGGCAATTTCTGTTGCGCCTTGAGATGTGTGTGGCTCTTCATCGGCGAAGTGGTTGGATCCCTGCTCCCTTAGTCATCCACCGGTTCCTTGTGACCTTCATGAAGATACGTCCTGCTCGGTACGGATTTTACCTGCGCGGAGGGACCGGTCTTTCTGTAGTCAAATCCCATCACTGATATAGGATAGTGTAAGAATCGTATTTTACCCTTCACCCCCGTTGGGAAATCCCTACAGTCTACTACACGTGCCCTTCCCTTTCCTTTCCATGTATTGCCAGAATATTCCTTTTAATACAGGGTATTGCCAGTTCCCATCCGTTATTTTTCTTTTGGCATCCAGTTTGCTAGCTCTTACCCTCAGCCCCTCCTGAAGTCAGTTCTTTGTTCTTTCCCTTATACAGGGGATGGGAACAAAGAACATTCTACAGGTCTACCCTCTCTTAATAGTTTTGACAAAAAAAGGAATGCGGGACCTTAGCCTGTCCATTCCGAAGGTTAACCATTGCCACACTCTAAAGGAGACCACAGAAATGGTGAACACCATGCACATGCGTTTGAAAATGGAAGTGATCTGTGCGCTGATCCTGTCCATCTCATTACTTACCGCGTGGAGCTCTTCCGCGGGGTTGCTGCCCGAAGAGCAACTGAAATTCGATTACGCACAGGCCTTGGAGCAATCATTTCTTTTCTATGAGGCTCAGCGCTCCGGGGATCATCTCGATAAATATTTCTGGCGTGTGGAGTGGAGGAATCCCGCTGCACTCGACGATGGTCAGGATGTGGGTGTGGATCTCTCCGGGGGGTGGTTTGACGCGGGTGACCACGGCAAGTTTGGCCTTCCCATGGCCTACAGCGCCACCATGCTTGGCTGGAGCCTGTATGAATCCAGAGAAGCGTATGACCGATCGGGACAAACGCTGTATGCCAAGGATAGTCTCCGCTTTGTTCTCGATTATTTCCTCGAGGCGTACCAGGAAGGGGACCCGGGTACTCCACAAGATGATACGTTCTATTATCAAGTTGGCGATCCCCATGCCGATCATGCCTTCTGGGGGCCACCCGAAAAGATGACGATGCCGCGACCCGCGTACGCATGTACCCCAAGTGCCCCATGCACTGAGGTAACGGCCGGGACTGCCGCGGCCCTTGCAGTCGGCGCTCTGGTCTTCGCCCAAGAGGAACCGGAATATGCGGACCTTTTGCTGGGAAAAGCCAGGCGGTTGTACCTCTTTGCTGACAGCTATCGATCGAGTTCCGGTTATACAGCGGCGAACGGGTTTTACACCTCCTTCAGCGGGTTCTGGGATGAACTGGCTTGGGGCGCCACGTGGTTGCACCTGGCCACTGGCGAAGGTGCCTATCTCAACCAGGCGAAGTCGGCCATATCCACGGCACAGTCCGCTGTGTACTGGGCGCATAGCTGGGATAATGTATCCAATGGGACGAACCTGCTCCTGGCCCGTATCACCGGGGAGCAGGTCTATCAAAACAAGATGAAAGAGCACTTGAGGGTCTGGATGGAGGAACTCCAGCGCACGCCAGGTGGTCTGGTGTTTTTGAATCAATGGGGGTCGCTTCGCTATGCCTCGACGACAGCCTTTTTAGCGGTGATCTACGCCGGGGAGGTAGGAGTCCCCGCCCTGGCAGAATCGTATCGAACTTTTGCCCTGAACCAGATCAACTATATCCTCGGGGATAATCCAAGGGAAGCCAGTTATGTCGTGGGGTTCGGAGCCAACTCTCCGAAAAATCCTCATCACAGAGCGGCGCATGATTCCCTCACCAACAATATTGCCGATCCTCCCCAGAACACCCACGAGTTGACGGGAGCTTTGGTTGGAGGTCCGGCCAGCCCTGATGATTTCGACTGGCAAGACGACCGAACTGATTACATCAGGAACGAGGTGGCTACGGATTACAATGCGGGATACACGGGTGCACTGGCAGAAATCCTGGAACTGGCGGGGAGCGACTTTGTGCCTCCTCCGGAGCCACCGACCAATGACCCTCCTGGCGATGATCCACCGGCTCCGGGGCCTCTCCCTGGTAATCAGGTGACCACGGCGGTCACCACCCAATCTGACTGGGATACAGGCTATTGCGCAAACGTGACAGTGACGAATGGCGGTTCAAATCCGGTGGATTGGGTGGTCCAAGTTCCAATCGAGGGGCACCTCCGGGATATCTGGAATGCCGTGGGGGTGGTGTCAAACAACCAACTCACAGCCGAGGGGGAGTCCTGGAACAACCTTGTCCACCCTCATAGTAGCGTGGAATTCGGGTTCTGCGCGGAGCGGGGACATGCCTCTCCGCCAAACGATCCTCCCCCACCTGACCCCCAGCCTACCGATCCCCCGGATGGGCCTTCTCCCGACCCCTCCCCGGGCGGCACGGTTAGCGTGGAACTGGTGACCCAATCCGACTGGACATCCGGATATTGTGCGGACGTCCATGTACGGAATACAGGCACGGCGCCGGTCGACTGGGTGGTTTCTTTTCCGATCGAGGGAACCGTGCGGGAACTCTGGAATGCCCATTACACGGTAGCGGGCCAAAGGGTCACCGCCGAGGGCTTAGACTGGAATAATCTGGTTTACCCGGACCAAGCGGTCGTGTTCGGGTTCTGCGCAAACCGGTGAATGCAATTTCGGTGACCGACCGGAAAATAATTAGGGGATGGGATAATATTGTGGAGTGAGTCTTGGCTGGCGAAGCTTAACACGGGCATAGACTGGAAAGTTTTATCTACCCATTAAGGTTTAGGGGGGAGGTCTTGGAAAGACACATGACCGATTAATAGATTTCCACCATGTCTTGGCCGCTATGTGGTGGAAAACCAGGAGCGCTGTCCTCTGCGATGGAGCGCAGAAATGCCACGACCTCGTCTCGATCCTTGAAGACGCAGCTTCATCCTATAAGCTGCTCTTAGGGAACAGATCGAAGTGAATTGCGAAGCCCGCTGCGGCGATGTTGGCGAGATAGGTTCCCTCAAGTTCGAATGAGGAGAGGCTCGCTGTTTCCGGATACCCAAATTTAAATTTGGCGTAGTTGAACTTATATTCCGCAAATACTGCGACGGATTTCGCATCGTTCAGAAATGCCCGTATGCCGGCTAGGGCATTGAACCCCGGGACTAGCCCATCAGTCGCGGTGCCAAAGTTATCGAGGGTCAGCTCAGCGAAATAGAGTCCAAGGCCTCCCCCAATATAAGGTTGAAACCGCTCTCCTGGATACCGGAACACGGCATTGAACCCCCAGGTGGTCACCTCCAGATCATCTGCTCCGGTGAGATTGCCTTCTGAAGTATCTTGATCGGCGAATTGAATTGTCGTGAACAGGCCTTCCGTCTCGATACCCAGCCACTTCAGGGATGAAAAGTGGTATCCTAATTTTGCTCCGGCCATCGCGGCATTATCTAGTGCGACATCATTTAACCGCTGCGTGGGAAGGGCCCCCGTGGTGGCGCTCACATCACTTAAGTCCATGGGCCCTACGAATCCTCCCATTCCTCCCACATAGACTTCCGCCTGACCTCGTGCCGTGAGGAGAATCGTCAACAGCATCACTCCAATGGTGGTGACCACGATTTTGTGGGATCTACGTCGAAGAGTCACTTCGAGATTCCATCCATCCAATCAGGTGTTTTTCCTTCTCGCTCTTTCAGGCGTATGACTTTAAACTCGGGCAACATGTCTTTGTCAAATATTAGAACGAAGTAATTTCTTGGATTGCCGGATTTCCTTCGTTTAAAGGATTTGGTGAGGTGCATGGACCATTGGTAGAATGGAACCCTTATTAATTTCTTTGTCCCCATGTTCGCAGACGTTGCCCTGTCAAAACGACGCTACCAGGTGTTTACCTATCTGGTTCCCCCGAAGTTACGAGGTCGCCTTCATATCGGCAGTCGGGTGTTGGTTCCCTTGGGACGGACGACCACCCAAGGTCTAATTTTTCAATTAGCCGAACGAATCCCCGGACAGTTAGGTGCTCGGGGGATTACCGGGAGCAACCTCCGAGAAATTTGCGGCCTGATCGATTCGTCGGAAGACGCCGCCTTGGACTCCACATTAATCGCGCTGGCTCGCCAGGTCACGGATTATTATCTGGCTCCGGCGGCGTCCGGTCTTCGGTTAATCATCCCGCCGGCCTTACCGGGTCAAATTTCAAAGCGAGTGTTGCTGACCGATTCCGGAAGACAAGCTCTGGATAGTTCGAAGCTTTCGCCCCACCACGCCTCTCTGTTGACTCGACTCTCAAAATTCCCCAATGGGCTCACCCTGGTGACCCTGCGCAAAACGGTGGCCAACGTTGGTCCATTTTTGACTCGCTTAAAACAAAAGGGGTTCATTGTCGAACAGGATCGGGTTCGAACAGTCTCCGCGCGCGTCTTACCAAAAACAGACCAATTGGAAGGAGCATCCTCTTCTCCCAGGCAGAGGGATGTGCACCAAACGAATGTATTGGCGTTTGTGAAGGAAGAGGAAGATCCTGTTTATAGGAACATTCAGCACAGTGAGAGTTTCGCTAGCTGGAGACAGGACTTTCTCAAAAAGTTATCCGGTTCCACGCACGATGAAATCTTGCTGTTCAATTCTCGTCCCTTCCGGCAACAATGTCTGATGCAAGCGGTGAGGGACACCTTAAAGGCTCAACGGACAGTCCTGGTCCTTGCTCCTGAGATCAGTCAGGCTTCTCACATCGCTCAGTCCTTACAAGAGCCGTTCGGTGATCGGATCGGGTTGTATCATGGCGATCTCCCTCAGCGAGCTCGGTCAGAGCTGTGGCAGGCGATTCGGGAAGGGCAATTTGATGTGGTGGTCGGAACTCGAATGGCCCTTTTTGTCCCCCTGCCATCGTTGGGGTTGGTGTGGGTCGAGCGCGAAGAAGATTCCTCCTATAAAGAAGAGCAAAGCCCGCCTTATCACACCCGGGAGGTAGCCAGAATGAGGGCCAAGCTCGAATCCAGCCTTCTCGTGCTGAGTTCTGCCCATCCGTCACTGGAAACGGTTCACAGGTTTAAAGAGCACAATCTCAATATTTTGGTCAAAAAATCCACTGCCATCTCAGTTCCGGAAGTCCGGATGGTCAATCTCCAGCAGACGCCGTATGGCACCATGTTGTCTGATGACATGATGAACAGCATGCAAAAGACCCTGGGGGCGAATGGATCGGTGATATTGTTTCTGAATCGAAAGGGGTTCTCCCGCGCATTATTGTGCAAGGATTGTGGGCATGTGCCTCAATGTTCAGCCTGTGGTGTCGCCTTAACCCTCCACAAAAAGCCGGCTCGTTTAGTTTGTTCCTATTGCGGACAAACTCATATTCCCCCGGCGACGTGTTCCTCGTGCGAATCGACTCGGCTCGAACCGTCAGGGTTTGGAACTGAACGGTTAGAAGAAATGGTGCAACAGCAATTTCCCTTATCGAACGTCGCGCGGTTCGATCGGGAAGTGGTCAAAACCACTAAGGAGGAGACTGTCTTGCTAGAACGGTTTAAGAACGGAAACCTTAACATTTTGATTGGAACAGAATTGTTGTTTCACGGACCGACCCTGCCCCGCGCCGACTTTGTCGGTATTCCCTATGCCGACGGAGGGCTGCATATACCGGACTTTCGATCGGCTGAACGGACCTACCGCCTTTTGGAGCAGGCCATAGGCTTGGCGGCTTCTGGCAATCAGCATTCGTTAAATGCAGAAGTGGTTCTGCAAACCTATCTACCTGCGCATCATGTCATTCAAGCGGCCGTTCAGCGCGATGCCAGGGTTTTTTACGAACCGGAGCTTGGGTTTCGGGAGGCCTTGGGGTATCCGCCATTCACCCATTTGATTCAATTGGCCATTTCAGGGAAACATCATGATCGTGTCGTGCTGGCCGCGAAGCGATGTGGTGATCTTCTGGTGGGTGGGGTAAAAAAGACAGGCGGTCAATCGCCTCCAACACGCGAAGGCCAAATTGACAATGAAAATATTTTAGGTCCTATCTCTTCCCCGCGACCTCGATCCCGTGGGATTTCACGTTATGTGATGGTCCTCAAATGCCGACAGTTGAACCGGGGTCGTCAACTTGTCCAGGGAGTCCGGGAAGAGCTAGAGCTTGTCTTGAAACAAGAGCGAATGACATTGGAGGTCGATGTGGATCCACTGGAAATTCTGTGAGGGCGATCGAATGGTACGATTCGGATCACCGGGTGCCTTTCGATTTTTTCTTTTTCTTTTCCCCCGGTGGGGGGACGCTTTTCGACGGTTCGGACGGTTTTTGTTGAGAACGAATCCGTTTGTAAATTCCATACGAGAAGGTCATCCAAAACACCCCCGAAAACAGGCCAAAGAGAACGGCCGTAAAGATCCGCTGCAAATCTTCCAGAGGAGGTTCTGGTCCCAGTTTCCGAATGTCCGCCATTTGCAAAACCGGCCATGCCAAACTTTCCAATCCTAAGAGTAGTGTGGACACCGCCCAAATATGTGCAATGGCCGGGGTCTGCCATGCTAACACTCCCGCTAACCCCACTATCAATGCCAGGGCTCCAGGAATGGGAAGGTCTCCAAGAAGAAGCCATAACCCAATGTTCACCGTCAAACTACCGAGAACGGCATTGGTGAGAAACCAGATATTTTTATCCATGCTTTCAAAAAAGAAAGAACCAAAAATTTAGTGGGTTGGGAGGATACCACACAATTGGGAATCCGGGCATCTGGGTAGGAGCTCCACCCCGGGTTCAAGTTCCAGGTTTCCCGTGAACAGGCGCGGAATGCTGGTTGGAATTCCCTGCCTTGAACTTTGAAATGTATTGACCGTTATTAGTTTTGGAGGTAGGACCGATCGGCGAAAGCGACTTCACCGGGGTGAATCAGCAGCAAACAGTCTGACTCAATGGGGTCCTTGTGAAACAACGCATAAATCGAAAAGACCTGAGGGGATGGCTCAGAAGCCAGAGAAAGAAGGACGGGAACTTCCACAATAGGGGTTGGAGATTTTAAATTGGCTAATCGCAAGCGAACGGCCAATAACACATCTCGAACCCGTTCTTGTACTTCACTTTCCGAGAGATCGGGTATCGCCATGATCCCATGTTCCCACAATGGTTTGGTTACTCCAACGGCCAATTCGATCCCGAGGACTTGGGCGGTTGGGGTGATATCCATGAGCAGGCCGGATTCAATGGCCTCTTGCCTGGAGCGAAGAGGCATGGTCGTTGACTCACTAAGTTGATCCCCCAGTTCCACTTCGGATTCCGAGTCTTCCGAAGGGGGCGTTTGGTCGGACTCCAGGGGGATTGGGGTAATGCCGAGGTCACCCGCTTCTGGAAGGGGTTCGTCCGATACTAAAGGAGATATCGAGGAATTATTCATGGCCTGAATAATTCCGTCATAGACCACCTTGGCTGATTGTGACCAGGCAGGATTAAACGGAAGCCCCCGGAAGGCCGCTTCGGAGGCCTTTTGTTCGTCATGTGTGAGAGGTCGATCGATCATCATAATTACACAGATAACCCCTAAATATTCATTAGTCAAGTAGGGCACAGAGGGGAAAATTTTACCAAACGTATTGATTCAATAACTATTTTACCATATACAGCGCCAAAAAGGTGAGAGGGTGATGGTTTCACCTTACACGGAATGCTTCTCAGTTTACAAAGATGAAAAAAGCAAAGTCGGGGTGTTTCGGTAGGGAATTGGCGGGTGAACGAGAAGGACGTCGTCGTCAGAAAAGAAAAAGGCTTTATCGCAAGGGGCTCATCGAGGGTATCTCACCCAAGGCGGATTGGGGAATATCCAAGGTCGAGCCTCGTAATGACATCACCGCCTGCTCAACGACCATTTCCAATTCACGGATATTACCTGGCCAGGAATACCCGAGGAAACGAGGAAGGGTGTTTTTACTGAACTTCCTGATGGCCTTTCCGTGTTTCATCGCATGTTTCTTGACAAAATGCTGGAGAAAGAGAGGAATATCTTCACGGCGATCTCGGAGTGGAGGAATACGTAAGGGGATCACATTGAGTCGATACAGGAGATCAGCCCGAAACCGTTTTGTTGTTGCGTCCCAAGGCAGGTCACGCGAGGTGGACGCGATGATTCGAAAACCTTCCGTGACTGATACCGGCGCCTTGGGCTCCTTTAGTTCGCTGTTGAGCAGGAATCGCAGCATCTTGGCCTGATTGTCATTAGACAAAGCTCCGATCTTATCAAAAAATAAAGTGCCATTTTCTTGCACACCGAACCCCACAGCTTGTCTTCCGGGGTATTCGAGCACGGGATTGAGTAATGGGAGGCCGGGTTCTCCATTGAGGAAATGTAATGAATTGCGCATACATTCGATCTTCCAGAACGGTTGGTGCTTTCGAAGGCTTTTCGCATGAATCAGTTGAGCCATCAACTCCTTGCCGGTTCCTGGCTCGCCGATGATAAGGACTCTGCATTCGGTCTCCGCAACACGGGCGACCTGTTCAAGAAGGTCCTTGAAACCTCGACTCCGACCAATCACATGATCAAAGGCGAAAAGGTCCAGGTAGTCCTTTTGAGGAATGTGAGGGCGGTCCAGTTCGGACTGTCGGGAAGGAGGATTGTTTACCGACTGTGTTTTGGAGAATTCATATGCATTGAGAAGGTCCATGCTCTTTCCCCTTTTTTGGCTAAGGAAACGGAGCAAGTCATATGCCAATATTCTTTTCGCTAAGGATCAATAAAAACACGTTGACTAACAATGACTTAATTGACTGGTGACTGAAAGAGATAAGGGCGGGGCTGAAGGCTTGGGAATACACTTCCCCGGCCATTCCTACAACATGACAGATTGGTTGTTCCCTAAACATTATCCTTTGTGCAATTTTCTGCTTTCCCGCCATCGGAGTAAAAGATTTATGGAGTCGGTGTTTTTTGAAACATTGCGGTAGTCATGGTGTTGGCTCTCACCCGGAGATTCCGGGAACAGGAAATGATGCGAACCGCGAGCGTGAGGAACTGAATGGGAAAAGCTTAATAATTGTTGGTCAATTTTAGGAGGATCTTTGGGGGTATTTTCCTACTTGGTACATTGGTTGGTTAGGTTGATGAGGTGGAAAAGTGAATACCCCTAAAAGATGCCTAGCTGCCTGCCAGGAAAAGCCACAGACACTGGAAAACCTTCGCAGTTGGGTTGTGAAAAATCGAACAACCCTCTTCTTTAAGCTGTTGAACTCGTTGAAGAAAAAAGGGGTAGGGAATTAGGAATTGGATGATTTCCATCGTCGACTCTGCCTTTCAGGTCGGCGATCCTTATCCTCAATCGGCAGGCCTTGATCCCATTCATGAACAGATTCAGAAGTCCCCCTCATCCACCAATAGTGGATAAGAACTTTATTTTTTTCCAAGGGCTTTTCCCTTGATGGCTGCTTCTTAATTCTGGGATTTTCTGTCTCTTTCATGCTTCACTCCGTGGGATTTTCGAGTCGGTTTTTCATCCATGTTTCCAATTTTTCAATGATTTTGTGGTAAGGAGTAAATTATTGCAATGTATATGCCAATTTTCCTTTTCTCTGGGAAAATTCCATGGGAAGTCTCCTGGGGATGTGATAACAGAGGCAGAAACAACTCTCCAATAAGGGATCACCGGGAAAACAGCAATACCGGCATCCGATTCTGGTGCCTTGGCGCAATGGAAAATATAGGAAATTGATTGGAGCAGAGATGGGTTGGGGGTTGGTATTTTTTCAATAAAGTGGAGGAAATGTCATTTGATGGCTTGGAATACGGTTTCACGGGGGGCCATGGTGGGATGGTTCCGCGGATTGCCGTGGATCTTTGAGGTTCAATTCTTGTCGCACGCGATCAAAATGTTCCTTCAGATCTGTTTTCAAAATCCATACAAGAGCCCAGTCTGGTGTCCAAAATTGTGGTTTGACATTGAGCGTTAAGGTAGCCTGGGTATGCGTGCCATCTCGAGTGGGGGTCAGTTCCCAGATCCAATCATATCGCTCAAAATCCCCTTCCACCATGCGTGTGACGATACGAAAGGGTTGGGGTTCTTGTGTTTCGGTCACTAATCGAAGCGTCATGGGAAGAAAAAAGGCCGGGACGGTCATGCCCACTCGGACGCTCCCTTCCAACTCTTTAATATAGTGAATCGTTGGGGTGCGAGGAAATAATTTCGGCCAGTTGGGATAATCCATCAAAAGGTGACGGATCAGCTCAGGCTTGGCCAGTAAAATGAGATTGGCGTGAACGGTTCCTACTCCTTCCGAAGAGATTTCAACATCCAAACTTTCCGATTGTTCCTGAGCTGTCGCAAGGTGAGGATACCCCCATATCCAAATAGCAAGAACCATTATCCCCGCCCACCATCTCCTCATCGCGACACCCCTCATCATAGGTTCCACCATTCTTAGCTTACTCAATGAAAGAATCAATGGTGAAGGGGTGGGTGTTCCTGGCAGGGGAATACTCAAGTCCGAAGGGAAAACTTTCGGTGAAGGACCTTTCATTTGCGAGAGGGTTCAAGGCCTCGTTCTTATTCAAGAAAAAAGAACACCAAGTACACAATGAAAGAGATCCCCGCGTAGCCCAATGGAAAGGCCCAACGACACGTTCGATCCACTTTCATTCCTATTTCTTTCAAACCTCTCTGCTCCAACCGTTCCATGACGACCGTGAGCACCACACCTGCCGCAAGCATGAGGAATGTCGCAATAATAAATCCGTCAATGAGGGTGAGATAATTGATTTTCGGGATGCTTTCTTGGACGACCAGATAATAAGCGACCACGCTGAGAATCCCGATAAAGGTGATGTTAATGCGATTGGACACCGACTCATTATCCATCCAGAACACGCTCCAGGTCAGGGTTACCAAAACAATCATCGGAAATATAATGCTGGTTAGGACATGGAGGGGTAAACGATCGATATGAATGGTCACCACAAATTCGGAAATATTTTCTTTCGATTCATCAAAGTAGGCGATCTCCGTGGGGCGTTCTGCCATCAGAACGGGCCCGCGGGACCATTGGGCAATTCCCATGTTCTGATTCCAGGTGCGAGCCAGCCCATCGTCGGGAATTAAAACCACCTCATCCCGCATGTAAATGAAGGGGTGAAAAAAGACTTCGAGTTCCTGCGAATCAAAGGGGAATCGCCGCAAATTCATCGGTGTTTCCACCTTGACGTAAAACGTTTCGGAATACTCAACCATTCCATCCGGCCAAATACTGATCGCCAGGTTGGTTTTCACGCGATCGCCGACTCCGTTTGGAATGACGACATGCGGGCGCCAACCGTTAAATATTTCCTTGACCCTAAAGTCCCCCTGGTAGATCCGCCTGGGTGCTTGAGAGTAGTCACCCGGGGTATAGTCCGATAAACCCACTTCGGCCGGATCGTAAGCCAGTCGTGGGTCCTTCCAGTTCAAATAAATTGCCCCTTCAAAATCGATCGTTTCATCCTTTTCATTCACATCGGTCAGGTTGATCAGGTTAAATCCAATCCTGACTTTGAGCGGTTTCTCACCTGGAGGGGGCCCTCCTAGAAATTCCCCATCCTTGGCCTGAATGTTAGGCGGTGCAAGTAAAAAACACAGGAAAATAGCGATCAGTGATGCGCCAACCGCCTGTATTTTGTAGAGATCTTGTTGGAGAACAACAGTGTTCATCTGTCGAGGAATTCCGTCGATGTCATCTTTCTATGCATGAGTTGATTCATCATCATCGGTGGAGGCATGCCCTGTTCCGTCTTACATACCTTAACCACTAACCTGCAATCAATCAGAACGAAGGAGTTGAACAGTTTGATGAGAAGGTGCTGCAACCCTGTTGATTTAAATTACGGAGGCGGGATTTGGGGAAAGCTTGAATGTCGGGAGGACTTTGTTCGGCGGGGATCCAGACGTGCAAGGTGGGCACGCTTGGACCTCCCAGTTGGTGTTCTATTCTATTGGGAAAGGGAACTACGCAACGTCAGGCCATGTACTCCGGTGGGGTTTATCGTTGAGCCCATTGTAGATGAGGTTTGGAGGGATGAGCCACCCCTGCCAGTACTGCGGGGGTGGCTCATGAAGTTAGTTCGGCCTCTGATCCAGCGCCACCTTAGTGGCTTCTGCCTCCCGACTGGAGGGACTCCATTACTCGGTCGAGGCTAAAGCTACCGGCTTTCTGGCTCGGAGGGAATTCCTTGAACGTGGCGAGAAACTTCCCGACGTATTGTTGTGCCGGCACCAGCAGGAACATGCGTTCCGCCATCCAACGATCGTACCCCATGCTGTGTTGGTCAGCCGTCTCGAATGGGTCGGAACGAAGGTTGAAGACTTTGGGAAAACGCAAGGGCGTGAAGGGGTCCTGCCAGACTCCAAACCCGTGCGAACGTTGCTCTTGAAACACGATCTTCCACTGGTTATACCGCAGCGCTACCAAGGAGCCGTCATCATTAAAGTAGAAAAACTCCTTGCGGGGACTGGAGGATTTTCCGGCCAAGGCGTCGGTGATATCGTACCCGTCCAGATGCACCTTAAACGTCTGGTTTCCCACTTTCATACCTTTCAGGAGCTGTTCCTTCACGTCGGGAACGCCGGCGGCTGCCAGAAGAGTGGGAAGCATGTCTTCGTGAGCGAAGATATCGTTCAGGACGGTGCCCGGTTTGATGACACCGGGCCAGCGAATGGCTGTCGGGACGCGGAAACCGCCCTCCCAATTGGTGGCCTTCTCTCCGCGGAATGGGGTTTGGCCACCGTCAGGCCACGTGAAGACTTCCGCGCCGTTGTCGGTGGAGTACATGACGATCGTGTTCTCCTCAAGACCGAGTTCTTTGAGTTTGTCGAGCAACTGGCCGACGTGGCCGTCATGTTCCACCATGCCATCAGGATAGATGCCCAGCCCGGTCTTGCCTTCGCTTTCTTCCTTGAGGTGGGTGAAGACGTGCATGCGGGTAGAGTTCCACCAAAGAAAGAACGGCTTATCTGCCTTTTTCGCGCGCTCAAGATAATCCAGCGAGGCATTGGTGATTTCCTCATCTATTGTCTCCATACGCTTCTTCGTAAGTGGTCCCTTGCTCTCGATCCTTTGTGTACCATCCGGATTTGCCCAGGTGTGGATGATGCCACGGGTATTGTACCGCTCAATCAACTTCGGATCTTTGAAGTAGTCCGGATTCTCAGGTTCCTCCTCGGCATTGAGGTGGTAGAGGGAGCCCATGAACTCGTCAAACCCGTGGGCCGTGGGCAGGTGCTCATCCAGATCACCCAAATGGTTCTTGCCAAATTGGGCGGTCATGTACCCCTGAGCTTTGAGCAACTGGGCCATGGTCACATCCCTTGATTGAATCCCCTCTTTCGCTCCTGGAAGACCGACTTTGAGTAGGCCGGTTCGAAAGCCGACTTGGCCCGTGATGAACGCCCCACGACCAGCCGTGCAGCTTTGCTGCCCATACCAGTCGGTGAATAAGGCGCCTTCTTCCGCGATACGGTCGATGTTCGGGGTCTTATACCCCATCATGCCCCGGTTATAGGCGCTGACGTTCCAGAAACCGATGTCATCCCCCCATATCACAAGGATGTTTGGTTTCTCCGCTGCCATCGCAAAGCCCGGGGCTAGGAGGGTGGCAAGCAGTCCGAAAATAATAAGGCGAATTGTGTTCACTGGGTTTCTCCTTTTCTTTGATTGCAGTGTGAAGCTAGCGTCCCGTCGAATAGTCTGCACAACCTTGGGAAGTTTGCCCCGGTTCCCCGTGCGGTTTGACTCAGACCCAAATCCAAGGTTCATGGTACCAATTCCAATACATCCTCCCTTATCAAAGATGAATTATCATAACCGAAATGGCCCTAGTGAATATGAAAAGCCCTAGTCGTCAGATGGGATCGGACGAATCTTCTCTTGCGATCAACGTTTTGCTTTGGATTTGGCCGCAAGTCTCCCACCTTTTTCCGCGTTGGTCAATAGTCAAGGCTTTCCACTGATGCATAAACGTTTATCGAGCGCTTGAAGATACACCGCTCCTGTTGTTGTTTCGTTTCCAGAGTCCTATTTGATTCGGTGTACCATCTCATCTGCAAACAGCCGCAACCGGTCAATCTCTTTTAAGATCGTCTCAACGAGCTATCGGGACCCAGGGACCTCGGCCAGTTGAGATATGAGGCTCCGGGCCTGCCTGAAAACTTTGGTTCCGATCTTGACCACCTTCTCTTTTAGAGTGGTTATGACTCTCAGTTTCCCCAGATTTTTTCACCGATCACCTGGCCTCGCCCCATCTCAAGCCATCATCGCACGTTGATAGACGAAACAATTTCTTAATAAATAGGAGCTGTGGGTGGAATACTATTCGGATAGTTTCGGTTTGACCCTTGCCTGTAGATTCATACATTATGCATGTGAAATTGATTAGAAGGGGAACTTTTGAAAAGCATGACGGAAACCAGCAGTGTCTTCAAGAGGTATTCCCGTTGGACCAAGTCGTGATGACTGACGGGAGGAATGGGACGGTATAGGAGTTGACCCGAGCTAATGAAGGGGTCCGAATTCGTGCAACGCTTGGTGATGACACTCTGACGGGGATGCAAAGAGTGAGACAGGTTACCTGTTGGACATCACCTCTCGTTAACGGGTGACGAATTAGAGCACATCCGTCAATATCAATCAGAAAATCCTGATTTTCCTCACGAATCCACTGCAACAGGCCAATTCTTTTCTGAAGTCCGTTTTGAAGCTTGCCGGTCTCCCGGCTTTCAAATTGGTGATGAGCTGGTCTCCCAGGCTGAGGCCTTAGGAGAATTCGAGAAAGGGCGGTCCGGGGAGCGGTGGGACAGTAGGTCTACTACATTTTGAATGTTGACTCCCGACCCGTAAAATTTCAGATTTCTTGCTGGCGTGTAACGGCTGGTAGGGCGTTACTCCTCTTCCTGCTGCTTGGTATATTGCTCACGGCCTTTGGATCGCCAGCCTTGGCTCAAGGAACTGACCTCCGAAATCACACCACCGAAGATAATGTGACTCAATCCCGGCTCAGTGAGTACCTGAGGGAAACTATCGAGGCGGCTCCGAATCAACCGTGGAGGGGAACTGCCGATCAAATCCTCTTCCCTGAAAACCAGGTACGGTGGAGCCGGTATCTTCATTACTTTTCCCGTTTACCTGATTGGATCGATGTCGGTGTGGATTTCAGGGTCAGGGGGGAACTCATGACGAACCCCTTTCGGAAAGGGGAGTTTGGCACCACCGAGCAGCTCCCACTTCGGACCCGCTTCCGCTTTGGCATGAATGGGGAAATTTTTCGGTTTCTTCTTGAATTCCAAGATTCGCGTTCGATCGGAGCTACCGAAGGGGAATTGATTAGTGATGCCCTGTTCAACGAAGCGGAAATTCAACAGATTTTTCTTTCCGCCACCTTGGACAACCTCTTTGGTATGGGGCTTCGGAATGATCTGCATTTTGGCAGAATCAATATGGATTTTGGGCATCGTCGACTCATTGCACGGAGCCGGTTTCGGAATACGACGAATGCCTTTGACGGGGTGCATTGGAACCTGGGACAAGGCCAGGTTTGGCGCCTACGAACGTTTCTGGTCAGACCCACTCCACGGACATTTGGGGTATTCAATCAACTGTTTGAAGAAGATGATACCTTGTTTTGGGGAACCCATTTTGAAAGCCACCATCTCTCCTCGCTCCGAACCAATCTGTATTATTACGGGTTAAATGATGAGGACCCCGATATTAGTCAACAAAGGGTCTACTCTACCTTTGGGCTGCGTCTGTACAGGAATTCGAGGAAGGGGTTGTTCGATTACGAACTGGAGGGGGCCTATCAATTTGGCCGGCAGGGGGAGAAGGACCAGCATGCCTGGTTTGGCCATGCCACGGTGGGGTATACGTTTGACGCGATGTGGGAACCTCGCCTGCTCTTTCAATACGACTATGCCAGTGGAACTCGAGATCCTAACGGCACGACCAGCCAGACCTTCGACACCCTATTCGGCGCCCGACGATTTGAATACAATCCCACGGGGGTGTTCGGTCCCTTTTTTCGATCCAACATTAGTTCACCCGGGGTCCGGCTGGTGTTATGGCCAAAAGGCGACGTGAAAATGAATGTGAAATATCGGTGGTGGTGGTTGGCGCAAGCCAAAGATGAATGGGTGGGGTCAGGCCTTCAAGATCCGACCGGTCAAGCAGGGAACGAACTTGGTTCGGATTTCGAGATTCAGTTGCAGTGGTTCCTGACTTCATTTATCAGCTTTGACGCCGGCTATGATCATTTTTTTAAAGGCTCTTATATTGATGCCCTCGCCCAAATCCCAGGAAATCCTCCCGCTGAGGACACCGATTTTGTGTATTTTTCGACGGAACTTAGATTTTAAATGGAACTTACTGACCGATATCGGAAGGTATGTAGCCCACAGCTTAACCCCGACCCCTACCAGGCCAAGCAAGACCGCTACTCCTCCACATGAACTGGCGCGGAGCCGGTGGTTGGCAATCAGATGCCGCGAGAGAAATCCGAGCAAGAACGTCAACGGCAGATTGATTAAGACTCATGGGGACATCCGAACTTGATGGCCAGCAATATGAACTGTGAAATGGTGTAGAATATAATAGTAGTGAACCGAAACACCAAAGAGGAGTTGCGACTATGATTTCCCAAATGATTTCAAATTGGCCTCTCAGGCCACACACTATACCAAGTTGCTTTCCAAGGATTACGGTGGCTTTGATCACGTTGTCCTTTATTATAGGTGGGTGCAGCGGGGTTTCTCCCTCCTCACATATGCCGACCTTGATCGAACAGGATCCCCATCCGAGTTTGGCTTTGCAGGGGAAAATCTCCCAGGCTTCTCAGGAAAAGTTACAAGTGGGACTTGCCTTTGTTCCTGAGGTTGTCCGATCCAATCCCCCAACGACTCTTTCGAAAGACTCCCTGGAGCGGTTCACCGCCAGAACCAAATTCGCATTGGAGAACAAGGTCCCACTAGAAATTCAAGAGGTGGTTCGACTGGAAACGCTTCACCCGGGGAAAAGCGTGGCACAACTGCAAGGACTTGGAAAAGATGAGGATTTTGAATTCGTGATTTTGATCATGACTTCCAGCGATGAAGTGACAACCCCGGCCTACCTGGATGCCTCCTCTCCCGATGTCGGCATTCTTCCTGGCAACGAGATACAAAATTATGCCCTGGTTGAGATGGCGTTGGTGGATCTTCAATCAGGGAAATCCCTCATTCAGGCGCATGGCCGGTCCTATGCCCTGTTGGAAAAGCTGGATGTTTCTATAGAGTCGAATCGTTACCCCCAGGTTAAGGGTTCCGTCAACGCGAATCGTTTCTATCCCACGGACGACATGGCTCTTGAAGTTCTCAGAACGGTGGCCCTGGAGGAGGCCTTAGATCAAGCGATTATGCAATTTGATATTGAATGGCGAGAAACGGTCAGCGCCCCAACCCACCGCCGGTCCTAAGTTTTAAGGAAAGGGTGGATTCCACGGTTGCGAGTGTAGGTGTTGGAGGAAAAGAAAATGATGATGAGAAGCGGAAGGATGGGGAGGCGGCGACCGCCCCCCCGATGAGAGTATTCAATAAAAATTTTCTCTTCACAAACTTTACCGTCTTTTCTTCTTTTTTCGCACCCGCCACTGAGCGAGTGAACTGACCAGGCTGGCGCCCAGTGACCCAATTGTCGTTTCATCTTTCTTGTTGAAGCTCTTATCATCCTTAAGAGCCTTGGTTATGTCTTCCGCAGCTCGCTTTAGTGACGCAACTTTTTTATTCATAACCCTTCCCCCTTTTGGTTGATTTGAATTATGCCCTCCTCAGGTGGGCATTCTTTCTACTGACACCAGAGGCCTGGTTCAAACACCCCCGTAAAATTATATAATATTTTTAAATAAAATAATATAGTAGATGACGCCGCAAGCCTCGATCTTAGGGTTAGGCAGGCCCCGCCCCAGTTACGCCGGCACCGTCAGGGGCACCAACCGCTCCACTGCCGCCGGTGTATGCCCCGTTTTCTTGAGACTGCAGGGCCTTTTTATCACAATTAGGGGTATGATTAAAAGGGCAGCGGCTGAGCAAAATCCCTTTTCCCCTCACCCAGGCTACCCGCATTCTAACTGGTTGTTGGTGGCCTAAGAGGGTAGCCCCTTCCCGCTTTTCAGGCGAATGGGACTCCGGGGGTGCCGCGGAATTACCTAAGGCGGGGCCCGACTCGGGGTCGAAGGGTAGCTGGTCAAGGTGTTCAATGTACTCCAACGGATCAAAAGGCAGCTTCAGGAAGGCCATCTCCGGCTTGCTCAGGTTTTGAACCTCTGGCGGGGTATTCTCAATCCCGGCCCAGGGAATGCCACTGGCCTTTCCGACCGGTCTGGTAAAATCCATGGTCATTTGTAAGGGCCTTTGACGGTCGCGCCGAGCCTTGGGCCGGCATTCATGAAGTCGTGATCCCTGCGACTATAGAAGTCGCCCATTCCGCCAAGGTGCTCACGGAAAATCGTCTCGCTCATCCCGGTCCCTGGCGGAGGGTTATGCGACATTGCCCCCTTATCGGCCATCGCCGAGTTGTGTATTTGCAACCCTGCAAGAGTTTCAATTAAATTTTTTTCGGAACTTCGGGAACAATACCTTCCACAAGCTTTCGCTAAAAGGATCTCCACCATGAAAAGAATCTTAGGAACAATAAGGACAAAATTCGTTGATGGGTTTTTTATACTCCTTCCGGTCTTGTTGGCCTATCTCATGTTGGGACAATTGTTCGATGGTTTGATGGCTCTCACACAGCCCATTGTTGACGTCTTACCCACAAGTCTTTTTTCCGACCTGTGGATGCATCGTTTCGTCGCGGCCCTGGTGCTCATTATGTTGTTCATAGCTGTTGGCCTCATGGCCAATACGCCTTTTGCCCATCGAATCGGAAGCTGGTTCGAGCGGGCTGTCCTCAATCGTTTTCCGCCGTACAGGATGCTAAAAAATTTGGCGAGATGGATCTCAGGAAAAAATGTGCCCGGGCAACTCCACCCTGCGCTTCTTCACGTTACCCCGGAGATCCGTATCCTTGTGGCCATTGTAGAGGAGCTACCGGGAGGAGATCTCACAGTCTTTGTTCCCCTGGCTCCCACGCCGGGGGTGGGAATGCTTCAAATTGTCAACGGAACTAAGGTGCAGAAGCTGGAATGCCGCATGACCGATGCCCTGGGCTGGAACCTTAACTGGGGGATGGGAACGGAGGCCTTATTTCAGAAATCAAAAGGATCCCAGTAGGGAACGGGAAGGCATGAAAAAAAATCTTGGAACACATTTTCCTTTCCCCTCCCAGATGAGGGAAATGAAGTTGGTAGATTGGTTGTCCTTGCTGTTTACGAAAGAATTTTTATGATATAAGGTCTTTGTCATTTCCACGTATAGGGTTGCATTCTTCTGGCCCCCCAAACCCATGGGATCAATATGAAAACCTTGAATCGGTTATACCTCCTTTGGCTTCTCCCACTGCTTTTATATGCCTGCACGCCGGCGGCCCAAACAAAATACCTTAGTACAGAAAGTTCATCAAAACATATTTTGTCAAAGGAAACCCTTCTCCTGAATAGCTCAACCCCACAACTTCCCACGAAACAAGCGGTGGTGCTTACCGACAATGATGATGCGTTTGAGTCAAAACTGGATATGATTAACCGGGCACAACGCAGCCTTGATCTGATCTATTATATTTATCAGGATGATTACAGCTCTGCCGTTTTGACAAAAGCTTTGATTGAAGCGGCGCGAAGTGGGATCCACGTCCGGTTACTGCTGGATTATTCCACCAACTATCCGAGGTTGGATTTTTTATCCATGATGGAACATTACGGAAATCAAGGCATCGGCACCCTCCAAGTCCGGCTTTATAACCGGCCGACCAAAAACATCATAAAAGATGCCGTGTATCTGACGTTGTCGTGCAAGAAGGTCATGTCCACCCCGGAGTTAACCGGCTGCCGCGAAGCCAAGTTCCAGGAAATTGAACGCCTATTTGAAGAGGAAATCACGGATCCCACCCTCCCTTACGATTATCAAAATATCTCGAACTTTAATAGCGGGGGGTCGGGCATGTTTCTGAGCGGACTCTATGGCAAGAATCCTGAAGTGTCCCTCATCGCGATACTGGAAGGACAAAAAATTGAACTCTCTCAAAACACCAAAGAGGGTCCGGGCCCGGGGGAGGAGAAAAAAATACAAGGGATACACATGGATTTGGCCATTCGAGCCGGAAGGGTTTTTTGGGAGGCCCGTTCCGGTAATCCGGAACAATTTCAACAAAAGGTTGCCAAGCTGAAATTAGAACTGGCTTTTGCCCTTTTCGGTGGAAAACTGAATCCGTTGTATGACGCCCTGCGTGCCTATCTCCCATTTGGTGAAAGGCCGGATAGGGAAAAATTCTTTAGAGATTGGGACTATCTCACTGAATTCACGCATCATAAGCTCCTGCTTGTCGACGGGAGGGAGTTTCAAATTGGTGGAAGAAATATTGAGGACTCCTATCACATGAGTCCATCCCCATTAGTCCGGAAGTACTTGTTTATGGATACTGATGTCCATGCGCAATTGCAGGCTGAGGAGCCGGCAATGAGTCAAACATTTGAGCGAATCTGGAATTTTACACCAATGGTGGCGGGGCTTCAGGACATTCGCCAGCATGCCCCAAATGAATTCCTTCTGGCCCATAAAGAAGCCAAGGGCACCTGTGAGCTGCTACATCCGGAGAAGGATGATCCGGAATTTCAGACCTGCTACGAACGGACATTTGCCGGGGCTAAAAAACTGGATGAACGCATTCAACAGCTTTACCATGACATGCTGGCCAAGGTGGAGACGTTTCGCCAGGAATATCATCCATCAGATGTCGCTGAGCGGAGCCCGAGTTTTTCGCTCGATCCAACGGCTGAAATCTATTACATCGAGAACCTACCCTTCGAGCGTCCTGAGGACGGCCAGCGTCCAATTCGGTCCTATGGGGCCCGGAACGGTCTTGAGGGGGAATCCGGCAAGTACATCCACAATCTTTGGCTCACGGCAATTCGAAATGTGTGCAGAATGTCAGATGCGCAACATCCGCAAGAAATCATCTTTCATAATGCTTACTTGTTCGTGCCTTCCAATATGTTGAAATTGATCGGGGACATGGTGGATGGCAAGATGGATTGCCGGCATGTGCACGTTCGGATTGTGACGAATTCCCCCGAGACGACGGATCTCAATATCATCAACCTCGCCGCCAGATATTCCTCCAAAGCGCTTCTGACCTACTATCAACAATACCGGGCTCCAGAACGTGCGGCAACGTTTTCGTATTACGAATATCAAAGCCCGGAGAAGGATAGTAGTAAAGCGGATCGGTCCCTGCATAGCAAAGTGATGGTCTTCGGGCCTGATATGTTTATCGGTTCGGCGAACGCCGATATTAGAAGTTATATGATGGATTCAAACAATGGTGTGTATATCCAGAAGGCGCCGCAACTGGTGTCGTCTTACAAAGCTTGGGTGACCGATCTCACAAATGATCCGGAGCAGATTACGAACAAGACGGGGTACTTAGCCCAGACAACGATTGGCCAGATGCTCGCGGAAGACACCACAATGATTACGGGTCTGTTGAAGAGGATTGCGGGGGGTGGGAAGTTTGAGAAAAAAGTCTCGCTGGAAGATTTGGCAGAACGGCTTGCCCGGATCCTGGAAACGATTTATACGCTGACAACCAATCTCCTCGAGGAGTCCAAACCTGACGAGGACGCACAGCGAGAATTTAACGCCCTGTTCAAGGTTTTGTAAGGGTTGAGCTTTCTGGGTGGCCGAATTCTACCGGCATTGCTATAACCTTCATTAACGGGTAGGCCCAACTCAATGAGAATATCCAATTTCGGACAAGGAATATCGAATAATGAAGGCTTGCGAATCTTGTCCTTCGACATTCTACATTCCGTGTTCGATATTTGATATTTATTTCAGAAATGGTAAATTGTTTACATTAAGTTGCTCATCAACAGAAAGGTCCCCAAGAATTTCCATCAGGAAACTTTCTTGAGGACCTTCCCCGAAGCTAGGGGAGAGGATGATTGAAGGTACGTCAGCCGACTTCGTAACCTTTCCCCTTCATACACAAACCCCAGGCTCTATCATATTCAGCCATAGCGTTCTGCTGCTGTTGGGCTTGTTGTTGGGCTGCGGCTTCCCGATGGCGGTTGCGGCGTCGACTTCCCAGGGCGCCTCCGGCTCCACCAACCGCCGCGCCAACTGCGGCCCCTTTCCCGGCATCGCCGGCAACTGCTCCACCAATGGCGCCGAGGGCTGCGCCTTTCCCCGCTCCTCTTGCCGCTCCCCCGAGGGGAGCTTCTTGTTGGGCCGATGCCGAGGGCGCCCCCCCCTGTCGGGGATCAATGCCTGTTTGTTCGACAGCCCACTTGTAGCAGGAAAATTCATCCTGTTCTTGTTGTTCCTTGGATTGGCCTTGTTTGGGAAACACCATCAATTTTCCGAAACCCGGTCCACCCATGCTCAGAAGAAAAACAATTCCAACAACTGATGCGCACCAGCGTTGCCCTTTCATATTTTACCCTCCTTTAGATTTGATTTTGGGATTCTTCATTTACCCGTGAACCTCCGGTCATTGGACACAAAGGGATTCGGGGTTGGGGGATGTGAGGCGGGACTCATTCAATCGAATCAAAGAGTCATTATCCATTATCTTTCACCATAGCATCACAAAAAAATCATTGCCAACGACCGATTATTATGATGGGTTTATCCATTTCCAACCCCCGCGATATTCCAGATTTGGCAAAATAAAAAAGGGGATGGCTTTAGAAGCCATCCCCTTGTTCAAGGGTATTCAAGCCATCGCCTGCATCGGGTATATTACTTCAATAACTTATCAGCTGTCCCCCGAAGGGATTTGGACCCGGGGTTGGAGACGGTTCCCTTCACGAAAATATCGGTGGGGCGAACAGGTTTGCCATAGTAATTCATATTAGCGGTATCCGAAGTGGCAACGCCTTGCCCATCGATGGATACCCCGGCATACGCTCCTTTGGATTTGGCAAAGGAGACGAAATCTCCTTTTAAGCCTCCTCCGCGAGCACCTGCACCCGAAGGTCCGACCGCAACGCTTAGGTCGCCCCCAAACCGAAAATCGGTAGAATAAAAGGCTTCCAGCCCCCGTTGGGTTCGAACAACGACGACAATCTCAGAAGCATCTGCGCCGATCTGTAACCCAAAGCTGGCAGAGCCCATGGTGTAAAAGCCCGGTTCAGACCAACTTCCATCCGGTTTTTTAACAATTAATACCCCGCTTCCTCCAGCGCCGCCAAAGATGAACGCGCCTCTCAATAAGGAGGGAACAATGTAAATGGCTTTGGCCTCTTTGGCGTGGTCGCGGAACCACGCATTTTCCTTGTAAATGGTCTGAAGGGCCATTTCCGACTTATCGACAATCATTTGTTCTTCACCGGCCGCCCAGGCCGGATTGCCGATTAGGGCCAGTGAGAGTCCCAAAATGAGAATAAGAAACATGTTCACGAAACGTGTCGTACGATTTTTCGGGGTTGGCATCGTCAATACCTCCTTAAATTTTGAGCGAGTGGTGTGTTGCCTTGAGTGCGGAGTTTTTCCTTTTTGAGAGAAGTAGGCTACCGTGACTTTGCTACGTTCTCCCCAAGAAAAAATTTTGGGGACACTAGTCCCCCAAGCCTACTCATTGTACTCTAAAAGGAACCGGAAAAACAAAGTTACAATGATTTTGAATCGTAACGATGGAAGTAAAAGAAGTTGGCTGCCAATCTGTAGGAAAGTGGGCGGTCGTAAGGGCCTTCTTTCCTACAAGAGTATTCCCATGTCTGGAAAGATTACTTTTACCTGGTCCTTAACCCGATCAACTCTGATTAAAGAAGAGTCCCCGGTTAATATCCCCGATACTGACCATGCCGACGAGTTTCCCATCTTCGACGACCGGGATACGGCGGAAATGTTTCAGTCCCATGTAGGAGGCGGCTTCTAAAATGGGGTCATCGGGAGAGACGGTCAGGGGATTGTGACTCATTACGTCTCCGACGGTCTTTTTGAGGACACTGGGGAATCCTTCCTCCATTTCCACAAAGTCGCGGCTATGAACATTATCATGAACATAATCTCCATATTTGGGATACAAAGGAATCATGACGTCCCGAACCGCGACTAACCCGATTAATTTTCCGTCATCCTCCACCACGGGAATGGCGCCACAATGGCGACTCAGCATCTTGATGACCACGGACCGCAGGGTATCAGTTTTTTTGGCGGTGAGCACGCCAGTTGACATCACGTCACGTACTACCATTTTGGCCTCCTTTAGTGGAACCTTCCTTTAAACCCATTCAACATGTTGGAATAAGTGGGGGAAGATTAGCAAGAGAGGAATCTTCTCGCAACATGAGACCATGTACCCAAAGTCTCGTCAGCAAATGAAAGGTTAATAGAAATAGTAAGAGAATAAAATAATTCCCAGTAAGCCCACAGCCCACAGAGTCATCAGCCCTGTGGGCCAGGGGTGGTGGAACCATCTCATAATCAGCGAACGGTAGGCCTCTTCATGCGATTGATAATAGGCCCGAGCGTGAGAATACTGACTTTGAACTTGGTTTCTCATTAATTGGAGAACGCCGACTGACTTGTCGATTATTTGAGACCCTAATTTCCGGTATACCCACTCGACATCTAAATTCACCGATGGTAACTCGGGCGGATACAGTCCCCGCAGTTTTAACCAACAAAATGCCAGAGCCGAGAAAAAGAGCAATTGGGTTTGAGTGAGAACATGAGTCAGGTCATAAGGGACATAATCCACAGGCATTGGCAACAGGCTGTACAGCAGCCATGGATAGCTTCCGATGAACACGCATAACACCGCAGAGAGCCCCATGGCGATCAGCATGTTTATTGGAGGATCTTTTACGCGGATCCCGGAATCATGCGCGAAAAAGGCGAAAAAGGGAATTTTGATTCCCGCATGATGAAACACTCCCGCGGAGGCGAAGAGAAGAGCAATCCATACCCAGCCATACCCTTGCTCCAAGGCGGCCGTCATCACCATCGATTTACTGACAAATCCGCTAAAGAGCGGGAAGGCAGATATAGAACAGGCTCCGACAATACAGAACCCTGTGGTCCACGGCATGGTTTTATACAAACCGCCCAAATCCGACCCATTCATTCGACCGGTCATATGCAAGACGGAGCCCATCGTCATAAACAGCAATCCTTTGAAGATCACATCGTTAAACGCGTGGGAAACGGCGCCGTTAATGGCTAGGGCAGTTCCCAAGCCTATTCCGCAGACCATGAACCCCAATTGGTTAATCATGCTGTAGGCCAACACTCGCCGTAAATCATTTTCAATGACTGCATAGAAAATGGGAAAACACGTCATGGCCATCCCGATATAAATCAGCATTTCTGTTCCGGGAAAAGCCCGGGCGAGACAGTAAATGGACACTTTGGTGGTAAAGGCGCTCAGAAACACGGTGCCTGTCGGAGTGGCTTCCGGATAGGCATCCGTAAGCCAGTTATGAAGGAGCGGGAAGGCCGCCTTGATCCCAAAGGCGATAAAGAACAACCAGGCCGCCGTTTCATTCCAACTGATGACATCGAAGGAAACGGACTGGAACTCCCGCCCGTGTATGAGAATCCCCACAAAGAGGAGCAGGCCTGAGAGAATCTGAAAGATCAAATAGCGAAATCCTGATTGAATCGCCTTCGGGCTTCTTCTGGCCCAGATGAAAAAGACGGAAGAAATCGCCAAGAGTTCCCAAAACACAAAAAGAGTGATCAGATCACCCGCAAACACCGCACCGATGGCACTGCCCGCATAGAGAAGTCCGACAACGTGTTGACTCGTTTCTTTTAGATGGAGAGAGAAGACGATACCGAGGAAGGCGGCAAGATGAAAAAGATACCCGAACAGGAGACTGAGCCGATCAACTCGCAGGGGGGTCAGTTGGTAGGAAAATAGGGTGAGATTCCACATTATCCCTTCACTCATATGAAGAAGATTGAAAGCCCCGGCCACCGGGATCAGGCACAACATGACCGGACGACTCCAACCGCGAAAGAAGGGGAGGAGCAGTGCCCCTATGAAAAAAAACGCAAACGGGGGAATATCACCGATCATAATAATCTTCCCGACGCATCAACACTTTTCGAAGTTCTTTGGCTACCAAGACTAAAATGACACAAGCCACCCACCCGTAGATGGCGTAAAACCCCCAGAGGTGTTCCCACGAGTGCATCATGTGCCGATGAACGAAAAAATCTACGAGAAACAAGGCGGCACAGATGATATAGAAACCATAGAGAAGCTTTTTGACGTTTCTGGGATTGTCCCATAGTCCAGGTGGATCGAGATGATGGGGTTTTTTCTCCATGGTGTTCCTCCTTAACTGAGAGAGAGTGCTGATTTCAGCAAAGCATAGACCCCGTCAGATCCAAAGAATAAGACTAGGCATCCAATGGACGTGATCACGAGAGCAATTAAGCAAGGGAGAGGAGCTTCTTGTACTCCTTGGATGACATTTTCATCTTTAGGCTTGCCGAAAAACGCTCGAACGGGTATGGGCAGCAGATAGGCAATGTTGAGGAGGGCACTTAGCAGCAGCACCCCTAATAAGGGGATCTGTTGAGCTTCCAGGGTGCCGAGCGCCAGATACCATTTGCTCCACATGCCCCCCATCGGCGGAAGACCGATGACGCTCAGACATCCGATAAGAAAAGCCAGCATGGTGACCGGCATGGCTCGGCCGATTCCATCCATATCACTGATTTCGGTTTTGTGCGCGGCCACCATGATGGCCCCAGCGCCGAAAAATAAAGTAATTTTGCCAAAGGCATGCATGGCAATATGCATACCGCTTCCGATGACACCCCATGCATTGGCCAACAACGCTCCCAATATCACATAAGACAACTGGCTAATCGTCGAGTAGGCCAACCGGGCTTTGAGATTATCCTTGGTCATGGCAATCAAGGATGCCACGACGATCGTAATTCCCGCCAGATACAGAATCCATGGGCGGGAACCGATCTGGCTTAAGAGATCGAGTCCGAAAATATAGACGCAGACCTTTAGGATGGTAAAGACCCCGGCTTTCACGACGGCCACGGCATGCAGGAGGGCACTTACCGGTGTAGGAGCGACCATGGCAGCAGGCAGCCAACGATGAAGGGGCATCAACGCGGCTTTACCAATTCCCAGAATATATAAAACAAACAGAACACTGATGACCGTGGAGGACGCCTTCCCGTCGAGTATGCCCCCTTGCGTGAAATCCAAGGTGCCGGCTAAGACCCAGGTCCAAATAATGGCCACTAACTGAAGCCCGATTGAAGTGAAAAGGAGAAGGCCCAGGTAGAGCCGACCGGCCTTTTTGGCTTGCTCTGTGCCTGAATGGGTGACCAGGGGATAAGTGGAAAGCGTCAAGGTTTCGTAAAACACAAACAACGTGAACATATTGCCGGCAAAGGCGACGCCCATCGCACTGGCGATGGCGATGGCAAAGCAGACGTAAAAACGGGTCTGATGGAGTTCGTGATGGCCACGCATGTACCCAATTGAATAGATTGATGTCACGATCCACAGGAAGCTCGCGATGAGCGCAAACAACATACCGAGCGGTTCTACTTCCAGAGCGAGGGGAAGGTCAGGCACAGGTGTCAGAATCGTGAAGCCCGGCCGAGCACCCTGAAGGAGGTCCGGAAGGAGCTGGCTCACGAGAAAAAACAAGGAACCGGCGGTGATGAGGGTAATCGTTTCCCGTACATTGGGAGAATGGCCCGTGAGTCCGATCAAAACAGCGCCGGCTAAGGGCACGAGAATAGCCAGAAAAGGGATCGTGTCCATTAGGGGCTGCGCTCCATGAGGAAACGAGCGGCTTGATCCGCCGTTCCGACCGTTAACGAAGTTTCTATTCCAAAATACAGGGTGGTACCAATTAAAATCCATGTCGGAATCACCATGGAGAGCGGCGCTTCTTGAACCGAAGCACGCTCCGGGGAAATCGGACGAAAGTAGGCCACTTCGACGACCCGCCAGATATAGACCAATGCCAGAAGGGACCCAAGGAGTATTCCGGCCACGACAAACCAATACCCCTTTTCAATGGCGCCAAGAACCAGATACCACTTGCTGATAAATCCAACCGTCAACGGCACTCCAATCAGTCCAAGACCTCCGACGACAAATGCGGCCATCGTCCATGGCATCCGTTTGCCGATTCCATTGAGTTGTTGAATATTCACGGACCCAAGCTGATACATCACGCACCCCATCACCATAAATAAGCCACCTTTCATGATGGCGTGATTGAAGAGATGTAATATGCCGGCCGTGAGGCCAGTGACAGAGGCCATGCCAATCCCCAATAGCATATAGCCGATTTGCGCGACGCTGGAGTAGGCGAGCAATCGCTTGACGTTGGTCTGAAATATCGCCACTGTCGAGGCGACGAGTACCCCTGCAAGACCTAATGTAAGAAGAATCGTCCCGACCGGCAGAGTGTCAAATACGAATTGCACCCCAAAGATCGTGAAGAAGAACCGTACGAACACGTAGACCGCCACTTTGGTCGCGGTTGCTGCCAGGAAAACGGTGACAACGGAGGGTGCGTAGGTATAGGCATTCGGTAGCCAGAGGTGAAGGGGAAACATGGCCAACTTAAGCCCAATGCCGACCGTCAAGAAACCAAAAGCGGCTAGGACCGTTCGGGTGTGAAGCACCTTGGGGAGGCGGGATGCGAGATCAGCCATGTTGAGCGTGCCGGTCATCATATACAGCAATCCGACCCCAATGACAAAAAACGTCGCGCCGATAGAGCCCATAATCAGATATTGATAGGCCGCAGTCAGGGCCCGTCTGTCTTTTCCCAGGCTGATTAAGACATACGATGATAGAGAGGAAATTTCAAGAAAGACAAAAAGGTTAAAGGCATCACCGGTAATCACGATGCCCAACAACCCTGTCAGGCATAACAGGAGTGCCGAATAAAAAAGCCCGATTTGATGTTCCGGAATGTCATTCGTCACGCTCTCGCGAGCAAATGGCATCACAATAGCACTGATACTGGAGACAATCAGCAGAACAAATCCATTGAGCACGTCAACGCGATACTCAATGCCCCAGGGAGCTGCCCAGTCACCGAGTGCATAGGAAATTGGGCCCGTTGTCAGGACCTGACTCAACAGAAGTCCTGCGATCAGTAACGTGCTCCAACATACGCTCAAGGTGAAGGCCCAAACAATTTCCCGATTGCGGAGGAGAACGCAAAGAGGCGCGGCAATCAGCGGGATAACAACCTGTAAGGCCGGAAGGTTGGAAAGAATCACGAGAGGGTATCGGCCTTCACAATCTCGTCTTCTTCAATAGTGCCGTAGGCTTCCTTGATACGGACGGCTAAGGCCAACCCTAAGGCGGCCGTTGCGACACCGACAACAATAGCGGTAAGAATCAGGACGTGGGGGAGGGGATTGGAATACCGCGTGAAGGCTTCACTAATAATAGGGGCGGTTCCTCCTCTAATTCTTCCCATGGAAATGTAGAGGATAAATACCGAAGTCTGGAAGACATTCAACCCGATGATTTTTTTCACCAAATTACCATGGGCGATGACCATATAAAAACCGGCCATCATCAAAACGATCACAATCCAATAGTTGTAAAGACCCAAGTAAGACATGATTAGGCCCTGCGTCCGGCAAATGCAAAGAAAATAGTCATCATGACTGAGGCCACTGTGATAAAGACCCCAAGCTCGACCAAGAGAATCCCCAGATGTTGACCGTGAAGGGGATCATGCCCTAGGACATTATAATCCAAAAATTTCCCGTTCAGGCCGATGCCGGCAAGGCCAACACTTGCATAGAGGAGAACTCCGGCAGCAATCCCTATTCGGAGGATGGTAGGGGAAAAAACTTTCAAGGCGGTCTCGACCCCAAAGACCAAACCATACAAGATGAGTCCCGCTCCAAAAATCACTCCCGCTTGAAACCCCCCGCCGGGTCCGAAATCGCCATGGAACTGAACGTAAAGGGCGAACAGCAGGATAAAAGGAATCATGAGTTTCGCTATGACCCGTAAAACCGGATTGTGAATCATCTCGATCCTTTTGGTTTTTTCTGCCCTAATCCCAACAAGAGGATCACGCCCAATCCAGCGGTGAAAATGACCGTCGTTTCGCCAAGGGTGTCGTATCCACGATAACTTGCAAGCACCGCGGTCACCACGTTGGGAACACCCGTTTCAATTGGAGTATCTTTCAAGTATTTGGGTGCGACATGCTGGTGAACCGGTGCCTGGGGATCTTCAAACGCCGGCATATCCAAGGTCCCGTATATCAGGGCTGCCCCGGTGAATACGACAATGAGAAGAGCCAGAAGGGGGTGACGCCCGGAAATTTTTTCTTCACTGCCGGTGAGGGCGAGAGTGCCAATCATCAGAACGGTGGTAATGCCTGCACCGACGGCAGCCTCGGTAAAGGCGACATCGACAGCATCCAGAACAACAAAGAGTCCGGCAGATAACAGACTATAAATCCCGGACAACATGGCCACGGCGAACAAATTGCGCAACCGGGTCATCGCCAAGGCGACAACTGCTAAAAAGCCTAGGAAAGTGAAATCAACGAATTCGGCCATGATTAACGCTTGATGGATGGTTTGGTCAGGGGTTGCTGTTTTCCATGGAGGGCCGATTTGGCTAAGGCATGGGTCGCCGTCGGATTCGTGATCAACAAGAAGGCAAGGATCATCAAGAGTTTTACCGAAATTAAGTTGAAACCTGCCTGGAACATCAAGCCAATCATGATCAATGCGGCGCCTAGTGTGTCGGTCATCCCGGCAGGATGGAGACGGGAAAAAAAGTCCGGGAATCGCAAAAGACCTACCCCGCCGCTCACCGCAAAAAATGAGCCGAGCAGCAAGCAAATCCAACTCAGCAGGTTGATCAGTTCGTGCATAGAAATGTCTCCCTACTCCCCAAAATGCCCCCGATGAGCCAAATCACCGGTTTCAAAAAATTTTAATACGGCAATGACCCCGATGTAATTGATGACCCCATAGACCAGCGACAAATCCAAAAATTCCGGTCGGCCGGATAAGAACCCCAACACCGCAATGGCCAGAACGGTTTTCGTCCCGAACATATTGACCGCCAGGATTCGGTCATATAATGAGGGGCCCAGAAGCGCCCGGCAAAGGGCCAGAGCCATGGTTACCAAAATTGCGGCCATTGTCACCTCAAACATCATTTTGCCTATTCCAGTTCAGCGACTCGCCGGTCCATAACACCAGATTTGAGATCCTCGGCTAATTCCCGGGTAATGGCATGCACCTCAATTTCATCTTCATCCACCTCCATAGAGACGGTACCCGGAGTAAGGGTAATGGAATTGGCATAGACTATTTTCCCAAGATCGGTGTGTTGACTCGCTTTCACTCTCACCACTGTAGGGCTAATTGGCATTGCGGGGTGCCACACCAACTTCACCACGGCGATATTCGATTTGATAATTTCCCACGCCAGCCAAAGCCAGTAGGAAGGAATTTTCAGGCTCAAATGGATGGGATGGCTTTCTTGGTCAATGGAATACATACGCGAGGCCAACGTCACAACGGCTACACAGGAAAGACCTCCTAAGATCAAGAGTAGAGGCTCAAAATGCCCAGACAACAATATCCAGAAACTAAACAGGAGAAAGAAAAGACTTACCAAGTGAGCCACGGATCGCACCTTCCAAACAATGAGATTGTTATGCGCAATAGGGTCATCACACTTGTTGGTTTAAATGAACCGGCAGTATATCATGATCTGGCACCGTGGGGACTTTACCAAATCGTGTCCCTCTTTGGGGAGGGAGAGGCCTCCCCTACCTCTTTCTTATGTAAATGAAGAATAATAGTGGAACAAGAGTGGGCTTGAAAGCAAAGAAGCAGGCAACAGAAGGGCAGGTTCCTCTTTTAGGCTTCCTCACGGCATTTTCCGAAAACCCCCTTGAGTTGAAAAGAAGGAATGCGCTTCATTTCCGTTCTCACCAATTCACACTTGATCAAAGCTGTTAACATATTAAGCGGAAAAAACCAAATGAGCCATTCGAGGCTCACTCTGACCTCAGATCAGAAATTGTAACTCGAGCCCAGTTTACACCTGGAGGCTGAACTTGCTTTACTGTTCATTGGGAACAGAAGAGTTCTTCGCTATGGTTTTCTGTTCGATAACCTCAATGGCTCGCTGCAAGGCATGAGAGAAATTGGGGCAGATATTTTCCTGCTCTAGAAGATCCAGCACATGGAGGTCTTCAAGGACCTGACGGGTCCGTGGGGAAAGTCCAATGACAAGCACCACGACACCCCGCTGTTTCGCCGCTTCAATCAGATCCGCCAGGGCGTAGGCCCCAGAGAGATCGAGCTCCTCCAACCACTTACATCGGATGAGGAGCACATCTATCTTGTCGAAATGCTCGACGGATTGATTGAGCCAATCGACCGCGCCAAAAAACAGAGGGCCATGGGGGCGGACAATCAGGATTCGGTCACGAATCTTTGTTTCGAGATTCCCATTCATTGGGGCACCTTTCGCAACAGAATTACGGAAACGTTCGCGAGCAAAAGCGAAAATTAAATCATCTTCTTCTTGTTGGACATCTTCGTTGCGCCTATCCAAATCTTGTTTGTAACGATCTGAACTGTCTTTCACGAATCGGAAAAAGGCAATGGCTAATCCCAAGGCCATCGCGGATAAAAGGTTCCAGAAGACCGTCATAATGACGACCAACACAAACACCATGCGATCAGAGGTCGGCAACCGCCGTACCACGGGAAGGACGCGCATATCCAAAATATCGTAGCCCGCTTTCAGGAGGATTCCCGCGAGCGCCGATAAGGGAATCACTGAAGCCAATGGCCCGAGTCCAAATATCAACGAGAGGAGAACAATTCCCATCGTGATAGACGCCAACCTGGTTTTTGCGCCACTTTGAATGTTGACCACGCAAGGCATCGTGTTGGTCGCGCCACCGAGTCCTCCAAATATTCCGGAAAAAAAGTTCGCTGAGCCTTGGGCCACCAACTCCCGGTCACTGTTGTGATGGGTCCCGGTCATATTGTCGATAATTAAACACGTGAGCAAGCTATCGAAGATACACAGGCCGGCGAGGACCCCTGCTGGAACCAACGCTGCCTCCAGCATTGTGAGGTCTGGAAAATGCAGCTCCGGTAGTCCCGTGGGTACGTCGCCAATTTGAGGAATGTTGAGCTCAAAGACATAGGCAACGAAGGTGCCGGCGGTTAATCCGATTAGGGGTGCCGGGAGCCATGGGACCGGTGAAATGCGCGGCCACAGGATGACGATGGCTAAGGTGAGCATCCCAATGGCCAGTGCGGCCCAATTGATATGGATCAGCGAAGCGGGAAGTTCAGTAATGGCGGCCGCAATGCTTTTCGCGCCGGGGAGCCCGAGAAATGGATTAAGCTGTAAGAGCATGTAGAGTAATCCGAGGCCGGTCATAAACCCAGAAATAACCGAATAGGGTGTAAATTTAATGAATTGACCGAGTTTCAAGATCCCAAGACAAATTAAGATGAACCCGGCCAATGCAATGGTTGTAAAGGCAAAGACCAGGTTAGGAGATCCATCAGGCAATTGGTTGGTTTGAAGAATGGCAAGAACTTGAATGGTCATCGGCCCGGTAGGCCCCCCCACTGACCATGGCGAGCCGCTCAAAGGACCTGCCACTAACCCGGCGGCAATCGCCGACCACATACCGGCAACCGCTCCAAGACCGGAGGCGACGCCAAACGCCAAGGCCATGGGCAGGACGACCATGGCCACAGTCAGTCCAGCCAGAACATCGCTGCGAACATTGGTGTGGAGATCCCGAACGTTCTCCCTAAAATTAAAATCTTTGAAATACGCCTTAACAGCTTTTGGGTTCGCCAACTTTTTAGTCACTCATCACCTTTCAATTTATTAAACACTCTGTAGGGCGCACTCATCTTTGAGCTGTAATTAGCAAAGCAAATTTCTTGCCAGACGAAAATCGCCGCGTGGGGCAAAGAAATCCCAACAAAGTGGTGGCCCACCCGATGATTGTGATCATCCGGTGAGAAATTGGGAAACGGTGTCATAATTGGAGAACGGGGAAAAGTGTGAAATCGCACGGAGAAAGGTGAGCGAAAATGAGAGGAAAATCGGTGGAGTGGCTTAAAACCCAATTGTGGTCATAAAGTAGAAATAGTCGACATCGGCAGTCCCTGGACTATTTGGTACATGAGCATAATAGGAGCCTTTAAAAAACCGGGTATAGCCGGCCTCGAAGGTGGCATGATGGAGGAATGGGTAGGGAGGATCCCAATGAACTGCTGTATCGAGCAGGTTGCCAAGATAACTGCCTGATTGGCCTGTGGGGTCCTGAAGGCCGGTCCCCACAAAGGGACCTCTGGAGTCTGCTAGCCAAAACGACCGGTCGAGGATCCACAAGTGCACGTTGGGCAGTGGTTCAAAGGTGAGGCGAAAACCGGCAGGTGAAAGTATGTTGGACGGAAAGATAATTCCTAAAATGCCGGTCGGCCCGTATTCAGCCCGTCGCTTGGCAAACAGAAAGTCAAAATTTCGAACCGGATTTATGTCGCCCGATGCGAAATCAAACAAATACGTGAGTCGCGGGTGCCACATGTGATGGAACGTAAATCCGATTTCCCCATGCTGGCGGTTGGCAAAGACGTGAAAACCTTGGGTCAGACCAAATTGGTACATGGATTCGATTTCGTAATCTAGGGATCCTTGAGCAGGTTGCTTAAAAAGACGAAATCCTATCGTGCTCAACTCCCGGTCTTGGGAGCGTGACCCATCATCGAGCCCGAAATAATACGCCTCGGTATTGAAAAAATCCCAATGGTGAGACATTAAATCTACGCCCCAAAAACGGGATCCGGGAGCGGGGCTATCCGGATTGAACGGACTTCGGTCGACCGGTTCCGTTGCGAAACTCCGGAACAACCAGATGCCTGGATTTTCCAGGGTCCACTGAATGCCATTAAAAGTAGGAGCAAAGCTTCCATACCGGTAGCCTGCTATGAGCCGACCTTTGGCAAAATCCATAAGGAAGCGGCCAATTTGGAGGTTACTCGTAAGCCCGGTATCAAAGACATTCTCTAAATACAGATCTCCATGTAACTGAAAAATATCGAAATTATCGACAAAAGCGGGGGCCTCACCCTCGCCGCGTTCGGCGACAGGGGCACGAAAATCGGCCAGCTCGAAGGTGAATCGGACCGGATCAATGATTTCTTCAATCCGAAATCCCAGCCTGGTTCGAAGCGCGAGTTGCTGATCACCTCCCACTTCTCCCGCTCGAAAGCTATTGTCATAGTTTTCATACCGAACGCGGAACTCGGCCCATGGCTCCAGCCAGTCTGGCGTCAGTGATGCTAAAGTTTGTTTTTGATGCAAGCTTTCATACAGCACCTCTTCCAAATCTTGTGCGGCAACTGAAGCATTCATGGCCAAGACACACAACACAAGAATAAATACTATGAAATTTTTGTTGAGCAATTTTTGAGTTGGGAAAAGATAAATAATATTTTCTCAGGGTTGAGATCTCTATGGATGTTTCACGTGGAGCCTTTTCAAGCAATTTTAATGCCGTCATCTCTGTTGGTAGTTTTCCCATGTCTCTTCAATTTGATTGGGTTGAGCAGTCAGAGTATCTCTGTGCCTTTTACGACCTGAACGTGGGAGATGGTTCTGTTCCGCACGTTTGAGACTGTGCGTATCTGCGCAAGTTACCTGATGCTAGTCGTGGAGTTGGATGGAGACTCGCAGAACACCTATGAAATTATTGAATGAATTTTCAGAAACTCAAAAATTAATGTTGGGAACGGGATTTGCTATTAATATGTAGGATGAGGAAAACCAGGTTCCATTAATTGAGGGAATTGCTGAATAATAATGCCCTTTCGCTTCACCTGATGAAGAACACAAGAATGGCGGTCGCAGCTCAAGGGTGTTTCGGAAGTCAGAACTAAAAGTAAAAAGGTCTATCTGAGTCAAAAATTGAATGGTTTCTGAATAAAAAGTTGTTTCAACAACTGGATCTTCAGTCTTCTAGTCTGTGAAGGTGCGAGCCTTGATCGGACTGAGGCGGGAAATAGGCATGACCGATGAGACTGGTCGGAAACTTACAATAATGTCCCAGATACAACGAAAATCTCAAGGACAACGCTGTCGAAAATGTGGTGGTCTCCTGGTTGATGAAGACGTGTTTGCTTTGCACGATGAGGAAACCGATTTCTTATCTCAGCGTTGTATCCAGTGCGGAAATGTCGTCGATCCGGTAATTCTGCAGAATCGGTCTCAATGTAAGAAGTCTCCTTAGAAGGTGAATCAAAAACATCAATTTATAAAGAAGGCGGATCATCGACGGAAGGCCATTCCAAAAAAGACATAGCAATCATGGCCTATGGTGATTGTCAGCTATTACATTCCTTCCAACTGCCTGGAACATATTTACTGGCGGGACAAACAAATGCGGTAATCAAGAATGATGGGGTGTGATGTCGTTTTCTAACTCAATGGCAGAAAAATGTCGGAATGAGGAAGAAAGGCATATGGAAGGAAAATGCGTCATTTCCTCTTTTTCAAATGCAAAGTACTCTCTTCTTGCTGAAATGAAAATTTTTCTTATCAACCGGCCTTTCCCTCCCACCCCAGTCAATCAAAAAGAAGGAAAGTCGGAACATTCTGTTGAGCCGGTTCGCACATTGCACTCCGTGCAAATCCACTCAATTTGCAGCACTTCCTGTAGTAGGAAGCTTTCCGGTTTTTCTGGAAATTATTGATTTCATGAGGTTTTGTCAGGGGATTCTTTTGGGGCCAAAATTGGCATAAGGCTTGCTCAATCATAGACATATGATCTGCATGTCCATGTCAAAGATGATTGATCAAACTCAATGACACTAGGGGAACCGAAATGGATGCCTTTACACTCATTCTTCTCATCAGCTGGGCCACTGTTTCTCGTTTTTAAAGGCATTGTTCACTGTCCGATGCACGATGTCTTCTAAAATACGGTTTGCTCTGGAGTTGGAAAAATTGAGAGTTGCGACTTTGGAGAGAGAAGGTGATGATATCTTTTTAAAGTTCCACCAATCGAGGTCAACACAAGAACCGATTTCTGATAAAAAAAAGGAATGATATGACTGTCCAAGGTATACCGGCTGAAGGATTCAAAACCGTTGGCGAGATTAGTGCAACAAATAGTTTGCAGTTTCATCTTGAACAAGAAGGATTAGGCGTCGCGGTTGAGTTGGTTTCCTCACATACCTCAGGAGGACCTGTTGTAGACGACGAAGGGCATTTCCATGGTTTTATCAGCGAGTTCGATATATTAAGGATGCTGGAAATGAACAAAGATTTAAAAATGCTCAGAGCGGCAGATATCATGAATCGTGCTCAATTATTTGTGACGGATTCCACCCCGATTGCCGAGGCTGTGAAGATCATGAAAAAGAAGCATTTGTTAGTGCTTCCCGTGGTCAAGAATGGTGTCGTGGTGAAATCCATCACCCGGCATGACCTTCTACGAGCTTGGCTTGGACTTGGTGTTGGGGTTGAAGAATAGTATTGGAAAAGGTCCCCATTTGATGATGCAATCAAAATCAATACCCTTATGAACGAAGAGGGCAAAGTGGTTGATTTGTGGATTGGTCTTTTTTACAGATCACTTTACCGCTTTCGAATTTAGCGATCCTCGTGAATATTGGTGAGAAGTCAAAAATCGTTCTTGCTGCCTTACATTCAAAATGGCTTTCCTACTTTTTTAGACGACATTTCTCAGGAACACCTTCATGGTTTTCAGGAGTGAGCCAGTATTCTTCGTAGACCCACTCCTCTACCTTCCTGATGTATCTATTTCAGTGCAAAGATGGTTGTGAACTCTGGATTTAACTCGGCAGGCTTCAGGGAAATTTTTTATCAGGATCTTTAAGCTGTATCTGACATGGACCAGGTACAAACCGTTTTTCAGTTAATTGGACTTGGGGCTGTTGCGGGAGTCTTTCCTATTTATCTGGGAATCGCTTCGGCCTTTTTTATGATTCATCTGATAAACCGATCCTGGGAAGGCTTTTTGGTTGGTATGGCCACTGGAGTCTTGGTTTACCTTTTTTTCGATCTCATGCATGAGGCTGTTGAATTGACAGGGGCAAAAAATGTGGTCTCTTGGGGAATGTTCCTGGGGAGTCTGCTTTTTGGCTTTGTTGGACTCGTTGCCATTGAACAACGCCAGCAGGGGCGATATCGGCTTGAGCCATCTCAACTCTTTCTGCCCTTTATGATTGCCCTAGGAATGGGGTTACATAATTTAGGTGAAGGGTTAGCGATAGGAGCCAGCTATGCGAATCATGAATGGGTTCTCAGTGGACAACTCATGATGGGTTTCGCCTTGCATAATGGAACAGAGGGGTTTGCCATTATCGGTGCAACCGGAAGGTCTAAACCTGGTATCAAAGACACGTTCTTAATGGGACTGTTAGCTGGGCTACCTACCTGTGTAGGTACCCTCATCAGTGGATTCACTGTTTCTCCTTATTTCTCAATTATTTTCTATGCGGTGGCCGCTGGTTCCCTGTTATATGTCATTTTTTCACTCATCACCATTTTTTATACGCCTTCCCGCCGAATACAATGCGCGTTTGGAATATTTATGGGGATCAGCTTGATGTACCTCACCGCAATGGTATTGACCCTTATGACTGGCAGTTCGTGATTGGCTAAAAAGGAAACAGGCAATTCCTCCCCAAAAAGGTTTTGCAGACCCGACCCGCTTGTTATACGGCTTACAACGCCAATGGTTAAGCCCACCATTCGCCTTGACCGCAGGATGACCAACGATTCTCGGGAAAACACCACAACCCATGATGTGGCAGAGCTTCGTGACGATCGAGTCCATGAATTTTCGCCATTGGATTGTACCAACGGAAGGGATGCACCAGAGTGTGGGGTAGGTCACCCAATGAGTCGGTATAGAAAGACCCCCGACAGACCACTCCCGGGTTCTTGTCTCAGACTGGAAACGACCGGTTTTTACTGGTCCCCCGACATTATCCGACGTTCTGCTTCCAGCCAGTCCGCCCAATCCTGCCCGTGATGGCCGCCTCGACGCTGATAGAGTTCATGGGCTTGGATTGCTATGCGGCTATGGAGATCCTCAGATGGTGGAGATGCACCCTGATCAGAGGGCTCAGTGGTGCTTGCACCTGTATTTGGACCCCCTGAGGAGGGGGCTTTGGAGGAGTTCTCTCTCTTTTTGATCAGCCTGGCTTTTGTTTGTCTTGGAGTTGATTCGTTCCCCTGTATGTCTTTAGGTTCCTTAGCTGTATTAATATTTTTAGCCATTACGATACTCCTACTTGTGACTTGGCATACCAAGAGGGAGATCGATCACCCAGATGTTCTGTTGAAAAGGCTGGATTTTTCCCGAGTACTCCAAGTGTTTCAACAATTCTTTCAGGTCGCCCCCAATCACTCCACAATACACCTTCTAATTCGATCACACCGACACGTTCAGGAATCCGTTGCAAAAGATCCGAAGAAAAATTGCGGGAAGGCATACCTTGATAAATAGCCTGAAGAATCTGACTCTCTCTCGCGGTGCCTATCGCCTGTCTCAATCGTGCAAATCCGTCCATTAGTTCCGGGAAACACTCCCATCCTCGATTCCAAAGAGTCTGGCCTTTTGTGGCGACAACTAAAGTATTCCAGAGAGTGCCACTGGCCAAGGCAGTGAGCCCTTGAATAGCATCGGGTTTTTCAATGAACGATTTGATTTTGTGAATGCGGGCTCCATTGCTCCACCCAATGAGTGTCCCCCTCTCCATCCACCCATATTCCAGTTCAAGGCAAGTAGGCCGGACACCAAGGACGATAAGACGGTCCGTCAACGTCTCTGCAGCACGAATGGCTTGTTGAACGGTTTTCACAAACCCATCTTCCGGAAATATAAAGTGATCAGACGGATAAACAACGACCGTGGCATGGGGATCCTTCGCCAGCACATAGGTCAGCGGAAGAAAAATCCCTGCCGCAGTATTGCAATTTTTGGGTTGCAGGATAACCTGTCCGGCCATTGGTTGCTCGAAATGTTCCCAGGCGAGGTGCCGATGAGTCCGGCCGATCACCGTCACTTTTTGGTGGGGGTGGGAAAGACGATCGGCACGATCAAGGGTGTGCTGAAGCATTGAGCGAGTCCCGACGAAGGTGCAATATTGCTTTGGCAGGTGAAATCCCAGCCATTGTTCGATAAAAGGGCGGGTTCTATTCCCTTCACCGCCAGCGAGGATGATGGACCAGAGATGCGCGTTTCCCTGATTTTGAGTCATGTCGGTCACTCCTTTTATTTTATTGGTGTCCAAAGGTATTGTTTCTGCCTGTGCGATTTCCTCCAATTCCCAACGGGAGGAAAAACAAAAAGAAAGGTAGAGATTTCGTGGATACCGACCCTCGGTTGAAAAGGACAAATCTTACGCATTGCACAATCGTCCACATTTTAAAACTGGCAAAAGGGCGCTCCCTTACTTTTTCTTGAGCAAGAGCCATGCCATCGTTATGAAACCCGGAATCCTCTGTATTCATAGTTGTATCAGAATCGTGAGTGTCGGGAATGCACGAAAATCGAGCGTTCTTGCACTTCGTGCCTGGGGCGACTTTGAACATTGATTTTCACAGAAGGGTATTTGACCTTCCGTAAGTGCCTCTGCCTCGGCGTTATGTGTAGAGTGGATCAAATTCGAAAGCGAGGAATGGTGGCATCAAAATTCTGGGGGAAAGGGTTTTATTTAAGTGGGCACGTACCGAAATCAATTGTTCAATCTGACAATCTCTCCGGAGCCTTAAAAGGGCATTACCATCATCCACAAAATTATGATCTACACGGCCATCACTAAAATTTTTGGCAAATCGGCAGTTTTTTCGACAGCAGCCCTGTGTTCGGCCATTTGCTCAGCCGGTATCAGGTAAATCACTAGCCAGATGCCCAGTGGCAGAAATATTAGATCATCAAGAAACCCAATGACAGGAATAAAATCTGGTATCAGATCGACGAGTCTGAACGCATAGGCTGCTACCAGCACTGCCACCAGGTTTGCATACCATGACCCACGAGGATCAAGAGAGGTAAAATTGACCCCGCACACACCCCGTTTTACCAAGATTGCCCATTGTCGAAGCCGGTTCAGCGTCACCAACTTACCCTGCATCCTGGGCAGAAGAATCATCTCAACGAATAGCTGGCAGGGGGAGAAGGTGAGCCTTTGGTTATGACCATATTGCAGGGTGGGTGAAGAAGCGGTTAGCACAAAGAATTGGTAGAGAGGATCCCGGACATCAAGCGATTCCTTGAAGGGATCTCTTGATGGCTCGTCTGACTTCCCAACGTAAAAGGATCCGAAGAAGACTCACTCAGGGCAGAAGAGAACTCGAGTCGCTTTTGATTGACAACAGCGTACATGACACCTGGCCATATAAAGGTCTGGTTGTTTGGCCCATGAATCTGGATCCCCGTCAGGACCGCGTAATGACTACGAGTTGTATCCACCGTTAGGTGAATCATTCGTTCCAAGTCTTCGAGAATCACGTCACGGACCTTCATGGTAAGGGTTAGGAGATCTGGGGCTTCTCCAGGTATGAGTTTTCGAAAGAGCCGTTGTTTCAGAATGCTGTGTTCGATGTCATCGGAGTCGAGGTCCAGTTTTATGGGGCCATTGGCTAATTCTCTTTGCAATCCGAAAAGGGCGCCACAGGCGTGCGAGACATCCGTTCGGCCCGACCGGAAACAGTTGCCAATTTCACCCGCAGAATCAATACCAATGTGAGGGAAGGCAAAGTAGATCATCCGTTCTACGCCACCTTCATTTGGCGCATGGTGATTCGCCGCTTCGAATCCGGTTCTTCCTAAGTACAACATGCTCGCTAAGCTAGAAAAATCGAAGACACGGTCCCAGCTGTTCTGGATTTCTTCTACGAAGGGACGCGTGAGTTCATCTCGACATACGCTGACACAGGCAATGGCATTTGAAGCTCGGAACCCATAGGCCTGTAATGCCTCTGACGCCCGTTTGACAAAATTGGCAGATTTCAGAGCTGTTGGAAAATCGATGGCTAAGGTTTCTTCAAAACTCACGTCTTGACCTCCCTTTCAATGAGGTAGGATTTTGACCCTCCAAAAGTTATTCGCTCAAACTAAATCGTTTCGATGGGATAGCTCAATCCGCATCATGTTCAATCTTGCGTGTAGCCATTGAACGGGAGCAATTTTTATTCCAGAATTAGGTTTTCTGAAAAGGACGAAAAAACCAAGAAAATAAGGGGCAAGATCCATGTAAGGTCAGAAAGCCTTGCCCCTTTCAGGAGCAGAATGATTTTTTCGCACGCTCGGGCTGGGTATTTTCGCTCTATAACAACCTCAAAGAGCTAACAAAAGGTAGGCCTGGATTCGTTTGGATTCCTGGCATTTTCTGGCGGGGTGAACCCTAACCTTAACTGCCGAGATCCGAAACCGAAAGAGAATTGTCTCAATAGCCTTTGCTGCTTTAACCGTAGATCATGTTTGTACGGTTTCCGATAGACTACCACCTTTGTGTCAGGGCCCGGGGATTGTCAATTGTAATCGTGATATGTGGAAAGGAGGGATCGAAAAATCAAGGAGGACTAAAAAAAAAAGAGAGGGAAAGGGGGCGCCTACCAAATATTCTCACGGTCAAGTTATTTTGATTGGGGTGGTAAAACAAGTGGGATGCCAGATTGGTTTTCGAGTTCACTCTTACTAAGGTGAGGTGGGGTGATATAATTGGTGGCCAGTGTAAGGGCGGCTTCAAAATCGTCCACGATATTTTCCCGTTCGATTTTCTTCAGGATACCAAGTTCCGTTAAAACCCGTCGAACATTAGATTGCAACCCTTTTAGGATAATCTTGGTATTTCGCTTTTGAGCAAAAAGAATTAAATCTTCCAGGGAAAGGGCGCCAGAAAGATCAACGAGGGGGACTCGATCAAAGGAAATAATCAGGACGTCATACTGAACCAGGCGATCCACTTGTCGATACAAGGTATCGGCGATGCCGAAAAATAACGGCCCTTCTGGCTGAAGTATACTGATTCGTTGTTTTAAATGAGCTGGTACGTTTTCCATACTTCCCTGTTGGGTTTGGTTCAATCCAACGATATTCGTGTTCGACATTTCACTCATCTGTTTAACAAAAAGAAAAAAAGCCATGGCCAATCCAATACCCACCGCCACAAGGAGGTCTACCCAGACCGTCAGAAAGAAAACCGACCAGAACGTGATCTTAGATCCGGTTGGGATACGCCGCAAAATAGGGAATACACGGAAGTCTAAAATATCGTATCCGACTTTCATGAGAATTCCGGCAAGAGCGGCCATTGGAATATAAGAGGCCAAGGGTGCCAACCCCAAGACCAGTGCGAGTATCACCAACCCATGCACAATTGTGGAGAGAATCGTCCGTGCACCGCATTTGATATTCGCCACGCTTCGCATAGTGGCGGTTGCGGTGGTCAACCCGCCGATCAACCCAGCTGCCATATTCGCCATCCCTTGGCCAAATATTTCCTGGTCACTGTTGTGGCGCTCCTCGCTCATTTGATCAATGACCACGCAAGTAAGAAGGGAGTCATAAATGGCTAGCCCAGCTAAAGCGGCAGCGGGCGCGAGCATCTCTTCGAGACGGGAGAGAGTGGCGGCCAAGGGGTTGTCAAGATTCTCCATTTGGGTCAAAGTCGGCCAATACAATTCTGGCAGGCCTACCGGGACGGTGGGAATAAACTCAATATTCAAATTCAACCCAGAGGCTACCAGGGTCCCAACCATGAGTCCCACAAGAGGGGAGGGAAGCCACAAAGCATTTGTGATCTTGGGCCAAATCAAGATTGACCCAAGCGTAAGCGAGGAGACAAGGAGAGCATCAAAATGCACATGCATCAAAGAGTACGGAATCGAGAGCAGTGCATCTCTGACTGATGAATGTACTGGAAGCCCTAAAAATGGATTGAGTTCAATGATAACCACGATGGCTCCGATCCCGCACATGAATCCGGAAATTACTGAATACGGAGTCAAATAGATAAAACGGCCCATCTTCAGCATGGCTATGGCAATCATAATCAATCCGCTGAGAAAGACGACTCCAAATGCAAAAACCAGATCAGGTTCGCCGTTAGGAAGGATATGATCATGCATCACCACAGCAAGCTGGACAGTTTTCGGACCTGTGGGACCACTGACCCCGACCTGAGATCCTCCAAAGAGTCCGCCGACGATACCTCCCGCTACCGCCCCCCAAAGGCCGGTAATGGCACCAAGCCCTGAGGCAACGCCAAATCCCAAGGCTAGGGGAAGAGCAACAAATGCCACCGTGACTCCAGATAAAATATCTTGGCGGATATTAGTTCCCATGGTCCGAATTCGGGGCCAGGGGTTAAAATCTGCCAGATATTCTTTTGTTGAGTGCCAATTCATATGGAGCTTCCGAAACTATCGTGACCTATCCGTTATAGGTAAAAGTTCCAGATTTTTGGAAATTCGATTTGAGGTTGGATCTCTTTTCTCAATTCCTCAACCGAAGAGAAAGTTGTTTGGGTGGGATCTAAAGAAAGAAAAATCATTCCAACTGAGGGTCGAACAGCGATATATATATGGATTACATTGAATGAGAAAAGGGTAATGTTCAACCATTTGAAAACTACAAGGTAAGAGGAAATGCCGAGTAAGGGGATGAATAAGTGCTAAATGATACCCCAATATGCTGAACAACAAGATTTCCTAGAGCCAGACTTAATTCAAGAAATTCAGCATTCCCAAAGAACCCGATGGTGGAGGTAGGAAATGAGGATGGTTCTTGCGGCATCCCCAGGATGGTTGGCCAAAACTTCAAAGGGTCGAAAACCCTTCTCCGGCAGAAACCATTTCACTGATTAAGAAGAACAACGACACCGAAAAGCATTTTCCGGGAGAAGACTCCTGGCCGGATGCCATTCCTCGTAATCAGGCGAAACGATAAATTAGAGCCCAAAGACCGATGAGAAGAAGAACCAACCCTTCCATTTTAAGCAACCCCTTTTATTGGGTGTTTCTCGACAGGCTATTTTTACAAAAGCAACCTAGATGCCAGAATGGCATATTGCAAACAAGAATAAAAACAATTTAAATCAAAAGGTTATAGAGAATAATTTATTGACAAAATTTCCTTTTATCGATAAGGAGCGGTTTCGAACGGCATCCAGTGTGCGAAAATGCTCAAAGGGGAGTCCTCCCGAAAGCGGAGATCAGAAGTGGCCCCGTTTTTTTGAACAGGTCCTCCCCGTTCGATAAGTGGATTGCGTCCTCCTGGGTTACGCCGCTTGGGGCTGCGGCGGTGAATGCAAGTAGACCTGATCAGGTGTCTGGCCAGCAAGGCTGGAATGCGGTCGGCGGCCGTTGTAAAACTGAAAATACCGCTCTAACCCCGCTCTGGCGGCCGTGACCGACTCATAGGCATATAAATACACTTCTTCATATTTCACCGATCGCCAGAGACGCTCGACAAAGATATTGTCGCGCCAGGCCCCTCGCCCATCCATACTGATCCGAATCCCCTGGGCTTTGAGGAAGTCCGTAAAAGCGCGACTTGTAAACTGACTGCCCTGATCCGTATTCATGATTTCGGGCTTCCCAAAGCGAGCTAGGGCTGCCTCAACGGCCTCCAGGCAGAACTGGAGGTCCAGCGTGATGGCCACCCGCCAGGCCAACACGCGGCGGGTATACCAATCGACCACCGCCACCAGATACACAAACCCCTTGGCCATCGGGATATACGTTACGTCCATCGCCCACACCTGATTGGCCCGGGTGATCGTCAGGTTGCGTAACAAGTAGGGGTAGACCTTGTGCGCGGGATGGCGCTGCGTGGTCCGCGGCTTTCGATACAACGCTTCCAGCCCCATGCGCTTCATCACCGTCGCGACATGCTTGCGCCCCACCGTGAGGCCCTCCTGGCGCAAGAGAGCCCGGAGCATGCGAGCGCCGGCAAACGGCAGTTCCACATGTAACCGATCGAGCCGATTCATGAGGGTGAGCTCACGCGCGGAGAGAGGTTTGGGCTGGTAGTAGACACAGCCTCGACTGATCCCCAGGGCCTTCGCCTGTTTGGTCACGGATAAGAGGTGCGTGCGGTCAATCATTGTCTTGCGCTCAGCAGGCCCGCTTTGGTGAGCGCAGCTCCTAAAAAATCATTTTCCAACGTGAGCTCCCCAATCTTGGCGTGCAGCGCTTTCACATCGACAGCGGGCTCCGCTGCGGCGTCTCCGCCCTCAAAGACATCAGCCGCCCGCTCCAAGAGCAGAGTCTTCCATTGGGTGATTTGATTCGGATGCACATCAAACCGCTGAGCCAGTTCGGCAATCGTCTGTTCGCCTTTCACCGCGGCCAGGGCCACTTTGGATTTAAACGCTGATGAGTGTTTCCGACGGGGTCGTCTGCTCATGATACGCTCCTTTCATGGTTGGCAACATCATGCCAACTTTCCGGACGCATATCCACTTATCGGGCTGTTCAGATTATTGGGACCACTTCTATCCTCCGAATAGCGAGATATTTCAGGAATTGGTCCGAAGGTGGATATAGGCAGCCTATTCTTTGGGTACAATGACCTCTCTCCACTTTAGGTAAATACGCTATAAACCTTGTCAACACACGTTGACAAGGTAGTTCTTTGACAAAGTGAAAAGAACAAAGATTTCAATAGAGAAGTCTTCTGTTCACAGTTAGTCGCAATTTCTGTGGGGAAAAGGAATATCTCACATACTTTGTCCTTTTGGAAAATACGGTGGGGATGGGCATAGGGATTTCGTTTTGGGGATGTCGTGTCACCGAAAAAAATTGTCTGGAATGATCCTGATCATCAGGAAGAAAGTCTTTTCGCTCAGAGGGATGCGTGCATATCTGCTCAGTTTAATTGCCATTAAATAGTAAAAGCGCGAAAAGTATTTCGCTGGAACCCCGGATTTACTTACAATTTTCCTAACAGCCAGTGCCCGGGTGTTTTGGTATAGGCTTTGCTTAACGAAACAGAAGCCGCACCACTAACTAAAGGGGAAATTGTATTTGCCTACTGTGACAATTATCCCTTAGATGTCTCGGGCGGCTGTTTCTCATGAGTAGGGGAAACCGCAACTGAATAATGTTTCCCTATTTTTTTCTTCATTTATTATTCTTAAAGGAAGGTCTATGCGCGCAACCATATTTGTAACGGATGATGACGAGGCGGTCCGCTCCTCTCTCACGAGACGATTATCCAGACGCAAGCACCACATTCGGGGTTTTGCTTCAGGAGAAGGACTATTGGAGGGTATGGATTTTGAAATTCCTGATCTCGTATTGCTCGACCTGAAAATGCCTGGCATGGATGGTTTGGAAACTCTAAAGGAAATTAAGAAAAAGGCTCCTCACGTCCTAGTCATTCTTCTTACTGCGTATGGGACAGTTGAGGATGCGGTCGAGGCGATGAAGTTGGGGGCGTACGACTTTTTAATTAAAACCGTCAGCTTAGAAGGTTTGACGCCTGTCCTCAACCGGGCTTTGGAATACTTGAAGTTAAAACAGCGGGTTAGTCTTGAAATCGAAGACACGGCCGAACGTTATGCGGTTACTCACGTGATTGCCAAGAGTCCTGATATGGAAACGGTTCTTTTATCTATCCAAGAATTGATGAATAAACCAAGTGCTCCGGTTCTTCTTCGAGGAGAGCTGGGGACTGGAAAAGAATACATGGCTCACGTTCTTCATTACAACGGAGGACGAAAAGACGGACCTTTCATTGGGATCAACTGTACTGCCGTTCAAGGAGATATATTTGAGCGTCAGTTATTTGGGAATGTCCGTGGCGCCTTTCAGGGCGCCTCTCAGGAAAAACCTGGGCTTTGTGAACAAGCGGAAGGTGGAACTCTATTTTTGGATGAAATCGGTGACATACCCCTTTCAATACAGGCGAAATTACTTTGGACGTTACAGGAACACTCTCTCATCCGAATGGGCGGTCGGGATGCCATTGATGTGGATTTTCGTCTCATAGCGGCCACTTCACGCGACCTCAACAAGGAGGTCGATGTTGGCCGATTTCATAAAGAGTTATTCCATTTTCTCACTAATGCGGTCATAGTAGACCTTCCACCCCTTCGACATCGGACAGAGGACGTCATTCCTCTTTGTTTTCGTATCCTTGATAATTATGGAAAGGAAATTGGGAGACGGGTCGAGGGGATTGATTCACAAGCAAAAGCCTGGCTTTCCAATTATGGCTTCCCGGGAAATATTCGGGAGTTGGAAACAATCATCAAACGAGCCGTCCTTTCTTGCCATAATCAGATCATTACCTTAGAGGATATCCGCCTAGGGACAAAAGAAGAAGAAAGGGTTCTATAAAAGGGGGAAATGCTTAATTGGAATGTCCTCAGCGGCAGAAAACCCTTCGGAAAAGCTCTCACCAGTCTCCCAACTACAGGCCCATTCAGTGATCGGGTTGTTTGTCATCACTGATGGGGGAAACAGGTTAGCCCCCCTTTTCGTCGTCGAGAGGAATTAAAATCTCCAAGCCACCCATAACTTCGTTGAGGGTAAAATCCCGTTTTGGACTTTTTGAATGAGTGTTATGGCATGACACACAAGATCGACTCACGGCTCGGTCGGGATAAATGGCTTGAAAGTACCGTTTGTTGTTGATTGCAACCTCTGTTTCTACAACTTCACCATATTCGACCACTTTTTCCAAATCACGGCGTTCTTTTTCAGATGTAGGGCCGTTACTGGGATTGATCGGCCAAAGACTGATGAGGCGATAGCGGAAAGGCTTGGTTCGAAAGTGAAGATTCCGGGCGGCTTCCTGCAGAAATTGAGCGGGAAGAGGAAGACTATTCTCCTCTCGCCAATTTTCAGATGCATTTACAATAAGCATGGCTTCCATACGTTCCACGACGTTTTGAGTATAAAAAGTCCGATCAGCTTCAACAATTGCATGAATGTAATCAGCAGTAACCCGAGGCGGGATGCCAGATGTAGAGGAGGTCCAAGTTCCAATTTCCCAACCGATGACGAGACAAAGAATGCCAAGGAGAATAACAATTATTAGGGAATTTCCATTCATGGGGTCCCCGCTCTGAGATTTCCATTCAAGGAACGGAAAGGGAATTATGTGACCAAGAGGGTGTGTTTGAAAATTCAGAATAGATCCAGTGTAATCATACCAGCCACCAAATCCGGACACCACACATACACAAAAATATTTAGGATTAATGCCTTGAGAGGTTTCCACAGAGGGTGGGTTTGGAGGAGGAGGGGTTACTGACAAAACTTACCCCGACTTTCCAGGATAGGCAAATCAATTAATAAAATGTTGACCTTCTGAAAAGGTCAAATTTGTCCAGGAGGAAAAAGAGATTTCCCGATGTTTCCCTAAGAAAACAAAGACCGGGGGATAAGGAAGGCCGGGAATTGGAGAAATTCGTGGAGTAACATTTAAGGATTGAGCTTGCCCAACTTGGAAAGGCAACTCAATACGAGAAACGTCAACAGAACAATGATTGGGACATGTTCCATTATAGCCTCCTTTTAAAAGTAAAAACCTTTTAAAAGCGCGATAGGATTGCCCACGTCACTAACAGTACTAGTGTGAAACCTTCCATTATGAATTTCCTAAATTTCAGTGAGGAATTATTGAACTGATTCATTTGAAGGAGCAAAGGATATGCCAATATTATTCATCAAAAGAATTGTAAGTAATTTTAGGAAATTCAAATAGTTATGATTCCTTATTTCCCAGCGCCCAAAAAACTGAGTATAGTATTGAGCGAAATTCAACCATTGTTGGTGTGCGATTACGCTCAGGTTCATGAAAACCAATGAATGTGTCCTGGCCGTTGGACATGTTTGGGTGTTTGTCAGTGGGCCCAATAATAGGGTTTGAAAGTTTGGCAAAGAAATTGCTTAACAAAGTGTACACTTCAAGTGTGAATTCCTTTTCGTATGAAAGCTCCCCAGTCTAAATTTTTTGGGAACGATTGTCGTTAACCGTTCTCTAGTTCAAAAGGCCTCACAATAAATTTATGAGTCTCATCAATCTTTTTTCCAATTTGCCCATTGCACGGAAACTCCTTTTCGTTTCGGCAGTACCAATATTGGCCATCATTGTTCTCAGTTACGTCACGTATAAAAGTGTGCAGACATTTTCCCATGATGAAGATCGCCTTAATAATGTCTACCATGTGCAAAGCGCGGCCGCAGAATATATGAGGCTTGTGGTAGATCTTGAAACGGGTTTCCGTGGTTTTGTGCTGACCAAACAGGATCAGTTCCTTCAACCTTACCAGGCGGCAAAAACGCGTGTTCTCACTCTTGGCCAGTCCCTCCAACAAATGGTCAAAGAGGAAGAGGCACTGCGTATTCATGTGGAACAGGTCCAGAAACTGGTTCAAAAATTAATTGACGAAAAGGATGATTTAATAGAGAAAGTCAAAGATGGAGATGAGGATGAAGCAATTGATTATATTAAAAAAGGACAAGGTCGTCGCGTAATGTTAACGATTCGCGAAGAAATGGACCGTTTCGATCGCCGAGAAGTCGAGTTGCTGCGTCAAGCATTGGCAAGTAGCTCCAAAGACCGGTCGTACCTGATGGGAGTGGTGATTGGAGGAGGAGGACTGGCCCTGTTTCTCATGATTATTCCCATCCAACTTATTGCCCGGTCCATTACGGGGCCCCTCACCGCACTTGTTAAAACCGTTGGGAATATTTCTGGTGGAAGAATACCTGAGGTTCCTGTTTTGGATCGATCGGACGAAATCGGGGATCTCACCAGGGTCATGCAAGCGATGACGATTCAAATTCGTGAACACATTCAACGAATCGAGCAGTCTGAGAACGAACTTCGAGCTCTTTACAAGAATCTTGCAGCTTCTGAAGCCAAATACCGTGGGATCGTAGATCATGCCCCAATCGGAATCTTTACCATGCAGGGGGTCCACATGATTTTTATCAATCGCCAAAACTGGATCTTAGCAGGGAGAGATCCTGATGATTCGCTGGATCCAGAAGGAATGTGGGAGACCATTCATCCTGCTGACCGTGATGATGTACGCCGGGGTTTTTCGACTTCTGTCTCGCAGGGAGTCCCATTTGAAAAAGTGTATCGCTTTCTTCATGAAAACGGATCGGTCCGAAAGGTCCTGAGCCGAGCTATTCCCATTAAAAATGAAAAAGGTGAAATGGTCGTGTACCAAGGTTTTAACGTCGATATCACCGCTCTTGAGCAAATGCGGATCCAATTAAGTCGTGCGGAGCGTTTGGCCACGTTGGGGCAGGTAGCTGCGGGAATCGCCCATGAAATTCGTAATCCGTTGGTTGGCATTGGATCGACTACTTCATTATTATTGGAAGAAATGCAAAATGATGATGCAAAGGTCACTGATTTAAACACCATTTTGCGGGAGACAAAAAGACTGGACAAAATTGTCAATCAAATTGTTGAATATGCCAAACCTCGTGAAATTATCCTAGTCTCTTTTTCGATTTGTGAGATGGTCCGTGAAACCCTTGCCCTCTTGAGTGAGCCCTTGCATACAAAACATATTCGAATAGAATTCACCCCTACCGATGGTCATCCCCTTCTTCAGGCCGATCGGGATCAAGTGAAACAAGTATTGCTAAACGCGATACAAAATGCCATTGAAGCCTCACCGCCTGAAGGGGTCATTTGGATCATCATATCCCAAGATGTACGAGACGGCGAACTTGGGCTTTTGATCAAAATACAAGACAGTGGAAAGGGAATAGCACCGGCCAACCTTCCTCGAATTTTTGATCCCTTTTTTACGATGGGCAAGCAACGGGGTACAGGGCTCGGTTTAGCCATTTGTCGAAATATCATCGAAGCCCATAGGGGGAATATGCAGGCTCAGAGTCAGCTGGGTAAGGGAACTATTATGTCCATATGGCTTCCGGTGTCACAACAACCTCAACTTTTTAGTATGTAACTCATGCGAGCAACGATTTTTGTCACTGATGATGATGAGGTGGTTCGCAGCTCCATCACCCGACGTCTATCTCGCCGCCAGCATCAAATTCGCAGTTTTGACGGTGGAGAAGCGCTGCTGGATGCCCTTGATCATGATATCCCAGATATCATTTTACTTGATCTGAAAATGCCGGTAATGAATGGGATTGAAACCTTAAAACAGGTTCGCCTGAAAGCCCCTCAAAGTTTGGTTGTTTTATTAACGGCCTATGGAACCGTTGAGGATGCCGTTGATGCCATGAAACTGGGAGCCTATGATTTCCTCATTAAAAGCGTGGATCTGGCCAGTGTGGATCCAGTCGTCAATCGGGCTTTGGAATTTCTTGAGTTGCGTCGACGGGTCAATTTCGAGGTGAAAGGTGTCGCGGGACGGTACGACTTGAATAATATCATCTCCGAAAGTTCCAGCATGCGAGAGTTGATTGCTCAGATACAGGAAATGACGCGGAACTCCAAGACTACCGTTTTATTTTCAGGGGAAACCGGAACGGGTAAAGAGTTCATGGCCCGTGTGTTGCATCATAACGGACCCCGAGGAGATGCTCCTTTTGTTGGGGTTAATTGCACGGCCATACCTCAAGAATTATTTGAAAGCGAACTGTTTGGATATGAACGAGGGGCGTTCACAGGAGCGGTCCAACGGACCCTGGGCCTGTGCGAGCAGGCTGAGGGCGGAACACTTTTTTTGGATGAAATCGGCGATTTAAATTTGGGGATGCAGTCCAAGTTACTTCGGGTGCTTCAGGAGCGGTCTATCAAGCGGTTAGGTGGTCGAGACGAAATTGAAGTTAATTTTCGTTTGATTGCGGCGACAAATCGAGACTTGCGAAAGGAGATTTCTCAGGGAAATTTTCGAGAAGATTTGTTTTTTCGGCTTAATGTGATTTCTCTGAAATTACCCCCGCTTAGAAACAGGTTAGAAGATATTATTCCGTTGAGCCTCCGAATTTTAGTTAAGTTTTCGAAGGAAGTTGGGAAAAATGTCATTGATATTGATGACGAAACCCGAACCTTACTTGAAGGATATAATTATCCTGGAAATATCCGGGAACTAGAAAACATCATTGAACGGGCCGTTATTTTTTGTAAAGGAAATACTCTTACCCCTGCCGACCTTCCACGGGACCTTCATGAATCCGGTGACACCCCGGTAAGGGCTTTGAACAAAAAACACAAGGAACCAGTCATAAAGATTGAAATGGCTGTGGGGCAACATACTTTGGCAGATATCGAATTAGCCCTCATTGAACAAGTTTTGAAGTTGTCAGACTTTAACAAGAGCTTGACCGCCAAGCACCTGGGGTTAACAAGATTTGCCTTGGATCGTCGCCTCAAAAAGGCCAGTGGGGATTCATAGAAGGTTTTATGATGGAATTCGCATGTCTATCTGTGTAACTTGTTCGTGAGTGGTTTAATTGGGCTCACGACTCCGTATTCTAAAGATTGGCCCTCGGTGTTGTGGAAGAAATCATATCTTCATTCAATACCATTCCATGATTGAATGCGGACCCCAGGGCTGATCCTGACATTTCAGAACTTCGTATGGATATGCGTGCCGTCTTGTAGGCTCTGGAGGAGAAAAAATAAGAAGATATGTTAAGACCCAAAAACACGAAAGCAGGGAGCAGAATGCCTGCTCCCTGCTTTCTTTGAGAACGCTGTGACTTTGGCTGACTTCCTATAGCCAATTCACCCGCTCGGCCGGCCGAATGTAAATCGGCTCTTCCACCTGCTGCCGGACCGCTTCCTTGCCCGACTTGTTGAAA